>NZ_NGVS01000006.1 GCF_002777975.1 Shewanella carassii
TTTCGCTGGGCTTGGGGTGAATTTCTTAAACTGGTTAACACCTCTGGGAGACCCGAATTATGAGGGGATCCTCCAGCGCCGATGTAAGGGTCGTGGCCGCGACTCACAGAGATCTGGAAACCATGATTGAAAATGGTGAGTTCCGTGAAGATCTCTACTATCGTCTCAATGTATTCCCTATTGAAATGCCTCCTCTGTGCGAGCGCCGGGATGATATCCCGCTGCTGCTGCAGGAGTTAGTCAGTAGGGTATTCAACGAAGGCAAGGGGCGAGTGCGCTTTACCCAGCGCGCCATCGACTCGCTCAAGGAGCACGCTTGGTCCGGCAACGTCCGCGAATTATCCAATCTGGTCGAACGTTTGACTATCCTCTATCCGGGTGGTCTGGTCGATGTCAACGACCTGCCGGTCAAGTATCGGCATATCGATGTGCCCGAATATTCAGTTGAAGTCAGTGAAGAACAACTGGAGCGTGATGCCTTGGCATCTATCTTCAATGACGAAGAGCCGGTCGATCTGCCTGAAACTCGTTTTCCCAGTGAACTGCCTCCGGAAGGGGTCAATCTCAAGGATCTGTTGGCCGAGTTGGAAATCGATATGATCCGCCAAGCGCTGGATCAACAGGACAATGTCGTTGCCCGCGCCGCTGAAATGTTGGGTATTCGCCGCACCACCTTGGTGGAGAAAATGCGCAAATACGGCATGAGTAAAGACTAACGTCCTGATAATTTGGATTTTTAAGTTGGCATAAAGTCTGCATTAACCCTGTCAGCATCGTATTTTTGACGGGGTTAATATGTCTGCAAGCCCATTGGCTCAGCTCGAAACCATTTCTCATCATGGCCGCGAATGGATCCCGGTAAGGGAAGCCGCCAATATGTCCAATCGTATGGAACATATTCTGCAGGCCATGCCTTCGGGCGTTGTTATTCTCAATGGTGACGGCTTGGTCAGTGAGGCCAACCCGGTTGCTGAATCCCTGTTGGGCTTGCCCCTGGTCGGCCAGCGCTGGCTGACTATCATTAATCGTGCCTTCGCGCCGCAAAAAGACGATGGTCATGAAGTTTCCTTGCGCAATGGTCGCCGAGTGAAGCTGGCGATTACACCTCTGACGCCGGAGCAGGGCCAGCTGATTATGCTGACCGATCTCACCGAAACCCGGCTATTGCAGCAAAACCTTTCCCACCTCGAACGTTTGTCTGCATTGGGGAAAATGGTTGCCACTCTGGCGCATCAAATACGTACTCCTCTTTCTGCCGCTTTACTCTATGCCGCCAATTTGGGCAGCCCGAGGCTAGATGCCGGCTCCAGAGAGCGTTTTCAGGGCAAATTGCTCGACAGGCTTTCCGAGCTGGAGCAGCAGGTCAATGACATGTTGCTGATCGCTAAAGGCAAGCAAGAAGAAGCCTGCGACAGAGTGCCTTTTTCGGCAGTGTTGGAAAAAGTGATGGCCAACTGTGAGCCCATCGCCGCTAGGCAAAATGTCGAGTTGAGTCTGCAACTCGAAGGCGATAGCGAAATGCTGGTCAATCTGCACGGTCTGAGTTCCGCGATCAATAATCTGGTGATCAATAGCCTGGAAGCCGGTGCCACCAGAGTCATTCTGCGCCTGAGCTGCGAACAGGCACTGCGCCTCGATGTGATAGATAACGGCAAGGGGCTAGATAGCAAGATGCAAAAGCAGGTGTTGGAGCCTTTCTTCACCACCAAGCGTCAAGGCACCGGCCTTGGGTTGGCTGTGGTGCAGTCAGTGGTGCGCAGCCACGGCGGTAAATTGGACCTCAGCTGTAAGTTGGGCGCAGGTTGTACCGTCACGCTGACATTCCCGCTGACGACAGACTCTCAAGGAGGCGTGGCATGAGCGAAGCAAAAATTTTGTTGGTGGAAGACGATGCCGCGCTTCGGGAGGCGCTGCTCGATACCTTGTTGCTGGCCAGCTATGAGTGTGTCGATGTCGCCAGTGCCGAAGAAGCGATAACGGCCTTGAAAGGCAATCGTTTTGATATGGTGATCAGCGATGTGCAGATGGAAGGGATCGGCGGTATGGGGTTGCTTGATTATCTGCGTCAACAACATCCGCAGTTGCCCATCCTGTTGATGACTGCTTATGCCACTATCGACAATGCCGTCAGCGCAATCAAATTGGGAGCGGTGGATTATCTCGCCAAGCCGTTTGCCCCCCAGGTACTACTCAATCAGGTCAGCCGTTACTTACGCCCCAAGGTGGTTAACGGCGGCCCCGTGGTGGCCGATGAAAAGAGTCTGGCCTTACTGGCACTGGCGCAGCGGGTGGCTGCTTCTGAAGCTTCTGTGATGATCACTGGTCCCAGTGGTTCGGGGAAAGAGGTGCTGGCGCGTTACATTCATCAACATAGTCAACGGCCTGAAGGGCCTTTTGTGGCGATTAACTGCGCCGCCATCCCGGAAAATATGCTGGAAGCCACCTTGTTTGGCTACGAGAAAGGTGCCTTTACCGGGGCTTATCAGGCGTGTCCCGGTAAGTTTGAACAGGCTCATGGCGGCACCCTGTTACTCGATGAAATTTCCGAGATGGAGCTGGCATTGCAGGCCAAGCTGCTACGGGTGTTGCAGGAGCGTGAGGTTGAACGCTTGGGCGGCCGCAAGACTATTAAGCTCGATGTCAGGGTACTGGCAACTTCGAACCGGGATTTGAAACAGATGGTGGCCAAGGGCGAGTTTCGTGAAGACCTTTATTATAGGATCAATGTGTTTCCGCTTGCCTGGCCGGCACTGAATCAAAGACCGGCGGATATTATCCCGTTGGCCAAGCATCTGTTGGCTCGCCATGCCGAAAATGCGGCGATTAACCCAGTTCCGACTCTCAGTGATGCTGCGGTGCGGCGTTTGCTGGCCCACCGTTGGCCGGGGAATGTCCGAGAACTGGATAACGTGATCCAGCGTGCATTGATCTTGAGCCAAGGGCAGATAGAAGCGGGCGATATTATTATCGATCTGCAGGATGTCACCCTGGGAGATGCCACGGTCCCGGAAATGCCTGAGGCGCTTGGTGATGAACTTAAGGCCCAGGAACATGTGATTATTCTCGAGACTCTGGCCCAGTGTCAGGGCAGTCGCAAGCTGGTGGCCGAGAAACTCGGGATTAGTGCCCGTACTCTTAGATACAAGATGGCTCGTATGCGTGAAATGGGTATCGAAGTACCAGCCTAAGCTCTCCTAAAGCGGCGTTCCAGCCGCTTTTTACAATTCTATTCTTGATATATGACACAGAACCCTGATATTTATTTCAGGGCTTCAATTTTTTTTGGCAAACTAATTGCATAAACCTGTTTAACGCAGGTTTATCGTCAATTCACTGACGACAGGAGTGAGAAGATGCAAATAGGTGCCAATTCTTTATTGCAAGAAATGCAATCACTGAAAGGTGAAATTGCCCCAACGGGATTTCAGTCTTCGCCTGTCCGTCAGGTGGGCAACACCACAGGAGCCGATTTCGGCCAGTTGTTGGCCCAGGCGGTTGGCAATGTCAGTGAGTTGCAAAGCACATCATCTAACTTAGCCACCAGGCTGGAAATGGGTGACACCACAGTGTCCTTATCTGACACTGTCATTGCCCGTGAGAAAGCCAGCGTCGCATTCGAGGCCACAGTGCAGGTGCGTAACAAGCTGGTCGAAGCCTACAAAGAGATTATGAGCATGCCGGTTTAAGGCTTGCTCACATCAAAGATCCCGGATAACAGGAACGCGCCGTGAGCACAGAATTAGTAGCAGGATCCAATGTTCCCGCCGGTGGAACAACGCTGGATGGGGTCCAACAGGAAAATAAGTCGGGTGTATTGGGCTCCCTCGGGGGCGTTGATATGCTGCGGCAGATCACCATGATCCTGGCATTGGCTATCTGTCTGGCACTGGCGGTATTTGTGATGATCTGGGCTCAGGAACCGGAATACCGACCTCTGGGCAAGATGGAAACCCAAGAGATGGTGCAGGTGCTCGATGTTTTGGATAAGAACCGGGTGCCTTACAAGATAGACGTCGATGTGATCACTGTGCCTGAAGACAAGTATCAGGACGTGAAGATGATGTTGAGTCGTGCCGGTATAGACTCCAGCGCCGAAGCCAAAGATTACCTGAGTCAGGATACCGGCTTTGGTGTCAGCCAGCGGATGGAACAAGCCAGGTTGAAGCAGAGTCAGGAGATGAATCTGGCTCGGGCGATTGAAGAGCTTAACAGTGTTACTCGTGCCAAAGTGATCCTGGCATTGCCCAAAGAGAATGTGTTTGCCCGCAATCGTGCCAAGCCCAGCGCCACAGTGGTGGTCAATACTCGCAGGGGGGGGCTGGGTCAGGAAGAGGTCGATTCGATAGTGGATATCGTTGCCTCGGCGGTTCATGGCATGGAACCCAGTCGAGTCACAGTAACTGACTCCAACGGCCGTTTGCTGAACTCAGGCAGTCAAGATGGGGTATCTGCCCGCGCCAGACGCGAGCTTGAGCTGGTGCAACAAAAGGAAAACGAATACCGCACCAAGATTGACTCGATTCTGATGCCCATTCTCGGTCCGGAAAACTTCACCTCTCAGGTGGATGTCAGCATGGATTTTACCGCGGTCGAGCAAACAGCCAAGCGTTACAACCCGGATCTGCCGTCACTTCGCAGTGAAATGACGATAGAAAACAATAGTATCGGTGGCACAACAGGCGGTATTCCTGGCGCACTTTCCAACCAGCCGCCGATGGAATCCAACATTCCTGAACAAGCCAGTGAGGCGACAGACAGTAGCGTTACCAGTGGCAACAGTCATAGAGAGGCGACTCGCAACTTCGAGCTGGATACCACCATCAGTCATACCCGTCAGCAGATAGGCGTGGTACGCCGGGTCAGTGTCTCCGTGGCGGTCGACTACAAGACAGGAGCGGCCGGTGAAAACGGTCAGGTCGCCAGAGTGCCTCGCACTGGTGAAGAGATGGCGAATATCCGCCGCTTACTGGAAGGTGCGGTTGGCTTTAACAGCCAACGGGGCGACATGATAGAAGTGGTGACAGTGCCCTTTATGGATCAGCTGGTTGAAGACCTGCCCGAGCCTCCACTGTGGGAGCAGCCATGGTTCTGGCGGGCGATGAAGCTTGCCATCGGTGCCTTGGTGATTTTGGTTCTTATCCTGTTTGTCGTGCGCCCCATGCTTAAGCGTCTTATCTACCCTGATGGCCAAAATCTGCCTGACGAGCCGGCGCTGGGACATGAACTGGCAGACATAGAAGATCAGTATGCTGCCGACACTCTGGGCATGCTCAACCGACCAGAAAGTGAATACAGTTATGCCGATGATGGTTCGATTCTGATACCGGATCTGCACAAAGATGATGATATGATTAAGGCCATACGTGCTTTGGTGGCCAATGAACCTGAACTGTCCACCCAAGTGGTGAAGAACTGGTTGCAAGAAGATGCCTGAAAAAAAAGCGGATAAACCAGCCGAGCGCGGCTTCGATGTCAAGAATCTCAACGGGATTGAGAAGACCGCCATTTTGTTGTTGAGTCTCAGTGAAGCCGATGCGGCCTCTATCCTCAAACATCTGGAACCCAAGCAGGTTCAGAAGGTGGGGATGGCGATGGCAGCCATGCAGGAGTTTGGCCAGGAGAAGGTGGTTGCGGTTCACAAGCTGTTTCTGGATGATATCCAGAAATACTCCTCCATAGGCTTTAACAGCGAAGAGTTTGTGCGTAAGGCACTGACTACCGCATTGGGTGAAGACAAGGCCGGTAACCTTATCGAGCAGATTGTCATGGGCAGTGGCGCCAAAGGCCTCGACTCGCTCAAATGGATGGATGCCAGACAGGTGGCGACTATTATCCAGAATGAACACCCGCAGATCCAAACCATTGTACTGTCCTATCTTGAACCGGATCAGGCGGCGGAAATCTTTGCCCAGTTCCCGGAAAACACTCGTCTCGATTTGATGATGCGTATCGCCAACCTCGAAGAGGTGCAACCGGCCGCACTGCAAGAGCTGAATGACATTATGGAGAAACAGTTTGCCGGTCAGGGTGGCGCCCAAGCCGCCAAGATGGGTGGTTTGAAGGCCGCAGCCAACATCATGAACTACCTGGATACCGGGGTAGAGAGCCAACTGATGGAAACCCTGCGCGAGTCCGACGAAGAGATGGCACAGCAGATCCAGGACTTGATGTTCGTGTTCGAAAACCTCATCGATGTCGACGACCGTGGCATCCAGACGCTGCTGCGGGAAGTGCAACAGGATGTGCTGATGAAGGCGCTCAAGGGGGCCGACGAGCCGCTGAAGGAAAAGATCCTCGGCAATATGTCCAAACGGGCGGCAGAATTGCTGCGTGACGATCTCGAAGCCATGGGGCCAATTCGTATCAGCGAAGTGGAAGTGGCGCAAAAAGAGATATTGTCTATTGCCCGTCGCTTGTCCGATGCCGGTGAGATTATGCTGGGGGGAAGTGGCAGTGAAGAGTTCCTCTGACAGGTGAATTTAAATGAGTGACAAAAAGGTGTCCCACAACATAGTGCCACCGGATCAAGCCGGAGAGTTTGCCCATTGGCAACTGCCCGATGTGGGTGATGCCTTGCCACTGAAGCCCAGTAACCTCTTTGGTCATAAGCCCGGGGTGATGGAGGCTAAAGAGGCTGAAGAGCCGGTGTCGCCGCCAACGATGGCCGAAATTGAATCAATTCGCGAGCAGGCCGAGCAGGAAGGTTTTGCCGAAGGCAAGGAACAAGGGATAGCCAAAGGCTTGGAGGAGGGACGTCTTCAAGGCTTAGAGCAGGGACACAGTGAAGGTTTTTCCCAGGGCCTAGAGCAAGGGCGGGAAGAAGGATTGCAACAGGCCGCTACCATGTTGGCGCGTTTCGACGCCTTGCTCGCTCAGTTCGAGGCGCCGCTGGCGCTGCTGGATACCCAGATAGAAGAATCATTGCTGACGCTGGTCGGTACTTTGGCGCGCAACCTCATAGCCCATGAATTGAAAACCCATCCGGAACATATACTGGCGGCGCTCAGGCAAGGGATAGATGCCCTGCCACTCAAAGAGCAGAAAGTGAATCTGCGCCTGCATCCCGAAGATATGGCTTTGGTGAAAGAGCTCTACGGTGAAGAGCAACTGGCACGTAACCGCTGGACACTGGAAGCCGATCCCGGCCTCAACCGGGGCGATTGTGTGGTGGATAGCCAACGCTCGCAAGTGGATATGCGTCTGGAAACCCGCCTGGAAGGGGTGTTTGCCAATCTTGAAGCCGAACAATCCATGTTGGCGAAAAGGGCAGCTCAGCAGCAGGCCGTAATAGATGATAGATTGACCCCAGCGCAAGACAGCGAACAGGGGCAATCGCTTGCCGATGAACAAACTGCCGCGATAAACGATAAGGCAGAGATTGCAAGCCAAGAGGGCGAACAGCCCAGCGAAGGAGACACTCATGATACAGCAGCGCCGAAGCCAACTGCTGAGTGAACTCAAACACTTGGCTGAAAAACAGTCACCGTTTCAAGCGGTTGCCAGCGGCCAGCTGGTACGGGTGGTTGGTCTGACGCTGGAAGCCAGTGGTTGCCGGGCACCTGTCGGCAGTCTCTGCGCCATAGATACTATGGCGGGAAAGCTTATCGCCGAGGTGATAGGTTTTGATGATGAGCTATTGTATCTGATGCCGGTTGAAGAACTCAGGGGCGTGCTTCCCGGCGCCAAGGTGATGCCGCTCGGTGAACAAACTGGGCTCAGCGTCGGTTTGAGTCTCCTTGGCCGGGTGCTGGACGGTAACGGCCAGCCGCTCGATGGTATGGGCGCCCTACACACAGATGAACAAGCCTCGCGCCACAGCCCCGCCATTAACCCTCTATCCAGAAGGGCAATTACCGAACCGCTCGATGTAGGCGTCAGAGCCATCAATGCTATGCTTACCGTGGGTAAGGGCCAACGTATGGGACTCTTTGCTGGCTCCGGCGTCGGTAAGAGTGTGCTCCTTGGCATGATGACTCGAGGCACCACGGCCGACATTATCGTAGTTGGCCTGGTGGGGGAACGGGGCCGGGAGGTGAAAGAATTTATCGAAGAGATCTTGGGCGCAGAGGGGCGGGTCCGCTCTGTGGTCATAGCCGCACCGGCCGATACCTCCCCCTTGATGCGCCTTCGTGCCTGCGAAACCTCGACTCGAATAGCCGAGTATTTTCGTGATCTCGGCTATGACGTCCTGTTATTAATGGATAGCCTGACCCGTTACGCCCAGGCACAGCGGGAAATTGCCCTGGCGGTCGGTGAGCCACCGGCAACCAAGGGCTATCCGCCTTCAGTATTTGCCAAGTTACCCCGTTTGGTCGAGCGCGCCGGCAATGGCGGTGAAGGGCAGGGCTCGATTACCGCCTTTTATACAGTGCTTACCGAAGGGGACGATCAGCAAGACCCCATTGCCGATGCCTCACGGGCCATTTTGGACGGTCACATAGTGTTGTCACGGGCCTTGGCCGACTCAGGGCATTATCCGGCGATAGACATTGAAGCGTCCATCAGTCGGGTGGCACCTATGGTGATAAGCGAGGCGCACCTGGAAGCGATGCGGCGGGTCAAGCAAGTTTATTCGCTCTACCAGCAAAACCGGGATCTGATCTCCATTGGTGCCTATTCCCAAGGTTCGGATCCGCGTATCGACAATGCTATTCGTTTACAGCCTGCCATGAACGCCTTTTTACGACAGGGGATGCGCGATGCGATCAGTTTCAGCGATTGTCAGCAGATGTTGGGGCAGCTCGCAGCCCAGTGCAAGGTGTAACGCCATTGAGTGCCGGTGCTCGACAAAAAAATGCAGTGACAATAGGGGCCTGAGTTCGATTGAGATCCGAGTTAAGACCCACAAGGCAAGCAATTTTAAGGAACAGTACGTTAGATGGCTAAATCCGATCCTTTGCACACAGTGTTGAAACTGGCGGTCGAAGCCGAAGAGCAGGCGGCACTGCAACTTAAAGCTGCGCAAATGGAGTGTCAGAGGCGTCAGTCTCAATTGCAATCATTACGGGAATACCGGCTCGACTATATGAAGCAGCTCGATGCCCAGCAGGGGCAGAGTATTGGCGCCTCCTATTACCAACAGTTTCATCGATTTGTGCGTCAGGTAGATGATGCCATCGGACAACAACTCGCCGTGGTTGCCGAGGCCGATAAGCAGCGTGGCTATCGGCAGCAACATTGGTTGGAAAAGCAACAAAAGCGTAAGGCGGTGGAGATGTTGCTAGAGAAAAAAGCCCAGCAAGCGGAAGCCAAAGCCGCCAAACAAGAACAAAAGCTCATTGATGAGTTTGCTTCGCAGCAATTTTATCGGCGTAAGCTTAACCACTGAGTGTTTGACTACGATTTCCTTTAAATTCAATAGTTCCTTTCTAATTGGCGTGAATTTTGCTTTATTTTAAGTAGAGACAATTATTCTGAGCTGGCCCGGTTTTGCCTGAGTGGGTCAGTATGCTGGAGGAAGGCATGCAGCAGTTATCCAATATCTTTATCGGTGGTGCCAGCAGTAAGGAAGTTACTGCCAAAGATGCATTGCAACCATCTGATAATGAGGCATTTCTTTCCGAGTTCCAACATGCAAAAGCTAAGTTTTCGCTCGAGCCTCAAGGTCCCAAGCGGGAATTCTCTGAACCGCGCCTCACTGCGGATAATGCGGAAGAAGAGGCCCTGGTCGATGTGTCATTGATCTTAGGTCAGATTGCCATGGGCAAAAAGTTGCCGGTAGACGCAGACAGTGAAGCCTCTTTGTCGGAGGCCGCTGGCCTGCAGGAACAGATTGCTGCCCTGACGGGGCTTGATGAAGATGAATTCAACGCCCTATCCCCAGAGGAACAAGCTGAGTTGTTAGCGACCTTGAAATTGGCGCAGGAATCGACCAGTGATGGTTTGGAGGGGGCCCTTGATAAAGAGGGAGATAGCGAAGCTGCAGAGTCAGATACGCTTGAGCCGATGCTTGATGAAACGAGTCAAGGTGCCGACACACAGAACCCATCTTTGTTTGCTGCCGATAAGGCCAGCGCTAAGACGAACAACGCCGGTCCATTGGAAAGCCCTGAACAACAGATGGGGTGGCCAGATGGCGGCAAGCCTGTAACAAAGGCGGCGCCCCTTGATGGTATGGCGGCATTGGCTCGAGAGGGAAATCTCAATACTGATGGTGGTAAGAGTGACAATATCTTGGCGCCTTCGGCCGTTGTTGATAAGGCCAAACTGGATGCCTCCGGCAAATTGGGGACGGAGGTCGCCGCCGCAGCCACCACTGCCAGTGCTGATAGCCAGGGTGACAAAACGGCCACCAAAGAGGTCCTCGCCAGTTTGTTGAAGACCGAGATGAAAGGTGCTCAGGTGGGCACAGAGGTGCGCAGCCCTGTCAGTGATGCTATACATCAGGCACTCAAGGGCGATGCCGCTTCGACACAAACAGATATCAGTCCATTCCAACAACAGCTGCATCAACAAGGATTACAACCTGCGCAGCGTGGCGAGATGGCCCAGTTTCAGTTGTCTTTGAGACAGGGGATGGAACAGTCAGTGCAGACCGCCGATATGGTGCAACGTTTTGCCCCTGTGATGCGGCAGCAGTTGATTGCCATGGTCAGCAATGGGGTGCAGCAAGCCGAAATTCGTCTCGACCCTCCGGAACTTGGAGCCATGATGGTTAGGGTTCAGGTGCACGGTGATCAGACTCAAGTTCAGTTCCACGTCACTCAAGCGCAAACTCGAGATATGTTGGAACAGGCGATGCCCAGACTGAGGGAAATGCTGCAGGAACAAGGAATGAATCTGGCCGATAGCCATATCTCTCAGGGGGGGCGCGAGCAGGGTGAGCCGCAAGGTGGTAATGGCGGTGGCTTTGCTCAAGATGGCGTAGAAGGTGAAATTTCCGCCGAAGAAACAACACAAAGCGCAAATCGCACAACAAGTTATGGCTCGGGTATAGATTATTACGCCTGAACAGGTAACCTATAGGGATGGCATTTTTCCGCGGGCAGTGCGGTAGATTAAGGGATAGGACAAAACATGGCAGAACAAGAAGAGCTTGAACTGCAAGAGGCGCAGGCGCCCAAAAGTAAAAAGAAACTCTTTATCTTCGGTGGCATAGGTTTCGCGGTCTTGCTGTTGGTTGGTGTTGGCCTGTGGTTTTTTCTGGGCAGTTCAGATGAAGCGGTTACTCAGGAAGAGAGTAGTGAGACACAAACCGAGGAAGTGCAGGCCAATAATAGTCGAGAAGCTTTTTATGTGGCCATGCCAAGACCATTTCTGTTCAATCTGCCGGGAGCCAACCGTTCCAGGCTGGTAGAGATCAAGGTACAACTCATGGTGCGAGGGAGTGATGATGACGTCACGCTCAAGAAGCATATTCCCTTGATTGAAGATGCACTGCTGACTACCTTCAGCGGCGCCGATGTTGAAAAGCTCAGCAGCCAGGCGGGTAAAGATGAACTCAGGCAGTTGGCGCTGCTCAATGTACAAAATACACTGCAACCGGTTACCGGCCGTAAAGTCGTTGAAAAAGTGTTATTTACCGGCTTTGTGATGCAGTAACAGGGACTAAGAGGCGAAGGCAATATCGTGAGTGATTTATTAAGCCAAGACGAAATTGATGCGCTGCTTCATGGTGTGGATGACGTCGAAGAAGAGGATACGGAGGAGTCGGCATTTGAGGCTCAATCCTATGACTTTTCGTCTCAGGATCGTATCGTTCGTGGTCGAATGCCGACTCTGGAAATCGTCAACGAACGTTTTGCCCGTCACCTGCGGATCAGCATGTTCAACATGATGCGCCGGGCTGCAGAAGTCTCGATTAATGGCGTACAAATGCTCAAGTTTGGCGAGTATGTGCATACTCTGTTTGTGCCTACCAGTTTGAATATGGTGCGCTTTAGTCCGCTCAAGGGTACGGCGCTGATCACCATGGAAGCCAGATTGGTATTTATTCTGGTGGACAATTTCTTTGGTGGTGATGGCCGTTTTCACGCCAAGATTGAGGGGCGGGAGTTTACTCCGACAGAGCGGCGCATAGTGCAGTTGCTGTTGAAGATTATCTTTGAAGATTACAAAGATGCCTGGGCGCCGGTGATGGATGTTGAGTTCGACTATCTGGACTCGGAAGTTAACCCGGCGATGGCCAATATTGTCAGCCCGACCGAAGTGGTGGTGGTCAACTCTTTCCATATTGAAGTGGATGGCGGTGGTGGCGATTTCCACATCACCATGCCTTACTCCATGATAGAACCCATTCGTGAACTGCTGGATGCCGGGGTTCAAAGCGACAAACAAGATACCGATATGCGTTGGTCTCAGGCGCTGAAAGACGAGATCATGGACGTTGAGGTCGGGTTCGATGCACGCCTTGTTGAAAAACAGATAACACTGAGAGACGTGATGGAATTCAAGGCCGGTGATGTGATCCCGGTTGAATTGCCAGAGCATATCGTTATGAAGATAGAAGACTTGCCCACTTACAGATGTAAACTGGGGCGGGTCAGGGAAAATCTGGCGCTGAAGATCTGTGACAAGATTCCGCGTCCGGAAACGGTCAAGACCGAACTGCAGCTGGTAACCCGTAAGGGTAAATCCAAGGATATCTCGGAAATATAAGGTGATAGAGAATGAGTACTGAAGAGATGGACGATTGGGCTGCCGCCATGGCCGAACAGGCAGAAGAAGAGGCCAAGGCGGTTGATTTGGATGAGCTGAAAAGCGATGCCAGACCCTTGTCCGAAGAGGAAGCCGCTAAATTGGATACCATTTTGGATATCCCGGTGACTATCTCTATGGAGGTGGGACGCAGTTTTATCAGCATCCGCAACCTATTGCAGCTCAACCAGGGCTCGGTAGTGGAGCTGGATAGGGTTGCCGGTGAACCTCTGGATGTGATGGTCAATGGCACCTTGATTGCCCACGGTGAAGTGGTGGTGGTCAACGACAAGTTCGGTATCCGTCTGACGGATGTCATCAGCCAGACCGAACGTATCAAGAAACTGAAATAAGCCGGTGCCCATGACACAAACAACGACCCAGGCGGCAACCGCCTTGACTCACGATGGCGGTAACGGCCTGGCGACCATGGCCAGTATGATGGGCGGACTTATCCTGGTGCTGGCACTGATTTTTGTGCTGGCTTATCTGGTGAAACGTCTCAATCTTGTTCCCGGCAGCCAATCGGCTATCAAGACGCTGGCGGTTACTCCGCTGGGGCAGAAAGAGAAGCTGGTATTGGTGGAGCTGGATGGACAGCAATACCTACTGGGGGTTACCGCGGCGCAAGTCTCCCTGGTTGATAAGTTGGAGCGGCCGGTGACCATAGACAACGAGAGCTTTGCCGCCAAGCTCAGGCAGGCCAGGGTAAAACCATCATGAAATATTGGCCAATGCTGCTGTTGCCTCTGATGTTACTGCCGGGCTTGGCCCAGGCTCAGGATGCGCTGTTTCCGGCAGTGACAGTGACGACTGGCCCGGATGGCGCGACCCAGTATTCGGTGACCATGCAGATCCTGCTGCTGATGACCGCCATGAGCTTCTTGCCTGCCATGGTGATCATGCTGACCTCTTTCACCCGTATCATAGTGGTCTTGTCTATCTTGCGGCAGGCTATAGGCCTGCAACAAACGCCCTCCAATCAGGTTCTTATCGGTATGAGCCTGTTTATGACCTTCTTTATCATGGCGCCTGTGTTTGACCGTATCTATGATGATGCGGTGCAGCCGTACATGAATGACAGCATGACATTGCAGCAAGCATTCGATGCCGGACAATCGCCGCTGAAAAAATTTATGTTGTCACAAACCCGCACCACGGATCTCAACTCCTTTATTGAGATCTCCGGTTACCAGAATATCAACAATCCTGAAGATGCTCCTATGACAGTGGTGATCCCGGCCTTTATCACCAGTGAACTCAAGACAGCATTTCAGATAGGTTTCATGCTGTTCGTGCCGTTTCTGGTGTTGGACTTGGTGGTGGCCAGTATTCTGATGGCCATGGGTATGATGATGTTGTCTCCCATGATTGTTTCCTTACCGTTTAAGATCATGCTGTTTGTACTGGTCGATGGCTGGACCCTGGTGATGGGCACGCTCGCCGGCAGCTTCGGTTTATAGGAGGTGTAGATGACCCCCGAATCACTGATCGACATTTTCCGCGAAGCCTTGGCGGTGATCGTGATGATGGTTTCGGCCATAGTGGTACCCGGGTTGATCATCGGCTTGATTGTGGCTGTGTTCCAAGCGGCCACCTCCATTAACGAACAGACTCTGAGTTTTTTGCCCCGGCTATTGATGACCTTGTTCGCACTGATGTTTATCGGTCACTGGCTGGTGCGCACCATGATGGATTTCTTTATCGAGATGGTTCACAGGATCCCGCAAGTGGTGGGCTGAGCCATGGAGATACTGTTCGACAGCATCCAACAGACTCTGGCCGCTTACCTCTGGCCATTGTTTCGAGTGGCCAGCATGTTAATGGTGATGGCGGTTTTCGGCGCCAATACCACGCCGGCCAGAGTGCGTTTACTGCTGGCACTGGCCTTGACTGTCGCCATAGCGCCTGTCTTGCCACCTATGCCAGAGGTGGAGCTATTCTCCCTGGCAGCGGTTTTTATTACGACTCAACAAGTTCTTATCGGCACAGCCATGGGATTTGTCACCTTGCTTATCATGCAAACCTTTGTGTTGACCGGGCAAATAATCGGCATGCAGACCAGCTTGGGTTTTGCCTCTATGGTGGATCCCAGCTCAGGGCAGCAGACGCCCGTGATAGGTAACTTCTTTTTGCTGCTGACCACCATGATCTTTCTGGCGATTGATGGTCACTTGGTGATGATACGCATGCTGGTGACAAGCTTTGAAACTTTGCCGGTATCCAATGAAGGGATCAAAATCGCCAACTATCGCACCCTGGCCGAGTGGGGCAGTTATATGTTCGGCGCCGCGTTGACCATGTCTATCTCGGCCATTGTGGCACTGCTTACCGTTAACCTCTCTTTCGGGGTGATGACCCGGGCGGCGCCCCAACTGAATATTTTTGCCATAGGTTTTCCTGTCACCATGATAGGTGGCCTGATTATTCTCTGGCTGACACTGGGGCCTGTGATGGCTCACTTCGACGAAGTTTGGCATGCGGCGCAGCTGCTGCTGTGTGACATGCTGGAACTGACCTGTAATCTGGATGGAGTCCCCTGATGGCAGAGAACGAAGACGGGCAGGAAAAAAGCGAGGAGGCGACCTCCAGGCGCTTGCAACAGGCCAGAGAGAAGGGGCAGGTTGCAAGGTCAAAAGAGTTGGGCACTTCGGCGGTATTGTTGGCCGCAGCCCTGGGTTTTGCCATGCTTGGACCAAGTCTGGCCGCCAGTCTTGCCAACGTCATGAGCCGCATTTTTTCCATGCAGCGGGATCAGATATTCGATACCAACAGCATGTTCAATGTCTGGGGGATAGTTGCCGCCGAGCTGGGTTGGCCTATGGCCGGTTTTATTCTGTTTCTCGGTTTCGTGGCCTTTGTCGGTAATATTGTTCTTGGCGGTATCAGTTTTTCGACCCAGGCATTTATGCCCAAAGGCAGTAAAATGAACCCGTTAACCGGCTTTAAGCGGATGTTCGGGGTACAGGCGCTGGTGGAGTTGGCCAAGGGGATAGCCAAGTTTTCCGTGGTAGCGCTGTCAGCCTATCTGCTGCTGAGCTTCTACTTTGATGACATCTTAAGGTTGTCGCAGGATCACCTGCCGGGCAATATTCGTCATGCTTTGGATCTCCTAGTGTGGATCTTTATTCTGCTCTGTGCTTCCACCTTAGTGATAGTGGTGATCGATGTGCCGTTCCAGATCTGGAATCACGCCAAACAACTGCGGATGACCAAACAGGAAGTCAAAGACGAGTACAAAGACACCGAGGGTAAGCCCGAGGTCAAGGGGCGTATTCGTCAGTTACAGAGGGAGATGGCTCAGCGGCGAATGATGAGCGAAGTGCCCAATGCCGATGTGATAGTGGTTAACCCAGAACACTTTGCAGTGGCGATAAAATACGATGTCGACAAGTCACCGGCGCCTTTCGTGCTGGCTAAAGGCGTCGATGATGTGGCCTTTAAAATTCGTGAAATCGCCAGAGAACACCAAGTGGCAATCGTATCGGCTCCACCTCTGGCTCGGGCGATTTACCATACCACCAAGCTCAATCAGCAGATCCCGGAGGGTCTGTTTACCGCAGTGGCCCAGGTTCTCGCCTATGTATTTCAGCTCAGGCAATATCAGAAAGGCAAGGGCACCCGGCCTAAACCTATTCCACTCAATCAACCCATTCCTGATGAGTATAAACGCTACTAAATCATGTTTAAATTGGCGTGATATTTGCTTAATCAGAGCAAAGTGTCAAACTTCAGGCTAATAGTGAATGGATGTTAAAGCAACGCTCGGGCAACTGAGGCAAGTAAAACCGGCAAACTTCAAGGGCGTGGGTACGCCGCTTTTGGTGCTGGCAACGCTGGCCATGATAGTGTTGCCTATGCCGGCCTTTCTGTTGGATATCCTGTTTTCTTTTAATATTGCCCTGGCGTTGGTGGTGCTACTGGTGGCCGTTTACACCAAAAGACCACTGGATTTTGCTGCTTTCCCAACAGTGTTGCTGGTTGCCACCCTGCTTAGACTGGCGCTTAACGTTGCCTCGACTCGGGTCGTTTTGTTAGAAGGTCACAACGGCGGTGATGCCGCCGGTAAAGTGATTGAGGCCTTCGGCTCTGTGGTGATCGGCGGTAACTATGCCGTGGGTCTGGTGGTGTTCCTCATTCTGATTATCATCAACTTCGCCGTGGTTACCAAGGGTGCCGGGCGTATCTCTGAAGTCAGTGCTCGCTTTACCTTGGATGCCATGCCGGGTAAACAGATGGCGATTGATGCTGACCTCAACGCCGGGATCCTCAATCAGGAGCAGGCCAGGGTTCGTCGCGAAGAGGTTACTCGCGAGGCCGACTTCTACGGCTCTATGGACGGTGCCTCCAAATTTGTGAAAGGGGACGCGATTGCCGGTATTTTGATCCTGGTGATCAATATTCTCGGTGGTTTCATCATAGGGATAGTCCAGCACGGGTTGAGTTTTTCCCAAGCGGTAGAGATCTATACCCTGCTGACCATAGGTGACGGTTTGGTGGCGCAGATCCCTGGACTATTGTTGTCCATCGCTGCTGCATTGATGGTGACCCGGCAGAATGAATCCGGCGATATGGGACAACAAGTCGTGCAGCAGATGTTCGACAATCCTAAATCCTTGATGATTGCCTCTGCGGTACTCTTTGTGATGGGTATAGTACCAGGCATGCCACATCTGGCGTTTTTGACGTTCGCCTTGCTGACTGCTGTGGGCGCCTTCTTTATCTACAAACGAAACGAAAAGAACAAACAGCAAGCGCTGGAGCTCGCCAAGAAAGGACCTACCGAGAAGAGTATCAATGAGCCCAAAGAACTCAGTTGGGATGATGTTCGTCACGTGGACACCATCGGCTTGGAAGTGGGCTATCGCCTTATTCCTTTGGTGGATAAAGGTCAGGGCGGTGAGCTTCTTGGACGCATCAAAGGGGTGCGTAAGAAGCTGTCTCAGGAGCTGGGTTTCCTGGTGCCAGCGGTGCATATCCGCGATAACCTTGACCTTTCTCCCAATGCCTATCGTATCTCCTTGATGGGGGTGGCAAGTGGTGAAGCCGAAGTGCGCCATGATTGCGAACTGGCGATCAACCCAGGGCAAGTGTTCGGTAAGTTGGATGGTATCGAAACCAAAGATCCGGCCTTTGGTCTGGATGCGGTGTGGATTGCACCAGAGCTCAGAGAACACGCCCAGACGCTGGGGTATACGGTTGTCGATGCCGCCACTGTTGTGGCTACTCATCTGAGCCAACTTCTGACCAACAACGCCTCCAAACTGCTGGGCTATGAAGAGGTGCAACAGCTGCTGGATATGTTGGCCAAGCATTCACCCAAGTTGGTGGATGGCTTTATTCCCGATGTGATGACCTTGGGTAATGTGGTCAAGGTGATGCAGAACCTACTCAATGAAGGGGTATCGATTCGGGATCTGCGCACCATAGTCCAGACGTTGCTGGAGTATGGGCCAAAGAGTAATGATACCGAGGTGTTGACTGCCGCGGTGCGTATTGCCCTCAAGCGCATGATAGTGCAAGAGATCGCTGGACCTGAGCCGGAAATTCCCGTCATTACTTTGGCGCCAGAGTTGGAACAGATGTTGCATCAGTCTATGCAAGCGACAGGTGGTGAGGGACCCAATATTGAGCCGGGATTGGCGGAACGTATGCAACAGTCACTGGCCGGTGCGGCCCAGAAGCAAGAAATGGTCGGTCAGCCCGCAATATTGCTGACATCCGGTATGCTGCGTTCTACACTGTCACGTTTTGTTAAGCACACTATTCCTAATCTGCGGGTGATCTCTTATCAGGAGGTACCGGACGAGAAGCAGATACGTATAGTGTCAGCCGTAGGCCAACAGGGGTAACCTAAAGTGAAGATTAAACGTTTTTTTGCCAAAGATATGCGCACAGCTTTGGCTCAGGTGAAAGAAACCCTGGGTGCAGATGCCGTGATCATGTCCAACAAGAAGGTTACCGGCGGCATAGAGATAGTGGCGGCCGTTGATTACGATGATCCCAAACCCGTTGTCGCACCGGCTTCTCCGTTTATGGAGTTAGGTGAGGATAAGGTTTCTCTCGGCAGTGGTCATGTGCGTAGTAACAGTAAACCCAATCCAGAGCCTGTGGCCGACTCGTTACAAGCCTTGCTTGAAAGGCAACAGAGCCGATTGAATGAACAACTGGGGCAGCAGCATAGCGCCAAAGAACTGGATATGCCTGCTTGGGCAAAGGGGCTTGCCGAAGAACATAAACCCGCACCTCAACTGCGAGAAAAAACGCCCGAGCGGGCGAACAAAGGCAACAGCGCCAAACAACAGCAAGAGATGGAGGCCATGCGCGAAGAGCTGGCATCTCTTCGGGGGTTGTTGACTCATCAGTTGTCCAGTCTGATGTCGGATCAGCGCAGCCGTACCGATCCTGTTGGTGCCATGCTGGAGCGTAAGCTGCTGGAAGCTGAGTTTTCGCCTGCCGTTGCGGCGAGATTGGCATCACTTAGCCAACATTACCAACCCGCGGAGTTGGGCCGAGCTTTGCCACAAAGTCTGGCAAACCTGTTGGACAACCAAGGTGATGATTTAATGCGTCAGGGCGGCATAGTGGCTCTGGTTGGTCCTACCGGTGTAGGCAAAACCACCACATTGGCTAAACTTGCAGCCCGTTTTATCGCTCACCACGGTTCAGACTCGGTATTGTTGATCACTATGGACCATTATCGCATCGGAGCCTTTGAGCAACTGGCAACTTATGGCAAAATAATGGGATGCCCGGTAAAGCAAGCTCAAGATCTCAATGAATTGGAGCAGATACTGTATCAATTCCGCAACCGGAAACTGGTTTTAATCGATACCGCAGGTATGGGGCAGAGAGACATGCGCCTGTACCAACAGCTGGATAATCTTGCCGCCAATACTCGTTTGCCTATTCGTAGCTATCTAGTGCTCTCGGCGACCGGCCAACGCCGGGTGCTTGAAGAGGCGGTAAGTCATTTCCAGCGAATTGACCTTTCTGGAGCGGTTTTAACTAAACTTGACGAATCTGTCTCTTTAGGGGCAGCGCTGAGCGTGTTGATCCAAAGTGGATTATCATTAAGTTATATTACTGACGGTCAAAGGGTTCCTGAGGATATGCAGGTTGCAGATACCTTGACCTTGGCCAAGCAGGCTTTGGCCATTTTAAACAAAACAGAAACAAACGATTTTAATAAAGCCAGGTCGGAAGAGATGACCTATGCATTTGAGTAAAGCTATGACCCGGGACCAAGCGAGCGGTTTACGAATGATGAATCAACCAAATAACGAAAAAGTAAAAGTAATTGCCGTGACCGGAGGCAAGGGTGGGGTGGGTAAAACCAGTGTCTCCATCAATACTGCGGTCGCTTTGGCGGAAAAAGGCAAACGCGTCCTGGTGTTGGATGCTGACCTTGGGTTAGCCAACGTGGATGTGATGTTAGGATTGCGTGCAGAACGCAATCTATCTCACGTACTTTCTGGTGAATCGGAGCTTGATGATATTATCGTTCGTGGCCCGAAAGGAATTGGCATTATTCCCGCCACCTCTGGTACTCAAGCCATGGTTGAGCTGACCGCAGCCCAGCATGCTGGACTTATTCGCGCTTTCAGTGAGATGAAAACTCAGTTCGATATCTTGGTGGTGGATACGGCCGCCGGGATTTCGGATATGGTGCTGAGCTTCTCTCGTGCATCACAGGATGTTCTCGTGGTTGTCTGTGATGAACCTACCTCAATTACCGACGCTTATGCGCTGATTAAGATACTCAGCCGCGAGCATGGTGTGTTCCGCTTCAAAATTGTCGCAAATATGGTACGTAGTTTGCGGGAAGGTATGGAGTTATTTGCTAAGCTCAGTAAAGTAACTGACAGATTTCTGGATGTAGCACTGGAACTTGTGGCAACTATTCCGTTCGATGAGAACTTACGCAAGTCGGTACGGAAACAGAAATTGATAGTGGAAGCCTATCCCAAGTCACCGGCCAGTATTGCCTATCATGGACTGGCTAATAAGATTATGAGTTGGCCAATTCCTCAACAACCGGGCGGTCATCTCGAGTTCTTTGTTGAGCGCTTGGTACAGAGAACGGAATATCAGGAGGAAAGCGCGAGTGAATAAAGCGGCTGCATACACAGGTCTAAACGATAAGACAAAGATCGTTGAGCATTATGCACCGCTGGTAAAACGCATCGCCCATCATCTGCTCGCGCGGCTGCCTGCATCGGTTCAACTCGATGATCTGCTGCAGGCCGGCATGATGGGCTTACTGGAAGCCTCATCCAAATTCGATGGCAGCAAAGGTGCTAAGTTTGAAACCTTTGCCGGGATCCGCATCCGCGGTGCCATGATAGATGAAATACGCCGCGGCGATTGGGTGCCACGTTCTGTTCATCGTAACAATCGGCGTGTGGCGCAGGTGATGGATGAACTTGAACAAGAGCTGGGGCGGGATGCCCGCGATACCGAAATCGCCGAGCGGCTTGAGATGTCACTAGATGAATATCATCATATTCTCAATGATGTTTCTACAGGCAAAATCATAGGTATAGAAGACCTTGGCGTTGCGCCGGATGTGTTGATGTCGGAAGATATGCCGGCGGATGACTCTTTTGAAGAGTTGGCCCAAAGTCAGTTCCAATCAGCTTTGACCGATGCGATTAAGCGCTTGCCTGAGCGCGACGCCTTGGTTTTGTCGCTATATTATGATGAAGCACTGAATTTAAAAGAGATTGGTGCCATTCTTGAGGTAAGTGAGTCTCGGGTAAGCCAGATCCACAGTCAGGCTATGCTGAGGCTAAAAGCCAAACTCAAGCATTGGACACAAGCGTAATTAATGACTGAGCAATTTTAAGTATGTCAGCTCACCGGAGGAAACCTTGGACAAGAATATGAAGATTCTCATCGTTGATGACTTTTCAACGATGAGACGGATCATTAAGAACTTGTTGCGAGACTTGGGGTTTAACAACACCCAGGAAGCAGATGATGGTTCAACAGCCCTGCCTATGCTGCAAAAGGGCGACTTTGATTTCGTTGTAACCGACTGGAACATGCCGGGAATGCAAGGGATCGATCTGCTCAAGGCGATACGTGCCGATGAGCACCTCAAGCATATCCCTGTATTGATGGTAACTGCTGAGGCTAAACGCGAGCAGATTATCGCAGCCGCCCAGGCTGGTGTGAACGGTTATGTCGTTAAACCTTTTACAGCCGCAACGCTGAAAGAGAAGTTGGATAAGATTTTCGAACGGCTCGGTTGAGCGGGGTGATGCGATGAAAGCAGAAACATCCGGGCTGATTACGCTTGAGCAAGCTCAGCAGTTAGTGAACTTGCTTACACAGGGCGAACAAGATAAAGCTGATGATATGCTGAGGGAGCTGGCAGCCCCCCTGCAACGGGAACTGTTTGAAGAAGTTGGTAAGTTGACTCGCCAGTTACATAACGCACTGGTCGATTTCCAAGTCGACAGTCGTTTGGTCGAGCTAGCCAATACTGAAATACCCGATGCCAAAGAACGTCTTACCTATGTCATAGATATGACTGAGCAAGCTGCTAACAAGACCATGGATGCGGTGGAAGAGTGTTTGCCGTTGTCTGATGCTCTAAGCACCAATCTGCAAAATGTTAAGCCTGCCTGGGACAAATTGATGCGTCGCGACTTAGCATTGCATGAATTTAAGAGCCTTTGTCATGATGTACAACATTTTATGCAGCAGAGTGAAGCCGATGCCTGTCGACTACGTGATTTGCTGAATCAAATACTGATGGCTCAGGATTTTCAGGATTTGACCGGACAGATGATACGTCGGGTCATTGAACTGGTAAGGGAAGTTGAGAACAGTTTGGTCTCTATGCTGACTGTGTTTGGTGAGCAACCTCTAGATGAGATGAGCGGCGCTGATGAGAAAAGCATCGAGGCTGAAGGGCCCATACTGAACGCCGAGCAACGCGAAGATGTGGTGAACGGTCAGGATGAAGTAGATGATCTGCTTTCTAGTCTGGGTTTCTAATAGGAGTCAATTTAATGGCCTTTGATGTTGATGAAGAGATACTCCAGGATTTTTTGATTGAAGCAGGCGAGATCCTAGAGCTGTTGCAGGAGCAGTTGGTGTCGTTGGAGAATAATCCGGAAGACACTGATTTGCTCAACGCCATCTTCAGGGGATTTCACACGGTCAAGGGTGGTGCAGGATTCCTGGGCTTGGCTCCCATGGTGGATGTATGCCACGAAGCAGAAAACACCTTTGACTTGTTGCGTACCGGCAAGCGTAGTGTCAGCTCCGAATTGATGGACATCATTTTGCAGGCGCTTGACAGCATAAATACTATGTTCGGCCAAACTCAGTCCGGTCAGGAGCAAGAACCGGCAGATGAACTGTTGTTGGAAAAACTGAAATTGCTTAGCTCTGGGGCGCCTCTGCCGTCTGAGCTGGCTCAGGAAGAAACTCCCGCGGTTGATGAAACCAACGATGAAAACGTTGATGAACTGTTCGATGGTATGTTGGACAGTGCCGGGGTGGAGTTGTTTGACGCGCCAAATGAAACAATCTCCGAGGATGAGTCCAAAGCATTGGTCCAAGGTACTGAAGGCAGTATAGATGACATTGATGAGGCTGAGTTTGAAGCCTTGTTGGATGCGCTACATGGTTCAGGCAAGGGGCCTTCTGCGAGTCATTCTTCGGCGGCCAATGTTGGTGCGCCTTCAACCAGCGACAGTGTATCTGCAAGTTCTGCTTCGGACGATATCACTGATGATGAATTTGAAAAGCTACTCGATGAGTTACACGGCAAGGGGCAATTTGCTGCTGCACCTGCGGAAAACTCTGCGGTGGTTGAGCAAGCTCCATCAGCCAGCGTCGATGCCGATGAAATTTCCGATGATGAGTTTGAAAAGCTGCTCGATGAATTGCATGGCAAAGGTGCCGGTCCAGGTGCTAACACCAGTGGTTCAGAGCCTGCAGCGAGTAACGCCAGTGCCAAAGCGCCTGCTGTATCTCAACCCTCTGCATCTCAAGTAGCCGCACCTAAAGCGCCTGCAGCAAAGACGGCTCCCTCAGTGGCCAAAGTTGAGGCACCTAAAGCGACTGCCAAACCTCAGGCCAAGGCTCCGGCTGTTGCCAAAGACTCGGCTCCGGCCAAGGCTGCGACCAGTGTACCGCAAGGGGAAACCACGGTTCGGGTAGATACGGCTCGCCTGGATGAGATCATGAATATGGTTGGTGAGTTGGTATTGGTGCGTAACCGTTTGGTCAGCCTCGGTATCTCCCGCGAAGATGAAGAGATGTCCAAGGCGCTGGCCAACCTGGATCTGGTGACTTCCGATCTGCAGGGCGCCGTGATGAAGACCCGAATGCAGCCGATTAAGAAAGTATTCGGTCGTTTCCCTCGGGTGGTTCGCGACTTGGCCCGCAGTCTCAATAAAGAGATAGATCTGCGGATGATAGGTGAAGACACAGATCTGGATAAGAACCTGGTCGAAGCCCTTGCCGATCCCCTGGTGCACTTGGTGCGTAACTCAGTGGATCACGGTATTGAAATGCCGGATGTGCGTGAGGCTAATGGCAAGCCAAGAACCGGGGTGATTACCTTGGCAGCCAGTCAGGAAGGGGACCATATTCTGCTTAAAATTGAGGATGATGGCGCCGGTATGGATGCTGCCAAACTCAAAGAGATTGCCATCAATCGCGGAGTGTTGGATGAAGACAGCGCTGCGCGAATGTCCGATCAGGAGGCCTATAACCTGATCTTTGCCCCAGGGTTCTCAACCAAGGTGGAAATTTCCGATATTTCCGGCCGAGGTGTTGGGATGGATGTGGTCAAGACCCGTATTACTCAGCTCAACGGCTCAGTGCATATCGACTCGGTCAAGGGTAAAGGCACCCGCCTGGAGATCAAAGTACCTTTAACCTTGGCGATTATGCCGACCCTTATGGTGGAAGTGGCTAAACAGGTGTTTGCACTACCGCTCTCCAGCGTGAATGAGATTTTCCATCTGGATTTGACCAAGACCAATATCGTCGATGGACAATTGACAGTGATCGTTCGCGATAAGGCCGTACCGCTATTCTATCTCGAGCGTTGGCTCAGCCGTAAAGCCATGAGCTTCCAGCATGGGGATAAAAAACTGGGGCATGTTGTCATAGTCCAGCTTGGTACCATGCAAATAGGTTTTGTGGTGGATGCTCTGATAGGCCAGGAAGAGGTGGTGATTAAACCACTGGGCTCTATGTTACATGGTACTCCGGGAATGGCCGGGGCGACTATTACATCAGACGGCGGTATAGCGCTGATCCTCGATGTACCAGGATTGCTGAAGCACTACGCCAAGTCCAAGCGTTGAAGTGCCGTATAAGGATTTAAATGACCATTAAAGTTTTGGTTGTCGATGACTCTAGCTTTTTTCGACGACGTGTCAGCGAGATAGTCAATCAGGATCCTGAGCTTGAAGTTATAGGGATGGCCAATAACGGTGCCGAAGCCGTTAAATTAGCCGCCGAACTCAAGCCTCAGGTTATCACCATGGATATCGAGATGCCGGTCATGGATGGCATAACGGCTGTGCGGCAGATCATGGCCACTCATCCGACACCTATCCTGATGTTTTCCTCTTTGACCCATGATGGTGCGAGAGCAACCTTGGATGCCTTGGATGCCGGGGCTCTGGATTTTCTGCCTAAGCGTTTTGAGGATATAGCTACCAACAAGGATGAGGCTATTCGTCTGCTGCAACAAAGAGTTAAGGCTTTGGGGCGCAGGCGTTTATTCCGTCCTATAGTTCGTCCGAGTACGCCGCAACCTCAGGCAAGTGCTCCCAGTCGACCTGTTGCGCCAAGCAGTTCGCCGCGGCAAACTGTTACTGCTGACAGCGCAGCAACCAATCGCCAGCCGGTGAGGCGCGCCAGCGGTGCGGTGCCAGCCAGAGCCAGTGGTAAGCAGTACAAGTTGTTACTGATAGGTACATCCACAGGTGGTCCCGTGGCATTGCAACGGATTTTGACCCAGTTCCCGGCCGACTATCCGCATCCTATCCTGCTGGTACAACATATGCCGGCAGCTTTTACCCCGGCCTTTGCCAGTAGGCTTAATGGCTTGTGTAAGATTGAGGTTAAAGAGGCGGCCAACGGTGATATGCTCCGGCCCGGTTGTGCCTATTTGGCGCCAGGTGGCATGCAGATGATGCTCGAGCGTTCGGGCGCCACAGGCCGAATTAAAGTCCTCGCCGGCAATGAAGACATGAACTACAAGCCCTGCGTCGATATCACTTTTGCTTCGGCTTCCAAGGCTTTCGGTGGTGATGTGTTGGCGGTTATCCTGACGGGAATGGGAGCCGATGGCAGAGAAGGGGCTCGTATGCTCAAAGGCGTTGGTGCCACCATCTGGGCTCAGGATGAAGCCTCCTGCGTGGTCTATGGTATGCCACAGGCTGTTACGGCGGCAGGTATCTCCAGCCAATCTATCTCATTGGATAATATGGCCGAGGCGATACTGAGAGAATCTGCTCGTGGTTGACAAAGAAACGCGTCTGCTGGGATACCGGCTGGCGCTGTTTTTGTTTTTCATTCTTCTGATCCTAGTGACGGCGCTGTACTGGGACTTACGGCAGAAGAACCGCCAGCTGAGTGAGCAAGTGACCCAGCTCGAGTCGTCTCAGGTTCTGTTAATGGTGCCGGATGAACAAGCGGCGATTATTGCCGATTGGATGAGTCGTCATCCTCAACAGACGGCATCCTTACTGGACGTGATAAAACCTAAGGTCGCCTCCGGTATCGATGTGACGACAGCGGTTTCGCCTCATACGCAAACATCCCAGACTTTGGTGTCAGGTGAGGTCATCAAGCCTGGCGATGTTGCGGATACAGAGATACCACAGCAGGTGCCGGAAACTGAGCTGGAAAATGGCGTCAAAGTGATACGTTTACCTCACGGTGGGATCCGCGTCACGACTCGAGAAGAGGGTTCTGAGTAGCCGTTCAGCATAAGAAAGATAATAATAGTGGTTCATTAGATAAGCTTGGCCGATATGGCAAAAATAAGGGGCGGAAAGTGAAAGTCTGGACCATTGCAAACCAAAAAGGCGGGGTGGGCAAAACCACGACAGTAGCCAGTTTGGCGGGCGCTTTGGCCAAACGCGGTCAACGGGTTTTGATGATAGACACAGACCCCCATGCTTCACTGGGGTATTATCTGGGGATCGATTCGGAAGAAGTTCCCGGGTCCTTGTATGATCTTTTCCTGGCTCACAACAACATTGAACCCACTTTGGTTAAACAGCATGCTGTTCCAACATCGGTAGAAGGTGTTGATCTTATTGCGGCAACAATGGCTTTAGCCACACTGGACCGAGCCTTGGGTCACCAAGAGGGAATGGGCTTGGTTTTGCGGAATATTCTTAAGTCAGTCGAGGAGGACTATGATGTCGCCTTGGTTGATTGTCCCCCTGTATTGGGAGTGTTGATGGTCAACGCCTTGGCTGCCAGTCAACACATAGTGATCCCGGTTCAAACTGAATTTCTGGCGATCAAAGGTTTGGATAGAATGATCAAGACTATGGAGCTAATGGGTCGCTCGAAAAAGACCCGTTACAGTTACTCCATAGTGCCTACAATGTACGATAGGCGTACCAAGGCTTCTCCGGCAGCCTTGCAACATCTTGGCGAAGTATATGGCGATACCTTATGGCCGGATGTTATCCCTGTGGACACCAAGTTTCGCGATGCCAGTTTAGCCCATCTGCCGGCATCCCATTACGCCCCTAATTCTCGGGGGGTGAAGGCTTATGAGCGTTTGCTCGATTATTTGCTGGCCGGGGAGTTTGACCATGTCAAAATCGGTTGATGAGACTGTTTTTGATTATTTCAGTTTGCTGCTGACCGAGCCAGCTCCCAAGGCTAAACCTGGGCTGAAGCCGGAAGCGAAAGTGGTGGTGAGTATTGAGCCGGTTCAAAAGGCTGAGCCGCTACTGGAGAATAACATTGCCGCGCCAGTCGATAATGTACTTGATACTGAACCTAAGGTAGCGCCTCTTTTTCAGCCGCAGAGTACAGCTAAACGCTATCAGGTTGAACCCGAGAAGCCGAGGCTCGATCGTAGTGCACTGGAGCAGTTACTGGCTCCTGTGTTTAGAGAGCCGCTAACCGAAACCCCGACCAGCGGAACTCAGACCGAGACCGTCTTGGCCACTGCCGCAAAGCTTGAGTTATCCAGCGAGGCAGTTGTAGAGCAGGCTGAGATTGAGACAGGTGTCGCAAAGAGCGAACCAGAATTGCAGGAGACGGTTCAACTCGAAACGCAAGTCGGCGCGCCGGTTTCGCCGATAGAACCACTTAAAGAACAACTGGAAGATGAGTTTCAGGTGCTGTTCTTTAAGGTGGCAGGGCTGACGCTGGCCGTGCCTCTGATCAGCTTGGGCGGTATAGTCAGAATTGAACGTATCAATCATATATTTGGGCGTCCGGGATGGTTTATGGGGGTGCAGGGGTATCGAGAGTCGCAACTGAATATTGTTGATACCTGCGCCTGGGTTATGCCGGAAAAATATGACGATAAACTGGCGCAATCCGTAAATTATCAATATCTTGTAGTATTAGAGAACAGTAATTGGGGTTTGGCTTGTGAGTCTTTGGTCAATGCGGTCAAGATTGACAAGTCGCAGGTCAACTGGCGAGGCAGCGAAGGCAAGCGTCCCTGGTTGGCTGGAGTAGTGAAAGAACAAATGTGTGGCATTTTGCATGTACAGGCATTGATCGAAATGCTCAATGCCGGGTTAGGTTGTCAGGATCCGATAGACTGAGGTAAATATGACAGATTCAAGAAATGTAGCAGCGGTATCTGCGGGAAAGGACGATGCCGTTCTCCAATGGGTGACCTTCAGACTGGATAACGAAACCTATGGCATCAATGTGATGCAGGTTCAGGAAGTATTGCGTTATACCGAGATTGCCCCTGTACCCGGAGCCCCTCACTACGTGCTGGGGATTATAAACTTGCGCGGCAATGTGGTGACAGTGATCGACACCCGTTCACGATTTGGTTTACCTTCGGCTGAAGTGGACGATTCTACCCGAATCGTGATTATTGAAGCAGAAAAGCAGGTAATAGGCATCTTGGTCGATAGCGTGGCAGAGGTGGTCTATCTGCGTCGCTCTGAAATCGATAATGCGCCTAATGTAGGTACCGAAGAAAGCGCCAAGTTTATTCAGGGTGTCAGCAACCGTGGAGACGAGCTGTTGATCCTGGTGGATTTGGATAAGTTGCTTTCTGATGATGAATGGGCCGAGTTGGCGCAAATCTGATTGAAGTTTGCAGGGAAAAGGAGTTTTAACCCATGATGGGCGATGGCTTTTTGATCGCTGCGCTGGTATACGTTGTTGCCTGTCTTGGGCTGGTACTGTACCTGCAAAAACAAAACAATAAGCTCAGAAGCAAGGTTGAAGCCTTAACCGTTTTGGTCAAGGAAAGCGACAAGCAAAGGGAAGCGTTAAAGCGGGAACTGCAGGAGCTCCGCAGTGGAACCATAGGGGTCGGGCGTCGGGTGTTGGAGCTGGAGAAACTCCTGGTTGAGCAAAATGCCCGCTTGGATGAGTCGATGCAGCAGGATCCGCAAGCCAAGCTCTATAGTCGGGCCATGAAAATGGTACAACTGGGAGCAGGGGTTGAAGAACTTATTCGCGAGTGTGAATTGCCCAAGGCCGAAGCTGAACTCCTTATCCGTTTACACGGCAAGACAGCCAGAGCCTGAACTTTTGCCGTAGTTCCTAAAGAGCGCTAAGATGCGCTCTTTCTATTTCTGCCATGTAATCAGTCTGAAAGCGTTTTTGGCGTCTAGCTTAGCCGTTTGCCAACATTATCCGCTTTTGGATTAAGCCTTATCGACAATCCTTTGATGTAGGTTATTCCATTGCTCTGGGAATTTGCCATCCAACATATAGACAAAGGCGATCAGTTCGGCGATCAGCTGGTAGAGTTCCTTGGGGATCTCTTCTCCCAGTTCCAACATTTGCAGAAAGTCACTCAGGTAAGGGTCTTGATGAATATGGATCCCGGCCTCTTGCGCTAACGCAATGATCTCTTCCGCCAACAGATCTTGGCCCTTGGCTGTTATCTTGGGCGCCGTTTTGCCATCATAACTCAGGGCCACGGCCTGACGAGGTTTGGCTTGCTTGTCGTTTGAATCCATGGACATAGTTTTTCCTCAGGCTTTCAGTTGCACCAGATAGTGATCGCCGGGCAATAGGGTCGCAGGCACAGGGGCAACGTGTGCCTTCAGTTCGTTGGGAGTGAGTCCTAACTGAAGCAGTTTTTGCGACAGGGGGGGTAAGAAATTACTGACCCGGCTTATCAACGCCTGGGTGCTACCAATAAATTGCAGATCGACCTTATCATCTTTAACCTTCGCCTTGATCAGCAAAGACCCCATCCCCAGATTAAATTTGAGTTGCAGTTGCCAGGCTCTGTCTTTGTCAGCGTCCTTATCCTGGTCATTGTGCTCAAATTTGCCCTCCAATTGCTCGTTTCTCTGGTTGAGATAGTAAGGCAACATGAAGTACCAGCATTGGCCGTTATTATCAATATTGGCTTGTTGATAAAGCGCGACTGCCTGGGACATCTGTTGCAGTGCGTCTAAAGTGCCGTTTTTTTCCAGTGAAGCTAACTGGTGATTTTGCAGGCCTGACTGGTTTTGCAGCCCCTCCAGGTATTGCCTCAAACGCTGAGGGACGCTGAGGTTCTGGTTGCTCGCCCTGACACCAAGTAGCAACTGAAATAAAGTAGTAATCGCACTTGCTTGAGTTGGGGCCTGTGACTGTGTTTGTTGACTGGTCAGCTGTAGCCCAGAGAGTCCTAGCAGTTCACCTCTAAGCTGTGATGGCTCTGTCAATTCACTCAGAGGCACCGGGGATAACGAGGGCAATTGCTTGAGCAGTTCAGTGGCCAGGTTGTGTTTGACTTCAAGGGCCATGGCCTCGGCTCTTGGCATCGCGCCGGCCTTATTAAAGGCACGCTGAAGGAAGTTCAGCTCTGGTATTTTGCTGGTTTCGCCGGCAACTTTATTAGCTGTGCTTACGTCAGTTGGTTTACCAGTAAGGGGGGGAGAGACGGATTGGGGCGGGGGAACACTGGCTTTATCTGTTCCCGGCATAAGAGTATTTTTTGACTGCGGTAATACAGACGCGGCCACTTTACTGTCAGTGGCCTGAGGCAAACCAGATTTGGCGGCTAAGGTAGACTCTTTCAGTGATGCTTGCTCCCCTTTATTCTGGAGTTGTTGCACCTGGGATTGAGGTTGCTGCTCCAGCAACTTGATTAACCTGGCGTAGGTTTGGGCAACTTCTGGTTTGGTTATCAACTGCTCATTTGTTTTACCTGAGTCAATTGTTGGCGGGTTTGATAAGGGGGTCAGCCTTACCTCCAGCCTGGCATTGATGGGCGTTAATTGCAGCAGCAGTTCCTGATTGTTGCCGACAACCTTGGCTACGTATTCTCCGGCGGGGAGTTGTAACTGTGGTGGGAAGGCGATGCTGGTACCATTGGCAAAGCGCATTTCGCCTTGCGAGACGGTCACCATGGGCAAAGGGTAGCCTTGCGGTCTGGTTGCCAATTGCTGCAATGTTGTTTGACTGATGCCATTCTTTGCCGCTAACTGCATCAAAGCGTCCGGCAGTTTTATCTGTACTTCGTTTGCCAACAAAAGCAGTTGAGTGTTTTTACCTTGGATGATTTCCGGTAAGGGGCGAGTCAGCTCCAGTAGGGTAGTATTGGCTTGATAAAGAAGGGCCTTGGCTTGAGCGGTGCTTTCTTGCTCAACAAACTGCAGTTGATATTGTGCATTTTGAATTTGCAACCTGATCTCGCTGCTAACCTCCATAGTGGTTACCGGTAACAGCGGGATAGATGTGTTTGTTTGAGGCGAAGGACCCGGCCTTGAAGAGGGAATTGTACCGTTCACTGGATCCATTGTTGCAAACCCCGCTCCTCGAGTTGTTTTATCAGTAAGCAATCGTAAATTTAAATTTGATCTATTTCTACAGCGAAGTATCCTTATCCGTCCAAATCGACATTGGCAGAAAGTTGACTGTTGCTGTAGGTATAATTGGTTATCGGCCCATGGTAATCAAAGCTTTAACAGTTTTTCGGTTGGATTACCGCGGTTCTTATACAAAGAGAGTAATATGAAGTTTAAATGGATTCTGATGGTTGCAGCTGCGCTGAGTGCACATTCGGCAGTGGCTGCAGGGAGTAGCGCAAGCAACAAAACACAGGATGTGCGCATCAGTTACAATGACCCAAGGGATCCGATCGAAGGGTTCAACCGTGTCATGTGGGACTTCAACTATTTGTATCTGGATAGATTTCTCTATCGCCCCGTCGCTCATGGTTACAATGACTATGTACCCATGCCGGTCAAGTCAGGTCTCAACAACTTTGTGCTTAACCTCGAAGAACCTCAAAGTTTGGTCAACAACAGCTTACAGGGCAAGTGGGGCTGGGCGTTGAATGCCGGAGGCCGCTTTACTGTCAACTCAACCGTTGGTCTGCTTGGTTTGATTGATGTGGCAGACATGATGGGAATGCCTCGAAAACAGGACGATTTTAACGAAGTGCTGGGTTACTATGGCGTGCCGAATGGTCCCTATTTTATGGCGCCATTCTTTGGCCCTTATGTTACCCGTGAACTCGCTTCAGATTGGGTGGATGGTCTATACTTTCCGTTATCAGAGCTCACTATGTGGCAGTCGGTGATCAAGTGGGGCCTTAAGAATCTTCATGCCCGTTCTGTTGCCATAGATCAAGAAAGATTAGTAGACAACGCGCTCGATCCATACACTTTCGTCAAAGATGCTTACATACAGCACATGGATTATAAAGTGTACGATGGCAATGTGCCTTCGAATGAGGACGAAGACGAGTTGCTTGATGAATATATGCAGGAACTGGAGTAACCCGCCATCTGTTTGCTTATCGCAGGTGGTTGATAAGGTCACTCGTTACCGGCGATTGATACCTGCGGGGAATTACCATGGCGCTAAACAGTCTCAATGTACTGCTGGTTGAGGATGACCCCGTCTTTCGCAATATTGTCGCCGCCTTTCTCAGTGGGCGTGGCGCCAATGTTGTTGAAGCCGAGGATGGCGAGCAAGGACTACAAAGTTTTAAAAATCATAAATATGATGTGGTGGTAGCTGATCTCTCAATGCCCAGAATGGGGGGGTTAGAGATGCTCAAGGCCATGTCGCGCATTAATCCAGCTATTCCCTCCATTGTAATTTCTGGAAACCAGGTCATGGCCGATGTCGTTGAAGCTCTGAGAATTGGAGCTTGCGATTATTTGGTTAAGCCCGTATCGGATCTCTACAGTATCGAGCATGCCATTAATCAGTGCTTGCTGACTCCTGAACATGAGCAGTGCTCTCTCAATAAAGATTTGGAAGAGCTTTCTTTTATGGAGCTCAATGAAAATTTGGCCTTATTGGAGCAAAATGCGGAAGCGGCCAAATGTGTGCAACAACAGTTATTCCCAGCAAGCCGCATTGAATACCCTAAGGCTAGATTGGATTACAGCCTGTTTAAACATGAGCAAGTAAGTCCTTACTTTATCGATTCGGCCATGGTAGGGACTAATCATCTCATTATGTACATGGCACATTTCCATCCAGAGGACAATAGAGCCGCCTTTGCCAGTGTGTTGATGCGCAGTTTCGTCAATCAGAAGCTGAAATTGAATCGTAACGGCATCAGTTCCGTAGTGTTGGAACCTTTCAATATGCTCAGTTACTTGAATGACCGTTTGGTCAAGTCTGGGCTGGACCTATATTGCGACATGATCTATATCGCGATTGAGCTCGATAGTTACCGGGCGGCTATCGCTCAGGCGGGTAGAGGATTGAGGTGCTATATACGTAACCTGGATGGCATCACACCGCTGGCGTTGGCTGACTCATTGCAATTGGGATTGTTGGAGTGGGGGCGCCCGGCAACTCATTTCCGTAGTATATTGCCCGGTGAGAGTCTTTGTATCATTACCAATGAGCCGGAACATAGGCAATTATTGCAACAAGACAGGTTTTTGGGGCTGACCTTTAATCCTCGGGTTCCTCAAGGTGGCTTTGTTCAATTGTCACTGTAAGCATTTGTTTGGGGCGAGGATATCGGCAGTATGTTGTAGTGTAGAAAAACTCAATGAAATAGAGTCGGCAAGCACACTCGAACACGCTGACAAGAAAGGCTGCATAATGCAGCCTTTCTGTTAAACAACGGAATAGTCATTAGCGCTTAATGGCTTCATGATCGCCAGTTACCGCGATTTCTTGCTCCAACGCTTCTTCTTCGGAGTGATCGTGTATTTTATTCTCTGCACCGTGCATCCAGTCGACCAGTTTATCGGCCATAAAGTAAAGAATGACACCGGAAATAGCTGCTGTAATAGCAATGCCAGAGAAGATGGACATGGCATTGGCCAATTGTTCTTCTTTCTCGCCGCCGTGACCGATAAAGGAGCCGACAATACCGGCAATTTTGTTGGCCATAGCGATAAACAGGAACCAGGCGCCCATCATCAATGAAACGATACGCAGGGGGGCTAATTTGGTAACCATAGACAGACCAATAGGTGATAAACAAAGCTCACCCATGGTGTGGAAGAAGTAGGCTCCCACCAACCACCACATGCTGGATTTGGCAGAGGCATCGCCACCCATTTCCATTACGGCGCCAATCATAAACAGGAAGCCGATTGCCAGCAGAAACAGGCCAAGTGCAAATTTTACCGGTGAGTTGGGTTCTTTATCCCCTAAGCGGATCCAGATAGATGCCACAACCGGAGCAAAGACAACGATGAAGATGGCATTAAGTGACTGGAAATAGGTGGTGGGTACTTCCCAAGTGCCGATAAAACGGTCAGTGAACTCATTGGTAAACAGGTTCATCAGACCGCCGGCCTGCTCAAACCCTGCCCAGAAGATAATGGTAAATAGACCCATTACCATGATCACCTTAATGCGATCGCGTTCCACTTTGGTCAGTGGTTCTTTTCGCACTTGTCCGCGGGCCAAATCTTTTTCGCGTTCAAGTTTGGCTGAAGGCACAGTACCTATGTCGCCCAACAACTTTTGGGCGAAGAGGAATTGGATGATCAGTGACAATACCATACCGATACCGGCACACATAAAACCTGCTTGCCAGTTATTGATGGTAACCTCCATACCATCTATTACTTCAGTATGACCAAAGCTGGTATAGGCCCAAGCTACTACAAAACCGGAGAGGGCTGCGCCCAAGTTGATCCCCATGTAGAAAATGGTGAAGGCGCCATCGCGGCGATGATCGCCTTCTTCGTACAGATCACCCACCATGGTTGATATGTTGGGCTTAAACAGACCGTTACCTATGATAAGGGTTCCCAGGCCTATATAAAACACCATGGTTTCAAGACCTGGAGTCATGCTGTGGGGCGTGGCCAAGGTAAACTGACCTATCGCCATCAGCGCACCGCCAATGTAAATTGCTTTCCGTTGGCCAAGGTAGTTATCCGCAAGCCAGCCACCAATGAGGGGGGTGAGGTAAACTAAAGCAGTGAAGGTACCGTAAAGAGAAAGGGCATCTGCCTGAGTCCAGCCCAGGCCTCCGCCTTGAGAGTTAACCTGATCAACAAGATACAGTACCAGAATGGCTCGCATCGCGTAGTAACTGAATCGTTCCCAAAGCTCTGTTGTAAACAGCAGGAACAATCCCTTGGGGTGCCCGAGCACTGTCCCTTTGGGTTTTGCTAAGCTCATGAAATCTTCCACCTTAAATTTGTTAGTTGGTCGTGTGACAAGGGTCAACACGGAAAGTGACTGTTTTTTTATCCCAGCTGTTTTGCCGTTAACATCACACAATTGGTAAAGTGCTATGGCATATTTTTTAATGTGCTGTGACTGAGGCTTTGGTTTTGTGTTCTGTAATCTGCTTATCAAAATCAACAAAGCCCACCTTATATACCCTTGATCCATTACTAAAGTCAATTTGCATGCCAAATTGTGGGGGCTTTGTGAGCTACTTGAGGCAATGGCGTAACAAGGTTTTATTGGGGGTGATTATCAATATCAATTAGACTTTGGTGGGGGGGAGGGCGGACTCTGAAATTCGCTTTTAATCGTAAACTTATGTCTGATATGATTGCCGACCGTGATAGGAAGTCACCCGACAGAAACCAAGTAGTGAGAACACCATGAAGGCCTGGTACCTTTTATACTGTAAACCTCGCAATGAAGTGAGGGCACAACAGAACTTGACCCTCCAACAATTGGAGACCTATTTGCCTATGGTGCGAAGCGAAAAGAAAGAGAAAAACAAGACTGTCGTCCGTAAGCAACCTTTGTTCCCCAATTATTTATTCATCAAGTTTGACCCTGAGCAGACGAGTGTGCGGCAACTGAAGTCAACTCGAGGCGTGGCTGATTTGGTTAACTGCCGAGAAAAGCTGCTACCGATAGATGAACGCCTGATCATTCAGCTCAAACAACGTGAGTTAGCAACGCCTTTGATTACAGAAAAGCCCCTGCAAGCTGGTGATAAAATACAGTTCACCGAAGGACCTTTTGCTGATTTTGACGGAATTTTCGCAGAGACGTGTGGTGATACTCGCTGCAAGGTATTATTCACTTTTCTAGGGCAACATAAGTGCATTACCGTTGAGCAAAGCGCCATCAGGGCAGTATGTGCGTAAAAGCCCATGGCATGTGTAAGATATTTGCCATTATGGTAATAATTCAGGATTTATTCAGTTATCTGCTGCAATTATCTATTCTTAAATATCAATTGTTTAGAAAGAATCCTTACCTGTTGAGCGGTGATTTTCATCATCTGGCTGAGCAATTGTTCTGAATACATAAGAGCAAAGGGTTTTTAACCTGAGGTTTACCTATGAGTGGGGTATAATCCCCCGTCTGATAGGCATAGATAGTTGTAATGGTGTCATAGAGTGTTCGAGCTCTATGTAACTAAAAAATTAGATTTTTGCATAGCAAAGGGCATTTTGGAGGCCGCAATCCATGGGCGGTAGCGTGTCTGGAGCACAAGAATACGAATGATTTCGCCGTCTTGTTGTAAGTCGGTGGGGACGGTGACTAACTCATAACTGTTTAGTAATTTAAGCAAAATTCGAGTTGACCACTTAAGGTAAGAGAGTTGGATTAGAAGACACTGGCCCCTGAACCGGTTGTCGGTTCGCACGGGGCCAGTGTTACTTGCTGGCCATTTGATTTTTAGTGTTACTCACCATAACGGAGACAACTGGTGTTACAGAAAACCAAAAAACTCATCATAGCGGGTCTCGGGGTATTGGCTTTGCTTGGCTCGCAAGTCCAAGCGATTACGCCATCTCCTCAAATGATAGAACAATTTAAAAACTTGCCTCGTGCTGAGCAGGAAAGGTTAGCAAAACAATATGGTATAGACCCTGCCATGTTGAGCGGTAGCGGAAGTGCCAGTGATCAGAAGTTAGAAAATCCGCAGTTGGTATATCCGCGAGGACAACAGAGTTTCCCTGGTGCAGAACAGGACAGTTGGCAATATCAAAATGGTCAGGGACTTGAACGGAGTCACCGCCGAAACCAAGACAAACATCAGCTAGATTTTACGGCCGCAGCAGACAAGGCGGAGCTTAAACGATTTGGCTATTCCTTGTTTGAAGGGGAACCGAGCACTTTTGCACCAGTGTCAGATGTCCCTGTTCCAAGTGAATACTTGATGGGGCCTGGAGACACTCTGAATATACAACTCTTCGGTAAGGACAATAGGGAGTTTACTCTTACTGTCAACCGTGACGGTACCGTGCAATTTCCTGAGCTTGGCCCAATCAGTGTGGCGGGGTTGAGCTTTGCTGAAACCAAAGACACGCTGCAAAAGCGCATCAAGCACCAAATGATAGGGATTGAATCCAATATCACTATGGGAGAACTGCGCTCGATTCGCATTTTTGTCGCTGGGGATGCTTATAAACCGGGCTCTTATACTGTATCCAGCTTATCGACCATGACACAGGCGCTGTTTGTCTCCGGCGGTGTCAACGAAATTGGTTCATTGCGTAAAGTGCAACTTAAGCGTAACGGAAAATTAATTGGCACTTTGGATTTGTATGACTTACTAATGCGCGGCGATGCTTCCGGTGATCTTAGATTGCAGTCCGGTGACGTAGTCTTTATTCCTCCCGTTGGCGGCTTGGTTAGTGTGGCCGGCGAGGTCCGACGTCCAGCCATTTATGAACTGAAAGGCGGAGAGACCTTTGCCGATGTTATCACCATGGCTGCAGGTGTGAAGCCGGGATCTTACCCCAAAAGCAGTACGGTTGAACGATATAATGACCAAGGGTTAAAGTCGCTTTTAACAATCGATCTCACCTCAGCCAAGGGCCAGAAAACCTTGGCCAAGACGGGGGATGTGGTCCGGGTTAAAGGCACTTCGGGTCAATACGACAATGCAATAACGCTTGTCGGTGCCGTTGTAAGGCCTGGAAAGTATCAATGGCATCAAGGCCTGAAGGTTAATGACATTCTTAGATCAATTTGGTCCGATTTACAGATTTCTGCAGATTTAGATTATGCCATCCTGCTTCGTGAAGTTGATGATTACGGCAATATTGATGTATACCAGTTTGCGCCTGGGAAGGCCATTCTGCAGCAAGATACCAATGAAAATCTGGAGTTACGTCCGAGAGATAAGCTTATCGTTTTCAATTTCAGCGACGATAGTATTAATCGATATGAGCTAAACAAACTGGTTAAAGACCGAGTTGCTAAAGTGACTTCACTTACTGGTGACTCCTTGTTGGGTTCAGACCTGTTTAAAGCAGGTTTTAATGACTTGCAAAATAAACGACTCAACAAGCGTACTGAGCTTGCCGGGGTGGTCGTCAACGATGGTACTGAAGGCGAAGATGAACTGGACGAAGCTCAGAAAATGGAGCAGGAAGCTGTTACCGCTGAAGTGAGCAAGATGCTCAGCAACCTGTTTGATGATCGAGACTTGATCAAGTTCAGTTACATGATGAACCGCAGTGAACTCCTGTATCCGGTTATCAGTAAACTTAACGCCCAGGCTCGTGCAGGTAGCAGCGTCAAGATAGTCGCCGTTACTGGCAAGGTACGCCACGAAGGCATGTATCCGTTGAGTGTTAATGCCTCAGTGAGTTCTCTGATTGAAGCGGCGGGGGGCCTTAAAGAAGGAGCATATACAGCGCGGGCTGAGCTTACTCGTACTATTACCGACGTTGCGGGTTCTTCCATTGTGCATAAGACAGTGGATTTGGCATCGGCTATTCAAGGAAACAAGACGGCAGATATCTCACTCGAAGGGCGAGACATACTGACCGTGATGACAACCCCCGATTGGCAAGAACATCAAACAGTTGAAATCCGCGGTGAAGTTAAATTCCCCGGGGTTTATAACATTCGCCGCGGCGAAACATTGCAGGATGTTATCCAACGAGCCGGTGGCTTCACCGAATATGCTTACTTGCCATCGGCCGTGTTTGTGCGTGAATCTGTTCGCAAGCAAGAGCAGATGGAAATCAAAAAACTGGCAGATCAACTTCGTCGGGATATTGCTACCCGCGGCGTATCCAAGGACGGCAATGTGGTCAACTATGCCGATGCTCAGTTGATGCTCAAAGATCTTGAAGGCATTAAGGCTGTGGGCCGACTGGTTGTCGACTTACCTGCTATCTCGGTTGGTATTACCCAAGCTGACTTGCAACTCGAAGACCAGGACATTTTGTATATACCCTCTACCAAACAGACCATTGCTGTTATGGGTGAGGTTCAGCACGCGTCGACTCATAGATATAAAGAAGGTCTGACTATCGACCAATATCTGGAGATGTCCGGCGGTGCTCGTAAGCGCGCAGATGAAGACAGAACCTATGTCATTAAGGCCGATGGCTCTGTGTTGATGCCTAAACGTTCTATGTGGTTTAGCAGCGAAGATAATCTGCAGCCTGGTGATACCATTATCGTCCCACTGGATACAGAGTATAAGGATAACCTGACACTCTGGAGCCAAGTGACTCAGATCATTTACAACACTGCAGTGGCGGTGGCAACCATTTCTGGGTTGTAATTTCAAATATAAAACTGTGCCCTAAAGCATCGATTTATTCACTTTAGGGCACATCCTATAAAAGTATCATTAGATAAAAATATGAATTCACAAATTACTCCTCAACAACATCCGGATGCGCAGTTTTCTGCGAATACGATGAGAGATGATGAAATCGATCTCCGTGAACTCTTTGCTGTCATTTGGCAAGGAAAATGGTTAATTACCGGAGTCACTCTGGTGTTTGCTGTCTCGTCTGCTGTTATTGCGCTGATGATGCCGAATATTTATAAGTCAGAAGCATTACTGGCCCCCGCATCAGAAGAGCAGGGGGCTGGCGGACTAGCCGGGCTTGCTTCCCAGTTTGGTGGCCTTGCCAGTATGGCCGGGATTAACTTAGGTGGTAGTGGTGGCTCTGACAAGACGCAACTGGCTATCGAAGTTCTTAAGTCACGCCAATTTATCGGTGACTTTATTGAAAAGCATCAAATATTGCCTGAATTGATGGCTGTCGATAAATGGAATATGGTCGACAACACCTTATCATTTGACCCGAATGTTTATGTTCAAGAGAGTAAAACTTGGGTGCGTGATGTGAAACTCCCATTTCAACCCAAGCCATCGTTACAAGAAGCTTACAAAGAATTCTTGAAGATTTTTTCTGTCAACAAAGATAAAGAAAGCGGTATGGTAACAATTTCCATTGAGCACCAGTCCCCCTTTATAGCAAAAAAGTGGGTTGATTGGTTAATTGATGACATAAATAACGTGATGAAAGATAGGGATGTTTCAGAGGCTTTAAAAAGTACAGATTATCTTAATCAACAGATAAATCAGACCAATGTTGCGGATATACGAGCGATATTATATAAGCTTGTAGAGGAACAAACAAAAACAATTATGTTCTCTGAAGTTCGGAATGAATATGCTTTTAAAACAATTGATAAAGCGATTGTTCCAGAGTTAAAGTTCGCTCCAAAAAGAACTTTTATTGTATTAACATTCTCATTGATTGGATTCCTTTTGGGTGTTGTTGTTACTTTGATTAAATTTATTTTCTCTAACAGAGGTAAGCTGTGAAAAAAATTACTCTTTATAGCCCTGGATTAGCCACCTATAATATCGGAGATAAGATCATTGCTGATTCAGCTAAAAAGCAGTTAAAAGAAGTTTTAGACGGAAACTTTATTGTTGAAATACCAACTCATACACCTCACAATATTAGATACATCAGACATCTCAAAGATAGCTGTTACAAGTTTGTTTTAGGAAGTAATTTACTTAAATCAACATTCTTTGGATTTAAGCGCCAATGGCACATAGCTATATGGAAGAGCTATTTTACCGGGCCTTGTATATTAGTAGGTGCTGGTTGGTGGCAGTATAATAATAAGCCAAACTTATATACGAAAATTCTCCTTAAATTGGTTTTGTCAAAAAATCATATCCATAGCGTTAGAGATGAATACACAAAGCAGATGTTGGAGTCAATAGGTATTAAAAATGTTGTTAATACATCATGCCCAACAATGTGGTCTTTAACAGAAGCACATTGTGAAAGCATTCCAAAAGAGAAGGCACCATCAGTCATTTTTACTATAACTGATTATAATAAGTCGCCTAAATTGGACACGTTTTTAATAAAAACCTTAATTGATTCTTATGAAAATGTATATTTCTGGCCACAGGGAATAGGTGACTATGAGTACTTCAGAACACTTAAAGTCGATTTTAATAAAATTAGCACGATAGCTCCAACGCTTGAAGCCTTTGATTCCATACTAGATAAGAAGGGTGTGGATTTTGTTGGTACAAGACTTCATGGCGGAATAAGAGCATTGCAGAAATCTTGTAGGACATTAATCATATCTATTGATAATAGGGCAAAAGAAAAAAGTCAATCGTTTAATCTTCCTATTATAGAGCGAGAAGAAATCTCAGAACTGAAGAAAGTAATCGATGGGGAGATTATAACCAAAATAAAAATTCCGGAAAGAGAAATCGAATCTTGGAAAAAACAATTCACTTAATAAAAAACACCGAAAGTAGGCTGTTAAGCTATATTAGTGTATACTTGATTTTGAGTGTGCTAGTATACCTTTTCGGCCCTCTCTCATATCCAAAAGTTAACATTGAACAAACGACATTTTTCATTTTACTTTATTACGTGAGTTTTTTATTCGGTTATGTCGTATCGAGTAGGTACTTTCGGGTTGGCAAACGAATAAATCTAAAATTTAATGAAGTTAGTTTTTTTAACTTAATAGGGATACTTTCTATATTATTTTCTGTTTTAACTATTAAACTCCTGATCAAAGGGGACTTTTTTTCTACTTTAATGCTCTCGCTCTCAAGTCCAGGAGAACTCTACGAGCAAAACCTAAAAACAGAAAAAACTAGTAATATAGTCACTCAACTGAATACTTTACTATCTCCGTTTATCTATTGTTGTGTTCCATTTGGTGTTATTTTATGGCCTAAGTTGAAGTTCTCTTCAAAAATTATTTTAATAATTGCTATGAGCTTGCAGATAGTCAGTTATATGCTGAAGGGCACTAATTTTGGTATATTTTTAGTACTCTTTCCTATTGCCATTGTTAAATATCTTCTTAAGTCTGAGTGTGGAAATGGCAGTGTAAATCGTACAGGTAAAAGAATCGCTGTATTATTCAGTTGTTTGTTTTTGTTTTACTTTGTCTATAATTTGTCAACTAGGCTGGGAATAGATTATGTTCCCAATACACTTTTTGGGATCCCCATTAATAAAAATAATATATTATTTTCTATATTTCCACCTTCAGTTGGTTTTGCTATAACTGCAGCTTCCTCTTATATATCACAAGGCTACTACGGCTTTTCATTGGCCTTTGATTATAATTATACATCAACAATGGGATTCGGGAGTGGAAGATTTATTATCGATAAATTGGCTTGGATCTATGACGCTAACATTTGGTCGTTAACATACCAAGCAAAAATGGATGCTGTTTGGGACCCTGCTATCCAATGGCATACGGCTTATTTATGGTTAGCTAACGATGTGGGTTTTTGGGGCGTTTCCATTGTTATGTGTATTTTTGGTTGGTTATTTTCTCTGGTCTTGCGCGATGCTGTTTTAAATAGGAATTCAGTTTCAATGATATTGTTATCTTTATACCTATTGATTATTATTTTTATTCCTGCAAATAGTATAGTTAGTGGAAATCCGACTGTATTTATGTCGTTTGTGGCTTTGAATTGTTTATTCTTTTTGTTTAATAGAGTGCTGGTTTCTAAGTGAAAAAAAATATTATTTGTTGTAAGAGGGTACAATCCTGAAATATCGGCCTCTGGAAATTTAGTAAAACCTTTAATCGAGTATTTAAAGCTTCATGCTCAAGTTTCTGTATTATGTTTTACTAAGAGTAATAGTAAATGTGGAACTGGTATAATAGATGGAATTCAAGTACATAGAGTTATGGCTCCCAAGATTGGCTATTTCGAACGTGTAATGTCTATAATTAGTAGAAATTTAAGCCGTTCTACTGAGAATGTGAAGCTCAGTAACATTATGCAAAAGGCTATTGTTGAACTTGATGAAAGAGAGCGCTTTGATTTTGTCATTGCGATAACGTATGAAGAAGTCATGGCTTTGTGTCGTGCTAATATAGAAAAAAATAGAAAGTTTTGTTTTTTATTGGAAAAACTATCGGAACCTGCAAAGTTAAAATTTATAAAAAAATTGCAGTCAAATTATAATTTAAAAAAAATACAGTATATATCAAAATCTGTTTCTAAAGTTTTTTGCTTGCCAATAGTTAAATCAGTATATGATTCTGCAAAATTAGATTTCTTTGAGTTGGAGCATCCTATGGTTGTTGATAGAAGCTACCATACATCGCATAAAACTCATTCGAAACGGATTAAATTGATTTATGCTGGGGGGCTTAGTAAGCACCAGCGAAATCCTATGGCATTGGTTAGACTAATTCAACAGTTGAATTGCAAAATTGGCGTTGATTTAGATATATACTCTTATGGTTTTGAATTTAACGAGAAGTTTGTAAAAAAAACTAGTGATAATATAAGGTTAAATAAAACGGTAGAACCTAAAGTCTTGAATAGTAAAATCAATGATGCTGACTTCATTGTTACGATAGGGAATAAAGAGGTTGACATCTTCCCCAGCAAACTATTTGATTGCGTGTCTACAGGTAAACCAATTATCCATTTTTTTCAGAATAGTAAAGATCAATACTTAAGCTATCTTCAAAAGTATCCTCTATCTATGTCTGTTGATTACAATAAATGTGAGAATGCTGAAACATTTGACGCTATACTAAAATTTCTCACTGATATTAAAGGTGAGAGGTTACCATTTCATTTAGTATCAAGAAATTTTTTTGATTGTACTCCCGGTTATGTTGGTGATTTAATGCTAAGAGAAATTGAAGCATGTCAAGACTAGCATTAATTCTAATTATTATTTCGATAATGTCTCAAATAATAGGCTTTCTTAGAGAGTCTATACTTGCATTTTTTTTTTGGCGCGACTGAGATTAGTGATGCTTACATTATATCAGTTGTCACGCCTGGACTGGTTGCTGGCTTCATAGCTTCCGGCGTAACCTCAACTTTTATTCCAGCTTATGCAAAGCTAGCTACAAGAGATAGGAACAGTGCGCTTAATTTTACTGTAACCTTTTTGGCATTCTTGATTGCGTTAGGTCTTCTTCTTTGTATAACATGCTTCATTTATGCGGATAGGATAGTTAACTTAATGGCCGTTGGCTTTTCATCTGAAGCGTTGAGTTTATCATCTAAAATGCTTCAGATAACTTCTGTTGTTATAGTTGTTATTCTTTTTAACACTCTAATCACTTGCTTTCTTCAGGCTAACAATAAATTTTTAACCCCGGCATTTATAGGTTTACCATTAAGTGTCTGCTCTATTTTGGGTATATATTTTGCTGCTAAAACTGGAACTACTATATTGATGCCGTTAGGATTTTTAGTTGGTTCTTTATTTCAAATGCTTCTTCTTTTTAGTACAGTTCTTCGAGATGACTTACTAAAGGCAAGAATTAAATATAGTCCTGAAGTTGGCAAAGTGATATTTCTTTCTCTACCTGTAATGTTTGGTGTTCTCATTAATCAGATGAGTTATATCTTTGATAGAAGTATTGCATCTACTGTTATGGAGGGAGCTATATCAATAGTAAGTTATGCCACAAGGGTAAACTCTGTGGTAGAAGCGGTTTTTCTTTCCACCATAATTGCCGTCTTTTATACTAAGATGTCTTTTTCTTATAATGAAGAAAGTGTTGAAAGTTACTCAAATATTGTTTATGAATTGCTTTTTGTTAGCATGATTATAGTTATTCCAGCATCTATTTTGATGGCTTCTGGCTCCCAAAATATTGTGCAATTACTCTTTGAAAGAGGTAGCTTTCAAGAGGGGGATACTGTGGTTACATCTGAACTGCTTTTTCTCTATGCTATATCCATACCTTTAATAGCAATTAAAGCTATTTTTTTTAAAATGTATTATGTTAGCCAAATTACTTGGATACCAATAATGTTATCCATTATTTCAATATCGCTAAATATAACTTTTAATTACCTCTATGTTCCCGTATATGGGCTTAGTCTCTTACCATTATCATTTCTGATAGCTAGCCTAACTTTAGTTGTGATGCTTGGTGGTTTTTATAAACCATTTAAAATTGATTTTTTTAGTATCATAATTATGGTGTCTTCTATTTATGTCTTATGTTTTTTGTTTTATTTTTCCATATTTAACAATGTTGGTTATACTATTGCGGGTTATTTTTCACCCAACAAATTTGTCCAATGGTTCATACTTGCATTACTTATGTTTGTAATTTCTGTTACTTTTTCTATCAAGTTGTTGAGCGGCTATTTTATAAATTATTATAATTTTAGTATTGGTTCTTCTGTTTTTTTGAAAAGCTTTAATGGATATGGTTTTCTATGGCGAAAGTACTAATTAACGCCTCAAATTTACATCATGGTGGTGGGGTTCAAGTTGCCGCATCTTTTATATATGAGCTTCACTTTCTATGTTCAACTACTGAAACTGATTTTACAGTTATTTTGTCTTCGGAGGTTAAAAATTCAATACCTAAGGATATAAATTGGAATGTGTTTGAAAATGTGATCGAGGAGAACATATTTGGAGTTTCAGTTGGAACGTTGAAATTTCGACGTCTTTTTTCTTCATTTGACTTATGCTTGACGGTTTTTGGGCCTAACTATATTGTTAACGGGTGTCGATTTAATATAGTTGGCTTTGCTCAGCCTTGGATTATTTATCCAGATAATAGTCTTTATTCGTCGATGTCTAAACTAATATTCCTTAAAACAAAGTTAAAGTTTTACATCCAAAAGGTTTTCTTCCAGAGTGCGGATGTTCTTATAGTTGAACACGATTTGGTTAAACGTAAATTGGTAGAGCTTGGTTTTAATAAAAATAAAATCTCAATAGTTAATAACTCTGTTTCCTCATATTTTTTGGAGTCAGATTGTTTGACTCATAATAAACTGAATAGATTTGGGGCCGAACAGGATTTTAATATTGGGTTTCTTGGGCGAGGGTATCCGCACAAGAATTTGAAGATATTGTTGGACGTAGATAAGCTTTTGAAGGTCAAGTATAATATTAAATGTAACTTTGTTTTTACATTGACTACAGAAGAAATGAACGAACACGGTTTTTCTCTGTTAGACAACTTTTATTCATATGGTGCTATAAATTCACAGCTATGCCCTAGTTTTTATAATGCCATCGATGCATTAATATTTCCTAGTTTATTGGAATGCTTTTCCGCAACACCGTTGGAAGCTATGTACATGAGAGTTCCTCTTATCGCGTCAGATTTACCATTTGTGACTGACATATGTCATGATGCGGCGACATACTTTGATCCAAACAGTGCGGATGATATCGCTAAGTCAATAGTTAGAGTCGTTGTTAATGAAGAAGAAACTAAAAATAAAGTCTACGCTGGTAGTCGTCTGGTTGAAAGTGGTTTTACGGCAAAGCAAAGAGCTAGCATGTATTTGTCAATTATAGATAATGCTTTAAAGGGTTATTATGTTTAAGAATAAAATATTGTTGATTACTGGTGGCACAGGTTCATTTGGAAACGCAGTTCTCGACCGTTTTCTGGAAACGGATATAAAAGAAATTAGGATTTTTTCCAGAGATGAAAAGAAACAAGATGATATGAGGAAAAAATACAATAACAGTAAGCTTAAATTTTATATCGGTGATGTGAGAGATTATAATAGCATATTGAATGCTACTAGAGGTGTAGATTATATTTATCATGCGGCAGCCTTAAAACAAGTACCCTCGTGTGAATTTTACCCGATGGAAGCGGTGAAAACTAATGTGTTGGGTACTGAAAATGTTTTAGAATCAGCCATTCAAAATGAAGTAAAACGAGTTGTTTGCCTTAGTACAGATAAAGCTGTTTATCCAATCAATGCTATGGGGATCTCAAAAGCTATGATGGAAAAAGTTATAGTTGCAAAATCACGTAATGTAGATCCTAAAAAAACAGTGATTTCAGCAACTCGCTACGGTAATGTTATGGCTTCTCGTGGTTCTGTAATTCCTCTGTTTTTACGTCAGATTATGGGGGGGCAGCCGATTACTATTACTGACCCTAATATGACGCGCTTCATGATGACACTCAATGATGCGGTGGATTTGGTACTTCATGCATTTGAAAATGGTACCAATGGTGACATTTTTGTGCAAAAGGCACCTGCAGCTACTATTGATGTATTGGTTAAAGCGCTACTTCAAATTACTGATAAACACGAGCATCCCGTGAATATTATTGGTACTCGTCACGGAGAGAAACTGTATGAAGCTTTGTGTAGTCGTGAAGAGATGTTTGTTGCAGAAGACCAAGGTGGTTACTATCGAATCCCTTGTGATAACCGGGATTTAAATTACTCAAAATATAATGAGGAAGGCGAGAAAATCTTATCGAGTATTGAGGATTACAACTCCCATAATACAGAGCGCTTAGATGTAAGCGGTATGGTCAAGTTGCTGCATAAACTAGATTTTATTGCTGATATTCAAGCTGGAAGCGTTGTTGTGCCAGAAGGTGTATAACAAATGGGTACAGATATGAATATTGTTGTAACCGGTGCAAAAGGATTTATTGGCAAAAACTTGTGTGTGATGTTGAAAGAACACGGCTATCACAATGTGGTTGAAGCGGATCGTGAAACCACGCTTGAAGAGTTAGCTGTTTTTCTAGCTAATGCCGACTTTGTTTTTCACCTCGCAGGAATTAACCGACCGAAAAACGAAGCTGAATTTATAACTGGTAATACAGACCTCACACAGTTCATTACCGAGCATTTAGGCACTTTTAGTAAAAAAGTGCCACTTGTAGTGACTTCTTCTATACAAGCTAAGCTTGATAATCCGTATGGACGTAGCAAACAGGCTGCAGAGAAAATTGTTGCAGAATATGGCGAGCGCACTTCCGCTCCTTATTATATTTACCGTTTCCCCAATGTGTTTGGAAAATGGTGTCGGCCGAATTATAACTCTTTTGTAGCAACCTTTTGTTATAACATTCTGAATAACCAAGATATTACTGTCCATGATCCCAGTGCACCTGTAACCTTGGTTTACATTGACGATGTGTGTCGCAGTTTAATTAGTCTCTTGCAAGGACAAACTGAGATAGGTTATCGGCAGGTTGAACCTGAATATTCGACTACGGTGGGCGAGGTCGCTGAAATGCTCCGTGCCTTTAAAGATAGCCGGGATAACTTGGTAACAGAGGATGTGGGCTCGGGTCTGACTAGAGCACTATACGCTACGTATCTTAGTTACATGACCCCCTCTCAATTCAGTTATACCATTCCGAGCTATGGCGATGAGCGTGGCGTATTTAGTGAAATGTTGAAGACCAAACATTCTGGCCAGTTTTCTTTCTTCACTGCTCATCCAGGTATTACTCGTGGAGGCCATTACCATCACAGTAAAAATGAGAAATTTCTAGTGTTGAAAGGACAAGCACTATTTAAATTCGAACATATTGTAACGGGTGATCGCCATGAGTTATGTACTAATGGTAATACTCCCCAAATTGTTGAAACTGTTCCGGGTTGGTCGCATGATATTACTAATGTTGGCGACGATGAATTGATAGTGATGTTATGGGCAAATGAGATTTTTGACCGAGATGAGCCGGATACAATAGCGCGTCCTCTATAGTTATTAAAGAGAAGTAATACAATGAATAAAATTAAAGTGATGTCAGTGGTGGGTACTCGTCCCGAGATTATTCGTTTATCACGTGTGCTAGCGAAGTTGGATGAGTATTGTGAACATATTTTAGTTCATACAGGTCAAAACTACGATTTTGAGTTGAACGAAGTATTCTTTAATGATTTAGGTGTGCGCAAACCTGACTACTTCTTAAATGCGGCAGGTAAAAATGCAGCAGAAACCATAGGTCAAGTGATTATTAAAGTGGACCAAGTGCTGGAAGAGGTCCAACCTGAAGCCATGCTAGTGTTAGGGGATACCAATTCGTGTATATCTGCCTTACCTGCCAAGCGTCGTAAGGTGCCTATTTTTCATATGGAAGCGGGTAATCGGTGTTTCGATCAGCGTGTCCCAGAGGAAACTAATCGTCGTATTGTAGATCATACTGCAGACATCAATCTAACTTACAGTACGATTGCTCGAGATTATTTATTGGCGGAGGGGCTGCCGGCTGATCGCGTAATAAAAACGGGCAGTCCTATGTTTGAAGTGTTGAACCACTACATGCCGCAAATAGATGGTTCGGATGTATTGGCACGCCTCGGATTAACTCAGGGGGAGTTTTTTGTTGTCAGCGCTCATCGAGAAGAGAATGTTGATTCTCCTAAGCAGTTTGCTAGGTTGGCCGAAATATTAAATACGGTAGGAGAACATTACGGCCTGCCGGTTATAGTGTCGACTCACCCTCGGACACGTAACCGCATTGAAACGCAGGGGCTGTCATTTCATCCCAATATTCAGTTGTTGAAGCCACTGGGGTTCCACGATTATAACCATTTGCAAAAGACTGCCAAAGCGGTACTCTCTGATAGTGGAACCATCAATGAAGAATCATCTATTATGAACTTTCCTGCATTGAATCTACGCGAGGCTCATGAGCGTCCAGAAGGAATGGAAGAAGCATCTGTGATGATGGTCGGGCTTAGTGTTGAGCGCGTAATGCAGGGGTTGAAGGTATTAGAATCACAACCTAATGGTGATGAACGCTTGTTACGTCAGGTTTATGATTATTCGATGCCTAACGTTTCAGATAAAATTGTACGTATTATTCATTCTTATACCGATTATGTTAAGCGTGTTGTTTGGAAAGAGTATTAATGTGAAAAGAAAAAAGGTCTTAGTTGTCACTGAATATATTGGGGAAACTCACAATTCGACTGCTTACTATTGGGCGCAAATAGTTAAATGTCTTCAGAAAAACTTTGAAGTAACATTGGTTGCGCCTGAAACAAAATACGTAAAAGAATTTTCTGAAAAATACTGCGTATCTACAAAATATGTAAAATTCGTAGCACATGATAAGAATGGTTTATTTTCTAGATTGTTAGGACAGTTGAGGCAAACTAGTCACTTTCTTCGTGCTATCTACCCTCGGGCTCAAGGAGTAGACTTGGTCCTTTCCGGGACGAACCCTATATTTACCATGTTTTTTATGGCATTTTTTAAATACCTTAAACCTTTTAAGTGGTTGGTGTTAGTTCATGACGTTTTCCCTAACAATTTAATTCCTGCTAAAATCCTCGAAAGCTCAAGCTTTCTTTATCGAGTGTTAACATCTTGGTCAAGGAAAGTATACTCATCACCAGACAATATGATTTGTATTGGACGTGATATGCAAGTGTTGCTCAGAGAAAAAACTGGAATTGACAATATATCGATTGTTCCTAATTGGGCATCTACAGATATTGTTAAACCACAGTGTAAAAAAGATAATGAAATCATCTCTGAGTTGGGCTGGGAAGATAATATTGTTTTTCAATTTTTTGGTAATATGGGGCGACTTCAAGGGTTGCCTAATTTACTCAAGGCGATTGAGCTTACTAAGCATCCTGGTTCGAGATTTTTGTTTATTGGGAGTGGTTCAGAAAGCAACTGCGTAAAAGAGTTTTCCAGATCTTTAAATGATAGTCGTGGTTACGACTTTTTTCATTACTATGGAGTGTTGAGCTTAGAAAAGAATAATGTAGGTCTTAACGCCTGCGATATAGCTTTAGTTACCTTGTCCTCGGATATGTTTGGTCTAGGTGTTCCAAGTAAAGCGTATTTTTCAATGGCGGCAGATAAACCAATTTTATATGTCGGGGATAAGGGGTCTGAGCTTGAGTTGTTAATAGCTGAACATAATGTTGGTTGGTATTGTGAGGGTGATAATCCGAAGAAATTGGCAAAAATGCTCGATAAAATCGCAGAGCAATTTATGAAAAAAACTAAAAAAGTGGAAGTTAATCCAAGAGTAATTTTAGAAGAAAATTTTTCGGAGAATATGGCATTAGAAGCAATTTCGAAAGTAGTGATGGGGGGGATTCAATCTTGAATATCTTACTGACGGGTTGTACCGGATTTGTAGGGCAACATATCACTTCTAAATTCACTACCTATAGACAAGTTGTGCGTAAAGGCGAAGTTCATAACTTTGAATCGCCTTTTATAGTCGATACAATCAATGGCACAACCAATTGGATAGGAGCATTCGATAATGTGGACTCCGTTATACACTTAGCAGGCCTTGCTCACTCCGAGTCATACTCACGTCTAGATTACAAAAAAGTGAATGTCGAAGGGTCTCTTTGTTTAGCAAGAGCTGCCGCGAATTCAGGAGTTAAACGTTTTGTTTTTGTTAGTTCTATTGGAGTAAATGGAATATCAACTCAAAGTCAGCCATTTTCAAACGATACGCCAGAGCGACCCCAAAACGCTTATGCGGAGTCAAAGTATGAAGCAGAGTTAGGACTAAAAAAAATTTCTAGTGAAACAGGTTTAGAGTTGGTCATAGTAAGGCCTACACTAGTATATGGTCAAAATGCTCCAGGTAACTTTGGGATGTTAACAAAATTAGTCAAAAAACTACCACTACTTCCTTTTGGGTTGGCGAATAATCGACGTGATTTTATAGCGGTTCAAAATCTCGCCGATCTTCTTGTCACTTGTGCTAAACATAAGTCTGCTGCAGGTCAGACTTTTTTAGCATCAGATGGAGAGACTGTATCGACGAAAGACTTTACCAATGCTATGGCTAAAGGACTGGGTAAAAATGTAATCCAATTGCCTATTCCAGTGAGTTTAATGCGTTTTACAGGAAGATTGACTGGCAAGTCTAGGATGATAGAGCAGCTTTTTGGGAACTTAGAGGTTGATTCGTCAAATATTCAACAAGTACTTGGTTGGGAACCTCCATTAACAATGGAGCAAGCCATGGCATCATTGAGACACTAGAGTAAATTATATGATTCGTCTAATAGATTTCCTTGCAGCTGTTTTCGGCCTGTTTTTTTTGTGCCCTATTTTACTACTAGTTACAGTAATTGGCTATTTTGACACAGGTTCCCCCATTTTTGTCCAAGAGCGAGTGGGGCGGCACAAAAAACCGTTTAAGCTTGTTAAATTTCGCACTATGTCAATTGATACTCAATCAGTGGCGTCACATCTGGCTAGTACAAGTTCAATTACTAAAGTTGGTGTTTTCTTACGAAAGACTAAAATTGATGAGTTACCGCAGTTGTGGAATGTCTTGAAAGGGGAAATGAGTTTGGTGGGGCCTCGCCCAAATTTATTCAATCAAGATGAACTAATTGCCGAGCGTGAGGTGCTTGGAGTATATAATGTGCGACCTGGGATTACGGGGTTAGCACAAGTCTCAGAAATTGACATGTCAACACCTAAGTTACTTGCTGAAACAGACGCTAATATGATAGCTGAAATGTCACTTCGTAGTTACTTTAGGTACATTTTTATGACGATTTCTGGGCGCGGTCAGGGCGATAGGGTAAAATATTAACATTTAGTTGGCTTGATTGGGTTTGCAAATGAATTTTTTTCAGTTTTTATTCTCGCTTAAACGGTCTCAAAAACGTATTGTTAGCGTGGCTATTGATACTATATTTCTTGCTCTTTCTTTTTGGTTTGCTTTACTGGTTAGACTCGATTCAGTAGATAGTTTAAAGCAGGTTCAATATTGGCAACTGATAACATTGGTTTGTCCAGTTAGCATTTTGGCTTTTATTAAACTAGGTCTTTATCGTGCTGTATTAAGGTACCTAGGAACACAGGCTCTGACTGCCATAGTACTTGGTGTGATTGTTAGTACTTTAACATTAATTAGTTTGGCTTACTTCTTAAATATTAATATTCCTCGTACAGTACCTTTTATTTATGCTGCATTTGCTTTGGTTTTTGTTGGTGGTGCAAGAGCTTTAATGCGGACAATGGTTGGAAGTGGTCTCAGTAGGCGTGGTGAGCCGGTGATTATTTATGGTGCGGGTGTCAGTGGTCGTCAGACGGCTATCGCTTTGGCACAAAGTCATGAATATCATCCAGTGGCTTTTGTAGACGACGATACTTCTTTGCATGGCATTAATATGCAAGGACTGTATGTTCATTCACCGTCTATTCTCCGTAAATTAATAAGGCAAAAACAAGCCACTAAAGTTTTGTTGGCGCTTCCTAGTGCTAGTAGGGCTAGACGGCAAGAAATTATTCAATCACTGGAACAACTAAGCGTTAAAGTCTTAACTTTGCCTGCTATGGCCGATCTGGTTAGTGGCGATAAATTATTTACTGATGTTAAGGAAGTTGAAATTGAAGATCTCTTGGGACGTGACCCAGTTGCTCCAAGAACAGATTTAATGGCAGCGAATATATCAGGAAAAGTAGTGATGGTAACCGGAGCCGGAGGTTCAATTGGTTCTGAGCTTTGTAGGCAAATTTTGCGGCAGTTGCCATCAAAACTAGTTCTTTTTGAACTTTCAGAATTTGGGCTCTACTCTATTGAAAGAGAATTGCTGGCGATTAAAAATGAACTAGGGCTCTCAGTAGAGATTTATCCTATGCTGGGCTCTGTTCAGCGTCAGAATAGGGTTCAAGCTGTAATGGAAGCCTTTAAAGTGCAAACTGTCTATCATGCTGCGGCCTACAAACATGTACCTTTGGTTGAGCATAATGTGGTTGAAGGCGTGCGTAATAATGTATTTGGAACCTTATATACGGCACAAGCGGCTATTGCTACGGGCGTAGAAACTTTCGTCCTTATTTCAACTGATAAAGCGGTTCGTCCTACCAATGTAATGGGTACGACTAAACGAATGGCTGAACTGGCTTTGCAAGCCTTATCCCATAAAGATAGCTCGACTCGTTTTTGCATGGTGCGTTTTGGTAATGTATTGGGTTCTAGTGGCTCGGTTGTTCCATTATTCCGAAAGCAGATAGCAAATGGTGGGCCGGTTACCGTTACTCATGCGGAGATAACACGTTTTTTCATGACAATACCGGAAGCCTCTCAATTGGTTATCCAAGCTGGCGCTATGGGAAAAGGTGGTGATGTTTTCGTATTGGATATGGGGAAATCCGTCAAGATCGTTGATCTAGCCAGAAAGATGATTCGTTTAAGTGGCTTTGAGGTTAAAGACGAACACAATCCCGGCGGTGATATTGAAATACTCTTTTCTGGTCTTCGACCAGGGGAAAAACTCTACGAAGAGCTCCTCATTGGCGAAAATGTAGAAGGTACAGGGCACGAACGAATAATGACTGCCAATGAGGTATTTTTAACCTGGGATGAGCTCAAGCCAATTCTTGATAGATTGGATAAGGCATGTCATGACTTTGACCACGAAGCGATTCGAGATTTGTTGCTCAAAGCACCAACTGGATTTAATCCTACAGATGGTATTTGCGACTTGGTTTGGTTAGGAAGACAATCTACATCTTCCAAATCAAATGTTGTACCAATCAATGTTTCCTAGGCATTCAGATACTATTTATACGCTAAAGCTATTGCCTCCTGATTATTTTTGTTGCAATGCAGTATTTCATCTAAATTACAGTCTCCAAGGCAATGACTTAACAGGGCTGGAGCATACTTTTTCAAATCAAATAATAAATACCTTCTTTACTCATAAAACAGATGAGATTTGATTAAATTGCACTCGGTTTAAATCCGGTTTATAAGTGATTTTGGTACAAAGTCGGACCTTTCGCCTGAATTGTTCATTTCTTATGTTAGTGCGCTATCGCCTTGAGCGATTCAGCTAATTGACCGTTAACTTGTCCCCCGGAGTCTCGCTTTTACTGTGGTGTATAGTAGTATGAGCATAACATTTTAACGGATAACCAAAGTCAGATTTATGGACAAGGAAGGTGGACTCGTTACTTCGTATTGTTATAAGTGATATAGAGAATGAAAATCCTAATTACAGGTGGCTGCGGTTTTATCGGTACATCTTTGATTCGATATCTGTTGACGCAAACAAGTCACAGTGTTTTGAACTTGGATAAAGTTACTTATGCGGCGAATCAAGGGGTTGATAAAAATACAAGCGGTTCCACTCAGTACCAATTTATTCAAGGAGATATTTGCAATAAAAGTACTGTAGACAAGTTGTTTTCCTGTTTTAAGCCAGATGTTGTTATGCATCTGGCTGCGGAAAGCCATGTTGATCGTTCTATCGATGGTCCTGCTGATTTTATACAAACTAATATAGTTGGTACTTACAATTTACTCGAGGCTGCGCGTAGTTATTGGCTTAATCTGAGTAGTGTTGAGAAGGCTGGTTTCCGTTTTCTCCACGTTTCCACGGATGAAGTTTATGGTGACCTAGATTTGCTTGACTCGCCGTTTAATGAAAGCAGTCGATATGCACCTAGTAGCCCATATTCAGCATCTAAAGCTTCCAGTGATCATTTGGTTAGAGCTTGGTATCGTACTTACGGGTTGCCTGTTCTTATTACCAATTGTTCTAACAATTATGGCCCCTATCAGCATTCAGAAAAGTTGATCCCGCGGATGATATCTTGTGCATTGACCGGTACCCGCTTACCAATATATGGGAAAGGCGAGCAAGTACGGGATTGGCTTTATGTTGAAGACCATGTACGAGCTTTGTATAGCGTTCTAACTCAAGGGCGTCCCGGTGAAACCTATAACATAGGCGGGCAGAGTGAGCGGCGAAATATTGATGTCGTTAGGGCTATTTGTGCACTTTTGGACGAATTGGTTCCTATTAAGCCGCAGGGGGTGACACAGTTTGAACAACTTATTAGTTATGTTGCAGATAGGCCTGGTCATGATATGCGCTACGCTATAGACGCCAACAAGATTCAAACAGAATTAGGTTGGCAACCTTATGAGTCTTTTGAATCAGGTTTACGTAAAACAGTTGCTTGGTATGTCAATCGTCGTAAAAGTGGTGGACAGTAATATTGTGACCGTAACGTGTGTGCTGGAACGGTTTCAGCAGATAAAAAGGTAGTCATGAAAGGTATTGTATTAGCTGGCGGTACAGGTAGCCGTTTGTTTCCTACTACTCGTGGGATATCCAAGCAGCTATTGCCCGTATTTGATAAGCCGATGATTTATTATCCTTTATCGGTACTGATGTTGGCGGGTATTCGTGAGGTTCTCATCATAACCACTCCTCAGGATCGGATCGTATTTGAGCGTTTACTTGGTGATGGCAGTGCTTATGGGGTTAGACTTGAGTACTTGGTTCAGCATGAGCCCAAAGGGATTGCTCAAGCGCTGATTTTGGCCGATGATTTTTTGAAGCAGCAACCTTGTTGTTTAATTCTCGGGGACAACATTTTTTACGGCCAAGGGTTCACAGGTCAGTTAAATAGTGTAATGACTAAACGTGCCCGAGATATAGGCGCAACTGTTTTTGCTTGCCAAGTGAAAAATCCTCAGCGCTTTGGGGTCATTGCATTTGATGATTCAGCAGCACCACTTTCGATTGAAGAAAAGCCTTTGAAGCCTAAATCTAATTGGGTGCAGACTGGGTTGTATTTTTTAGATGGAAGGGCATCAGATATTGCCAAGAGTTTGCAACCATCTGCCCGAGGCGAACTCGAGATAGTAGACCTTATCAATCACTATTTGGCGGAAAGCTCGCTGGATGTAGAACGTTTGGGAAGAGGATTCGCCTGGCTCGATACCGGTACCGTAGAGTCACTCCACCAAGCTGCATGTTTTGTACAGAGTATTCAAACACTTCAGCAAGTAAAGATTGCTTGTCTTGAGGAAATAGCTTGGCGACAAGATTGGATTTCTAAAGAACAGCTTCGGCAACATGTGAAGTCTTTGGGGGACAATGAATATGCTGACTACCTCCGTACTTTGCTTGTTTCATAAGTTCATATTGAGTATCCGTTGATTTTCTCCTGTGCTAAGTTAGCGCGCAGCATAAGCCATTGGGGAATAGAATGAAGATAGTGGTTGTTGGTACGGGTTATGTGGGCTTGTCAAATGCGGTGTTGTTGGCACAACATAACCAAGTGTGGGCGTTCGATGTTTCCTCTGAGAGGGTGGCAATGGTCAATGCCGGGCGCTCGCCCATCGCCGATGAGCTTATTGAGCAACACTTGGTGAGCAATAAGTTGCAGTTAACTGCAACAACGGACAAAGAAGTCTATCGTGGTGCAGATTATGTCATCATTGCAACACCAACGGATTACGACCCCAAGACTAACTACTTCGATACCAGCACCGTCGATGAGGTGACGCGGGACATTGTTGCCATTAATCCCTCTGCTTGCATTGTAATTAAGTCAACCGTTCCCGTTGGTTTCACCAGAGCATTACGTGAGAAATACAACTCAGCCAATATCATATTTTCACCTGAGTTTTTGAGAGAAGGCAAAGCCTTATACGATAACCTCTATCCATCGAGGATCATTGTCGGTGAACGTTCTGAGCGGGCAGAGCATTTTGCTCATCTGCTCGCTGAAGCCGCATTAAAGGAAGATATTCCGCTACTCTTTACCGGTAGCACAGAAGCCGAAGCCATTAAGCTATTTGCCAACACTTACTTGGCCATGCGGGTGGCTTATTTCAATGAACTTGATACCTATGCTGAAACTCATGGGCTTGATACCCGGCAGATAATCGACGGTGTTTGTTTGGACCCCAGGATTGGGAGTCACTACAACAATCCATCATTTGGTTATGGTGGCTATTGTCTGCCGAAAGATACCAAGCAACTGCTGGCTAACTACAACCAAGTTCCCAACAATCTGATTGCGGCCATAGTGGATGCCAATAGAACCCGTAAGGATTTTATCGCTGATTCCATCATTGCCAGAAAACCCAAAGTGGTTGGGGTGTATCGGCTGATAATGAAGTCTGGCTCAGATAACTTCCGCGCTTCTGCAGTGCAAGGTGTGATGAAGCGGATAAAGGCCAAAGGGATTGAAGTGGTGGTTTACGAGCCGGTACTTGAGGAGAATGAGTTTTTCCGTTCGCGAGTGATAAGCGACTTGGCTGAGTTTAAACTGCTCTCTGATGTGATTATTTCCAATCGCATGGTCGATGAGCTAAGGGATGTTGCCGATAAAGTCTATACCCGGGATCTGTTTGGCAATGATTGATGTGACGGCGCATTACATTACTTTGGAATGAGACCAATAAATGAAATATCTGGTGACCGGCGCAGCCGGCTTTATCGGTGCCCGAGTTTGCGAACGGCTTTGTGAGGCAGGGTGCGAAGTGGTTGGTATCGATAATCTCAATGATTACTACGATGTCAGCTTAAAACAGGCTAGGTTGCAAAAGCTGGCTGGCTTTAACCATTTCCAGTTCCAAAAGCTTGATCTTGCCGACCGGGAAGCCATGGCTGAACTCTTTGCCAAAGGTAGTTTCAAACGGGTTATCCATTTGGGGGCCCAAGCCGGCGTCCGCTATTCGATTGAAAACCCCTTTGCTTATGCAGACAGTAATCTTGTTGGCACTCTTACCGTGTTGGAAGGTTGCCGCCATCATGGCATAGAGCATTTGGTGTACGCCTCTTCCAGCTCTGTTTATGGCCTGAACAAGAAGATGCCGTTTGCGACGGCTGACTCGGTTGATCATCCTGTCTCTTTTTATGCGGCGACCAAGAAAGCCAATGAGATGATGGCTCATAGTTATGCCCATCTGTATGGCCTGCCAACGACAGGACTGAGGTTTTTCACTGTCTATGGCCCATGGGGGCGCCCGGATATGGCGCCTATGCTATTTGCCGATGCCATTACTTCCGGCAGGCCCATCAAGGTGTTTAATCAGGGAGATATGAGCCGTGACTTCACCTTTATTGATGATATTGTCGAAGGCATTATCAGAGTGGCCGATAAGGTGCCTAAGGCACAAAGTGATTGGACGGTAGAGCAGGGCTCTCCGGCAACGAGTAGCGCTCCATATCGTGTTTACAATATTGGCAATGGTAGCCCGGTTCGTTTGTTGGATTTTATCCATGAGCTTGAAGCGGCACTCGGGCAAAAGGCCGAAAAAATCATGCTGCCTATGCAAGATGGTGATGTCCAGGCCACTTGGGCAGATACCGAAGATTTATTTAAAGCTGTGGCTTACAAACCACAAGTTGGAGTCAGTGAAGGAGTCAAAGCTTTCGCTGATTGGTTCAAGCGTTATTACAAAAAGTAGAATATGAAAGCAGTGATTCCCGTTGCCGGGTTGGGAACCCGGATGTTACCCGCCACTAAGGCCATTCCCAAAGAGATGTTACCTCTGGTTGATAAGCCACTAATACAGTACATAGTGAATGAATGTGCCAGAGCCGGTTTTAAAGAGATAGTTTTGGTGACTCATGCCAGTAAGAACTCGATTGAAAACCACTTTGACACATCATATGAGTTGGAAGCACAACTCGAGAAAAGGGTAAAACGCCAGCTGCTTGATGAGGTTCAGAGTATTTGCCCCAAAGGGGTTACCATAATGCATGTGCGCCAAGGTGAGGCAAAAGGGCTTGGTCATGCAGTGCTTTGCGCTAAACCCGTTATTGGTGATAATCCTTTTGCTGTAGTGCTTCCAGATGTGATCTTGGATGAATACTCTGCGGATCAGACAACTGAAAATTTGGCGGCGATGAAGGCGCATTTTGAGCAGCACCAAGCGAGTCAAATCATGGTGGCTCCAGTGCCGGCTCAGGAGGTAGACAAGTATGGCATTGCAGATTGTAATGGTGCCGAGCTATCTCCCGGTGATTCCAAAGCCATTCTGCGGATGGTCGAAAAACCCGCTGTTGATGAGGCCCCTTCCAATCTGGCCGTGGTAGGCCGTTATGTGCTCTCCAAAAACATCTGGCCATTGCTGGCCAAGACTCCCGCTGGTGCCGGAGATGAAATTCAGTTGACCGACGCCATTGATATGCTGCTCGCCCAGGAGCAGGTGGAAGCTTTCCATATGAGTGGTAAGTCTCATGATTGCGGTGACAAGCTTGGCTATATGAAAGCCTTTGTCGAGTATGGGCTGCGCGATCCCAAGCTTGGAAAGGAGTTTGCTGCTGGCCTTAGCGATATTATGCGGGAAAGCCTGTAAACTGACTCAAAGCAAACCGTGAACAGATTTACTGAGAATAAGAAGAGCGCCTGCATGGGCGCTCCTCTTATTTCCGGTGTCAGAAAACGGCTTTGCCGATTAGTTCTCTTTAGCTAGCCTGTAGTTATCTGCCAGGCTGCCGGTGATGCGGTTGCCTTCTCTATCCAGCATAAACAGCTGATTTTCCCCTACGAGGTATTTACTGCCATCCTCGAGGGTGATTTTGCCGCCGCTGGCATCCCAGCTGAACTTGCCGCTTTCGCTGAATATGCTCTCGTCCTTACCTTGGTAGACTTGCTGCAGGCGATAGCTGTTGTCTCCTTTGAGCGTCAGCGTGGTTTCTATTCCTGAGCAATCTGCGCAGGGCAGCAGCCCTTTATAACTCCCTTCCCAGTCCAGTGCATTTTGGCTGGTATCACCCACTGGTACTTGCGCTGTTTGCTCAGTGGAGGCTGTAGCCGTTTCCGTTTGGCTGTTAGTGGCCGGAGATTGTGTCTCCTGGTCTTGGCAAGCCGTTAGGCTTAGTGCCATGCCACTTGTCATCAATAATGCAAAAACAGTCGACTTATTCATGGTTTACTCCCTTAAATAACCTAAGTTGGCCTTCAGGCTAGCACAGCGGCTTTGGCCAAAGTAAGGCCTTGGGCATCCTATCGTTACTGCGGTACAGTTCTCATTCAACCAGGTAAACAGTTTGTGTCGATAGACTAAGTCATACTGTGATCTGACTGTTTATCGCCGGTGGTTTTGCCCTCAAACAGCTTAAAGAACTGGCCGCAATAGATAGAGTGTTAATCGGCGCCAATAAAGCCACCTGTCTGGTGGGCCCACAGCTGGGCGTAGATCCCTTGGTTACGGATCAGTTCCTGATGGTTGCCTTGTTCGACCACTTTGCCCTGATCCAGCACTATCAATCTATCCATGGCGGCTATGGTTGATAGCCTGTGAGCGATAGCGATAACGGTTTTTCCTTCCATCAGTTGATAGAGGCTTTCCTGAATTGCCGCTTCCACTTCCGAGTCGAGTGCCGAGGTGGCTTCATCCAGGATCAGGATTGGCGCATCTTTCAATAGCACTCTGGCGATGGCAATACGCTGCCTTTGACCGCCGGATAATTTGACACCCCGTTCACCCACCTGGGCATCCAGCCCGGTATTCCCCAACGGATCTGTCAAAGAGGCGATAAACTCACTGGCCTGGGCCTTGATGATCGCTTGCTCCAGTTCCTCTTCCGTGGCATCGGGACGACCATAAAGAATATTTTCTCTGATGGATCTGTGCAGCAAGGAGGTATCCTGAGTCACCATGCCTATCTGTGAGCGCAGCGAATCCTGGGTGACTTTACGGATATCCTGACCATCTATCAGAATTTTTCCCTTTTCCACATCATGAAAACGCATCAGCAGATTGACCAAGGTGGACTTACCGGCACCCGAACGACCCACCAGACCGACTTTTTCACCTGGCTTGATCTGCAAATCCAGCCCTTCCAGCACGCCGCTCTGTTCTCCATAGTGAAAGCTGACCTTATCGAAATCGATTTGCCCTTGCTCAACCAAAATGGCTTTGGCGTCTTCGGCATCCAGAATGCGGGTGGGTTTGGACAGGGTGCTCATACCATCGGCCACAGTCCCTATATTTTCAAACAGTGAGCTGATTTCCCACATTATCCATTGCGACATGCCGTTAAGGCGCAGCGCCAGGCTGACGGCAATCGCTATGGCGCCGACACTGATGGCACTGTCGCTCCAGAGCCAGATGGATACGGCTGCCACGTTAAAGGCCAGGAAATAGTTCAGTAGCTGCACACTGACGTTAATTCCGGTGACCAGACGCATCTGCCGGTGCACGGTATCCAGGAAGGTTTTCATGCTCGACTGAGCGTATTCGGCTTCCTGCTGGGTGTGGGAGAAGAGTTTGACCGTGGCAATATTGGTGTAGCTGTCGACGATTCGACCCGTCATGGTTGAGCGAGCATCGGCCTGCTCAGTAGACACGGCTTTCAGCTTGGGCACGAAATACCACTGCAGGCCGATATAGATGGCAAGCCATGCCAACATGGGCAGCATCAAGCGCATATCGGCACTGGCTATCATCACCAACATGGAGGTGAAATACACCATTATGTAGACCAGCACGTCCAGGAGTTTCATCACGGTTTCCCGCACCGCCAGAGAAGTTTGCATCACCTTGGTGGCTATGCGGCCGGCAAAGTCGTCCTGATAGAAGGAAACACTCTGTTTCAACAGGTATTTGTGTGCCAGCCAGCGGATGGCCATCGGATAGTTGCCCAAGAGACTTTGGTAGACAATCAAGGCGTGCAACAAGATGAGTACAGGCAAGAGCACGAGTACCAGCAAGGTCATGCCGAGTAACTTGAGTCCTTCATCCTGCAGCAGGGTTTGTGGATCCTTGTCTACCAGCCAGTCAACCAATTGGCCCATAAAGCCAAACAGCGACACTTCCAGCATGGCCAGAATCGCGGTCAATATTGACATCAATATCAGCGGTCGCTCGAAACCTTTGGTGTAGTGGCGGCAAAAAGCATAGAGCCCTTTGGGCGGCGGAGATGGATCTATATCCGGCAGTGGATCCGTCCAGTGTTCAAAGCGGGAAAACAACTTCTTTATCATGGCCTTCTCTTGGCAAACTGTTATGGGCGATTTATCTCTTGGCAAAGAATGATTCTTGCCCGGTTATGCGGGCAGACATCGGGCCTTGCGGATCTGGAGTGATTTTTATTCAAGCTGTTCCAGCATACCCAATTTTCACCGGCAGGGCAGCTATTATTCCGGATCAATAGTTTGGGTTTAGTCTCGGGGTTCAGTTCCGTTTTCCGCTGGTTTCCCCCGTGTTCGCGGGGTAATCTGCATCCAGGTTATAGACGATAGCGAAACAGATGATGACGATTTTTACCGTGCTCAGCACCGACACCTGTCGCCGAGCGAGACTCAGTCGCGATCCCAGGTTTGATGGCCGTTTCTTTATCGGGGTGAAGACGACGGGGATCTATTGCCGGCCTATCTGTCCGGCGGTGGCGCCGAAAGAGGAAAATGTCGATTACTTTTTCTCGGCCGCCGCCGCGGCAAATCACGGTTTGCGCCCCTGTTTGCGCTGTCGGCCGGAAAGCGCGCCCGGCTCCTGTGCCTGGAAAGGCACGAGAACCACGCTGGAGCGGGCGGTAACTCTAATAGAGCAGGGCGCCTTGAGCGGCGAGTCGGCGAAAGGTGTCGAGCACTTGGCACAGCGCCTCGGGATCAGCAGTCGTTATCTGCGCAAGCTGTTTGTCGAAGCGTTGGGCCTGTCTCCCAAGCAATACGCTGCGTTTCAGCAATTGATGTTTGCCAAGCAGTTGCTGCACCAAACCCGGCTCCCTATCACGCAGGTGGCCTTGGCTGCGGGATACACAAGTATTCGCCGTTTCAACGAAGTGTTTCAGAGTCAGCTGCAGCTTACCCCGTCGGCGCTCAGACGTAGCGCTGATACGCAAATGGACGACAGTAACAGGCTGCAACTGTTTTTGAGTTACCGGCCGCCTTATGCCTGGCAAGCGTTGCTTGATTTCTATCGCCTGCGGGCGGTAACAGGAATGGAGTGGTTTGAACTTAATGACCGCCAGGGCTATGGTCGCAGCCTGTTACTCAACAGCGACAAAGGCGGGTTCAAAGCTTGGTTTTTTGCCGAGTTGCAGGCCTCGCAAAATAGAGTCGCAGTTACCCTAGCATTGGAAGAGGGCGCCGAGCTTAGCTTGTTGCCGGTATTGGTCAATCGGATAAGAAGGATATTGGATCTCGACGCTGATATGCAGCAGGTTGAGCAGGTATTGCAACCTATCATACTGGCAGACTCCACCTTTGGTTGGGAGCCGGGGCTGAGGCTGCCGGCAGCAGGCTCTCTGTTTGAAGCCGGGGTGCGGGCTGTTCTGGGCCAGCAGGTTAGTGTCACCCAAGCCAGCAAACTGTTGGGGCAGTTGGTGGCAGCCAGAGGTGAAAGGCGAGTTATCGCAGGGCGCGAAATCAGCTTTTTCCCCGAGCCAGAGAGCCTGTTGGCGGCGGACTTTGACGAGTTGAAAATGCCCGCAAGCAGAAAGACGGCACTGGCCGAGTTGGCGCGTTTTCAGCTTGAGCATGGTGATGCCGAGCCCGAGGCTTGGCTCAGTTTGAAAGGGATTGGCCCTTGGACCATAGCTTACGCCAGAATACGCGGGTTGTCGGATCCTGATGTGTTGCTCGGCGGCGACTTGATAATCCGTAAACGTCTGCTCACGCTGCTTGGTGAAACGGCAATCTCGACTGAGGTTAACGGGAACTTGGCTCAAATTACCCCGGATTCGGCTAAACAAGGTGCAGTTGCTCAGCATAAAGGCAATAAAAGAGCGGGCCATTACCAAGCATTACTGCAAGGTGTCACTGAAGCGGCGTCGCCCTGGGGCAGTTATCTTACTCTGCAACTTTGGCATTCGGCATAGAACCTATCAGTAGCAATGAATGAAGAGCTCTGAGATGAGTTGCAGAGGTAACAAGCATCAGGGTCAAACTCCTATTCAAAAGCCATAAAATCAAGGGGTTAATCCTATGAATACACAAGATAAACCGAGCTTGGCCGTATCGCTGAGTAAAGAGTGGCCGGCAGCAGAATTGCTGCCGGTGGCGGAGCTTATCATGGATTCGGCTGTGGGCAGGCTGTGGCTTGCTGCGGGGCCTCATGGGCTGTCACATCTGTCGGTTTTGACGGGGGATGACAGAGAGCGCCGGATCCCGCTGGCGAGCGCGAGTACGGCGCAAAAGGCGCGGGCAGAGGCGATATTGGCGCAGACCAAGAGTCAGCTCTTGGAGTATTTTGCCGGCACCAGACAGGTCTTCGAGCTGCCGTTGGCCCCCAAGGGGACACGCTTTCAACGCGCCGTTTGGCAGGCGTTGGTGGGGTTGCCCTACGGCAGTTTTACCAGTTATGGCGAGCTGGCCGTAAAGATTGATAACCCGAAAGCGGTCCGCGCTGTCGGCACTGCCAATGGCGCCAACCCGATAGCGATCATCGTGCCTTGTCACAGAGTCATAGGTAAGGATGGCAGGTTGACCGGCTATGCCTGGGGCCTCGCCATGAAACAACAACTGCTTGACTTGGAAGCCGGTCGTTGCAGTTAATCTTTTGGCATAAATCAACGAAATTCTCTATCGATTTGGGATATTCTGAAACCAAGCAAAAGTTGCGTATTACTGAGGAAAACACAGATGCAACCACTCTTTTGGTTGGAAGAGGGAGAGTTGGCAGGAAGCCGGGGGCCGGTTGATCGGACCTGGGATTTTGATGAGCTGCAGCGCTCCGGGATAGGCGCGATTCTTTCCCTAGCTGATAATGTGGCGGCCGATTGGCCTCAGTCGCCATTTGAGTTTGCCTGTATCCCTTTACCGAGCGGAGAAGCCCCATCGGATGCCGATTTACGGCGCTGCGTCGAACAGTTACCCAAGGCTCTCGACTTTATCCAGCGTCAGCGCGAAGCTGGGTTAGGGGTGCTGGTACATTGCGAGTCTGGGCAAAACCGAACCTGTCTGTTGCTGGCCTACTATCTGATGGAGCATGGTGTGGCGCCGCTACATGCGGTTGCCCGTATTCGTGCGGTGGCCGATGCTGCATTTGGCTCCCATGGTTGGGATCAGTTTGTATTCGATGTGCTCTATGCTTTACAGGATTAGCAAACTAAAGCCGGAGGCGGGAATGCTGGATCCCGAAACGAATTAATGTTTGAATACTCTTCATTATTTCGAAGAATATTCAGAATGTTGCCACAGTTTGGAATACTGTTGATCCTCTTGTCCTTGCTGAGTGCTTGCAGTTCGGTGCCGACAAGGGATCCCGCTTACAGCGACTCCAGCTATCTGGCAACGCCGGAGAGTTCTGTCTTGCTGGATTATCTGGAACCTCAATTGTCCGTCCACCCATCGCAGACGGGCGTGCTGCCGTTGGCCGAAGGTGTCGATGCCTTTATTGCCAGGTTGGCGCTTATCCGCAGTGCCCAGAGCAGTATCGATCTGCAGTACTACATCTATCGGGCCGATGAAACCGGTAAAACCTTGGTTTGGCAACTATTGGAAGCCGCCGAGCGTGGCGTGCGGGTAAGGTTGCTATTGGATGATACCACCAGTGCGCCGCTCGAATCCGGATTGGCGGCATTGAATCATCATCCCAATATTCAGGTTCGCCTCTATAACCCGGTCTATTCTCGCACCTTCCGTGGACTGTCCTGGTTATTTGGCTTCACGCGCTTGAACCACAGAATGCACAATAAGTCGCTGACAGTGGACAACATGGTCTCAGTAGTAGGTGGACGTAACATAGGCAATGAATACTTTTCCGCCAACGATGAACTTGAGTTCGGTGATTTTGACTTGCTCGCCATAGGCGAAGCCGTGCCGACCATCTCTGAGCAGTTTGATCTCTACTGGAATGCGCCGCTGACCATTCCGCTTGAGCAGCTGCTGCCTAAGCGGCTGACCCGGGAAAAATTGCTGCAGGCCGATGCCAAGATGCGGCAGGAGCAGCAGGCGATGCAGGATCATCCCTATTATCAACGCCTGTTGCAGAGCCAGCTGATAACCAACATGGAGCAGCAGCAACTCGATTGGTATTGGGGTGAAGCCAAGGTGTTGTTTGACCCGCCCGATAAGCTTCGCAGCGCCGAGCCTGAGAGCTGGATGCTGGCGGATATCGGTCGTTTTCTATCCCAGGTTGAGAACAACATACTGATCATCTCGCCCTATTTTGTGCCCACAGCCAAAGGGGCCGATGCGCTGGCGCAGGCGGTAGCCAATGGCATTGAGGTCACAGTCGTGACCAATAGTCTGGCAGCCACAGATGTGGTGGCCGTTCATGCTGGTTACAAGAAGTATCGTCGGCAACTGCTGGAGGCCGGTGTTCGCCTCTATGAGGTGAAGGCCGATCCCGCTCATAAGCCATCTGCCTGGCGTGGCAGTTCTCGCACCAGCCTACATGCCAAAACTTTCGTATTGGACAATGAAGAGGTGTTCGTTGGCTCGTTCAACTTTGATCCCCGCTCTGCCTGGATCAATACTGAAATGGGGATCTTATTGCACCAACCAACATTGGCGGTGCACATTCAACAGCAGCTGGGCGGGGCACTGCAGCGCAATGCGTACCGATTGGCACTGGAAGGTGATGAACTGGTGTGGCATGACGATGCCAAACAAGAGCTGTTTTATAACGAGCCTGCCGCCGGTTTCTGGCGCCGTTTCAGTGCCGACATTCTCAGCCTTTTGCCTATTGAGTCGCAATTGTGACGCACCGTAGGCCGCCATCGGTCTGAGCCTGTGTTATCCTGAATCGTTTAACTTATTGTCTGTTATGGTGTTGTTATGAAGAGTAAGGCCAATCAATCTCAGGGGTTGCTGTTGTTTAATCTGTCGGCGAGCCAACTGTTTGCCATCGGCACCTTGAAGATCCGTGAGTTGGTGCCTTATATGCCACTGAATCAACTCCCTCAATCTCACCCGGCCATTATCGGCGCGGCCAACTTCAGGGGGCATACCATCCCCGTGGTCGATATGGCCGCAGCCGTTGGTTATCGCCCGGTGACAGCCGAGGAGCGCAAGAGTTGCTTTATCATCATCACAGATTGCCAGCGGATGGAGATAGGTTTTCTGGTGCGCGGTATCGACAAGATCCTCGAATGTAACTGGCGGGAAATTGAGTCGCCACCGGATAACCTGGGGCGCAATGCCTATTTGACCGGAGTCACTCGTTATGGCGACAAACTGGTGCAGTTATTGGATGTCGAGCTGCTACTGTCGAAGATTTTCCCGATCGCGGCTCAGCGCGCCGCAATATTGACCGATGTGCAGCGGGAGAGGTTAAAGCCGCTGCGGATCTTGCTGGTGGACGACTCCAAGGTAGCCAGAAAGCAACTGTCCGATGCGCTGGACTCGATAAATATCCCCTATGAAGTCACTTCCAATGGTGCCCAAGCTTTGGCCATCATGGAAAAGGCCGCCGCCGAACACCGTCCGGTGGACATCCTGGTGAGTGATATTGAAATGCCGGGTCTGGACGGTTATGAACTCGCCTTTGAAGTAAGAGACAAACCGGCACTCGCCGGCGCTTACATTATTCTGCACACCTCGCTTTCCAGTGAGATCAGTGTCAGCCAGGCACATCAGGTAGGGGCCAACGAAGCCCTCACCAAGTTTGATGCCCACGAGCTTATCGATGCCATGCTCAGAGGCGCGCAAATTGCACAAGATGGTAAAAAATGACATCGCTGTTGCCAGAATGCATGCACAGGGTTATCCGGGCAACACAAATTGGCTTCAAAGCTAGACATTAGCGACTTCATCCGCTAAAAACGTATCTCTCCTGTGGCGCTGGTGCCGGGAAGATAATAAATACAGGTCAGGCAATGAACCAAATTTCTTTACTTTTGGCCCGATTGGCCAAAGGCAGTCTAGTGCTGCAAATCCTCATGGGGATTATCGCGGGTATGGGGCTCGCATACTTTGCTCCGGAGTGGGCAAAGAGTGTTTCTTTTCTTGGAGATCTTTTTGTCGGTGCGTTGAAGGCAATCGCACCGGTGTTGGTGTTTTTGCTGGTGGCAGCATCGATTGCCAATCAGAAGAAAAATACCAAGAGCAATATGCGGCCAATTATCGGCCTGTATCTGTTCGGTACTTTTGCCTCGGCACTCACGGCCGTGGTGATGAGTTTTCTGTTTCCCACTACCCTCAAACTCAGGGCGCCGGAGCAGTTGTTAACGCCACCTCAAGGTATTCTGGAAGTCCTCAATACCCTGTTGTTCAAGCTGGTGGATAATCCGGTCAATGCCCTGATGGAAGGCAACTATATCGGTATTCTGGCTTGGGGTATCGGCCTTGGATTGGCGCTGCACCATTCCAGTGACTCGACCAAACAAGTATTTGCCGATGTCAGCCACGGCATCTCGCATATGGTGCGCTTTATTATTCGTCTGGCACCTATAGGTATCTTTGGTTTGGTCTCGGTGACATTTGCCGAGAACGGTTTTGAGGAAGTGTACAACTATGCACGCCTGCTCGGTGTCTTGTTGGGTTGTATGGCGTTTATTGCCCTGGTGGTGAATCCACTCTTGGTGTTTTACAAGACGCGCAGTAATCCTTATCCCTTGGTATTCACTTGTCTCAGGGAGAGTGGTGTTACCGCCTTCTTTACCCGCTCGAGTGCCGCCAATATTCCAGTGAATATGGCCTTGTGCGAGCGCCTCAATCTTAATAAGGATACCTATTCGGTCTCTATTCCCTTGGGGGCGACCATCAATATGGGCGGCGCTGCTATTACTATCACGGTATTGACTCTGGCGGCGGTACATACCACTGGGACCAGTGTCGACTTGCCAACGGCGTTATTACTCAGCGTGGTTGCCGCTATTTCCGCCTGTGGTGCCTCAGGGGTAGCCGGTGGTTCACTGTTGCTGATCCCTCTGGCTTGCAGCCTGTTTGGTATCAGTGATGATATTGCCATTCAGGTAGTGGCCGTGGGTTTTGTTATCGGGGTCATTCAAGATGCGGCCGAAACGGCGTTGAACTCCTCCACCGATGTGTTGTTTACCGCGGCTGCCTGTCAGGCAGAAGAGCGTAAGCTTAGCTAAAAATGATATTGGCAAGAATGGGGCGGCCTTAAGGTCGCCCTTTTTTATGGACAGCTACAGACAATGTTTGGCCGTTCAAATTGTCTGCTGGAGTGATCTTGTATGAGTCTTTTCATAAATAGCTTAAAATTGCCGCAATAAGCGATCTTGATCACAATTTTATTTTCTCACTGGGCTACACTGCGCACATTTGAAAGGCCTAATTCTAACTCGTTGCTTTTTAATGGGTTGGTATCATTTTGGCTACTTTTTTATAACTTTTGACTGGGTCAAGGGGCACTATGAGTTCTATGCTTAATGTCATGCATTTGAGTGCAGCCGAAGAGGCTGGGCTGACATGGTTTAAGGGTATGGATATGTCCGGAGTAGAAAAGCGCAAGCGTCTGCACCGACAGCATGAACAGCAACGAGAGTTTCTTGGTTGTTGGCAGGATAGCCGCCCCGGCAGTGGTGAAGAACTGACCCTGTATCGCGAGGGTGATAAGCTATTCTTGGAAACCTGGTTCAGCGATGGTTGCCACAGTGTGGATGAGATGAAGTCCAAACAGACCAATGCCGGTTTGTGTCTTGAAGATGTGGGCGGTAACCTGTTTGGCGAATTCTTTATTTTAACCGCCGAGGGCCAACTGCAATTTTGCACCGAAGGGGGCGATAGCTTCAGTCTGGAACCTAAATCTGTGATGAGTGCCTGATAGCAGCAGTCTGACTAAGTCTTGAAAAGAAAACGCCCGCTAAGCGGGCGTTTTCTTTAGCTGTTTTTTCTCAGGTTGTCTTTACCAAGCCTTGCAAGGGTCAGAAAGGTGACAGGCTGACAAAGTGCATCTCGGCGCCCGAGTAAGGGTGGCAAAATGCCAGGCTGGCAGCATGCAAGCAGAGCCGCGGACGGGCGTTTTCAATCTCTCGCCCACCGTAAAAATCATCCCCTAAAATGGGATGACCGAGCGCGAGCATGTGGACTCTGAGTTGGTGAGTCCGGCCAGTTTCCGGTTGCAATGCCACCAGGCTGGAATCTTCGCGCTGCTCAAGCACTTTGTAGTGAGTGATCGCTTTTTTGCCTTGCTCCGAGACTCGCTGCAGAGGTGGATTGGCCTTATCCGCAGCCAGAGGTAAGTCAATGACACCGGCTGGCTGTTCGAGATGTCCCGCTACTTCGGCGACATACAGCTTATCGTTTTGCCGCTCCTGAAACTGAGTCTTGAGACTGGATTCGGCGGCCTTGTTGCGAGCGAAAACCATGATCCCTGAGGTGGCACAGTCCAGCCTGTGAACCAATATGGTTTCCGGATACAGGCGTTGCAAGCGGGTGAGGGCGCAGTCATGGGTTACGGCGGCGCGCCCTGGGTTGGACAATAGCCCGGATGGCTTGTTGATGATAATAATATCGCGATCCAGATAGCGGATATCGAGCCAGGGCAGGGCCGGCGGGCGGTACTCAAAAACTTGCATGAACTCTCCTTCGTGAAGGCGCAATTCTAGCAAAGCCATTGGCCCGGCAAAAGTGGCTTTGTGGGTTCACCGAACGTGGCAGCTAGCACTTTGCCTCAATCAGAGAAATTCTACCGGGGTCTTTCTGGCCCATATCCGGCTGTAAGCCATCAACTGCGGGTAAAAGGTCCGAAAGGCGATTTCGATTTCGGTATCGAGTTTTTGCAGTGCCTGCTGGGCACCGTTGAACAGCTCAGGCTTTGAAAGTCGGCGACTCACGCCTGTCACTGCACTGTTGAGTCCTTGGCGGCTTTGATAACTCAACAGCCAATTCTGCTGCTCCATCACAGGTGCTAATTGGCTTAATCCTTCGGGCAGAGATGGGGTTTGCCTCAGGCTCTCGTAGGCCTTGTTGCAAAAGGTGGCCAAGGGTTGATGATGATATTCCTCCCAATATTTGGCCAACATATGGTCAAAGGCCAAATCCATCAGCACAGGCGCCACTCTGGCAAGCGGCTTGGGAAAAGTACGCACTAACTCGCGGGTTAACTCGTGGCTGTCGGTCAACTTGTCTATCTGCCTGTGGAGCCAGAGCCCCTGTTGCAGATGTTTGGGAAACTGTTGAATATTGCCTTTGGCAAAGTCGCCGGCGAGATTGGCGCCGAGAGAGGTTTGGCTGATATCGGCCAGATGCAGGTGTGCAAGGAAGTTCATATTGGCTACTGGGTGTCGAATTCGCCTTCAAGTTACCATGACAAGCTGGCAAATGAAAATAGTCTCTGGCGCTGGTGAATGTTCTCTTTTTGCTCAGTGGAAAAAGATGCTACGCTTAGCGTTCGGTGACGCAGAGGATCAAGGATGATGTGGGACTGGTTCAATAAACTTATCAACAAAACACCCCGGCCCCAGAGGCGCAGGGTCGAAGTGGACATTCCGTTCGAACAACTCGAATATCGGCGCGAGCCCTTCGATGACAACAAGCCCCTTGCCGAAACGGCAAACGAACCGCTGGAGCCTTGATCTTAACGCCTCAAGTCCCTAGACTAGCCGCCGTTTCCAGCTAAGCCGAGGCCCATTCATGCGTGTAGCAGACTTTTCTTTCGATCTTCCAGAGGAACTGATCGCCAAGTTCCCTATGGAGAAACGCAGTGCGTCCAGATTACTCACTCTGGATGGTAACAGCGGGGCTCTTAGCGACTGCCGCTTCACCGAATTGTTGAACCTGGTTCAACCCGGCGATCTTATGGTATTCAACAATACCCGGGTTATTCCGGCGCGCCTGTTCGGTCAGAAGGCGACCGGCGGTAAGCTGGAAATCCTGGTGGAACGGATGCTGGATGATAAGCGGGTGCTTGCCCATGTGCGCAGTTCAAAGTCGCCGAAGGAAGGCAGTGAAATTTTGCTCGATGGCGGCTTCAAAATGTTGATGCTGGCCCGGCACGACGCGCTGTTTGAACTTGAACTGGTTTCCGGTGCGAGTGTGCTCGAAGTGCTGGAGCAGGTAGGCCATATGCCATTGCCGCCTTATATCGACCGTCCCGATGAAGATGCCGACAAAGAGCGCTATCAGACAGTTTATAACCAAACTCCGGGCGCGGTTGCGGCGCCGACGGCAGGTTTGCACTTTGATGACAATATGTTGGCCGAGCTGAAAGCCAAAGGCGTGGATATTGCCTTTGTGACCCTGCATGTTGGCGCCGGTACTTTTCAGCCGGTGCGGGTCGACAACATACTGGAACATAAGATGCACTCGGAGTGGGCCGAAGTGCCGGCCGAGGTAGTGGCTAAAATCCATAACACCAAGGCGGCCGGAAAAAGGGTGATCGCGGTGGGCACAACCTCCGTGCGTTCGCTCGAGAGCGCTGCTCGCGCCAGTGAAGGCGAACTGCAGGCCTTCAAAGGGGATACCGACATTTTCATCTATCCCGGATATGAGTTTCAGGTAGTGGATGCCATGGTCACTAATTTCCACCTGCCGGAGTCGACGCTCATCATGCTGGTCAGTGCTTTTGCTGGCTTTGATGAGGTAATGAACGCCTATCGCCACGCAATTGCCGAAAAATACCGCTTTTTCAGTTATGGTGATGCCATGTTTGTGACTAAAAAAGCTCACTGAACGCTACTTTTGCTTTAAAATACCCGCCTCAATGAGCGGGTATTTTGTCTTAAGGGTGAACCTTTTGCCTTTTCGACCCTCTGTTGTTTAAACACTGCGGCCCGAGTCCGCGCAATTAAGGTCAGACTGTTTCTCTGACGAGGTAAATCATGAAATTTGAATTGGATACTACTGATGGCCGCGCGCGCCGGGGCCGATTGATTTTTGAACGAGGTACGGTAGAGACTCCGGCCTTTATGCCGGTTGGAACATACGGCACTGTGAAGGGGATGACCCCGGAAGAAGTGCGTGCCACCGGAGCCGATATTCTGCTGGGGAACACTTTCCACCTCTGGCTGCGCCCAGGTGAAGAGATCATGCGTAAGCATGGTGATCTGCACGATTTCATGAACTGGCAACGGCCGATTCTCACCGACTCGGGTGGTTTCCAGGTTTTCAGCCTAGGTGATATCCGCAAGATCACCGAAGAAGGGGTGCATTTCCGCTCGCCCATCAATGGCGAAAAGATTTTCATGGATGCCGAGAAGTCGATGCAGATCCAATATTCGCTCGGCTCGGATGTGGTGATGATTTTTGATGAGTGCACGCCGTATCCTGCCACTCATGACGAAGCCCGCAAGTCGATGCAGATGTCACTGCGCTGGGCAAAACGTTCGCGGGACGAGTTCGACCGCCTGGAAAACCCCAACTCATTGTTTGGGATTATTCAGGGCAGTGTCTATGAAGATCTGCGTGATGAAAGCCTCAAGGGCTTGTTGGAAATAGGTTTTGACGGCTATGCCGTCGGCGGCTTGGCTGTAGGGGAACCCAAGGCGGACATGCACAGAGTGCTGGAGCATGTTTGCCCGCAGATCCCCACAGACAAGCCTCGTTATTTGATGGGGGTAGGCAAACCGGAGGATCTGGTTGAAGGCGTACGTCGCGGTATCGACATGTTTGACTGTGTGATGCCAACCCGTAATGCCCGCAACGGCCACTTGTTTGTCACAGAAGGTGTTATCAAGATCCGCAACGCGCGGCATCGTGACGACACATCACCGCTGGATCCGGAGTGTGACTGCTACACCTGTAAGAACTACTCACGGGCGTATCTGTACCATCTGGACCGCTGTAATGAAATTCTCGGGGCCCGTCTCAATACCATACATAACCTGCGTTACTACCAAAGGTTAATGGAAGGTTTGCGCGGCGCCATTGAGACAGGTACATTAGACGCCTTTGTGAAGGACTTCTATGGTCGTCAAGGCCGTGAAGTACCCGAATTGGTGGATTGATTTTATTTGCTGATAAGAAGAGAAAAATATGTTTATTTCAAATGCTTATGCTAGTGCAGCCGGTGCTCCTCAGTCTGGCGGTACCATGGAATTGGTGTTCATGCTGGTGATCTTCGGTCTGATCTTCTATTTCATGATCTTCCGTCCTCAGTCCAAGCGTGTTAAAGAGCACAAAAATCTGATGGCGTCCCTGGGTAAGGGCGATGAAGTCCTGACCAGTGGTGGCATCATAGGCAAAATCGCCAAGATCAGCGATGAGAATGATTATGTTCTGCTGAGCCTGAACGACAGCACCCAGATCACCATCAAAAAAGATTATATCGCGGCGGTATTGCCAAAAGGCTCTATCCAGTCGCTATAAGCCAAGGGGGCTGAGGCGTGTTAAATAAGTATCCTTTATGGAAGAACCTGATGGTGATCATTATCATCGCCATCGGGGCTTTCTATGCCGTGCCTAACCTTTTTGGTGAGGATCACGCGGTACAAGTGGTGGGCACCCGCGGTGCGGATGTGACTGTCACTACCCAGACACAAGTTAACGACTTGCTGCAAAGCAAGGGGATAGGTGTCAAGCGTTCCGAGTTGGGAAACGGTCAATTGCTCGTCAGAGTCAACAATGCCGAACAGCAGTTGTTGGCCAAAGAAGCGATAGCCGAAGCCTTGGGTGACAAGTTCAGCGTGGCGTTGAACCTAGCACCGGCAACACCGGCTTGGCTCGAGTCTCTCGGTGGTTCACCGATGAAACTGGGCCTCGACCTTCGTGGTGGTGTGCACTTCCTGATGGAAGTGGACATGAGCGAAGCTATTCGTAAGATGGAAGAAGCCAAGATCGCCGATTTCCGCAGTCAGCTGCGAGAAGAGGGGATCCGCTACTCGGGTGTTAAGGCTACGGCTAAAGGCATAGAGATCAAGTTTCGCGATGCCGAGAACCTGGCCAAGGCCGAGAGTTTCCTGAAGAGTCGCTCTAACGACATGGTGTTCAGCGATGCCAGCGAGGGCAATAACTTTGTCCTGATGGCGACTATGAGCGAAGTCTACCTCAAGCAGGTGAAAGAAGACGCTCTGTCGCAGAACATCACCACCATCCGTAACCGGGTGAACGAACTTGGGGTTGCTGAACCCGTAGTACAGCGTCAAGGCGCCGAGCGCATTATCGTTGAACTGCCTGGGGTACAGGATACGGCTCGCGCCAAAGAGATCCTCGGGGCGACCGCTTCCATTGAATTCCATATGGTCGATGAGAAAGCCGACATGAACGCGGCACAATCCGGACGGGTGCCACCCGGCTCCGAGGTGTATCCACGTCGTGAAGGCGGTATTGCCGTATTGAAGAAAGAAGTGATGCTGACCGGTGATCATATTACCGGTGCTCAGCCCAGCTTCGACCAATACAGCCGGCCTCAGGTGAGTATCAGCCTGGACGCCAAGGGCGGGAATATCTTTTCCAACGTGACAAAAGACAACATCGGCAAGCCGATGGCGACCCTGTTCATCGAGTATAAGGACAGTGGTAAGCGTAACCCTGACGGCAGCGTGAAGATGGATAAGATAGAGGAAGTCATCTCTGTCGCGACCATTCAAGCCCGCCTCGGCCGTAACTTTGTTATCACGGGTCTGTCTCACGGTGAAGCCCAGAACCTGGCGCTGCTGCTGCGCGCCGGTGCGCTGATAGCCCCTGTATCCATAGTGGAAGAACGTACCATAGGCCCAAGCCTAGGTGCCGAAAACATTGAAAATGGTATGCAGGCAATGCTCTGGGGCATGGCTGTGGTATTGATCTTCATGCTGATCTACTACCGTGCCTTTGGGGTTATTGCCAACCTGGCGCTGTGTGCCAACTTGATCATGGTCGTGGGTGTGATGTCGATGATCCCGGGCGCGGTGCTGACGCTGCCGGGTATTGCCGGTATGGTGCTGACTGTGGGTATGGCGGTGGATGGCAACGTGCTTATCTACGAGCGTATCCGCGAAGAGCTTCGCGCAGGTCGCAGTGTTCAGCAGGCTATTCATGAAGGTTATGGCAACGCGTTCTCTACTATTGCCGATGCCAACATTACCACCTTCATCACCGCACTTATCCTGTTCGCAGTGGGCAGCGGCGCCATTAAAGGCTTTGCCGTGACCCTGATGATAGGTATCGCGACATCCATGTTTACCGCTATTGTTGGTACCCGGGCGATTGTAAATGCCATGTGGGGCGGCAAGCGCGTGAAGAAACTGTCGATCTGAGGAAGCTGATTATGTTGCAGATTTTATCAATTAAAGGCTCTATCAACTTCCTGCGTCATGCTCTGCCCATCAGTATTATGTCGGCAGTGCTGGTCGTAGCTTCCCTGGCTTCCCTGGCAACCAAGGGGATCAACTGGGGACTGGATTTCACCGGTGGCACCTCTGTCATCATGGAATTCAGCAAACCCGCTAACCTGGACGAGCTGCGTCTTGCCTTGAACACAGACCTGACTTCAGGCGCCGTGGTACAGAACTTCGGCTCCAGCCGCGATGTGGTAGTGCGCCTGCAGGTGCGAGAAGGTATCAAGAGTGACCTTCAGGTCAAGGAAGTCTTCGCCGCTGCGGCCAAGCAAGACCCGGCTGTGCAGCAAAAGAGTGTAGAGTTTGTCGGCCCTCAGGTCGGTAAGGAATTGGCAGAGCAGGGCGGCCTGGCGGTACTGGTTGCGCTTATCTGTATTCTTATCTACGTCTCTTTCCGGTTCGAGTGGCGTCTGGCCATGGGCTCGGTTGCCGCATTGGCACACGACGTGATAGTGACGTTAGGCTTGTTCTCCTTCCTGCAGTTGGAGTTCGACCTGACGGTACTGGCAGGCTTGCTGACCGTGGTGGGTTACTCGCTCAACGATACTATCGTGGTGTTTGACCGTATCCGAGAGAACTTCCTCAAGATGCGTAAGGCAACACCTGTGGAAGTGGTGAATACCTCAATCACCCAGACCATGAGCCGTACCATTATCACTACCGGAACCACGCTTATTACTGTGGTAGCGCTGTTTCTCAAAGGCGGCACCTTGATCCACGGCTTTGCCACGGCATTGCTGATGGGGATTTTGGTGGGTACTTACTCCTCCATCTATGTGGCGAGTTTCCTGGCAATTAAGCTCGGGATCAATCGCGAGCATATGATGCCGGTGGAAGTAGAGAAAGAAGGCGCCGATCAGCCCTCGCTGATGCCCTGATAAACCCAAGTTGAGAAAGCCACCTGCGGGTGGCTTTTTTGTGTCTTTACCTAGAAAAAAGCCAACAAAATCGGGATAGGCTTCTGGGTTTTTAACTCAGTTTCGCGGCATTGTTATCAAAAAGTAAATTCACTTAATGCTGTCACTCGACAGTCCAGGCGTTTATCAGTAGCATGGGCAGCGGATCCTTCCACAGGATCCATTCCTTAATTTCTCTGCTGCGGCAGAGCCTAAAGTTGTAGGAAGAAACATGGAAGAACGAAAAGTCATGGTAGCCGGTGGTAATTTGCTACAGGCTCATACCTGGAAGGGAATGCTTGAGACCTCAGGATTGAGGGTCGAACTGCGTGGTGAAGCTCTGCTGGGCGGTGTGGGAGAGTTGCCGGTTGATATGCAAACCGTTGAGCTGTGGGTTCCTGAATCTCAGCGGGAGCAGGCACAATTACAGCTGGCCAGTCTCAATGCCGATAGACCCCAGTGGCAGTGCCTGCAATGTCATGAATTCAATGATGCCAGTTTTGAGCTCTGTTGGCAGTGCAGCGCCGAACGCAGTGAGTGCCATAATTAAGCTATCGATGGCACATTCGGAGAGTGGCAAATGACAAACAGTCTTGATTTTATGGCCTTGGTCGAACAGGCAAGAGGCCAGGTTCGTGAGCTGAGCATTGAAGAGTATCAGCAGGATGACAGTTGGCAGCTCATCGATGTACGTGAAGATCATGAGTGGCTTAAAGATCGTCTGCCGCTGGCCAAACACTTGTCCCGCGGCATACTGGAGCGTGATATTGCCAAGCGATTTCCGGACAATTCCGCCGCGTTGTTACTCTATAGTGGCGGTGGGCAACGCGCCTTATTGGCAGCACTGAGCCTGCAACAGCTGGGATACCGAAATGTGGCCTCCCTTGCCGGCGGTTATCGCGCCTGGTGTGCCCACGAACTGCCTTTGGTACAGGATTAATGCAATATTTTCCCCTTTTTGTTGATACATCACGGATAAGAGTGCTGCTGGTCGGTGGCGGTGAAGTGGCCAGCCGCAAACTGGATCTCTTGGCCAGAACCCAAGCCGAAATTCATGTTGTGGCGCCCAAGGTGAGTGCCGAGGTGGAAGCCTATGCGGCCAGTGGCCGAATTTGGCTGTCGCGTCGATGCGCAGAGGAGCGGGATCTTGCCGAGCGAGAGCTGGTTTATCTGGCTACTGCTGACAGTCATCTGAACCAAACCCTGGCGGCCAAGGCGCGCGAGTTTGGTGTATGGGTCAATGTGGTCGATACCCCATCCGAGTGTGATTTTATCACGCCCTCCATCGTCGATAGAGGGCGACTGGTAATGGCTATCAGCACAGCAGGCGCCGCGCCTGTGTTTGCAAGAGACTTGCGAGCCAAACTCGAAACTCTGCTGCCGCCAAGCCTCAGCCCTTTGCTGGATTTTATCGCCGAGCACAGAGAGGAGGTGCAGCAGCGCCTGCCTTCGGTGGATGCCCGGCGGCGCTTCTGGGAGCATTTCTTTAAGCTCAATGGTGACAGGTTTGACGCCAGCACCCGGGAGAGTTTCGAGCTGAGTTTTGCCTCAGGTGAAGCCCAAGGGGAGTTACTGCTGTTGGCAGATGATTGCCATCTGCAGTTGTTGCCACTGGCCGCGATGCCTATGCTGCAGCGGATAGACAGCCTGATAACAGATGCTGCCCCAACGGCTGAGTTACTGGAGCTTATCCGCCGGGACGCGTCACGCACAGCACCCATGGCAGACAGTGGCCTGTTGGCATCCTATCAAGCCGGTATGCGGATGCTGCGTCTGGCCGACGCAAACGAAGTCGCCAGGCTCAAGGCGGCATTCCCATTCGCCAAACATTTGCGCCCCGGCGCTATTTAAACCTTTATTTCCTTATTGAGGCTGCATCTGCCTCCTTATCACAGAGACGTTATCATGGCCTTGAAGGCGAGTATTTTTAAAGTTCAGCTCAGTATTGCTGATATGGACCGGCATTATTATCAGGATCATCAGCTGACCATTGCCCAGCATCCGTCGGAAACCGACGAGCGTATGATGGTGCGCTTGCTGGCCTTTGCGCTCAATGCCACTGACAGTTTGGCCTTCAGCAAGGGCTTGTGTGTCGATGATGAGCCTGAACTTTGGGATCGCGAGCTTAACGGTGATATTCGTTTGTGGGTCGAGTTTGGCCAGAGCGATGAAAAATGGCTGCGCAAGGCCAGCGGCCGTGCCGACGAAGTGCAGCTGTTTGCTTATGGTGGCCGCAGCGTGCCGGTATGGTGGCAACAGAATCAACATGCCTTTAACCGTTATGCCAACCTCAAGGTGTGGGAGATACCCGAAGAGCAAGTGAAGGAGATGGCGCAGTTGGTCAGCCGCTCAATGAAACTGGGCTGCAATATCAGCGACGGGATTATTTACCTGAGCAGCGATAGTGCCAGTGTGATGGTGGAGCCCAAGGTGTTGAAGCCCTTGGCGTTGTGATTGTTTCGGTTGCTGTGAGTTGTTTTAAATAACAAGAGCCGCCTCAAAAGGGCGGCTCTTGGGTTATGCAGGTTTCCTGAGCTTAACCCTCTTCGGGGAGCACCTCATCGACCTCGTTACGACCCTTGGTCTTTATTATCACCAGGGCGGTTACCAGCAGGGTCACCACTATGCCGCTGATGGTGGAGACTGTCATTGGCAGACCGGCACCCAGGGTAGTGGAGTTGAGCAGGAAGCTTATCACTACCGTGGTCATAAACATCGCCGGAATGGTACAGATCCAGTGCAGCTTGTTGTGACGTAGCAGGTAGGCTGAGGCGGTCCACAACATCATCACCGCGGTGGCTTGGTTGGCGACCCCGAAGTAGCGCCAAATTACACCGAAGTCCACCTGGGTCAGTATGGCCCCTATGATGAACAGCGGAATTGCCAACATCAGTCGCTTGGGCAGCTCTGTCTGAGGCATATTGAAGTACTCCGACAAGATCAGCCTGGCAGAGCGGAAGGCGGTATCGCCGGAGGTAATAGGCAGAATGATGACCCCAAGCACTGCCATAAAGCCACCTACAGCACCCAGAAGACCGGTTGAGGCGCTGTAAACCACGTTGGCAGGGTTGCCGTCCATGCCGGCTTTCAGACCTTCTACGCCATCGAAGAAAGACAGTGCCACGGCACACCAGATAAGGGCGATGATACCTTCACCTATCATGGCGCCGTAGAACACGAAGCGGCCATTGGATTCATTTTCAACACAGCGGGCCATCAAGGGAGACTGAGTTGCATGGAAACCGGAAACGGCACCACAGGCGATGGTGATGAAGAGTGCTGGCCACAATGGGGCATCGTTAGGGTTCAGGTTTTGCAGGAAGTCACCGGCTTCAAAGCCCGGCAACAGAGTATGTTCACTGGACAAGATGATGGCTATGGTCAAACCGACAGACATGAACAGCAGCAAGGCGCCGAAGAAGGGATAGAGGCGACCGATAATTTTGTCTACCGGTACTATGGTGGCAATCAGGTAGTAAACGAAGATGATGCCGACAAACAGGCCGACGCTGCCGCCGGTAAGCTTACCGAGCAAACCGGCTGGAGCCGAGATAAACACCACACCCACCAACAACAGCAGTATGATGGCGAAGATGTTCATAAAGTTTTTGGCACCTTTGCCAAGGTATTTACCCGCCAGGTTCGGTACAGACTGACCGCCGTTACGCACCGACAGCATGCCGGAGAAGTAATCGTGCACAGCACCGGCAAAGATACAGCCGATCACAATCCACAGCATGGCCGCAGGGCCGTATAGCGCCCCCAGTATAGGGCCGAAGATAGGACCCACACCGGCTATGTTCAGCAGTTGGATCAGATAAACTTTACCCTTGGACATGGGCACATAGTCCACGCCATCGGTTTGGGCATAAGCAGGTGTTTGTCTTTTATCATTAATACCGAATACTTTCTCGACAAAAGCGCCGTAGATGAAGTAACCGCCGATCAACAGACCGACGCACAGCAAAAACCACATCATAGTTGTTATCTCCCCGATTTGAGTTGACGCAATTGTAAACACTTTGGTTACAGGTCCCAGCGGGATCTGGGTCAGCGGTCAAAAGCCGGGGGTGAGCGGTTATCTATGGTGTTGAGCGGTTATGTATTTGTGCGCTACTGGTAACCAAACAGTTGTTTCAATGGTTTAAGAAAGCGCCTAGATACCGGCAGCTTGGCGCCGCTGCGGGTGGTGACCTCGGCGCCTGTCTCCAGTAGTTCTATCTCGGCGATGGCCTTGGGGGCTACCAAATATTGGCGATGGCATCTGAGCAACGGAGTTTTTTCTTCCAGCAGCTTCAGCGTCAGTTGGGTATGAACCTTCTCCCTGGCAGTTGCCACATGTACCCCGCCGAGATCGCTGAAGACAAATTCCACCTCGGCGACAGGGACCACCTTGAGACGGTTGCCGCTAAAGCAGGGTAGGTGTTCTAGCTGTTGTGGTGCTATGGCCGAAAATGATTGAGGTTTGAGATCCCGGCGCAGTTTGTCCAGGGTTTGGTTGAGGCGCTTCTCATCCAAGGGTTTGAGCAGATAGTCGAAGGCATGGTTATCAAAGGCCTTGACGGCAAATTCATCGTAGGCGGTAACAAACACTACTCTGGGCATATTGTCGGGATCCAGCATGGCGATAAGCTCCATGCCGCTGATCCTTGGCATTTGAATATCCAGGAACAGCAATTGAGGTTTGAGTTTGGCTATCGCCTGCATGGCCTCAATGGCGTTGCCACATTGGCCGAGAATTTCAATGTCGCCGGCTTGAAGCAGTAGTTCGGCCAACTCTTCACGGGCAAAAGGTTCGTCATCGACAATAAGACAAGTAATCACAGGGCTGTTTCCGTTATGGGTAAATGTATGCTGACTCGAGTGTAACTGTCGCGTTGGCATTCGACACTGACACCGTAATCTGTGCCGAAGAGATTCTGTATTCTTTTGTGCACCAGGTTCATCCCCAGGCCATCGGATTCCTCGGCGGGTTGATATAGCCCGGCGTTGTCTGTGACTTCCAGTATGAGTCTGTCATCGGTGCGGCGGCCTTCTACCTGAATACGGCCTGTGTCTATCAGATGCGAAGTGCCATGTTTGACTGCGTTTTCTATGATGGGTTGCAAAGTAAAGGCCGGTACCCTGATGGCTAGCAGCGACTCGGGAATGGCGATATCTACCTCGAGCTTATCAATGAAGCGGGCCTTTTCTATGGTGAGATAGGCTTCGATATGCTCAAGCTCATCTCCTAGGGTGACTAGGCCGGCAGTACGCTTGAGGTTAATTCGCAAAAACTGACTCAGCTGTTGCAGCAAGGTCCTGGCCATGGGCGGATCGCGGCGAATGATAGCCCCTATGGTATTGAGCGCGTTGAATAGAAAATGTGGGTTGACCTGAGCCTGCAACAGCTTGAGCTCCGCCTGGGTCAGCAAGTTTTGCTGTTGCTCGAAACGGCCGTAGAGAATCTGGTTCGACAGCAGGCGGGCGATCCCTTCTCCCAGAGTACGGTTGATATTGAGAAACAGCTTGTTCTTGGGTTCATACAGCTTGATGGTCCCTATGACCTCGTTGTCGCTACGAAGTGGGATCACCAAACTTGAACCCAGTTTACAACTGGGAGAGATGGAGCAGGCATAGGGAACCTCTACTCCGTCGGCAAACATCACCTTATTCTGTTTAATCGCATCTAGGGTGATTTGGGACGATATCAAGGTGCCGGGCAAGTGGTGATCGGCACCTATGCCGATAAAGGCCAGAAGCTTTTCCCTATCTGTGATGGCCACCGCGCCGACATTGGTTTCCTCTATGACTATCTTGGCGACCTGGGTGCTGGTTTCCTCATTGAAGCCTGAGCTCAAGAGCCCCACACTGCGCTCGGCGATTTTCAGCGCCTTGGTAGAGAAACTGGACGAGAGCTTATCGAACATGGTTTTTTGATCCCGTACCATGCTCATAAACAGCGCCGCACCTATGGAGTTGACCAGCAACATGGGCGGAGCTATCTGGCGCACCAGTTCCCAGGCTTCATCAAAGGGCTCGGCCAGCAACAGGATAATGCTCATCTGCATCATCTCGGCATAAAAGGTGATAAGACACACTAGGATGGGGTTGAATACCAATTCGGCCTTGCCCTGACGGCGCAGGTAGTAACTTATCATCCCGGCCGAAAAACCTTCCAAGGTGGTGGAAACCGCACAGGCCAGATCGGTAAAACCACCCAAGCTATACCTGTGCAATCCTCCTGTTAGGCCGACCAGCAAACCTGTGGTTGGGCCGCCGAGAAGGCCTCCTAATACGGCGCCCATCGCGCGGGTATTGGCGATGGCGCCATGAGTCTGCTCACCGAAATAGGTAGCCATGATACAAAAACCAGAAAACACCAGATAAAGAAAGATCTTATGGGGCAGTCGGGTCGATGCTTCGGTAAACAGCTTGAACAAAGGGGTCTTGCTGACCAGATAAACGATCACCAAATACAGGCTCATCTGTTGTGTCAGCAATAAAATAAGGGACATGAAAACTCCTCTTGCACAAGCAAACCATCGCCATAATGACAAACAAGTTGCGCAAAATCAGGGAATGCGACTGCAAAATCCGTTAAAAATCGGCAGCGACTCATTATTTTGTGGAGGATACATGAATTCATCGATACATGGCCATCAGGTGCTGCAGCTGCTGCTGGAACAAACGGCTCCCATTAAGCGGGACAAACTCATGGCAATGATGCAGGATCGTTTTGGTAAAGATGCCCGTTACCATACCTGCAGCACCGAAGGGATGGATGCCGAGGCTTTGCTTAACTTTCTGGCGACCAAGGGTAAATTTATCGAATCAGCTCAGGGGCTGAGCACTCTTGAGAGTAAGATCTGCCGTCATTGAGTCTCATCTGCCTCGTCTCTGGCTATCATTTCGGTCTGGGCCTTTTCGCTCAGGTTATGAAAGTCGCGAATGAAGATCCTCAGCAGCCTGGACTTGGCAATGCCTGTCTTACGGGCGATGCTGTCCAGTTGACTGATACTGACTTCGGTGAGGGTAAAAGTGGCATGACGATAGAGACGGGTAGATTTTTTGTCCAGACCGGCACCAGACTTGGATGAGGTGCTCCCGGCTAACTTGCTGGGTTTACCGTGAGCATAGTTGTTGGCGTCTTCGATAAAGTCATCGACAGAGACCTTCTTGGCCTTGGGTTTGATCTTTTTTCGTTTGAGATCAGTTAAGCTCATAAGAGTTTTCCGGCGGAATGGCTAGCAGCTCATCGGCAATATTGCGAATTTCCTCGGCGGCTTTTCCATCGGGTTCAATTTCGATGACCGAGGAGCCTTTTTCTTCACTGTCATCGTAGATGTTACGGCTGAAGGTGACCGAGTCGAGTACCCTCAAACCGAATGATTTTACTACATCTTTAGCTTCCAGAATGCGTTTGAACTGCGAGGGCAGGGCCGGGCATTGAGTCAGCACAATTGTTGCCACCATCTTGGGATTGACCATCTTACAGGTGCTGAGCATATCTTCCATATGCGGCAAGGTTTTCAAATCGCGCCGCTTGGGCCTTAAGGGGATCACCACATAGCTGGCAACCGACATGGCGGCGCGCATTGCCAAGTTATCCTGGCCGCCACAGTCGACTATCACATAGTCGAAGCGTTCATCCAGACTCAGGAGATCGTTGCGGATCTTGCCGTAGAGCTGAATACAGTTGATGGCCGGCAGGGAAGGATCATTGTTGCGGGCCTGGATCCAGTCGGATGTGGTGCGCTGAGGGTCGCAGTCGACCATCAATACATTGGCCTGATATTTCTGGGTAATGTGTACAGCCAAATTCTGGGCCAGGCAGCTCTTGCCACTCCCCCCTTTTTCCCCACCTACGAGCAGTATCATGAATTTTCTCCCCGTGTCCTCGGTACTTATGTCGAATTAAAGTATAGAACACCCCGGATACCACGTCGGAGTCTAGATAAGTTGCATAGCGATGTGAAAACTCTTTGGATGACTCTCGCTGCAACGACACACCTGTCCCTTGATGGTGTTTTGGGCATCGGTTCCGGCATGAAAGGTCACAGATACCAGTTCTCCCAAGGCAAAGGGCTGACTGTATTCGAATAAAATTCCCCGTCTGGAAAGATCGATACAGATACCATCGTCATTGTGCTCATTGCCCGCTTTATCCAACCAATGAAGCCGGATCCGCTCGGCCTCCAGATCGACCCTCAGTGAGCCGCGTCTCTCGATAACATCATCCAGATTTTCATCCATGTCGATCCCCTTCAGTTCAATGGATAGCCTGCAATTACCTCATTACTGATCGCGCCTACTTTACTCAGAGCGGTATGCGGTGACAGCTCAAGGTCGGTGCCCAAAACCCCAAGTATTGCCGCATCTTTTCTTACTCGCAGAGTGAACCCGCTCTCAATGCGCAGTGAGGTAAGTGTTTTAAAAATAGCATAGATTTGGTGATAGTTACGGTTGCTTGGTTAAAGCAAATAAAACTGAGCCCGGCAGTTGCCGGGCTCATGGGGTCAGTTGTCATATTCCTGATTCTTGGGATAGGGCATTTTCAACTGCCCCCAGCGGATCACTATCACGGTTGCCGCCAGTACTAGGGTCGAGATTGAGATGGCGACTATGCGCCAATCTTCCATCGCTTTCATATCCAAAATAAGGTAACGGGCCAGGGCTACAATCGCGATATAGAGTGGCATACGCACAGGCAACTTGCCGGACTCGGCATAATTAGCCACCATGGCCAGCACTTCCAGATAGATAAACAGTAGCAGTAGATCGGCAAGAGCCACCGCGCCCATCTTGAAGATATGCACTATTTCTTGACCAATGGCGACGACAGTGGCTATGGCAATAACAAACAAGACCAGATGTTCGACGGCTTTAAGGCTCTTAGAGCCGTAATTGCGATACAGTTCCATGAAAACTCCCTGAAATCATTTCCTAAAATAGTATCAGCAAATTTACTGGCTGCCGCGAAATCTATGTGACAGCTTTCACAGAACCTTTAACCGGGGCGACCATCCAGTCTTGGGCGGCAAAGGATGGGGGCATAAAGCAGAATAAAAGTGGCAAATGCGACTAGCCAGCAGAAAATCGCGCCCATCAGCAAGATTTGGCTTGCCTGAGGCACAATGGCTGCCGCGACCCGCAAGGTTGCAGCCAGCAGCATTAAGCCAAAGGCGGGGATCATCGGCCAGGCTATTTGTAGCGGTCTGCCGGAATGCCCTAATGATACCCTCGCCATCATAGCCAGGATCATTCCCCCCATGCCGCCAACCGTCAGAGCATGAAATCCCAGCATCATCTGGCCACTGACACCGATAATCAGCAGTCCGAGCGGAATAAACAAATAACTTAAATGCAATGACCACAACAGTGGAACTTTGAGACTGGCACGCCAGCCCCAACGTGTCCAGCGTAGCAGCAATGAGACACCTGCCAGCAAGGCCAGTACTTGTGTTAGCCAAGGGTAGGGTAAAAACAAACTGATCAGCATCAGGGGTAAGGAGGCGAAGCTGAGCGCTTCGAGTACAGGGCTTGGCGCCCCGCGCTTGAAATCTGTGGCGCGTTCGGTAAAGAAGGGGATCACCCTGCCACCCAGCAGGGCCACTAGAATAACGATCAACAAGGCTGCGGCCTGCAGTGCCTTTTGTGCCAACCCTGGCTGTTCAAGGCCGAGATAAGAGAGGACGTTGGCGCCGAAGAGCAACAGCAGCAGTGGTACAAACACCAGGTTACGCCACTGTTTGACTCGAATGACGGCTAAACCGAGCAGTAGTGCCGTGATCGGGAAGAAGGCCAAATCCAGCAGCATGACCCAGGTAAAAGGGGCTATGCCGGCATCGAGCAAGAGTAGTCTGGGAGCCAACCATAGACACCAGAGCAGTAGCAATGGCCAGCCTTTGACACCTGGGATACCGGTCCAGTTTTGCACTGCTGTTAACAAAAAGCCCGCGATAACGGCACCGGTGAAGCCGAACAGCATTTCGTGACCATGCCACCACAGAGGATTGGCGTGGGGCGTCAGTGGTAGTTGACCACTGAGCAAGGCTCCCCAGAGTAAGAGTGACAACAAGCCAAACAGGCTGGCGCCGAGAAAAAACGGCCTGAAGCCCAAACGAAAGAGCGCCAACGGAAACTGCTTGTTGGCCGGTTCATCGATGTTGAGGATGCCGCCCCGGGGGGGACGAGTGCCGGATTTGCTCATAGTCTTGCCTTAATACCCAAACAAAATACTCGGGTATTTTAAGGTGCAATATTAATGCATGTAAATATATCCAAAGAGTTATCTGTTTGAGCTGATAGGGATCAACTGGGGCATTCTTGAATACTCGGGCTTAACTCGATAGACATTACCGGAGGGAGAGTGGTTTTATCTGCACGAGCACCAGGCATAAAAAAACCGCCATTTGGCGGTTTTCTCTATTTATTTAAGCACCTTGCTTAATAACTTATTTCAGTGCTTCACTCAATAGAGGGCGAAAGCGCTTGACCAAAAGGCTGGTGGCTTTAGGCGCACCGGCAACGATATGGCCAGAGAGCAGGTAGTTGTGGCCACCACTGAAGTCGGTCACTGTACCACCGGCTTCACGAACAATCAGATCGCCGGCGGCGATATCCCAAGGCTTGAGGCCCAGTTCGAAGAAGGCGTCTACACGACCGGCGGCCACATAGGCCAGATCCAGTGCAGCAGAGCCTGCACGGCGTAAATCGGCACAGACAGAGAAGGTTTCTGTGAACAGCTTCATATAGGTTTCAGTATGCTGACGAGCCTTGAAGGGGAAACCTGTGGCCACCAGGCTGCTATTCAAGTCATTGACATTGTTTACCCGGATACGGAAGTCATTCAACTTGGCCCCTTTACCACGAACGGCACTGAACAGTTCATCGCGAACGGGATCATAAACAACGGCAACTTCAGTCTTGCCCTTGTACTGCATGGCGATGGATACGGCGAAGTGAGGGAGGCCTTTAACGAAGTTATTGGTGCCATCCAGAGGATCAACAATCCACAGATAATCTTTGTTGGTACCGCGGTTTTCACCATTTTCCTCTCCCACTATGCTGTGGTCAGGATAGGATTTGCGGATCTGATAGATAATTGCTGCTTCTGCTTCCTTGTCTACACTGGTCACAAAATCGTTGACACCTTTGGCATCGACTTCAATACGGTCGAGTTCGGTGTAGGCACGCATAATAGTTTGGCCCGCAGCGCGAGCAGCGCGCACGGCAATAGTCAGCATCGGATGCATTGCAATCCCCTGGATGTTAAAGAACGGATGAAAAATTCGGCGCAGATTATACCCGAGTTGACGCTGATATCAAATGGCGATTTTTCTATAAGCAAAAATATATGCCTGTGGTACCATCCTTCCCCTGTTTTTTACTTTTTTAAGTTGTTCCATGCTTTCCAATATTCGTGTCGTTCTGGTTGGGACTACTCATCCCGGAAATATAGGTTCTGTGGCCAGGGCCATGAAAACAATGGGATTGTCTAACCTTTATCTGGCGGAGCCTAAAGTTGAGCCGGACGGCCAATCTATTGCACTCGCCGCCGGCGCCTCCGACATTCTTAAACATCTGGTCAAAGTCGATAGCCTGGAAGAGGCGATTAAAGACTGCAGTCTGGTGATTGCCACCAGTGCCCGCAGTCGCACTCTCGACTGGCCTGTGCTCGAACCCCGTGAAGCAGGCAGCAAATTAGCACTCGAGAGCGGCCAAGGGCCAGTCGCCATTGTCTTTGGCCGTGAAAGTCATGGCTTGAGTAACGAAGAGTTACAGAAATGCCACTATCATGTGTGTATCCCCGCCAACCCTGAATACAGCTCACTCAACCTGGCTCAGGCGGTGCAGCTAATCTGTTATGAGACGCGAGTGGCATGGCTGGAAAAACATCAGCAAACCGAACAGGAGCTGGTTGAGTACCCTTCGAGTGAAGACCACGAGCGTTTCTTTGAACATTTGGAACGGACGTTGCAAAAGACCGGCTTTATTATCAAGAATCATCCGGGACAAGTGATGATCAAGCTGCGGCGCCTGTTTACTCGGGCCAGAATCGAAACGCAGGAGATGAATATACTGCGCGGGATCCTGACATCGATAGAAAAAAAGGTCGACAGTAAAGAAGAGTAATCTGAGGAATCAAGATGGGTGTGATAGCCAGGTTGAAAGAGGATATAGAGTCCATTTACCACAGGGATCCTGCTGCACGAAGTGCGCTGGAGATATTACTCAATTACCCGGGAATGCAAGCCATTTGGATGCACCGCATCAGCCATAGACTGTGGAAGGCCAAATGGTGTTTTTTGGCGCGCTGTCTTTCGACCTTTTCCCGCTGGTTTACCGGAGTGGAAATACATCCGGGCGCAACCATAGGTCGGCGTTTCTTTATCGACCATGGCATGGGGGTTGTGATCGGTGAAACGGCCGAGATTGGTGACGATTGCACTCTTTATCACGGCGTGACTCTGGGGGGGACCACCTGGCAAGCCGGGAAGCGTCACCCGACCTTGGGTAATCATGTGGTGATCGGTGCCGGTGCCAAGGTGCTGGGTCCTATTACTATGCATGATGGTGCCCGAGTGGGTTCCAACTCTGTAGTGGTTAAAGATGTGCCCAAAGATACCACGGTTGTGGGGATCCCTGGCCGGGCCGTCACCGTTGCATCGGCTCAATCCAAAGAAACCAGTGCCCGCCGCAGTGCCATGGCCAAGAAGTACGGTTTTGATGCCTACGCCGTGTCACCGGATAACCCAGATCCAGTAGCCAATGCCATAGGCCAGATGTTGGATCATATGCATCTGATGGACTCCAAAGTACAGGAAGTCTGTCAGGCTATAGAAAAAATGGGTGGTAACGTCTGCACTGAACGTCTGCCCGAATTGGATGTGGGCGAGTTCAGTGATGCTGAAACTGCAGCGGCGGAAAAGCGCCAACAAGCAATGGATGAGTTTGATCCCATTATCTGATACTTGATGGCTTATTTGTGGGCTTTTGCCATTGAATAATAGTGGTGAAAAAGGTTAAATACCCCACTAAGCAGGCTGGGTATTCAACCTGATTTCAGAGCTACTAATACCCGAGTAAATAAGTAGGATTTATACTTGACTGAATTGCTCGGGTATGTTGAAATTCCCACATACCTGTTTGGGAGCCGTGGTCGCTTTTATGAAACTAACATCCAAGGGTCGCTACGCAGTGACAGCCATGCTCGACGTGGCCATACATTCGGCGCAGGGGCCGGTACCGCTGGCAGATATTTCCGAGCGCCAGGGGATTTCCCTTTCCTACCTAGAACAACTCTTTGCCAAACTGAGAAAGCAGGGCCTCGTCGCGAGTGTGCGCGGTCCAGGTGGTGGCTATCGCCTCGGACTGGAAGCCAGTGATATCTCGGTGGGCATGGTGGTACATGCGGTGGATGAATCCGTCGATGCCACTCGTTGCCAGGGACATGGAAACTGTCAGAGCGGTACCCGTTGTCTGACGCATTCGCTCTGGGGTGACCTGAGCAAACAGATTTCTGATTTTTTAAACGGTATCAGTCTTGCTGCACTCATGCAGAAACGGGATGTACAGTTCATCTCGGTAAAGCAAGACCAGATGCAGCAGGAGCAGAGAGTCAGTGCGTGAGCTGATCCTCTGGTGGATATAAAAACGAATAATGTACGTTGTATGTAGCCTCGGCCGAGACTGCGAAGTACGGAGTGTGTAATGAAGCTTCCTATCTATTTGGATTATGCCGCAACAACGCCTGTAGACCCCCGGGTTGCAGACAAAATGGTACAGTACATGACAATGGACGGTGTATTCGGTAACCCCGCATCCCGTTCACACCGCTACGGCTGGCAGGCCGAAGAAGCGGTGGATATCGCCCGTAACCAAGTCGCGGAACTGATCAATGCCGATCCCCGTGAAATTGTGTTTACCTCAGGCGCCACCGAGTCCGACAACCTGGCTATTAAAGGTGTTGCCCACTTCTACCAGAAGAAGGGCAAGCACATCATCACCAGCAAGACTGAGCACAAGGCCGTACTGGATACCTGCCGTCAGCTGGAGCGTGAAGGTTTCGAGGTCACTTACCTGGAGCCTTCGGCCAACGGTATTATCCCCATGGAACGCCTGGAAGCGGCTATGCGCGACGACACCATTCTTGTCAGCATTATGCATGTCAACAACGAGATAGGTGTGATCCACGATATCGATGCCATCGGCGAACTTTGCCGCAGCAAAGGCATCATCTTCCACGTGGATGCTGCCCAGAGTGCCGGTAAACTGCCTATCGATATTCAAAAGACCAAGGTCGACCTCATGTCTATCTCGGGTCACAAGATGTATGGCCCCAAAGGCATTGGTGCCCTGTATGTACGCCGTAAGCCTCGTATTCGTCTGGAAGCCCAGATGCATGGCGGTGGTCATGAGCGTGGTATGCGCAGCGGCACCCTGGCGACACACCAAATTGTGGGTATGGGTGAAGCGGCAGCCATTGCCAAAGCCGATATGGAAAAAGATAACGAGCGTATTCGCTATCTACGCGACAAGCTGTGGAACGGTATCAAAGATATCGAAGAAACCTATCTCAATGGCGATATGGAGCAGCGTGCCTGCGGCAGCTTGAACGTCAGCTTTAACTATGTAGAAGGCGAGTCGCTGATGATGGCGCTCAAGGACTTGGCCGTATCTTCCGGCTCGGCCTGTACTTCTGCCAGTCTTGAGCCCAGCTATGTGCTGCGTGCCTTGGGACTGAATGACGAGATGGCGCACAGCTCAATCCGTTTCTCCATCGGTCGTTTCACTTCCGAGGAAGAGATCGACTACGCAATCGAAACCATTAAAAACTCTATTGGCAAACTGAGAGAAATGTCACCACTTTGGGAAATGTTCAAAGATGGTGTGGACCTCAACCAGGTGCAGTGGGCACACCACTGATCCCCGCGGATAGATGAATTTGGAGCAGTATCATGGCTTACAGTGAAAAAGTGATAGATCATTACGAGAACCCGCGTAACGTAGGTTCTTTCGACAAGAACGACCCATCCGTAGTAACCGGTATGGTGGGGGCGCCCGCCTGTGGTGACGTGATGAAACTGCAACTCAAGATTGACGAGCAGGGCATCATTGAAGACGCTCGCTTTAAGACTTACGGCTGTGGCAGCGCTATCGCCTCTAGCTCTTTGGTGACCGAATGGGTTAAAGGCAAGTCCATCGAGGAAGCGGCCGCCATCAAGAACACGGATATTGCAGAAGAGCTGGCTTTGCCACCTGTGAAGATCCACTGTTCGATTCTGGCCGAAGACGCCATCAAGGCGGCTCTGGAAGAGTACAAGTCCAAGCAAGCTAAATAACGCCAGGAGTTAAGATGGCTATTACTATGACGCCTGCAGCTGCCGAGCGTGTTCGTGCTTTCCTGAGCAACAGAGGAAAGGGCATAGGTTTGCGTTTGGGGCTCAAGACTTCAGGCTGTAGCGGGATGGCTTACGTTCTGGAATTTGTCGACGAACTCAATGAAGATGATGAGGTTTACACCATTGATGGTGTCAACATCATCATAGATGCCAAGAGCTTCATCTATCTTCAGGGGATCGAGCTGGACTTTGTCAAGGAAGGACTCAACGAAGGCTTTAAATTCAATAACCCTAATGCCAAAGGTGAGTGTGGTTGCGGTGAGAGCTTCACGGTTTAAGTTTCACCGCCGCCTTGAGAGTATATGAATTATTTCGAGCTGTTTGATTTAACTCCCTCCTTTGATGTGGACACCGCCGAGCTTGCCAGTCGCTATCGCGATCTGCAGCGGGCGGTGCATCCCGACAAGTTTGCCAACGCCAGTGAACAGCAAAAGCTGTTGGCCATTTCCCGCACTGCTCAGATCAACGACGCCTTTCAGACCCTGAAAGATCCTATCCGTCGAGCCGAACATATGTTGGCGCTCAAAGGTGTGGATATCAGTCACGAGACCACTACGGTCAAAGACACCGCCTTTTTGATGCAGCAGATGGAATGGCGTGAAGCGCTGGAGGAGATAGGCCAGAGTGGCGATGCCCAGAGTGATATCGATGAACTCGATGTTTCATTCGTGGCTTATCGTAAGCAGGTGACAGAGTTGCTGCGCAACCAACTTCACAGTTCCACAGAGGCCGATGTAATTGCCGCGGCAGATCAAGTCCGTAAGTTGAAGTTTATGGCAAAATTGCAGGATGAACTGCAGCGGGCCCAGGATGCGCTGTTCGACTAAATCCGTTTTCGGCCTTCAAGCATATTCCTACGGTTGGCTCAATTTCTGATTGGGCCAACTTTTTAAACACAAGATGGAAGACTATGGCACTTTTGCAGATTGCTGAACCCGGCCAAATGGCCGCTCCTCATCAACACAGATTAGCCGCCGGGATAGACTTGGGTACCACCAACTCCCTGGTTGCAGCGGTTCGCAGCGGCGAGACCAGCACACTGGCCGACGAGCAAGGTCGGCATTCATTGCCATCTGTGGTGCACTATGGCGAGCAGGGCGTCCGAGTAGGTCACGATGCCCTGGCCGATTCGGCCAAGGATCCTGAAAACACCATAGTGTCGGTGAAGCGTTTCATGGGCCGCTCTTTAGCCGATGTACAAAGCGGCGAGCAAGCTTTTCCCTATCAGTTTGAGGCCAGTGAAAACGGCCTGCCATTGTTTGTGACCCGCGCCGGTAAAATAAATCCGGTTCAGGTGTCTGCCGAGGTTTTGCGCCCCTTGATTGCCCGCGCCGAGTCCACTCTGGGTGGACCATTGGAAGGCGTGGTTATCACAGTGCCAGCTTATTTTGATGATGCCCAGCGTCAGGGAACCAAAGATGCGGCAGCCTTACTTGGTATCAAGGTCTTACGCCTGCTCAATGAGCCGACGGCGGCCGCCATCGCCTATGGCCTGGACTCGGGTCAGGAAGGCGTTATTGCCGTCTATGATTTGGGTGGCGGCACCTTTGATATTTCTATTTTGCGTCTCAACCGCGGCGTATTTGAAGTCTTGGCGACCGGCGGCGACTCGCGCCTGGGTGGTGATGACTTTGATGAACTGCTGCAAGGCTTACTGCGTGAACGCATGGCGCTGGAGTCGCTTTCCAGCCAGGAAGCGCGGCAGTTGCTGATGGAAGCCCGGCGGGTAAAAGAGGCGTTGACCGATAGCGACAGCACTATTGCTAAGCTGACACTGCAAGACGGCAGTGAGCGTGAAGCCGAGGTGAGTCGCAGTGAGTTTGACCAGTTGATCAACACACTGGTGAAGAAAACCATTCAAGGTTGCCGCAAGGCTTTGCGTGACGCCGGAGTGGATGCCGGCGAGGTACTGGAAACCGTGATGGTTGGAGGCTCCACCCGGGTGCCTCTGGTGCGGGAAATGGTTGGTGATTTCTTTGGTAAGACGCCGCTGACATCGATTGACCCGGATCGCGTGGTCGCCATAGGTGCTGCGGTACAGGCCGATATCCTGGTGGGTAACAAGCCTGACTCGGATCTCTTGCTGCTGGATGTGATCCCGCTGTCGCTCGGCATTGAAACCATGGGCGGTTTGGTGGAGAAGGTGATCCCGCGCAATACCACCATTCCGGTGGCCAGAGCCCAGGAATTCACCACCTTCAAAGACGGTCAGAGCGCCATGGCGTTTCATGTGGTGCAAGGTGAACGCGAGCTGGTGGCCGATTGCCGCTCTCTGGCGCGCTTTACCCTCAAGGGCATTCCACCATTGGCCGCCGGCGCTGCGCATATTCGGGTGACCTTCCAGGTCGATGCCGATGGCTTGCTCAGTGTCACTGCTATGGAGAAGTCTACTGGGGTGCAATCCAGCATCCAGGTTAAACCTTCCTTCGGCCTGAGTGATACTGAAATTGCTGGAATGCTTAAAGACTCGATGCAGAATGCCAAAGAGGATATTGAGCTGAGAATGCTCACCGAGCAACGAGTGGAAGCGGCCAGAGTACTGGAATCGCTGCACTCGGCGCTGGCGAAAGATGGCGAACTGCTCAGCCAGGAGGAACGCGCTCTGGTTGACCGCGCCATGGCTGACTTGAATGAAACTGCTGCCAATGGTGATGTTGATGCCATCAAGGCGGCGATAGAAGCGGTGGATGCGCAGACCCAGGAGTTTGCCGCCAGACGCATGGACAATTCGATTCGGGCCGCACTGAAGGGTCAGTCGGTCGATAACATATAGGTGAGACTATGCCACAGATAGTATTTTTGCCCCATGAAGAACTGTGTCCAGAAGGCGCCGTGGTGGAGGCAGAGGTGGGTGAATCCATTTTGGATGTCGCGCTGAAAAACGGCATCAACATAGAGCATGCCTGCGAGAAATCCTGTGCCTGTACCACCTGCCATGTGATAGTGCGTGAAGGTTTCGATGATCTCGAGCCCAGCGATGATCTGGAAGACGACATGCTGGACAAGGCCTGGGGCCTGGAACCAGAAAGCCGTCTGTCTTGTCAGGCCAAGGTGGTTGAAACCGATATGGTGGTGGAAATCCCTAAATACACGGTCAACATGGTCAGTGAAGGCTAGAGAAGGTTAGAACAAGTCCTTGTGGCCTTCTCTTTTGTAGAGAGTAGCTGGCACAGCAATGGGCGTTCAAGGCACCTTCCCTAAGTGCTGACATCTTTTGAAAACCGGTCCCAAGAGGCCGGTTTTTTTATTGCTATGCTTGGCATGCAGAGATTGATTTCCAACACGGCAGGCGTATGATGCGCTGTCTTTTTCACTCTTCGGGATACTGACCGGAATGCAGATTGCAATTTTGTCACAGAACAAAACCTTATATTCCACACGCCGCTTGGTGGAGGCCGCCCAAGAACGGGGTTATCAGGTGCAGGTGATCAATCCGCTGGAATGTTACATGAATATCAGCATGCAGCAGTCCAGTATCCATATAGGGGGCGTTGAATTGCCGCCCTTCGATGCGGTGATCCCGAGGATAGGCGCTGGCATTACCTTCTACGGCACGGCTGTAGTGCGTCAGTTCGAAATGATGTCGACCTATACACTCAATAGCTCCATGGGGATCTCTCGCTCGAGGGATAAGCTGCGTTCCATGCAGTTACTGTCCCGCAAAGGCATAGGACTGCCAGTGACAGGTTTTGCCAATAAGCCCAGCGATATTCCGGATCTTATCGATATGGTCGGTGGCGCTCCCTTAGTGATTAAACTCTTGGAAGGTACTCAAGGTATAGGTGTGGTACTGGCCGAAACCCGTAAGGCGGCCGAGAGCGTGATTGAGGCCTTTATGGGCCTCAAAGCCAACATCATGGTGCAGGAATATATCAAAGAGGCTCAAGGAGCCGATATCCGCTGTTTTGTGCTTGGTGACAAGGTGATTGCTGCCATGAAACGCCAGGCTCTGCCGGGAGAATTTCGCTCCAACCTGCACAGGGGCGGCACGGCAACCCTGGTAAAGTTGTCTCCGGAGGAGCGTTCAATCGCGGTGCGCGCCGCCAAAACCATGGGGTTGAATGTTGCCGGTGTGGATATTTTACGCTCCAACCACGGCCCCGTGGTGATGGAGGTCAATTCATCCCCTGGACTCGAAGGGATTGAAGCCGCTACCGGCAAAGATGTTGCCGGTGCCATCATAGAGTTTATTGCCAAGCAGAGGCACAAGGGAAAGGCGCCCAGTGAAGCCTGATTTTGCCAATAGAAAAGTGTTAATCAATGCTATAAAGCCTTCTTCTGCAGCGCTATACTCAAAGTCAATTCTTATCTGATGCAGGAGTAACCATGGGACTCAAGTGGATAGATTCATTGGACTTGGCTTTGGAGCTGCTGGAAGCACATCCTGATGTGGATCCACAGCAACTGCATTTTCCTGAGCTTTACGAGTGGATCTTGGCGTTGGAAGCCTTCGATGATGATCCCAAACACTGCAGCGAAAAAATCCTCGAAGCCGTGCAGCAATGTTGGATAGAGGAAAAGTAGCGCCCGCTGGCTGAAAGCTGATCTCGGTCAAATTATCACCATCAGGAGTCAACTATATTTATCCGGTTAATAAATTGTTGATCCCTGATTTTCTGGAGGTGAGTCATGACACGTATTTTCGCCTGTAGTTTTGGATTATTTGCCCCGGCCGTGCTTGCGCATTCAGGACACGGTGGCATAGGTCTTTTCCATCATTTCCCGCCATTTATGCCTTTGTTGCTGTTATTTATTTGTCTTGGCGCCGGCTATTTGTGGCTCAAGCATAGGCACTGAACCGAGAATCACTTGGCTTGTATCACAGCTTTTACTGACGGGCTTATGAGATAAGATTAGGATTTGACGCGATTATTTCGTATAATCCGCGCGAATTTTTAAACTCGCTGATTAAGGAATCTAGTCATGGCGATCGAACGTACTTTTTCTATCATTAAGCCTGATGCGGTAGCCAAGAACCACATCGGTGCTATCTACAACCGTTTTGAAACTGCCGGCCTGAAAATTGTTGCCGCCAAAATGGTTCACCTGACCAAAGAACAAGCCGAAGGTTTCTACGCTGAGCACAGCGAGCGTCCTTTCTTTGGTGCTCTGGTTTCTTTCATGACTTCTGGTCCTATCATGGTTCAAGTTCTGGAAGGTGAAAACGCCGTTCTGGCTAACCGCGAAATCATGGGTGCGACCAACCCAGCTGAAGCTGCCCGTGGTACTCTGCGCGCTGACTTCGCTGACAGCATCGATGAGAACGCTGTTCACGGCTCTGATGCTCTGGCATCTGCCGAGCGCGAAATCGCTTACTTCTTTGCTGCCGATGAGCTGTGCCCTCGCACTCGCTAATTAACAGTCAATAGATAAAAAGGAGCCTTATGGCTCCTTTTTTGTTTGGCTTTTGTGAGAAGTGAAATTTTATCCGGATCACATTTTCAGTTAAAACTGCCGCCTTGGTTATCGATTAAAAAAAAATGCATTGTAAACAATGCGTTATGATACATGGTGATACATGTTCTCTACTATCCGCATCTGTACGGTAAATAAATTATTAGCGCAGGCTTGATAAGTGGATTGTGTTTTACAATTCAAACCGGTGGTTAACACTCTGTTATCATTTAAGTTATTGATAATGTTGCTGTTATTGGTATGTTTCTCGTTTGGGGGGCTGAGTATTACATAGAATAAGAACACGGTGTTCCCTCCCTGCCACCGTGCTTTGTAAAAGGAATGAGAATATGTCAACGCAGACTGCAGTCGCTAAGGCTATCCGCTTTAGTCTGTTTGCTTTTGTTTCCACATCAATCCCTACAATGGCTTACGCCGCCGATGATGCCCAGGTTACTGAGAAAGTAGAGCGTATTGAGATCACTGGATCTCGGATTCAGCGTACCGATATGGAAACTTCTTCACCTGTTACCGTGATCAGTAAGGCTGACATTGATGCTTCCGGTATGGCAACGGTTTCAGATTTCGTTCGCAATCTCTCTCAGAATAGCTTTGGTTCATTTCGAGATGCGTCCGGTTTCGGCTCTGGTCAGTCATCTCAGTCAACAGTGAGTATGCGGGGGTTAGGTGCATCCAGAACTCTGGTTTTGATCGATGGGCGTAGAATGGGGTCTTCGGTCGCTTTTGGTGGCGGAACTCAAAACCTCAACGTGGTTCCCATGGCCGCAGTCGAGCGAATCGAAGTTTTACGTGATGGAGCATCGGCCGTTTATGGTTCAGATGCTGTTGCTGGTGTAATCAATATCATCACGAAAAAAGAATATGAAGGGGTCGAGGTTGACACCGAATTTGGTACAACTGAACACGGTGGTGCAGATAACTCAAGTGTTCGTATGACTTTTGGGGCTTCTGGCGAAAAAACCAACATCGTAGCATCAGTCGAATATTTTAACCGTTCCCCTTTGTACGATGCTGATCGCAGCTATTCAGAAACTCTATATAGTCCTTATGGTTGGCCAGGCACAGGTTCTTATATCGATAAGACCAAGCCAATACTCGATGATGATGGCAAGCCTACTGGTGCCTATGAACGTGTGAGTTTTGCCGATAGTCGATGTGGAGAAGGTAACTCGGCTTTAGTTGGTGACGTCTGCGCTTATAATGCTGCTGCAGAATCTGCAACTATGGCATCGCAGGAGCGTTTTTCTACGTTCTTGAAAGTTGACCATCAAGTTGCCGAAGATATCAACTGGATTAGTCGAGTGATGATGAGCAGAGTTTGGACTGAAGGCCAATATGCTGCTGCACCCAACAGTTATAACCCGGTGTTGAAGTGGACCGAGGCTAATAGTGATATCTACGAAGCTACCGTAAATCAATATGGTAATGATTACCTGAAAGGACAGTTAAAGTACGATGCTGATGGTAAGTTGATCGGTGGTGATGATATTAGCCTCCGGATGAGAACTGTGCCACTCGGTCCCCGTATTACTAAAATTGAAGATACAGATATTAACGTACTGACTTCTTTGGAAGGTTATAGTGATGTTTTAGACGGAATGAATTGGAGCCTAGGTGCTCAATGGATTCGCTCTGATGTAAACACTGTCCAAACCGGATTGGCCAATGCCAAGATGATCCAAGAAATGCTCGACAATGGTACTTTGGATTATTTTGCTGCGGGAGCCGGTTACCAGGAAGGTGATAATGAGAAGGCATTACAGCAGGCTGCTCATACCGGTATTTTTACCGGCCGAGTCCAAACCTATGGTGTAGACGGTAGTATCAGCTTTGATCTTTTTGACATGCCCGCGGGGACAGTTCCTTTGGCTCTTGGCGTAGAGTTCATGCGAACTGAATATGATAAGTTCAATGATGCTGGCTCTAATTTAGGCAATATTATCGGTACTTCTGGGGGCGATAACATTCGTGGAAAGAGTCGTGAAGTAACCTCAATTTCCATGGAGTCTATGTTGCCGCTGATGGACAATATGGATCTGGAGTTATCGGCAAGATTCGATGACTACAGTGACTTTGGCAGTACTTTTAATCCAAAAGTTGGACTGAGTTATCGTCCTGTTGACTCTCTGTTGCTTCGTGCGTCCTACGGCACTGGCTTTAGAGCACCTACCTTTGATGACATGTATGCGACTGCATCTGAAACTTATCTTTGGGCAACCGACTGGGTGGGATGTAGTGCTGGTGTCGCTGAGTGTGGTGAAGCTCAATATCGTGCACAATACCAAGGAAATGAGGAGTTGGATCCTGAAGAGTCCACCTCTTTATCTCTTGGCGTCGTATGGAATGTCACCGACTCACTGGATTTTGAGCTTTCATATTATGACATCGAAATAGATGACGTTATCACAACTATGTCTTCTCAAGATGTACTGAACCTCGAACGTGACGGCTATGATGTAAGCGGTATGCTGTATCGGAATGCCAACGGTGAAATCGATTACATGGTTCTGAAGAAGATGAACTTGGGCACCTTGAAAACTTCAGGCCTTGACTTCAATATCAGGTACTTACTCGAGACTGGAGTGGGTGACTTTGTTTTCAAGGCTGAGACCAATTACGTTCTCAAATGGGAAGAGAAAGAGGGACCATCGGCTCCAATGAAAGATGTTGTTGGAGAAACTGGTCAGCCAGAATTCCGAGTCAATTTAAGCAACACCTGGACATACAACGAGTGGGATGCGTCACTGTTTGCAAGGTACACAGATGGTCAAGAAGACTCTTCATATGGCAAAACCGATAGCCAATGGATAGTTGATGCTCAGGCCGGTTACCATTTACCTTGGAATGGTAAGGTTAGTCTCGGTATTCGCAACCTGTTTGATGAAGAGCCTGCCTTTACTGAGCGCATGGGCTTCCCAGGTTATAACACTGATTTGTATGACCCAATGGGTAGAGAATATTATATTCGGTATAATCAAAAGTTCTAATTTTGGCGTCTTGATGTAGTTTAAGACTACATCAGTGCGGAACTATGTTTGTTCGAATTAAATAGTATTTGTGTTGTGTTTCAAAGCCGGCTAATAAGCCGGCTTTTTTTGTGCTTTACGTATGGATTTAGATTGATTTTTTGGAATCTGTAGATGGATGCATATCGATACATTTTTATCTAGAAAGTTTTTATTGGTTTTTTTGGGTTAAATTTATTTTACTGTTTACTATTTGAAATATATTTAACTATTTTTATACATGTATTATCTCTTTGTATCCGGTGTCTACTGTTGATATATCCAGCTGATTTTATTCGTATTATTGATTTCACCGTGTTCCTCTGTTGGTGCTTGTGTATCAAATGGTAACTTGTTGGGAATTTGTTTATAAATAGTGTTGACCTAAATGTTTTGTTTACGGAATATTGTTAATAGAGTTGTGATTGTTTACGACTTTCAAAACAAAAATAATCAGATATTTCATGTGAAGGAAACATCCGGGAGACAAATATGAATTCCATTAGTCTAACTGCGAAGGCAGTTCGTCGCGGTTTACTTGCTGCGGCAGTTACGGGAGTTGCATTCAGTAATTATGCAGTTGCCGAAGAGGTCGATAGTAAAAAGGTCGAACGTATTGAAGTGACGGGTTCGCGTATCAAGCAAGTGGATATGGAAACGGCTTCACCTGTGACCGTTATTACTGCCGCCGATCTTAAAGTCACCGGTGAGACCTCTGTTGCCGACGTATTGAATAACGCCAGTATCAACAGTTTTGGTTCGTGGCGTGGTATGTCCGGTTATGGTGCCGGTGCCAGTGCAACCAGCGATGTTAACCTGCGTGGTCTGGGTTCTCAGGCCACGCTTATTCTGCTTGATGGTCGCCGTATGCCTGGCACCAGTTCAAGCTCTGGAACCGTTGCCGATACTTCCAGCATTCCAATGGCCATTGTTGAGCGAATCGAGATCCTGCGCGACGGAGCCTCTGCGGTTTACGGCTCAGATGCGGTTGCCGGGGTAATAAACATTATTACCAAGAAAGACTTTGAAGGGGTCGAGCTTAACTACACTGGTGAATCCCCGGATGTAGAAGGCGGCGATGCTTCACGCTTTTCGGTAGCGGCGGGTTACAGCACCGAAAAAGGCAATATTACGGTGACATTTGAGCACTATGACACCACTTCCGTATATGACAGTGATCTGTGGGATGAAGGTGGTGCCGATTGGTTCTTGAACAACGGCAGTACTTTCAGTCCTTCACCAAACGGTTTATACAACACCGGCTTGTTGGATGAGAAAGGGGAGGAGATTTACGACTTTTACTATAACTCGGAAACTTGCGCTCAGGTCGGGGCGACTCAGGAAGCCGCTTCACGTTGTCTGTATGATCCTGGTTCAGTGACCAAGCTATTTGGTAACGTTAACCGTAACAGTATCTTGTCTAACTTCAACTATCAGTTGAGTGAAGATATCCAGTTCCGTGGTCGCGCCTCTGCCAGTTTTAGTGAAACCAATACCCGTTATGCTGGTACACCGGTCTCAACCAATCTGCCCGTGATGGCAGCCGATAACGTGATGAATCCGGTAGATAAGGATCTGACGGTTTATATGCGTTCTGCGCAGATAGGGCCGCGAGATACCACTACCGAAACCAATTCTATCGACTTCCTGGCCGGCTTGGTGGGGTACTGGGATGTGGGTAATGGTATCGATTGGGAAATCAATGCTCAGCATACTCGTTCTACTACAGACTCGTTTAATTACAATCTGATCAACGACAACATAGTTCAAGATCTGATCGATACAGGTGAGTACGATATCTTCAATACGACAGGCATGAGTTATGAAGCTTGGAATGCGCAGATGTCAGATCTCTATCGTCAAGCCGCTCATACCGGTGTATATCAGGCCCAGTTCAACAGCACTCAATTTGATGGTTTGTTATCCGGCATGTTGTATGACAGCAATGGCATTACGCTGGCGGCCGTTGTCGGTGCCGAGTATGAAATGATCGAGTTTACGCAGCTGAGCGATCCGCAATCTGCCGCCGGTATTATCTCTGGTGGTTCGGGTGGCGATGATGTGGATGCTACTCGTGACCGTAGTTCGGGTTACGTAGAGCTGCAATCTTCATTGCCTTACAATATCGACTTGTCTGCCGCGCTGCGTTATGAGCGTTATGAGCAGGAAGGCAACATAGCTTCTGGCCATGTGTCTTCGACTTTTGATTCTGTCGTGCCCAAGCTTTCTGCCAGTTGGCGTCCGATAGACTCTCTGTTGCTGCGTGCCAGCTGGGGTGAGTCTTTCCGTGCTCCTAACATGGGTGAAATGTTTGCTGGTGAAGCACTGAGTTTTGAATATGCTTTAGATACCCTGTGGTGCGCCGAAAATTCAGATGAAAACTACTGTGCCAATAACCAGCAGCATAAAACCTTCTACGGTGGTAACCCCAACTTGGAAGCGGAAGAGGGTGAATCTCTGACACTGGGCTTTGTCTGGAACGTGACCGACGATTGGAGTATCGAAACCTCCTACTACGACATCAGTTATGACAACAAGATTGAAGTGGTGGACGTTGATGATCTCATCCGTGAAGAAATCGCCAACGGTGGTTCTCAGTACATAGTTCGTGGCAGTGACGGCAAGATTGAGACCATTCATACTCAATACCGTAATCTGAGTGCGCTGGAAACCTCAGGGGTTGATTTTGTTACCAATTACAATTTGGCCACTGGTGTGGGTGACTTCCGCATGAAGCTGGAAATGACTCATGTATTGGAGTACAAGACCAAGGCCGATGCTACCTCGGACTTCTTTGATGAAGCGGGTTTGCAGGATCTTCCTCAATGGCGAGGCAGTGCATCTGTCAACTGGAGCTATGACAAGTGGGGAGCTGCCTGGGCCGTCTATTACATAGGTAGTCAAGACTCGGGCGCAGAGATCTATAAGAATCCTGATCTTGTTGATATCTCAAGTTACTTTAAGCACAACCTCCAGGTAAGTTATGCCCACGACTGGAATGGCTCTATTACCCTGGGTGTCAACAATCTGTTCGATGAAGAGGCACCCACCTGGTATAGCTATGATGGTTTCCGTGACGTTAACACAGGTTTGTACGACGTACTGGGCCGCACCTGGTTTGTGACCATCAATCAGAAGTTCTGATAAAACGCCGATCCTCCCTTACGGCTTAGCCCCGCCATTTTGGCGGGGCATTTTTATGCTTCACCGTGGGCCGATGGGGCCGCAGTGCTTTAATGGGGCAGTAAAAAACACACAAACACAAAAAAGCAACCTCTTGGGTTGCCTTCATTACGCCTGATGTCAATCAGTGGTTCAATCTCAACTCTTGTCTGTGTTCATGTTTATATTGCTCGTGGCAACGTTCACAGCGCTGCTCGGTCGGATCTTTAACGAGTCGATGTGACTCGATTTCTGCTTCACAGTCTGCGCAAAGACCGTAAAGTCCTAAATCCAGTTGGCACAACGCGGCATCCAGTCGCAACAGCTTGTGATAGAGTGGGTGTTTGCAAAGATCGGCTTGGGTCATGGTTTCAATCAGATCACTGAGAGATATTTCAGGATCCCAATGAGGTCCGAGCGCCATTATCTCTTTCCTGAGATCGATTTCTAACGCCGACAATGCTTGTCTGATATGGGAGCTACTCACTGATAATTGCCTGTAAAAGATAGAGTCTACGGTCATTCAGTCTAAACAGCCGAGTCAATGTCACTATGATAAAGATCAATTCAGGGCGACATTTTCTGTCTTCAGCGACAAAATTGTCAGAATCGCTCACATCTTGTCATCTATTTCCCGGTAAGCCTGACTTAGCGTGGCCACTATGTCATCGGTTTGCTTGTGTACCCTCAGTTCTCTGAATAAAGCATCGGCTTGTGGATACTGGCGATTAAGATAACTGAACCACTGCTTTATTCGTGCTGGATAGTAACAACTCTTGCGACCGCTGAGCTCTTTTTGGCTATAACTCATCAGCAGAGCCAGAGTTTGCTGCCAGCTATATTGTGGGGCATCGTTTTTGATGTGATCCGCCAAATTGGGCAGAGAGATGGCACCGCGGCCCACCATGATACTGTCGCAACCCGTTACTTCCATGCAGCGCAGGGCATCTTCCCGGTTCCATATTTCGCCGTTAGCGATCACCGGGATGGGTAATTTTTCTCTAATTTCAGTGATATATTCCCAGTAAGCCGGTGGACGGTAACCGTCTTTTTTACTGCGGGCATGGACGGCTAACTCAGTGGCGCCGGCTTCATAAATCGCCAGCGCATTTTCCATAAACAGACTCTTGTCTTCAAATCCCAAACGAATTTTGGCTGTGACCTCATGGGGCGCAGGAACCGCCTGGCGCATGGCTTTGACTATCTTGTGAATTTGTTCCGGGTATTGCAGCAATACGGCACCGCCCTTGCTGCGGTTAACCATCTTGGCCGGACAACCAAAGTTGGCATCTACCCCTTGGGAGCCCAGTTCAATGGCCCTCAAGGCGTTTTCGGCCATCCAACCAGGCTCTTGCCCTAAAAGTTGTACCCTGACCGGCGTACCGCTGAGGGTCATGCCGCCTTGCAATAGTTCGGGACAAAGGCGATGGAAGACTTTATCTGGCAACAGCTGATCGACTACACGTACAAACTCAGTGACCATCAGATCATATGGGTTGATCGCCGAGAGTAGCTCCCGCATCAGATTGTCAACAACCCCCTCCATAGGGGCGAGAATAATACGCACGTGTTTAAGGCCTGACTGAAATAGAAAGTGGCGCATTCTACCTTAAATCCCATTCGTCACCAATCCATGGCTTGAAAGGCCAAGACCTGTTTGAGATTTGTTCCGGTTAACCGCTTGATTTTATCTTGATTTACTATTTTACTGAATCTCGTCCTATCAAGGCGTTTGGATAAAAACTGTGATCCGTGATTGAAAATGTGAAATAGATTCTGCTGTCCTCGGGTCTGATAGTGCAAGCCGGTCATTGAGGCCGGTCACTCGTAACAACTCTATGAGCAAAGGCAGGAAAGATAATGAAGACAGTCAAGACAACGACAGTAGCAGCCGCTTTGGGTATGGTTATCGCCGGCAGCGCCGTCGCGGCAGAAGCTCAAGCCAATCCTTTTGGTTTTCAGGCTATGGAAGCCGGTTATCAATTGGTTGGTAATGAAGGTAAGTGTGGCGAAGGCAAATGTGGCGATAAGAAAGTCAAAGAAGCCGAACAAAAAAGCCGTGAGGGCAAATGCGGTGAAGGCAAGTGTGGTGAGGGGATGAATAAGGCTGCCGAAGGCAAGTGTGGTGAGGGCGTGAATAAGGCCGTTGAGGGTAAGTGCGGTGAAGGTAAGTGCGGTGAAGGCATGATGCACTCAGCCGAAGGCAAAGCTAAAGCCGAAGAGAATAAAGCCAAGGCAGAAGCCAACAAAGTCAAGGAAGGCAAGTGCGGTAGTAACCACTGAAGCTGAATAGTGCAGGGCGCATTGCGCCCTGTCTGAAACCACAAGGCGGTAATTATTTATGAATAACAGTGTCGGTTTGGGGCTTAGGCGGGAGATGTTGGCCGAGTTTTGTCAGGCAGCACCGAGGGAGGCCGACTTTTTTGAAGTCGCGCCGGAAAACTGGATGCGTCTTGGCGGTAAGTTTGGCAAACAGTTTCGACAATTGACCGAAAAGCATTCCTTTTATTGCCATGGGCTCAGTCTCTCCATCGGTAGCCCGGATCCGCTGGATTTGGCGTTTATCGAGGAGATTAAGCGGTTTCTCGATTTGCACCAGATAGATGTCTATTCAGAGCACTTAAGTTATTGCTCCGCCGATGGGCATATGTACGATTTGATGCCAATCCCTTTTACCTATGAAGCTGTGCGACATGTTAGTGCCAGGGTCAAACAGGTTGAAACGATTCTAGAGCGGCCATTGATTCTGGAAAACGTGTCCTTTTATGCCGCGCCGGGCGCCGAGATGACAGAGCAAGAGTTTGTCTGCGCCGTGTTGGAAGAGGCGGATTGTCGTCTGTTGCTGGATGTTAATAATATCTATGTCAACTCGGTTAATCATGGCTATGATCCTGCAGCTTTTCTGGCGGCGATGCCCAGTGAGCGCATCGCTTACCTGCATATTGCCGGCCATTATCAACAGGATAGAGATCTGATTATCGATACCCATGGCGCCGATATTATCGATCCTGTCTGGCAACTGCTGGCAGAGTGTTATCGATTGCACGGGGTGCATCCTACCTTGCTGGAGCGGGACTTTAATATTCCCGAAACCCGAGTCTTGTGCCAGGAGTTGAGGCAGATAGACTCGCTACAACGTCAGGCCTTGGATGCTTTTGCGCAACAGAGGAGAGCTTAATGGCCTTGGCCCAGTTACAGCAGGCTTTTGTGGCCTATTTGCGGCAGGAAGATATGCCTTTGCCGGCCGGCACCGATGAACGGCATATGCAGGTATATCGCGAGCTTTTTTTCAATAATGTCAATGGCTTTGTCTCCAATGCTTATCCGGTTCTCAAGTCGCTGCACACTGAGGCGCAGTGGTTGGCGTTGGTAAAGGATTTTTTTGCCCGCCATGAATGTCAAAGTCCGCTGTTTATCGATATCGCCGCCGAGTTTCTCGACTATCTGTGCCGTGAGCAGGCAAGTGCATTGGATGTCATGCCTTTTATGCTGGAATTGGCACACTACGAGCTCTTGGAACTGCAGGTCTCTGTGGCCGAAGATGATTCGGCGCCTTGGCTCAAGCAGGCTGACATTCAGGCGCTTGAACAGCTAACCACAAAATTGCAGCTGGCAGCCACCGCCAGAGTGGCGCAATATCAGTTTGAGGTAGATAGAATTAGCCCTGATTTCCGCCCGGATTCGGTGGTGGCCACCCCGGTATTTTTCTGTGTTTATCGTGATCGGGAAGAGGAGGTGTGCTTTTTAAGGCTCAACCCCATGACGGCGCAGTTGCTGGCCAAATTGCAGCAAACGCCAATGAGTTTTAGCCGGTTGCTTTCCTGGCTCGTAGAGACATTTCCCTCATTCCCTGGGCAGCAGCTTTATCAAGGGGCGCTCACGACGCTAATGGAATTGGCGGCGCTGGGTATTATTCGTAAACGAGTGGCTGCGGCTATATAACCAGACACTGAATACCCACCTTGAGGCCTATTATATGTGTCGACTATAGCCCGAGCAGGGGAGGACTCATGATGTTATTCCTGGGGTTCAGGTATGGGGCAAAGTGCCTGTAAAACGCCAGGTTGTGGTTTTTTGGCTAATCCCATTGAAAAAACATGGTTTTTATCGGCGTGATAAAGGGCTAGAATGGCGCGGTTTTGTGATTAAGATCACTGCCAAACTAGCCCTGGAAGTAGAGGAGCTGTCATGAGTCAGCCGTTTAAAGACCCATTCAACATATTGTATTTTCTTGGTTTTATTCTGGTAATGCTGTTACCTACATTGCCCGCCAGTCTTTCTTGGCTGAAGCATGTGGGATTGATCTGAAGCAGTAAGATCCCGCTTTTGCTACAATGGCCACCCTCAGCGGTGGCTTTTGTTTAGGAGCGATCGATTTTCCAAAGGAAAGCGGATGGTTATCAAAAGGGGCTTCTTTTTAATCTCGGGGATCCTGAGCTTGTGCATGGGGTTGCTCGGCATCGTCTTACCTGTGTTGCCGACAGTTCCCTTTATTTTATTGGCCGCCTTCTGCTTTGCCCGCTCCAGTGAAAGATTGCACGACTGGCTGCATCGCCATCCTTGGTTCGCCCAGCCTCTCAGCGACTGGCATGCTCGAAAGGCCATGCGTAAGAAATTAAAAAGAAAGGCTTTATTGATAACGGGCGCCAGTTTTTCCCTCAGTATTGCCTTAGTGCCGCTTGGGTGGGTTAAGCTCTTGCTGGCCGTTTGCGGCATCTGCTTGTTGTTATTTCTGTGGCAAATTCCTGAGCTGGAAGATAGTGAGTGATCCTGTAGACAAAAACGCCGACTTGTCGTGATTTTGTCATTCAGTTGGGGTAGCCTTGGCGCGCCTTGAAACTACCAGGGAAACTTCATGAGTTTCAATATTTTGCTTGTTGATGATAATAACATCAGCCAACAGGCTTTGGCGGAATTGTTCCAGAGCCAAGGTTGGCACTGTACGCTGGCCACCAATGGCATGCAGGGGCTGGTCTGCGCCGAACGGCAAACTTTTGATGCCGTGATCAGCGGTTTTTACATGCCTTTGCTCGACGGGCCGCACTTCATCCCGCTGCTCAGGCAACTCGATGGTTATGCCAAGCTGCCTGTGGTGGTACTCAGTACCCATAGCCAAGAGAAGGTCGCCGCCAGTATGGATATGTCACAAGTCAGCGGCTTTTGGAGAAAACCGTTGAACTGTGACACAAAGCAACAACTCCTGGATCACTTATCAACAGAGATTGTTGCATGGCGGATTAAAGCGGCTTAAGCTTTAGCCGGATTTTTGAAATGCAGTCCACCTTTGCGTGGACTTTTTTGTTGTAAAGAGCCGGGCCCAGTGTCTGGAAACTAAGTATTGAGACTATGGCAATGAACTCCGACAGCTTAAGCCTGATTAAGCAAAGCATTAAAACCATTCCGGATTATCCAAAAGCCGGGATCCTGTTCCGCGATGTGACCAGTCTGCTTGAAGACCCGGTTGCCTACCAATTGAGCATTCGCTTGCTGGTGGATCATTATAAAGATCATGGTTTTACCAAGGTTGTCGGTACCGAAGCCCGTGGTTTCCTCTTTGGGGCCCCTCTGGCGCTGGAACTAGGTGTGGGCTTTGTTCCTGTGCGTAAGCCCGGCAAACTGCCAAGAGAAACCATAGCCGAGAGCTATGAGCTGGAATATGGTCACGACACCCTGGAAATGCATGTCGATGCCATAGTACCGGGTGACAAGGTACTGGTTATTGATGACTTGCTGGCAACCGGTGGCACCATTGAAGCTACGGTTAAGCTTATCCGTCGTTTGGGAGGCGAGGCCAAACATGCAGCGTTTATCATTTCTCTGCCTGATCTGGGTGGTGAACAACGCCTGACCGAACATGGGCTTGAGTTAGTCAAACTGTGCGAGTTTGAAGGCGAATAAAAGCTCAGCCCTGCCGCTTTGCGGGTCATCTCGGTAGCATGAAGTCATACCTCATGTTATTGTTTTACGATCCGCGGAGCTTGCTCCCGCAAAGATATTTTTATGGATTTTGGGGAGTTTCATGTCCTATCAGGTACTAGCCAGGAAATGGCGGCCTGCCAGTTTTGATCAGGTAGTCGGCCAATCACATGTATTGCATGCATTGACCAATGCCCTGAGTCAGCAACGACTGCACCATGCTTATCTGTTTACCGGTACCCGCGGCGTCGGCAAGACCAGTTTGGCGCGCCTGTTCGCCAAAGGGCTCAATTGTGAAACCGGGATCACCGCCAAGCCATGTGGCCAATGCAGCGCCTGTCAGGAAATTGCCCAGGGGCGATTTGTCGACCTTATCGAAGTTGATGCCGCTTCCCGTACCAAGGTAGACGATACCCGCGAACTGCTTGACAATGTTCAGTATCGTCCGACCCGGGGGCGGTTCAAGGTTTACCTGATAGACGAAGTGCACATGTTGTCCCGCAGCAGTTTCAATGCGCTGCTCAAGACACTGGAAGAACCTCCAGAGCACGTCAAATTCCTGCTGGCCACCACAGATCCGCAAAAGCTGCCGGTGACAGTGCTTTCCCGCTGCTTGCAATTTAACCTAAAGAGCCTGGATCAGACTGAGATGGCTGGTCAGCTGCAGCATATTTTGCAAAGCGAAGGCCTCAAGTTTGAAACCTCTGCGCTGACGCTTCTGGCGCGAGCCGCCAACGGCAGTATGCGTGATGCCCTGAGTCTGACCGATCAGGCCATCGCCTTTGGGGCCGGGCAGGTGATGCTGGAGCAGGTCCAAACCATGCTCGGCGCCATAGATGAGCGCCAGGTGCTGGCGCTGTTTGATGCGCTCCTTACAGGTGATATCGCCAAAATGATGCAGGAGGTGGCCAAGGTGCTGGCATTTGGCGCCGATGCTGCCGAAGTGCTGCGCAGCCTGCTGGAGCTCTTGCATCAGATAACCCTGAGTCAGTTTGCACCGGCGGCGGCCAATCTGTCGCTGTTCGGCCCCCAAATTACCCATTATGCTGAAAACCTCGCCCCCGAGCAGGTGCAGCTCTATTACCAGTTGCTGCTCAGCGGTCGTAAAGAGCTGCCTTATGCACCGGATCCCAAGTCAGGGCTGGAGATGGCGTTACTCAGAGCCGTTGCCTTTGTGCCGGAAACACCACCCAAACGTTGGCAAAGGGGCGAAGTCGCCGATCTATCCACCTTGGAACACAGCAATAGTGCCCCCGCAGCTGCAGGGGCGATGAATCAAGCTGTGGCAAGCAATAACGCCGATGAGATAAAACCTCAAGCCGCCTCTGCTCAATCTGTTACAAGCCGGGTTGTCGAAGCGCAAGTCGAGAAGCCGCAAGCTGCCAAGATGCCAACACAGGTAAGCTCGGTGGCTGAGACGCAGGCGAGCAGTGTTGACTCACAGATGGCTGCCGATGAGGGCGAAGATGCAGACGAACAGGCCTTATTGGCCGAACAAGCGCTGCTGTTATCCCAGGCCGGTAGCATGGGCTTTGGGAATGAGGCCTCTGAGCCTGTTAAAGTGGCCGAGTCTCAGCCAGCAGAGCAACCGGCTGCAGCTCAGCCTCACCAGCCAGTGTCACAAGCTGAAACCTCGGTTATTAGCGATGAGCAGCAGTCCCAGGATGACTTCTACGCTGCCATGAGCTACTCACAACAAGGTGAAGGGCAGGATAGCAGCCTGGATTTTTATCAGCAGCAGATGTCGATGGACGGTCAGATGCCATCCGCTGCCGACAAGAGTGCCTCCGAAGTATCGCTGCCAAGTAAGCCATCAAGCGAGTCAGTGCCTGCCGATGCCAACATAGAATCTGCCAGCGATGACATCTTGGGTGATGATCTGCTCGATCAGGTGCTTGCCACCCGGGATTTGCTGCTCAGCGATATAGAGGCGGCCAGCCCCAAGGACGGTGAAGAAAAAAAGCCTTTGCTGGAGCGCCGCAGCGCGGCCGCAGCTCCTGAGTCCGATGCTGTAGCGGCTACTCAGCCTGAAGCGGAAGCAGAGTCAGAAAACAACCCTGAGCGGCATAATGGTCTTGAGCAAGGAAACAGCTCTGAGCCCTCCCAAGCAGAAACGCAAACTCCTGTCGCCGGGGAAATGCCTTTTGGATCTGGCCCAAGTCATGTCGCGGCGCTCAAGGAAGATAGGCCGCCATGGGAAGAGGCCCCAGAGGGTGCGGTTGCAGCGGGTCGCGAGGTGATGGAAGACAGTGAAACGGTTCAAAATGCGGCTTTCTCACAAGCTGAACCTGAGTCTGTGCCTGAGCCACAAGCACAACATCCCGCGCCGCAGACAGTACAGGACGCTGCACCACAGACGATAGAAGAGCCGGTACAAGAACCTGCAAAAGCGATTAGGCAACCGCCAAGTCAAAACATTGTGGCAAACGCCGAGGCTCGGCCCGCTCCCGAACCGGGCTTAGCACTAGACCCAGGGGCCGCGGATGTCTTTGCCCATGCTCTGCCCAGCGGCCATCCACAGGATCTCTATTGGTATAAATTGATGTCCGCGCTGGAGATTGGCGGCCGGGTGCGGCAACTGGCGGTAAACTCAGTCTGTGAGCGGATAGCTGAACCGCTGCCCTTGCTGCTCAAGCCGGATCAGAAGCACTTGGCGGCAGACTCGGCCATCAAACAGCTCGAAGAGGCGCTTTCCAAACTGTTTGGGAAACCTTGCCGCACAGAGATTGTCGTAGGAGTAGATGACCAAAGGGAAACGCCGTTGGAAATTCGTCATCGTTTTCATCAGGAACTCCTGAGCGGGGCTCATGCTTCATTGATGAATGACGAAAATATTCAATGGCTTGTTAGTCATATGGGGGCCGAACTGGATCAGGATACTCTCGGCTATCCCCCTGAGCTGCTCAGTCAACGGGCTAATTTGATTGCAGACAAGGCGCCCTAGGGCCGGTGGATGTTACCCGCTTCATAAGATTGCCGTTCAATGCGACTCTTGGATTGCCAAGCGGGTTTATTTCAGTAACATTAGCCAACTTTGACCTGTTACTCACAACTTGAATTGAAGAGATAAAGTTATGTTTGGAAAAGGCGGTATGGGCAACCTGATGAAGCAAGCCCAGATGATGCAAGAAAAAATGGCCAAAATGCAGGAAGAGATCGCCCGCATGGAAGTCACAGGTGAGTCAGGCGCAGGCTTGGTGAAAGTCACCATGACCGGCAGCCACAATGTTCGCAAAGTCGAGATAGATCCCAGCCTGCTGGAAGACGACAAAGAGATGCTGGAAGATCTGATCGCCGCGGCCTGTAACGATGCGGCCCGTCGTGTTGAAGAGAACCAAAAGTCCAAGATGGCCGAAGTGACAGGTGGCATGCAATTGCCTCCTGGCATGAAGATGCCATTCTGAGTCGGAATAACAGATGAAATTCAGCCCATTGGTTGATGAATTGATCCAGTCGCTGCGCTGTTTGCCCGGTGTCGGCCCTAAGTCGGCACAGCGGATGGCGTTTCAACTGCTTGAGCGCGAGCGTAAAGCCGGGCTCAAGTTGGCTGAAGCGTTGGAGCGGGCCATGAAAGAGGTGGGGCATTGTCAGTCTTGCCGCACCTTCACCGAGGAAACGCTTTGTCCCATCTGCGCTAGTCCGCGGCGCGGCAATGCCGATACCATCTGCGTGGTTGAAACGCCGGCCGATGTGTTGGCTATCGAAGCCGGTGGGCATTACAGTGGTCGTTACTTTGTGCTGCTGGGGCATCTATCGCCGCTCGATGGTGTCGGACCTGAGGAGCTGGGACTGGCGCTACTGGAAGAGCATCTGGCCAAAGGTGAGATTGCTGAGCTTATCTTGGCCACCAACCCGACAGTGGAAGGCGATGCTACGGCGCATTTTATTGCCGATATCGCCCATCGCTACCAAGTCAAGGTGAGCCGTATCGCTCATGGGGTTCCGGTAGGCGGTGAGCTGGAATATGTCGACAGCACTACCCTGGCATTGTCGTTCAATGGGCGAATGCCGCTCTGAAGCTAGGTTGAATAAGCCTTCTGTGAATACCGGCCCCGCTTATGCGGGGCTATTTTTTCTACGACTATGATCAGTCTGTCTATTTTTGCCCTTGAATTTGAAAATCGCATCCCCATTTAGTTAAGCAACTCAAGTTGGTTTAACCTATTGCGATAAACAAGGGAAGCTATTCATGTCACATCAAGAAACTCATGGTTTTCAAACTGAAGTCAAACAACTTTTGCATTTGATGATCCACTCTTTGTACTCCAACAAAGAGATTTTCTTGCGTGAATTGGTATCCAATGCCGCCGATGCCGCCGACAAACTGCGTTATCTGGCGCTTACCAACGATGCGCTTTATGAGGGTGATGGCGAGCTCAGGGTACGTATCAGTACCGATAAGGAAAAGGGCACTATTACCATTGAAGATAATGGTATTGGTATGACCCGTGACGGCGTTATCGAGCATCTGGGTACCATTGCCAAGTCTGGCACGTCAGAATTCTTCAAAAACCTCTCCGGCGACGCCGCCAAAGACTCGCAGCTGATTGGTCAGTTCGGTGTGGGTTTCTATTCGGCCTTTATTGTGGCCGACAAGGTAACGGTGAGAACCCGCGCCGCCGGTCACAAGGCCGATGAGGGCGTGCAATGGCAGTCTGCCGGTGAAGGCGACTTTACCGTTGAGGACATAGTTAAAGAAAGCCGCGGGACCGAGATTATTCTGCATCTGCGCGAAGAGGAAAAAGAGTTTGCCGATGACTGGCGTTTGCGCTCTATCATCACCAAGTACTCAGATCATATCTCCATTCCGGTAGAGATGTGGCAGGAAGGTTCGCCCGAGTCCGAAGGCCCTGATGGTGAAAAAATTCCGGCCACCGAAGGTCAATGGCAAGTGATGAACAAGGCCACCGCGCTTTGGACCCGCAACAAGTCTGAGATTTCCGATGAGGAATATCAGGAGTTTTACAAGCATATCTCCCATGACTTCAGCGATCCTCTGTTGTGGAGTCACAATCGGGTCGAAGGTAAGCAGGAATACACCAGCTTGCTTTACATTCCTTCCAAGGCGCCATGGGACCTTTGGAACCGGGATCGCAAGCAGGGGCTGCAACTCTTTGTTCAGCGTGTATTTATCATGGATGACGCCGAGCAGTTTATGCCCTCTTACCTGCGTTTCGTCAAAGGTCTTATCGATTCCAACGATCTGCCGCTGAACGTCTCCCGTGAGATACTGCAGGACAACAAGGTGACTCAAGCCATGCGCTCGGCCATTACCAAGCGGGTGCTGGGCATGCTGGAGAAACTGGCAAAAGACGACAGCGACAAGTACCAGCAGTTCTGGGCCGAGTTCGGCCAGGTACTGAAAGAAGGCCCGGCAGAAGATTGGAGCAACCGCGAGCGTGTCGCCGGCTTGCTGCGTTTTGCCTCGACCCATAATGACAGCGCGGCGCAAACCGTATCGCTGGACGACTACATCGGCCGCATGAAAGAAGGCCAGAGCAAGATTTACTACATTGTTGCCGACAGCTATGAGGCAGCGGCTCACAGTCCGCATCTGGAACTGCTGCGCAAGAAGGGCATCGAAGTGCTGTTGATGTCTGACCGCATCGACGAGTGGCTCATCAACCATCTGACCGAGTACAAGGAAAAGGCGCTGCACTCTGTGACCCGCGGCGAGCTGGATCTCGGTGAGCTGGAAGATGAGAATGAAAAGGCCGAACAGGAAAAACTGGCGGCCGAGTCCGAGTCTTTGCTCAAGCGTATCAAAGAGGCGCTGGGTGATAAGGTCAAGGATGTACGGGTGACCATGCGTTTGACCGACACTCCAGCCTGTGTGGTGGCCGGTGAAGGTGAGATGTCGAGCCAGATGATCAAGCTGATGCAAGCCGCTGGCCAACAGGTGCCGGAAGTCAAACCAACATTTGAGCTGAACCCGACGCATCCGCTGGTGGCCAGGCTCAATGACGAGACAGACGAAAGCCGCTTTAATGACTGGAGTAACCTGTTGTTGCAACAGGCAATGTTGTCAGAGAAGGGCAGCCTGGCCGACCCATCTGAGTTTATCCGCTTGATGAACCAGATGCTGCTTGCCAACCTTAAGTAAGCCAATCAAAAAAAGGGCCTTTATGGCCCTTTTTTACTCGGGTATCGCCCGACCATCCAACAAGGATTGCTATGGAAACACGTATCGAACTGACCCGCGACAATATTCAACAGGTGGTGGAAGCCTCGAAACAACAGTTGGTCGCGTTGGTCTTCTGGGCCCAGCAGAGCCCGGAGAGTCTGGGGCTGCTCGGCACCATGGAAGCATTGGCAGGTCGTTATCAGGGGCAACTGCTGCTGGCGGCCGTTAATTGTGAAACCGAGATGGAAATCGCCTCCTATTTCCAGATCCAGAGCCTGCCGACCACTTTGTTCCTCAGCCAGGGCCAGCCGGTTGATGGCTTTGCCGGAGTGCAGGACGAGTCGCAAATTCAGGCCATGCTGGATAAACATCTGCCCGCGGCTTGGGAGCTGCAACTCGCTGACGCCAGAGAATTACTCGCAAGAGGCGATGCCGCGGCAGCCCTGGTGCTGTTGAAGGAGGCCTATGGCGAGCACAATGGCGCCGAGGTGGCCTTGCCCTATGCCGACGCTTGCCTGCTAACTGGTGATATTACCGCTGCCAAGAGCCTGCTTGCCGACATTAAGCTTGAAGATCAGGATGCTTATTACGCCAGTTTGCAGGCCAAACTCAAGTTGGCGGAAGAGGCGGCTGATACGCCGGAAATCCGTTCTTTGCAACAAGCGCTTGAAGCGACTCCGGGGGATCTGATTGTACTTGGCAAGCTGGCAACCGCTTTGCATCAGGCGCACCGAGACGAAGAGGCACTGGAGCTGCTTTTTGCCCAACTGCAGCAAGATCTCAACGTTGGCAATGGCGAACTGAAACAACAGTTTCTGACGATACTTTCAGCCCTTGGCCAGGGAAATGCACTGGCGAGTGGCTATCGTCGCAAGCTCTACAGTTTACTCTACTGATAGAGTCAAGCTTGATAGCCCAAGCCACTGCCTGAACGGTTTTGACCGTTTTCAACAGGTCAGAGCTGTGAGGTTTATTTGGCGTTTCTGTGGCTAAAGTCGAAGCCAAAAGCCTTCTCATGGGCGGTCAGATGTGCGAAGATCGCCGCCCTAACAAGAATATCAATGCGAAAAGAGGACTCTTGATATGCGCATTATCCTATTGGGCGCCCCAGGTGCCGGTAAAGGTACCCAGGCCCAGTTCATCATGGAAAAGTATGGCATTCCACAGATCTCAACCGGCGATATGCTGCGTGCTGCCGTTAAGGCCGGTACACCTTTGGGACTGGAAGCCAAGAAAGTGATGGACGCCGGACAATTGGTTTCAGATGAGCTGATCATAGGTCTGGTCAAAGAGCGCATTACTCAGGACGACTGCGCCAAGGGATTCCTGCTGGACGGTTTCCCACGCACTATTCCACAGGCTGATGCCATGGTGGCTAACGGTATCCATGTTGATCATGTGATTGAGATCGATGTTCCTGATGAAGAAATCGTCAAGCGCATGAGTGGTCGTCGGGTGCATCCTGGTTCTGGTCGGGTGTACCATGTGGTCTTCAATCCGCCTAAAGAAGAGGGGAAGGATGACGTCACTGGTGAAGAACTGGTTATCCGTCCCGATGATGAAGAGAGCACAGTACGTAAGCGCCTGGGCATCTACCACGAACAAACCAAACCTCTGGTGGATTACTATGGCGCCATGGCTGCCAAGGGGGATACCAAGTACAGCAAGTTCGACGGTACCCAGAGTGTTGCTTCCGTCAGCGAAGCCATTGTGAAGGCGCTGGGCTGATTAATTATCAGAACCGGTTCTCATAATCGAAAAAAGCCCGCTATTGCGGGCTTTTTTTATAATATTAGCGATGTTAACTTGGCGCCATCTCTCTTGAAACAGGAATAAAACAGTGCAGGATCCCCGTCCTCCATTTGGTGTGCTTTTGGTTAACTTGGGTACTCCCGCTGCGCCAACCAAAGCGGCAGTACGTACTTTTTTAAAGCAGTTCCTCAGCGATCAACGTGTGGTGGATCTGTCCCCCTGGCTGTGGCAACCCCTGTTACAAGGTATTATTCTCAATACCCGTCCGGCGAAAGTCGCCAAGTTGTATCAATCTATTTGGCAGGCGGAAGGCTCGCCGTTAATGGTGGTCAGTAAACAGCAGAGACAAGCCCTAGCGGATTTGCTTCGGGAGCAAACGGGCGTAACCGTTCCCGTTGAGCTGGGGATGAGTTATGGCAGTCCGTCCTTGAATGATGGCCTGACGGCGCTGAAAAATGCCGCTGTGGACAGGGTGCTGGTGTTGCCTCTCTATCCTCAATATTCCTGCTCTACTGTGGCCAGCGTGTTTGACGGTGTTGCCGCAGCACTGAAAATGGAGCGCAATCTGCCTGAACTGAGGTTTGTGCGAGATTATCACGACAAGCCAGGTTATATTCAGGCCCTGGCTGACAGTGTCCGTAGCCATTGGCAGCGAGAAGGGCGGGGGCAAAGACTGCTGATGTCGTTTCATGGGGTGCCTGAGCGCTACATCAAGGAGGGCGATCCTTATCGCAGTCAATGCGAAACCACGGCCAAGTTGTTGGCCGCCGAGCTTGGCCTGGGCGAAGGTGAATGGCAGCTGTGCTTCCAATCCCGCTTTGGCAAGGAACCTTGGCTAACACCCTATACCGATGAACTGCTCGAATCTTTGCCGGGACAAGGGATTACCTCGGTCGATATCATGAGTCCTGCCTTCGCCGCCGATTGTCTGGAAACATTGGAAGAGATAGCTCAAGGGGGCCGCGAAAGCTTCCTTGAAGCCGGTGGGAAACAATATCAATTTATCCCTTGTCTCAATGCACAATCGGCTCATATGCGCTTTCTTGCCGACCTGGTGAAGTTTCACACTAAAAACTGGCACTGAAGCTGCGAACATACACTGGTTTGGCGGTAGATTTGTGATAGAATCTGCCGCCATTTTAAGTGGTCGCTGGCAGCTCCGTCAGCCTGACCTAAGATCATTATCAGGAAAGTGTACTCAGACAGTACGCTACTCAGGGACGATGAAAATGAGAGCCCAATATGAAATTTCCCGGTCAGCGTAAATCTAAACACTATTTCCCGGTCAAAACCCGTGATCCCCTGCTGGCGCAGTTGACCCAGCAGCCACAACCTTTCAGCACCTGGATTTCAGGGATAGATCAGACTTTGGTGGATATTGAAGCCAAGGTTGAAGATGAACTGCTGCAGCGCTACGGTTTACCCAAAGGTAACTCGACTCTGATTGATGATACCAGTGCCCATCAGCTGTATCAGGAGCTTAAAAGTCGTGAGTTGATCAGCGATGAGTTTGCCGGTGGGACTATCGGTAATACCATCCACAACTACTCTATTCTCGCCGATGACAGATCTGTGCTCTTTGGTGTGATGAGCAAGCATATTGAAGTAGGCAGTTACGCCTATCGCTATCTGTGCAATACCTCATCCAAGGTGGATCTCAACTATCTGCAGCCGGTTGAAGGCCCGATAGGTCGCTGCTTTACTCTGATCTCCGATGGCGGTGAGCGCACTTTTGCCATCAGCAAGGGCTCAATGGACAAGTTAAGCCCGGAGTTTATCGATAAAGAAGTGATCCAGGGCAGCTCTGCTTTGGTGTTGACAGCTTATCTGATGCGGGCCAGCGATGGCGATCAGATAGGTGAAGCGGCGCTGACGGCGATTCGCTACGCCCAGGAAGCCGAAGTGCCGGTGGTACTGACCTTGGGAACCCGCTTTCTGATTGCCGAAGATCCCAAGTGGTGGCAGGAGTTTATTCGCCAACATGTGACTGTGCTGGCGATGAATGAAGATGAAGGTGAGGCGCTGACTGGATTTGCCGATCCCTTGCTGGCCAGTGAAGCGGCACTTGAATGGTGTGACATGGTGTTGACTACTGCGGGCGCCTCCGGGCTTTACACCGCAGGCTATACCGATGACGCCGAGAAACGCGAGACGGCTCATACACTGCTTCCCGGAGCGATACCTGAATTCAACCGTTATGAGTTTTCCCGCCCTAAATTGAAAAAAGACTGTGATCAGCCCATCAAGGTGTATGCTCATATTTCGCCTTACATGGGTGGTCCGGAGAAAATTCACAATACCAATGGCGCTGGTGATGGCGCCCTGTCTGCTCTCTTGCATGACTTGGCGGCCAACACCTTCCACAAGACCAATGTGCCGGGCTCCAGTAAGCATAAGCGCGATGGCTTGTGTTACTCCTCGTTTTCACAAATCTGTAAGTATGCCAACCGGGTGGCTTACGAGGTGCTGGCGCAGCATAGCCCACGCCTATCAAGAGGTTTGCCCGAGCGGGAAGATAGCCTGGAAGAAGCCTACTGGGAGCGTTAAGAGCGTTATCCATAGGTGGATTCTTAATAGAAGAGGGCGCTCAAATGAGCGCCCTCTTTGTATCTCGTTCCCTTGGAGGTTTGAAAACCAAGCCACAACTGCAGGCTGGCCTTTGTCTCCCAAATAAGGGCTAGGCCTTACATGGGAGTGTGGTGTTCCTTATGGAAACTGACATTGGTTTTGCCGGCTTTGGGGTCATTGAAGGTCTCTTCATTGAACTCATTTTCCGACTTGGCGATCACCACGGTTGCGACAGCATCACCAGTGACGTTCACCGCGGTGCGCACCATATCCAGCAATCTATCGACCCCGATAATCAGTGCTATACCATCTACCGGTAGACCTACTTGATTGAGCACCATGGCCAGCATCACCAGGCCCACACCCGGTACCCCGGCCGTGCCGATAGAGGCCAGAGTAGCCGTGACAACTACAGTAATATAGTCGGTAATTGTCAGGTCGATACCGTAAACCTGAGCGATAAATACCGTTGCCACCCCTTGCATGATGGCGGTGCCATCCATATTGATGGTAGCGCCCAAGGGTAAGGTGAACGAGGCTATCTTGTTATCAACGCCCAGGCGATGCTCGGCCGTCTCGATAGTGACCGGCAGAGTAGCGTTGGAACTGGCGGTGCTGAAGGCAAACAGCTGTACGTCGCGCATCTTACGGATAAAGGTGAACGGATTCAGCCCTGACAGCAGATTGAGCAGAATAGGGTAAGTGATAAAAGCATGGACCAGCAGTACGCCCAGAACCACAAAGAAGTAAGCGACCACGCTGCTGAAGGTTTCTACGCCGAGTGTCAGCGCCAGTTTACCCATGAGAGCAAATACCCCGTAAGGCGCTAGATGCATGATCAGGGTGACCACTTTCATGATCACTTCATTGAGGTCCTCAAACAGCGCCGCAACTCGTTTGCCCTTGTCGCCTACATGAGAGATGGCGAAACCGAAGATCACCGCAAAGATGATGATCTGCAGCATATTGCCTTCGCTCAGCGCCTGCATTGGGTTGGTGGGCACTATGTTGATCAACACCTCCGCCAAGCTGGGGGCATCCTTGGCTTCAAAACTGTTACCCGCGGTAGACATGCTGCTATGGCCAGGATGGATCATCACTGCCGCCATTATCGACAGTGTCAGGGCAATGGCGGTGGTGAAAAGATAGAAGGCGATGGTTTTGCCACCCAAACGTCCCAGTTTTGAGGGATCACTCAGAGAGCTGGTACCGCATACCAGAGAGATAAATACCAGAGGTACCACCAACATTTTTAAGCTGGAGATAAAGATGGTACCTATGACATTCAGAAAGCCTTCGGTGATGTAATCCTGCACAAAGATGAAATAGGGATCTTGCAGGACTTGAGGTGAATCCAACTCACCCGCGGGGAAAAACGCTCTCAGAATAAGGCCGAATACAATACCGGTGATCATCCCGATAAGGATCTTGCCGGTTAGGCCGAGTTTCTTGAATAGAGTAAGTGCCATAAATTTTCCTGTTTAATTTTTGTACTTTTGTAATTTGGCGCACTAAAGCCTAACAAGAAAGCGCTTCAGAGGAAATGGTATACTAGTTAAAGTTTGTCGCTAATAATGGCTATATTGGTGCGTTTGTTGTGGAAATGTTTAGTGAAAATTGTGTAATGTTGCTCTATAAGTAATGCGTAAGTATGTATTCAGTATTTGTTGAGTAACAGGGAGTCTGACAATGAGGTCAGCGTTTAAGTTTTACTTCACTTTATTAGCTAGTTTTCTTCTATTCGCCTGCGGTGGTGGGGGCAGTATTTCAGATACCGGAGATGGTTCGACGCCCACAATACCCTCAGATGCTTACGCCATTAGTCTTAAATTAACGAATGCTAATGGCGATCCTTTAGCGGAAGTGTCCAATGCCGTACCGGGGAAGCTGGTTGCGACCTTGACCAAAAACGCGGTTCCTCTGGAGGGGGGAAGGATCACTTTCTCCATCGAAGGCCAAGGTGTGTTGGCCCCTGATAGCGGGGTCTCGGATGCGCAAGGGATGGTTGGAATTGATTTACTTCCCGGAGATAAGCTTGGGTCAGGGACTGTGACAGCCAATTATACTCCTAGCAGTGGCGATGGTGCTGAAGCTCAAGTCTCATTCAATACCAAGGGGGATGGTGGCGCCGATACCGGAGGAGCTCAGATATCCTTGGTGCTTGTTGCTGATCCTGACAGTACAACCCCTTTGGAAGCGATCACCTCATTAACGCCGGGTTACTTGGTGGCCAATGTCAGCGGGATTTCCAAACAGACCATTGTCAAGTTTACCAGTGACAGGGGCGAAATCCCCATAGATACGGCGGCGACAAATAATGGCAAGGCCTATGTTCAAATCTTGGCGGGGACTCAACCTGGAGCCGGGATTGCAACCGCCACTTTGTTGTCCGGCGAAGAGACGTCCTTGGTATTTAAAGTGGGCGCAACCAATGTGTTTATGGGCAGCGGCTCGCCATTCCAGGATGGGGTTGCTTCTGTGGCTCCCGCCGTTGTCTCTGCTGGTGGTACCGCGAGTGTCAGTGTGACATTACAGGATGATAACGGCATTCCTTTTACCGAACCCGCTGAAGTTAAGTTTACGTCAGTCTGTGCCGGTAAAACGCCTTTGGAAGCGGAAATTAGTTCACCTGTCATTGCCGTCAATGGTGTTGCTACCAGTACCTATCTCGCCAAGGGGTGTGTCGGTGATGACACTATTAATGTCAGCGCTAATGTCGGTGGGAAATCACTGACCGCCAAAGCCGTGGTGAATGTTTTGCCTGCGAGTGTGGGCAGCATCTTTTTCGTTGATGCGACTCCGCAAACTATCCGCTTAAAAGGTACGGGTGGGGCGGAATCATCAACGGTTAGATTTAAAGTCCTGGATAAGAACAATAATCCCGTTAGTAACCAAAGAGTTAACTTTTCCCTCAATACAGACGTCGGTGGTATCGAGATAGATCCTGTTTTCGCGATGACCAATGCACAAGGGATAGCTCAAACCGTCATTAACTCAGGAACCGTATCAACCTCCGTCAGGGTAACCGCGGTCGTCGATGGCAGCTCTCCATTGATCTCATCCCAGTCCAGCCAGTTGGTGATATCGACCGGCCTTCCGGATCAGGATTCTTTCTCTCTCGCTGCTGATAACTATAACCCGGAAGGTTGGAACTTTGATGGTATTGAGGTCAAGGTAACGGCCAGGTTAGCTGATGCTTTCAACAACCCGGTTCCGGATGGCACTGCGGTTAGCTTTACCACAGAAGGTGGCGTCATTGAGTCTTCATGCACAACAACGGCCGGTGCTTGTATGGTGACCTGGACCAGTCAAAACCCTCGCCCTACAGGCAGCACTCTTGGTGCCGGAGATCAACCGTCCCTGGATGCCCCTGGACAACCCTACGGTGGACGGGTAACCATTCTGGCAACGGCAATTGGTGAAGAATCATTCCCGGATCTCAATGGTAATGGCCGATTCGACTTGGTTGAGTGGAATGACTTCAAGACTAAGCAAGATGTTTCCGGTCTTCCCTTCGATTTGTCGGAAGCCTTTGTTGATCATAATGAAGATGGTCTTTATAACCCGGTTGATGCTGGTGAAGATGGCGGTGGCTTGGAAACCTTTGCTGACTTTAACAATAGCGGTAGCTTTGATAAGTCGGATGGCGTCTATAACGGCAGCCTTTGTCAGCTTGATGCCAGCAATAATCCTCACGAAGGGTGCTCAGCGACTGACAAGTCGCTCAATGTCAGGGCTTCTATTGTGTTGGTGATGTCGGGAAGCGATCCGGTTGCTTCGACCCCCGAGATTATCGATAGCTGTACCGATGATAAGACACAAGTGGATGTATGTGATGGCCTGAATGATAACCAAACCTTGGATATCATAGGTAAATCTGTTGGCGCAGTATCAATCATTATCGGCGATCTCCATAATCAACCCTTGCCATCTGGCACTAAGATCACTTTCGTCACCACCGCCGGTAGTTTGGCAAGCCAAGGAGACTTTACTGTACTCTCAAGCAACCAAAATGGTGCCTTAAAATACAGTGTCATGGTGAAAGGTGCCGACCAAGCCGATGCCGGTAGTCTGCTGATTGAAATCATCACTCCCAATGGGGTGACGACCAACCTGCCGGCTATTCCAGTGGTTATTCATTAAGGGAATAGATACCTTCTGACAGGAGACCAAGTGCCTGATGGAAACATCAGGCACTTTTTTATCAGTTAAAAAATTGGCCTCAGTTCATGAGGCCAATTGGATCTAGATGTGAGTTGCAATGCTAGCGCGAAGTAAAAACTTATCGCTGGAACTGATAGACGCTGCCGAGTTTCATTATCTGGGTCAGTTCATCCAGCGCGGTGCGAGACTCGATTATCAGTTGTGGGTCGGCCAAGTCTGCGGGTAACAAGCGATCGCGGTAGTGTTTGTCCACCCAGGCGTTGAGGCGAGTAAACAGACTATCATCGAGCAGTACATGCTGATTGATGGCTGCCAATTCGGCATCATTCATGGCGACTCGTAGACGTAGGCAAGCCGGGCCACCACCGTTTTGCATGCTTTGTTTTACATCAAAGTATTCAACTTTTTGAATCGGTGTATCCAGAGTCAGCAGTTCATCGAGGTAGGTTTTTACCGCCGGATTCTCGGCACAGTCGGTTGGCGCTATGATGACCATCTTGCCGTCACTCATGCTCAATAGTTGGGTGTTGAACAGGTAGGATTTGACCGCATCCTGAATACTGACTTTGGCCGTCGGCACCTCAATGAAATGGACATCACCTTCCAGCTTGGCCCGGATCTCGGCCAGCTTGGTCTTGGTATCGACAAAGGCCTGCTCGTGATGGAAAAGCACATTGCGGTTACCGACAGCGATCACATCATTATGGAATACGCCTTGATCTATCACCTCGGGATTTTGTTGAATAAAGACAGTGTTATCTTCATCGAGACGATGTAAGCGGGCGATGGCCTGTGAGGCTTCCAGCGTTTGTCTGGCGGGAAACTTCTTCGGTTTTATGGCTTGAGGGTTGGTGGCTTCCTGGCCGTAAACAAAGACTTCGACCCCGGCGTGACCATATTCCTGACACAGACGGGTGTGGTTAGCGGCGCCTTCATCCCCAAAACTGCTGTGTTCCGGCAGGTGCTGGTGGTGTACAAAATAGCGACTGTCGCTGAAAATGGCCTTGAGAATGTTGCCAGTGGTTTGCGGCTCGATTGAACGATGCAACTTATCCACCAGGTTGGCCGGAGTAAAGTGAACGCGGCCATCATGGGTATCGGCACTCGGAGATACGGTTGCCGCATTGGCGGTCCACATGCTGGAGGCGCTGCAACAGGCTCTCAGAACTGCAGGTGCCTGCTCGGCCGCCTTTTGCAGCACTTCTTTATCTGTGCCACTGAAGCCTATTCTGCGCAGTGTATGCAGATCGGGGCGTTCCTGCGGCGCCAACATGCCCTGGACCATCCCCATATCGGCCAGCGCCTTGGCTTTTTGCAAGCCCTGCTTGGCCGCGGCCTTGGGGTTGGCGGCTTGGGCGGCATTACTTAGGGAGGCGACATTGCCGAATGACAGGCCAGCATAGTTGTGGGTAGGGCCCACCAATCCGTCAAAATTCGCTTCAAAATGCTTCATTGCGTGTCCTTTTAGAGTATTTGAGGTTGTTATAGGAGCCAATCCTAGCCTTGGACTGGCCTCAGTATACTTGAGCGCCTTGGCTTCTCAAGCTGCTCCGAACCGCAACAAAACGGCTTTTTTGTCACAAATGCATAACTATTACTTGCTTGCCAGTGAATAATGAAATATTAGTTTTTAATTACGCAATATTATTTTGTACAAATTTTTAACCATGCTTAAAAATTGAGTCGCCGGTACACATAAAAGAGGGATTAACTTGAAAGTCCGAGGACAACCCTCTATATATGGTGCCAATTTTCACCGTTCCGAGATCGTTTGGCGCAAATCACACTATGGGTAAATCGCTAGTTATTGTCGAATCGCCGGCCAAAGCCAAGACTATTAACAAATATCTTGGTAAAGAATTCATCGTTAAGTCGAGTGTAGGTCACATACGTGACTTGCCGACTTCCTCCTCCTCTGCCGACACTAATGGTAAAGCCAAAAGCGCCGCTGAAGTGCGTAAGATGTCGCCTGAAGAAAAGGCCAAGTACAAGAAGGTGAAAGAGAAAAAGGCTCTGGTCGCCCGTATGGGGGTTGATCCTGAGCACGGCTGGAAAGCCAACTACCAAATTCTGCCTGGCAAGGAGAAGGTGGTAAAAGAACTACAAGCGCTGGCCGATTCTGCCGATGAAATCTATCTCGCGACGGATTTGGATAGAGAAGGGGAAGCGATTGCCTGGCACCTGCAGCAGGTGATTGGCGGCGACAATTCGCGTTATAAGCGGGTGGTGTTCAACGAGATCACCAAGAGCGCCATTCAGGATGCCTTCAGTAAACCCAGTGATCTTGACAACAACATGGTCAATGCTCAGCAGGCTCGGCGATTCCTCGATCGAGTGGTGGGCTTTATGGTTTCGCCACTGCTGTGGAAAAAGGTCGCCAGAGGCCTCTCTGCAGGACGGGTTCAGTCGGTAGCCGTGCGTTTGGTGGTTGAGCGGGAAGCCGAAATCAAAGCCTTCGTGCCGGAAGAGTTCTGGGATCTGCATGCACAATTGGCGACTGCTACAGATGATGCCTTGACCATGCAAGTGGTCAAGCAAAACGGCAAAGCATTTGAGCCGGTCAATGAATCCCAGGCACTGGCCGCGGTGGCCGCACTGCAATCGGCCAGTTATGAGGTAATTGGTCGCGAAGATAAGGCCACTCAAAGCAAGCCTAGCGCTCCTTTTATTACCTCGACACTGCAACAAGCCGCCAGTACCCGTCTCGGTTTTGGAGTGAAGAAGACCATGATGATGGCCCAGCGTCTCTATGAGGCGGGTCATATCACTTATATGCGTACCGACTCTACCAATCTGAGTCAGGAAGCGCTGGATAACGTCAGAACCATGATTGCCAAAGAGTTCGGCGATAAGTACCTGCCTGATGCACCTATTCGTTATGGCAGCAAAGAGGGCGCTCAAGAGGCTCACGAAGCGATTCGTCCTTCAGATGTCTCTGTACACGCTGCGTCACTGACCGACATGGAGCGTGACGCTCAGCGGCTCTATGAGCTTATCTGGCGCCAGTTTGTTGCCTGTCAGATGACTCCGGCTCAATATGATGCCACCAGACTCACGGTTAAAGCAGGTGAGTTTGAGCTGAAGGCCAGTGGTCGTACCCTGAAATTTGATGGTTGGACCCGGGTACAATCTGCCGTCAAGCGCAAGAATGAAGAAGAAGTCACTCTGCCATATCTGGCCGAAGGCGATAAGCTGGATCTGAAACAACTGGATCCTAAACAGCACTTTACCAAGCCTCCGGCGCGTTACAGCGAAGCCTCTCTGGTTAAAGAATTGGAAAAGCGCGGCATAGGTCGTCCTTCCACTTATGCGACTATTATTTCTACCATCCAAGACCGTGGTTATGTGAAGGTGGAAAACCGTCGTTTCTACGCCGAGAAGATGGGTGAAATTGTCAGTGAACGTCTGGTGGAAAACTTCTCCAACCTGATGAACTACGACTTTACCGCCGGAATGGAGCAGACCCTGGATAACGTTGCTCAGGGACAACTCGACTGGAAACAGGTGCTTGATGGCTTCTACAAAGACTTCACCAAGCAGTTGCAACATGCCGAGCTGCCACCGGAAGAGGGCGGTATGCGCCCCAACCAGATGGTGCTGACAGACATAGCCTGTCCTACTTGTGGGCGCCCCATGGGGATCCGTACCGGTACTACAGGCGTGTTCCTGGGATGTTCCGGCTATGAGCTGCCCCCCAAAGAGCGTTGCAAGACCACGCTGAACCTGACCCCGGGTGAAGAAGCGATAAGTGAAGGTGAAGATGCCGAAACCGAGGCACTCAGAGCCAAGCACCGCTGTGGCATCTGCGGCACCGCCATGGACAGCTACCTGTTGGATGAAACTCGCAAGCTGCATGTTTGTGGTAACAATCCTGCTTGTCCTGGATATGAAGTCGAGAAGGGACAGTTCAAGCTTAAAGGCTACGAAGGCCCTGTGATAGAGTGCGATCGCTGCGGCAGTGATATGGAGCTGAAGAACGGCCGTTTCGGTAAGTACTTTGGCTGCACCAACAGCGAGTGCAAGAACACCCGTAAACTGCTCAAGAATGGCGAAGTGGCGCCACCTAAGGAAGATCCTATTCCCTTGCCTGAGCTCAAGTGCAGTAAATCAGACGCTCATTTTGTGTTGCGTGATGGGGCTTCGGGGATTTTCCTGGCTGCCAGTACTTTCCCAAGGTCCCGAGAGACCCGTGCACCATTGGTCTCTGAGTTGGTGGAGTACCGCGAGTTGCTGTGGCCCAAGTATCAGTTCCTGGCCGATGCGCCGGTGAAAGATGATGAAGGCAACCCGGCGCTGGTGAAGTTCAGTCGCAAGACTAAAGAGCAGTATGTGGCCAGCGAAGTTGACGGCAAGGCAACCGGCTGGGTCGCTCATTTCCGCGATGGCAAGTGGTTTGCTGAAAACACCAAGAAAAAGAAAGCCAAGAGCTAAGCTTTAAGCCAAGACTTGAGTTAAGAAAGCCCTGCTGTTGTAGGGCTTTCTTGTATCTGGCTGCCTGGGTTTGGCCTTTATTGGCAGTTATTTGTACGTGCTTGGATTCGCCGGGATAGCGTTAACCGAGAATGTTAGCGGCAACTGGACGCGGCACTAAAAAAGCACCTTAAGGTGCTTTTTTAGTGGAGTTCGCCTAAGCAGATAGGTGATGGCTTACCACTTCTTCTTCGGCTGGAACAACACATCGATATCATCTTCATCATTTTTCTGTTTGGGTGCGCTGGGCTGAGACATCTTTTGCGCACCCATGATTTCATCGAGCAGTTGTTTGGCTTCATCCACTTTACGGGCAATAAAGGGATCATTTGGGGTTTGTGCCTTAATGGTATGCAGAGTGCTCAGTGCCTTGGTCACCATCTGCTTCGAAGAACCGTATTGTTTCATATAACTGGCGGCGCGGGCCCGAGACAGCATGCTCTCCACATTGATCCTGAGTTGCAGGCTGTCAATACGCCCCTCTTCGTTGGCAAATACTGTGGGATCGACTTTGCCCTTGTTGTGTTCGGCCCGCAAAATTGCCTTGAGTTTCTTCAAGGTTTGAACCAGCACTAATACCTGACGGTCGTTGTCCGGCAGGCGAAAGTTTTCTATGGCCGGTGTTTGAGCGGGACTGCTTTGCAGATTATTGATCAGCGCTTCCAGATCGGTCAGCCGTCGCTCATAGTCTCCCTTCTGATTGGCTTTGCTCAGCGTCACCGCGATCTTGGCCGCATCCTTGATGCGTTTATAGAGTACCAAGACAACATGTGAAGAGCAGGGAAACATGCCGGTATTGGAGAGGACTTCTTCGGTTTCGTCCAGAATAGCCCGTTGACGGGCCAGTTCGGTACGACGTTCGGCCTCGGCTCGTTCTTTTTGTTGCTGAATCACATTGATACCGATCACCAGCAGAAGAAGCGCGCCTATCAGCAGCAGTACAAGAGTGAATGCCATAGCCTTTCCGTAAATTTTATCGTTCTGTTAATGCTACAATAAATCAATAAACTAGCCTAGTTATCTTAGTTCAGCATGAGGTATCTGTCCTGAAGATAGTTCGCATTCGTGGCTATATTCCTGTTTGATTTAGTTATTGCTTTATACTATAACGATTAATTATAGATGTCCGGTACCCCAACACTCAATTCTGTCTCCAAAGAGAGCGGAATATCAAGGATCTAAGATGAAGTTGCAACAACTCAGATACATTGCAGAAGTAGTCAATCACAATCTCAATGTTTCCGCGACCGCCGAAAACCTCTATACCTCTCAGCCAGGGATCAGTAAACAAGTCCGTATGTTGGAGGATGAGTTGGGGATCCAGATCTTCGGTCGTAGTGGCAAACACTTGACTCATGTGACACCGGCCGGTGAACAGGTTATCAAAATTGCCAACGATATTCTCGGTAAGGTGGAGAGTATCAAGAAAGTAGCCGAAGAATACACCAAGCCGGATCAGGGAGAGCTGAACATTGCCACCACAGATACCCAGGCCCGCTATGCTTTGCCGCTGATCATTCGTCAGTTTATTGAGCGTTACCCCAAGGTGAATCTACATATGCATCAAGGTACGCCTTCACAGATCAGTGAAGCTGCCGCTCGTGGTGATGCCGACTTTGCCATTGCCACAGAGGCGATGCACCTCTATTCCGATCTCATCATGTTGCCTTGTTATCACTGGAATCGTTCTGTGGTGGTATCCAGGGATCATCCGCTCGCCAGCCGCAGCCGGATCAGCATTGAAGAATTAGCGCGTTTCCCCTTGGTCACTTATGTGTTTGGTTTTGATAAGGCCTCGGAAATTGAACGGGGTTTTCACGGGGCAGGGCTCGAACCTAGAGTGGTTTTCAGTGCCACCAGTGCCGACGTGCTCAAGACCTATGTTAGGTTGGGACTCGGGGTGGGCGTAATCGCCTCCATGGCGATCGACCCTGTAATCGATAAGGATCTGGTGGCTATAGACGCCAGCCATCTGTTTGCCCACAGCACCACCAAGATAGGTTTCAGAAAGGGCAGTTTCCTGCGTAGTTACATGTATGACTTTATTGAACGTTTTGCGCCGCACTTGACCCGGGATGTGGTGGAAAAGGCGGTTGCCCTGCGTGATGCCCAGTTAATAGAACAGATGTTTGCCGATGTTGAATTACCGCTGCGTTAACATGGGAGACTGCCGATAGGCTTTCGATGTCTGTCAGTTCAATCCAGCATGGGGACTAGATTAAGAATTGGGGAGCTGCGGCTCCCCAATTCTGTTTGGCAGAGTGATGAAATGCTATCGGTTAACACTCAACGATATTGACCGCCAGCCCACCTTTGGCGGTTTCCTTGTACTTGCTGCGCATATCTTTGCCGGTATCCATCATGGTCTTGATCACCTTATCCAGGGAAACCTTGTGATTTCCGTCGCCGCGCAGCGCCATGCGTGAAGCGTTGATTGCCTTGACGGCGCCCATGGCATTACGCTCGATACAGGGAACCTGTACCAGGCCGCCGACAGGATCGCAGGTCAACCCCAGATTGTGTTCCATACCGATTTCCGCCGCGTTTTCGACATGCTCGACTGTACCGCCCATGATCTCGGTCAGCGCGGCGGCGGCCATGGAGCAAGCTACGCCGACTTCGCCCTGACAGCCAACCTCGGCTCCGGAAATGGAGGCGTTTTTCTTGTACAGAATCCCTATGGCTGCCGCCGTCAACAGAAAACGGCAACAGACATCTTCATCCACTTCCTGAACAAAGGTGTCGTAGTAGCAGAGCACGGCGGGGATGATGCCGGCGGCGCCATTGGTGGGCGCCGTTACCACACGATCGCCGGCGGCATTTTGCTCATTCACAGACAGGGCAAACAAGTCCACCCAATCCATGGCATTGAGGGGATCGATATTGTTGCGGCCTTCGGCCTTGAGGCGGCGATGCAGCGCCGGAGCGCGGCGGCGCAGTTTAAGACCGCCGGGCAAAATGCCTTCTTTCTGATAGCCTTTTTCCACGCAGGCTTTCATGGTTTGCCAGATATGCCACAGTTTGGCTTTGACTTCATCTTCTGGGGCTATGCTGAGCTCATTGGCCATCATTAATGAAGAGATGCTCAGGCCATTGTCGCTGCACAGTTCCAACAGCTCGCTGGCGGTATTGAAATCGTAAGGCGCCTGGGCGATGGGAGTCGCCGGAGAAGCGTTACGCTGCTGAATTTCATCCTCATCGAGAATAAAACCGCCGCCGACCGAATAGTAAGTGCGTTGATACAAACACTCTCCGGCCTTGAGGCCGTAGAGTGTCATGGCGTTGGCGTGTGCCGGCAGTGTCTTGCGTCTGTGGTAGGTGATGCCATCTTCGCGGGTAAACTTAACCTTACGGCCATCGCTGAGTGTCAGTGTCTGGCTGTCGGCTACCTCTGCCAGAATCGCCTCTATGCTGTCGGTATCGACGGTTTCCGGATCTTCCCCCATCAATCCCAGGATCACCGCCTTGCCGGTACCGTGGCCCTTGCCCGTTTGCCCAAGAGAGCCAAAAAGCTCGGCCTGCAGTTCGTCGACCTGTCCAAGTAAGTCATCTGCAGCCAGTTGTTCGATAAAGATTTTGCCCGCTTTCATCGGACCCACGGTATGGGAACTGGAGGGTCCTATACCTATCTTGAACATATCGAATACGCTAATCATTTGGTTAACCCTGTTGTTGTTTCGTTGTTATTTTAGTCATTGGGAGGCGCATTGCTCGCGCATACGCAGGTTTCGGAGTAACCTTGACCCAGAGTTACTCTGCCCATGGGCAAGTATCCCATACTTTGGGCCTGGAATATCATTAGTTATTTTTATCAAGCTATGGTCGCATTAGCCTTGCTAACAATGGGATTGACCCTGGTTGCGCTATCCTGGCTGCCATACCTGTATCTGGGCTAACACCATTTCGTACCTTTTTCAGTCGCTTTTATGCGCGGTACCCTGTTGGAGATGTTTATGAGTCACTTAATGCTGGATCTTGCCTCTGTCGAGTTGACGCCAGAGGAGGCCTCTGTCCTGCAGCACCCGGCCGTTGGCGGCCTAATCCTTTTCAGCCGTAATTACCAAGACAGAGAGCAACTGATAGCCCTGATCCGCGCGGTTCGCAGTGTGCGTCCCGAACTGCTGATCGCCGTCGATCATGAAGGGGGCAGGGTACAGCGTTTTCGCGAGGGATTTACCCAAATCCCGGCCATGGGCGATATATTGCCGGCCGCCGCAGGTTCGCTTGAGCTGGCGACAACCTGGGCCAAAGAGCTGGGCTTCCTGATGGCCGTCGAGCTCTTGGCCTGCGACATAGATTTAAGCTTTGCCCCTGTGCTCGATCTCAATGGTATCAGTCAGGTGATAGGCACTCGCAGTTTCGCCTCAAAGCCCGAGCAGGTCACCGCGCTGGCAACAGCCTTTATTGAAGGCATGACTGAGGCCGGTATGGCCGCGGTGGGCAAACATTTTCCCGGCCACGGCAGCGTCGAGGCCGACTCCCATATTGCCCAGCCGGTCGACTCGCGCAGCTATCAAGAGATTGCCGAGTGCGACATGCAGCCTTTTTCACAGCTGATCGCCAAAGAGATGCTCCAAGGCATTATGCCGGCTCATGTGATTTACCCCGAAGTAGACCCAAACCCCGCCGGTTTTTCATCCTTTTGGCTCCAGCAGGAACTGCGCGGCAAACTGGCCTTTAACGGGGTGATTTTCTCGGACGATCTTGGCATGAAAGGGGCGGCGGTAGCCGGGGACTATCAGGCAAGGGCCAGGGCGGCGCTGGATGCCGGTTGTAACATGGTATTGGTATGCAATGACCCTGAGGGCGCCAGAAGCCTTCTGGGAGACTTCCCTTGGCCAGAGAGCAATCCTTTCCCGGCTGCAACGTTGAGGGCCGACCCTGTTAAGGTGATGCGTGCATTGCAGGATGAAGTACGATGGGAGCGAGCCCGCGAGCTGGCGGCAAGGATTTCATCCACAAAAAATTGATTTGGCACAATATAGGCGCAAACTAACTTGGTTAGTTTGAAACCTGTATAACCATGACTGGAATGAGACTTGAGGAAACAAAATGATTTTGTATTTTCACGGATTTGATGCCACCAGCCCGGGTAATCATGAAAAAGTCAGGCAGTTACAGTTTATTGATGATGATGTGCGTCTCATCAGCTACAGCACCCAGCATCCCAGACACGACATGCAGCATCTGCTGAATGAGGTCAGTAAACAGCTCAAACTCACTGATGATCCCAAGCCATTGATTATAGGTGTGGGGCTGGGTGCCTATTGGGCCGAGCGGATCGCTTTTCTGTCCGGGCTCAAGGCGGTATTGGTCAACCCCAATCTGTGGCCGGAGGAAAACATGCCCGGCAAGATAGACAGGCCGGAAGAGTACGCCGATATTGCCAGCAAGTGTGTGACCGATTTTCGCAGCAAGAACCGTAACCGCGCCCTGTGCCTGCTGTCGACCGAGGATGAGGTATTGGACAGCACCCGCAGTCATGCCTTGCTTAGCCGCTATTATGAAGTAATTTGGGATAAGCAGCAGAGTCATAAGTTTGCCTCGCTGGCGAGCCATTTGACTCAGATAAAAGCCTTCAAGCAGACAGAGGGTGTTGAGCGGGTAGGATAAATATCCACTCATACGGTAAAGCGGATTCTTTTTGTGACTTGGGTCACGAGAGCGTCTCAGGGGTGTTTTTCTATCTGTTTTGCTGGTTGCATTGAGCTATTGACTGTGTAAAGTTACGGCTCGTGGCGAGTTTGATACAGAATGTTACATTCCGTTGTTCGCAACGCGTCAAACCTTTTGCGTATGTCGCCCGATGCAGCTAACACTCTTTTGTTAGCTGTTTTTTTTGCTTTTTTGTTAATCAACTGCTTGATTTATAAGCATGGCAACACAAGGTCACCGAAACAATAAGGAGACGCCCATGAAGCGGGTGCTGCTGACTGTAAAAGGCAAGGTGCAGGGAGTCTGTTTCAGACGCTTTACCCAGCAAAAGGCTCAGTCACTGGGGGTGACTGGCTATGTGCGTAACAAAGAAGATGGTTCGGTAGAAGTGTTGGCGCAGGGGGCTTATCCGGCAGTTGACCACTTGATTGCCTGGTGCGAGCAAGGGCCACCTCAGGCTCGGGTCGATGGGGTGTATGTAGAGGAAGACGAGGCAGATGAGATCTACCTCGACTTCTCTATCAGTGATTGATCAGAGCTCTTCGCTACTATCGGCTTGAGTTTGGCTGCCCGGCTGAGCCATACGCCTTACCTGCAGGATCATACCCATACGGGGATGATCGAAGTAGTGTATTTCCCCGCTGCGAATACGGCGATTTTGCTCCATGGGAATGCTGTAAAGAAAGGGGGTTTGCAGTTCAGGCTCACCTTCTTGGGTCGCCAGAGACTTAAAGCCGGCCTCCCTCAAATTGAAGCGGGTTTCCACATAGAGATAGTGGCTGAGATAGATATTCAAAAGCCCATCGAACTCCCACACCGCCTTGGGCGTTTGCGGCACCATCAAGCTCCCAAGCGCTGCATATTCCTCACTGCCTATTTGAGTTGCTTCACTCAGGCCATTGTCCAATGCCTGCCCAGGCAGTTTGTCTTCCGACAAGCCTTCTGATAAACCATTCAAAGATGAGTTCGAAGCCGTGTCTAACTGGCTCTGGGGCAAGCCTGAAAGCTTGAAGTCCGAGCCAAAGTTGCGGCCACCAAAGAGATGCATCGCCTCGGCTCTGTGGCGGGGTTTCATCTGTTGCTGCCAGGTGAGATGCAAAAGCCCTTTCAAACCGCTCTGCCGCTTGAGGGCATTGATAACACCGCCAAATTGGGCCCGACTTTCACTGAGCAGCAAAGCGCCGGGTTGGGCGGCTGTGCTGCTGTCTCTGGGGCTGATATTCACAGGCAACTGCTTGGGCATACGGATTTCCGCTTGCCGCTGTTGGCAAGGCAAAGCGGTGGCATCCGCTTGAGTCGTGTTATCGGCCTGGGCCAGAGATATCACTTGGCCTGCCTGAAGGGGACGGCCGCGCTGTGAGTCAAAGGTATCGTTATTGAGAGCCTTATCTGCTGCGCTGTCTGCGGATTGAGATTGCCATTGCGGATCACAGTCTCCCACAGCCATGCTGCCTGAGCTGATTTCGGTGGCGACCTGGGGAGTGATCAAGTCTATGGTCTTGTTCAGCTTGAGCTCCAGCGGCGTATCCGGCCACTTTTCCGTGCTTGGCCCGGGGCGCTCAAACAGGTATACCTCGACTTCGTACCAAGGGTATTGTGCCGCCTGCAATACAGGCGAAAGTGTCAGCCCCAGAGCCAGGGTTGCCAGCATATTTCGATACACTATTTTTCTCCCACAGTGTGTTGTGCCAGTTGTTGCAGCAGTAGACCCACCATCTCCAGGCGTTCTTTACTGCTTTCGGCCGCCAGGGTGAACTTTAACTTATTCGGTCCATCCATTCGATAGATTTGTGGCTGGGATTGCAACAGGCCAATGATAAAGCCGGGATCGATAATATGATCGTCACCGAACTCGACACTGCCGCCGCGGGCGTGAAAATCCAGTTTCTTCAGCCCGAGCGCAGTGGCCTGATGCTTGTACAGTGTCAGTTGCATCAGGTTACGGGTGGCTTCAGGCAACAAACCGAAACGGTCAATCAGTTCCACCTTGAGTTCATCCAGTGCCGCTTCCGTAGTGCAGTTGGCTATCCGTTTGTAGAGCGACAGGCGAATATTGACATCGCCCACATAGTCTTCCGGCAACAGCGCCGGGATCCTCAGCTCGATTTCGCACTGCTGGTTGAGCATTTGCGCCAGGGATGGCTCCTTGCCCTGTTTCAGCGCCTTGACCGCCGACTCCAGCATCTCCATATAGAGGCTGAAGCCTATCTTGGAGATATGGCCGCTCTGTTCATCCCCCAGCAATTCACCGGCGCCGCGGATCTCCAGATCCTGAGTCGCCAGCATAAAGCCGGCGCCGAGATCCTCCAGGGCGTCAATCGCTTCTAGGCGCTTGCGGGCATCTGAGGTCATGCGTTTCGGATGCGGGGTCATCAGATAGGCATAAGCCTGGTGATGGGAGCGGCCAACCCGGCCCCTGAGCTGATGCAGCTGCGCCAATCCGAAGGTATCGGCCCGCTCTATGATGATGGTGTTGGCGCTCGGTACATCGATACCGGTTTCAATAATGGTGGTACACACCAACACGTTGTAGCGTCTGTGGTAGAAATCGGACATTACCCGCTCCAGCTCGCGCTCGCGCATCTGGCCGTGGGCCACTACCACTCTGGCATCGGGCAACAACTCGCGCAGCTCCTCGGCGCGTTTCTCTATGCTCTCCACATTGTTGTGCAGGTAATAGACCTGGCCGCCACGGAGGATCTCCCGCTCTATGGCCTCACGGACACTGGCCTTGTCGTATTCGCGCACAAAAGTTTTCACCGCCAAGCGTTTGGCAGGCGGGGTGGCGATAATCGACAGATCCCGCATGCCGGACATGGCCATATTCAGGGTGCGGGGAATAGGGGTCGCCGTCAGGGTGAGAATATCCACATTGGCCCTGAGCGCCTTGATTTTCTCTTTCTGCCGTACCCCGAACCTGTGCTCCTCATCTATGATAAGCAGGCCGAGGGCGTCAAATTTCACCTCGCTGTTGAGCAGCTTATGGGTGCCGATAACAATATCCACCTTGCCGTTTGCCAGGTCGGCAATCACCTGTTGCTGCTCTTTGGCGGTGCGAAAACGGGACATAACTTCAATCTGCACCGGCCAGTCGGCGAACCTGTCCTTGAAGTTTTCATAGTGCTGCTGAGCCAGCAGCGTCGTGGGCACCAACACCACCACCTGCTTGCCGGCGTTGACGGCAACAAAGGCGGCGCGCATGGCCACTTCTGTCTTGCCAAAGCCCACGTCACCACAGATCAGACGGTCCATGGCCACCGGTGACTGCATATCGGCGAGAACGGCGGCGATGGAGGTTTCCTGATCCACTGTCTCTTCGAACGGGAAACCCTGGGCGAACAGGGCGTATTCGGCTTCATCCAGTTCACAGGCCTCGCCTGGGCGGGCCTGACGGCGAGCGTAAACATCCAGCAGCTCGGCGGCCACATCACGAATGCGCTCTATCGCCTTCTTCTTGGCCTTGGCCCAGCTCTCGTTGCCCAACTTGTTGAGGTTGGGGGATTCATCCGGCGCCACGGCGTAGCGGCTGATGAGGTGCAGTGACGACACAGGCACATAGAGTTTGTCGCCACCGGCGTATTCCAGCTTGAGGTATTCGGCCACCACGCCGCCGGTATCTAGGGTTTCCAGCCCTTGATAGAGGGCGACCCCGTGCTCCAGGTGCACTATGGGTTGGCCGACCTTGAGCTCGGCGAGGTTTTTAATCAGGGCGTCACTGCTGATCTGGCGCTGTTTTTCCCGCCGCCTCTGCTGGGAGATCCGCTGACCGAAGAGCTCGGTCTCGCAAATAATGCTGAGCTTAGGCTCATTGAGTACGCAGCCCTTGGCAAGGGGCGAGACGATTAACCCCAACGGCGCATCCGAGTCGATAAACGCCTTGAGATGCGGGAACAGTACCGGGCGCAACTCTATCTTGGCCAGCAGCTCCATCAGCGCCTCGCGGCGGCCTTCGGATTCGGCGCTGAGCAGGACTCTGCCTGCCGAGGCGATATAGTCGGCCAATGCCTGCAAGGGCTGCTTCAGCTTATGGTTGACCGAGATATCCGGCAGCGCGCTTACTGCAGCCAATTGCTGCGGTTTTTGGGCATCCACCTGGCTCAGCTGCAGTCTTGGCCAGCGCTTGAAGGCGGCAAACAGCTGCTCGGTCAACAGATATAGGTCGGCCGGGGCCAGCAAGGGCCGCAGCGGATCGACCCGCCTGTCTTCATAGCGATTGCGCACCTGCGTCAGATGGGTGTCGGCGGCCTGCTGCAGGTCGCCCAGCGTCAGCAGTTGCACATCGCCGGCAAAATAGTCGAATAGGGTCGCGGTTTCGTCAAAGAACAAGGGCAGGTAGTTTTCGATACCGGCGGGCATCAAATGGCGGCTCACCTGCTGATAGATGGACTCGGGCTCTTTAACCAATACTTCAAAATAGCGCCGATAACGCTGGCGGAAGCCTTCTATGGCCCGTTCATCTGTGGGGAACTCCTTGGCCGGCAGCATTCGTACCTGCGACAGGGGTTCCTTGGATAGCTGGGTTTCAGGATCGAAATGGCGAATCGATTCCACTTCATCATCGAACAGTTCAATTCGCAGCGGCTCGGCTGAGCCCATGGGAAAGATATCCAGAATCGAGCCGCGAATGGCAAATTCGCCATGTTCATAAACTTGGCCGACCAGATGGTAACCGGCGCTGACCAAGTGCTCGCGCATCTGTTGCAGGCTATAGTTGTCGCCCTTGTTCAGCAACATCACATTGGCCGACAGGAAAGACTTGGGTGGCAGTCGCACCATCAGGGTGTTGATGGGCACTATTACCAGGGCGCGCTTGGCACTTGGCAACCTTGACAGGGTTTCCAGCCGCTGGGAGATCAGATCCTGATGCGGCGAAAAGCTGTCGTAGGGCAGGGTCTCCCGATCGGGAAACAACCACACGGGCAGGGCATCACCCAGAAGGTATTTGAGTTCGGCTTCCAGTGTCAGGGCGGTTGGCGTATCCGCTGTTACCAACAGGCTGACACCTTGATGTTGGCGGGCGAGGTTGGCCAAGGTCAGCGCGCGCTCCACGCCTTCGCCGAGGCCGAGATGGCGGATCTCGCCGGCCTTTGGGGCACCCGCAGGCGCCAGTACAGAAAACTTATTCATTGAAGATGTGATAACAGATTCATTCTGAATGGATTGCGCACCATTGTAGAGATTTAGGATGGCTCATGCCAGTTGGGATCCTGACTGGCTTTACGCCTTTTGAGCTGCTTTTGTTGCACGCTGAGACTGGCCTTGACCAAGAGTTCGATATCGGCATCCTGGATCACCCGATAATCGAGATCGGCCAGAAACAGGCCTTCATGGTCTGGGTCGTCGCGGCATTCCCGCACCGAGGCGATACACTGCAAGGACAGGATTTCATCGCGAATAAACAGGGTCAGCTTGCAAAATGTACCGGCGTCCAGTGCCTGGGGTAACTGCACCCGCACGCCGCTGCCGCCAAATTGCACCCCGGGGCAGTGTTGGCCTTCGCGGCTCTCTTGCTCCAATACGTGCTGTAACACCAGATCTATCTTACGGGACTGGAGTTTGAGGTAGTCGACTATCGCCCGGCCCTCATCGCCGAGTTGCCTTAGCTGCAACAAACAGCCGGCTTCCAGCGCCTTGACCTCGCTCATCAGTTTCAAGCCGGTGGATTGCATCGCCAGCAGTTGGCTCTCGGTCGGCAAGGGAGTGTCCTTGGGCCAGAGGCTGAGATAGACATCGAAGGCGTGGGGCACGCTGAAGTATGGATTGGATTCAGGAAACAAGGTCCCGCCTCTTGTATTTACCCGGTCAATCCACCTATTATCGTGCCCACTTCATTGATTTAGCAAGCGCAGCGCACAGGACATGCTATCCCTCTCATGAATCCGGGACTCTCATTTTACATAGGTTATCGTTACTGGCGTGCCCGCAAGGCCAACGCTTTTGCTTCCTTTATTACCTTCTTCGCCGTCAGCGGGATTTTTCTCGGGGTGGCAGCATTGATTATTGTCAGCTCTGTGATGAACGGCCTGGAAGGCCAGCTCAAGACCCGAATCCTGGGGGCTATCCCACAACTGACGGTCCATACAGACCACTCTTTTGACGACTGGCAAAGCTTTAAAGGCGATTTGCAACAATTGCCCGGGGTGCTCGGGCTGGCGCCTTCGGCGACCACCCAGGCGATGGCCCAGTCGGCCGATAATATCAGTGCGGTGCAGCTCTATGGCATCTACCCCGAGGCCGAGAAAAATCTCTCGGTTGTAGCCAAACACGCCTATCTGGATGCCTTCGATTCGCTCAGCAGCGGCAGCTACCGGGTGTTGTTGGGCTCAGAGCTGGCACGACGGCTCAATGTTACCACCGGTGACAAGCTGCGTCTGCTCAGCGGTGATGGTGTGGTGTACTCGCCGCTTGGGCCTGTTCCCAGCCAGCGAATTTTTGAAGTGGCGGGTATTTTTGAGATGGGTTCTCAGGTCGATGCCGGGGTGGCTTTTCTGCACTATGAAGATGCCCGCCGCTTGATGCGTCAGTCGCCAAAGCAAATTCAGGATCTCAGACTGTTTCTGAGCGACCCCTTCAGCGCCCCGGCGCTGGCGCCCAAGGTTGAACATTTGTTCGAAGCTAAGGGCGTTGAGGTGAGCGTCAGCGACTGGCGTGACAGTTATGGCCATCTGTTCGCCGCGGTGAAGATGGAAAAGAACATGATGTCTTTGATGTTGAGCCTGATTGTCGCGGTGGCGGCCTTCAATATCGTCTCGGCGCTGGTGATGATGGTAGTGGATAAAACTGCCGATGTCGCCGTGCTCAAGACCCAGGGGCTGGGCAGGCTGGATATCATGACCATTTTTATCTCCCAGGGCTCCCTCAACGCCCTGATAGGCCTGGCGCTGGGCCTCGGGGTTGGCATAGTGGCCACTCTCAACATTAATCCGCTGCTGTCGACCCTGGGGATCGCCGTATTGGGCGCCGGGCAGAGGTTACCCGTGCAGCTGGAACCGCAGCAGCTGGTGCTTATCGCCATCGGCACTCTGCTGATGACCCTGGCCGCCACCTTGTACCCGGCCATTCGGGCCGCCCGGGTAGAACCTGCGACTGCACTTAGATATGAATAAGAGAATCAATACCATGCAACAAGCCGCGCTCCTTGAAGCCAAAGCCGTCAGCAAGAGTTATCAGGAAGGCAAGCTCAGCACCAAGGTGCTCGAGCAGGTCGACCTCAAGGTGTATCCGGGGGAGCAGTTGGCTATTGTCGGCAGTTCGGGCTCGGGCAAGAGTACCTTGCTGCATATTCTTGGCACCTTGGATAAGCCTTCTGCCGGTCAGGTGTTGCTCGAAGGCGAGGATTTATACAAGGCCTCGGCCTCCCGCCAGGCACAGCTGCGCAATCAGGCGATGGGCTTTATCTACCAGTTCCATCATCTGTTACCCGAATTCAATGCCCTGGAAAACGTGGCCATGCCGGGGCTGATTGCCGGTCGACCCAAGGCGGAAGTGCGAGCACAGGCCAGGGCCTTGCTCGAAAGAGTGGGGCTGGGACATAGATTGGATCACACCCCGGCGGAGCTTTCCGGTGGTGAGCGCCAGCGGGTGGCCATTGCCAGGGCCTTGATCAACAGCCCCAAAGTGGTACTTGCCGATGAACCTACGGGTAACCTGGATGCCCACAGCGGCGAGGCTGTCTATGAGCTTATCCGCGAGCTGGCCTCGCAACTGGGCACGGCTTTTGTGGTGGTAACCCATGATCATCAATTGGCGGCCAGGATGGATAGGCAGCTGCAGATGGTCGATGGTCGTTTGTCGGCGCCGGAGGCGGGCCAATGACGGCGCATCCCGCCTTGCTGCCCCTGATCATCGGCTGGCGCTTTTACCGTGCCCGCCAGAGCAGCAGCTTTATCAGTTTTATCTCTTTTGCTTCCACCGCAGGTATCGCCCTCGGGGTTGCCGTGCTTATTCTGGTGCTGTCGGCGATGAACGGCTTTGAGCGCGAGCTGGAGCAGCGCCTGCTCGGGGTTGTGCCCCAGGGGGAGTTGAGCCAGGTCCGCGAACCTATTCACGACTGGCGTCAGATAGTGTCGGACGCCGAGCAAATCGACGGCATCAGCGCCGCTGCTCCGCTGGTACGCATGCAGGGCTTGGTGCAAAAGCCGGGCGGTTTTGTCGGCTTGTCTGTGGTGGGGGTTAACCCCGAGGCCGAAGCGCGGGTTTCGACCCTGAGTCAGTATCTGACACAGGAAAGCTGGCAGAGCCTTGAGGGCGACAGCAATCATATCGTGCTGGGCCAGGGAATGCTGGACAAACTAGGACTTAAGGTGGGTGATCGCCTGACCCTCTATCTGCCATCACCCCATGGCAAGGGCAGTGGTCAACTGGCGCAGGCCCGCAGTCATTCGTTGTTGATAAGCGGCAGTTTTCGTCTCGGCGGCGAGCTTGAATACACCACGGCTTATGTGCCCATGGCCTATGCCCAGCGCCTGCTAGGGCTTGCAGACGAGGTGACCGGGGTGAGAATCAAGGTTGAGCGGGTATTTGAAGCGCCGCGGCTGATTCGCGAGCTGGGTTATGCCCAGAGCCAGACTTTGTATCTCAACGACTGGACCCGCACCCAGGGGCATCTCTACCAGGACATTCAGCTGGTGCGCACCGTCATGTATCTTGTTCTGGCATTGGTAATAGGTGTGGCCTGTTTTAACATAGTCTCCACCCTGGTGATGGCGGTGCGTGACAAGGCTTCGGAAATCGCCATCTTGATGACCATGGGACTTAAGCGCGGCGCCGTGATGCTGGTATTTATTGTCCAGGGCGCGCTCAATGGTGTGCTCGGCTGTGCCATAGGAACCTTGCTGGGGGTATTGCTGGCCAAGAATCTCTCGGCCATCGCCAAGGGGATTGAGCAGTTGACCGGGCATAAGTTGCTCTCGGGGGATATCTATTTTATCGATTTCTTGCCATCTAGGCTCGAGTTGGCGGACGTACTGGTCGTGGTCACTATGGCGCTGCTGATGAGTCTGCTGGCTACCTTGTATCCGGCGTTCAGGGCCAGTCGCATCGCCCCGGCAACCGCCCTGGCCGGGCGCTGATAAACGACAGGCAGATCTTAAAAAGCAAGAACCCGGCGATGGCCGGGTTCTTGCTTTTTGTTGGCTGAATATGCTTTGGGTTGCCAAGTTTGGTTAGCGCTAAGACTATGTATCCCTGAAGTACTCCTGAAGTATCCCTGAATTGTGCCGCTCCAGTGACGTTACTGCCAGCAGCAGTTATTTACGTCGTTTTTGCCACTGCAGATAGATGGAGTACTGCCAGGCACTCTTGATCACAAAATATCCCGTCAGGGCGCTGATCACACCCAATACCAAACAACCGAACAGGAAAGGTGGGCCTATGGTGCTGATGGAGGATTCTATCCAGGCCCAACTGGCTTCAAAGACAAACTGCTGCGGCGGGTGATTGAGCAGCTTGGCACCTATCAAATAAGCCAGATAAAACATGGCCGGCATGGTTACTGGGTTGGTAATCCAAACCAAGGCGACCGACACCGGCAGATTGACATGAAAATAGATTGCCAGCGCCGCCGCCAGCACCATTTGAAACGGCATTGGCATCCAGGCAACAAACAGGCCTATGGCGAAGGCGCCGGGGGCAGAGCGGCGATTCAGTGCCCAGAGGTTGGGTTTGTTCAGCAGGCTGCCGAAGATCTTGAGGTGCTTGTGATTCCTCAGTTTCTCCGGATCGGGCATGAATCTCTGAATGATCTTTTTTGGCATAGGCTCAGATTGCTGTCTTAAATTACTCAATGATGAATCAATGCTTATCGGGCTTTTGCATCGCCGTACTCTCGGCCATGCTTTGGCCTTGGATACCGCCCTTATTCTCATTGCCAATTATTGCAGTGCTGCTGGTTTTGTGCCTCAGAGTCTTGAGCGGGAGCTGGGTTCCCAAGGGAAGTGCTTTGCTCTATGGTGCTTTGGGCGGCGTGCTGTGGGTCAGTGTTTATTGTCAGTTAGTCATTGATATTAAAAGCCTTACTGACTCATCATCCAGCTCTGAAACATCTGTTACTCAGACACTGCGGGGCGAAATCATATCACTAGTTTCTGCAAACGGCGACTGGATCCGTATGGATATTCGGCCAATTGATGATAATTCTGCAACCCTGTTGGCACCCCTGGCCTCCATGTGGCGTTTGAGCTGGCAGGGAGATGCATTGCCATCGCCGCAATTGGGTGAGGTGTGGCAGTTTGAAGTTAAACCCAGAACCTTCGCCGCCGTGCTCAATCAGGGCGGCTTCAATCGTCAGCGCTATCTGCTCGGTGAGCGGATAACCGCCAGAGGCCAGGTGATATCAGGTGAGCGGCTGTTGCCATCAACTGGGCTCAGGGCCCGATTGGTTACAGAGTTAACTCCAATCTTGGCCGAAATTGAGGGCGGCGATCTGCTGCTGGCGCTGACCTTGGGTGAGCGGTCACTCTTTTCCGAGGCGCGCTGGCAAGAGTTGCGCCAATCCGGCAATGCCCACTTGGTAGCGATTTCGGGGTTGCATCTTTCGGTGGTTGCTTTTTGGTGTTATCTGCTGAGTTTGGGAGCGCTCAAGCGTTGGGCACCCGTCTATGGGCGGCGCAATCTGGTACTGGCATCTTTGGCTGCATTGCTGATGGCACTCTTTTATGCCTATCTGGCGGGCTTTGCCATTGCCACTCAAAGAGCCTTGCTGATGCTGTGTTTGCTGGTGTTATCGACTTTAATGATGCGCTATAGCTCGGCCTGGGAGCGGCTGTTGTGGGCACTGGCCTGCGTACTCTTGATTGACCCCTTGGCCAGTCTCAGCGGCGGCTTTTGGTTGTCATTTTCGGCGTTGGCGTTAATTTTGCTGAGCCTTAATCATCAAGTTCATAATCCTAAGGCTCAGGAGCAGGAGCAGGAGCAAGTACTGACCCACTGGCCAGCAAAGCTCAAGCGCTGGGCCTTGGCATTCTGGGCGATACAGTGGCGCCTTTGTCTGGGGCTGTCGCTACTGCAGGCGATACTCTTCGGCGCAGTGACGGTTCACAGCCTGTGGCTCAACTTGCTATTGGTGCCTTGGTTCAGTTTGCTGGTGATCCCCCTGGCGCTGCTGGCACTGCTGCTGTGGTCGGTGTTCTCCGCCTTGGGGATGGATGCTGTGGCACTCATGCCTTGGCAATTGGCATCTTTCAGTCTCTGGGCGGTGCAAAAATTATGGCAGTTTAATAGTCAGCTTCCCGGTGGCTGGCTCATGTTGCCGCAGGCTCTCAGCGCCGCAGCGCTGTTGTTGTTTCCGGCATGGCTTTGTTGGCGTATGTTGCCCAAGGGCCGGGGCGTGGCGATGCTGCTGATATTACCCTTTGTACTGCAGCTCGGGCTTTGGCTTGGCCTGCTTAAACCCAAGGGCTGGCAAATGCATATGTTGGATGTGGGCCAGGGGCTGGCTGTGGTGGTACAAAAAGGGCCACATGCATTGCTTTATGATACAGGTGCGGCCTTTGGCGAGCGTTTCAGCTACGCCGAGAGGGTGATAGTGCCTTTCCTTGGCGCCAAAGGCGTGACCAAACTTGATTACCTGATTATCAGCCATGGCGATAATGACCATGCAGGCGGCGCCCAAGTGCTGATGCAGGCCTTTGACAAGGCAGGGTTGATCACCGATGTGTCTGAGCTAAAGAGCCGTTATTCAAAGCGTTGGCACAGGGGCTGCCGCCCGGGGATGCTCGATTGGCAAGGGATAGAGCTTAACTTTCTTGGCCCCCAAGTACCTGAGCCTGGCAACAATGGCTCCTGCGTGCTGCAGCTCTTCGATGGTCATCATAGAGTGCTGCTGCCGGGGGATATAGAACTGGCCGGTGAGGTCGCCTTATTGCATGGAAAAGGCGCAATCGAGAGTGATATTTTACTGGCGCCCCATCATGGCAGTCGCACCTCATCTCACCCTGAGTTTATCGGCGCAATAGCACCCGAGTGGGTGTTGTTTGCGGCCGGATACGGCAATCGCTGGGGATTTCCCAAGGAAGAGATACGTTTGAGGTATCGGGCCTTTGGCGCTCAAGCCTTGATTTCCGGCGAGCTGGGGCAGGTGAGTCTCCACTTTGATGGCCAGGGTTACACAGTGCACAGTTACCGCGAGGATCTGGCGCCATTTTGGTATAACCGCTTGTTTGGGTTTGGTATGGCAGGGAATCCAGAGTAGAATGGCGACTTTGTCATAAATATAGTTTCGCTGATGAGCACATCTCAACAACGTGAAGTCTGGACAGTTTTCAGACGTTTGCTGACCTACCTCAAGCCCCTCAAAGGGGTATTTGTCATCTCGATTCTGGCGTTGATCACCTATGGGGTTGTGGACGCTACTTTTATCGCTTTTGTGAAACCTTTTATCGATGAAGGGTTTGCCAATAATTCTGTCGTGGCCGGCGTCGAGCTGGGCACCTCCAAAGGGTTTAATGCCAGCTCGGATGTGTTGACCATGGCCCCCTTTGTGGTAGTGGGGCTATTCAGTCTTCGGGGGTTGGCCAACTTTGTCTCTACCTATGGCATCTCTTATATCAGCGCCAAGCTTATTCAAGATATGCGTCAGCAGGTGTTTGAACACATACTGTCGCTGCCTGTCAGCTATATGGACAAGGAAAACACGGGTTCTTTGATCTCCAAAGTGACCTTCGACACAGAGCAAATTGCCAGAGCCTCCGGCAGCGCGCTGATCACCCTAGTGAGAGACAGCGTCACTGTTATTGGCATGTTGGGGTTGATGTTCTATTACTCTTGGAAACTGTCGCTGTGCATTCTGATCATTGGTCCTTTCATCGGGGTGGTGATTGCCGTCGTCAGTCGCCGCTTCCGTAAGGTATCGCGGCAGATCCAGGGGGCCATGGGCTCGGTGACTGCGGTGACCGAGCAGATGATCAAGGGCCACAAGAACGTATTGTCTTTCGGTGGTCAGAAGACTGAGGCCGATCGCTTTGCCAAGGTCAACGATCACAACCGTTATCAGAACATGAAACTGGCGGCGGCCCAGGCCATCAGCCAGCCGCTTATCATGATCATAGGCTCCTTTGCATTGGCCTTTGTGCTCTATGCTGCCAGCTTTGACAGTCTGAAGGATGAACTGACTGCGGGTACCTTTGCCACTATCCTGGGCGCCATGCTGGCCATGCTGCAACCCATCAAGAACCTGACCCGAGTCAACGCCGAGTTTCAACGGGGTATTGCCGCCTGTACCACAGTGTTTGAGCTGCTGGATACCCCGGGGGAGTCCGATAGCGGCACTCACACAGTCGAGCGGGTTGAGGGCAATCTGCGTTTCGATAATGTCAGCTTTGGTTATCAGGGCCAGGAACGTCTGGCGCTTGAGAATATCGACTTTGAAGTGCGTCAGGGGCAGACTCTGGCACTGGTGGGCCGCTCAGGCTCGGGTAAGTCGACTATCGCCAGTCTGGTAACCCGTTTCTACACCGGGCTAAAACAGGGGCAGATAACCTTGGATGATATCAGTATTTACGACTATTCACTCAAGTGTCTGCGTAGCCAGGTCGCGCTGGTGTCGCAGCAGGTCACCCTGTTCAACGACACCATAGCCAATAATATCGCCTATGCCTACCCAGGCGAGGCTACCCGGGAGCAGATAGAAAACGCTGCCAGATTGGCTTATGCGATGGAGTTTATCGAAAGCTTGCCCCAAGGACTGGATACCGAGATAGGTGAGAACGGCGTGATGCTGTCCGGTGGTCAACGCCAGCGGATCGCCATTGCCAGAGCCATCCTCAGGGATGCCCCAGTGTTGATCCTCGATGAGGCAACCTCGGCACTGGATACCGAATCCGAGAAGGCGATTCAAAAGGGGCTGGATAACCTGCGCCGCAATCGCACCTCGATTGTGATTGCCCACAGACTGTCGACCATTGAAAGTGCCGATCAGATTTTGGTGGTCGATCAGGGCAAGATCCTCGAGCGCGGCACGCATCAGAGCCTGTTGGAAAAGGATGGGACGTACGCCAAGCTGTATCAGATGCAATTCGGAGGTTAAGTGGAAGCTCTGCTTAACCGTATCTGGTATCAGAAGCATTGGGCAAGGTGGTTGCTTTGGCCGCTTTCCTGGTTGTTTGCCTTGCTCAGCGGCCTGAGACGTCTGGGGTTTAGGCTTGGACTCAAGGCCTCACAAACTCTGCCTGTACCTGTGATCATAGTCGGTAATATTACTGTCGGCGGCAGCGGCAAGACGCCAACCGTCATCTATCTGATCGAGCTGCTAAGGCACTATGGCTATCGGCCCGGAGTGATAAGCCGTGGTTATGGCAGTGGTCAAACCGAGCCGAGGTTGGTGCCTCCCGGGGCCAATCCAACGGATTTTGGTGATGAGCCGGCGATGATAGTAGCCCGCACTCAAGTGCCTATGGCCGTGGGAGTGGATCGTATCGCCACCGCCGAGTTGCTGCTGGCGTCCACTGAGGTGGATATTATTATCAGTGATGATGGTTTGCAGCACTATCGACTGGGGCGGGATATCGAAGTGGTGGTGCTCGATGCCAGCCGCCGCTTGGGCAATGGTATGTTATTGCCGGCGGGCCCCTTGAGAGAAGGCGCCTGGCGCTTGGAGACTGCCGACTTGGTAATTCACAACGGTGAAGCCAGCGATACTGTTAGAGAGTTTGGTATGCAGCTCATTCCCGGCGCTGTGCTGAGTGTTGCAGGGGAAAACCAGGCTCAGCCCCCTACAGCGCCTATGGCGGTTAAGGCCATGGCGGGTATCGGTAATCCGGAACGTTTTTTTGAAACTCTCTCTCAGATGGGGTTTAAGCTCGAAGCTCAAGAGGTCTTTGCTGATCATCAGGCTTATAGTCCAGATGCCTTGGCACCACTTGGTGACGAGCTGCCACTGCTGATGACAGAAAAAGATGCGATCAAGTGTCGCGAATTTGCAAAACAACACTGGTGGTATCTGGCCGTCAATGCCAAGCTATCACCCCAATTCGATGCCCAATTGCTGACCCGGGTGCGGGAGGCGATGGCAAACAAACAAAAGGCAAACCAAAAAGGATAGTCTGATGGCGTTTGATAAGAAACTATTGGAAATCGTAGCCTGCCCGATATGTAAAGGCAGACTGGAATATGACAAGCAGGCACAACAACTTATCTGTAAGGCAGATAGGCTGGCTTATCCTATCAATGACGGGATCCCTGTTTTGCTGGCTGACAAGGCCGAGCCTTGGCAAGAAAAACAGTAATTACCCCAGTAGCTAAACTCCGGTCAGCCATCATTGGCCGGAGCCTTTCCATTTATTTACCTTGTTTTATCCCTCCTTTGTTCTAGTTGTTTTGTTTGTAAAATGTTTCTTTTGCTGCGAAATTGTTTGATCTATTGGTTGCTTGTAGATTTGGTCACTGAAAAATCGTTAAATAGCAGGTAGATAGCCTGAATGAGTTTGCTTTGGGACATTTTCCCTAAGATACTATTAAGAATTTTCTGTGAACTGCTACAAATTATTGGAATGGAGTCCTTTCCATGGCGCAACCTAAATTCAATCAATATGTTCTGCGGGTGCTGGAAGCTCATCCCGGGGAACGTATTTGCTCGTTTGAATATGAGGGTAAAAAATACTGGCTTAAACAAGCCGAGACACTGCAGGGAGCCATGCGGGTGTTGAAACCCAATCCCCAACTGGCGCTTGAAAAAGAGAAACAGACTCTGGAGCATCTGGCCAGTTGCTCAGCCCCGGTGCCGCGTATCGTTCAGGCCGACAAGGGCTACTTTGTGGTGGAAGATGCCGGTGCAACTGTCAGAGAATGGTTGGTAATCAAGTCACAAGACGAGCTGGGCATACAACAGATCCTCAATGACAGTGCCGCAGCTCTGGCAGGTTTGCACTGTATGGGCCTGGCTCACGGTCGTCCGGCGCTCAGGGATATCAGCTGGCAGCAAGGGCAGGTGACTTTTATCGATTTTGAAGCCACTCAAAAGGGTCAAGATATGCTGATGCAGCAGATAAGGGATCTGCTGGTGTACATTCACAGCTTATACCGCTATATGGGGCCGTCCAACGAGGCGATTGCCCAAGCGATAACCAGTTATCGCCAAGCCGGTGGTGAAGCTATCTGGCGTGAGGCCAGAAGTTTCCTGGTCAGTTGGCAGTGGCTCTATCTGCTACTGAGGCCGTTTCGCGATATAGGCGGCCGTGATCTCAAGCCCATCTATTGGGTGTTGTGGCATTTTCGCAATATTCCCGCCTGAGCCTTGCCGAGTCAATAAACGCCCACAACTGAGAGGACCGTCATTTGTCGGTTAATCCCAGATACAGGGTTTTGACCCAGCGCTCCTTGGGGATGAATTGCCAGCCCCATTCCCGCCATGCTTGGGGTAGTTCCTTGGCCTGCATCTGCTCGAGAGTCATGCCGCGCTGCTTGCCCTCTTTCATCCAATTGATGCAGTCATCCAGCATATGTTTGAACCTCAGGAGATCGGCCTTATTAGCCAGTTCCCCATGACCTGGAATAACCAAGGTATCCTGATCTATGAGTTCAAGCACGGCCGCGACATTGTCTCTGTAGCCGATGACTGAGCCGCCGTGGTCGAGATCGATAAAAGGAAACCTGTCTTTAAAGAAGAGATCGCCCATATGCACCAGTTTGCGATCCTGCCACAGCACCAGGGTGTCACCATCCGTATGCCCTGGGCCCAGATGAATAAGTTCCAACACCTGGTTGTTGAAGTGAATTTTCAGTCCCTTGTCATAGGTGATAACAGGTAGCGCCTTCTTATGGGTTGCTTTCTCATTCAAGCGCTTGAGCACATTCTCGTGGGCAAGAATGTTGGCGTTTTGGCCAAAGTACAGATTGCCGCCGGTATGATCGCTGTGAAAATGGGTATTGATGACAAAAGCCGGATAGCCCGGCTTGAGACCCTGTAGTGCCGCAGAAATCTTCTCTGCCAGCGGCGCAAACTGGTCATCTATGATAAGCAGTCCATCCTCCCCGGCACTGACACCTATGTTGCCGCCGGCGCCGGTCAACATGTAGCGACCTGGCAGCAGTTCATGAGTGGTTATCATGACCTCGGCATAGGGATTCTTGGCATAGGAATTGTTTTCCGCCGCGGTGGCCAAGCTGACAAGTGTAAACAGCACGAGTGATGTAAAGCGTTTAAGCAAACCTAGCATGGGAACTCCAACAAATAGTTGAGTGCTGGGATAAAGCTAGTTCGCTATTGATGTCCGGGCAATAAAAAAGCTGCAATGGCAGCTTTTTTATCTGTTCAGCGGCGCTTTTGGGCTCAGGTCCAGGGCAGCAGGCGCTGACTGAGTTTAAGCGATTGCCCGAGCCTGATGGCCGCATTATGACGCAGGCGGAAGAAGGCCTGGTAACACAGGGGCACCAAATAGAGACTGGTCAGGGTGGAGAAACTCAAGCCACCTATGATGGCAATCGCCATAGGTGAGTATGGCGGGCCACCGCCACCTATCTGAGTGTCTCCCAGCGCCAGCGGAAGCAGGCCCAGAACTGTGGTCCCAACCGTCATCAATACCGGCCGCAAGCGGGTGACACAGACAGAGGCGATGACTTCAGACAACTGCTCCAGTGGCGGCGTCATCTGATTGATTTGATCCACCAGCACTATGCCGTTGTTGACCACTATCCCCATCAGGATCAGTATGCCTATCATGGCCATCACTGACATAGGCGTGCCGCTCAGCCACAGGGCCCAGAATACCCCTGTGATGGAGAAGAGTATGCTGGTAATGATGGCGCTCGGCAGCAGCAGCGACTCAAACAAAGCCGCCATCACTATATAGATCATGGCAATCGCCAACACCATGTTGATCAGCATGACAGACTCTTCCTCGTCCTGACGTTGAAAGCCGCCTCTGAGTGAGTAGTCATAACCATGGGGGAAGTTGACATGCTTGAGCGCCGCCATGATCTGTTTCTGCGCCTCTTCCATGCTGAGATCTTCAAGGTTAGCGCCTATGGAAAGTGCCGTCTGGCGATCATAGTGACGAATGACATCGAATCTGGGGACAATTTCCACCTTGGCCAGACTCTCCAGCGAATAGACCTTGCTGTCCTGCCGCACTATGGGTAGTTGTTTTAGCCGCTCCAGCGACTGACGCCAGTCGCGTTCAAAGGCCAGTTCGATTCTGAGCTCACCACTGGGATCGTGGCGAAATGAACGCAGTGCCGCGCCCCGCAGTGCCAGGGAGATACTGCCGGCAATATCCTTGATGCTCAGCCCCAGGCGGGCGGCCAGCTCTCTGTCTATCTGTACTATCACCTCCTGCTGGGCACCGTTGAGCTCAGAGCGCACATCATGCAGGCCCTCTATGTTGGACAGCAAAGGGATCACCTGTTCACTGAGGCGAATCAGCTCTGAGGTGGAGCGCCCGGTCAGTGTGACTCTGACGCCGGACTCATCGCTGCCCCAGCCAAACTGAGGCTTGGCAATGGAGAACTTGGGAAATCCTTCGCGGATCCGCTTTTTCAGCTCGGCGACATCTTCTTCCAGATCCGGCTTCAGCAGTATGGTGGAAGAGGCATCCTCGGGAGAGTAATAGCTGTAGACGGCATCTATGTGGAACTCTTCCTTATGGGCATAGAGGTAGTCTTCCATCTGGCTGACCATGGCCTCGGTGACCGCCAGGCTGTGACGTCCTTGCAACTGGTAGTTGATGTAGAAGCGTTCCTTGCTTTGGCTATCCTGGCTGTCCTGTTTCACCAACGACAGCGGCAGGGCGGTTGACAGCAACATCAGCAGTGCCAGGCAAGTAGCGGTTTTCGGGTGCTGCAGTATCCAGTTGAGACTGGTGTGGTAAGACTTCTGCAGCCGCGATTCTTTCTCGACCCGCTCAAACCTGAGTTGCAGTTTTGACAGCATCAAGGGGATTAGTGTCTTGGCCACCAACAGCGAGGCCGCCAGCGAAATGCAGATAGCGATGGCAACATGTTCGAGGAAGATAGTCAGCTCCACTTTGACCCCGAAAATATTCGGCAGGAACACTATCGCCGTGGTCAGGGTGCCGGCCAGCACCGCCAGCGCTACCTTGTCGACCCCGTTGAGGATTGCCCGATCGCCGGTGGTGTTGGGGCTGTCATCTGTATTGTGACCGGCAGCGCCATGTTGCTGCTCCTGCAACACACTCTCAGTGACCACCACGGCATTATCAATCAGCATACCTATCGCCAGCAGCAGCCCCATCATAGAGAGGATATTGAGGCTGTAGCCGAGAAAGTACATGCCGGCCAATGTCATACAGATGGAGATGGGTACGGAGGAAACCACCACCAGGGTCATGCGCAGGTTGCGCAGGAACAGGTACAGCACGGCAAAGGAGAGCAGGGCGCCCAGCAGGCCGGACATCAACAAGTCCTTGAGCGACGATTTCACTCCATGGGCTTGATCTTCCATGATAAACAGCTTGATCCCCTGAAATTGCTTGTCCTCTCTTGCGGCCTCAATCACTTTAAGCACCCTGGCCGAAACCTCCACCAGATTGGCGCCGGATTCCTTGAACACATCCAGGCCGACGGCATATTTCTTATCCAGATGGCGGCCCTCGGTGGCTTCAGGCAGGGCGAAATTGACTTCGCTGATATCGCCCAGGGTCAAACCCGGCAGCAATACCAGCGCCTTGATCTCTTCGAGATTACGGAACTCGCCCTTGGGAGACACCTGATAGACCCGGCCGTTGTCCCTCAGGTTGCCGCCGCTTATCACAAAGTTTTCTGCCGCCAGACGCTTGTGAATGGCGGGAACACTCATGCCACTGGCGGCCAGGCGCTGGGCATCGAGACGTATCTCTATCTGTTTTTGCTCCACGCCATAGAGGGTGACCTTGGAAACGCCTTCCACCCTCTCCAGTGGCCGTTTGAGCTGTTTCTCCAGCAGATCGAAGGCGCCGGAGAGTTCCCGCTCACTGGAGATCCTGATATTCAGCATAGGCATGTCGGCGGTGGAGAACTGCATGATAAACACCCGCTCCACATCGGTTGGCAGCAGATGGCGCACCGCATCCACCTTTTCCCGCGCCTCCAGGCTGCGGGCGGCGACGTTTTCACCCCACTTAATTCTCACTTCTATCTCGCTGCCATCCTGGCTGGAACGTGAGCGCAGCTCATCGAGTCCACCCATGGTGGCGAGCGACTCTTCCAGTACATTGGTGATGTCGCGTTCCACTTCCGCCGGAGAGGAGCCTTTGTAAGGCACCTGGATAAAGATCCGCGGGATCTCTATCCCGGGGAACATCTCCAGCGGCAGCAAGCGGCTGGCGGCCAGACCAAAGAGCAAAATGGCCACAAAGAACATGCTGGTGGTCACCGGGCGCTTGAGCGCCAGTTTGGTCAGGTTCATGCGCCTTCTCCCATGGTGGCCGGCTCGGCGAACTGTTTGCGGTCGAACAGGGCATAGAGCACAGGAATAACCACCAGAGTCAGCAGAGTCGACAGGCTGAGGCCGAAAATCACAGTGATCGCCATCGGCGCGCGTACTTCACTGCCGTCCCCTAAGCCTATTGCCATGGGCAGCAGCCCCAGATTGGTGGTCAGTGTGGTCATCAGTATGGGTCTTAAACGCGATGCTGCCGCTTGCTTGATGGCGTCGAGACGTTGTTTGCCGCTTTGCCTGAGCTGATTGATCCTGTCTACCAGTACTATGGCGTTATTGACCACTATCCCGGCCAGCATGATAAGGCCGATAAAGACGATGACAGACAACTGGGTGCCGGTTATCGCCAGGCCGTAGATACTGCCGCTCAGTGCCATAGGTACAGCCATCAGGATAAGCAAGGGGTGCAGCAATGACTCAAACTGACTGGCCATCACCAGATAAACCAGGAATACCGCCAAGATCAGCGCTATCTTCAGCGATTGGAACGAATGCTCCATCTCTTCATTCTGACCGCCGAATCGGCTCTGCACCGAGGCGGGTAGTGTCAGTTGGCTGAGAATGTGCTTGGCACTGGCCACAGCCTGATTGAGATCGCCATAGGCCAGATTGGCCGACACTATGGCTACCCGCTGCTGGCTGATGCGATTGATTGCCGAAGGTCCCAGAGTCAGCGAGACATCGGCCACGGCGCTCAAGGGGATGGGCTGCGGGCTGGATGGGTTGATCAGCATGGCATTGATATCGCTTATCTGATTGCGTTCATCCAACTCGCTGCGCACTAGAATATCTATCTTGCGCTCCCTTAGGGTGTATTTGCTGGCTACGGTACCGCCAACCCGCTGGGCTATGCTGGTGGCCACGGTTGGCGCATCCAGGCCAAGGGCCGCCATTCTGGCGTGATCAAAACGGATACTCAGCTCCGGCTGACCGTCACGCAGGCTGCTGCTGACATCGACAAAGCGGGGATCGCCCTCCAGCGCCTTAACCAGTGAAGCGGCCGAGGTTTTCAACTGTTCCAGTTCATAGCCGGACAACTCTATTTCCAGCGGAGTCTTGAAGCTGAACAGCTCGGGATATTGGATCTGCGCTTCCAGCTCGGGAATAGTGCGCAACGTGCTGCGCAGCTTGGCGGCAACTTGGTCAAACGCGCGGTGATCGGCCAGCACCACCTGCAGCCGCCCCCAGTTTTCGCCGCCGCGCCGGGTATCCGAAGTCATGAGACCACCGCTGCCGGCCTGGCTGTAGGCGTGTTTCACGTCCTCTCTGTCCTTGATAGCCAGTGCCAGACGCTGCAATACGGCATCGGTTTGGCTCACCTCACTGCCGGGAGGCAGCAGGATTTCCACATAGAATTCGCCCTGATTCATTGGTGGGATCAGCTCCATTCCCAGGCGGCTCATCAAGACGCCAGAGATGGCGGTGACCGCAATGGCCAGCGCCAGAGTGATGCCTCGGAACTTGAGCGCCAGGTTCAGCAGCGGCCGATAGCCATCGGCCAGCCAGCCGTAGCAAAGGTTAAACAGTCTGGACAGTGGCTTCATCACCAGGGATACCAGCCACACCAGTAGCCGGGTGACGATTAACACCAGCGTTAGCAGCAATCTTGGCAGATAGCTGAGCAGCAACAGGAAAGGGAAAGTAAACACAGTGGCGCTGTAATGCTTGAGTTTGCCAAGCTTACCCGCCGGAGGCTGCGGTTTGTCACGCTTGACCAGTTCCGGCAACATAGTGAAGCCTTCGCGGGAAGCCAGCATAGGAATCGAGGTGAGGGCAACCAGCAAAGAGGCCAGCAGGGCGAAAGTAACGGTCAGGGCCTGATCGGCAAACAGGGCCCCGGCAATGCCGTCGACAAATACCAAGGGCACAAATACCGCCAGCGTGGTTAGGGTAGAGGCAAAAATCGCCCCGGCCACCTCTTTGGTTCCTGTGATGGCGGCCTGACGGCGATCCATCCCCTGAGCCTTGCACCTGTCGATGTTTTCCAGCACCACGATGGCGTTATCCACCAACAGCCCCACCGCCAGCGCGATACCGCCGAGCGACATGATGTTAAGACTGATATCGGCAAAATACATCATGTTAAAGGTGGCTATCACAGAGAAGGGGATAGAGATGGAGATGATCAGGGTAGGGATGATGTCTCGAAGGAACAGGTAGATCACCAGCATTGCCAGCAGACTGCCGATAAGGGCTGATGAGGTCACTTCGCTAACGGCGCTTTCGATAAACTCCGACTGATCGTAAATTATTTCAGGCACTGGCGTGGCGCTGTCTTTGGCCTCAGAGCGCATCTGTTGTAACTGGCTCTTAAGCTTATTGGCTACGGCTACCGTGTTGGCATCGCCCTCCTTATAGATGGCGAGCTCAATGGACTCCTTGCCGCCGATGCGGGTGATATCGCTGCGCTCTTTAAAGGCATCCTTCACTTCGGCTATTTCGCCAAGACGTACCAGGGTATTGCCCTTTTGATAGACAATCACATTGGCCAGCTCATCGAGGGAGTGGAACTGGTTAACGGTGCGCACCAGATATTCGCGGTCGCCCTGGATCACCTTACCGGCAGAAAGGTTGACGTTTTCTTCACTGATGCGATTGCGAATGGCTTCACTGCTGAGATCCAGCTGCGCCAGTTTCTGTTGATTGAGCAGAATATGCACTTCCTGCTCCAGCCCGCCGGAAAGGCGCACGGCAGCGACTCCGGAAAGCGACTCGAGATCCCGCTTAAGCTCCTCTTCGGCATAAGTCCGCAGGCGCTTGAGCTCGGCTTCTGTGGCCTTGGGGGCCGGCAGTGCCAGGCGCATGATGGGATCGAGATTGGGATTAAAGCGCAGCAACAAAGGCTTTTTCACATCCAGCGGCAGCTCTATGGTGTCGAGTTTTTCCCGCACATCGAGACTGGCCATATCCATCTCTGTGCCCCATTCAAATTCGAGCACCACATCGGACATACCGGAACGGGAAATCGAACTTATCTGCCTCAGCCCTTTAACAATACCGACCGCTTCCTCGATAGGTTTGGAGATAAGCTGCTCTACCTCCACGGGTGCCGCGCCCTCGTAGAGGGTACGTATGGTGAGTGTGGGGTAGCTCAAGTCGGGCAACAGCTTTACCGCCAGACGGGAGAAACCCACCATGCCGAACAGGATAACGGCCAGCATAAACATCCAGACGGTCACCGGACGCTTGACCGAAGTGGTAATAATAGACATAAGAGGTGGTCCTTGTGACAGTTAGTTGGCCTTGGCCAGATCCAGCGGAGCTATCACTTCCACCAATGATTGATCCTTGAGATTGTGTTGACCGCGAACCACCACCTGCTCACCCGGACTTATGCCCTCGGTGATTTCCACTTTATCATCCTGGCGGTAACCCAGTTTGACCTCGCGGCGCTGCGCCTTGCCCTCTTCGATAACATAGAGCGCCTTGCGATCATCCTGATTGATGACGGCGTTATAGGGCACCACTATCACATTATCGTGGGTGTCGTATCTGAGTTCGACCCGGGTAAACATCCCGGCCTTGAGACTGGCATCCTGATTGGGGATCGAAAGGGTTACCTTGAAAGTACCGCTGGTGGCTTCCACCACAGGGCTTATTCTGAGTACCTTGGCCGCTACTTGCTGCTGGCGGGAACTGATAACTTCGGCTTCCTGGCCTATGCGCAAACTGCTCAGTTGCTGCTCCGGCAGATTGACTATGCCGTAGAGCTCATCCTGATTGACCAGGTAGAACAGCTCTTCAAACTCCTTGGCCATATTGCCTTGTTTGACAAAACGTTTGGCGACCACGCCATCTATGGGAGAGCGGATTTGGCTTTCTTCCACCTGCAGTTTGGCCAAGTCCCGACGCGCCTTGGCGGCTTGCAGGTTGAATTCCAGTTTGGCCATGGCATCGGCACTGACAAACTCTCGGTTATTCATTTTCTTCAGCCGGTTGAGCTCCTGCTCGATGATTTGCACCTCGGCTTCGGCCTTATCCAGCTCATAGCGTTGACGACGGGAGTCTATCACCGCCAGCAACTGCCCCTTGTTGACTCTGTCACCTTCCTCGACTTGCAGAGTTTCTATCAGCCCGGCAATCCGGCTGACCACATGGGCTTCTTGTGGCGCTTCCAGTGTGGCTGTGGTGGCGTAGAAGGAGGAAACCTGGCCTTGAGTGACTATGCTGGTCTCGACCGGAATGGCAAAGGCTTGTTGTTGTTCTTCCTGCTGTTGTTCGCTGCAGCCGCCGGCCAGAGACCCAAGCAGTAAAACAGTGCTCAGGGTGTAGGTGAGGTTACGCTTCATGTGAAAGTCCTTATCTTCATCTTTGTTGCGATAAAGCAAAACCGGTGCCAATTTTTAATTTCCTTTTAAAACAAAGGTTAATGATGTTTTAGTGTCTGCTGCATTGAGGTGTTTGATGCCGATGTAGCAAAAAAGTTTATTTTGTGATGATTTTTGCCAATGCTGCTCAGTATAGCGTCTGCGCAAGCGGCTGAGCTGAGGCCAGGGAAGTGACCGCACTGCGCTGACGGTGTAATACAGTTCACGGCAAGCGAGGGGGGCACTCATTCGCTAAAGGCTGCGCTATTGAGGCTTGCTAACATGAAGCGCCCACTAAGGGGTGGTGGCATTAAGATTAGTGGCATTAAGAGTTGTACAGGATGCGGCTTTACCGGGTGAACCGGCTTTTGAGAGGTGAGACAACAGCAAGTGAGCTTAAGAGATAGTGGGTTAGGCGAGGGCCATTTTGCAGAACAAAGTTAGCATCCTGTTATCGAAAGCGCAGCCGGGCGAGTTTACCCTTGATCACACTACATGCTTGAACACAAAAAAGGCGCCAAGGCGCCTTTTTCAATGAGTGAGACTTACACGTTGTCAGACTCAGCGTTTGTCCAGTTCCACGAAGTCGCGGGATGTGGCACCTGTGTAGAGCTGACGTGGACGGCTGATCTTGTGACCAGGCTGATCCAGCATCTCTTTCCAGTGAGCAATCCAGCCAACGGTGCGGGCCAGGGCAAAGATAACGGTAAACATGGAGGTTGGAATACCAATCGCCTTCATGATGATACCCGAGTAGAAGTCGACGTTTGGATAGAGCTTCTTGGAGATGAAGTATTCATCTTCCAGCGCGATCCGCTCAAGTTCCATGGCGACATCCATCAGAGGGTCGTTAACCTTGAGTTCAGCCAATACTTCGTGACAGGTTTCACGCATCACTTTGGCGCGCGGATCGAAGTTCTTGTAAACCCGGTGACCGAAGCCCATCAGTCGGAAAGGATCATCCTTGTCTTTGGCGCGTTCGATAAACTCAGGAATACGATCCACAGTGCCGATTTCTTCCAGCATACGCAGACAAGCTTCGTTGGCACCACCATGGGCAGGTCCCCACAGCGAGGCGATACCGGCGGCGATACAGGCAAATGGGTTGGCACCCGAAGAACCTGCCAGACGCACGGTAGAGGTTGAAGCGTTCTGTTCGTGATCGGCATGCAGGATAAAGATGCGATCAATGGCACGTTCAACGATTGGGTTCACCTTGTATTCTTCACAAGGTACCGCGAACATCATCGACAGGAAGTTACCGGCGTAGCTCAGGTCGTTGCGTGGGTATACGAACGGCTGACCGGTAGAGTATTTGTAGCACATGGCAGCAATGGTCGGCATCTTGGAAACCAGCCGGAAGGCGGCGATTTCACGATGACGGGCATCGTTGACATCCAGAGAGTCCTGATAGAAAGAGGACAGGGCTCCTGTTACGCCACAGAGCATGGCCATTGGATGAGCGTCACGACGGAAGCCTCTGAAGAAGAAGGCCAACTGCTCATGCACCATAGTGTGAGTTTTAACCGTGTAGGCGAATTTCTCATACTCTGCCTTGGTGGGCAGTTCGCCGTACAACAGCAGGTAACAGAGATCCAAATAATTGGATTCTGTTGCCAGTTGATCTATCGGATAGCCACGGTGCAACAATACGCCCTGTGCGCCATCGATATAGGTAATTGCTGATTCACAGGAGGCTGTCGCGAGAAATCCTGGATCAAAGGTAAAGTAGCCTTTACTGCCGAGCTTACTGATGTCGATTACGTCGAAACCTGCAGTTCCTTGTTTCACTGGCAGTTCAATCGAGTCGTTCCCTGGTAATTCCAAAGTGGCTTTCAAATCAGCCATACCCCGTTCTCCTTACTTCATTCTTATGTGAGTGCGGAATGTCAAATCGCCATTACTTTACAGCCAATCTAGATCACATTTCAATTTAAATAAGCGTTTAAATTCGTTAGACCATGGTATAGGTAAGACCAATTTCCCTGATAACACTGGGACTTATCAGGGAAAATGCACCCAAAAACTAAATCTAGATAATGTGATGTTTGTATTTGACATTTTCGAAGAGTATACTTGCTGCGGCTCGCGAGAGCAGCTAAATAGCGGGCTTGGTTAGCATATCACTAATTAACTAATTCTGTGTGTTGTCAACAAGTTGGCTTTTTGTTTTAACTTTCTTTTGTGAAACCCTTCACCGTGATGCTTGTCACAAAACTGTGTAAGAGCAATATCGGTTCACATAACAAAAAAATGCTCAATGGAGCTGAGTGAGCAGAACGTGAAAAAGCAAAGACCTGTCCATTTAGATCTGCAGACCATTCGCTTCCCGGCGACTGCAATTGTGTCCATTCTGCACCGGGTGTCCGGTGTCATCATGCTGTTCGCTGTTGGGATACTCCTCTGGTTATTGAACGCCTCGCTGGCGTCGGCCGAGAGTTTCCAAGGCGTACAATCCTTGTTAGATAACTTAGTGATGAAGTTTATCCTTTGGGGTATTCTGACCGCACTGGTTTACCACCTGCTGGGCGGCTTGCGTCACCTGGTAATGGATACCGGTCGCTGGGAGGAGTTAGCATCGGGTAATGCATCGGCCAAGGCGGTATTTGTCCTGACCGCAGTGTTTTCTGTATTAGCGGGGATCTGGGTATGGTAACCAATGCAGCGAGTTTTGGACGCAGTGGTGTTCATGATTTCATCCTATTACGCGCAAGCGCCGTCATTCTGGCCGTTTACACTATATTCCTGGTCGGATTTGCCGCTTGCAGTTCACCTCTCACCTACGACGTCTGGCATGGGTTGTTTGCTTCCCTGCCGATGAAAGTCTTTACCCTGCTGGCGCTGATTGCGTTGCTGATCCATGCCTGGATCGGTACTTGGCAGGTACTGACAGACTACGTCAAAAACGTAGCACTGCGTGGGGTTTTACAGTTTGTCTTTGTCGTGACTGCCTTTGTTTATCTGGCGGTAGGCATAGTAATAGTGTGGGGTGTTTAAGTGGCTATTCCAGTACGCGAGTTTGATGCTGTCGTGATTGGTGCCGGTGGTGCCGGCATGCGCGCAGCACTGCAGATTTCTCAAGAAGGCAAGAGCTGTGCGCTCTTGTCCAAGGTTTTTCCTACACGTTCTCACACGGTTTCGGCCCAGGGTGGGATCACAGTTGCTCTGGGTAATGCCCACGAGGACAACTGGGAACACCATATGTACGACACGGTAAAAGGTTCCGACTTTATCGGCGACCAGGATGCCATCGAGTACATGTGTCAGACCGGCCCTGAAGCGGTTATCGAGTTGGAGCAGATGGGACTGCCATTCTCACGCTTCGAAAACGGCACTATTTATCAGCGTCCATTCGGCGGTCAATCCAAGAATTTCGGTGGTGAGCAGGCCGCTCGTACCGCGGCTGCGGCTGACCGTACCGGCCACGCGCTGCTGCACTGCTTGTACCAGCAGAACGTTAAGAACAAGACTCAGGTATTCTCCGAGTGGTATGCCCTGGATCTGGTTAAAAACGAAGACGGTGCCATCGTAGGTTGTACTGCAATCGAAATTGAAACCGGCGAAATTGTTTACTTCAAAGCCAAGGCCACTGTATTGGCTACCGGCGGTGCCGGTCGCATCTTTGCTTCTACCACCAATGCCCACATCAACACAGGTGATGGTGTTGGTATGGCTGCCCGTGCAGGGGTTCAGCTGCAGGACATGGAAATGTGGCAGTTCCACCCAACCGGGATTGCCGGTGCCGGTGTTCTGGTAACTGAAGGTTGTCGTGGTGAGGGCGGTTACCTGCTCAATAAAGACGGTGAACGCTTTATGGAGCGCTATGCGCCCAACGCCAAAGACCTGGCATCCCGCGACGTGGTTGCTCGCTCCATGATGACAGAGATTCGTGAAGGCCGCGGTTGTGAAGGTCCTATGGGCCCACACCTGAAGCTGAAGCTGGACCATCTGGGCAAAGAAACTCTGGAAGCGCGTCTACCTGGTGTATGTGAACTATCCCGTACCTTTGCTCACATAGATCCTGCCGATGGCCCAATTCCGGTTATCCCAACCTGTCACTATATGATGGGTGGTTTGCCAACCAAGGTGTCCGGTCAGGTGATCCACAAGAACGCCGATGGGACTGAAGAAGATATCAAGGGCCTGTTCGCCGTGGGCGAAATCGCCTGCGTATCTGTTCACGGTGCCAACCGTCTGGGTGGTAACTCACTGCTCGACTTGGTGGTGTTCGGTCGTGCAGCCGGTCAACATCTGGGTAAAGCGCTGGATGAAACCGCAGATCCCAAAGCTGCGACTGAAGCCGACATTCAGAAGTCTCTTGAGCGTCTGAATCGTTGGGAAAGCAATAAAGACGGTGAAGATCCAGCGGTTATCCGTAAAGATCTGCAGATGTGCATGCAACTGAACTTTTCGGTATTCCGCAGTGGTGACGCCATGGCCGAAGGCCTGAAAGAACTGCAGAAAATTCGTGAGCGTCTGGCCAATGCCAAGCTATCTGACAACTCCAGAGAGTTCAACACTCAGCGTATCGAGTGTTTGGAACTGGATAACCTGATGGCAACAGCTATCGCATCTGCTTACGCAGCCAACTTCCGTACCGAGAGCCGTGGTGCTCACAGCCGTGAAGACTTCCCTGAGCGTGATGACGCCAACTGGCTGTGTCACAGCCTGTTTGACCCTGTCAGCGAAACCATGTCCACCCGTGAAGTGAACATGGCGCCCAAGACACGTGAAGCCTTTCCGCCGAAGAAGCGTACCTACTAAGGAGTTGTGAAGATGAAATTGGATATTGCAGTTTATCGCTACAATCCTGATGTAGATACCAAGCCCTACATGCAGGATTACAGCCTGGAAGTGGCCGAAGGCACCGATATGATGGTGCTGGATGCCTTGCTCAAGCTTAAAGAGCAGGACCCAAGCCTGTCTTTCCGTCGCTCTTGCCGTGAGGGGGTTTGTGGCTCCGACGGCATGAACATGAATGGCAAAAACGGTCTGGCCTGTATCACGCCCGTGTCTACCTTTAAGGGCAAGAAGATTGAAATCCGTCCTCTGCCGGGTATGCCTGTAGTGCGTGACCTGGTGGTGGATCTGAGTCAGTTTTACAAGCAATACGAGAAGATCAAGCCGTACCTCATCAATGATGAGAAGAAACCGGCCCGTGAACATCTGCAGTCACCGGAAGAGCGTGCTCACCTGGATGGCTTGTATGAGTGTATCATGTGTGCTTGTTGTTCAACGGCTTGCCCATCATTCTGGTGGAACCCGGACAAATTTGTTGGCCCCAGTGGTCTGCTGCACGCCTATCGCTTCTTGATAGACAGCCGAGATACTGCGACCGAAGAACGTCTGAGCGAACTGGATGATGCATACAGCGTCTTCCGTTGTCACGGCATCATGAATTGTGTGGATGTCTGTCCCAAGGGCCTGAACCCAACCAAGGCCATTGGACACATCAAATCCATGCTGCTGAAGCGGGCTGTATAAATGCAAGACGACGAGCTTAATCCAATAACAACATAGGCTCGTGGGGAGTCACTTTCTCTGGGTAGAAAGTGGCTCTTTGTATGTAAAGGACTACAAAAGGCCGTAACATCCGGATGTCCCAGGGGCGGCTGAGACCCTGCCAAAGCAGGGAATATATGGCTAAGCACGTGTATCAAGTTTGAAAGGATAAGAAATGCACCAAGGCAGCATGAAAGCCTGGCTCGAATCATCTCACTTGAGTGGGGCGAACTCGACCTACGTTGAAGAGATGTATGAAGCCTACCAAGAAGACCCCACCTCGGTATCTGATGACTGGCGTGCGGTGTTTGAGCAACTCCCTCCGGTGAACGGTGCCTCTGCTGATGTACCCGAAGCTTCCCACTCCAAGATCCGTGACTATTTTCGCTCTCTCGCACAGGAAGGCCGCAGCAAAGGCACTGGCCGTGTGTCCGATCCTGATGTGGATGCCAAGCAGGTAAAAGTTCTGCAATTGATCAACGCCTACCGTTTCCGTGGCCACCAGAATGCTAATCTGGATCCATTGGGACTGTGGAAACGCGACACAGTTGCCGAATTGGATCCTGCTTTCCACGGCCTGAGCAGCGAGGATATGGAGCGGGAGTTCAACACAGGTTCTTTTGCTTATGGCGGTGAAACCCTGAAACTGGGTGAGCTGGTGAAGGCGCTCAAGGCGACCTATTGCGGCTCTATCGGCGCCGAATATATGCATATCACCGACACCGAAGAGAAACGTTGGATCCAGCAACGTCTCGAACCTTCACTGGGTAAGGGCAGCTATGATAAGGCGGTCAAGACCCGGATCCTTGAAGGATTGAATGCCGCCGAAGGCATGGAAAAGTATTTGGGTGCCAAGTTCCCCGGCGCCAAGCGTTTCTCCCTCGAAGGGGGCGACTCGCTGGTGCCTATGATGCGCGAAATTATCTATCGCGCCGGTGAAGCGGGTACCAAAGAGATAGTCGTGGGTATGGCTCACCGTGGCCGTCTTAACGTTCTGGTTAACATTCTGGGCAAGCGTCCTGCCGAACTCTTTGACGAGTTTGCCGGCAAGCATCATGAGACGCTGGGTTCAGGGGATGTTAAGTACCATCAGGGCTTCTCTTCCGATTTTGAAACGCCCGGTGGCAATGTTCACCTGGCATTGGCGTTCAACCCTTCACACCTGGAAATCGTTAACCCGGTCGTGATGGGCTCGGTGCGCGCCAGACTGGATCGCCGCGGCAGTGAAGATGGCCTGCAGGTGATGCCAATTACCATTCATGGTGACTCGGCCATTGCCGGACAGGGCATAGTGCAGGAGACATTCAACATGTCTCAGACCCGCGGCTTTAAAGTCGGCGGCTCTATCCGCATCGTGGTCAACAACCAGGTGGGCTTTACCACCTCCAACCACCAGGATGTGCGTTCTACCGAATACTGTACCGACATCGCCAAGATGGTACAGGCGCCGATTTTCCACGTTAATGCCGACGATCCTGAGGCCGTGGCTTTCGTATCTCAGTTAGCCGTGGATTACCGCAACACCTTTAAGCGTGATGTGGTTATCGAATTGGTATGTTATCGCCGTCACGGCCATAACGAGGCCGATGAACCCAGCGCGACTCAGCCACTGATGTACGCCAAGATCAAGAAGCACCCAACGCCACGTAAGATCTATGCCGACAAGTTGATAGCCGAAAACAGCATTGCGGCAGACGATGTCACCGCCATGATCAACAGCTATCGTGATGCACTGGATCAAGGGGATTGTGTGGTCAAAGAGTGGCGTCCAATGACGCTGCACACTGTGGACTGGACTCCTTATCTCAACCGCGAATGGGATGAGTCTTTTGAATCCGGTATGACGCTGGAGCGTCTGCAGAATCTGGCCGACAAGATAAGCTATGTGCCTGAGAGTCATAAGCTGCACTCTCGGGTTGCCAAGATATATAACGACCGCGTCGCCATGGCCAAAGGCGAGAAGCTGATGGACTGGGGCTTTGCCGAGACTCTGGCCTATGCCAGCATCCTCGAAGACAAGCAAAGAGTCAGGATCACCGGGCAGGACTCGGGTCGTGGCACCTTCTTCCATCGCCATGCCGTGCTGCACAACCAGAACGATGGCACGACTTATCTGCCGCTACGCCATGTGGCGAACGAGCAGGGCCCTATCGACATCACCGACTCTGTGTTGTCTGAAGCCTCAGTGCTGGCGTTCGAGTACGGTTATGCCACCGCTGAGCCGGGTGGCCTGACTATCTGGGAAGCCCAATTCGGTGACTTTGCCAACTGTGCCCAGGTGGTTATTGACCAGTTCCTGTCATCCGGTGAGCAGAAGTGGGGCCGTCTGTGCGGTTTGACCATGTTGCTGCCACACGGCTATGAAGGTCAGGGGCCTGAGCACTCAAGTGCTCGTCTGGAGCGTTTCTTGCAGCTGTGTGCTAACCACAATATGCAGGTGTGTGTGCCTTCGACTCCGGCTCAGGTCTACCACATGTTGCGTCGTCAGGTGGTGCGTCCAATGCGTCGTCCGCTGGTGGTCATGTCTCCTAAGTCGCTGCTGCGTCACCCGCTGGCCGTGTCTTCCCTGGACGAGTTGGCCAACGGTCAATTCCAGAACGTTATCGGTGAAATCGATACCCTGGATGCCACTAAGGTCGATCGCGTAGTGTTCTGTAGCGGTAAGGTTTACTACGAGCTGCTGGAGCGTCGCCGCAAAGAGAATATCGATAATGTCGCTCTGGTGCGGGTAGAGCAGTTGTATCCCTTCCCCCACGAAGAGATGGCCGTCGCCCTGAAAGATTATCAGCATGTGACCGACTTTGTTTGGTGTCAGGAAGAGCCTCAGAACCAAGGTGCCTGGTATTGCAGCCAGCATCATTTCTGGGCAGCCATTCCCAAAGGTGCCCAGCTCAGCTACGCTGGCCGAGATGCCTCTGCAGCGCCGGCTTGTGGCTATCCTGAGTTGCATACGCATCAGCAGGAATCACTGATCACTAGCGCATTAAAACTGAAGTAATAGAAATTTATATAAAAAGGAAAGCTTTCCATGAGTATCGAAATCAAGGTACCTGTACTGCCCGAATCTGTTGCCGACGCGACTATCGCCACTTGGCACGTAAAGCCAGGTGAGCCGGTTTCCCGTGATCAGAACCTGGTTGATATTGAAACTGATAAAGTGGTGTTGGAAGTTGTAGCACCCGAAGATGGTCAGATCAGCGAACTGTTGTTCCAGGAAGGGGATACCGTCCTGGCCGAACAGGTTATCGCCAACTTCGTTGCCGGCGCGGTTGCCGGTCAGGAAGTGAGCAAAGAGCAGGCTGAAGCCGCTGCGCCAAAGGCTGAAGAAGCCGCGGCAGAAGGTAACGATGCCCTGAGCCCATCAGTACGTCGCCTGATCGCCGAACACAACCTGGATGCCGCTAAAATCAAGGGCACAGGTGTGGGTGGCCGTATCACCAAAGAAGATGTGGAAGCCTTTGTGAAGTCCAGCTCCGCCAAGCCTGCTGCAGCTGCTGCCACAGCACCTGTGACCCTGGCGGGCGATCGCAGCGAGAAGCGCGTACCTATGACGCGTCTGCGCAAGACTATCGCCACTCGTCTGCTGGAAGCCAAGAACTCCACCGCCATGCTGACCACCTTCAACGAGGTCAACATGAAGCCTATCATGGACATCCGTAAGAAGTATCAGGAAGTCTTTGAGAAGAAACACGGCATCCGTCTTGGCTTTATGTCTTTCTATGTGAAAGCCGTAACCGAAGCGCTGAAGCGTTATCCTGAAGTCAACGCTTCTATCGATGGCAGCGACATCCTGTACCACAACTACTTCGATGTCAGCATCGCCGTTTCCACGCCTCGTGGCCTGGTAACGCCTGTGCTGCGCGACACAGATACCATGAGCCTGGCCGATATTGAAAAAGCGGTTCGCGAACTGGCTATTAAAGGTCGTGACGGCAAACTGACAGTGGAAGATATGACAGGTGGTAACTTCACTGTGACCAACGGCGGTGTGTTTGGCTCCTTGATGTCGACGCCTATTCTGAACCTGCCACAAAGCGCAATCCTTGGCATGCATGCCATCAAGGACCGCCCAATGGCAGTCAATGGCCAGGTGGAAATCCTGCCCATGATGTACCTTGCTCTCTCATATGATCATCGCATTATTGATGGTCGTGAGTCAGTTGGTTTCCTGGTGACCATTAAGGATCTGCTGGAAGACCCAACTCGTCTGCTGCTGGACTTGTAAGCGCCGCCAGACAATAACCTCGTGACTGGCCCCTCGGGGCCGGTTGGATTTAAAAACGTAGTATACGGATAGATCATCATGAATTTGCATGAGTATCAGGCAAAAGCCCTATTTGCCGAATATGGTTTACCAGTGTCAGAAGGCTATGCTTGTGACACAGCTCAGGAAGCTGTTGAAGCAGCCGGTCGCATTGGCGGAAACATGTGGGTAGTCAAGTGCCAGGTGCACGCTGGCGGCCGCGGTAAAGCAGGTGGCGTTAAAGTCACTGGCGACAAAGAAGAGATCAGAGCCTTTGCCGAACATTGGCTCGGCAAGAATCTGGTCACTTATCAGACTGATGAAAAAGGTCAGCCGGTTGCCAAGATCCTGGTTGAAAGCTGCACTGATATCGCCAACGAACTCTATCTGGGTGCCGTTGTCGACCGTGGCACTCGCCGCGTCGTGTTTATGGCTTCTACCGAAGGTGGTGTGGAAATCGAAAAGGTGGCCGAAGAGACCCCTGAACTGATCCACAAAGCCATTATCGACCCTATCACAGGTCCTCAGCCTTTCCAGGCGCGTGACCTTGGCTTCAAGCTGGGTCTGAATCCAACTCAAATCAAGCAGTTCACCAAGATCTTCATGGGTCTGGCGACTATGTTCCTAGAGCATGACTTTGCCCTGCTGGAGATCAACCCTCTGGTGATCACCACCGAAGGCAACCTGCACTGCCTGGACGGCAAGATTGGCGTAGATGGTAACGCTCTGTTCCGTCAGCCAAAGATCAAAGACATGCACGATCCTTCACAGGATGACCCACGTGAAGCCCACGCCGCCAAGTTTGAACTGAACTATGTGGCGCTGGACGGTAACGTAGGTTGCATGGTCAACGGTGCCGGCTTGGCCATGGGTACCATGGATATCGTGAACCTGCACGGCGGCAAGCCAGCCAACTTCCTCGACGTAGGTGGCGGCGCGACCAAAGAACGTGTTGCCGAAGCCTTCAAGATCATTCTGTCTGACAGCAATGTGAAGGCCGTTCTGGTGAACATTTTCGGTGGTATCGTGCGTTGTGACATGATCGCCGAAGGTATTATCGGTGCAGTGAAAGAAGTCGGTGTGAAAGTGCCTGTGGTTGTGCGTCTGGAAGGTACCAACGCCGAGCTGGGCTCTAAAGTACTGGCCGAATCAGGTTTGGATATCATTGCTGCGACAAGTCTGACCGACGCTGCTCAGCAAGTAGTTAAAGCTGCGGAGGGCAAATAATGTCTGTTTTAATCAACAAAGATACCAAGGTTATCTGCCAGGGTTTCACCGGTGGTCAGGGTACTTTCCATTCTGAGCAGGCGATTGCCTACGGTACTCAGATGGTCGGCGGTGTGTCTCCTGGTAAAGGCGGCACCACTCACTTAGGCTTGCCAGTATTCAACACAGTGAAAGACGCTGTTGCCGCCACCGGCGCTACTGCATCTGTTATCTATGTACCTGCGCCTTTCTGTAAAGACGCTATCCTGGAAGCCATAGATGGCGGTATCGAGCTTATCGTTTGTATCACCGAAGGTATCCCGACTCTGGATATGCTGCAGGTAAAAGTGAAGCTGGAAGAAACCGGTGTGCGCATGATTGGCCCTAACTGCCCCGGCGTTATCACCCCCGGCGAATGTAAAATAGGCATCATGCCAGGTCACATCCACAAGCCAGGTAAAGTGGGTATCGTTTCCCGCAGCGGTACTCTGACTTACGAAGCCGTTAAGCAGACTACTGATGAAGGTTTCGGCCAGTCTACCTGTGTGGGCATTGGTGGTGACCCGATCCCTGGCACCAACTTCATCGACGTACTGGAAATGTTCCAGAACGATCCTCAGACCGAGGCCATCGTGATGATCGGTGAAATCGGCGGTACTGCCGAAGAAGAAGCGGCGGCTTACATCAAGGCCAACGTCACCAAGCCTGTGGTCTCTTACATTGCCGGTGTGACTGCACCAGCAGGTAAGCGTATGGGCCATGCGGGCGCCATCATTGCCGGTGGTAAGGGGACTGCCGCCGACAAGTTCGCTGCCTTGGAAGCCGCGGGCGTGACTACCGTGCGCTCGCTGGCCGAAATCGGCAGCGCGCTGCGTGAGAAGACCGGCTGGTAAGCACAGTCGTTAAGCTCACAAAAGGCGCCGAGAGGCGCCTTTTTTATTGGTAGCTGTGATGAAGCTCAGGTGCCCCCGGCTGGATATTTGATTGGGAAAAGGTTAGATTGGGTCTAGTCGATCCCTTTGGGGTGATGCAGAGTATTCATGCACTAAAAATTTAAAAAATTCAAATTGTTATTAATCTTTTCCCTGGGGTTGTCGTTCTGTTGCTATCTGGAACTCCAGCCTGAAATGAGAGAAAGCCGTCAGCCAAGAGGCGGAGCTCTGCAGAACCAGAGAATTGATGCCGTGTTAACAAAGACTTCAGCGCCGTATTGGTTCGTCCGATGCGGCGCTGAAGTGCAATTCGGGGGCGAAAGCGCTCGAAACTCGTAGATCAAGCTGAATGAGTCTGAAACGCCTATCGGGCGATTTCAGCTATTGGGTATTGGTGTCAACCCTCAATGGGGGAAGGGATGACCCGATGTGGGGCCGCTCAGGCGGCTTTTCTGAAAAGTAGAGGATTGCTGTGAGTACACAACCTAATATCGTAATTTCTGAAGTGGATCTGGAGCGCCTGGAGCGTTTGCTCGATTCATTGCCTGCCAACGCCTTTCCCGGCCATCAAGCGCTTGAGGCTGAACTTGAGCGGGCGGAAATCAGGCCATCCAAGGATATGCCGGACAATGTAGTGACCATGAACTCTGAAGTTCGTTTTCGTATGTCTTCCTCCAATGAAGAGTTCACCTTGCGTCTGGTTTATCCAAAAGATGCCGATGGCAGTGCCGGTAAAATTTCGATTCTGGCGCCGGTCGGCGGCGCCTTACTGGGCTTGGCCCAGGGGGATGAAATTGAGTGGCCGGGGCCGGGTGGCGGCACAGTGAAAGTGCGGATTGAAGAGATTATCTATCAACCGGAGCGCTCAGGTGATTTTCACCGCTGAGCACCGGAGCCGGTAAGGCTCTCGGACGGATACGGGAGTGACATACATCTAAGTCACTCAGAATGCACCAACGACAGGGAATGGAGATAAAGATGAAGCAGTACTTTGTCCACAATGGTTTTTCTGCCGGCAGCGGTAAATTACCGGCGGATCCACAGTTGATCAGTGAACAGGATGCCGACAAACTGATGCAGTTTGCCGGATTGGAGCCCGGACATGTAGGTAACCTGACGCCACCGGCGCAGTTTGCCGAAGAGGGAGATTGGTTGTTCAGGCTTTTTGCCAATAACCGTTTTCTTTGTTATGCGGATCCAACACTTTTCAGCCATGCCTGCCCAAGGAAGAAGGGCGAGCCTCTGGCTTTGAATTGGTAACCTCAGATTACCGGCAATAAAAAAACCAGCGCTTGGCGCTGGTTTTTTATTAACTGTTACTCTTCACCGTGGTCGCACTTGTCGTTGGTGCAGACGCCATAGAGGTAGAGGCTGTGATTGGTGAGCTTGATATTGTGACGCATGGCGATTTCATGTTGGCGGCGCTCAATAAGCTCATCGGAAAACTCGATCACTTTACCACAGCTCAGGCAAACCAGATGGTCGTGATGATGCTGGGTGGAGAGCTCAAATACGGCTTTGCCACTTTCGAAGTGGTGACGGCTGACAATGCCAGCATCATCAAACTGGTTCAGTACCCGATAGACGGTAGCCAGACCTATCTCTTCACCGATATCCAGCAGTTTCTTATATAAGTCTTCGGCGCTGATATGTTGGTTTTCCGGTTCTTGCATCAGCTCCAGGATTTTGACTCGTGGCAGGGTGATTTTCAAACCCGCTTTTTTCAGCGCTTGATTTCCATCTGTCATGGCTAATCTCTTGATTGCAGAACCTTGATATTACACATAGGTTCGTCCGTGGATAATAGACCCCATTATATGTGTACTGTTCTAAAACTTAAACCTCTGATCTGGCTTTTGGTACTTCTGTGGGGCAACTTGGCTATAATCGACATAAATTTGAATAAAAACAAGCAATTTAAACATACTTTTTGTATGGTTATACCAAGGCATAATTGCAGCTTTTGTTCATCGTTGGCAGGATGGACTAAAAACAAAAAGGACACTAGATGCATCGACGAATCGTGGTTTTAACCGGCGCCGGGATCTCTGCCGAGTCCGGACTGCGTACCTTTAGGGATCAGGATGGCCTATGGGAAGAGCATCATATTGAAGATGTGGCGACCCCAGAAGGTTATGAACGTGACCCTGAGTTGGTCGAGCGCTTCTACAATGGCCGCTGGCAGCAACTGCACGCGGGCAATATAGAACCCAACGCTGCTCACACGGCGCTATCTCGCCTAGAGCAGGAGTTTGACGGTGAGCTGCTGATAGTCACCCAGAATATTGACGATCTGCACGAGAGAGCCGGTTCCAGGCGCTTACTGCATATGCACGGTGAACTTTCCAAGGGGCGTTGTCCGCGCTCCCGGCAAACCTTTACCCTGCATGAACCCTTCGGGCCTGAAAATACCTGTACCTGCTGTATTCCGGCGCAGCGTCTGCGGCCTCATGTGGTTTGGTTCGGTGAAATGCCTCTGGGAATGGATAGAATTCACGATGCGCTGGATCACTGCGATCTCTTTATTGCCATTGGCACTTCAGGCACTGTCTATCCTGCTGCCGGCTTTGTCGACAGCGCCAATCATCATGGTGCGCTGACCGTCGAGGTCAATCTGATGCCGGCAGACAGACACAGCCAGTTTCAAATTCATCTGCAAGGCAAGGCCAGTGAGATGGTCCCGGCACTGGTGGAGCGTATCCTTGCCGGTCAGTCTATCTGCAATCAAACCGGCCATAGTTGATGCCTGAGCCCAAAACAGATGTCAGCCTACTTGAGCCGCCTATCGGTATTTCAAGTGTGCGTAATATCCAGGGCTTCAAGGAGGTTATTGACCCCGGGACGATTGATGGTAACAGCCGCTTGGCGATCATCATGCGCGGTCTGCCGGGCAGCGGCAAATCTTACTGGGTTCGGCAGTTTATCCAGGAACTACCAGCGAGGCTTGCTCAGAATGTCACTGAGAGAGGCCTGTGCTCAACCGACAGCTTCTTTTACCAAAATAACCGCTACTGCTTCGACATTGCCCGTTTGCCGGAATTTCACCAGCTCAACCTGAGCCGCTTCATCGAGGCGTTGGCAACCGGTGTGCCAGTGGTTATTTGTGATAATACCAACATGGCACTGTGGGAGTTTGCGGCCTATCAGGTGGCTGCGAGGGCTTTAGGTTATCGAGTGCATATTCAACAGATTGGTGATGTGCGCAGTAACACACATCAACGTGAATGTGCCAAGCGAAACAAACACGGCGTCAGTCTTAAATCCATTCAAAGAATGGCTGGTTTATTTCAACAATTAACATAACAGATTCTGAAAGCGGTTTTGTTTGTAGTGGCAACTAAGCTAAGACCCTGATAACACATTTCACCTGTTTATCATTTTGCTGTTTAAGCATATTCAGCCGTGGCTGACGAAGGCGCTGTCATCTTGATTTTGCTCGCTCGTCAGTGCGGCCACTTCCAGCATGGCCCGGCTCAGGCAGCTTAGCTCTTCTGCGCTGATACCATAGGGCGGCATGATATAGATGAGTTTGCCAAAGGGACGGATCCACACGCCGCGGGCAACAAATTCGGCCTGCAGCGCAGCGGTATTGACCTGTTTGTGCATCTCCAGTACCCCAACGGCGCCAAGTACCCGTACCGCTTTGACTCCCGGCAGTACCGCTGCCGGTGCCAGTTCCTGTTTAAGCTGAGTTTCAATGGCCTTGACCTGAGCTTGCCACTCACCGCTTGCCAGCAGGGCTAGGCTGGCGCGGGCGGCACTACAGGCCAGAGGATTGGCCATAAAGGTCGGCCCATGCATAAATACGCCGGCAGGGGAGCTGTCTATGCCCGCCGCCACTTTATCGCTGCACAGCGTCGCCGCCAGACTGATATAGCCGCCGGTGAGCGCCTTGCCGACACACATGATGTCCGGCGCTATGTCTGCGTGTTCGCAGGCAAACAGCTTACCGGTGCGGCCAAAACCTGTGGCGATTTCATCCAGGATCAGCAGTACATCGTACTTGTCGCACAGGGCTCTTGCCGCCTTGAGATAGTCGGCGCTGTAAAACCACATGCCACCGGCACCTTGCATTATGGGCTCGAGGATTAGCGCGGCGGTTTGCTTGCCGTGCTCGGCCAGCATGGCTTCGAGTCCGGCGATGTCATCTGCTTTAGCGGTTTCACCAAAGGGTGTGCTCGGCGCCGGGGCAAACAGTTGCCGGGCCACATTGTCACCAAACATGGTGTGCATACCGCCCTCCGGGTCGCAGACGCTCATGGCGGCGAACGTGTCGCCATGGTAGCCCTGCTTGACCGTCATGATGCGGTTTTTCTCTGTCTTGTTTTGCCCTTGCCAGTACTGCAGCGCCATCTTCAGCGCCACCTCCACCGCAATGGAACCTGAGTCAGCCAAAAACACCTTGGTCAGCGGTTCCGGGGTGATAGTGATGAGCTGGCGACACAGTTCTATGGCGCTCTCATGGGTGATCCCTCCGAACATCACATGGCTCAGGCGTTTGAGTTGCTCTTCCATGGCGCTGAGAATTGCCGGGTGGCTGTAACCATGGACGCAGGCCCACCAGGAGCTGGTGCCGTCGATAAGCTCGCGACCATCCTCCAGCGTCAGGCGTACGCCTTCGGCGGCTTTAACCCCATAAACGGGTAGGGTGTGGCTCATGGAAGTGTAGGGATGCCAGATATGCTGACGGTCAAAACAATAATCTATGCTCATATATTAACCAAAGGTAAACCTGTGCAACTGGTTGGCGTTGACAGTGAGGGCGTCGCGGGTATGCTAACGAAAATAATTCAGGCCTTCAAGCAGCCAGCTGAACCCGGATCCCGATGGATTAATCGGCAAAATCGGCTTCAGCAACAAATAGATCAGACTCAGGTAACACAGAATATGTCCAATACAGAGCTGCGCCATGACTGGCGCCGTGAAGAGGTTGAAGCCCTCTTTGCCCTGCCGATGAATGATTTGTTGTTTCGTGCCCACAGCGTGCACAGAACCCATTTCAATCCCAATGAAGTTCAGGTCAGCCGTCTGTTGTCAATTAAGACGGGTGCCTGTCCGGAAGACTGCAAATATTGCCCCCAGAGCGCCCGCTACGACACAGGATTGGAAAAAGAGCGTCTGCTGGAGATGGAAAAGGTACTGACAGAGGCCAGAAGTGCCAAGGCCGCCGGTGCGACCCGCTTCTGCATGGGAGCCGCCTGGCGTAACCCGCATGAACGCGATATGCCTTATCTCAAGCAGATGGTGCAGGAGGTTAAATCCCTGGGAATGGAAACCTGTATGACTCTGGGTATGCTCAGCGAAAACCAGGCCAACGAGCTGGCCGAAGCCGGGCTGGATTACTACAACCATAACCTGGATACCTCGCCGGAATACTATGGTGACATCATCACCACCCGCACCTATCAGCAGCGGTTGGACACCCTGGCCAATGTGCGCGCCGCCGGTATGAAGGTGTGCTCCGGCGGGATTGTCGGCATGGGCGAGCAGGCCACCGACAGGGCGGGTTTGCTGCAACAGTTGGCTAATCTTGAGCAACATCCCGACTCTGTGCCTATCAATATGTTGGTCAAGGTGGCCGGTACGCCGCTGGACAGCCTGGACGACCTGGATCCACTGGAGTTTGTGCGCACCATAGCCGTGGCCAGAATCATGATGCCTTTGTCGCGGGTTCGCTTGTCGGCCGGGCGTGAAAATATGACAGATGAGCTGCAGGCCATGTGTTTCTTTGCCGGCGCCAACTCGATTTTCTATGGGTGCAAGTTGTTGACCACCGCCAACCCGGAAGAAAATGACGATATGAGCCTGTTCCGCCGTCTGGGATTGACCCCGGAGCAAGGCAAGGCCGCCACGGTCGAGGAAGAGGGCGCCGAAATAGCCCGCGTCGCGGCCAAGGCAGAGGCTATCAATAACAAGGCTCAGGGACAGTTTTACGACGCCGGAGCCCTGTAACTTGACCTCATTGCTGGACAAAATGGCCCGCCGCCGTGAAGAGCTTGCGCGCGGCGGCTTGCTCAGGCAAAGACGCTGCTTCGCCGCAGCGTCCGGCCGTGAGCGACTATTGCATCCTGTTGCCCAAGCCACAGGCAAACCATTGCTGGATTTTGCCGCCAATGATTATCTGGGCCTAGCCCGTCATCCCAAGGTCATCTCTGCGCTTGCCAAGGGGGCAACTCTCTATGGCTGCGGCAGCGGCGCTTCACCTCTGGTTTCAGGTTACAGCGAGGCGCATCTCAAGCTCGAACAAGGTCTGTGCCGGGCACTCGGTGCAGAAGCGGCGTTACTGTTCAGCTGTGGTTTTGCCGCCAACACTGCGCTGATGAAAACCCTGTTTAGCGCCGAAGATACAGTGATTGCCGACAAATTGGTGCATGCCTCCATGATAGATGGCCTGCGCGACTCAAAGGCCAAAATACGGCGTTTTGCCCATAACGATATGGCGGCCGCCACAGCGCTTTTGGCCCGGCATCCCGGCAGCGCAGTGCTCACCGAAACCGTGTTCAGCATGGATGGCGACAGGGCGCCGCTCGGTAAATTGAGTCACTTGTGCCAAGCGCATGGCAGCCCGCTTATTCTCGATGATGCCCACGGTTTCGCTCTATTTGAGTCTTCACCCTTGCCGGTATTTGCCCGCTTGGTGACCTTTGGCAAGGCGCTCGGTGGTCAGGGCGCGGCGATTGTGGGCTCGCAGGAATTGATAGACTATCTGGTGGCCAATGCCCGTGAATACATTTATTCCACCGCGCTGTCACCGGCCTGCTGTATGGGCGTGCTCGAGGCTCTGGAGCTGATCCAGCAAGAGCCTTTGCTCGAGCGCCTCAACGCCAATATCGCTTTGTTTCGCCGCAGCTGCCAAGCGGCGGGGATCTCCTTGATGCCATCTGAGTCGCCAATTCAACCTCTGTTGGTGGGTGAGAGTGGCAAGTGTATGGCGCTGGCGGCAAGGCTTTTGGAACGCGGTTTCCTGGTGGGGGCGATTCGGCCACCCACAGTCCCCCAAGGCAGTGCCAGACTGCGTATTACCCTGAGCGCCGAGCACAGGGAGCAGGATATACTGGCCTTGGCCTCGACACTGGCGGAGCTGATGGCATGAGCAACATCAGTCACGAACCTCTGGCCAGTCACACAGGCCTGGTGCAATCCGTGCCGCTAGGGGATGTCGCCGGGCGTTTTTCCAAGGCGGCAAGCGCTTATGAACGCCACAATAAGGTGCAGCGTCTGACGGCCGAAGCCTTACTTGACTGGGACGATTGCCCACACTCAGGACAACTGCTGGATATAGGTGCAGGTCCGGGCACGGCTTTTGCCACGCTCAGGCCCCAAAGCGTGACCGCCCTGGATATCGCCAGCGGAATGCTCAAGCAGCTGAAGGGAAACTTCCCCGATTATCAGGCTGTTTGTGGCGATGCCGAGCAGCTTCCCTTTGGCGACAATAGTTTCGATGCGGTTTATTCCAATCTGGCGCTGCAGTGGTGCGGCGATATTCCGGCCGCCTTGGCAGAGATTTTTCGGGTCATGCGCCCGGGCGGTTCGGTACGCCTTGCCATAGTGGCCCTGGGCAGTTTGCCCGAATTACAGACGTTGGGGCTGCGAGTCAAGGCGTTTGCAGCCGAGGATATGTTGGAGCAAGCGCTGGGCCAGCATCCCTGGCAGAGCTTGCACACGCAAAGCCATATCTTTCAGTGCCATTTCGCCAATCTCAGGGAATTGCTTTACTCCATCAAGGGGGTCGGCGCTTCAGTCGGCGCCGACAAAAACTCAGGTGCCGGGCTCAAGGGAAAGGGTTTTTGGCATACACTTAACGGGCAGGCCGAGGTCCTTAGAACGGACAAGGGAATGCCGCTGACATACAGGATAGTAATGGTTCAGGCCCAAAAATAACCATTGATGTTTAGGCTGTAGGGGTAGTTCAGCGATGATTTTTTTTGTAACAGGTACAGATACCGACAGTGGCAAGACTCAGGTCGGAGCTGCGCTGCTGCATAAGGCACGAGTCGAGCATGGCTTGAAAACCTTGGGGGTCAAACCCCTGGCCTCGGGTTGCCACAACACCCCATACGGGCTGAGAAACCCGGACGCCCTGGCCCTGATGGATGAGTCCACTCTGAAACTGCAATACGACAAGGTGAATCCTTTCAGTTTTGAGCCGGCGATTGCCCCTCATATTGCTGCCGCTGATCTCGGCCTGGATATCAGCCCTGAGGCGGTACTAGCAGCGCTGGATTTCACCCAGTATGCCATGGCCGATTTCTGCCTGATAGAAGGGGCCGGTGGTTGGCGTTTGCCTTTGGGGGAGGGGCGTTTCTTATCGGAAGCGGTGCAGGGACTGGCTCTGCCCGTGATTCTGGTGGTGGGAATGAAGCTTGGCTGTCTTAATCATGCCGTATTGACCCAGGAAGTGATCCGCGCTGATGGGCTTGAAATCGCCGGTTGGGTGGCCAACCGCGCCGAAGCCGATATGAGCCGCTTCGATGAAAACCTGGCCAGTCTTAAAGACTTGATGCAGGCACCGCTATTGGGAGTGGTGCCGCATCTGGCTCATCCCAGTGCCGAGGCCATGTCTCAGCACCTGGATTTGAGCCCTTTGCTGGCTAAAGCGCATGGTTGAGCCCTGGAGTTAACAAGCAGCAAGGCCCCGTAGGGCCAAGTGTTTTTTAGCTCAAAAGATTGGAAAGATCACTGCCTACAGGCACGGGGATCTCCTGCTCTACACCGCTGAACAGATAAGCTTCCTTATCTCCCAAAAGACTCAGTTTATTGTCCTGCAGCAACAGGGCGCTGCCTTCCTGGATAGCCAGCACCGGCGTCTTGGGATCAACACTGGTAAACTCAAGCAAACGCTGGGCCCGGGTTTCACCATTATGCCCCGGCGCCTTGTAGTTGCTGTAATGCGGATTGATCTGCAGTGGCAGCAGGCCAAGGGCACTGAATGATGGCGGCTCTATAATAGGCATATCATTGGTGGTACGTATGCTGAGGCCGGCAATATTTGAACCGGCACTCCAGCCGATATAGGGTTTGCCGGCGGCGACTTCCTCTTTGATCAGATGCAGCAGATCGTAGCGGTACAACTCATGCAATAGGTGGAAGGTATTGCCACCACCAACCAGAATGCCGTCAGCATCGCGAATAGCCTGCTTGGGGTCGCCATGTTGATGGATAGAGGAGATATCCAGTCTCAATGGCGCCAGGCCATTAACCACGGCTTCCAGATAGTTGTCATAGCTCATGCTGACACCGGCGTAAGGGATAAATATCCACTTGCGGGCCTTTTCTGTCATGGGTTCAATATAGGGCAGGGCATGTTCCAGGTAGGGGGTGTCGCCAGCGCGGGAGCTGCTGAGCAGCAGGGCATTTATCGTCATAATCGTCGCTGTCCTTCAGATTTGTTTGCGTTGTTTGATGGTAACAAAAAGCCTTTGCACTCAACAATCGTGACCGACTTTTTTCACCGTCTTAAAAAGCCGCACTTGGGATGTTGATTAAGTTTAATTTAATCAACGCTGCCTAGACTGCTGCTTCCTCTGCGTCGGGAGAGGCTGAGTGGGGAAAACTAAACAATAATTTATTTTTTTCCCCTTGAATTCCTGCAAAGCAGACATATTATGTCTGCAATGACGCAATTCCGGTACAGAAGGTACCTTACAGGAGCTGATATGAAGCGTGTATTTCTACTGATTTTGACTAACCTTGCCATTTTGCTGGTGGCATCGATCGTCATGTCTATTTTGGGTGTCAATACTAAGACCATGGGTGGTCTGCTGGTGTTTGCGGCGATCTTCGGTTTCGGTGGCGCCTTTATCAGCTTGGCGATTTCCAAGTGGATGGCCAAGAAGACCATGGGCTGTGAAGTGATCACTGAGCCCCGTGACAACACAGAGCGTTGGTTGCTCGATACCGTCGCCCGTCAGGCACAGCAGGCCGGGATTAAGATGCCGGAAGTGGCTATCTACCAGTCGCCTGAGCTGAACGCCTTTGCTACTGGCCCAAGCAAAAACAACTCTCTGGTGGCAGTGAGTACCGGCCTGCTTTACGGCATGAGTGCCGATGAAGTCGAAGCCGTACTGGCGCACGAAGTTAGCCACGTGGCCAACGGTGACATGGTGACTCTGACCCTGATCCAAGGCGTGGTAAACACCTTTGTTATCTTCGCCGCCCGCGTGGTTGCCGGTATCGTCAACAACTTTGTCGCCAGCAACGATGAAGAAGGTGAAGGCCTGGGCACTATCGCCTATATGGCGGTGGTATTTGTGCTGGATATGCTGTTCGGTATTCTGGCCTCCATGGTGGTGGCATACTTCTCCCGCATTCGTGAGTTCCGCGCCGATGAAGGTGCTGCTCGCCTTGCCGGTAAGAATAAGATGATTGCGGCCCTTGAACGTCTGCGTACTGGCCCGGAAACCGGTGCCATGCCAGCCAATATGTCGGCCTTCGGTATCAACGGCAAGCGTTCAATGACCGAACTCTTTATGAGTCATCCACCGCTAGAAAAGCGTATTGAAGCGTTGAGAAACCGCGGATAATTCAACGATACTTTCTCTCAAGGAGGCCTATTGGCCTCCTTTTTTATGCTGTTGAAACGCTTATTAATACAGAAGTCACTAGGTAAATTAAATGTAAAATTCCGTAATTAACCGATGGTTACATGATTCAGCGCACATTTTGCTTTTGCGCAAGTTGCTAAAGTGGCGCCGACTTAAATTAGTTTGCCAATTGGCAAAAGCTTGACTAAGTTAATCCAAGTCGTGCTATTTGTTGATAGAGAGACGAAAGTCATACCTGACATAAGAACTTTCGCTCGACTGTCATTATCGGAGGATATTATTGTGAGCAAGAAACTATTGAGTGTGTTGTTCGGTGCTGGTCTGGCCGCACTGGCCCTGTCACCATCTGCTTTTGCAGAAGATCAAAAGCTGTCTGATTTCCACGCGGATATGGGCGGCTGTGAAAGCTGTCACGCCGATGGTTCTCCTTCTGCTGACGGCGCCTATGAATTTGAACAGTGTCAAAGCTGCCATGGTTCGTTGGCAGAAATGGACGCAGTGCACAAGCCTCACGATGGCGCACTGGTATGTGCCGATTGTCATGCCCCTCACGATATGAATGTCGGTCAGAAGCCTACCTGCGATAGCTGCCACGATGATGGCCGTACTTCGGAAAGTGCTCTGAAGTAAGCCCGTATCGCTCGAATGACAACGCCGGCTTAATGCCGGCGTTATTGTTTCTGGCTTGTGCTGATCTCTGGTTCAGCATGGGCCGATATCTTAATCTAGTCTTTATCCACCGGCGTTGTTGGCAGATATTTATTGCCGGAAAACATAGCCGAAATGATACCGGGCTGACGCTTACGCTCGGCGTGGATCACCGCTGCTATGTGCAGCAATACCAACAGAAGCAACAGATATACGCTGTAGACATGGACTTTTCCTGCCAAGCCCTTGGCACCTTTAATCGCTGCAGCCTTGTCTGGATTAACGCCTGTGTCATCATAGGGTTTGAGGTTGGTAGGTTCGACACCATCGGCGGCGATATATTCCTGAACCATGCCGCCCAGCGGTGGATAGTAGATGTCAGTACCGGCTCGCACCAAACCTGTCACCATGATCAGGGTCAGCAGACCAAACAAAGCGATGACCGCCAGTTTTCCCGCCGGATTATGACCGAGATATTGTGGGTTTTCGCCTTTCTTGAGAGCCGCGCGATAGCTTGCCAATTCCCCTTTTTTCGGGAGCAGTGTGCCAAGACGCGCCTTAATGGGACCGAATAATCCCCACAGTAATCTGAATGCCAGGTTGATGGCAAAGACATAACCTATCCAGACATGCAGTGTTTTCAAGCCGATTTTGGCGTCGAGGCCGCTGATCCCCAAATTGGATTTGAACATCATTACTCCGCCGATGATTGTCATCATTAGTACTAACACCAGGTTTACCCAGTGAAAAAGGCGAGTGGGAAGATCCCAGGCCTGATAGCGAGACAGGCGCACTTCGCCCGCAGTATTGGTTTCCATATTTGATCCCCCAGATCTGTTTTACCCCTTTATGTTAATGCCTGTGGCGGCGCTTGTTCAGTTAACTCTTATTCATTTTGAGTGTGAAACTGGGGGCTGTGCTGCTATTTCAAGTAATCACTGATTTTGATACATAGGTTAATTTAATGTAAATTTCGTTTGTGTGATCAATCGAGGGCCGCCTATGTTCAATGTGATGCACTGGTTAGTGGTTTCCAGGTCCGCTCTGTTGACCGAGCTGATGGATAGCCGTTGGCCGCAGGAGTTTTTGGTGCGCTTATCCTGTTTCTCCCCCGAGCGATGGCACATTGATGCCTTGGGAGCCGATGTCGACATGCTGCTGCTGGATTTGGCTACAGTGGAGTCGGCCTTGGGCTATAAAATCCTTAAACAGGCCGCCAAGAGCCGCGGTTGCAAAGTGGTGTTACTGCATTATCCCAGAAGGGTGGAGTATGAATGCCTGTTGTTGCCGTCTGTGGTCAAGGCGGTTTTCTATCCTGAGGCGAGCTTGGCACAGCTAGGCCGTGGCCTGGATATTGTGCAGAAGGGCGGCTGCGATATTCCTTTTGAGTTGCAATCTCGGCTGGCCAAGGGAGAACTTAGTGGCGATGTGCTGACTTTCAGGGAGCGGGAGGTGTTGCAGGCGCTACTGGCCGGGCTCAGTAATCAACAGATTGCCACTTCCCTGTATGTCAGTGAGAGTACGGTTAAGACCCATCTCTATCGGGTATTTCGCAAACTGAATTTAAGCAACCGGGCCCAGGCGATGGCCTGGGCTCAGCGCCACTTGATGGCCGATGTGGCCGAGAGTCAAGGCTCAGGCAGTTAGGGCAGGTGCGAATAAGTCCTCGCGACACTCTGGCTTACACAGCAATTGGCGTTCAAGGCATCTGACTGAAGGCATGCCGGGGTCTGTCGAAGTCGGATAACGCAGAGAGCCGGTTGCTGTGAAAGCCTCAAAGGGCATGACTTACAGGCTTGCCTGCTGTGTTATGCTTCTTGCAAAGGACTAGGGCCATTTGCTGCGAACCACGCCTTGCATCCAAGCCTGTAAGCCTACGCAGAGCACGCATGGGACTTGTTCGCACCTTCCTTAACCCAGCCAGGCCTTGGCTTTGGCTGGATCGGTGAGCTTGAGTGACACAGTATCTATTGCCGCCGGGTTGATAGGCAGTTGGCCTGTCATCAGTTCATCACGGCGGAAGAAGTGCAGCTCCAGACTATCGCCGGGCTCATATTGCTGCAGTTCATTTTCAAACTGAGCGCCGACCTGCAGACCATTGGCGGCAATCAACAGGTCCTCGGCCGCGAGCCCGGCGCTGTGAGCCGCGCTGCCGTTGGTCACACTCACAATCCTTAACCCCAGGGCTTCAGCCTTGTAGCGGGCTCCGAAGCCGATTTTTTGCCCCTCAACATCCCCACCGCCCTGATCCTGAGCGCCTTGGGCACTGCGAAGCTGCATCTCGATTCCGAATTGCGCCAGCAGGGGCGCCAGCGGCAACTCTTGGGTATTATCCAGAAAGGCAAATTCTGCGCTGGCATCCCGGCCAAGCAGCTCCTCATAGAGGCGGCGATGGGAGTCATCTTCAGTGCCTATACCCTGGCTGCCAAAGGCCTGCCACAGCTTTTGCATCAGGTTATCTAGGGTGTATTTCCCCTGGGTTTCCAGTCTCAGAGTCAAGTCCAGATACAGGGCAAACAAAGCTCCCTTGGTGTAATAGCTGACGATGGCGTTGGCGGCGTTTTCATCCTGTTTGTAGAACTTGGTCCAGGCATTGAAGCTCGATTCTGTCAGGCTCTGCAACTGCCTGCCCGGCATGCGATACACCCGGGTCATGGTCTGGGATAGCATCTCCAGATATTGTTCATTGGAAACCCTGTTGGCTCTGAGTGTCATCAGGTCATCATAATAAGAAGTGATACCTTCATAAGCCCACAATTGACGGGTGTAGCTCTCAGCCTCCAACGCATAGGGAATGAAGCTGGCAGGCTTAATGCGTTTGACGTTCCAGCTGTGGAAGTATTCGTGACTGCAGAGCGACAGATAAGTGCGGTAATCCTTGTTAACCGGCATCTCCATACTCAGCGGCAGATCCTTACGGGAGCAGTGCAGGGCGGTGGAGGCTCTGTGTTCCAGTCCTCCAAAGCCATTGCCCAATACCTGAGTCATAAACAGGTAGCGTTCAAACGGCGCTTCACCGAAGAGGCGGATCTGGCTCTCGCAAATAGCCTTGAGATCGTCAAGCAGCCTGGGCATATGGCAGCGGTGACGCCCAGTCAGTATCACATCATGGCGCACGCCACAGGCCTCAAAACTGCCATGGGTAAAGGTGCCCATCTCCACTGGATGGTCGATAAGCTCATCATAGTTGGCGGCGCTGAAACGGCCGAACTGCCACTCTTCACCTTCGATTCGACTCAGGGTTGTTGCCAGTTGCCAGTTGGCTTCCTCTTTGGGAGGCAGAATTTCCAGCTCCAGCGGCTCAAGCTCTTTGTCGGCCACCGCCAGAAAGACGCTGCTGCCGTTGAAAAAGCCGTGGGTTTGATCCAGATGGGCGCTGCGCACCGACATATCCCAGGCATAAACCGAGTAGCGCAGTTGCAGTGATTCGGCATTGGAATCTATCTGCCAGCGCTGCTTGTCGAGCTGAGTAATGCTGAGTGGACGCTCCAGCTCATCAAAGGCTTTAAGATCTATGATATTGCGACAAAAATCGCGAACCATGTAGCTGCCCGGGATCCAGGATGGCAACCAAAGTTCCTGTCTCGGGGCCGGTGCCTGAATGGTGATGTTGACCTCAAACAGGTGAGCGTGGGGATCTATGGGGCAAATCTGATAACTGATCATCTAATATCCGTATGAATCGTTGACGAGTGCCGGGAGCCAAATTGGGTGCTATCCGGCTGAGCATAGCGACAATGCTGCCAAAAAAGCCTGGCTGCGGCAATTACTTGCCGAGTTTTAAAAGGCTTGGGGGCAAATCGCAGTGGCCGATTACATCTCTGGGCCGAATGGTATTATACTGCCAAGAACACAGAGGTTTGGCTCTTGGGCCGAGCCTGAACCGACACACCGGAGAGTGGCAAAATGGCCGAAGAAACCATATTCAGCAAAATTATTCGCCGTGAAATACCCACGGACATACTGTATCAGGACGAGTTGGTGACTGCCTTTCGGGATATCAACCCCAAGGCGCCTACCCACGTGCTGATAGTACCCAATCATCTGATCCCCACGGTCAATGATGCCAAAGCCTCGGACGAGCAGGCCATCGGCCGTATGGTTACAGTGGCCGCCAAGCTGGCCGCCGAGGCCGGGATTGCTGAGGACGGTTACCGTTTGATCATTAATTGTAATGAGCATGGCGGCCAGGAAGTGTTCCACATCCACATGCATCTGCTTGGCGGTAAAGCCTTGGGGCCTATGGTGAGTCCAGAGTCATGAAAGTCAATCCGGAGTTTTTCCCGCTGACGACTCTGGCGAGCCGTTTTGTCAACCAGTTGGCTCAGTGCCGTCGCCTTATGCTCAAGGTACATGAGGCCAGTGAGCACCATGTACTGATAGAATTGCCCTACAGTGCCGAGTTGGTGGGGTATCCTGAGACAGGGGTTATCCATGGCGGGGTTATCACCACATTGATGGATACCGCCTGTGGCTGCGCCGTGGTTTGTGCTATCAAGGACAAATATGGCTCGCTGGAGATCTCACCAACTCTGGATCTGCGGGTCGATTATATGAAGCCCGCCGAACCCCACAAGCCGGTTTATGGTTTTGCCGAGTGTTATAAGTTGTCATCCAGCGTGGCGTTCACCCGGGCCATCGCCTATCAGGACAGCATAGACGACCCCATCGCTCATGCGGTTGGCTCCTTTATGCGAATAAGCCCAGAAATGATCGGGGACACTTTCCGCAAGGCGCTGATGGGAGAAGAGGCGAAATGACAGACGCCAAGGCATCCATGGATGTAAAAAGCATAGTCGCCAAGGTGACAGAAACCAATGATTTCAGTCATTTGCTTGAGCATGTTCCCTATGCTCGCTTTATCGGCATGTTGGTGGAAAGGTTTGGCGATGAGCTGGTGTTTCGCCTGCCAGCCAAAGATGACAACATAGGCAATCCGGTATTGCCAGCCATTCACGGCGGGGTGATCGCCGGATTTATGGAGATGTCGGCCATCATTCAGCTGATGGTGTTTATGCAAACCAGTAAGGTGCCCAAGGTGGTTGATTTTTCCATCGACTACTTACGCGCCGGTTATCATAAGGACAGTTTCGCCGAGTGCCGAATTACCCGTCAGGGGCGGCGAGTGGCTAACGTCAATATCGATTGTTGGCAAACCAACCGTAAGCAGTTGATAGCAACCGCCCGGGCACACTTTTTGATTGACTGAGAAAAAGGATTGGCAGATGAAAAAAGTCTTGGTAATAGCAGCAACCCTGCTGGCTCTGGCAGGCTGCGCCAACCATACGGCCGGAGTGTATGCTAGCTCGACCGGTGAAAGCCGTATCGACAACAGCAGTTTTGCCCGCTCAGTGAGTGTCGGAGACTTGATGGCCAGAGGCGAGGGCGGTTTGCTTAGAGGCACTGCCACCATCAGCAGCAAAGTCGCTACCGATATGCGTGTTCAATATAAGTTCACCTGGTATGACGCCAGCGGTTATACCTTGGACGATGAAGGTGTATCCTGGAAGTCGGTCAAGCTGCATGGTAAACAGCAGTTGCAGGTGAGCGCCGTGGCGCCGAATCCGACAGCTAGCCGCTTTGAAGTCTATGTCAGAGAAGCTTTTTCCAACTGAACTTTGGTGAGAGTGCCTAATTTAAAACCCCCGAGGGTCTGAAAATGATCGTCGGGGGTTTTGTCTTAAATAGGTGCGTGTTTGCTTAGTCGTGATATTGCTCTGCGGCAAACAGAGTGTTTTCCAGCAAGCTGGCGATGGTCATCGGACCGACGCCGCCGGGAACCGGGGTGATATGGCTGGCGCGCTCACAGGCAAGATCAAAGTCAACATCTCCCACCAAGCGGCCGTTGTCGAGTCGGTTTATGCCCACGTCTATGACTATGGCTCCCGGCTTGATCCAGCTGCCCGGAATAAAACCTGGTTTACCTACGGCCACCACCAGAAGATCGGCGCGGCTGACTTTGTCTTTGAGGTCTTTAGTGAATCTGTGGCAAGTGGTGGTGGTGCAGCCAGCCAGTAAGAGTTCCAGCGTCATGGGACGACCCACGATATTGGAGGCACCAACCACAACTGCATCCAGACCATAGGTATCGACTCCGGTAGACTTGATAAGAGTCATGATCCCCATAGGAGTGCAGGAGCGCAGTACCGGGATCCTTTGAGCCAAACGGCCGACATTATAAGGATGGAAACCGTCGACATCTTTGTCGGGACGGATCCGCTCAATGACCTTGGATTCTTTAATATGTTCAGGCAGCGGCAGCTGCACCAGAATGCCATCTATGGCGGTATCTTCATTGAGCGAGTCTATCAGGGTCAGCAGTTCTTCTTCACTGGTGGACTCAGGCAGATCATAGGAGCGGGAGATGAACCCCACTTCTTCGCAGGCTTTACGCTTACTGCCGACATAAACCTGAGAGGCAGGATCCGCTCCCACCAGAATAACAGCCAAGCCTGGGATACGCTGTCCCGCTGCTTGACGTGCAGTGACTTTCTGCTTTAGCTGTTGTCTTATGGATTGCGCAATCGCTTTGCCATCTATGAGTTGGGCTGTCATGGGTGTAGGATATCCTTTTATATGGCGCGATGTTAGAAACGGCGCCATTTTACCAGTGAGGCTTAGGGGTGTCATGGACAAACCGGCTCCAGAACACAGAATTTCGTCAAAGCAGCACGTAATTTCGCCAAGCAGATGGCATGGTTAAAAAAATCGTTGACGCTTGTCGGGTGAGGGGCTAAGATGCGCTCCGTTCTCGAGGCTGGCAGGTGTAACCGGGCTTGGAGAAAAATTCTCGGTGATTAGCGCAGCCTGGTAGCGCATCTGCTTTGGGAGCAGAGGGTCAGAGGTTCGAATCCTCTATCACCGACCAGATTTCAAGGGCAGTGTGGATAGCATTGTCAGTACCGCTTAGGATGCAAATTTAATTTGCAGGTCCTGCGCCCGTAGCTCAGTTGGATAGAGCATCCGCCTTCTAAGCGGATGGTCGCAGGTTCGAATCCTGCCGGGCGTACCATCTTCGGTGGTGATTGTAGCTCAGTTGGTAGAGCCCTGGATTGTGATTCCAGTTGTCGTGGGTTCGAGCCCCATCAGTCACCCCACTCTTTTATAAAAAAAGCGACCTTAGGTCGCTTTTTTTATGCCTTTTTCTGTGGCATTGAGACTCGACTCCACTAAGATCGGTCGATATAATGCTGCGTCTTGATAACAATCAACATTGTGCGACCGGTGCCGGAATTCACTACTGATGGGCATTCCAGTCAAGTTTAAAGAGATCAAGAAACGAATACCTGAATAGTTGAAACAATCGGCTATTGCAAAGGACGTTAGACACATTTCGAGGTAAAACAATGCAAGTTTCTGTTGAAACAACCCAAGGCCTGGAGCGTCGCCTGACCATCTCTGTTCCTGCAGAGCAGATCGAAAAACTGGTTAAAGACAACCTGCTGCGCGAAGCCAAGCGTGCACGTATCCCCGGCTTCCGTCCAGGTAAAGTCCCAGCGAGTGTGATTGAAAAGCGTTATGGCAAAGCGATTCGCCAAGACATCACTGGTGAAGTGATGCAGCGCAACTTCATTGAGGCCATCATTGCCGAGAAGTTGAACCCTGCCGGTGCTCCAACCTTTACCCCAGGTGCCACTGACGCCGAAAAGTTTGAGTTCACCGCGACCTTTGAAGTTTATCCAGAAGTTGAAATCAAAGGCCTGGACGGTATCGAAGTTGAGCAACCTGTTGCCGAAGTACAACAAGCCGACGTTGACAACATGATCGAAACCCTGCGCAAGCAACACGCGACTTACGAAGCGGTTGAGCGCGCTGCCGAAGACGGTGACAAAGTGGTTATCAACTTTGTGGGTAGTGTTGACGGTGAAGAGTTTGAAGGCGGCAAGGCCGAAGATTTCGAACTGCAACTGGGCAGCGGTCGTATGATCCCTGGTTTTGAAGAAGGCGTTAAAGGCCACAAAGCCGGTGAAGAGTTCGACATCGACGTGACTTTCCCTGAGGAATACCACGCCGAAAACCTGAAAGGCAAAGCCGCCAAGTTCGCTATCACAGTGAAAGAAGTCAAGGGTGCCAACCTGCCTGAAGTTAACGACGAGTTCGCCAAGCTGTTCGGTATCACCGAAGGTGGCATCGATGCTCTGAAAGCTGAGATCAGCAAGAACATGAGCCGCGAGCTGGAACAAGCTCTGAAAGCCAATGTGAAAGAGCAAGTGCTTGATGGCCTGCTGGCTGCCAACGAAATCGAGCTGCCAAAAGCGCTGATCGACGGTGAAGTTAACGTTCTGCGTCGCCAGGCCATGCAGCGTTTCGGTGGTCAAGGTGCCAACATGCCTGAGCTGCCAGCCGAGCTGTTCACTGAACAAGCCGAGCGCCGTGTTAAAGTCGGTCTGCTGCTGGGCGAAGTGATCAAATCCAACGAGCTGAAAGCCGATGAAGAGCGCGTACAGGCGCTGATCGCTTCCATGGCTTCTGCCTATGAAGATCCAAAAGAAGTGATCGAATATTACAACGGTAACGAAGAGTTGATGCAGAACATGCGCAACCTGGCTCTGGAAGAGCAAGCCGTTGAAGCGGTTCTGAAATCAGCCAAAGTGACTAAGAAAGATGTCGCTTTTGAAGAATTTATGAACAAGGCTACCGGCCGCGCATAACCTAAGCTTGACTTGCTTGGTTGTTCGCCATTTATAATGGCTCGTATGAGGTCCCTCATGCGGGCCGTTTTTTTATTTAGGGAAAGTTAATGATGCATAACGCGCCAGAATCAGTACTTAATGCACTCGTTCCTATGGTGGTTGAGCAAACTGCCAAGGGAGAACGCTCTTACGATATCTATTCACGCTTGTTGAAAGAGCGGGTGATCTTCCTGGTTGGTCAGGTTGAAGAGCACATGGCCAATCTGATCGTGGCACAGTTGCTGTTTTTGGAATCAGAAAACCCGGATAAAGAGATCTCTCTCTATATCAACTCACCAGGTGGCTCTGTCACTGCTGGTATGGCTATTTATGACACCATGCAGTTTATCAAGCCAGATGTCAGCACTGTATGTATCGGACAAGCAGCTAGCATGGGCGCCTTCCTGTTGGCCGGTGGCGCTAAGGGTAAACGTCACTGTTTGCCGAACTCACGGGTGATGATCCATCAGCCTTTGGGTGGCTTCCAGGGACAGGCATCGGATATTGCTATCCACGCCCAAGAGATACTGGGGATCAAACAGAAGCTGAACCAGATGTTGGCCGAACACACAGGTCAACCGTTGGAAGTTATCGAGCGGGATACCGACCGAGACAACTTTATGAGCGCTTCTCAGGCCATGGAATACGGTTTGGTCGATTCGGTTCTGACCAAACGTTAAGGCTGATTTTTGCTTATGGCTGGGCTATGCTCAGATTGAAGACGCTTAAGTGTATGGCAGTAGAGCAGACTGCAAAAGAGGTAGAGTAATGGGTGACAACAAAGGCAACGGTGATAGCGGCAAATTGCTGTATTGCTCTTTCTGCGGAAAAAGCCAGCATGAAGTTCGCAAGCTGATCGCCGGGCCATCTGTGTATGTATGTGATGAATGTGTCGAGTTGTGTAACGACATCATTCGCGAAGAGATAAAAGAGATTTCGCCCAACCGGGATCAGGACAAGCTGCCGACTCCCCACGAACTGCGTGCACACCTGGATGATTATGTTATCGGCCAAGAGCAGGCCAAGAAGGTGTTGTCTGTGGCGGTTTATAACCACTACAAGCGCCTGAAGAACAGTGCTCCCAAAGATGGTGTGGAGCTTGGCAAGAGTAATATTCTGCTTATCGGTCCAACCGGTAGTGGTAAGACCTTGTTGGCAGAGACCTTGGCTCGGTTCCTGAATGTGCCTTTCACTATGGCGGATGCCACCACATTGACCGAAGCCGGTTATGTGGGGGAAGACGTTGAAAACATTATTCAGAAGCTGCTGCAGAAGTGCGACTATGATGTTGACAAGGCGCAGCGTGGTATTGTCTATATCGATGAGATTGACAAAATCAGCCGTAAGTCAGATAACCCTTCCATCACCCGAGACGTGTCCGGTGAAGGGGTGCAGCAGGCACTGCTGAAACTGATTGAAGGCACTGTTGCCGCCGTGCCTCCTCAGGGCGGCCGTAAACACCCACAACAGGAGTTCCTGCAGGTCGATACCTCTAAGATACTCTTCATCTGTGGTGGTGCCTTTGCAGGCCTTGAGAAGGTGATTGAGCAGCGCTCTCACGTGGGTAGCGGTATCGGCTTCGGTGCTCAGGTTAAAGGTCAGGCCGAGAAGGCCACCATCACAGATACTCTGTTGCAGGTCGAGCCGGAAGATTTGGTCAAATATGGCCTTATTCCTGAGTTTATCGGGCGTCTGCCTGTGGTTGCGACTCTTGGCGAACTGGATGAATCCGCTTTGGTGCAGATCCTGTCCGAACCCAAGAACGCCATCACCAAGCAGTTTGCCACTTTGTTCGAAATGGAGAATGTCGAACTTGAGTTTCGCGACGATGCCCTCAAGGCGATAGCGCAAAAGGCGATGTCCCGCAAGACAGGGGCCCGTGGCTTACGTTCCATCGTTGAAGCGATACTGCTGGATACCATGTATGACCTGCCTTCCATGGATAATGTGGTCAAGGTGGTTATTGATGAATCCGTGGTGAAAGGTGAGTCAGCGCCTATTCTTATTTACGAGAATAATGACTCCCAGGCTGCTGCCGGTGACCAATAACTGAGCAATAAGCTATCAAGTTGAAAATTAAGGAGTCCATCAGGGCTCCTTTTTTTGTCTTTACCATTGAAAGCCGGGAAAGCGTCCCAATATACTCACTGTAATCTTTAACTGAAACGGAATCGAACTATGACCCTAGAGCGTGAAGCGCGAATCGAATTGCCCGTGCTGCCACTGAGAGACGTGGTGGTCTATCCCCATATGGTAATTCCGTTATTCGTAGGACGTGAAAAGTCCATCCGTTGTTTGGAAACTGCCATGGCGCAGGATAAACAGATCATTCTTGTGGCGCAGCGGGATGCGGATCTGGACGAGCCTGGCATAGACGATATTTTCGACGTAGGTACAGTCGCTTCCATTTTGCAGCTGCTGAAGCTGCCAGATGGCACAGTCAAGGTGTTGGTTGAAGGCGGCAAGCGCGCCCGTATCGAACGCTATACCCAGGAAGAAGAGTTCTTTGTTGCTACCGCACACTACCTGGAGTCCGAAGCGCTGGACGACAGGGAAGAAGAGGTGCTGGTTCGCAGCGCTATCAGTCAGTTTGAAGGCTATATCAAGCTGAACAAGAAAATTCCGCCCGAGGTACTCACCTCTCTCTCTGGTATCGAAGAGGCCGACAGATTGGCCGATACCATGGCGGCGCATATGCCGCTTAAGCTGGCAGACAAACAGTCTGTACTGGAGATGGTCAAGGTCGGTGAAAGACTCGAGTATCTGATGGCCATGATGGAAGCGGAAATCGACCTGCTGCAGGTAGAAAAACGCATCCGCTCCCGGGTCAAGAAGCAGATGGAAAAGAGTCAGCGTGAGTACTATCTCAACGAGCAGATGAAGGCTATCCAGAAGGAGCTTGGCGATCTTGATGAAGGCCATGACGAGTTCGAAAGCTTGGGCCGCAAAATAGAAGAAGCCGGCATGCCGGAAGAGGCCAAAGAGAAGGCTTCTGCCGAGCTCAATAAGCTGAGAATGATGTCACCCATGTCGGCCGAAGCCACTGTGGTGCGCAGCTATGTTGACTGGATGACCTCAGTGCCCTGGAAACAGCGCTCCAAGATTAAGCGTGACCTCTCCAAGGCCGAACAGGTACTGGATACAGATCACTATGGCCTGGAGAAGGTTAAAGAGCGGATCCTCGAGTATTTAGCGGTACAGAGCCGGGTGAAACAGCTCAAGGGCCCAATCCTGTGTCTGGTTGGCCCGCCAGGGGTTGGTAAGACATCCCTGGGGCAATCTATTGCTAAAGCGACTGGTCGTAAGTATGTGCGGGTCGCATTGGGCGGCGTGCGTGATGAGGCGGAAATCCGTGGTCACCGCCGTACCTATATAGGTTCTATGCCGGGCAAGATCATCCAGAAGATGGCCAAAGTCGGGGTGAAAAACCCGCTGTTTTTGCTCGATGAAATCGACAAGATGAGCTCGGACATGCGCGGCGATCCGGCCTCGGCATTGCTGGAGGTGTTGGATCCCGAGCAGAACGCCACCTTTAACGATCACTACTTGGAAGTGGATTACGATCTGTCCGATGTGATGTTTGTGGCCACCTCCAACTCGATGAACATCCCGGGCCCCTTGCTGGATCGGATGGAAGTTATCCGTCTTAGCGGTTACACCGAAGATGAGAAACTCAATATTGCCAAGCAGCACTTGTTGCCGAAGCAGATTGAACGTAACGGCCTGAAGAAGAATGAAATCACTATCGATGATAGCGCTATTCTCGGGGTGATCCGCTACTACACCCGTGAAGCCGGGGTGCGGGCGCTGGAACGTGAGCTGTCGAAGATTTGCCGTAAAGTGGTCAAACAGATCATGCTGGAGAAAGATACCAAGCATGTGGATGTCAATCAGGACAACCTCAAGTCTTTCCTCGGGGTACAGCGCTTTGACTATGGTAAGGCCGAGTCCAAGAATCAGATTGGTCAGGTAACAGGTTTGGCCTGGACCGAAGTGGGCGGCGATTTACTGACCATCGAAGCCACTTCTGTTGCCGGTAAGGGTAAGCTGACCTATACGGGCTCACTGGGTGATGTGATGCAGGAGTCTATTCAGGCCGCAATGACAGTGGTTCGTTCGCGTGCCGAGCAGTTGGGGATCAACCCTGACTTCTACGAGAAGCGCGACATCCATGTGCACGTCCCCGAAGGGGCAACTCCGAAAGATGGTCCATCAGCGGGTGCCGCCATGTGTACCGCTCTGGTTTCCAGTCTGACGGGGAACCCGGTCAAGGGTGAGGTCGCCATGACTGGCGAAATTACTCTGAGGGGTGAGGTGTTGCCTATCGGTGGTCTGAAAGAGAAACTGCTGGCGGCCCACCGCGGTGGCATTAAGCTGGTATTGATACCCAAGGAGAACGAACGGGATCTGGAAGAAATTCCGGCTAACGTAGTGGCAGACTTGGAGATTCGCCCGGTTCGTTGGATAGACGAAGTGCTGCAACTGGCGCTTGAGCGACCAGTCGAGGGCTTTGAAGTGGTTAAAAATTTGGGCTAACGCAAGAAAATGTCCTATGCCACTAAAAAAAGTGAAAAAAGGGGCTTAACAAAACCCAGACCTGTGGTAGCCTAGGTCTGTGGAGAGCCAGTTGTGCCAAGCCCTTGGGGCGACTGGCTTTGAGCTGTATCCAATTTAAATTCTTTGGTTTTCCAACTGTGCTTGAACTTTGATATCAAGCTTGTTATAAAAGCCTCCGCAGACCGCTCTAGAGAAGGATTTGGTTGCGGCGCGAAAATTACATTCAAGGGGATGACATGAACAAATCTGAACTAATCGAGAAAATTGCTTCTGGTGCTGATATTTCTAAAGCCGCTGCCGGCCGTGCATTGGATTCTTTCATCGCAGCTGTGACTGAAGGTCTGAAAGAAGGTGACAAAATTTCTCTTGTTGGTTTCGGTACTTTTGAAGTGCGTGAACGCGCTGAGCGTACTGGTCGTAACCCACAGACCGGTAAAGAGATCAAAATCGCTGCAGCTAAGATCCCTGCATTCAAAGCAGGTAAAGCTCTGAAAGACGCTGTTAACTAATTAACATCGCAGCCTTTGTAGGGCTTTCGTAAAGATTAAGCACTGCCAGGCAGTGCTTTTTACGGATTGGAAGCGCCGGATTAGCCGACGTTTCGGAGTGTGAGGATAAGCTGAAGTAGCGTCTGCAGACTCCATTCATGTTACAGATAGGCGCATCCCACAAGAGATGCGCCTTTTTTTTACTATTAATCGCATAAGCGAGACGTCTGATGTTAGAGAAGATTCGCGAAGGGTCACAGGGCGTAATAGCCAAAGCTATTTTGGTACTGGTGATACTTTCCTTTGCATTTGCTGGTGTAAGCAGTTACCTGGGTTCCTCCTCAGTGGCTCCGGCCGCCACAGTCAATGGTGAAGAGATTTCCACGACCGAACTGGACCAGGCCTATCAAAGCGAGCGTGCCCGTCTGGAACAACAACTGGGCGAGATGTTTGACGCTCTGGCGGCCAATGATGCCTATCTGGCCAGTATCAAGAAAGGGGTGCTTGAACGCCTGGTAGCACAAAAGCTGCTGGATCAAGCCGCCGCAGAGATGGGTCTGAGAGTATCCAATGCTCAAATCGTAGAAGCGATTAGACAAGAGCCCGCTTTCCAAACTGAAGGTAAGTTCGACAACGATCGCTTTGAAGCGATTCTACGTCAACTGGGCTATCAACAAGCGACTTTCCGTGAAAGCATGCGGGTGGACATGACACGTCGTCAGCTGATCAGCGCTTTGATTGGCAGTGAGTTTGTTCTCAATGGTGAGGCAGAATCGCTGGCCAAGTTGCAGGGACAAACCCGGGATATCCGCTATCTGATGGTAGATGCAGAGCCTTTCCTGGCCGAGGCTACTGTGACCGAGGAAGAAGTTAAGTCATTCTATGACACCAACCCGGCCCAATTTGAACGTCCGGAAATGGTCAGTCTTGAGTATGTTGAGCTCGATGCCAAAGATTTGGCCAATGGCATTCAGATCAGCGATGAACAAGCCAAGACTTACTATGATGAGCATCAGAATCAATACCAGACTGCTGAAAAGCGTCTGGCGGCCCATATTCTGATCGACGCATCTACCGACAACGCCGAAGCCAAGGCCGAGGACCTTCACAAGCAACTGGAAAATGGCGCTGATTTTGCTGCGCTTGCCAAGTCAGACTCTCAGGATACCCTGAGCGGTGAGAAGGGCGGTGAATTGGGCTGGTTTGAACCCGGTGTGATGGACCCTGCGTTCGACGAAGCCTTGTTTGCGTTGAACAAGGGTGATATCTCCAAAGTAGTCAAGACACCTTTTGGTTTCCATATCATCAAGTTGCTGGATATCCAAAGCGGCCAGACGGCTCCTTTCGCCGAAGTGAAAGACAAGATTGTCGCCCAGCTCAAGCAGGATGAAGCAGTTAACCAATTCTATGGTTTGCAGCAGAAGCTGGCCGATACCAGCTATGAAATTCCTGATAATCTGCAGGAAGCGGCCAAGGCCGTAGGGGCAGAGATCAAGACGACTCGACTGTTTGGCCGTGACAACGCACCAGCTCCTTTTGATAAGCCAGAGCTGTCCAAGGCCGCGTTCTCCAGCGATGTGCTGGGGGGCATGAACAGTGAGCTGCTTGAAGTTGATCGCAATCATGTTGTCGTTATTCGCATCAAAGAGCATCAGCAAGCCGGTACACTGGAATTCGCCGAAGTGAAGCCTGCCATTGAAGCGCGTCTCAAGCAACAAAAGGCCAATGAGATTGCTCGTGACAAGGCGCAGGAATACATGGTCAAGCTCAAAGAGGGTAATGCCGATATCGCCCTGCAGAGCCGTGCTAACCTGGGACGTTTCACCCAGGACGTAGATTCGGCGTTGGTGAGCAAGGCATTCCAGATGGCCAAGGCCACAGAGGGCTTGAGCGTTGATACTGTATCGCTGGCGACCGGTTATGCGGTGGTGGTATTGGATGCTATTCATGACGCAGAAAGCGCACCGGCCGATCAGGTTGCGGCTATCAAGCAAGGTCTCAACAGCCAGTACGGTGAGAATGACTATCGTGCCGTTATCGATATGTTGAAGGCCAAGGCTGAAATCGTTTATCCGGAGGATGATGAGTAAATCAACTCATTGATTTAGTGTAAAAAACCGGTCAAAGTGACCGGTTTTTTTATGTTTAGTATTTATGTCCAGCGGTTAACTTTGCCGCTGGAACTTGTGGGGACAATAAGTTAATCCGGCAAGCGCCAGTCTATGGGAGGCTTGCCTTTGGCTATGAGATAATCGTTAGCTCGATTGAAATGATTGCAGCCGAAGAACCCTCTGTGAGCCGAGAGCGGCGAGGGGTGAGGGGCCTTTAAGATAAGGTGTTTGTTGCCATCAACCCGCTGAGCCTTGAGCCCGGCATGCTTACCCCAAAGCAGAAACACCACGCCTTCTGTATATTGATCAACGGCCTCTATCACTCTGTCGGTGAATTGCTCCCAGCCGAGATGAGCGTGGGAATGTGCCTGACCACGCTCGACACTGAGCACAGTATTGAGCAGCAATACGCCTTGACTGGCCCAGCGGCAAAGATTGCCATGGCTTGGATAGCGAACCCCCGGGACTGTATTGACCAGCTCCTGAAACATGTTCTGTAATGATGGCGGTGGCATCACCCCTTTGGGCACAGAGAAGCACAGTCCGTGGGCCTGGCCTGGTCCATGGTAGGGATCTTGCCCCAGCAGCACTACTTTGACTTCTGATAATGGCGTATAACGCAGAGCGTTGAAGGTGTCACTCTTGGGAGGGTAGATGACTTTTCCCCGAGCATGCTCGGCGTCGATATAAGCCAGCGTCTCTTGAAAATAGGCTTGTTGTTTTTCCGGGCCCAGCACTTTGGCCCAACTGATATCCGTATGCATAACAAAAAAACAGCGCCTTGCGGCGCTGCTCAATGATTACTCGTCTACACCCAACATTACGCTGCTGGCTTTGATCAGTGCATAAGCACTGTCGCCGACTTTAAGCCCCAAACGTTCACAGGAGGCCTTGGTGACCACGGAAGTCAGCTCGACACCTGGAGCCAGCTCAATGGTGACTTCGTTGTTTACAGAACCTTCTTCGATGGCTTTGATGGTACCGCCAAGACAATTACGTGCACTGATTTTCATTATTTTCTCCCGAAGAACATTAGAATCGATGCTGATTATAATATTAACCAATAAAAAAATGTCACTGCTTGATGAGAAATTGCTGTATGGCCCATAACCTTTAAAGAATGTTACATACGGATCACTTTTATTTTTAACTGGTGTATACTGGCGCTCGCCAAGGGGTGTTTACCGCATTGCGGTTGACTGAGATGTCGTATGACGAACCCTTAGAACCTGATCCGGCTAGTACCGGCGTAGGAATGGGCCACAATTCGTGCACTTTCAACTCGCTTTCTTATTGCCGGATCTCAAACTGTGAATATTTGAGGTCCTATGTCCAAGTTTACCGTACCTACTCTGCTCGCCAGTACCATTCAGATGCTGCTGTGGGCACCCGTTCATGCCGCCGATAATCCCGGCGTTGAAAAGCAAGATGAGCAACAAGCCATGGAAGTGATAGTCGTCAGCGGCGACTTTCGTGGCCTGACGCTGGAGAAGATGCCCTCCAGCGTGACTGTTATCGATGAGCAGCGCATTGAAGATCAAGGCGCCGAGCATTTCGAAGATATGCTGGGTAACGTAGCCAACTTCAACTGGTCAGGTGCCAGCTCCCGGCCAAGATACTTCCAGATCCGCGGGGTAGGTGAGCAGGAGCAATACCAGGGAGCGCCCAACTCCTCTGTGGGCTTTATTATCGATGATATCGATCTCTCCGGGCTGGGCAGCGTTTCCAGCCTGTACGACCTGCAGCAGTTTGAAGTGCTGCGCGGCCCCCAGGGCACCCGCTATGGCGCCAATGCTCTGGCCGGTCTTATCTATCTCAAGAGCAATGATCCTACAGACGTGTTCGAGCACGGCGCCGAAGTCTCGCTCGGTAATGATAATCTGCAAACCTTCAGCGGCTTCAGCTCCGGCCCAGTGACAGATTCCGGCAAGTTGCTCTATCGTGTGGCGCTGCAGCAACACAAGCAGAACGGTTATCGCGACAACCTGTATCTGGGCCGTGACGATACCAATGAGCGTGATGAATTCAGCGGCCGTATCAAGCTGCGCTGGTACGCCACCGACAAGTTGCAGGCGGACTTCACTCTACTGCACGCCGATTTTGACAATGGTTATGATGCCTGGACCCTGGACAATAACGGCTTCGATACCATTACCGATGCGCCGGGCGTCGACAAGCAGCGCACCACGGGTTCCAGCCTCAAGCTGAGCTATACCGGCTTTGAGGCTTTTGAGCTGGTGTCCCTGTCAAGCTATGCTGCAACAGATCATCACCACGGTTACGACGGTGACTGGGCCAACCCGGATTACTGGGCCGGCAAAGAGTGCGGCGGCGCACCCTGTGAGTACGATTACACTTGGGATAAACGCGGCGAGCGGCGCACTCTGTCACAGGAGTTCAGATTCAGCTCCAACGAGGCCGGGCGGATTTTCGGCGGCAGTACAGACTGGCTGGCCGGGCTCTATTTTATGGATCTCGATGAGGACAACGATCTTTACTCTGAATACAACGGCGGGCCGGATGAAGTGCTGACTTCCCGCTACAGCGCCAGTAACTATGCGGTGTTTGCCCAGTTGGACTCAGATCTGGGGGCGGGCTACAGCCTGTCTATCGGTGCTCGTCTCGAGCGACGTGAGAGTGACTACAGCGACAGCAATGGTGATGCCTTTAGCCCATCGGAAAACATGTGGGGCGGCCATATCGCCCTATCCAAGGCACTGGCTGAACACCATGAAGCCTATGCTCGGATAGCCAGGGGCTACAAGGCCGGTGGTTTCAATATGACGCTGCCCCAGGAGCTGGCCGACAAGAAAGAGTTCGATACCGAAATCCTCTACAACTATGAACTGGGGCTGAAATCCAGCTGGGCCGATGGCTTGCTGGATACACGTCTGGCACTGTTCTTTATGGACAGAGAAGATCAGCAGGTAGCGGCCTCACTGCAGGATCCTGTCGATCCCCAGCGCTTTATTCTGTTCACCGAAAACGCCGGCAGCTCCAATAACTATGGTGCCGAGCTGGAAGCCAACTGGTATCCCACAGATTCACTACAGTTCTACACCAGCCTTGGGTATCTGCAGACAGAATACGGTGATTACCAATACTTGGATGAAGATAAGAATCCTGTGGATCTCAGCGGCCGTGAACTGGCCCACTCGCCGAGATGGACCTATAGTCTCGGCATGACCTGGCGCAATGACATGGGCTGGTTTGCCAACCTCAACAGCAGTGGCAAGAGTGCGTTCTACTATTCAGACAGCAATGACTCCCGCTCTGAAGACTATCAAGTGGTCAACGCCAAGGTGGGCTATGAGGCAGACAAGTGGTCGGTTTACCTCTGGGGCCGCAACCTGTTCGATGAAAAATACGGCGTGCGCGGTTTCTACTTCGGCAATGAGCCGGATCAAAACTGGGCCGAGAAGCAATATATCCGCTACGGGGATCCACGCCAGATTGGTGTGACCTTCAACGTCAAATTTATCTGATGGCATAAGCCGTTGTCGGCCGGGGCGTGTTGCAGCGCCCCGGTTCATTACAGGAGATGTAAAATGAAGTTAACTGCCGAAATCAGCATGTATCCGCTCCACGATGAGTATCTGGAGCCTATTCAATGGTTTATCAAGCGCCTGGACAGTTATGCCAACATAGAGAGAACCACCAATGCCATGGCGACTCAGGTGTGCGGTGATTATGCCGAGGTGATGGCCATGCTGGCCACCGAGATGCAGGCAGCGCACGAGAAATTTGGCAAGGCGGTGTTTGTCTGTAAATTTATCGGTGGTGAGCTGAACTTGGGCCACAGGGAATAACCCATGAGTGAATTCTGGCACTGGCTCGCCGAGGCCGGCTCTCAGGCCCAGGGCATGGGCGCCTGGGAAGCGGTAGCCGTGGTATTGGCCTTGGCCTATCTGCTGCTGGCCATGAAAGCCAATATCTGGTGTTGGGCGGCGGCCTTTGCCAGCACCGCCATCTACACTGTGCTGTTCTGGAAAGTCGCGCTGCTGATGGAGTCAGTGCTCAACGTCTATTACATGGCGATGGCGCTGTACGGATACTGGCTCTGGCGCCGGGGTGGGGAAAACCATCAAGGAGTGGCCGTGACCTCCTGGCCCTGGCAGCGGCACCTGGTACTGATTTTGTTGACTGGGTTGGTGTCCCTGTTTGTCGGTCATATGATGGCGACTTTCACTCAGGCAGCCTTCCCCTACCTGGATGCGGCAACCAGCTGTTTTGCTGTGATGACGACTTTTCTGGTGGCGCGCAAAGTGCTGGAAAACTGGCTCTATTGGGTGGTTATCGATCTGGTGTCCATCTATCTCTATTTAAGCAAGGGTTTGATGTTGACCTCACTCTTGTTTGTGCTCTACGTGGGGATGGCGGTAGCCGGATACTTTATCTGGCGCGCCAGAGCTCAGGAGTCCCGCGGTCGCGACTCCTCACAGCTTGAAAGCGGCGCGGCATGAAAGGCAAACCGCTGACAGAACTTGAAGCCAGTCTGGGCGAAGGTTTGAGCTGCGAGCTCAACGCCGCCCTCAAGCGGCTACAGTTGTGGCCGCTTGAGGGGGCCAAGCCGCTCACCCTTGGGCTAAGCAACCAAAACTGGCTCTTGCAGGCCGGTAGCGAGTCATTGGTGTTGAGAGTCAATTCCCCGGGCTCAGACCGTATCTGCGACAGAAACAACGAACTGGCATGTTGGCGGGTTGCCGAGAAGGCGAATTTGGCACCAGGGCTGATTTGGGTCAGCGCTGACAAGGTGTTATATCTGAGCCGCTTTATCGAACAAGCGCCGCAAGCCAACTGGCAGCAGTTACTCGCATCCAAAGGCGCGGCCGAGATCGCAAGCGCGGCTCATAATGCCTTTGTTAATCGCAACAGCTTCTCTGACCTGCCTGAGCGTAAACATGATTCTAAACATGAGCCTAAACATGACGTTGGCTCAGGCGCTGTATTGGGAGCCAGGCAAGGCAAATCACCTCAGGCCTTACTGCTGGAGTTGCTGTTGGGGCTGAGGGGCTTACCGGCCCCCAAGCTCGAAATCAGTGTTGCCGAGCAGTGGCGCATCTATCTGGAGCGGCTCGATGACATGGCACTGAGCCGGGGGCAGCCTTCAAGCTGGCAACAGCGGCTCATGCAACTTCATTCGGCCCAAGGGTTATTCGAGCAGTGCAACACTCGGCTGGAGGCCTGTCTGCTGAGGCCGCAGTATTGTCACAGGGATCTCAATCCTCATAATTTGCTGCTGGCCGAGGATGGACTCAAGTGCGTCGATTTTGAATATGCTTGCGCTTCCCACCCGCTGTTTGAGTTGGCCGGGGTGCTGTCATCCCATCAACTGAGCGCCGAGGGGCAGCAGTGGCTCATTTATCACTATCTTGAGCAGCATCCGCATTTAACCGGCGATGCCCACCAGGCCGTGGCTGCAGCCGTCGATGTCTACTGGCTGTTTGCCTGCTGCTGGGCCTTACAGATGGCCTGGGACAATCAGCAGCAGTCTTATCTCGACTGGTTTGATGACTTCTGGCATCTTGTAAAGCATCAATGAGTCAGGCAGGGAAGCTGTCGCCTGGCCTTAGCCAACTTAAAGTATTTAATGGATGAAACGCATTGTTATTGCCCTGGCGCTGCTTATTGCGCTCAGTGCCTGCTCCACCAAGGTCAGCTATTATTTCCTCGATTGGGCCATAGAGTGGCAGTTGGAAGATTATGTCACTCTCGACCGGCAACAGGAGCAGGCGTTTGACGCCATTCTCGACCCTTTTCTCGCCTGGCATCGCCGCCAGGAGCTACCCAGATACAGTGCCCAGTTAAAAACGCTGCAAACCGAGCTTGCCGATGGCACTTTAACGCCACAGAGTTGGCGTCGTCATGTGGATACGGCAAGAGATCACTGGTTTCGGCTGTTTGCCCAGGTGTTTGACGATCTTTGGCCCCTTATCGCCTCTTTGAGTGACAAACAGGTCGCCCAGGTGATTGCCAAACTGGAGGCCGATGAGCAGGAGCTGGTGGATGAATACAAGGACAAGAACCAGGAACAACTGATTGAAGATGCGGATGAACGGCTGGAGGAGCTGTTTGCCGATTGGCTGGGGCGTTTGAGTGAGCAGCAAAAGGCCCTGATCCATGAGCACAACAGCCGCCGACTGGCGACCCTGGATATGTGGCTCGAGTATCGTCACGAGTGGCTCCGGCAGTTCAAACAAGCCTTGCTGCAACGCAGTGATTCTGACTTGTTGGCGCAGCGCTTGCGACTGCTGATGACATCGCCCGATGAGCTCAAGTCAGATGTGCACAAGCAGAAATTGGCGCAGAACACGGAAAACTTCGGCATGCTGTTGTTGCAACTGCACCAGAGCCTGAGTGAGCGCCAGCAAAAACACTTCAAGCGTAAGCTGGGCAACTTGATTGACGATCTGGATGAACTGAGTCAGGCACAGCCCTGAGCTTATTAGGCAGACATAGCCCTGAGCTTATGGGGTCGTAAAGCGGGTCTTTGGTCTGTAGAACGGGCATTGGACCATTTGCCCGCGAACCACGCCATGCATCCAGGCCCGTAAGCCGATGCAGAGCAGGCATGGGACTTGTTTGCAGCTTCCTAAAGTAAAGACTGAAATAAAATCGTTTATTGTCGGGTCAACTGCAGCATGACAGGAATACTCCCCGAATAAGAGGTTTTCATGCAAGCCATCATTCAAACCTATGCGGCATTTTTGAAATCACTGCGCCACTTCGATGGCCTGGCACCGTTGGCATTGCGGCTCTATCTGGCGCCGGTGCTGGTGCAGGCCGGTTACAACAAACTCAGCCACTTCAGCGACACAGCGGCCTGGTTCGGTAATCCGGACTGGGGGCTGGGCTTGCCCATGCCTGAAGTGATGGTGGCGCTGGCGGCCGGGACCGAATTTTTTGGTGGCTTGTTGCTTCTGCTTGGGTTGGCCACTCGGCTGGTGGCTATCCCCATGAGTATTACCATGTTGGTGGCGGCCTTCAGTGTGCACTGGTCCAACGGCTGGCTGGCGATTGCCGATCCCTCATCCTGGCTCGCAAACGACAGGGTGATGGCTTCGGTGGAGAAGCTTGAGAGGGCCAAGGGGATACTGCAGGAGCACGGCAATTACGACTGGCTTACCAGTTCGGGTAACCTGGTGATCCTCAACAATGGCATTGAGTTTGCGGCCACTTATTTCATTATGCTGTTGGTATTGCTGTTTATGGGCGGCGGCCGTTACACCAGTGTGGACTATTTTATTGGCCGTAAATGGCTGCCCAAAACCGCTAACCTCGGCTGATTGTTGCTTAAAACAAGTCGTCCTGCTTTTTTGCCTCTGGCGATCCGGGGCGGATTTGGTATCCTGTGAAGTCATTGATATCTCAGCTGAGGATCGCGCATTGGACGCACTTACTCTTCTTCTTACCCGTCAATCATGTCCACGACTGCAGGCTCCGGCGCCGAATGAGGCGCAACTGAAAATTATCCTAGATGCCGCGGCCAGAGTACCGGATCACGGTGGCCTGGCGCCCTGGGAGTTTATTATTGCTACCGGCGAAGGGCTCAATCGCCTGGCGGATATTTTTGTGGCGGCCGCAACAGCAGATGGTGCCGACGAGGGCTTTATCAACAAGGCTGCCGGTATGCCGCTCAGGGCGCCTATGGTGATAACCGTGGTTGCCAAGACCAAAGATCATCCCAAGGTCCCTGAGTTGGAGCAGCAATTGGCAGCCGGCTGCGCCGTGATGGCGATGCAGCAGGCCGCATTTGCCCAGGGGCTTGGCGGAATATGGCGCACTGGTGCCTTTGCCTTTGACTCTACGGTCAATACGGCGTTGGGGCTCGATGGCAGCGATCAGATAGTGGGCTTTCTCTATCTGGGCACTCCTGTGGTTGAAGCGCCGCTCAAAGCCACCAAAGAGGGCAGCGCCTTTGCCCGCTATCTCTGATAGCTGCCGGACACTCAATGGCGGAGAATTTGCCATGAGCTAAGCTCATGGCATCAAGCTATTGCATTCAGTTGCCTGTAACCGCAACCCCCACTTCTAGGCGCTCGAACCAGTCGAGAAACTCAGGTATCTGCTCGCCCCTGAATATCCGCCCGTGCTGTGGACATAAATAGTCCAGCTCCAGCTCTCTCACTCTGGCTATCCAGTCCTGCTTGGCGCGGTTGGAGGGCATCCATCTTTGATGGAAAAAGCGCATCTTCTCGGTGTGACGGCCAAAGTCATCGACAAATAGCCCGGCATCCGTGTCTTCCAGTGCCGCACCTATATCGCCCGACATCAGCACTTTGCCGACAGGGTCGTAGACATGAAAATTGCCGGAAGCGTGCAGATAATGAGCCGGAATAAACTGCACCTCTACGCCATCAAGCGTCAGCTTGCCGCCTTGATCTTTAATGGCCTGGTATTGGATATGCTCCATCCCGAAATGGCGGATGAAACCTTCCCAAATCCAGGGCGCGTGCAGCTGGGCCCGCTCCAGCGTCTGATCCCACAGCCCCAGGGAGGAGATGATATCGGGATCCTGATGGGAGGCGAACAGATGGGTGAGCTGCTCTATGGGGATGTGACAAACCACATTGGCCAGCATGGGGGCAAATAGCTCTATGCCACCCGGGTCCATCAGCAGAGCCTGCTCGGCAGTGACCAACATATATTGATTGGTGTCTATGATGCCGTCGGGTTTGTCCGGATCACGGCCAAAATAGATCCATTTGTGGCTATGGGTTTCCAACAAGAGTTGGCTCTTCATCCCTGTACTCCCTTATTGTTCAAGTAATTGAATCGCCTTATCTACCTGAGTGCGGATCGCGCCGGCAGCGGCATCGACCCGGTTGGCAACATGGTTGAAAGTGGCCTGATCGGCGGGTTTTATCCGGCAGGCTTCAATGCGGCACAGCGAGGCCAGCACTTTAGCGGTTTTCAGCTGCTGGCAGAGTTCTTCCAGTTGCAATTCAATATCCAGGCTCAGGCGTTTGCACTGCTGCTCAAGGGCCATAAAGTGTTGGCTGTTCTTCTCCAGCGCAGACATGATGCTGTCGCCATAACGGGCTTTGCGGGCTTTCTCCCTGGCGCGGGCAAATTGCAGCATCGCCTTGCGGACTCTGGTCTGCTCGCTGGTCAGGCGGCTGATGGTCTGTGCCAGATGATTGATTCTCGCGGCTGAGTGGGTGGTGAAATGCGCCAGTTCGTCGATGGAGTGGGTCAGCGCCTTAAAGCCCAGCGCCATACTGCCGGCACGAATCGATGCTGCCTGGGCATTGCTGGCGATGATATTAATCTCTTTGCAGTGGCCCTGAGTCTTTTCCAGTTCGGCGGCTATGATGGCGGCACGAACATAGAACTGACGCGTTGGTTGAGGTTCTGATCCCATAATTCACTGTTTTACAGTCATAATCCTGTTTGAGAGTATAGAAGATAATTAACTTCTCCACAGGCGCGAGCTGATTTTTCCCACCAATGGATTCAAGCTACAACTCAAGCGCTTGAATTTGCACCCTGTTTAGCTTGAAGAGCCTCTTTGAGAATAGATGCTTAGTGTTGTAACCATATGAATTGAAAGTTTTATTTTGATTGTCAGCCCAAATCGAATGCTCTAGTATCCGCAGCTATCAGAATCGGCCTCCGCTTTATTCAAGTGGGGGCTTTTTAGGTTGTGGCTTTGTCAATAAGCAGGCAGTAACAGCCGCAGCATTTCAGAGAGGATACCCATTTGGTTTCGCTGTTAAATGATGAACTATTGGACAGGATTGCCGATGCACTTACAGACAAGGGATACATAGTGCTTGAGGGCGTGCTGCCGGAGACATTGAGTAGCGCATTGCTGGATAAGGTTAACCACTCGCCGGTAGAGAGTTTTCGCTGGGCTGAAATCGGCCGAGGCAATGAGCGCGTGCGTGAGCAGGAGATACGTTCAGACAGGATCCGCTGGTTGCATGAAGAACAACAACCGGATGCCGACTATTTGGAATACATGGCCTGCTTGCGTCATGGACTTAACCGGCGCCTGTTTATGGGGCTATTCGATTATGAAAGCCATTACGCCTTTTATCGCCCTGGTACTTTTTACCGTAAACACTTAGATGCGCTGCGGGGCAGTCGCAACCGGATCCTGACCACGGTATTTTTTTTGAACCCCGATTGGCAACAGGGTGATGGCGGTGAGCTGATGCTTTATGAAGAGGACGACACTCTGCTTGAGCAGATCCCGCCGAGAATGGGCACTCTGGTGATCTTCCTGAGCGAGCGCTTCCCCCATGAAGTGCTGCCAACCCATAAAGATCGTGCCAGCATAGCCGGTTGGTTTCGGGTTGCCGGTAGCTATGAACTGCTCTAAGGAAGATGCGAATAAGTCCTCGTGGCGTTCTCTTTTGTCGAGAGTGGCTTGTACAGCAATTGGCGTTCAAAGTAGCTGACTGAAGGCATGCCGGGGCCTGTCAAAGCCAGGCTTCCTTAACAGCAACTGATATTGGGCTGGGTTAACCCGGCCAACGCCGATTTATTCCATTCACTCTCATTGCCTGTGCTCCTGGCTGGTAAGCCCCCTCGTGATTGACTTTATTCCTCCCTAATTGGAGCCAATGACCGGTGTAAACAGGGACACCATTTGTTAACATTTTCGCTGGTTTAATGATTTATTCATGTTAGTCTGGTAATCAAATAGGTGTTAAATCATCACCTTGCATTATTAGGGAGGCAAATCATGGGACTGGAAGCATGCTTGACCGGAGAACATGTGATCCTCGAACCTTTGAGTCAGGATCATCTGCCGGCGTTGTCGCTGGCGGTCGCCGATGGTGAGTTGTGGCGCTTGTGGTACACCAGCGTGCCGCATCCGGATGAGATGAAGGAGTATATCCATCAGGCTTTGGATAGTGAGCAGCGCGGTGAAGCCTTGGCCTTTGCGGTACGTAGCCGAAGCAGCGGTGCAATTGTTGGTTGTACCCGCATTTGCAACTGGGATCAGGCTAACCGCCGGCTGGAGATAGGGTATACCTGGTATGCCAAGAGTGTGCAGCGCAGCGCCATCAATACCGAAACCAAGCTGTTGCTGCTGGAGTACGCCTTCGAGACTCTGGATGTGATAGCGGTGGAGTTCAGAACCCATTTTCACAACCAGGCTTCGCGGGAAGCCATCACCCGCCTGGGGGCCAAGCAAGATGGCATCTTACGCAATCACAAACTGCTCAAGGACGGTAGCGTCAGGGATACAGTGGTTTACTCCATCATTGACAGTGAATGGTCAGAGGTGAAGCAGAACCTCAAGGACAGGCTGGCATTTTTCAGTGATCAGTACCGTGCCGAACTCGCACAGTGAGTGAGCGCTACTTAGGACAATATTGAATCGAAGGGAAATCATTCATGCTAAAGCAAGTTATTCGGGCACAGTCACAGGATGCCGAGATTATCTCACCGCTGTTTGATGAGTATCGTCAGTTTTATGGTTATCCCGGCGAGCCTGAACTGGCGTTAAGCTTTATCAGCCAAAGGCTTAAGCGGGATGAATCCGTGATCTTTTATCTGCCGGATGAGCAAAACCAGGCCTTGGGGTTTGTGCAGCTCTATCCCGGCTTTTCTTCGCTGCGGGCGGCGCCGCTGCTGATCCTCAATGATATTTATGTCACTCAACATGCCAGGTGTGTCGGCATAGGTCGTGCGTTGCTGGATGCCGCGCTAAGTTATGCCAAAGCACAGGGCATTGATGAATTGATCCTCGAAACCCAGCGTAATAATGTCAGGGCGCAGGCGCTCTATGAGTCCATTGGTTTTGTCCGGGACAATGAATTTTTCCACTACAGTCTGACTCTAAAACCTTGAAATTCATCAGACACTAAAGTAGCTTGCCTTCATCGATATCAAGAGGATCACCAAGATGTCCCATAAAACTGCTTTGTCTGTCTTTGCCGCCATCGGCTTGTTTTCCAGTGCTAATGCGTTCGCCGGCCCCGCCGAGGAGGCCTTTAGCGCCGAGTTGCAACAATGCGCCGCCTATTATCAGATAAGTTCTGAAGCCATAGGGGCAATGAATGCACCGCAGATGGCCGCCGTTGGAGATAGACTCAAGCAATCTGCCAAGGATGCCGAAGCTTTAGCCTCCCAGTACAGTTCGGCGCAGGATGCTGAGAAAGGCGTGGCTGCGGCCCGTGCCGAAATGCTGGAAACCATGGGCAATAGCAAGAGTCTGGGCGGTTTGATGAGCCAATACAAAGACAGCTGCAAAACCATCTTGGCCGAGCCGCAAAAGCGCCTCGACTACTGGATAATGGCCAACATGTGATGCAATAAAATGCGGCCGCAGCCTGTCTCTTTGTCCAAGGGGGAGGCATTATGCTTTTGAGTCTGTTATTGGCCGCTTTTATCATCTTGTTCGCGCTGGTGATTGAGTTTTGGCCCAGGATCCGTTCCAAAGCCCGCGAACGCCGGCAAGGGGCAGCTTGGACGCAGGAAAACCATGGCCGTGTCAGCGGGCGTGAACAGCAAGACTGCTTTGTGGATCTCAGCTTTGCGCCCTTCTTGCTTACTGCCGCTCTGGCCTTGATAGCCTGCGCATTTGAGCTGATGCCGACAACTTATGTGTTTGGTTTAATACTCTTTATTGTTCTCAACCTACTTCTCTTGATGGTCTGGCATCTCCATGCCAGACTGCTTGGCGGGCAAAAAAGTGGCCAGAGCCTGTTGCCGCCACTGCTTTACGGCCTCGCGGCCCTGTTTGCCTGGATAGGGGCTATGCCGTAAGTCAGGCCCTAACTAAGCCCGCTCTTAAGTCAAGAAGTCATCAGTTACGCTCTGACGAAAGCATGAGATGTGTCAGCGACTTCCCGCTGGTTGAGGGCATCACTGCATTGGTTCTCGGGCGCTGAAATGTGAGCTTACAATTAGCTTGCGGCCCGGCGCTGGAATTTGGCATTAAATAGGGAACTTGCACCTTTATCCAAGGTTCAAAGCTGCAGACAATAACAAGGAGTGGTTGAGCGCCGGTCGCAATACCCAGCAAGATCAATGATAAAGCTTCAACAACTTTGTAAAACCTATCAGATGGGCGACGCCTGTGTGCGTGCGCTCGATGAAGTCAGTTTCGACATTCAAGCTAACGAATTTGTGGCCATCATGGGGCCATCGGGTTCAGGCAAGTCGACGCTGATGAATATCATCGGCTGCCTGGATAAACCCAGCAGCGGCAGTTACCTGCTCAATGGCGAAGAGGTGGGACAACTGGATGATGATGCCTTGTCTGCGGTGCGTAACCGCCAGATAGGTTTCGTGTTCCAGAGTTTTCACCTCTTGCCGAGACTCACGGCGCTGCAAAATGTGATGCTGCCGCTAAGATACAGTCCAGAGGGGCAGGGCGATGAAACCCACGCCATAGAGTTACTGAGACGTGTCGGGCTCGGAGAGCGACTGGATCACAGGCCCAACCAACTCTCGGGCGGTCAGCGTCAGCGGGTGGCGATAGCCCGCTCCCTGGTCAATCGCCCGGCCATTTTACTGGCCGATGAGCCCACCGGGGCGCTGGACAGCAAGACTTCGCTTGAGATCATGGCGCTGTTTACCGAGCTCCATGCCGCAGGGCAAACCATCATTTTGGTGACCCACGAAGAGGAAGTGGCCGCTTACGCCCAGCGGGTTATCCGCATGCGTGATGGTTGCCTGCAGAGTGACAGGAGGGCTAATGCGGCTTGATTCTCTTTTACTTTTGAGCCTGGCGGTCTCTGGCCTGAATTTTTCAAGCTTGGCTGTTTCAGAAATCGCGATACCGGTAGCAGCCGGATCACCATCTTTGATAGCTTCTCCATTAGAGCCTTTAACGGACAAGAGAGCGGATGCCAAGTCGCCGCCCGCCGCGCAGCTGCTACTGACAGGTAAAGTCAGTTCCTCTAAGTCGCAGACTTTCAGCGTCCCCAAGGCCGGTGATGCCTGGCGCTATCAAATTCAGTGGATGTTACCCGAGGGCTCTTTGGTGTCCCCCGGGCAAGTGGTGGTGGTGTTTGACAAGAGTCAGGTGGCCAACCAGATAGAACAGTTGGAAGCCAGCATGCTCAGGGTGTCGGCGCAGGAGCAGAGCCAGTCCATAGAGCTCAAATCCAAGGTATTGCAAGCCAGGTTCGAGCTGAAAAAGCAGTTACTGGAGCAGGAAAAGGCGCAACTGGTAGCGGCCGTACCAGCAGATTTTATCGCTGCCAAGGAGTACGCCGACAATCAGTTCAAGCTGCTGCAGCTAAATGCCGAGGTGACCAAGGCCAAGCAGGCTCTGGCCGAAGCCTTGGATACCGAGAAGGCGACCCTGGCACAGCTGAAGATTGACAAGGAAAAGGCGGCGCTCGAACTGGCGCAGGCCTTCAAGGACTTGGACAGCCTGGAGCTGAAAGCCGAAATGGCCGGCCCCTTGCTGCTTGGGCGTGAGCCTTGGAGCAATAAAAAATTCGAGGTGGGGGATACGGTGCAAGTGGGGCGACAAATCGCCACAGTACCTGCCATGGAGGATCTGGAGGTGATCGCCTGGGTCAATGAGGTGGACGTGGATCGCCTGAAACCCGGGCAAGCCGTGACCATGCGTCTGGATGCGGAAATTGAGCGCGCCTTTCCCGGACAAATTGCCAGTATCGGTCGCCAGGCCATCAATCTACCTGCCTGGGGCCGCAGTAACTGGTTCGAAGTGGGGATCCGTTTCAAGGCACCTGAGGATATCGCCATGATCCCCGGCATGAGTGTACTGGTGGAAACCGGAGGCAAACATGAAGCGCTTTAGTTTGGCCTGGCTGGCACTGCTTGCGCTGAGCGCCTGCAGTGATGGGGTGAGCACTCAGGTAGTGCAGGGGCCCTTGAGTCAAAAAATAGAAGTCACCGGCGAGCTGGTGGCGGCCGATACCGTGTCTTTAATGCCGCCTGTGATGCGCCGCATCTGGCAATACCAGGTCAAGCAGCTGGCGCCGGAAGGCAGCGAGGTGGAAAGTGGCGAGATGGTGGCTCAGCTGGATACCTCTGAACTGACCCAAAGGCTGTCGGTCAAATCGGCTGAGCTTGAGGCTACAGTGCAGGACTTGCAGACTTCCAAGCTGCGTAATGCCAAGAAGATGGAAGAGCTCAAGTTGCAACTGGCTGAAGCCAAAATGGAGTTGGACAAGGCCGAGCGTAAGTTTGCCCTCTCTGATGACACAGTGGCGGCACTGGATAAAGAAAAGTACCAGCGTGACGCGGTGATCGCCCGTGACAAGGTGACTCTGGTGCAGCAGCAACTGGTGCTTGAGGCCCAGAGCGCCCGGCAACGGGAAGCCATGCTCGACGGAGACAGGCAGAAGTTCGCCGCCGAAGTGGCGGCGCTGAAAAAGGGTATCGCCTCGATGACCTTGGTGGCGCCCCGTGCCGGTATGGTGGTCTATGGCAACGATCCTCAGGGCAACAAGCTCAAGGAGGGCCAATCTGTGTTTGCCGGTGATGTGGTGTTGTCTATCCCGGATCTCGACAGCATGCAGGTCAATATGGCGATCCCTGAGGTAGAAGCCCGTAGAGTCAAACTGGGCCAGCAACTCAAGATCCGTCTGGATGCCAATCCTGATAAAGTATTTACTGGAAAAATCAAAGAGTTGGGTGCAGTTTTTCGTAATAAAAGCCAGGAGGTACCTCTGGTGGTGTTCGATGCGGTTGCCAGCATAGACGAGCCGGATACCGAGCTGATGCGCCCGGGAATGACCGCCAAGATCAGCATAGAAATTGCCGATGACAGCCAGCGGACTCTGGTGGCTCAGGATGCGGTGCATTATGAGGCCGGTCATCCTTATGTGCTGCTGGATGGGCTCTTGGGGGCTCGCAAACAGTCGGTGCGGGTTGGTGCCATGGGGGGCGATCAGGTTGAAATACTCTCCGGCTTGCAGGTGGGTGATGAGGTATTGCTGCCATGAAGAATCATTCGCTAATCGCTCTGGCCTTGATAACGCAGGCCTTGATAGCCTTGGCCCTGAGTGGCTGCCAACCGAGCAGTAATGATGGTGTGCTCACCATGACAGTCAGCCGCGGCGAGTTTCAGGTTAATATCCCCGCCAGCGGTGAGTTGGAAGCGGCGCAGTCCACTCCCGTTGTGGTGCCCACGGGGTTACGTGGGCCTCAGTCCCTGGCCTGGATCCAGAACAACTTTACCCAGGTCAAGGCCGGTGATGTGGTGGCCAGGCTCGATGATACTAGGGAGTCGTTTCGCTTGCAGATGGAAGCCTACGACTTTGAGCGCTTGGCGCAGGATGCCAAGATCCAGACAGAGAAAGATCTCACCTTGAGCCAGAGCTTGACCCTAGGCGGCAAGGTCACAGGTAGTGAGCGGCAGTTGGCCGAGCGTTTTTTCAGTGAAGATGAGCGGGTCTACACCAAAATCGACATCATAGATCAGATGCGCAACAAGGAATATTTGGATGCCAAGCTGGACTATTTCCAATGGGGCAGCACTCAGCACCAGGCGCAGGCCGATGCAGAGCAGGCGCTTATCAAGCTGAAACAGAAAGGCCATCAGGCCAAGATGGACAGGTATCAGGGCAATCTGTCACAGATGGAGATTATCGCGCCGCACGACGGGCTGTTTGTCTATCAGGCAGGCTGGGATGGCGCCTTTCCCGTGGTGGGGGACATGATCTGGTCCGGATTCCCCATAGGCATATTGCCGGATACTTCCGTGATGCAGGCAAGAGTCTATGTGCTTGAATCGGAAGCTGTGGGGCTCGCCATCGGCAAGCAGGCCACAGTGACTCTGGATGCCTATCCTGAGAGGCCTTTTAGCGGCACAGTGACCCAGGTCGATGCGCTGGCCAAGCCCAAAGACAGAGATAGCCCGGTGAACTACTTCCAGTTCACCATCAGCCTGGATCAAACTCTGCCGGCCATTATGCAGCCGGGAAGGCAAGTGAACGCCAAGGTACAAGTGCTGGATCTCAATGATGTATTGACTGTGCCCAATCAGGCCCTGTTTCAAAAAGACGGCCGCTACTGGGTGTATCTTAAGCAGGGCGGCGGCTTTGTACGCCGGGATGTGACTCCGGGGCATAGATCCCTTAACCGCACCGAAATTACCGCCGGGCTCAATCCCGGTGATGTGATAGCCCTGACAACTCCACCCAAGAGGAGTCAGCTATGAGTTCGTTAATGGGGCTATGGCAAGGATTTGTCCAGGCGTTCGATGAGATGCGCCACCATAAGCTGCGTACCGCCTTGACGTTGCTGGGGATGATATTCGGTGTCGGCGCCGTTATAGCCATGCTCAGCGTCGGTGAAGGTGCCGAGCGTGAAGCCTTGAAGATGATTGAATCCATGGGGGTTCGCAATCTGGTGGTCAACAGTCGCAGCAATGACGGCGAGGCGCTGAAATCGATTCGTGAACACAGTGTCGGTCTGAGCCTGCGTGATATCGACAGTGCCAGGGATACCTTGCCTTTTATTCAGGATTGGGGCGCCGCCAAGGAAGTAAAAGTCTTCAGTCTGTTTTCCGCCGAAGGGCGTAGCGATGCCAGTGTGATGGGGGTGACTCCCAGCTATTTTGGGTTGACGTCGCTCAAGCTCAATGAAGGGCAGATTTTTACCGAGCAGGATGAGGTCTACTACCGCCAGGTCGCCGTGTTGGGGCCAGAGGCGGCTCGCAGCCTGTTTCCCAAGGGCGATGCCCTTGGCAAGCACATCAAGATTAACCATCAATGGTTTACCGTGGTGGGTATCTTGGCCGATGCCAATCGCGGTAAGTCTAAAATCCAGGGCGTCAAGCTTGGGGGCGAGCGCAATCAGGTGTTCATTCCACTGTCGAGCGCCCTGAAAAAGATGCAGTTCAAGGCGCTTGAAGATGAACTGGACATGATTAAGCTGTCGCTCCGGGAAGAGGTTGAGCCTTCGCTGGCGGCCAAGAGCCTGGATCATCTGTTGCAGCGCCGTCATGGCGGTGAGAAGGACTATGACATAGTGGTGCCGGCCGACCTTTTGGCCCAACATCAGAAGACCCAACAGATCTTCAATATCGTCATGGCCTGTGTCGCCGGGATCTCGCTTCTGGTGGGCGGAATTGGCATTATGAACATTATGCTGGCCACCATTTTGGAGCGCACCGCCGAGATAGGTTTGCTGCGAGCGCTGGGAGCCAGGCGCAAGGATATCGCCCGGCAGTTTTTGATTGAAAGTATCGCTATTTCCGCTACCGGCGGTCTGTTTGGCATAGTCGTGGGGCTGGGACTGGCGCTGCTTATATCAACTGCGGCCGGTTGGCCTGTGGCTTGGTCTCCCTTTGCGATACTGCTGGCGCTCGGGGTTTGTATGAGTATCGGGGTCGGCTTCGGCCTCTATCCTGCGCAGAAGGCGGCCAAACTGGATCCCATTATTGCCTTGCAACGGGACTGACAGAGGTTTCTTTCTTCGCTGTCAGAGGTTTTGGCGCCATGGACGGTGCTCGCAAGGGCGTGTTTTGCAAAAATGGCAACGGTTAGACAGGCGCTTTATTGTCATTGTGTCGATGTTCCTCTGGATAGAAACTGTCGGCACACAGGCTCTGCCTACAACTGTGCTGATCTGTTTGATCTTGTGATTAAATATAGGAACTTAATTCATTCAAGGAAAGTGGGCAGGTCATTTCATGGATGCTTTGCAACAACACAGAGCCCAGGCCAAGCAGCAACTTTATCTATGGCATTCGCAACATCTTGTCTCGGGGGCTGCGTGGCGCAACGCCTTGGGATTGCTGCCATCAGCCGGGGCCAAGCAGAGCCTGAGCTTTTTTAACCCTCTGCTGCTGGGTAGCGCTGCACTCTGTTTTGCTTCGGCGCTTATCTGCTTTTTTGCCTACAACTGGGCCGCTTTGCCGCGCATGGGCAAGTTGGCGTTATTGGAAACCGGCTTGCTGGGCTGTTTGTTGCTGGCCTTTGCATTGAGCCGATGGTTAAAGCCCCCCTTCGCCGACAAGGCACAAGGCGCTTTGCCCTGGCTCCTGTTTGTGGCCTGTGTGTTTGTCGGCGTCTTGCTGGCCTTTATCGGCCAGAGCTATCAGCAAGGGGCCGACAACTGGCAGTTGTTTGCCGTGTGGGCACTGCTTATTCTGCCCTGGGTGGTATTTTTGAAACTGGAAGCCGGTTATCTGCTGCTTATCTTGCTGTTGAACCTGACCCTGTACTTGTTATTGCAGATCACCTCATTGCCGTTTGCAGACCTGTTTAGCTTCCTGGGGGATGACAGGCTCGCCATCCCTTGGTCACAGTTTGCGCTTAATTGGCTGCTGCATCAATGCCTGCTTCGTTTTGCGCTGACAGACAAGCAAGGCATCCCCCTCAGCGAGGTAACCAGCGGGTTGCTCGGTTGGGGCTTTTTGTTGCTGGCGAGTTGTTGGACACTGTTCGACTCCTTGAGCAAAGAGCAGTTTATTGCTGTGGTTCTCTACGGGGTTGTTGCCGCAGCGCTGATACGAGGCTACCACACAAGGCGTAAACTCTACGGCATGGCGCTCGGGCTTTTCAGCACGGCAGCGTTATTTGATCTCTGGTTGCTGCGCTTGCTTTCTGAAGTGTTTGACGGTGATGCCGTGGTACTGCTGTTTGCCCTGATGACGCTTTGCGTGCTGCTCAGTGCCTCAGTCGCCGCCTTGCTGCTAAAGCGCTTGCAGGCTGACTATCTGGCCGCGGTACCGGAGCAACAGGCCCAAAAACACAAAGATGCGACTGCCAACACAGAGCCCAGGGAGGATGAGCAAATCGTCCCTAATGCGGGCAGCCTTTTCTGGCAACGGCTGCAGCAGGCAGGCATTGTCTCGGGGGATGTGGCACAAGAGACTCCAGAGTTGCAAAGTCCCTGGTATCTCAAGGCGATGCTTATCCTGTTTGGCTGGTTAGCCGGGATCTGTTTACTGGGTTTCATCGGCACCGGCCTGGCGTTATTGTTGGACGATATTCAGCCTGGGTTGCTGCTGAGCCTGGCGCTGGCGGCATCTGCAGTGGCCTTTGGTTTGAGCCGAGGTCAAAGTGGACTGTTTATCTCTCAGTTTGCCTTGAGCTTTGCCGTGGCCGCCTTGGTGCTCTATGGCATCGCCTTTGATGAGCTGCTGTTTGAAGTGGCTTCCTGGCGCTGGTGGTTGATGCTGGCTCTGGCGGCCTCGCTTCATTGGTATCTGCTGCCACCTTATTTGACCCGGTCCAGTTGCGCGCTGCTGGCATTATTGGCCTTGATTGCGCTGCTGCAGACACTTTTATTATTACCCTTGGTGACGCCGGCACTGCTACTGGGCTTTGTGCTGCTCTGGCGCCATGAGGCCGACTGGGGCAAGGCGCCGCTTCGCTGGCGCTCCCTTGCCATGGCCATGACCTTGGCGCTGCTCTTTTGTCAAACGCCGCAATTGGTTTGGCTGGAAGGCGTCTGGGAGTTAAAGGATCCCGGTATGAGCCCGGCTATGTTGCAGGGCGCGCAATGGTTACTTGAAGCTTTGCTGCTGTGGCAACTTTGGCGTCTTTTCGGCAGTCGAATGAACGCAATCCGGCATCAATTGGATGGGCGTTCGCAGATGCTATTGCTACTGGGACTGCTGTCGGCCTTGGTTTGGTTTTGGTGGATCCCCGGGCTTATCGCCGGCGCATTGGTGGCGGTTTTCGGCTTTGTGCTGGCCGAGCGCTTGCTGCTCTGGCTCGGGGTACTGGCGATGCCGGTTTACTGCGGTTATTACTATTACTCGTTGCAGCAAACCTTGTTGGAAAAATCCTTGCTGCTGATGCTGCTTGGCGTGAGCCTGCTACTGCTTTGGTTTGCGCTGAAGCCTTTGAGCGACAGGCCTGAGTGGCTGGCGGCGCAGAATGGGGGTGAGCAGTGATGAAACCCAAATTGACGCCCAAAATCATGGGGTTGTGCCTCGTGTGGGGTATGCTTTGTTTGCTAATCATCAACATTTCCGTGTGGCAGAAAGAGCAACTCTGGCAGCACGGGGAGCCCATCTTGCTTGAGCTTGCACCTGTGGATCCCCGTTCGCTGATGCAGGGGGATTATATGCAACTCGACTATAAATTGGTCCGGCAATTGGCCAATGAGCTGCGCGCAAAAGGGCTGTTTCAGGACAATATGCAGGGCTGGCTCAGAGTGAGTCTCGATGAGCAACAGCGCGCCGCTTTTTTGGCGCTGGAGAGTGACCCAGAGGCTCCTTTGTTGCAGCAGCAAAGACGCTTGCCGTTTAAAGTCCGTCAGGGAGATGTGCAATTGGCGAGCCAGGCTTTTTTCTTTGAGGAGGGCCAGGCGGAGCATTTCAGTCAGGGACGTTATGGCGAGCTGAGATTGGGCACTGACGGGGAGCTGATGTTAGTGGGCCTGCGTGACGGCCAACTTAAACCGCTTTGAACCTAAGAGTGGTAAGGCTGTGTTCATTAGACCACTAGAGTGACTTAGGTTTTTTTACGTTTTCCTCCAAGCTAACTCATTGATAAGACTAATTAACTAGCACTAAAGTTTGATAAATATTTTACATATTGCAACCTTGTTGTAACTTATGGCCTTTATAGTGGCTGCTTCTCCGGATGTGGAGATGTGGAAATAACATTACTTATTGATAAATAAGAAAATCACTATAATCAGGATATATTTCAGGGGTCAATATGTTAACCAAGGCAAGTCTGCTTGCCCTGGCCGTGGGCAGTATTGCTGCCCAGGCTCAGGCGAGTGAGCAAGTGATCATTTCCGAATACGTTGAAGGTTCAGGCAATAATAAGGCCATCGAACTCTTTAACGCCGGCAGCCAAGCTGTCGATCTCAGCCAGTATCAGCTGGATATCTTCTTCAATGGCAGTAGCAGTGCAGGCAGCAGCATTGCCCTGAGCGGCATGCTGGCCGCCGGAGGCACTCATGTATTGGCCGACAATGATGCCGACGCTGCAATCCTGGCGTTGGCGCAGCAAACCAGCAGCGCCAGTTTCTTCAACGGTGATGACGCCCTGGTGCTGAGCCGTAATGGTGAGGTGGTCGACAGTCTGGGCCAGGTTGGGGTGGATCCAGGCTCCGAGTGGGGCAGCGGTGATGTTTCCACTCAAAACAATACCATAAGGCGTAAGCTGGACAACTTGAGTGCGGATCTCGACCCCTTCGATGCGGTCGACCTCAGTGGTTGGGACGGCTTTGCCATCGATAATATCGACGATCTGGGGGCCTTTGGCGGTAATGCCGGCGAGCCGGGTGAACCGACAGATCCCGGTAATGGCGCCCTGGTTTGCGGCGATGCGGCTACACCCATTCATGCATTGCAGGGTAGCGGCGAGGCCAGTCCATTGGCTGGTGAAACCCTGGAAGTGGAAGCAATAGTCACCAGTAACCAGGAAGCGGGTCTCAAGGGATTGTTCCTGCAGATGGCCGATGCCGAAGCGGATGCCGATCCTTTGACCTCGGAAGGGGTGTTCCTGTACACAGGCAATAGCGCCAGTGGTTATCATGCAGGAGACCGAATTCGAGTGCGGGCTCAGGTCACTGAATATCAAGGCTTGACCGAACTGACCAATGTCAGTGCCAAGGCCTTGTGTGCCACATCACAACCTCTGCCGAGTGCAGCCAAAGTGAGCCTGCCGGTCAATGACAGCAGTGCACTTGAAGCCTTCGAAGGCATGCTGGTCAGCTTTGAGCAGCATCTTACGGTCAATGAAGTCTACAACCTTGGCCGTTATGGTGAGGTGTTGTTGGGTTCAAGCCGTCACTTTATCGGTACTCAGGTAGCCAATCCCGGCGCCGATGCCTTGGCGGTCACGGCAGCCAATGCCCTGGATTCCATAGTGCTTGACGATGGCCTGACGGCACAAAACCCGGATCCTGTTATCTATCCGGCCCCGGGTCTGAGCGCCGCTAACCCGCTCAGAGTCGGTGATACTGTTACAAACCTCACCGCGGTGATGCATTACGGCTTTGGCATTTATCGTTTGATGCCGGTCGATACCGTCAACTTTGTTGCCGCTAATCCCAGAGCATCCGAGCCTGAGTTGAATCGTCTCGATGCCTTGACAGTTGCCAGTTTCAACGTGCTCAACTATTTCAACGGCGATGGCCAGGGCGGTGGTTTCCCCACGTCCCGTGGCGCCGATACTCAAGATGAGTTTGAGCGCCAACGAGCCAAGATAATCGCGGCGATGAAAACCATTAACGCCGATGTCTTCGGTTTGATGGAAATCGAGAACGATGGTTTCGGCAGTAACTCGGCAATTGCCGATCTGGCCCGCGGTCTCAACGACGCCATTGGCACTGACAGCTATCGCTATCTTGCGCCACAGGTTAATCGCATTGGCAACGATGAGATCAGCGTCGGTATTTTGTATCGTCAGGACAGAGTCACCCCAGAAGGGGTGGCGGCGATTCTGGACAGCAGTAATTCGGCGCTGGATGACAATGGTCAGGTGCTGTTCAACGATGGCAAGAACCGTCCCATGCTGACCCAGAAGTTTAGCGTCAACGACAGTGAGGATAGCTTTGTGGTGGCGGTCAACCACCTCAAGTCCAAGGGCAGTGATTGTAATGCGCTGGGCGATCCCGACATGAACGACGGCCAGGGTAACTGTAATCTGACCCGAACCCGTGCAGCCATGGCGATAGGCCAGTTCCTGCAGGCAGAATATCAGGATGACAAGGTGCTGGTGATAGGGGATCTCAACGCCTATGCCAAGGAAGACCCACTCACAACCCTGGCCAATGCCGGTTACGCCGAACTGTTTGGCGAGCTTGGTAAGCCTTCAGCATACTCCTATGTGTTCTCCGGTGAGTCGGGACAGCTAGATCATGCTCTGGCCAATGAAGCCATGCTGGCCAATGTTCGTGATGTGACCGAGTGGCATATCAATACCGATGAACCCAGGGTGCTGGACTATAACACTGAGTTCAAGACGCCGGAGCAACTGCAAAGTTTCTATAGCAACGATGCCTTCCGTTCATCGGATCACGACCCTGTTATCATCGCCCTGGACTTTGCCGCGGCCAATCAGGCACCGGTTGCCGAGTTCTCAGTGCAGCAAAATGGTGCCGCGGTGGCGCTCTCTAGCACTTCGAGTGATAGCGACGGTGAGTTGGTGAGCCAGGAGTGGGATCTGGGTGACGGTACTCAAGCCTTTGGCGAGCAGGTGAGCCATGAATACCAGCAAAGCGGTGTCTACCTCATCACTCTGACCGTGACTGACGACAAAGGTGCCCAGCACAGTGTCAGCCGTGAGGTAACCGTTGAGATAGCCCCTGAGCCGACAGAGCCTGTGGCGGTTATCCGCCATCTGGATCTCTGGCTGCTGCAGGTGTTTATCTCCGAGAGCTATGATCCTGACGGTTATATCAAAAAGCAGCAGTGGCGCTTCAACGATGGGCGTAGATTCAACGGTCCGGTTGCCATGCGTATTGGCGGTCGTGCCAATGAAGTGACCTTGACCGTGACCGACAATGATAAGCAAAAGGCCAGCACCAGCCTGAGTTTCTAACCGCTTAAGATGAAAAACGTCCGCAGCAGCGGGCGTTTTTGTCGGTCAACTCAAAGGCTGTTTACCCTTTATCTGCTTCAGTTAGCGCTTGTTGAATAAGGCTTTCATCGCGTGGTTGATTTCCGGGTAGTTGAATTCGAAACCATCGGCCTGGGCATGAACCGGTAATGCAAACTGGCCTTCGGTCAGCAGGGTCGACATTTCACCCATTGCCAGTTGCAGTGCCAATGCCGGTGCTGGCAGACAAGCGGGGCGGTGCAGCGCTTTGCCGAGAGCCTTGCTGAAGTCGCGATTGCTGACCGGCTGCGGCGCGGTGGCATTGTATATGCCGCGGCAGGCTTCATTTTCCAGCAGAAATTCAATAAGGCGCAGCAAGTCTTCGCGCATGATCCAGCTCATTCCCTGACGGCCATGGCCAATCGGGCCGCCAAGGCCCAGTTTGAAGGCAGGCAGCATCTTGGCCAAGGCGCCGCCATCTTTGCCAAGCACTATGCCGATGCGAAAGATACAGACCCGGGTGAGTTCGGCAACCGCCAGGGCTTTTTGCTCCCATTGGGCACAGACTCTGTGGCTGAACTCATCATGGGGCGCGGCGTTTTCGTCTATGGGCTCCGGCCCCTGACGGCCGTAAAAACCCACCGCCGAGGCGCTGAGAAAAACTTGGGGTTTCTTTTGGCTGTTGCGGACAAGCCTAGCCAACTGCTCTGTGATGTCCCAGCGGCTGTGGCAGATCCGCTGTTTCTGCTCATCACTCCAGCGTTTGGCAACTATGGGTTCACCGGCGAGGTTGATGATGGCATCTATCTCCTCAAGCAGTCCGGGTGTTTGCAGTGAGTCTATGTAACGGGTCTGTGCCAGCGCCAGCTTTTGCTCGGCCGCCGCGGGGTTGCGGCTCAAAATAGTCAGCCTATGGCGTTTTGCCAGCCGCTGCGCCAGTTCTGAACCGACAAACCCGGTTGCACCTGTGAGCAGAATATTCATGCCTTCTCCCTGAATTATTGAATGTTTCTCCAGAGTATAGACTGGCTTACGCCGGTTTACGGTAGCTCAGCTGCAGTGAAACCGAGTCGGCATACCTCAGGGCGTGAGGTTTGTCGATTTCAACGCTGGCGTACTCTACCCATTCATGTTCGCTGGCAATTTCCAGTACTTTACCTGTGAGGTGCTCCAGCAGGGAGAAACGGTTGTCTTCCACCAGGTTAATGATCGCCTTGGTAATGGTGCGATAATTGAGCGCGTGCTCCATATCATCACTCCTGCGCGCCTTGTCGGCACAGTAATGAATGCAAACATTGATGATCACATCCTGACGATTGTTGATCTCCTCTTCCTTGATACCGATAAAAGTGCGCAGGCGCAGGTTTTTAATGCGTATAATAGCTAGTTCGGGTTTCATCATGTCACTACTTATCGTTGTTGATGTAACGGCTGATTGTGACAGAGATCAACAAGGAATTTCAATTATGTCATCAGCCTATCGCCCGTCCATGGCGCTAAAAGGATTTGCTGTCATGGCCTGCTTGGTCATAGTGCTGGCGGGAATTAAGGCCGCCAGCGCCATAGTGGTGCCTTTTGTGTTGTCAGCCTTTATTGCGGTTATCTGCAGCCCGGCCATCAATGCCTTGAGCCGTTATCGCGTGCCCCGCGCCCTGGCTGTATTTGTGTTGGTGGCGATTATTTTGTTGCTTGGGCTCTGGCTGGCCTCTGTGGTGGGCAGTTCCATCAACGAGTTTTCCCAGCAACTGCCGCAATATCGCGCGCAGCTGGTGGAACAATTTGCCTGGATATTGGATAAGCTCAAGGAGCTGAATATCCACATCTCCAAAGACAAGGTGCTGGCCTATCTGGACCCCGGCATGGCCTTGTCTTTGACCACTAATACGCTCTCCGGTGTCGGAAATGTGATGGCCAACCTATTTCTGATAGTGCTCACCATAGTCTTTATGTTGTTTGAGGCACAATCTTGGCCGCGTAAGGTACATCTGGCGCTGGATGACCCTGAGATGCGTTTATCCCAGATTGAGCGTTTCTTGCAATCGGTGAACCAATACATGGTGATCAAGACCCTGGTGAGCCTGGCAACCGGTGTTATTGTCGGTGTCGGTCTGGCGCTGATGGGGGTGGATTATGCGCTGCTCTGGGGCGTAGTGGCCTTTTTGTTTAACTATATTCCCAATATCGGCTCTATCATCGCCGCCATTCCGGCCGTACTGCTGGCCTTTGTGCAGTTGGGCACCGCGGGTGCCGGTGGGGTTGCCGTCCTGTATCTGGCGACCAACATGGTGATGGGCAATCTGGTAGAGCCCAGATTTATGGGACGTGGCCTCGGATTATCTACTCTGGTGGTTTTCCTGTCGTTGATCTTCTGGGGCTGGCTCTTGGGCTCGGTCGGCATGTTGCTGTCGGTGCCGCTCACCATGATAGTCAAGATCGCCCTGGAATCGAGCCAGAGCGGCAACTGGTTGGCAATTTTGCTCTCGGACGAGGCCAGTATTGCCGTGCGGGAAAGTGCCGATAAAGAAGCGGCAGCCGATGCCGAATAAAGGCAGAAATAAGAAGTTGAGGATTTCATGCAGTTATTTTTGGAAGCCATCACCGACCTGACTCCAGGCGATGAGTGTGGCCGTTTGTTTCATGGCCGCGGTGGCCGTTATCCAGGCAGCGAGCACTTATGCCTGGATTGGTTTGAACCTGTGGTGTTGCTGACCGCCTTTAAACCCCTGACGCCGGAAGAGCTGGCGCGGGTTACCGAGCGTCTGCAATTACGCTGGCAAGCCTTGGGATTGGCACTGAATCTGGTCTATCAATACCGCGCCGCCGGGCAAACCCGCACCGAGCTCATTGCCGGCGAGATCCCCGAGCCACATCTGGCCAGCGAGCTTGGCTGCCGTTATCAGTTGCATCTGCTGCGCGGTCAGAATCATGGTTTGTTCCTGGACATGCGAAACGGCCGCGAGTGGGTGATGGCCAATAGTGCTCAGCGGAACGTACTGAATTTGTTTGCCTATACCTGTGCGTTCTCGGTGGCCGCCCTTAAGGGCGGCGCCGATGAAGTGGTCAATATGGATATGAGTAAAGGGGCGCTGGCCATCGGCAAGCAAAACCATTTGCTCAATGGGCTTGCTGCCGGTGCCCGCTTTCTGGGGCATGATATCTTCAAGTCTTGGGGCAAACTCAAAAAACTCGGGCCCTATGACTTGCTGATTGTCGATCCGCCCAGCAACCAAAAGGGCAGCTTTGTGGCAACCAAAGACTATCTGCGATTGCTGCGACATCTGCCACAACTTTTGAACCCAGGGGCCGAGCTGCTGCTCTGTCTCAATGCGCCTGAGCTGGACAGGGCTTTTTTACAGAGCCAGGTCAGTGAAGCGGCGCCAGAGCTTGAGTTTGTTAAGCAGCTAGATAACCCGCCGGCCTTTGCAGACCGGGATCCTGACAGAGCATTGAAGGTGTTGCTGTATCGCTATGAGGGAGAACCGGACTCTAACACTCAATAACCGAGGCGTTCTGAGATCAGGGATTGGCCGCCTTCTTCCAATAGGGCGGCTATGCCTTCGGCATCAAAACTGCTCAAGCCGGATGCCTGATGCAGTAGCCTGTCCTGGACATCCAAGGGCATCTGCATCCTTTCCATAAACATGCGCATTCCCAATATATCGCCACTGGCCAGCAGGGTGGCGAGAGTGCGTGCTTCAAAGTCGACAATATGATTCATGGCATCGTCCTCTTACTGATTTACGGGCCGGGAAGCCTTCTCTAAGGAATAGCAGTTACCGTACGGGTTGCTAGAATCATTCTGTTTAAAAAATGTCGCTTCAGAACTCTGGGGTATATCAAGTTGAAAGTCTTTCACTCTGCATTACTGTTTTGGCTCAAATTTGAGCAATATAAAGCGATTTAACCCATTATTGGTGACGAAAGTGAAAGTTTTCTGTAACTCGTAGTGGCTCCCTGTTATACTGGCGCCGCCTTGGGGGAACACCTAAGGCTCCGAAAAAGCCGGAATCGGGCATAAAGTGTCAGCGGGACCTCAACTTCCAAAGAGTGGGAACCCAAAAATAGATGCGCCCTGTACCCTACAGAATAGACTGGAGTTGTTATGGAAATTCATGAGTACCAAGATGCTTACTATCAGCTGCAGGATGAAGTGATTGAGTCACTTCCGGTAGAGAAAGACGAAGAAGCATTTTTGGATTAAGCCTGAGCCAGGCAACTCAAATCTTGAAAAAGCGGCAACCTTGGGGTTGCCGCTTTTTTTGCTTTCCTGATCCGTCTTGAAAGCGGGATATTCTATTTTGCAACAGATTATCCAAGGGTTGGCCCCGTCAAAGGACTAGCCGCAGGCCTTTTGCCCTTTGCCTTTGCGGCCATCTTTATCCAGCGGGCAATCGGCGCACATTTGGGTGCAGGGAAGCTTGTGCCGCAGGCAACAGGCGATACGCGGGCTTCGCTGCTGCTTGAGCCTTAGCTTACGCCAAAATGGATGGGCAATCGGTGCAATATCAATCCGTGGCTGCAGCTCAGCTTGCTCGAACATCTCTCTTATCAATTGCCTACGCCAACTGACGGGCAGTGACAACTCACCCAGATACCAATGCACAATATAGGCTTGATGGCTGAAATGCAGCTTTGATGGCACTGGGCCCAGCTCTGCCAGGCGCTCGACAATGGGAATGAGCAACTGCTCGAGTAAGCTTTCCCAACTGGCAAGTTGCCCGGCGGGAGCCGGATGGCTGACATCTGCATCAAGCAGCAGATAGAAGGTTTCCGCCCGGCCGTTATCAAAAGGTTCAAGGTACCAGTTGCCACTGCAAGCTGCAGCCGCAATGGCGCGGTTAAGTGCGCTGCCGGGCTGACTGGCAAACAACCACAGCAGCAGGGGTGGCAGTTGCAGACCGAAAAACCACTGGCTCCACATGGAGTGCAGTGCCCGGGCGTCTATCTCGGGCTTTGTGGCACAAGTTGTGGACACCTTGGCTTGATAACTCAGGGCAAATTGTTGCAGCAGCGCCGGGTAATGTGCCTGGCTCAAGACTGAGTTCAAGCTGATGGCTTCTTGGGGTAACTGCTCCAGACTCTCTATGGCTTTGAAGTGCTCGCCATAGAAGGCGGCTTTTTGTGCCAATAGTTGGTTGAGCTCGCTGGCAATACTCATTCCCATGACGGCAGTCCTCCGGTGGCATTGTTGCTCGAATCTTCCCCGCCATGGTGCCCGGCGGCTCTGGGCTTTGCTCTGGGTCTGGGTCTGGGGATAATCATCGGGCAGTTGGCCTCGGGATCTGTGATTATGCTGGCATTGATATCGAACACCTGTTCCAGCAGGGCCTCGGTCAACAGTGACTCAGGCGCGCCGCCGGCAATCAACTTGCCATCACGCATCAACAGCAAGTGATCGCCGTAGCGCAGAGCCTGGTTGATGTCGTGCAGCACCAATACCAAGGTGCGGCCCTGATCCACCAACGCCCGGCAAAAGTCGAGTACTGCCAGCTGGGCGCGGATATCGAGAAACGAGGTGGGTTCATCGAGCAGCAGCAAGTCGGTTTGCTGCGCCAACACCATCGCCAGCCAGACTCGCTGTTGTTGGCCGCCTGAGAGCTCGGCCACCGGCCTTTGTGCCAGTGTGGTTAACCCTGTGGCAGCCAGGGCTTGGGCAACCGCCAGCTCATCTTGCTCTGACCATTGGTGCCACAGGCTCTGATGAGGGTAACGGCCGCGACTGACCAGCTCCTGCACATCTATTCCTTCCGGCAATTCAGGCTTTTGCACCAGTAGTGCCAGCTCCCTGGCTCTGGCCTTGTTGCTCAACTGCGCCAAGGGGGTGTGACCCAACATGACCTGGCCGCGTGTGGGCGGCAGTACCTGGCTCAAACACTTGAGCAGGGTCGACTTGCCACAACCATTGGGGCCAAGGATCACCGTCAGCTTACCCTTGGGGATGGCCAGGTTCATGGCGCTTATGATGGGCCGCTGGCCGTACTCGAGATAAAGCTCATGCCCACTGAGGGCTATGTCATAGTCAGGGTATTGGGTCATGATCTTTCTCCTTTCAGTCCCTTGGCCCGTTGCGGTTGTCCCCGGATTTCGCGGCTCAACAGCAGCGCCAGATAGGCGCCGCCGATGAGGGCGGTCAATACGCCTACCGGCAGCCTTTGGTTACCCGGCAGCAATAAGGTGAGGGTGTCGGCCCCGAGCAGCAACAGCGCGCCTATCAGCGCCGAGCGCAGCAGTGCCAATTGACGATTGCCAAAGCGGGCCAGATGCGGCGCCACCAAGGCGACGAAGGCTACCGGGCCGGCGCAGAGTACGGCGCCCAGCGCCAGCAAGGTGGCAAACAGCAGCGCCAGTGTTTGGCTTTGGCGCACCGGGTTGCCAAGCGCCTGAGCCAGTTCCTGGCCCAAAGCCAGCAGTGACAGACGGCGGGAGAGCAGCAACAGAGCGGGCAGCGCCAGTAGTAACACTGAGGTTATCAGCAGCACATCACCCCAGGTGCGGTGTGCCAGACTGCCGGACAGATACCCCAGCATCTGCTGCGCCTGCTCTCTTTGCACCAGTGTCAGTACAAACTGCACCAGGGCGATGGCAAAGGCGTTGATGGCGATGCCCATCAGCACCAGATTGCGGGAAAACTGCCATTGGCGTCCGAGCCCTGCGAAAAACAGCAGGAGCACAACCCCAGTGCCCAAGAGGGCGCCGGGCAGCAATGGCAGTTCCGGCAGCCATAATAACCAGAGGACGGCGCCGGCGCTGGCGCCGGCATTGACCCCGAGAATATCCGGACTCCCCAGCGGGTTACGGCTCAGGCTTTGAAACACGGCGCCGGAGAGCCCCAGCGCCATGCCGGCGCCGAGGGCGCACAGGGCCCTTGGCAGGCGTGATTGCCACAAAAGCCAGTTTTCATAGTCGGAGGCTTCGGCAAACAAGGCCTTGGCAAGGCTCACTGGCGCCAGGCCCTGATGTCCCAGCATCAGGCTAAGTAGCAGTGCAGCGCCAAGCAGGACTACGGCCAGCAAGGCGGCTCCAATGGCGCCGGATGAGGGGGCTCTTAAGGTTATCGGGCCCCATTGCCAGATGGGAAAACGGGTTTGTTTCATGACGCCTCCTTCAGGTTTTGACCTCGGGCCATCAGGTACAGAAACGGCGCTCCCAGCAGGGCGACCATGATGCCGGTCAGCAGCTCGGCCGGCGGCATCAATACCCGCGCCAACAGATCTGCCAGTAACACCATGGCGCCGCCTATCAAAGCGGCTCCCGGTAATAGCAGGCGGAAATTGAGTGTCAGATAACGCCTGGCCAGATGGGCACTGGCCAGGCCGACAAAGGCCAACGGGCCAACAATGGCGGTGGCTGCGGCGCACAGCAAGGTGGCACCCAGCCAGGCGAGCAGCCCCTGCCAGCCCTGTGAGGCACCGAGCGCCTTGGCGGTATGATTGTCCAGCAACATCAGATTCAGCGCCGGCGCCAGCAGCCACAAGAGTGCCGCGGCGGGCAGCAGATAGGGCCAGAGCGCATGAAACTCCGGCCAGCCCAGTCCGGACAGGGAGCCCGCCATCCAATACCTGAAACCATCAAATAGCTGTGGGTTCAGCAGCACTCTGGCCTGGACATAGGCCCCGAGCACGGCGCTGATGGCGGCGCCGGCCAGGATCAGCCTGACCGCAGCGGACTGGCCCTGGGATTGCTGCGCCCTGGACATCATATACACCAAGGCGCTGGCCAGCAGCGCCCCGGGCAAGGCCTGCCAGAAGAGACTCAAACCCGCTGTTGCGCTCCACAGCCCCAGAGTGACCAGAGAGGCGCTGGCGCCGGCATTGACGCCGAGCAGGCCGGGATCCGCCAAGGGGTTGCGGCATAGCGCCTGGATAACGCAACCGGCCATTGCCAATGCCATGCCGGCCAACATGCCGCACAGCAATCTTGGCAGCCTTGCCTGTAACACCAGCGACAGATGATCGTCTGCGGCCGGTTGCCAGAGCTTGCCCAGCATAGTCAGCGGTAGCGTGCGGGCGCCAAAGAGCAGGTTGGCCAATACCAGCAGCGCCAGCATCGTCAGCAGCCCAAGCAGGGTTACCGCGTTACGTCCAAGACGGTTCTGGGACTGGGTATCTCCAGGTTGCAGAAAGATTTTTGGGTGTGTCATCCCGGCCTCCCGTTTTTATTCGATTGCGCGCCTGTATCTGCACCTGAATGGGCGTCTGTATCTGCGCCTGCCTGTGTGTCTGGATGCCGGTATTGGCGAGTTTTTTCTTGTTGCCCTGCCAGGGTTTGTTGCAGTTGCGGCACCAGCTTGGGGATAGCCCATTTAACGCTTAGCAGCGAGCCGTAGGAGCTGGCCATCACCAGCGCCGGGTCGGTTATTGCCAGATACCGACCGCGGCGCATGGCGGGCAGACGACGGATAACCGCCATGGCTTCCACCTCGGCTCTGGCCTTGTCCGAGCTGTACCAGCTGAGCAGCAGCTCGGCATCGTCCAGCATATCGGCGCGCTCCAGTCCGATGTGGGCGGCGAAGTGTCCTCGGCTGGCATTGAGCCCGGAAAGTTGTGGCGGCAATACAAACCCCAGCGCCAACAGCAGATCCACTCTGGGATCGCCTGTGACATAAACCGAGAGATTGCCAACTCGACTGGCGGCATTGATATAGGCCAGGCGCACAGCATTGAACTCAGGGTTTTCGGCGGCGACTTGGGCGATATAGGCCCGTTGCTGTTTCAAAAGGGCTTCGGCCTGCACTTCTTTGCCGAGCGCCTTGGCTATCAGTTCCACCTGCTGCTTAACCGGTGTCAGCCAGGGTTTGTCCGGATAGGCGATGACGGGGGCCAGAGCGCTCAGCTGCAAAAAGCTTTCGCGGGTGATACCGGATTGGGGCGCCAGAATAAGATCCGGTTTCAGGGCCAATAATCGCTCCACATCCAGCTCGGGGTAACTGCTGATGATGGCGGGCAGCGGCAGTTCCTGCGCTTCCAATGCCTGGCGAAACCAGGGTAGATAACCCTCTGCATCGCCGCCCCAGTAATGGGGTTCAATGGCGATGGGGACAACACCTAAGGATAGGGTCCAGTCTTCGGCCCCTGCTCCCAGGGTCACCACTCGCTTGGGCGGCGACTCGATACAGCTGGTCCCGTGGGCCGTGGTAATGCAAACCGGATAACCGTCTTGCGGCGGTGTTTGGGCTTTGGTTTGCGGATGGTCATAACAGCCCGTCAGCCCCAGGCTCAGAAACACGACAAGCGCCAACAGGCGCCTTGCTTCACACAACATACTTGTTATTCGCCCCGCAGTGCGGGGCGCTCCTTATTATGGATAGTTTCACGGCATAACGCGGCTCAGAAACGGTAGTCCAGGGTGACGCTGAAGTTACGCGGCGCGCCATACTGGAATTGGTTATAGAAGCCGAGCTGGCTGTAATAGCTCTTGTCGAGCGCGTTATCCAGATTGGCTCTCAGACTCAACTGTTCATTGAACTTGTATCTCGCCATCAGCTTCACCAGGGCGTAGCTGCCTTGTTCCACTTCGACTTTACTCTTGTCCGGTTTTGAGACTTGGCTATAGATGCGACTCTGCCAGTTGACCCCGGCGCCCAGCTGCAATCCGTGAAGCCAGCCATCGAATTCATAAGTGGTAAAGAGCTTGAGTTGCCGCTCCGGGTTGGTGGTGTTGATCTTTTGCCCTTTGGGATCTTCGGTATCAAACTGGGTGTAGCCCAGGTAAAGATCCCAGTTGTCATTGATGGAACCGTTGACCTCAAACTCAAAGCCGCGAGTCTTGGTACCGTCGACACTGCGGTAGATGGGAATCGTGCTGTTGGGCAGGTTTTCGCCGGTTTGCTCACCGACATTGTCCTGACGGATCTCAAAGGCGGCCAACGACAAGTCCAGCGCCTCATCGAACAGGCTGGCTTTGATCCCGGCCTCATAGTTGCTGCCCTTGATGGGGTCCAGGTAACGACCATCGGCCTGAACTTTGCTTTGCGGGGTAAAAATGTCCGTGTAGTTGGCATACAGGGCATATTCGTCGCTCAGGGCATAGGTCAGCCCCAGATAACCGGTGAACTCACCATCGACCTTATAGTCATGTTTGGCTCCAAAGTTATCCTGATCTGTTTCCCAGTTATCCAGGCGGCCACCGAGTACCATGGACAGGGCATCGGTCAGCTCAAGTTGGGAAGCGACATAGACAGATTGTTGCTTGGTTTCACCCCAGGAGCCGTAGAGCACCTTATCGCTCCATTGCGGCTTTGGGTAATCAAAGCCGGGCTGCCCGAAGTCTCCCAGAGGCGGTTTGGCACCGAGAGCGCCATAGTAGGGGTTGGCAAAATCCTGTTTTTGTTGATTGGCACCGGCCACCAGTTGGTGGTTACGGCCAAAGGCGTTGAAGTTGCCGCTCAGCTTGAGATCAAAGGTATGCTGGGTGCGACTGCCGTCGATAAAGGCCAAAGAGCCGGGGACCATGCCTTCATTGGTGACGGGATCCGGATTTTTCATGGGCCAGAGCACATCAAACTCCAGGCTGTTGTCGCCATAGATATAGCTGCCTTTAAGGGTCCAGTCTGAACTGAAATGATGCTCCAGAGTCACAAAGCTGTTGAGCGCATCTGTCTTGGCGGAGGCCCAACTGGGGGCGGTGGATACATGACGGTCGTAATTGGTGCGGTTGCCGTCACTGTCAAACAGCGGCAAGCCGCCGGACATGGTGCCTTCCGGCCTGGTATGCTGGAAATCACTGCCCAGGGTCAGCAGGGTATTGGCTCCCAGATCCGCTTCCAGGATGCCATACAGGGTTTGCCGCTGCTGCTCATATCTGTGTTGCCAGTTCTCCCTGTCCTGATAGGCCAGCACCACCCGGCCACGGATGCTGGCATCCTGATTGAGGCCGCCGGAGAGATCGACCACGCCGCGCAGCATGTCCCAGGAGCCGCTGCTCAGGCTGACACTGCCCTGAAACTCGGCAGTGGGCCGTTTTCGCACCAAATTGATGGCGGCAGAAGGGCTACCGGCACCCAGCATCAAGCCGGTGGCGCCGCGCACCACTTCAATGCGCTCGTATAGGGCGCTGTCCATCAGGTTATCGCCATAGTTGAAGCGGGTGTCATAGGTGGTTGCCACGCCATCATAGAGAATGCTGCTGACCGAGATCCCGCGGGCGCTGATGGAGTATCTGTCGTTGTCCGAGGGGCGGGCGTTGATCCCGGCGACACTGGTCATAACATCTATGACAGAGTTGAGCTGCTGATCTTCAATGGCCTTGGCGGTGACGGCTGTGACAGACTGCGGCGTCTCGAGAAACGAGAGCTTCATGCCTGTGGCCGTGCTCATGTCACTTGCCTTGTAGCTCATGGGCTGGCTCTTGGCGCCGACTACTGTCAGTACCTCCATCTCTTTCTCCTGTGTTTCGCTCTTGTCGGCGGCGAATGCCGGGGCGCTCAATAGCACAGAACAGAGAAGGGCGATGGGGGTCGGCCTGAAGCCATTAAGGGTTTGCATGTTTGTGTCCATTTTCCTGTTACTTCCTGGAAGGTTTACAAGGCCGGGTCTGCAAGACGCTCGGCCTGGGTGGGTGTCACGCCAAAGCTGTGGCTGGCGGCAAAGGGGTACAGCGGATTGTCGATATCGCCGGCAAAGCGCAGGTTCTTCTCCCTGTCTTCGAGATCTATCATCTGCTGGTTGTTGTTGAGCTGGATCCGGTTCAGACAGGTGCGGACAAAGGTCGGCTGGAACAGATCGTAGCGGCGAAACTTATCGGCAAACTGGGGGTGGCAAGCCTGATAATCACGTACCTTTGCGGCCACCAGGCTCCAGAATCCCTGTTCACTCAGGCTGGTGTGGCTATCGAGCAGCGGCGCCATAAAGCGGAAGATACAGTCGAAAATATCCAGCAGTATGTAGTTGAGTTTCATCTCCTCTTCGAGCGAGACCGCCAGTTGCGCCACCCGTCCCGGCAGCGGCGCACTGCCGTTGAGAATTGCGACTTCTTCGCCTATGTCCTTCATCAATATGGTGACAGGCACCTTGTCATCCAGCACCAGAATAAGGTTCTCGCCATGTGGCATGAACACCAGATCGTAGGCAAAGAAGGCGTGCAGCAAGGGAGTAAGGTAAAGATCCAGCAGCCGGCTCATCCAGTCGTGGGCACTCAGGGGGGAAGCCTCGATAAGCGCCGCCAGCAGGCTCTGCTGCTGATTGTCCTGGTGCAGCAGCGCAGCCAGGGTCATCAGTTGCTGGCTGGGTTTTACCAAAGGCTCGCCCTGGAAGCTGAGAGCATAAGGGCTTTCACGCCACAGTGCCGAGAGCATCTTCTTGTAGGGGGTGTCTTTCTCCAGCGCCTGCTCATAATACCTGTGGTGATAGCCTATGGCGGCGATTTCCCTGAGCAGCACAAATCTTTGCTTGGCAAATAAAGGGTCGCTGTCGATAAGCTCGGCGACAAAGGCATTGATCTCCGGGGTGCGGCTCATGTAGTAGGGCGATAAACCCCGCATAAAGCCCATATTGAGAATCGACAGCGCCGTCTTCACGTAACAGCGCTTGGGTTGGCTCAGGTTGAAGAAGGTGCGGATGGATTGCTGCACCTGATATTCATCACGGCCTTGTCCCAGGTGAATGAGGCGATCGCGGGCCAGATCTGCGGCGAATATGCGGCTGATCTTTTCGCGCCACTGCCATGGATGAACGGGCATCAGAAAGTAATCGTCCGGGTTTTTGCCCTGTTGCCGGATCTTCTGCTCAAATCTGAGCAGCAAAGCATCGCCCAACTCATCTTGCAGCAGTTGGCGATAATCGAGCCCTGCTATCAGCGCCAGGCTGGTATGTTCACTGCTGACCGCCAGCCACTCGAGTTGCAACGGTTGGCCGCTCTCCGGCGTAAAGGCCCGCCAGTCATCGACATCAAAACCTATGCGGCCGTTGTTGGCGACAAACACAGGATGGCCTTCGGTCATGGCCGCTTCTATCTGCTGATAGTCGCAATCCACCAGCTCCTGCACCGGCTTTGCCTGCCAAAGGAGTTTGAAGGCCTTGCTGTAGAGGGTGCTGGTGATCTCTTCAAGATAAGTGGGCAGCAGTGCATCGCTTATGCCGAGTCTCTCCTTGAGGGCGATGATAAGCAGCATGGCGTCCGGCTGTTGCTGCTCGCCATCTTTGAAACACTCGATGGAATCCGGCGCTATCTGCAGGTGATCCAGCTGATAACGGCGACCGCTGAAGCGGTAGCAGAGCTGGCCATCCCGGGTATCCAGCTTGAGCTGCCAACAGGCCTCTTGCTCTGCCTCTGCTGGCAATAACAGCTCTGGCGCTATTAGCTTTTCATGACTGAATTCACTGAGAATTTTCGCCAGCAGATGGCGGCTTGCCTGGTTCCAAATGGCAGGCGTCAGATGGCTGAGACGAGTCTGTTCGATAATGGATGCTGTCATTGTGTGGCTCCTGTTGCCAGTGCGGCACTGAACCCAGGCAGGGTGCAAAAACCCAGCATGGCTTGTTTGTTTTCGAGTTGAATGGCGTGGCTGTAGCAGATGCCTACCGCACGGTTCAGCGGGTGAATCTTTTGGTTGTTGATATCCGGCTCTACCACCAGGCGGGCAAAGCCCAGATGCTGCAGTATCAGAGACACCACAGCCGTGATGGCCTGGCGGCTGAAACCGCGCTGCGGCTTAGTGGGAGGAGCCAGCAGCAAATGCATGCCGCAATCGCCGTGCTGGCAGTCAAAGTGTTGGCCCACTTCATCAAAGCGGGGATCGTACAGCTCGGTATAGAGCACAGGCTCTGCGTCGCGATAGGCCATCAGGCCAAACTTATCTGCAGTGGGGGCGAGCTCAACGCGGCGCTCGGTGGGCGTTAAGGACTGCATGCCCCAGAAGGCGGCATAGTCGCGGCCGAGCCAGTCGCTCAGGGTGTCAAAGTGCTCGCTTTCCCGATAGGCACAAAAATCAAAGTCGTTGACCTTGAGGCGCTTGTCCGGCGCAAAGCCGTATCTGGCGCTGAAGCCGGCTGTGTCCGCAGCCGGATTAACTGCTGTTTGAGAGGCCATCAGCTGGCCTCCCGCTGCAACGCTTGATTGCTGCTTTGCCGGCGTTTGGGCGCACTGGTGTCTTGCTTGGGAATACCAAAGCTCTGGAAGGCAATTTGTTGCTCTATCTCGTAAGGTGCTTTGCCCAGGATCTGCCGCAATATGGTGGCGTTGCGATAGCAGCCCATTCCCAGATCCGGCGAACACAGCCCGTGGGTGTGCAGCCCCAGGTTCTGAACGAAAATTCGCCCGGCCTTGTCTATGTGATAATGACGCTGGACATCGGGCTCGCCCTTTTGATCGAACAGCAGCTGCGAGTGGAGCGGCTCGAGAAAGTCCGGCAATCGGTAGCAGTAGCCGGTGGCCATCACCAGTGCCGAACTGGTCAGCTCAAACTCCTGTTCAAGTTCTGCATGTCTGCAACCCAGCAGCAGTTGCTGTCCGTCGCTGTGAACGCTTTGCAGTGCCGTGTTGGTCAGCAGCTGTACATCAAAATCACAGTGCAGGCGTTTTTGGTAAAGCAGATCATAGATGCTGTTGATCAGATCGGCGTTGATCCCCTTATAGAGGCTCTTCTGTGAGCCGATAAGTTCGCGGCGCTGTGCCTCGGGCAGGGCGTGGAAATAGTCGATATATTCCGGCGAGGTCATCTCCAGAGTCAGCTTGGTGTACTCAAGCGGGAAGAATCTTGGCGAGCGGGTGAGCCAGCGCAGGCGATAACCGTATTTGTCGATATCCAGCAGCAGATCTTCGAAGATCTCTGCCGCGCTTTGGCCGCTGCCGACTATGGTGATGTCATTTTGGCTCTGCAGCGCCTGTTTACGGTGCAGATAGTTGGCCGAGTGCAGTACCCGCTTGTCGGCGCCGGGGCAGAAGTGGGGCATCCAGGGCTGGGTACCGGTTCCCAGCACCAGGTGACGGGCGCGCAGGCTCTGCTCTTGGCCACTGACTCTGTCCTGCCCCTTGACCAGATAGGTGTCGGTTTCGGCATCGAAACTGACCCGGGTGACCTTGAAATTGAATTTAAGGTTACTCAGCTCGGCGCAGACCCATTGGCAGTAGAGATTATATTCCTGCCGCGGCAGGAAGAAGCTTTCGCGGATATAGAAGCTGTAGAGTCGGCCTGTCTGTTTGGCGAAGTTCAAATAGCTGTAGCGGCTGGTGGGATCGGCCATGGTCACCAGATCCGACATGACAGGGGTCTGCAATCTGGACGATTCCAGCAACATGCCGGGATGCCAGTCGAAACCGGTACCGGCATCGACAAACAGACACTCAAGACCGTCAAGCGGTTCGGCCAGGGCCGCCAGGCTCAGGTTAAAGGGGCCTATTCCTATGCCCAGGATATCGTAGACTTTGGTTTGCATCAGTTCCTCCTCAGGCGCTGCAAAGCGCGCTGGTCTTGTAGTGACGGGCCTGCTCGCGACCGATTTTGCAGATGTCGGTCAATACGGCTTCGATATCCTCGAGACGGGTGTGAGGGTTGAGCAGGGTAAACTTGAGATATTGGCTGCCGGCCACCTTGGTCGCTGCAATCATGGCGCGGCCTTCACGGGCCAGACGGGCGCGGATATGGCGATTGCATTCATCCAGTTCGGCGCTGCCGAGTGCCGGGTCGTTGAAGCGAAACACCAGGGTAGTCAGCGACGGGCGCTGCGCCGTCTGCAGCTCGGGGAAACGGCTAAAGCTTTCATAAAGCTCGGCTGTGGTGGCAATCAGGGTGTCGAACATCTCGCCTATGGCATCCGGCCCGGCGGCTCTCAGGCTCAGCCACAGCTTGAGGGCATCAAACCTGCGGGTGGTTTGCAGGCTCTTATTGACCAGATCCGGCACTCCGGCCTGGGCCTGGGACTCAGGGTTGAGGTAATCGGCATGGTAGGTGAGGTAACCGAGCACGCCTTTGTCCTTGACCAACAGCGCCGAGCAGCACACGGGCTGGAAGAAGGACTTATGGAAATCCAGGCTAACAGAGTCGGCCAACTCTATGCCTTCGAGGCGTTGGCGCTGAGTGTGTGACAGCAACAAGGCGCCGCCGTAGGCCGCATCCACATGCAGATAACAGCCGAACTCGCGGCAAAGGGCAGCTATGGGCGCTATGGGATCTATGGCGCCAAAGTCAGTGGTCCCTGCGGTAGCGACCACGGCGATGGGGATCAGTCCTGCCGCTTTGAGCTGCCTGAGTTTGCCCGCCAGCGCCTTGGGATCCATGCGCCGATTGGCATCACAACCGACACTCACAACCGCCTCGTGTCCCAACCCTAAAAGTGCGGCCGCCTTTTGAATGCTGAAATGGCTGAATTCAGAGCAGAGAATGCGGTAGCGGCGGGCATTGGCAGCCAGGCCGGCCAGAACATTGCCTCTGTGACCCGGCTCAAGGCTGCCGGCCAACTCTCTGGCAAGCAGCAGCGCCATCAGGTTGGACTGGGTGCCGCCGGTAGTGAAGACACCGTCGGCAAATCCTTGATATCCCACGCGCTCGCAGGCCCAGTCGATAACCTTCTGTTCAATCAGAGTCCCGCCGGCGCTCTGATCCCAGGTTTCCACCGCAGTATTGATGGCAGAACTCAACTGCTCGGCCAACAAGGATGTGAGCATTACAGGGCAGTTGAGGTGGGCCAGATAATCAGGGTGTTGGAAGTAGATGGCGTGGCTGAGATAGAGCTTGTCCAGTTCGGCCAGAACTTGCTTCATGTCCCCGAGGGGGCGGTCAAGATTGATATCGGAAAATGCGCTTTGCAGCTCTTCGGGGCGAATGCCACTGCTGGGGCCATCCAGCCGTTCAAGACGGTGTTTCAGGGTATCCATGCCCAGTTGCATCAAGCGGGAGTAGTGGTGTTCGGGTGCGATACCAAAGAGTTCAGTGTGGGGAGCGAACGGCAGGTGGCCGGCGGCATCATAGCTCGGGTCATTGCTCGCCTGTTCAGGCTCCATGCTGGGGTGTGTCACTTTTGCCTCCTTTGCGACTGACATGAGGTCAGTCATCAATGACAAGTCACCCAGGGATAAGGAACTACTTCGGCCTTTCCCTGGGCCATTCCTTTTTTGCTGTCATCCGTTTATCAACGACAGCGGCGACAAATTAGCATGCACTCAAATACAAATGCAAATGATTCTCAATTGATTTGTGTAAAGATGTAACTGGTCTGATTAGAAGCCTGTACCCATAACCACAAATTGGTCAGACAAAGACGGCATTTACAACATTGGGGGGCTGAGTTGAGAGTGGCTGATTTGAGAGTGGTTGAGTTGAGAGCGATTTGCTCAAGAGTGATGGAATTCCCATTGGCTCCGTCGGCGGAGAAGTAAAGGACGGGAGTCGAATACGGTGGAGCAAGCTTGCTCAAATGCCTCTGAACGGGGCCGACTAAATTCCCCAACATAGGCACGAATGGAGAATTAACTCACTGCCATATAAGCACTAAACTGAGTATATTCATCACAAGAGGAATTTTTGAGGAGCAGGGGATGAAAGCCACAGCCGGTCGTCCTAAAGGCCATTCAGGGGCCAGGGATGCTTTGATAGAAGCCGCGCGCAGTTGCTTTACCGTGAAGGGGTATGAGCGGGTTTCCACCCGAGAGCTGGCGCGCAAGGCGGGAGTGGATGCGGCGATGATCCGTTATTACTTCGGCTCCAAGGCAGGCCTGTTTGAGGCCATGGTCAGAGACACCATCGCTCCAGTGCTGGAAGCCTTCAAACATTACAATGCCGCGCAAAGTCATCAATCTGCCAGTGAGGGCTCTGCAAACAGCCCTGAGCCCAGCAATAGCCGCCTTGAGCTTGGTAACAATAGCCCTGAGCCGAGCAACAAAGGTTCTGAGCGGAGCAAGATGAGTCTTGATCCGAGCAAGAAAAGGCCCGAGCCAGGTTTTGGCGGGCCATTTGAGCTGATGCAGGTCTATTACCGCGCCATGGCTGCCAACCCGGCCTTGCCCGGGCTTATCATCCAGGTATTGAATCACAGAGAAGGCAGTGAAGCCTTCGATGCCCTTGCCAGCGTGTTCAGTGATATGCTCAGCCGCTCGAGGCTGTGGATCCGCCAGCTTGGGCAACATCAAGGCCTTAATCCCAACCTGGACCCTACCTTGGCGCGGCTGAGTTTTGTCAGCCTGATGGTGTTTCCGCTGATCGCCCCGGCCCATCTGATGCGGGACTTCGGCGTCGAATTGAACGAAACCTGGCTCAAACAGCTGGCAGAGCACAATGCCAAAGTCCTGCATCAAGGCTTATTGCGCCAGGATATTGCCGCCAACCCGGGCAGTGAGGAACCCCAATGAACAAGATATCCCTGATACTGACAGCGACACTATTGCTGTTGCAAGCTTGTGGCGACAGCGGCGAAAGCCGCGCCATGGGCACTCTGGAGCGGGATCGTATCCAGCTTTCAGCCCCCGTTGCCGAGCAGATAGCCGATATCCATGTGGCCGAGGGTGACAAGGTCGAGGCGGGGCAGTTGTTGCTGCAATTGGACAGCCGCAGCGCGGCAGCCAGAGTGGCACAGCGCCGCGCCGAATTGGCTGAGGCCGGCGCCAGGCTTGATGAGCTGCAACAAGGTGCCAGGGTAGAAGAGCTGCGGGCGGCCAGAGCCGCCATAGAGGCGGCAACGGCAGCCGCGACCGAAGCCAGACTCAGATATCAGCGCACCCGCGAGCTGTTTATCGCCAAAGTGGTGGGGCAGGCGGAGCTGGATGCGGCCATCGCCGAGCGGGATCACACCAAAGCCTTGGTCGAGCAGGCCAATGAACACTGGCTGCAACTGGAAAACGGTACCCGCAGCGAACAACTGGCCCAGGCCGAAGCCAGAGTGGCAGCCGTAGCGGCGGCGCTCAAGGCCGAGGAGAAAGCCTTGGACGACCTCAGTCTCAGGGCGCCGCTGGCATCAGAGGTGGACATATTGCCCTGGAAGAGGGGCGATCGAGTGGCTCAGGGCACTCAACTTGTCGCGCTTTTGGCACTGGATAAACCCTATGCCAGAGTCTATCTGCCGCAAACGGCCATCAGTAAGCTTTCCCGCGGCGACAAGCTGGAGGTCTGGGTCGATGGGGTGGCGCAGCCGCTCAAAGGCACAGTCAGAAATATCCGTTCCCAACCAGCCTTTACCCCGTTTTATGCCCTCAATGAGCGCGATCGTGCCAGATTGATGTATCTGACAGATATCGATGTCGAGGGCGCCGAGTCTCTGCCCTCAGGGCTGGCGCTGGAGGTACGACTGCCATGACTCAATCAGCTGATGCCGGTGCTTCTTCGGCCATTCAAGCTACCTTGTCCATTGATTCTTCCAAGGCCATTGAAGCTCCCCTGGCCATTGAAGCTCACGGACTGACCCGGCGCTTTGGTGAGTTGACCGCGGTGGATAATCTCAGTCTTGCCATCCCCCGTGGCAGTATTTACGGCTTTCTCGGCCCCAACGGTTGCGGCAAGTCCACTGCGATCCGGCTGCTTACCGGCCTGTTGTTGCCGGATGCCGGTGAGGTAACCGTATTGGGAGAGCCGCTTGCCGGTAACGAAGAGGCGCTCAAGCAACGTATAGGTTATATGACCCAGAAGTTCTCTCTCTACGATAATCTGTCTGTGCTGGAGAACCTTAGATTTGTCGCCAGTATTTATGGCCTGTTCGGCCGCCGCGGCAAGGCGCGCATTGAAGAGCTGCTGCATCTGTATAGCCTGGAGGGCAGGGAGTCTCAGTTGGCCGGCTCCATGAGTGGTGGTCAGAAGCAGCGTCTGGCACTAGCCTGCGCCACACTGCACTCCCCCGAGCTGTTGTTTCTCGATGAACCCACCTCGGCGGTCGATCCGGAAAACCGCCGCGAGTTTTGGGAGCGGTTGTTCGATCTCTGCGCCGCCGGAACCACTATTTTGGTGTCAACCCACTACATGGACGAGGCGGAGCGCTGCCATGCATTGGCAATCCTTGAGCGCGGCGCCAAGCGGGCCGATGGCTCCCCGGCCGAATTGATGCAGCAGATGGACGCCAGCGTGGTGGAAGTGAGCGGTGAGCAGCTAAGGGCGCTCAAACAGCAGTTGGTGGCCTTGCCTGAGGTTGTTTCTGCCGCTCAGGTAGGCACCCGGCTCAGGGTGTTGGTGCGGCGTGATGACACAGATCCCATCGCCTTTCTCAGCCCCTATTGCGATGGGCACAAGCTCGCCATGGCGCGCCCCAGTCTCGAAGATGTGTTTGTATCCTGCACCGGAGGTCGACATGTGGGCTAGGATATTGGCGATCATGCTCAAGGAGCTCAGGCAGCTGTCGCGGGATAGGATGACCTTCGGCATGATAGTGATGATCCCCCTGGTGCAGCTGTTGCTGTTTGGCTACGCCATCAATACCGATGCCAGGCATCTGCCCGCCGGCTTGGTGGATATGTCCCCCAGCAGCTACAGCCGGGCCTTGGTGCAGTCGGTGAAGGCCACCCAGGTGGTGGACTTCAAGGCAAAATACGCCTCTATCGAACAGGCCGAGGCGGCCATCACCTCGGGGGAAGTGCGCGCCGTGCTCTATTTGCCGGCGGATCTCAATGCCCGTCTGGTGACTCATCCAGCCTTCGACCGTCGTCAAAGCGACAGCCAGCTTACCCGGCCCGTGGCCCAGTGGCTGGTGGATGGCTCGGATACGGTTATCGCCGCTGCGATCCGTAGCCTGAGAAGCATGCCGCTGGATGAAGTGGCCGGTTTCAGCAGCCAAAACCGGGTGCCAAGTTTTGAGGTGGTGCAGTATTTCAACCCGGAGCAGCGCACTGTGGTTAACATAGTGCCCGGCTTGCTGGCGGTGATTTTGACCATGACAATGATCATGTTCACCTCTGCCGCCATTGTCAGGGAAAGAGAGCAGGGCAATATGGAGTTTCTGATCACCACCCCGGTCAAACCCATGGAGCTGATGGTGGGGAAAATCATCCCCTATGTGCTGGTGGGGCTTATTCAGGTGAGTATTATCCTCAGCGTGGGTCACTTCCTGTTCGGTGTGCCTGTGCGCGGCGGTCTGGACAGCTTGTTGCTGGCCTCTTTGCTGTTTATCTTTGCCAGCCTCAGCCTGGGCCTGGTGATCAGCACTATTGCCAAGACCCAATTGCAGGCGATGCAGCTGACGGTATTTATCCTGCTGCCCTCTATTTTGTTGTCAGGCTTTATGTTTCCTTACGAAGCTATGCCAATTGCGGCGCAGTGGATTGCCGAAGCGCTGCCGGCGACCCACTTTATGCGTATGGTGCGCGCCATAGTCCTGCGTGAGGCCGATATCCTGATGTTGGCTAAAGATGCCTTTTGGCTGGGGGCGTTCACCCTGGGAGGCGTGTTGCTCGCTTCATTGAGGTTCCGTAAGCGTTTGGGATGAGCGCTGTGGTTCAGCGCTCTTCATCTCTGAGGGTCAGCACTTCATAGCCGGTATCTGTCACCAGTATGGTGTGCTCCCACTGGGCCGAGAGTTTTTTATCCCGGGTCACTACTGTCCAGCCATCTTTCTTGGTCTTTATTTTGGCGCCGCCCTGGTTGATCATCGGCTCTATGGTAAAACACATACCGGCTCGCAGTTCCAGGCGTTTGGCCAAAGGCGATGCCTGTGGCATCAGGTACATCTTGCTGGAGTCGGCAATAAAACCATCTTTTTCGAGGGTAATATCCAGATTGACAATATCGCTGGCCTTCAGCAACTGCTGCTCCGACTGAACCCCGTGACACACGACTTCATTGACCGAGCTGTTGAGCACATAGGCATAGCCGTATTGCCCTTGCTGGCCGGGCGCGCCTTAAGGAAAGGGCTTAAGGCTTTCTTTAGACAAGCATAAGCAGCCTTGGCTCTCTTTGGGAGGGGGAAGCTGATGGGCGGGACAATGTTAACAAGCCTGCTTGGGGAAGCAGGCTTGAGATGGAGGGGGAAGGTGAAGCTAGAGAACCGTTTGCTGCTCGCCTTCAGTTGGGCTGAAAGCGAGAGTTGGTTTTTAACAGCCCTGATTTTTAACCGCCCTGATATTTAACCGCTTTGGTTTATAACGGCTTTGGTCTTAACTTGTTGCCAGCGGCAGATGGGCCTTGCTGCCCCAGTCGGCCCAGGAGCCATCGTAGAGTATCAGGGCATCGAGGCGTACCTGATAGGCCGCTAGGATTAAAATACAGGCGGTGATCCCTGAGCCGCAACTGAAGATCAAAGGCTTGCCGCTGCGTCTGGCGTCCATGGCCCCCAGACGCAAGAAAATCTGCTCCAGTGCCGGCTGAGGTTTCAGGCTGTCGCCCTCCAGCACTTCGGCAAACGGCAGATTCACGGCGCCGGGAATATGGCCGCCGCGCACGCCTTCTCTGGGTTCGGGACTCTGGCCGAGAAAGCGTGAACTGGCCCTGGCATCCAGTATCATGGCCTGCTTGCCTGCCAAGGTATCCAATACCTGGGGGGCGTTACAGACCTTTTCCGCTTGATATTGCCCACAGGCGTTACCGAGCGGAAACTCGGTCGCTGGCTTGTCGGCACAGGGGCGTTGCTCTTTGAGCCATTTGGGCAGACCGCCATCGAGAACAAACACCTGCTCAAAGCCCATGACCTTGAAACACCACCAGCCCCGGGGCGATGAGTAGATACCCTGGTTGTCATAGATGACGACAGTACTGTCCTGGTCGATGCCGAGCCGCTGCACCAGCTCGGTAAATTGGGCCAGACTCGGCAGGGCGTGTAACTCGCTGGACTGCAGATCTGTGCACTCCCGCTCCAGATCCAGCCGCCGAGCACCGGCAATAAAGCAGGGCTCATCGTAGACTATCGGCTCGCGGCCTATCACCTTGTCCATGCTGGCATCCAAAATGACCAACTTGGGATCAGAAAGATGAGCGGCCAACCACTCGCTGCTTACCAGTGCAGATTGCATCTCGACTCCTTAAAGCTCGGTAACGGCACCAAGCAATGAAACTTGGCCCAAATTACTGGAGCGCTACGGATTTCTCAAGCGGTTACTTTATCAATGGCTAGGTATCTGATGGTTTTATCGCCGTTATGCCGGCATAGACGGTTATGGATTCAGTCTCTGAACTCTTCGTCATAGGCCAGGCCGCTGACATCGGCCAGTTCTTTACCCAGCTCCTGCATGGCGGCCTTGCCCTTACGTCTCAGCAACGTCACTCTCTGACCATCCTTGAGCATCAAGATCAAGTCCCAGTATCTGGGCTCGCCGAAGTGAGGGCAGAGGCAAAATCCGCTGATTTCGGCCAGTGGCACCTTGAGTTGCCCTATGGGGTAGATACTGCGAATGCTGTGCTCCAGCACACAGGTATTTTTGTCTATCAAGATTTTATGGCGACAGAACAACGCGTGCCAGCCGAGTGTTGCCCCCATGGCCCAACCGAGCAGCAATTCAGGGTTAAGCCCGAAATACACCTGTGCCAGAGTCAGCGCCGCCAGCGGCAGGCCGATTAACCAGGTCCAGCGGCCAAACACCAACTCGGCCCTTTGTGAGGAGTACTTGTTCCAGTGCGCCATGGCTCAGCTCCCTAAGCGTGTCATCAGCAGTCCGAGCAGGGTAAAAAGCGGCAGCGGCAGTGCCAGTTTCCACATCAGGTGTTGCTCCCAAATGGGCCGGTACTGACTGATGGATTGGCCAGTTTGCGTCGCGGCTTTCAGAGGCTTGGTTTCGGTATGGGGGGATGTTGCGGCCTGGCTCTCGGCCTCCGGCGCCGAATCGCTTGGAGCTGTGTCAAAGGGCACGGCTTTCAACTCGGGCCAGGCAGTGACTTTTTCATAGACTTCAAGTTCATAAACTTCAAGTTCATTGACTGCAAGCGGGCCGGCGCAGCCGCGCAAAAAGCTTATCAATGCCAGCGCCTCGGCCATATCTGTCAGGGTGTGGCGCTGTCCGAGCAGCACCAGCTGTACCCCATTTGGCGTTTGCGCCAGTGGGGTAATATGAATAGAGAGTTGACTGTAGGGCAGGGTTTTGCGGGGCTTGGCTTTTATACGCCACCAGCCGGTGTATTCTTGAATCTCAGCGCTTTTGGGGTTAAACAGCCAACGCCTTCTTACCCCCAAACAGCCAATTGCCAGGGTTAACAACAGCAAGGCCGAGATGGCATGAAATGCCTGTGATTTACCTGTCAGCACCACAGCCATTAAACTTGAGGCCGACAGGGGAACCAGCATGATAAAGCCCCAGATTGTAGCCAGGGTTTGCTGTCTGCCAATAAAGTAGGCTCGCCCATCGGCATCCAGCTTTAAGTGCCAACGAGCGCCACGGGGCAGAGCGCGATATTTTTTGTTTAACTCATCTTCCTTGGACATCAATCAGTTATCCTTTTGAGGTATCAAGCGACAGATGCAAAATAGGGAAGGGCTTACCCATGGCATCGAGTGCCGAACGGGAGATCTGTTTAAAGCTTCTATGCCGGTAGGATCCTGTCACTATAGGTTATTGCCCGGCTTGCACCATTTGCAGAATTTTGCGGGCCTTCTCAAAGTGATCCAGTTTGTGGGTCTGGATCCACCAGCTAGCGGCCTCCATGAGCAACTCGGGATCATCATTCTTGTTGGCAAAGAAGGCATAGAAGGAGACGCCAACATTCTCGCCCTTCTGGGCGATTTTTTGCTGGCAGACATGGATAACTTTTTGTCGCAGGCTGGCACGCATCTTGATTGTTCCCTCAATCTGAAAAGTCATTTTTAGGTGTTTTGCTGTTGCAACTGGGCTTGTTGCGCCTGGGTCAGTTTACTGACAACTAGGGCGTAGGATGCCTCAATCAGGTCACGGAGCATATCCTCGCTGACCTCACCATTCAAGGTTAGCGTGAACCAATGCTGCTTATTCATGTAATAGCCGGGCACTATCGCCTCAAAGCTATCGATCAGTGCCTGCACGTCGGCAGGTTTGGCCTTGAGTGTCACCCTAGGGGGCGTTTCCTGCTCGGCCAGCAGGGCAAACATCTTACCCATGACCTTATAGACTCTGGCCTCAGGACCAAAAGGATAGTCGGCAGTGGCGTTGGGGCATTGCTGCAACAGTTTCTTGAGTTGTGTCAGTGTCATGGCGTCCTCTGTCATTTTGGGGGGGAGCATGATAATACCGGCTTCAGTCGACGTTTTGTTGAAGGGGAGGGGCATGTCGTAGCCAGGCCTTCAGTCATTGAAGCGTTTACACATAAAATACCTGTCCGGACTGCCGGGAATTCCGCTGACCGAGCCGACAACTTCAAACCCTTGTTTGGCATAAAATGCCGGCGCCTGAAACGACAAAGTGTCGAGCTGCGCAGCCAGGCACCCTCGTTTGATTGCCTCTTGCTCGCACAGAGCCATTAAGCGGCTGCCAAGACCTGAACCTCTATGCTCCTTCGCGACCCAAACCACCTCAATCAGCAACTGGCGATAGATGCTGCGGCCACTCACGCCACCAATGAGTTGCCCCTTGGAGTCGCGGGCGATGGCGGCCAGAGGTTGACTGGTCTCCTTGCCCATATACTCGTGATTATAGGTTCTGAGCTTGTCGATAAGCTCATTTTGCAGGTCATCATCAACTTGCTGTAAAAGGTCAATCTGCATACCGATTTCCTTGGTGTGAAAGAGGCGGCCAGAGTGCTGATTTTCAAACGACTGGCAAAGCGTTTGGAGTCGCGATTACTTTTGAAGGTACTACTGGTAAATATTGTTTTAAAACAGTATTTTAAAAAGTTTATAAGACAATGGTTACCACATGGCCGAAAGTCCCGGAAACCGAGATGATTAGCTTGATACAAGGATCTCGGTTTTACATGCTTCTCTTTGCAACCGCATAGAGAATGATTCAAGGGTATCTTGTTACCCTGTGCCAACACAAGCAACAAGCGCAAAGTCATTGTAAGGCAAGCATAAAAAAGCCAGGGAATACCCTGGCTGGAGGATTAAAGAAGGCTGAGATTAGCTGGCGTCCTTCATGGCACGGGTAAAGTCGGCCAGAGTGCTCAGTAGCATATCGGGTGCATTTTGGTGTTGCTCAATGATCCTGACCACGGCAGAGCCCGAGATGGCACCGGCGGCGCCGGCGGCAATTGCGGCGCTGACCTGAGCCGGCTCGGCAATACCGAATCCCAACAGTGGAGGCGGCGCATCGAAGGCTTTGAGCTTGGCCAGTACCTCATCCACCGGCATACCTGCCTTATTGTCGGCGCCAGTTACCCCGGCGCGGGACAGCAGATAGGTGTAGCCTTCAGCGGCTTCACTCACCGCCTTGAGGGTATCATCATCGGCATTGGGTGGCGCAATAAAGATAGGCGCTATGGCATGGGCCTTGGCGGCTTCTATAAAAAGTGCGGCTTCCTCAACCGGCACGTCGGCTATCAGCACTGAATCCACCCCGGCCTCGGCGGCGCGGCGATAGAAGTTGTCGATGCCGTTGGCGTACACCAGATTGGCGTACAACAGCAGGCCGATGGGCAACTCGGGATAACGGCTGCGTACCTCGGCGATAAGCTCGAAGCACTTGGCTGGAGTAGTGCCGGCAGCCAGCGCCCGTAAGTTGGCGCCCTGGATCACCGGGCCATCGGCCAACGGATCGGAAAAGGGGAAGCCCAGCTCAAGGGCGTCGGCACCATGGGCAATCAGGGTGTCGATAATCTGCAGCGACAGCTCAGGGCCGGGATCGCCCAGTGTCACAAAGGGAACAAAGGCGCCGCGGCCTTCGGCCTGCAGCCGGGCAAAAGTGGTTTGATAACGTGTACTCATGCCTGTGACTCCTGTGGCTTATGTGATGGCTCAGATTCGGATGCAGATGCAGCCTGGCGCTCTGCCAGGATATCGGAAACGGTAAATATGTCTTTATCGCCGCGGCCGGAGAGGTTAACCACCAGTATGGTTTCTTCGCGGCACTCTTTGGCCAGCCTGATGGCATAGGCCAGCGCGTGGGCCGACTCCAGCGCCGGAATAATCCCTTCGCTACGGGCCAATAACTGGAAGGCCTCCAGCGCCTCTTCATCGGTGGCCGACTCATAGGTGGCGCGTCCGGTGGCGTTGAGGTGGGCGTGTTGCGGGCCGACAGAGGGGAAATCCAACCCGGCAGAGATGGAGTAAGACTCTTCTATCTGGCCGTTGCTGTCCTGCATCAAGGGCGCCTTCATGCCAAAAAATATGCCAGTCTTGCCGTGCCGCAGCGGCGCGCCGTGCATCGGCGTATCTATGCCTTTTCCGGCCGGCTCAACGCCTATGAGGCGCACTGAGGCTTCATCTATGAAGTCGGCAAACATACCTATGGCGTTGGAGCCGCCGCCGACACAGGCAATGACGGCGTCCGGCAGTCGGCCTTCACGCTCAAGGATCTGCGCCTTGGTTTCGGCCCCTATCATGCGCTGGAACTCCCTGACTATGGTGGGGAAGGGGTGAGGCCCGGCGGCGGTACCTAGCAGGTAGTGCGCCTTGTCATAGCTGCCGGACCAGTCGCGCATCGCCTCGTTGCAGGCATCTTTGAGAGTGGCAGAGCCTGAGGTGACAGGAATGACCTCGGCGCCCATCAAACGCATGCGGAACACATTAGGGCTTTGGCGCTCCACATCTTTGGCGCCCATGTAAATTTTACACTTAAGGCCCAGCAGGGCGCAGGCCAGGGCGGTGGCAACCCCGTGTTGACCGGCGCCGGTTTCGGCGATGATCTCTTTTTTACCCATGCGCTTGGCCAGTAGCGCCTGCCCCAGCACCTGGTTGGTCTTGTGGGCGCCGCCATGCAGCAGATCTTCCCGCTTGAGGTAGATTTTTACCTTGTCATTGGGCGACAGGTTACGGGTCAGGGTCAAGGCGGTGGGACGCCCGGCATAGTTTTTCAAAAGCTCGGTGAACTCGGCCTGAAAGGCGGGATCATTCTGGGCCTCGACAAAGGCACTTTCCAACTGCTTCAGCGCCGGCATCAAAATCTGCGGCACATACATGCCACCGTATTCCCCGAAATAAGGGTTGAGTTTTAACTCGCTCATACTGCTTTCCTTAGGATACTTGTTGCGCCTGTCTGACAGGCAAATACTGTTGTTCTTGTCAGGCTTTGAGCTGCTTAAACACCGCCTGCAGTGCTGCTCTGTCTTTGATGCCGGGGGCGCTTTCCACCCCTGAGTTAAAGTCCAGCCCGAAAAAGCCCTGGGTGGCAGCCAAGGCGGCGTTGTCCGGACTCAGGCCACCGGCAAGCATGGCACGCTCACGCTGGGCAAGCCCTTGCTGCCAATCGAAATGTTTGCCGGTACCACCAAAGCTGTCGCCGCTTTTACTGTCATAGAGATAGCGGTCGGCGCCTTCCGGCAAGGTCGGCAGCTCGCCGCCGTCGACATTGACCGGAACAGCCTTCCAGATCTCGGCCTGGTGCCCATTTTGCTCAAGCAGCTGCTTGAGCTTGGCAATATCTTCGCTTGATTCACTGCCATGAAGCTGCAGCGCGCTCAGTTTCAGCTCATTGGCCAGCTCGGCCATCTGAGTCGGTGATTCATTGACAAATACCCCCACCATCGCCAGTTTACGCGGCTGCTCGGCGTTATAACGGCACAGCTCGGCGGCGTGGGCACGGCTGACACAACGGGGGGACTTGGCGGCGAAGATAAGGCCGCCATAGACGGCGCCGGATTTTGCCGCATCCAGCAGATCCTGCTCCCGGGTCAGGCCACACACCTTGTTGTTGCCATAGATAAGGCGGCGACAGGCCAGATCCAAATCGGCCTCGGCCATCAGCGAGCTGCCCACCAAAAAGCCGTCGACCAGCGGGCTGAGGCGGCGTACATCCTCACGGCTGTAGATCCCGGATTCGCTGATGATCAGTGTCCCCTCGGGGATCTTGGGAGCTAAGTATTCTGTCATCGCCAGATCTGTACTCAGATCCCTGAGGTTGCGGTTGTTGATGCCAATAATCGGCGCGCCCAGAGCCAGCGCCCGCTTGAGCTCTTCCTCGTTGGAAACTTCGGTGAGGGTGTCGAGGGCATATTGTTCGGCTTCGCTCGCCAGCAATCTATACTGCTCATCGCTCAGTACCGACAGCATCAGCAAGATGGCATCGGCGCCCTGATGGGCCGCTAACTTAACCTGATAAGGCGAAACAAAAAAGTCTTTGCACAATACCGGCTGTTTGATTCTGGCCCGCACTTTGGGCAAATAGCGAAAGTCACCCTGAAAGAAGGCCTCGTCTGTCAGTACCGACACCGCGGAGGCGTAGCGGCTGTAAACATCGGCAATGGCAACCGGATCGAAGTCTTTGCGGATAAGCCCTTTGGAGGGGCTGGCCTTCTTGCATTCCAGAATAAAGCCGGCGCCTTTTGCACTGAGTGCCTGATACAGGCTGCGATCCGACGTCTTGGGCGTCAGGCTCTCTTCGGGAAAACGCAGCTTGAGGGCTTCAATATGCTGCTGCTTGGTGGCGACGATACGCTCAAGCACGTTACTCATGATATAGCTCCTGCCTTGCTGGGTTGTGGTGAGTTGGCGTCATTGTTTTCAGTCTGGGTTTGGTGGGCCTTGTCCGCCAGGGCGTTGAGTTTGGCGCAGGCGCGGCCATCATCCAGGGTGGCCAGTGCCAGTTGGGTGGCCTGCTTGAGATTATCAGCCTTGCCGGCGAGATAGAGCACGCAGGCGGCATTGATAGCCACGGCATGACGCTGGGCGGCGCTGCCTTTACCGGCGAACAGTGCTTGGGTAATAAGGGCGTTTTCTGCCGGGGTGCCGCCTTCCAGCTCGGCCAGCGTCGCTTGGGGCACGCCAAAGTCTGCCGGGCTGAGTCGATATTCCACTATCTCTTCACCCTTGAGTTCGGCCACCTGAGTTTCGCCGTGCAGCGCCACTTCATCCAGGCCGCTGCCGTGAACGACCATGGCGCCTTTGACGCCAAGGGCCCGCAACACCTCGGCGATGGGGCGAACCAAGCTCGGGCTGTAGACCCCAAGCAGCATATAGTCGGGGCGAGCCGGATTAATCAGCGGGCCGAGTACATTGAACAGGGTGCGGGTCTTGAGCGCCTGGCGTACAGGCACAGCGTGCCGCACTCCACCGTGATAATGGGGTGCAAACAGAAAACACAGGCCGTTGTCTGCAAGGTGTTTGGCGGCGCACTCGGGCGACATGGTCAAGTCTATGCCGAACTGTGCCAGCAGATCGGAAGAACCCGACTTACTGGATACTCCGCGGTTGCCATGTTTGGCAACATTGACCCCGGCTGCGGCGGCAACAAAGGCGGCCGTGGTAGAGATATTGATGGTGTTGTGGCCGTCACCGCCGGTGCCGACAATATCCACTACCCTTTGACATTGGTGCGGAAACGGCTTGGCGGCGGCCAGCAGGGCATCGGCGGCGCCGCTGATCTCGTCTATGGTTTCGCCCTTGAGCTTGAGCGCGATCAGCATGGCTGCCATCTGGCTTTCACTGAGCTTACCGTCGATAAGTTCGGCAAACAGGCTGGCGGCCTGGCTACGGCTCAAAGACTCGCCCCGGTACAGGCGGTCGAACAGAGGTTGCAGTTCAGTCATGGCAGGTTTCCTCGCGGCTCATGGTCAGGTATTGCAGTGTTTGCACCAGCAAGGTGCTGCCGAGGGTGGTGAGAATCGATTCGGGGTGGAACTGGAAGCCGACGGCGGCATCACAGCGATGGCTGATGGCCATAGGCATGCCTTCTGTAGTGGCAATCACCTCCAGGCAGTCGGGCACCTTGGTTGCCACCAGTGAATGATAGCGGGCCACAGGCAAGGGAGATGGCAGGTTGGCAAACAGGCCATCGCAGTTGTGCTCTACCGGGCTGGCCTTACCGTGTACCACTTGGGGGGCACGTTCAACCTTGCCGCCGTAATGTTCAACCAGGGCCTGGTGACCAAGGCAGATACCGAGAATCGGCAGTTTGCCGGCCAGCAGCGCAATAAGCTCCATCATGCAACCGGCTTCTCTGGGGGCGCCCGGGCCGGGAGACAAAATAAGCGCCGCCTGACCCGGCTCCGCCAGCATCCGCTCGGCGAGCAACTGGGCACTGACATTATTGCGGTACACCAGCACTTCAAAGCCCAGGCTGCGGAACTGATCCACCAGGTTGTAGGTGAAGGAGTCGAAGTTATCCAATAGATAGAGTTTCACAGGCCACCTCCCATCTTGATTGCACTGATCACTGCCTGCGCTTTTTGCGCGGTCTCGTCGGCCTCGGCCTGGGGATCTGAATCATAGACCACTCCGGCCCCGGCCTGGATGTGCGCCATGCCTTCGCTGACGAAGGCGGAGCGGATCACTATGCAAGTGTCCATATCGCCAAGGGCGTTGAGATAACCTACGGCTCCGCCATAGCTGCCGCGGCGTTGCTGCTCGGTTTCACGAATGAGTTGGGCGGCGCGCACCTTGGGGGCGCCCACCAGGGTGCCCATGTTCATGCAGGCCTGATAGGCGTGCAGGGCGTCGAGATCTTCCCTAAGCTGCCCGGTTACCCGGCTGACCAGATGCATCACATGGGAGTATCTGTCTACCTTCAGCAGCTCGGCCACTTTACGACTGCCACTCTGGCTGATGCGGGCGATATCGTTGCGGGCCAAGTCCACCAACATGATGTGCTCCGACAACTCTTTCTTATCTAGTCTCAGCTCCAGCTCTATGCGGCTGTCGAGATCGAAATCTATCTCGCCATCTGGGGTCTTGCCGCGTTTGCGGGTACCGGCGATGGGGTAAACCTCAACCTGATTGCCCTCGGCTTCATACTTGAGGGCGCTTTCCGGAGAGGCGCCAAACAGGGTGAAGTCGGCGCTGCGCAGGTAAAACATATAGGGGCTGGGGTTGGTCAGTCTCAGTGCCCGATAGGCGCCCAGAGTATTGGGGCAGGGCAGGCTGAAACTGCGTGATGGCACAACCTGAAAGATATCACCGGCGCAGATATGCTCCTTGAGGCGGCTCACCTGGCGGCAAAAATCGGCGTCGCTGATATTGACGCTGGCCTCGGCATGTACGCCGCTCAAAGGGGCGACATCTTCCAGCAGCTGGCAGTTGGTTTCTATGGCATCCAGTCTGGCGTCAAGTTCGGCCTGCACCTCGCTGTTGCCATTAAACTCCATCACCACGGCTTCGGCGCAGCCCTTTTGGTGATCTACCGTTATCAGGGTTTCAGCTAGATAAAACAGATAGTCGGGGCAGTGGTTGGCGCCCTGGCTTACGCTTGGCAGCGGCTCTGTGCTGGCTATAAGGTCGTACCCTAAAACGCCGCCCAGAAATCCGGTTTCAAACTGGCTCTCGTTTTCATCAACCAGACCCTGCTGCAGTAATCTCAGGCCATCGAGCGGCGAGCCTGCCTTGAGTCTGGCATCTTCATCCAGTTCGGCAGTGATGGGGCGCAGCAGGACCTTGAGACTCTGCTGCTCCAGGCTGACCTCACCGCGCGAGTTAAAGAAGTCGTGAATGGCGGGCAGCAGTCCGGCGCCGTTGTCTGTTAAAGCCTCGAAGCTTAAGGTCGACCCGTCACAGCGAATGGCCAGCGCCGCGTGGCTGAGGATAATGCTTTTCAGGTGATCCTTGCTGTCGATTTCAGCCGACTCCAGCAACATGCTGTGAGGCTTGTCCCGCGTCAGTTGCTGATACAGTTTCAGGGGATCGTCGTAATAGGGCAGTGACCGCGTCTGGCGGTGTACTCTGGCGATTGGCTCGATTCTGTTCATCTGTTCTTCCTGTTGTTCCGCTGTTTAGCCTGGCTGCGGAGTTTTCCTGACCGTTAAGCACAAAAAAGCCCGCAATCTCTTGCGGGCTTTTTGTTGAATTTAGCTGCGTTATTTTCAATCGTGCACAGCGCTTCACACTACCCGCGTTAAGGGAAGTGCCACCACCAGATGATGTTGAGTGAAGCGTTGAAGTGTGTCATTGAAAATTTGTCCTCTCGACGTTTGACCTATAGAAAAACCCAGCTGCCCGCCAATGTCAATTGAATATTTTTAATTTATGCAAATTTATGCCAATTTGCCGTCGCCCAGCGGAGATAAATCGCATTTTGCCAACAAAACCAAGTACAATAGCGCTATGATAACTGAAAATACTTTGGCCGATCTTCACAGCCATACTACAGCCTCAGATGGCCAACTGACACCGTCTTTGCTGCTCGAGCGCGCCCTGGAAAAGGGGGTTGAGCTGCTGGCGATTACCGATCATGACACAGTCGCCGGGCTGGATGAGGCCCATGCCTTCAATGCCGGGCAGAGCGCGCCTTTGACTTTGGTGGACGGGGTTGAGATCTCTACCCGTTGGCACGCCTATGATATTCATATCGTGGCGCTGGATATCGACCGCCACGACGAAAACCTGCTTGTCTTTCTCGAGCGTCAACGTGAGCTCAGGGAAGAGCGGGCTCGCGAAATAGGCGCAAGGCTTGAAAAGGCCGGTATTCCAGGGGCCTACGAAGGCGCCAGGGCGCTCGCCGGTGATGCGGCACTGAGCCGTGGCCATTACGCCCGTTTCCTGGCCGAGCAGGGGCACGCGCCGGACAGCGCCAGCGTGTTCAAGAAGTTTCTCGGCCGCGGCAAAACAGGCTATGTGCCCAACAACTGGGGCGAGATGGCGACGGCCATAGAGGTAATTCACAACGCAGGTGGCGTGGCCGTGTTGGCCCACCCCAGTGGCTATCAACTGTCGGCCAAGTGGCTCAAACGCCTGGTGCGCGAATTCAAGGCCGCCGGTGGTGATGCCATGGAGGTGGTGCTTGGGCAGCAAACCACAGACGACAGAAATAATTTAGGGGCGCTGGCCACTCTCAACGGCCTCTACGCCTCGGTGGGATCCGATTTCCACTTTCCCGGCCGCTGGCTGGAACTGGGCAAGAATCTGTATCGGCCCCAGGGATTGAACTGGGTCTGGCAATGCAAGCAATGGACAATAACTAAATGAGTCAATTTTTCTACGTACATGAGGTGAATCCTCAAACCCGTCTGATAAGCCAGGCGGTGAGCATTCTGAAAAGCGGCGGGGTCATAGTTTACCCCACAGATTCCGGCTATGCGCTGGGTTGTATGATTGGTGATAAAGACGCCATGAGCCGTATCGCCAGAATTCGCCAGATAGACAATGATCATAACTTTTCGCTGATGTGTCGCGACTTATCTGAGCTGTCGACCTATGCCAGAGTCGATAATCAGGCGTTTCGCATTCTGAAGAACAACACACCGGGTTGTTACACCTTCATCTTCAAGGCCACAAAAGAGGTGCCAAGAAGGCTGCAGAATGAAAAGAAACGCACCATAGGCATTCGGGTACCGAACAATGTTATCGCCCTGGCGCTGCTGGAAGCTCTGGGTGAACCCTTGATGTCCACCAGTCTTATTCTGCCCGGCAACGACTTTACCGAGTCGGATCCCGAGCATATCCGCGATATTCTCGAACATCAGGTAGATGCCATTCTCCACGGCGGTTACCTGGGCGAAAAGCCCACCACAGTGATAGACATGTCTGAAGGCGAAATGGTCATAGTCCGTGAAGGCAGTGGCGATATCAGCCCATTTCTTTAACCGCTCAATAAAGGTATAATCGCGCGTTTGGTCGGCCTATGCCGCCTTAAGGATGCTGCCAGAGGAGAGAAAACGGCTTGAGTGAAGGCGTTCAACAGAGTCTGCCGCTTGCCGTAGTGCGGGGTGAGGCGCTTAGAGAGCTGCCTGCCGATCTCTTTATTCCTCCCGAGGCGCTTGAGGTGTTTCTTGAGGCGTTTGAAGGGCCGCTCGACTTGCTACTTTACCTGATCCGCAAGCAAAAAATGGATGTGGTAGATCTGCCCATCCACAGGATCACCGCCCAGTATCTTGAATATATCGAGCTGCTGCAGGGCGCCAGGGTAGAGCTGGCGGCCGACTATCTGGTGATGGCGGCAACATTGGCGGAAATCAAGTCGCGTTTGCTGTTGCCAAGGCCGGAGCTGGAAGTCGAGGAAGAGGAAGACCCCAGAGCCGTGCTGATCCGCCAACTCAAGGCTTATGAAGCCATCAAAGAGGCCGCGGTGCGGCTGGATGAACTGCCAAGGCTCGAGCGGGATGTATTCCAGGCCAAAGCGGGCAAGGCGCCGGATATCAAGCCCTTGCTGGTGCCGCCGGATGTGTCTTTGGCCGAACTGGCCCGGGCCTTTGGCGAAGTGCTCAAGCGGGTGGAAGCCGGCACTTCTCACCAGGTGCAGCGCGAGCAGCTCTCTACCCGGGAGCGGATGAGCCAAATTCTGGCCATGCTCTCCAGTGAGCATTACACCCCTTTTGAAGCCCTGTTCAAGGTGGAAGAGGGGCGCGCCGGAGTGGTGGTCAGCTTTCTGGCGTTGATGGAATTGGTAAAGGAACTGCTGGTGGAACTGATCCAGGCTGAACCTTTATCGCGAATTTATCTCAAGGCGTACTGACGGGAGCCGACTTGGCGAAGATTAACGACCTTCAGCTGAAACAACTGATCGAGGCTAGCCTGTTTGTGCTGGCCAAGCCCATGACCTTGAAGGCGCTGAGAGAAACCGTGCTGGCCGATTTCAGTGTCTCCCGCGAGCGTATTCGCGCCGCGGTGGATGAATTGACCCTGGATTATCAGGAGCGCGGAGTACAACTGGTCAAGGTTGCCGGTGGTTATCGGTTTCAGACCCGCGACAGCCTTAGCCCCTTGCTGCAACCTCTGTGGCAGGAGCAGGCGCCCAAGTATTCCAGGGCAACATTGGAAACCCTGGCGGTTATCGCCTACCGTCAGCCTGTGACCCGCGGCGAAATTGAGCTGGTCAGAGGGGTGGCTGTCGGCAGCCAGATTATCAAGAATTTAACAGACAGACGCTGGATCCGCGTTGTGGGGCACAAAGAGGTGCCGGGAAGGCCTTCGTTATACGCCACCACTACAGAGTTTCTGGCTTACTTCGGTCTGGACAGCATAGCGGATCTGCCGCCTCTGTCTGACGCCGAATCATTAGAGGCGGTATTTTCGGGGATGAAAACACCGCTGGAACCCTTAGAAGAGTCAACTTGAATGAGCGAAAAATTGCAGAAAGTCTTGGCCCGTGCAGGCCATGGCTCCCGTCGTGAGATGGAGGCATGGATTGCTGCAGGTCGCGTGAGTATTGACGGAGAAATCGCCAAACTGGGTGATCGCATCGAAGCCGACGCCAAGGTACGTATCGATGGCCGTGCGGTATCGCTGAAATCTGCCGATGATGTGATCTGCCGGGTACTGGCCTACCACAAGCCGGAAGGGGAGATCTGCTCGCGCAAAGATCCCGAAGGCCGGCCCACAGTATTCGATCGTCTGCCCCGCACCCGCGACAGCCGCTGGGTCGCAGTGGGACGTTTGGATATCAACACCTCGGGTTTGCTGCTGTTCACCTCAGACGGTGAACTGGCCAACCGCCTGATGCACCCCTCCAATGAAGTGGAGCGTGAGTACGCCGTGCGTACCTTCGGTGAAGTGCCGGAAGCGGCGCTGCAGCGTCTGCGCAGCGGCGTTATGCTGGAAGATGGCCCGGCCCAGTTTGATCACATCAAGGCCGCCGGTGGCGAAGGCATCAACCAATGGTGGCACGTTACCCTGCGTGAAGGGCGTAACCGTGAAGTGCGTCGTCTGTGGGAATCCCAGGAAGTGCAGGTGAGCCGCCTTATTCGGGTGCGTTACGGCATGATAGAACTGCCCAAGAGCCTGCCTCGTGGTGGCTGGGTCGAACTGCCGCTGGAGCAGGTTAACTACCTGCGCCAATTGGCGGGCATGGATCCGGAAACCCGCTCCATGCTGGGCGCCGACAAACACAGCGTGGCCCGCAACAAGGTGCGCAGTGCCAAGGTGCGCCGCGCCGTGCGTAAACACAAGACGGCGGCGGGTAAGCCCAAGCCAACCCGGCAGCGCAGCTGATACGGCTAAGGCTTTCGGCAGTGTGTTAAAGCTTGTCTATAGCCTGTCTAATCCCATCTAAAGATGTGATTCCAATGCAATGAAAGGTCGCCGCGGCGGCCTTTTTTGTTGCTGTTTTTCTAAGCTTTTTGCCACTGTTTCTCGCTGCTTTTTTTGCATAGTTTTTGTCGTCGTTTTTGCCATAGCTTTTTACCAAAGTTTTTTGCCATCACTTTTTACCGTAAAAAGTCCACTTACCTTGGCGCAGTTAAGTCATGGTATAAGATAAAGGAACAGCAACTCAGGGAGCCAAGGCATGCAGCTGATCTCACACACAAAAATTTGGGACCAAGGCGAACACAACGCCTTTTGCGATCTATGCCGCTGGCAGGGGGCGCTCTACTGTGTCTTTCGGGAGGGCCAAGCCCATGTGTCTGATGACGGTGCGCTGAGAGTGCTTAAATCCAGCGACGATGGCCAAAGCTGGCAAGCCGAGGCGCTTATTCAAAGTGCGCTTGGCGATCTGCGCGACGGCAAACTGCTCGCCCATGCTGGCCGTTTATGGCTTTTTGGCGCAGCCTCCAAACATGGCAAGGCGCCGCTGCAGTCCTTGATGTGGCACTCGCTGGATGGCATCAACTGGTCGGCCCCCGAAAAAGTTGTCGACACTGGATACTGGCTCTGGCGGGTGACCGAGGCCGAAGATGGCCTCTATGGCGTGGGCTATCGCCCCGGCGCCGATGGTGATGTCAGGCTCTATCGTAGTGAGCGCTTGCAAGCATCACAAACTGGTAAACTGCAATTTACGCCCTGGGTCGCCCCCTTGCAAAATGACGGTTATGTCAACGAATCATCACTGTTGTTTCGAGTGTTTCGGGGCGGCGAGCAGAGTCGCTCTAATCAAACCTCTTCAAACACAGAAGCGCTTTGCCTGCTAAGGCGCGATCCTGTGTGGGACGCACAAGAAACCGGGCTGCTCGGCAAAGCCCTGGCACCTTTCAAAACTTGGCAATGGCAGCAGCTCAGTTGCCGTATCGGTGGCCCGGTAGCCTTTTTCTATAACGACCGCCTGCTGGCCGTGGTGCGCCTCTATGATAATAAGGTGCGCACCTCGCTGGTGGAAATCGATAGCGCCACAGCCAAGGTCACCGAGCTCTTAACCTTGCCATCCGGCGGAGATACCAGCTACGCCGGTATCGAGCTGGACGGCGATGAACTCAAGCTGGTGTACTACTCAAGCCATGAGGGCAAAACCGCCATCTATTTCGCCCGTATCGGGCTCAAAGGCTAAAGTTCCAGGCCATAATACCAGTGTGCTCGACACCAGCCAGCGCGGCCGAATCAGGCCCAATAACAGGGAAAGTTATTCAAGCCTTAAAAGTCAGTCAATTCTGTTGCAAAAATCAGCCAAATCAGGGTTTTGTGGCCTTTGTCAAAAACTTGACCTTTGGCTAATTGTTTTAACATTCAGTACTGGGTATTGTATAACTAATTCAACCGCTTAGCTTTAGCACTTCCTTAAACTCAAAGTCGGCGGCAGTGGTATTTTTCCGTTTTCAGCGGAATTCAGGAATGAGCAGAGTTTGGACTTGTGCGGTAGGTGTGGGGTTGCGCGGTTCGCTGTAAGGGATATTTGGGGTAAATTCTATTATATCTAGCTAATACAAAAAGATAGCGATGTGCGTTTACACTCATCCGAGGACCAATACGTGCGTGCGCACGATACAGCAGTTAGATGCAAAAGAAGGGAGTTCCATAGATGGGATTTTATATTCGCAAAGCAATTAGCGTCGGACCCTTCAGGTTCAATTTATCGAAATCCGGCGTTGGCGTATCAGCTGGAGTCAAAGGGTTACGTTTTGGAACTGGGCCTCGGGGCAACTACGTCCATATGGGAAGCGGAGGTTTGTATTACAGAAAAACTTTGCCCTCTGGTTCCACTGGGAGAAATCAAACTCCAAATAGCCCTGAATTGCAGCAAGGTAACACCGAGATTGAGCATGAACCATTAAGAGAAATAGAGAGCGCGCATATCACACAGATGGTTGACTCATCATCGGCTGATCTTGTCGCTGAAATGAATGCCAATAGAAAGAAGGTAAGAATCTGGCCGTTTATCGCAGTGCTTGGCGCTATTTTAACCTTCATTGCCTTTAAGAGTTCAGAAACTTCAACTCTTGCACTTGTTATAGCAGTCGTTTCAATCGCGCTCACTGTTTTTGCATCGGTCAAGGATAGTTTAAGAAAAACAACGGTTTTATTCTTTGAACTTGAACCCGAAATAGAAGCACTTTATCAGAAACTGCATGATGCTTTCGAGCAGCTTTCATCATCGTCGAGCAAATGGCATGTAGAGGCGGAGGGAGCTGTCAAAGACAGAAAACGTAATGCTGGTGCAACGAGTGTAATCAAACGAACCTCAATATCACTGGGTATAGGGAATCCACCGTATGTAAAAACCAATGTATCAATTCCATTTATACCGGTTGGTAAGCAAACCTTATATTTCTTTCCTGATAAGGTGCTTATTTTTGAGCCAAATGGTGTTGGAGCCGTGAGTTATCCGAATCTTCGAATATCGGTGGAAAGCACACGGTTCATTGAAGATGGAAGTGTACCTAGAGATGCAAAGGTTGTTGATAGAACTTGGAAGTATGTTAATAAACGAGGCGGTCCAGATAAACGCTTCAAAGATAATTGTGAATTGCCAATAGCCCTATACGAAGACTTGAACTTCACAAGTGATACAGGGTTAAATGAACGAATTGAGATATCAAGGGTTGGTCATGGGGATGGCTTTTCAAGTGCTATCGCCATGTTGGCAAAAAGTATCTAACATGGGCTCCAAGGGACGCTTAGAAGCTTTCTTAGAAGCTTTATAGGACAGCCATATCTTTTTGATGTTTCGCCCAGGAGCTTTATTGGAGAAATACAGGACAGCCATATCTTTTTGATGTTTCGCCCAGGCTTGACTAGGCTTTGAAATACCCATCAAAGCTCAGTCGAGGTTGGTTATGACCACTGCCCGTCGCCAGTTGATAGATGCTGAAAGTACGCCCTTTTATCACGTGATTAACCGTTGCGTGAGAAGGGCATTTTTGTGTGGTGAAGATGCACTGTCGGGGCGCAGTTACGAGCATAGACGTGGCTGGATTGTGGATAAAATCAGGCAGTTGTCGTCAATATTCTGCATCGACGTTTGCGCTTATGCGGTCATGAGTAATCACTACCATTTGGTGCTCAAAATCGACCTTGCTAGGCAAAAAGCGTTGTCGCCATTTGAAGTCATTGAACGTTGGACATTGCTCTTTAGCGGCAATCCTGTGGCGGCAAAGTTCCTCAAGGGCGATAGTCTCTCAGAAGGTGAGCGAATATTGTTGGATACGCTGATTGGTGATTGGCAGGAACGCCTTGGCAGTATCAGTTGGTTTATGCGCTGTTTAAACGAAGATATCGCCCGCAAGGCCAATCGAGAAGATGGTTGCAAGGGCGTATTCTGGGAAGGGCGCTTTAAGTCGCAGGCGCTGCTCGATGAACAGGCGCTGCTGGCCTGCATGATGTATGTGGATTTAAATCCCATTCGCGCCGGTATTGCAGATTCACTGCAAACTTCTGATTACACATCCATTCAGGAGCGCATAGAAGAAGTTGCTGAGCCTGCATCTGCCAACGCTTCAGTTAAGCCTCTGCTGCAATTTGATGGTGCAGCAACTGCCGCCGAACAAGTCGGGATTCCGTTTCACTTTGCCGACTATCTGGAGCTGATTGATTGGACAGGCCGGGCGGTGCGGGAAGACAAGCGTGGCTTTATTGNCGATTCGCTGCAAACTTCTGATTACACATCCATTCAGGAGCGCATAGAGGAAGTTGCTGAGCCAGCAACTGCCAACGCTTCACTTAAGCCGCTGCTGCAATTTGATGGTGCAGCCACTGCCGCCGAACAAAGCGGCGAAATACAGGACAGCCATATCTTTTTGATGTTTCGCCCAGCTTTGACTAGGCTTTGAAATACCCATCAAAGCTCAGTCGAGGTTGGTTATGACCACAGCCCGTCGCCAGTTGATAGATGCTGAAAGTACGCCCTTTTACCACGTGATTAACCGTTGCGTGAGAAGGGCATTTTTGTGTGGTGAAGACGAACTGTCGGGGCGCAGTTACGAGCATAGACGTGGCTGGATAGTGGATAAAATCCGGCAGTTGTCGTCAATATTCTGCATCGATGTTTGCGCTTATGCGGTCATGAGTAATCACTACCATTTGGTGCTCAAAATCGACCTTGCTGCACAACAAGCGTTGTCGCCATTTGAAGTCATTGAGCGTTGGACAGAGCTCTTTAGTGGCAATCCTGTGGCGGCAAAGTTCCTCAAGGGCGATAGTCTCTCAGAAGGTGAGCGAATACTGTTGGATACGCTGATTAGCGATTGGCAGGAACGCCTTGGCAGTATCAGTTGGTTTATGCGCTGTTTAAACGAAGATATCGCCCGCAAGGCCAATCGAGAAGATGGTTGCAAGGGCGTATTCTGGGAAGGGCGCTTTAAGTCGCAGGCGCTGCTCGATGAACAGGCGCTGCTGGCCTGCATGATGTACGTGGATTTAAATCCCATTCGCGCCGGTATTGCAGATTCACTGCAAACTTCTGATTACACATCCATTCAGGAGCGCATAGAAGAAGTTGCTGAGCCTGCATCTGCCAACGCTTCAGTTAAGCCTCTGCTGCAATTTGATGGTGCAGCAACTGCCGCCGAACAAGTCGGGATTCCGTTTCACTTTGCCGACTATCTGGAGCTGATTGATTGGACAGGCCGGGCGGTGCGGGAAGACAAGCGTGGCTTTATTGCCTGTTCCAGGCCAAAACTACTGCTTGAGCTTGGTATCAGTGACGATGCCTGGATAACTTCCGCCAAGGAGTTTCGCCGTCAGTACAGTGGCATGAGTGGCCGATGGGATACAATGTGTGCCATGAAGGCCAAATATGGCGGTAAATGGTGCCGGGGTAAGCAACAAAGCCAAGCAATACATCCCCATTAACCTTAACCCCTTGGTGATTTTGCAGAAACAGGCTTAAGCCTGCCTTTGGCATGCCTGACAACCGCAGTTTTTGTATGAAGCATGCAAATTACTCATCTCGGAGAGTCTCATTTCCAAAAATACGTCGTTATTTATCAGAGACTGACACTCTGCAGTGAGCTTTTCCTTTTCCTTATAGCTCAGAAAGTGTTTAGGATGTCCTATATATCTTATAGCTCAGAAAGTGTTTAGGATGTCCTATATATCTTCATGGGCAAAGTGATGGAGGCCTTGGTGTGTGGGCTAGTCGACATACACCAGAAAAAGGCGCTGCATATCAAATTGAAGTCACGGGTGCTCCACGGCATACAGAGTATGTTGTAAAGACGGATTTAATGAAAAGCGGTGAAATCAAATTTGATGGATTCAACCCTGAACGTGGAGTTTTAATTGATGCTAAGGATTTTAATAAATGGCCCAAAGATGAGGCTTGGTCGCTTGATGTTGTTTTGCGAGATGCGAGAAAGCAGTCAGCTGTAGCATCACAGGTGAAAACGAAAGTCGAGTGGCATATACCTAATCAAGAAAAGTTTGATCTTGTAAGTCAGTTGTTAAGAGAGAATAAAGTTAAACATATTAAACCAATTTATACGCCTAAGGGTGGTCAATAATGATTAGAGCAAAAGAATACATGGGATTCTATTGGCAAGACAGGCAACAGTGCCTAGATGAATACTTATCTTTCATCATTGATTTACTCATAGGTATTGAGGCAGCGGTAGAACGCCCGTGCTCATTTGAAATACTCTCAAAGGGACTAAAACTAGATGTGATGCCAGATGATTTTCTCGAACAAAAGAGTAAAATTATTAGTTTAGTGCTTGACCCTGATGTCGCATATACAGAAGTTGTTCAAGAAGATTCGACCGTTTCCCTATTGTCCCCTTTGGGGTTCACATCGCAGTGGAAAGTTAAATTGGACTGTGGGCCAGTTTTTTTTATTATAGTGAGTTCGGGAGCATATGGTACTGCTAGCCCGGGAAATTCTGTTGTATGTAAACTAGATTCTCCTGTTGAAAGTAGAGTTAATGAATTGCAGTTTTTTAGGCAAGTTTGGAGGTTTTTAGTTACACAATGTAATCCAGAATTTGCAGTGTTCACGTCTCATGATTTGGCTTGCAAAATAGATCCTGATATGGAGTTTGACAATAGTGTCGGTTGGATTTCATACGTGAGTTCTACAGTCAACAGCCAGTCTATACCTAGTGATGTCATAATTAGTAATCTAGCTAATGGTTGTCAGTTGGAGGTAATTGAACGCTTAATTGGTGTTAATGATTCTGAAGTCGTTAATCTATTGAGAAATACTCAGAACGCATTGGTTAATGCAGGAATTATTTCTGTTGAAGATGATTTCTAGCTAGTTTATCTAACTAAAAGGTGTCTAGGAAAGAAATCAGTGGCAATTCATTGTTTTATCATGGGTGACTTGATTTTTTATAAACTTGGATGACGTAAAGTTATTTAAATCTGATAAGCCAGATTGTTATGTCGAGTTCAATCGAGAGGATGTATTAGCTTAGCTGCTTGATAGTAGAGTTCACAAGTTGATCTGCTTGCCTAGTCGTTTCTGGTAAACGATATTTAGGTGAAAGTTTCAGAATCCAATCACAAGCAGTTGATAATGAAATGCGGTGACCAATTGAAACGTAGATAGGATTGATCCTGGTCTGAGTTCTCAACACATTACCAATTACTTCATTGTGGTCAATAAGAGGTGCAATAGCCCCTCTTATTGGACTTAAATCTTGATGTTCGCCGAGTAATCGTGTTTTACCACAGCCAATGGTGGGGATATCAAAAATAACGCCAAGATGACAAGCCAAGCCAAAACGACGGGGATGTGCATAACCTTGTCCGTCACACACGACCAAATCCGGTGAGTGCTGAAGTTTTGCGAATGCTTGAATTAATGGTGGTAGTTCTCGGAAGGAAAACAGTCCTGGAATATATGGAAATTGAACCTTGTCTTCTGCGGTTGCTGTTTCAACAATCTCTAAACTATTGGCATCGAGAACAACAACAGCAGCTACTAAGTTGTCGTTATCTTTTTTATAGGCAACGTCAACACCAGCGATCAGTTTGATTTCATTAAACTGATCTGTCTTTACGACTTTGGCTGCCAGCTCTTTTTGTAAAGCCAGAGCTTCTACTTCGCTAATATTCCAGTCATGCTTGATAATAAGATCCATTATTGATTTCCCTATCCGCGCTACAGCAGGCGATTGTACCCGATAGCCAGATATTTTCATTATAACTTTGGCTTTCGGATACCAGTAGGCCCGTTTTGCTAACGTCATCATCCGGCACAGGGATCCCCCCGCTTTTCCAGCACCTTGGCGCAAACATTGTCCTAATGCTGTTTAAAATGCGCCACAGCGGCTACAGATATGGCAAAATAGCGCCATTGCTTATCAACTAGACTCAGAAGATGAACAGGATCAAGAAACGCTTTGTGGCCGGTGCCAAATGCCCCAAATGTCAGGCTCAGGACAGCATAGTGCTGTTCAAGGAGAACGGCATAGAAACGGTCGAGTGTGTCGAGTGTGATTACCGCGAGCAGCAGACCGATGACAAGGTCAGTGACAAGGCGACCGGTGAAGTGATAGGCCTGTTCAAACCTGAATAATATTCTTTAAAACCCGCAGCGGATCCCGCTTTCTTTACCGGCCCTTCAATTGCCAAGGGTGGGGCTTTCCATTAATTTAAGGGTTTTGCTGTATTGAGGCGGTTTGCCCGCCTGTTGCCGCGAGTGCCGGTGCCTCTGGCCTTTTGGCGCTTGCTGTCTGCATAAGGATTTATATGCCAAGCTTGATTCGAATAGTGCTGATCGACACCCATCTGCCGGGCGTGGTGGAGCTGAAGCTCGATGGACATACCAATATCTGTGGTACCAACGCCTCGGGCAAGACCACGTTGCAGCGTCTGGTGCCTGTATTTTACGGTGAATACCCCAGCCGGGTCGTGCCTTCGACCCGTGACAGCTTCGAGCGCTGGTATCTGCCAAGAGAATCCAGCTATATCATTTACGAATACCAAAAGAGTGATGGCTTGCTGTATCAGGCGGTGCTGGCCTCGGCCGGCGACGGCAAAGGGGTCAACTATCGCTTTATCGCCAAGGGATTTGAACTGGAAGACTATATCAAGTCCCAAAACGGCGACACTATTTTATGCCATACCATGGCCGAACTGGGCCGCGAGATGAAACGCGCCGGAGTGAACCATACCAAGCTTTTGAATACCCGAGAGTTTCGCGCCATCATCCAGAATGACCGCACCTTGCTCAACACAGGCACCAGCCGCACCGAGCTGCGCAGCTATGCCCGTTTGTTCTCTCTGTGCGAGGCCGACCATTCACTGCGCCATATCGAAAAACTGGCCAAGGCGGTGCATTCCAAAGAAGGCAAAATGGAAACGGTCAAGTCGATGATCGCCGCCATTTTGGAAGAGGATGGCGTTAACCCGCCGGCATCAAGGCTCAATCCACAACGAGTCGAGGCCTGGATCCGCGAGAGCCAGCTGATCGCTGGGTTCGAGCAGATCCGTCCCGAATTTGACAAGCTGGAGCAGGAGTTCAACGAGCTGCTGTCGGCCGAACTGCGTCTTGGCAGCCTGGCCAAGGGCTATCGCAATGACGAAGTGCTGGAGGCCCAGCGTCAGGAGCAAAATCAGACCCTGTCGCGGGAGCTGAACTTCCGTCTCAAAGCATTGGATGATGAGTGGAAAGAGCAGCGCGACGAGCTTAACCAGGAGCTGTCTGCCGCCAAGGGCGATGTCGCCAAGCTGGAATATGAACTCGACGCCATCGAAAACCAGCATGCGGCGTTTCTCGATGCCGATATCGAACAGGCCAAGGCCAATCTGGAACAGCTGCCGCTGTGGCGCAGCGACCTTGAGAACCTCAGCGAAAGACACAAGCTGCAGACAGAGAAGCACCAGGACATAGAAGCCGCCTATAACGCCCGCCGCAGCAAGATTGGCGAACAGCTCAATAAGGAGCTGGAAAAGCTGCAGCAGGAGCTGGATAAGCAACGCGAGGCCCGCGACAAGCAGCGTGAAGTGGCCCGAGAAGACTTGGCGCGCCTCGATGCCGAATTCCGTGAGCAGCAGGAAAACGGCAAGGCCAAATTCCAGGAGCAGGAGTACCAGCTCAAGCTCAATGCGGCCGAGCTCAAGCTGCAGGTCGACAGCGTGACTTATACCGAGGAGGAGAAGCTCAGCCTGGCGGTGTTCGACGAGCGTATCGACCGTGCCGATGCCGAGCAGGAGGCCGCCAACGCCAAGGTAGAGCGGCTGATGAGCGAAGAGCGCAAGCAGCGCTCTCTCAGGGATCAGGCCAGCGAATCTCTCAGAATTGCCGCGCTCAGAGTCACGGAGCGCCAGGGCGAGCTGGACGATCTCAAACACATGCTGTTCCCCCAGTCTCATACCTTACTGGAGTTCCTGCGAAAAGAAGTGCCGGGTTGGGAGCAGCACCTGGGTAAGGTGGTACATCCCGACTTGCTGCACCGCACCGACTTGCACCCCAATGTCGGCGCCGAAAGCGACAGCCTTTTCGGGATCTCATTGGATCTCAAGGCGCTGGAGATCCCCGAATACGCCAGTTCAGAGCCTGAGCTGAGGGCCAAGCTGGCCAAGGCGGAAGACGCGCTGCAAAACGCCTATGGGCTGCAGGAAGAAACGGAAGAGCGACTGGTGCAGGCCAACGAAGCGCTGGATAAACTGAGCCGTGAGCTGACCTTTGCCCGCACGGCATACAAGAATTTGCGTGACGATTTGCGGCGTCTGTTCGAGGAGCGCCGCACTGTGCAGGAGCAGATTAACAAGGCGTTGGCTGAGCGTAAGGCGCAGGCCGGTAAACGCCTGACGCTGCTGGATCAGGAGATGAAACAGCTGCGCAACCAGCACCTGGAATGGCTGGAGGAACTCAAAGAGCAGGCACTGGATGCCAGAATGGAAAAGAACGCCTACTGGCAGGAAGTGGTCGGCGCGCTGGAGCAGCATCTGGAGCAGCTCAAAGAGAGCATCAATCAGCGCCGCAGTCGTGCCAAAGAGGAGCAAAAAGCCTGCGAGCAGTGGTACAAGAACGAGCTCAAGTCCCGTGGGGTGGATGAAGACAAAATTCTCGCCCTCAAGCGGGAAATCCGTGAGCTGGAAGGTGCTATTGCCGCTGCCGAGCAGCGTCGCAGTGAAGTGCTGCGCTATGACGACTGGTATCAGCATACCTGGCTGGTGCGTAAACCCAAGTTGGTGACCGACCTGGGCGAAGTCAAGCGCGCCGCTTCCGAGTTGGATCAGCAATTGAAGACCAAGGCCAACGAAGTCAAACATGCCCGCCAGCAACTGGAGCTACAAAGGCGCCAGTCCGATGCCGCGCAGGTAGAGGCCTCGGAAAACCTCACCAAGTTGCGCGCCTTGCTGCGTAAGCTGGCCGAGCTGAAATTGCCGCGTAACGATGAAGAGCCTCAGGGCAGCCTAGGTGAACGTCTGCGTCAGGGCGAGGAGCTGTTGCTCAAACGCGAGCATCTGCTGGGTTCGGTCAGGCAGTATGTGGATCATTTCGATCAGGTGATTGCCAGCAAGTCAGGCTCCAGCCTATCCGAGTTCTGGGAAAAGGCCCGTGAGGAGTCCAGCTCAATCAATGACAAGGGCATTCGCCTGCTGGATTACCGCAAGTTGGTGCCGCATCTGGCCCAACTGCTCAATGTGATGGTGCCGCAGTCGATTACCGCGCTGCGTGAACAGGGCCGGATCTTCGGTGTCGACCTGACCGCCTTCTACGATGTATTGGCCGATATCGACCGCCGTATTGCCTCCCAGAGCGCCCGTATTACCCGCGAAGTCGGGGAGGAGCTGTTCCTCGACGGCGTCTCTGAATCTGCGGTCAGGATCCGCTCGCGGATCAGCGAACTGGAGTTCTGGCCTGAGCTGGAGCTGTTCGTCAAGGCGTTCCGTGCCTGGAAGGCCGAAGGCTTCACCGGTCTGCCGGATGAGCACTATACCAACAGCATGCGCCGGGCACTGGATATCATAGGCCGCTCGGCCCTGACCGGCGGCATCGCCAAGTTGCTGGAGATTGAGCTGCGCCTCAAGGAGGGCAACTCGGATCTGGTGATCCGCACCGACCGTCAGCTCAACGAGTCATCCAGTCATGGTATGGCTTATCTGATCCTCTGTAAGTTCCTGCTGGCCTTTACCCGCTTGCTGCGGGGCAAGGCGGATGTCACTGTGCACTGGCCGATTGATGAGCTGGGCACCTTGCACCACGCTAACGTGAAGAAGATCTTCGATGCCTGTGAAAACAACAATATCAGCGTGTTGGGTGCTTTCCCCAACCCTGAGTCCGAGGTACTGAATTTGTTTGCCAACCGCTACATCATCAACAAGCAGACCAAGCGGCTGCAGGTGGTTAAACCCAAGGTCGATCCCATAGCGCAAAAGCTCTCTGAGCGCTTGGCCAAGGAGGCGGTGTAATGAGCGAACTGCAAAGCACTATCGTCGGCTCAGGCGCCCTGATTGAGCGCCTGCTCAAGGGTGAATTTATCTGCCGCACCACGGATGAGGAAGGCTGGCGCTCACTCAAGAGCCCGGCCACCCGTGACAGAGTCGAGGCCTATCTCAACCAAATCAACCGCACTGTGGCCCAGGCCGCCGAGGGCGAAGTCTTTTTCTGTGGTTATCTGCAGTTGGGGGAGGACGAGCGTAAAGTGATTTCGGCGCAGTTTCGCGATATCTGCCAGGCGTTGATCCCCATGGTGGAATGGTTGGTGTTGGTGCAGGAAGCCAGCGGCCAGGACGCGCCCCTGACCGAAGGCGCGGCGGTGCGGCTTACCGAATTGCAGAGCCGCATTGAGGATACGCCGGCGTTTCGCGAGCAACTGGCCAAGCTGAGCCAGTATCGCTTGTTCGGCTCCAGCTCAAGCAGTGTCGATGGCCAGATCAAACTGGTTTTCAAGCGCTTGCAGGAGCTGGGTTATCTGGTGCGGCCGAATCCGGAAAAACAGATCTATATCGCCACCGGCAAGCTGGATTACCTCTACGAAGTGATCCGTTTTATCGATGAAACCGAGGGCCTCAGTCTGGAGGCTCAGGCTGAAACCGCCACCCAGAGGGATCTGATATGAGCAGCAACCTGCATCAGGCCGGGGTCAAGCTGCTGAGGTTGCTTGGGCGTAACGCCGAACTGGTGATGGACGCCTATCTTTCCGGTAGCTTGGATGAGACCCAGCAGGAACCCGCGCTGCTGAAGAAGCTTACCGACAACGGCATTCTCTGGCGTCCCGAGCCGGACGAACCGCTCAGGTTGTCGCGTAATGTCAGGGCCCTGCTGGAAGAGGGCCTCAAGGATGAGCGTAACCGCCAGATCAACGCCAACGTCGGTTCGGCTCTGGCCACCATCAAGACCTTGGCCAATCACTACCGTGAGGCGCGCGCCAGTGTGGATTACAGCGCCGCCGAAGCCTATCTGGCGGACTTGACCGAACACGTATTCAGCTTCACCGAGAGCCTGCGTTACTCCATTCGTGTGCTCTGGGGCCGGATCAATAACGAGTTCGGTTATGTGGGTTCAATTAACGCCAAGATCCGTGAAAACGAGCTGGCCCAGAGCCAGGTATCGGAACTGCTTAACGGCCTGGAGCTGTTTGAGTTTACCGAGCTTGGCGAAATTGCCGGTGATATCCGTGAGCTGCGCCGCCTGCTGGTGACCATGCTGCAGGACACTCTCAGTGATTGCACCCAGGAGCTGAGCGTGGTGCAGGGGCGTCTGCTGGAATTGCTGGGACGCTTCAGGCAGATCCGCGGTCGTACCCGTTTGCTTAAAGGCTGGTTGCTGTATACAGATTTGCACCCCGACTATCAGGTGGCCGACCATGTGGCGCACAAGCAGGTGCCCGTGCTGTTCAATCATGCCGAGCCCTTGCTGGCACCGGCATCTGTGGATGTGAACAACAGCGGTCAGGAACTGCAACTGATGGAGATGGTAGCTCGTATCAAGGCTATCAGTCGTGACCATCTGCCCAAGAGATTGCAGGAGCACGATGTGCCGGTTGCGGTTAGTCCTCAGGAAGACTTTGATATGCCGGATAACCCGCTCAAAGAGGCGGTGGATGAGTACTTCTGCGCCGTCATTGACTCGGGCCGCAACACTTCGGCGCTGGAATATCTGCAGCAGCAACAGCTGTCCTGGGATCCGGAAAGCTGGCTCTATCAGGTGATAGGCGGTTTTGAGGGGCTCAGTGAAGAGCACAAACGCTTCTTTGCCCTGGAACCTTTGGGTGAGCCTCATCCGCTTTATTCGGGGAACTTCATTATCCGCGATGTGGAAGTGGGGTTGAGATAGACCAGGCTGGCGATAATGTGAGCAAACACCGTTTTTCCCATCAGCAGTCGCAACTTTACATTTGTAAAACTTCAAACGAGACAAAATGACCAATATGGTTGTTTTGTCTCGAAAACTTGTTAACTATTCTCTCGATTCCCCCCCTTCCATGACTCGGCCAGTTCAGGACTGTGAGCTGCGACTTTGTTGCGGTGCCAAGGGGCGACACCTATAATGCCTCGTCCGATTGACGGGGCACTTTTGTATCTTATTTGTTGTTCATGCGTAAGGAATAGAATAATGCAGAGACGCGATTTTTTAAAAACGGCGGCTATTTTGTCGACAGCCGGTATCACCAGCCCTGTGATGGCGGCCGCATCGAAGACCAAGGCCGTTGAGCATTATTCCGCCGATGGCCGCAGACACTTCACCCTGACTCAAGATTACCAACTGATCGCACCCGAGGGCTCAGAGGGCGTGGTCAAGTTGTGGATCCCGCTGGTGGAAGACACTCAGTTTCAGCAAGTTCGTAAGCTGAACTTCAAAGGCAATTTCCAGGATGCCTATATCACTGCCGCTAACAGCTATGGCGCCAAGACACTGTTTGCCACCTGGCCTGATGCCAAAGGCAAGATGGAACTGCAGTTGGTGATGGAGCTGGAAACCCTCGACTGGGAACCGCTGAAAAACGGTGAACTCGAACATTATCGCGCCCCTGAAACCATCCAGTACCCGGTGGATGTGGAGCACTATCTGCTGCCCACCAAGCATATGCCCATTGATGGCATAGTGAAGCAGACGGCAGACAAGATTGTTGGCAAGGAAACCGATCCGCTGAAAAAAGCCAGCCTCATCTACAACTGGGTCAGCGCCAATATGTTCCGCGACAACGACGTTATCGGCTGCGGCACGGGTGATGTGGCCACTATTCTCGAGAGCGGCAAACTGGGTGGCAAGTGTACTGATATCAACTCGGTATTTGTGGCCTTGGCTCGCGCCGCTGGCATACCTGCCCGGGAGATGTTCGGGATCCGGGTCGGACAGGCTATTAAGATGGGCAAATACTCCAAGAAAGCCTTCGGCAGCAGTGATGCCAATGGCCTGGCCAAGGTCAGTGGTGGTCAGCACTGCCGCGCCATGTTCTATCTGGCGGGTTACGGTTGGTTGCCGGCCGACCCTGCGGATGTGACCAAGATGCGTTTGACCGAGAACAAGCAACACCAGGATCCCGATGTGCAGGCGGTCAACGACTATCTGTTCGGTAACTGGGAGATGAACTGGGTTGGTTTCAACTTCGGTCGTGACTTTGATCTGGCGCCCATGGCCGAACAGACGCCGCTGAACAACTTTGGCTATCCTTATGCCGAAGTGGATGGTGACCCTGTGAATTACTATGATCCTAAAGTTTTCGCCTATGATTTCCAGTCAACAGAACAGCTCTAAGGGGTTTTTGGCGACACTGGCGGCTGCAGTTGTTGCCGCGGTCGCCTCCAGTCTGTGCTGTATTGGGCCGCTGATCTATCTGGTGTTTGGGGTATCGGCGGCCTCGCTGTCGGGTGTTGAACAGTTGGGCTGGCTGCAAGTGCCCATGCTGGCACTGTCGACGCTGTTGATCCTGCTGGGCTTTTGGCGTTTGTATTTTTCCAAAAAGCCTCTGTGCACCGCAACCATGAGCCGTACCAGTATGTTACTGCTTTATTGGCTGGCGGTGCCTGTGGTCTTGGCGTTTCAGCTTTACCCTTTTGTATTACCTTGGCTGTTAGAGGTGTTTGAATGAGAAGCTTGTTACTGGTTTTACTGCTGCTGTGCACGCCGTTTGCCTGGGCGGGCAATCTGGTGGTCACCCTGGATGTTAAAGGCATGACCTGCCCTTTGTGTGTCACGGTAATCAACAAGGCGCTGCGCAAGACAGAGGGCGTGATTAAGGCCAAGTCCTCGCTCAAGACCCAGCAGGCCAGAGTGATAGTGCCTGAAGGCTTTGATATGGATGCGCTGATAAAGGCGGTGGATGAAACCGGCTATAAGGGCAGTATCAATAAGATAGAGCCAGAGGCCTAAGGACTAAGAATTAAGCTCTAAGACCCGGTTCATTCAATAGGTTCAGCTTGCGCCAAAAGCAAAAGCTCTGTCCAAAAAAGCGTGCTCTAAGCACGCTTTTTTGATGGGTTCAGGCCTTGAGCAATTCCCGGCACAGTTTGACGAAGTCTGAAGAGGTGACTATGCCCTGCACCTTGTTGTGCTCGTCCACAACCGGCAGACAGCCATGTTTGTTGGCGATAAAATAATCCACCACTTGAGTCAGCGGCGCATCGGCCATGAGGGGTTCAAAGTCGGTTTCAATCAGATCGGCTATCAGGGTACCGCGTTCCTTTCGTTCCAATGCTCCCTGACCGTAGCGGGTCAGCAGATTGACTACTGTGGCAATCATCTTCTTATGGGTGAGTATTCCTACCAGAGTGCCGCTGGTTTCTGAGATCACCGGCAGATGGCGCACGCCGCGGGAATGCATCAGTTGGTGGGCGTCCTTGACGCTGGCGCCGTCACTGATACACACCACTTGGGTACTCATGATGTCTTTGACTTTCATTGTCTTGTTCCTTTATCTGGCCCCTCTATGGGGTAATTCACTGTCCTGTAAGGCATTTTGCCCCCTGTTATCAGTATCTGCAAGTTAAGGGACTTAAAGCGGACGCCATTTTGTTTAACTGACTGAATTCGTTTGAACACCAACAAGTGTTTACCGTATTGTCACAATTGTGTAATAGTTTGACTTCACAATCTGGACATCCGACCTCATACCAGCATGATGAAGCGTTTTTAAAGGAATAATAACAATGACCCGCAACTTCTCCCGTCGTGACTTTCTTGCCCTCTCAGCCAAAGGTGTTGGCGCCGCGGTACTTTCATATGGCCTGATGGGCTGCTCCAGTGACAATGATGACAATACTGTCGCCGCCGATTTTCTTCATGGTGTCGCCAGCGGTGATCCCACTCAGGATGCCGTGATTATCTGGACCCGGGTTACACCGCAAACGGCGGGGGATGTCAGAGTATCCTGGCAGGTGTCCCGTGATGGTGCCTTCAGCGACTTGGTGACCACAGGTGAAATGGTGACCAATGCCGAGCGTGACTACACGGTTAAAGTCGATGCCATGAGGCTGGAGAGCGGCAGCCGCTACTTCTATCGTTTTATGACGGGTGATAAGACATCCACAGTCGGTATGACCAAGACCCTGCCCGAGGGCGCGGTCGATTCGGTCAAACTGGCGGTGATGTCCTGCGCCAATTTCCCGGCCGGTTACTTCAATGTCTATGAATTGGCGGCGCAGCGGGACGATCTCGACGCCATGCTGCACTTGGGCGACTATATCTATGAATATGGCCGTGGTGGTTATGCCAGTGAACATGCCGCCGAGCTGGGCCGTGAGGTGTTGCCGGCGGGAGAGCTGCTGTCCTTGAGCGATTACCGTAGCCGCTATGGCCAGTATCGCGGCGATGCCAGTTTGCAGAAGCTGCACGCCAAGCTGCCGTTTATTACCGTCTGGGACGATCACGAAGTGGCCAACGACACCTGGAAGGATGGCGCCGAAAACCATAACCAAGGGGAAGGGGACTTCGACGCCCGTAAACAGGCGGCATTGCAGGCCTACTTCGAATGGTTGCCTATCCGCCCATGGCGCGAGGGCAATCATGAAGAGATCTACCGCAGTTTCAGCTTCGGCGATCTGCTGGATCTGCATATGCTGGATACCCGGGTGTTGGCCCGTGACAAACAGTTGGACTATGGCAACTATCTGGATCCGGCTACCGGCGCTTTCAACGATAAGCAGTTTCTCGCCGACGTGACCGATACTCAGCGTACGCTTCTCGGCCAAACCCAACTGCTGTGGCTGCAGGGGAAACTGTTGCAATCCAGCGCCAAGTGGCAGCTTTTGGGGCAGCAGATTCTGATGGGGCGGATGATGTTGCCGGCGGCGATAGCCACTCAGCAGCTGTCTATTCCGCAGTTTGCCGAGTTGGCGGCATTGGCCCAGCTGGCGGCTCGTGCTCAGGCTGGCGATCCGACTCTGACCCAAGCGGAGCTGACCTATCTGGCTGCCAACCAGGCCAAACTGACGCCGGAAGTGCTGGCACTGTTGCAACTGCCGTCAATCCCTTACAACCTGGATGCCTGGGATGGCTATGCCTATGAGCGTGAAGTCGTGCTGGCCACTGCCCGGGCCTCGGGTAAAAACCTGGTGGTGATTGCCGGTGATACTCACAATGCCTGGGCCAATGATCTCAAGGACAAAGATGGCAACATGGTTGGGGTTGAGTTTGCCACCAGCTCGGTTTCTTCTCCTGGGCTTGAGTACTACCTCAACCTGCCACCAGAGCAGATCCCGGCGACAGAGGCGGCCGTTGTAGGGCTGGTGGATGACCTTAAATACGCCAACCTGTTGAACCGGGGTTATATGACGCTGACCTTCAGCAGCGAAGAGGTGGTCAGCGAGTGGTTCTACGTGGATAGCATTCTGAGCAAAGATTTCACTGAAGCAGAGGAGCGCCGTGCCATTGCCCGCTCTTTGGATGGAAAGCCGGGGATCTTGCTTGGCTGACTATTGCTTCAAGTGTCGATAAGCTAAAGACATAAGCCTCTAACCGCTTGAGATAACAACAAGGACAGCTCAGGACTGAGACACTACAGCTCAGGGCTGTCCTTGTTTTTTCGATTCTTTTTGGGTTCCAGGCAGAACTAAAAGTCATTTCCCTGCTCAGGGATGCTGCCGATGGAATTGATATCTGGCCTGATGGAACTCATCCGGGCTGTCCGGCGCTTCGCTCTCGCAGTAGTCGCTCAAGTGGGCTTGGCTCAGTTGCCATCCTGCTCGCTCGGCGATTTCCCGCAGTTTATCCAAGAATGCTTCTTCCATGTCGAAATGCAATGCCTGCAGCATACTCGTGCCCCAGAGGCTGAAGCAGCCGTCATTGCTGTATTTGACCAGCGGGCTCTCGGCTATCGGGCGCTTGGCTTCACCGCGCCAGTAACCCAGGTACTCACCATAGGGCAGTTCGGCCACAAAGGCGATGTGCTTGCAGGTATCACTAATGGCTTTAACGTTGGCAGCTACTTCGGGGTCGGCCCAGTCATCTTCATTCAGGTAACTGGTATCCTCCCACGGCGCCCAATCTTCATCTTCAGGAAAGCGGACGAACAGCTCGCTTTCAAACCAGTCTCGGCAATGTTTAAGCAGGAAGGCCAAATCTTCGGGGCAAGCTTCATTGCCCAGTCTGTGACTGGATATAAAGGTTGTCGGCATAGGTCCCTCTTGGTTGGTGTAAGTTATTGATGGTTAAATTCAATTTTCTTGGCGGCTTTGCGACAGTGGCCTGAAGACCAGTGAGGGAAAGGCCCGGCTCAGAAGCTCGCTGTCCAAAGACAGCGCTTGAAGCACTATGCCCTGTGTTTCCGGCTGCAGCTTGCCAAACTTCCTTGGTCGATAGATTTTGAGGCAAGCCCGGGCCTCAAACAGTTGATATGGCGCCAGAGCCGAATTTAATTTGCGCTCCTTGAGGCCTAACTTGAGGCGGACATTGTCCCCGAGCCGCTCAGGCAGCAACGTCGGCGCCAACTCGCTTGCTAAGTTGGCTTGCCGCTCCTTGGGGATCAAATAAGCGCAGCAATCCGGGTTATCCAGCAGTAGACGGGTCAAGCGTTGCAGCCAAGGCGTCAGGGGCTCGCGGTCTTCTGGTGGCATCACCAGCAAGAGTTGCTGCTGGTGGAGCTCGTTGGCGCGCAGATGACGAAACAGCCACAGTGGGCCGCCGAGCAGATCGGACAGCTCTTTGAGCCTCGCCCGCTCGGCTTGGGCCTGCTGCCGCTGCTTTGCCAGCGCCTGCGACAAGCGCTCAACCGATATCTCTTCGCGTTTAAGCTGGTACAGATTCAGGTATTCACCCAGGGTTTGGCTGTAGAGCTCCAGATTGTAGCGCCCCTTACGGGGCACCAACTCGCCGCCGACAGAAAAGGGGCGGCAGTCACTCACTCTGAGGTCGGCGCCGAAATGGCGCCGACAAACCCAGGTAGCTTTGAGCCCTGCCAGTTTGGCCGGCAAGTAGTAGCGTGCAACTACCGGCAAGCTAAGCAATATCAGCAGGGCATACAGCAGCCAGTTGATGGCCTTCAAGTCAGGCCTCGGTCGGTAGATGCTGACGTACGGCCATTACCTGTTGCATGAAGCTCTGCTCTGTGTGGAACAGTTGCCGCAGCAGTTGACGGAAGTTTTTCACCAGCTCATGTTTGACCCCGGGTTCATCCTCAAGCACCACCCGGAAGTAGTTGCCTATGGCCTCAAAGGAGATGAGATCTGTCTGTTCGCCAAATTGGCTTTGGCAGATGGCCTGGATGATCCTGCTCCAGTCTTCGGCGTTCATCTCCAGTGGCAGCAGGCTTTGCACACTGGCGGCCAGCTGTTTCATAGTGGTCGAGTCCAGCTTGAAGATCACGTTGACAAAACCGAAGTTGGCCATGATCTGGTACAGATCGCGAAGATCCAACGGTACGGCCTCATCAGGGGCTTGTGCAGAATCTTCTGTGGTCTTGTCCTCGGCTGAAGTTGCGGCGCTGACGGCTTGCCATTCAATCTCATGCTGTACTTCCTCGAGGGCGCCCAGCACAGCTCTCGGGGTGGCAAACAGTTCACGGAACAACTGCCCCAAGGCCTGCACCTGAGTCAGGCTTGATACCTTGGCGGGCTCTACCTCGAAGACACATAGACCTTCATCATCCTGGGCCTGCAGCGCTTGCGCCAGCTCAGGTGCTCTTTGATTGAACACGGCACAGATAAAGCGTTGCCAGTTGACGGGATTATCCATATTGGCACCAGGGCACTGGGCCTCGATGGCCGCGCCCAGGGCGCGGGTTTCCTCAAACGCCAGATCCAGGCGAAAGCTGATACCCTGCAAGGTAACCGATTGGCGGATGATGCGACGGAATTTGAGCCGGGTTTTGTTATCTTTAAAGGTAACACTTGGCTCAATTTCGGCCCCCGGCGCCTGAGGTGTTTGGGATGGCTGTGGTTTTGGCTGCTGAAGCTCTGCCAGTTTGGTCGCTGCCTGCGCCGGGCATACCGGTGGCCGCATGGCCTCAAGGTCTGCAATCGCCGAGACTATGACGTCATCACCATAGTAACGGGCAATTATTTGTAGATATTGTCTGGCCTTTTCACCATGCATCAACAGAAAGCCCAATGGATTCATGCCATCGGCATCTGGGGTTTGCGGTTTGACAAAGCCTATGCTGCCCGAGGATTCTGACTTGAGATTCGGATCCAGCATCCAGGGATCGGCCCCCAGTTCCAGCAAACACTCGAAGATCCCGGGGCGATCGGCGAAGGCGGCCTCGAGCAAGGGATGGCTACGCCCGGGCGTCAGTTGATTGATCTTGGCTCCCTGTTGCACCAGTTGAGTGACCAGCCCCTTCTTGCTGGCTTCGACAGAAGAGTGGGCATCGTAACAGTACTGGCTGGTGATGGCCGCCAGCAGTGGGGTGTCGCCCAAAGGCGAGACGGCATTGATATTGGCCCCGCGGCTCAACAAAAGGTCGATACAGGATTGAATACCAAAGGTGCAGGCCGTCATCAGCGGCGTTGCCCTGGAGTCGGGATCCGGATCCAGTACCTCTATGTCCATTCCGAGATCCAACAGGGCAGCCACAGTCTTGGCGCGATCGATTGGATTGATGTCCGAATAGTTGGACAAACATTTATGCATGGCATTGGAATGATCGAAGCCGCCGACATGATGAATGTCAGCACCGTGCTCGGCAAACCAGCGCAGCAGTTCCGAGCGTCCCGGCATGGCGGCGGCAAAGATCAGGTTATTGCCCAGATTGTTGACTTCATGGATGTTGAATCCGGTTCTTTGCCACAGATAGCGGACAAACTTGAGACTGGTTTCTTCGTTGATAATAGAATGATATCTCTGAACCGTGCTCATCACCCCGGATTCGTGGAACTGTCCCACGGGCACTGTCGGGTCGACACCATAGTCGATCAGCAGATCAAACATGGGACGGCAGTATTCAAAGTCGTTTTCCGCATCGTAAAGAATGCAGGAGAAAATATGGGTGATATCCGGTTTGGTTGGCGTGCGCTCCACATCCAGGGAGTAGGGCTGATCCACAGCGGCTCCCGCCTCCAGCAGAATTTCCACCGCACTGAGATAGAGTTGTTTGTGTTGTTTGAGCTTGGCGTAGCGGAAACAGAGGAAATACAACAGGCTCCAACGACAGGCATCATTGCCATCCAAACAGAGGCGATCCAGATCCTGTTCGCGCTCTATCAGAAGCCGGAATAGTTCCAGGCCGTCCTCTTCAAGCTCCCACAGTACATCTTCGGTCAGCCAACGTACCTCGGTCCAGGCGCGCATTGTCGGGAAACGTTGCAACAGATATTGCGCCAAAGACCAGCGTTTCTTATGCAGTGCCAGGGTAATTGCCGTCGCCGGGGCTTTGTGGTTGCCAGAGAAGCTCTGATGCACATCGGCCAGTTCAAAATCCGGGAACAGGGCAACGATATCGCCCACAAGTTGCGGACTTTGCAGTGAGTGTATCGCCCAGGCGACCGCATCGGCCGGGATCTGGAATTGTTGTCTCAGCTGCAGCAGGCGCCGTATTACAGGTTCGTTGCGGGTGCGTATCGCCAGCCCCAGCAGTGAACCTCCGTCATATTGCCGTTGCAGATCCAATCCCAGACGCAGCAAGAGTTCAAAAATGGCTTCGCGATCCTGAGAGGTTTCCTCGGGTTTGTTGGCGAAACAGTGGAAATAACCTGAGACCATCTCCTTTGTGACTTCAACCTGGGTATCACTCAAGGCAATTAAGGTTTCCAGCGTGGCCAGGTCACTGCAGTATTCGAACGCCCAGTTAAGGGTATTTGGGCTCAAGGGCGGCTGGAAACCTTCGCCCAGCATCTGCTGCACAAACTCATGATCTCTGCGAAGCAAGGCGATATCCAGAGCGGTCCATGCGGAATCTGTCTGCAGCAGGCTGCTGAGCCCTGCCTCCTGCAGCATGCTGAACATGGCACGCTTTTGCGCCGGGTTGGGCTTAACCCTGAGATGGCTTGGATAGAAATGGCTTACCCACATTTCATCATCCATACGGCAGTTTTCATTCACCGGCTCGCCGCGCAGAGCAAAGTTGGGGTTGATGCCACCTTGCAACAATACCTTGAGCAGTTCGAGCCTGGCCTGGCTGATAGTCAGAAACAGGGCACTGCGATTCTCAACGGGATCCACGGCGCCGTGGCGCAGCAACATGGCGACTTCATCCAGTCTGTCCTGCTCCATGGAACACAAGGCATAAAGAGGCGTGCAGAAGAGTTCGGTGCCACCGGCTGTGGTGAAAGCGAATGCCTGGTTGACATCGGCGCCCTTGGCAATGGCCAACTCGGCAAATCGGCAGCGTTGGCTGGATGACAGGTTGGTGTGACACAGGATAGGGCCGATAACCGACTTGCCAGTGAAATTTGCTTGGGTTGTCAGATAACGCTCAACCTCGGCGGCATCGGCAGAAAACAGATCCAGGCTGTCATCCAGTACCAGACGGGACTGCAGCTTCTCCTTGTTCAGCAGCATGCGCGCCACTTCCGGCTGATGGTGGCTGATATCCGCTCCCAGTTCTACCAGGCGAGTCAACAACAGGCGTTGACCATTCTTTATCGTCATCGCCAGCAAGGTGTTACCAGAGTAACGTCGCTCTAAGTCACAGTCGTATTGCTGTTCGATCAACATATTGAAAATGGAGAGTATTTTCAGTTCTGGCATGGGAGAGTTGAACAGCTGAAACAGCAGTGAATCACAATATTCGCGCTCTTCACTGCCTTGATATTCAATGCCGTGAGACAACAGTAACTGCACAGTTTGTTGCTCCAGCGCCGGGTTACGACTGAAGCAGTGCCAGAAGAAACATTCATCATCCAAAAGCGGCAGTTGCTGTTCCAACACCGCCTTGACCATACGATAGTCACCGCGGCAGGCGGCCAATGACAAGAGGTTAAATTCACCCTGCCACAGGATATTGAGATTAACCTCTTGCTCGCTGAGCATCTGCACCATCTCTGCCGAGCGCAGCGCTCGTTGCAGCAGATGATTGGGTTTACGCTCTTTATCCAACAAGTGACGAATACCAGCGCCCAGTTTTAATAGGTGCTGGACGACTCTGTCAAACTTGGGATCGGCCTGTTCCAGCACAAAGTCCAGTGGCCTACATTGGCGAAGTCCGTCCTGAACCAGGCTGTGATCGACATTGTCTGTGCTGACAATTTGGCTGATAGCCACCAGATCCTGGTTGAGAATGTGATCCTTGAGCGCACCGCCTAAGCTGCGGCTGTCTTCCGTGAAATGTTCCATTGATTAGTCTCTTGATGTTGTAACTGCATCACCGCCTTGCGGGCGTGATTACACTAAAGGGTCTAAGTCCATTGATAAACCGGACAAAAGGGACAGCAAGTGTGAGAGATTGCCCCTATCACTAGCGCCATTTGGAGTCGTTTTTACTTTATGAACCTGGGGCTGTTATCACCGAAATCCATGATGGCCAGCTCGCTTTGGTTTGCCGCACCGTCAATGATGCGTTTGACCAGTGACAAACAGTCGCGAAAGCTCTGCTCTGCTTGGCCCAGACAGTTGTGGTGCACTATGGCGCCGTGGCTGAGTATGCCAAGGGCTGTGAGCCGGGTCTGAAACTCCCGGGCAAATGCCTGTATCTGCCCGGCTTCATCGTCGCCGGATAAATACTCAAGCGCTAAGAAAAGCATTGAATCGCTGAGCTTTTCGACACATTCGGCGTCGAGCTCAAATTCAGTAATGAGTGTATTGAGTATCTCGATTGATGCGGCCACCTCAGTATTCAGCTGGATAATCAGCATATAAGGAGCGTCATAGTCGTCGAGTCGATTGAGATAGCGTTGTACTTCGTCGGTGGGTTGGGCGCTTTGCCACTGTGCAATACCTTGCATATATTTCCCTGTCATGGCGGCCTTGAGGCCTGTCCTGAGCGTTATTTCGCCGAGTCTGCCTAGATTGAGCTTGTCAACGAAATGGTCGCCGGAGATTATTCCATTGGCAGGCTTTTTGGCAAAGTTTGTTAGGGAAAATATTTGAGGTAGCCCGTTGTTTACTCGATTTCCACACTGACAAGGTTTCCGGTAACATCTCGCGGTGACAGAGCTTGCCGATGCAGGCATCTGTGCCGTTATTTCGTCTTTTTCACACGAGTATGGGAGGCAGTGTGGTGCGCATGGAAGCAATAGAGGAAGGTTTCAAGTTAGTAGCCGAGGCCAAGTTCCGTAACAAGTCTGCCCTGGATAGAGCCAGAAAAATCTGGTCGGGGAACAATGTAAGGCCTTGCCTGGATAAGTTTGTTTTTCTATTGAAAACGACTGATTGGAGCAATCACGCTGAAGCCGAATTGTGTGCCAAGGTTGCCGTTGCCTTGTGTTCATCAAAAATATCCATTGCTTCAAGTATCATCTCTGCCAAATCCCCCGATATTATCGCCGTTACCAATACTCTTCTGGATCGAGGGGAGTGTGAGCTTATCGCTGATCCCAAATCTAACTTCAGCTCGGTAGAGCTGGCCCTGACCCTGTGCCAGCTTTATTTCTATCATGCTTATTCAGACCCGCAGACCCGCGCCTCGATAGCTCCGACTGTGGTAAAAATGCTGGAGTTGTACCCTAACCTTGATTGTTCCCTGGCGCTGGGGTGTCTCTCCTGTCATCCGCAAGCCGAGAGCCTTTATGCGAGGGTGATATATGCCTGTATGCTCAATCGTGACATCTATCGGCGTTGTCCTGCAATAGCCGATATTGCCAGAGATATGCTGGCGGCCGGTGAATACAAAGGCTTTTTGTATAAGCACTCTTTGAAAGTCTTTGAGAAAGTTATCTCCTTCAAAGAGAGCTGGGATGCATCTGAACTCGGCTATCTTATTGAACGTTTGCTCATTGAGCCTCTTGATTTGGAAATGCGCAGCCAGGCAGAGTTAATTGAATCGAATCATAGGCTTGCCAAGTTGTTCAAGAACAAGTCGGACAAAAAATATTATAAGCAACAGGCCGAGTATATTGAGCATCATTATCCGGAGTTTATTAGCCTCAATCGCCAGGAGGCAGCTCGCAAGTTGGCTGTGTCCCGGAAGTTTTATGATTTTGCTTGCCGCGTTGCCGGGCAATATGCTGCCATCAATGACAAGGCCAGACAGCTGTCTGAGCTACTGCTCGAGGCCAATCGCTTTGCCAACGGCCCGAAAAAGTTTGCCCCCGCGTCAACTGCGGTGAATAGTTTTAAAGATTTCGGGTTGAAGTTGCTGGTTATTGAAGAACTTATGTATAAACAAGACTCGCTTTCGCCCAAGTTTTCATTGGCGGAGTTTGCCGCAGAGTATTGTGGTGGCGAAATTGAGCGCAATGATGCCGGGGAGATACCACAGGTGATAGATTTTTATCAGGCGCTGGATATCGCCGATACGGAACTGGCAAAGGTAACCGAGCTCTATCAGGACGATGGTTTATCCGGTGGGGCTGAGGTCTATTACAATATCAATCCTTATTGGGATCTCGGATGCGGCGACAGCATATTAGCGGTGAAGGATATCGCGGCTGAAGACTTAAGCCTGCTTCCCAATCTTAAATTGATCACCACCACTGACCTTAACAACCTGAGCGCAGGTTTTATTGCGGCAGCCGAAAAACATGGCGTTAAGATCATCGAAGAGTGGGATTAGGCCGTTTGGGGATGGCACAACCTAGCTTGGTTTTCGCATAGGTTGTGCCCAGGTCAATTAACCACTGACAGGCGGAAAATCCAAAATAGCGGTGGCGACATTGAAGTAGACGATGACACCTATGATATCGGCTATCGAAGTCACCAGCGGCGCGCTGGCCGAGGCCGGATCCAACTTGAACTTGCTCAGCAAGAAGGGCAGGGACATGCCTATCAGGCTGCCGATAATCACCACAAGTTGCATGGTCAGAGCCACCACCAAGGCGATATCACCGCCGCGCCAATAACCCAGGGTAAATACCGCAATGGCCATGGTGGCCCCCAGCAAGCCGGCGACAAACAGCTCTTTGGCCAGCAGCGACAGCCAGTCTTTGAGGACGACCTCCCCGGTAGCCAGCGCCCTGACCATCAAGGTGGCAGACTGCGAACCGGCGTTACCGCTACTGCCGATGAGCAGTGGCAAGAAGAACACCAGAGCAACATAGGCTGTGATGGTATCTTCAAAGTAGGCGATCCCTGTGCCGGATAACACATTGCCGAACACCAGCAACACCAGCCAAAAGACTCGCTTACGATAAAGCATGCCAATGCTGGCTTCCTTGAAAGAGCATGCCAACTGCCCCACAGCTCCGTGTTTGTTGAATTCAGCATCGGCCTGGGCACTGGCTACATCCATGGCATCATCATAAGTGACTATGCCGACCAGTTGGTCGTTGCTGTTGACCACCGGCAGCGCCAGCAGATCATAGTGGGCTATCATCTGCGCCGCTTCTTCTTTGAGGGCTTCCGCTTCTATGGCAATGGTTTGCTCTTTCATAAAGTCTTTCACCAACGCCTTGGGCGGCGCGATGATGAGCTGACGCAGCGACACATTGCCTATCAGGCGGCCGCGCTCATCCACCACATAGGTCTGGTAGATGGTTTCCAGATCCGCTGCCACTTTCCTCAGGCTGTCTATGGCCTCTTCTGCGGTTTGATTGACCCGCAGCAGGGCATAGTCGGAGGTCATAATGGAGCCGACCTTGGAGTCATCATAGGCCGCCAGGGTACGCATGTCCTCGCGCTCCGCCTTGGCCAGTGTCGGCAGCAGCAGGGCTTGTTGCTCAATATCCAACTCGTTGTAGAGGTCGGCGCGTTCGTCCGCCGCCATCTCCATGATAATTTTCCCAAGGGTTTGATGATCCAGTGCTTCCGCCTGCAGCTTTTGCTGCTGATGGGACAGATACCGCAGCAGCGCCGCTGCGGTTTTGGGCTGGCACAGGGTCAGTATTGAGGCCGTTTGCTGGCTGTCGAAGGCCGGCAGCACGGCGGCTATGTCCGCCGGGTGCAGCTCGGATGCCAGCATCTGCATCGCCTTGGCGTCTTTGTTGGCCAGAATAAGGTGCAGGTTGAGTATGATGTTGTTGCTGTTCATAGGTCATTCTCCCAATGAGCTATCAAGAAAAGAAAAATTGTATGCCGGCGCCAAATTGGCGGGCGCCACCGCCATACTGATTGCCATAGCCCAATTGCCACTGCCAATGGGCGTTGGGCTGGTTTTGCCAGAGTAGCTGGTAGCCATAGTCGCCTTGGCCCAGATACTGGTTTTCAAACAGCAGGGTTTGCTGCTGAACTTTGAAGCCGGCTCCCAGGCCAAAAATCATTGCCGGGCCTTCACCCGACTCCAGGCTCAGCCCCAAGTTGTTGCGCACAAAGAAGCCCTGGGTGGCAATCGGCAGATCGCTACTGACTAGGGCGTGACCCTGCCAGCCATCTCTGTGATGACGCCCTAGCTCCAGTGCCAGAGCCTGAGTCTGAACCTGGGATAAGCCGTTTGTGGCCAGCGGTTGTTTGTAGCCGAGTTGCCAGCCGCGGCTCTCATGCCTGTCCCAGAGAGCATCCCGGTTGTCTGTTTGCAGTTCCAGCGCCAATTCGCTGCCAAAGACGGTTTGGTTGAGCCCCAGGGCAAAGCCGTTGTTGCCCGCTTGTCGTTGCCAGTCGACAGCGAGTTCTGTGGCAGCGGCAATATCGGGCTCTTCCAGCAACTGAATGCCAGCATGCAGTTGTCCATGCCAGAGCAGGCCGCCCAGCAGCAGCGCATTGGTATATCTGAGTTTCATGCTTGTTCCTCCTGTGTGGGGGAACACTCAAGGTCGTAGATGGGGCAGCAAGGCTGTCCTAAGTAAAAACCTTTGTGGTTGCATTAGTTTGCAGCCACAGGAGAACACTGCGGCATGCGTGAGCATGTCAAGCTCAACAAGGTTTTATGGGGAGTAACGGAAAAAGGATTCTTTAATACGCTACTGCCAGGCTCGGCAGTAGTTTGCGAAGCTGCAGACTAGTGCCGGGCAAATAATCCTGTCTGACTGACAGGACATCTACTGTCACCTATGTGTGTGTCCACAGTGGGTCTCCGTATGGTTAATTCAGCGGCGATTGTATGGTCGCAAGCAAACAAGTCAAGCGGGAGATTGAAAAAGGGTGTCAAACAAGGTGTTGGGGTCAAAAACAGCGGTTTTATGTTACCTCTTTGTTGAATCGCTGGGCCGTATCTGGGTGAAATGGGTGGCCGGAAGGTTGTTGGTGGGCGTTATTGGACAAATCTCCTCACCGGCTTAATATCAACACTATCACTCAGCAGAGTTACCGGAGCCGCAGCGTTTTTCATGTCTTCCAATATCCGCATCGCCAGCCTGAATCTGTTCAACTTTGCCATGCCGCCGCTGGCGTTTCATGAGTTCAACAACATCTATACCCAAGGACAGTGGCAACAAAAGTGTGACTGGATAGCCCGCTGGTTGCAGCAGGCGCAGCCAGATCTGGTGGGCTGGCAGGAGGTATTCAGCCCCGAGCCGCTACGCGAATTGTGTCAGGCAGCCGGTCTTGCCCACTTTGCGCTGGTGGATTCGCCTGTCATAGAAGGTTTTGTTGCCCGTAAGAGTGTGGTGGCACTGGCAAGCCGTTATCCAATCGTTTCTTTGGCGGCGGTGGCGCTGGATACCGAACTGGCACTTACTCTAGGGCTTAAGGATGAGTTTCAAAGCAGTCGTCAGATACTGAGAGCCACCTTGATGCTGCCTGGGCTCGGCCACTGTGATACCTATGTGGTGCATTTCAAATCACCTCGTAACAAGTTGCCCAAGGGCGCGGTCGAGCAGCAAGGTGCCGCGGGGCTGCTTGCCGAGAGTGCGCTGGGACGCTGGTCAGCCACTTTGCAGCGTGGCAGTGAGGCGATGCTGCTGTATCAGGCGATACTCAAGCGGCGCCAGCAAAGCGGCAACGCTGTGGTGCTGATGGGGGATTTCAACGCCGGCATAGATTCCAGTGAACTCAAGGGTCTATTGGTGGGCGCCGGACAGCTCTACAACGGGGATATTCGCGCTGCGGGTCTTTACGGCCTGCCTGATGAAAGGCTGAAACTGCAGCTGGCACATTTTCAACTGTTTGACGCCTGGCAGCTCTGGCGAGAAGCTTCTGAGCAAACGGGCGAGCGAATGACAGTGACTCGCCCCGTGACCCATTTTCACGGCTCTCAAGGCAGTGTGGTCGACTATCTGTTGTTGAGTCAGGAGTTTGATGCCCGTAGCCAGCATAGCCTGGCAGAAGTGGTGGATTATCGGGTCTATGACAGGCACCTACTGCGGCCGCAGTTTGAGCTGGATGCCCAGGCGAGCGACCATACACCGATTTTGGCAGAAGTCCGTTTACGCCATCCCTGATTAGGTCGATGATTTTGCCGGCTTCTGGTTTTTAACTGGCTCAGAATGAGTTTTGTTGCTGCCTGCTTGTTGGGGTTGGGAATTTACAGCCGATGTGCTCGCCCTTTACTCGCCGAAGAAAAGGGGCTTAAATGCGGCAAAGCCTTTACATAAACAGGAACAGAGGATGTTTAAGAAATTGCTCGCGGCAGTTGGCGTTGGCGGCGCCAGTGTCGATACTCGTTTGCTCAATGCCAGCCTGCAACCTGGGCAAACCTTCGAAGCCCGAATTGTGCTCAAGGGCGGCGAGGTAAGCCAGGATATTGCCGGCCTGGAGCTGGCCTTAATGACCCGGGTCAAGGTCAGTGACGGCGACAGCAGCCACTTTATCAATCATTGTCTGGCCAGCTGGCGTATCAGCGAAGGCTTTGAACTTCAGGCCGGAGAGATGAGAGAACTGCCTTTCATTGGTCAGTTGCACCCTGAGACCCCATTTACCCAGTTGCCGGTGCGTAACAATCAATGCCGGGTCTGGCTGCAAACCGGGCTGGCGATAGATTACGCCATAGATCCGGGCGATCAGGATCTGCTGCAGATCCAGCCTACCCAGCTGTTGCTGCACCTGCTGCAGGCCATGGAGGAGTTGGGCTTTGTCCTTAAAAAAGCCGATGTTGAGCAAGGCTATATCAACACCGCTGATTTTCGCAGTGGCTCAGGCTGCTATCAGGAGTTGGAGTTTGTGCCAACAGGGCGTGGGATCCGCCTTTTGCGTGAAGTGGAGCTTACCCTGGTTCCCGATGGCGAACAAACCCATATCTTGCTGGAACTGGACCGGGCCTTTCGCGGCGATGGCTATCTGAGTCTGACCTTGGATAATCAGGCTGATTATCCCCAGGTATTGGCTGCGTTGCGGCCTCATCTGGCTTGAGTCGGTTTAATGCCGTCCCCCTATTTCACAGTGTGCGGCGATAACGCCGCTTGAGAGGAGAATCCTATGTTGATTGCATGTCCCCAGTGCGCTGGAATGAACCGGGTACCGGAAGAACGCCTGTCTCAAGGCCCTAAGTGCGGCCACTGTAAGCAACCTTTGTTTCAGGGCCTTCCAGTAGAATTGACTGATGCCAACTTTGCTAACCATGCCCATAAGTCAGAGCTGCCGCTGGTGGTGGATTTCTGGGCCAGCTGGTGTGGCCCCTGCAAACAGTTTGCTCCCATATTCGAGCAGAGCGCTGCCGAACTGGAGCCGGAGTTTCGGTTCGGCAAGCTGGATACCGAGGCTCAGCAAGCGCTGGCGGCCCAGTATGGGATCCGCTCCATTCCGACCATAATGCTGTTCAAAAATGGCCGAGTGATAGCCCAGCAGGCCGGTGCCATGCCCAAACAGGCATTTCAGCAGTGGCTCAAGAGCCAGCCTGCTTGAGGCTGGATAACAACAAAGCTCTGGTAGTGCTGGTGCATGGCTTCAACAAAGATGAGCGTGACATGGGATTTTTGGCCCAAGGCTTGTCCCGGCAATACAGTATCCTGTGCCCCAGATTGCCCACCCGTTTCGGCTCACTGCAACAAGCGGTAGTGACCTTACGCCAGGCGCTGGATGAGCAGAAATGGCAGCAGTATCCCAGGGTGCACTTTGTGGCTCACAGCATGGGAGGCTTAATCGTTAGGCAACTGCTGGCAGAGCAGCCGCCCGGCAATTTGGGCCACAGTGTGTTTATTGCCACGCCCCATGATGGTTCTCCGCTGGCGAGCCTGGCCGATAAGCTTCCGGGATATTCCAGGTTATTTCAGCCGCTGCAATCTTTGCTGCCGGGGCAGCGCTGGGCAAGTTGGCGCGAAGATAGTCAGGCTCATCTTGGGATCATCGCCGGCAGTGGGACTCAGGATCCCTTGGGCGCCTTGATTGACGGCGAGTCCGATGGCCGGGTACCCCTAGCTTCTACCCGTTGTGATGATGCCAGTGATTGGATGGTGTTGCCCCTGTGCCATAAGGCCATACATTGGCATCAGGATACGCTGGCAGCGGTACAGGCCTTTCTTGAGCGCGGCCGCTTCGGCCCTGACTAAGGGGCTAAGAAAAGTGCCGCTGAGTCGCTCGGATGCTCCGGATAAGCTACAGATTGTCATTCCGGGCCGGGTTCGCACCTGGCAAAATACTCAATTATTATTCACTGAGGGTTTCCAGGCTCACTCAGTTTCAGGTGCACTCAGTTTTAGGTGAGCTTATTTATCAGGAGCGAATTTGGCCGCGAAAAAGGGATGGTTTAGGCGACTGACAGCCTGGCTGATAAAACTGCTGTTGGGGCTGATGATACTGTCCCTGCTGATGGTGATTGCCCTTAAGTTTGTTAACCCGCCGCTGTGGAGCTGGCGGATTGAACGCTATTGGTTTCCGCCGGCGCCGGTCACACAGGTACAGCGCCAGGTGCAACACCAGTGGCAGCCGCTGACTCAGATATCTGCCAATATGCAACTGGCGGTGATCGCCAGTGAAGATCAGCGTTTTGCCCTTCATTCCGGTTTTGATCTCAAGGCGATTCAGAATGCCATAGAAGATAAGCTTCAGGGGGAGCGCCTCAGAGGCGCCAGCACCTTGAGCCAGCAAACCGCCAAGAACCTGTTTATGTGGTCTTCGCGCAGCTTTATTCGCAAGGGAGCTGAAGCCTGGTTCACCCTGCTTCTGGAGCTAGTGTTGGATAAGCCCAGGATCCTTGAGTTGTATCTGAATATTGTCGAATTCGGCCCGGGGATCTACGGCGTCGAAGCGGCGGCACAGCACTACTTTCATAAGAGCGCCGCGCAGTTGTCGTCCCGCGAGGCCGCCTTGCTGGCCGCCTTGTTGCCCAATCCCTGGCAATATCAAATCAATCCCCCCAGTGCTTACATGAACCGCCGCGCCGACTGGATCCAGCAGCAGATGCGGCAATTGGGACGGCAAATGCTTAAAGACCTGGATTGATTTCAACGCCGGTATCTAATTCTTGGTCGCTAGCGCTTGAATTGGCAACGACCCGATTGCGGCCACTGTTTTTGGCTTGATAAAGCGCGCCGTCGGCCCGTTTGACGGCCGCTTCTATCGACTCCGAGCCAATTTCGACCTCGGCTACGCCTATGCTGACAGTGCAACTGAGCCCGTCTCCCTCATCTGTGTTAATCAGCATCATTTCGATGGCCAAGCGTAGCTGTTCGGCGCGTTGCAAGGCTTGGTTTAGGGGGGATCCCGGCAACAAGAGCACGAACTCTTCGCCGCCGAAACGGGCCGCCATTTCGGCTCCTTGACAGTGTTGCTTCAATAGTTTGGCCAGGGCGACTATGACCCTGTCGCCCCAGTGATGACCAAAGTTGTCGTTGATCTGTTTAAAGTTGTCTATATCCAGAATAAGTACAGAGATAGCCTCGCCATTGCGGCCGGCCAGCTTAAGTTGATAGTCGGCTTCGGAATAGAAATAACGCCGGTTATAGAGTTTGGTCAGAGGGTCTGTGGCCGCCTGGCGCTTGAGCTCTTCCTGCGAGGCGCGGATATCTTCAAGAATTTTGATCCTATAGGAGATGATAAACGCCAGGGTTAGGCCTTCCAGCATAATGCCGATACCGACTCCATGACTGCTGAGGTAGCTCGGAGAGATCAAGCCCTTGTAGAAGAGCACGGCTATGCCATTGAAGATAACGAAAAAGCTGTGGCCCACCAGAAAGTACTTCACCAGAGGATTGCCCTTGAGATAGAGGGAGATACTCACAGAGAAGGTCACCAGCATCATGACTGCCGCCATACTGCTGGCGGGTTTGAGTGCCGCAGAGATATCAAACAGCCCCCAAATCAGAAAGGCAAATAGCAGCAACAACAGCAATTGCAACACCTTGTGTTCTGAGGGATAGAATTGCTTGGTTTCGAAGATGGCCATCATAAACAACAGCAAGAAAATCGGCATGGTGAGCAGCGACAGGTTGAGCATAAAGACGCTCGAACCGTAGGCGTTGAATACGCTGGCGACTAGACCATAGGACAGGGCTATCCACACCAGACCGGAGATCAGATACAGCGAATAGTAGATGTTCTCTTTCTTGCTGCTGGCGAAATACAGCAGGCCGTTGTAGAACACTAATGCCAGCAACATACCCACCATGATCGCAATATCATAATGGGTGCTTACCAGAGCTCTTCGCGAATTGTCTTCATCCATCAGTGTCATGGCAAACCATTGATGGGAGTAAACATGGCTACGAATATACAGGGTTGTTATCTGATCTGACGCCAGAGTCAGTGGGTAGACGACAGCGCCCCGATACATGAGTGGGTTGTCGGCGGCCTGTTCGAGATCCAACCGCTCGTGTCGCTGCAGTTGTTGACCGCTTTCTTCATAGATATCGATTTGCTGCACATGGTAAGCATGAGGCAGGTGCAAAAACAGCGGCTTTGCCTGCGAGAGCCTATTGTGCAGGTTCAGCTTGAACCAAGTGACTCTGGCACTGGTACCCAAGGTGGTGACATTATCGGTTACGCCGAAAGGCTTCTGGCGTGCCTGCTCAAAACCAAGGTTTTGGCTGTCATCAATAAAATAGCCAATTTTGAACTCTTCGAGTGCAACACTGTTGTGTTCTATGTCAATGACCGGAAGGCTAGCCTGTTCTTTTGCAACAGACGTTAGGCTGGCCAGCAGCAAAAACATGCATAACAGCATGTATCTTAATTCCATTTAAGTATCCATCTTCCCCGGCGTTGGCATGTCCAAGCGCCTCTTTATTGTTCAATGGTACCCAAGGATAAAAAGTGTCGCCAGCATTACCGCTTGTTATGCGGTTTCTTGTTTGAATGACAGTATCTTGCAGTTGGGCAAATTGTAGAGTGGTGGGTTGATGGCGCCTCATTTAGATGTTGCAGCTTATATTTAGGCTCATTTGGGACACTAAAAAAGGCGACCCTGAGTCGCCTTCTTGCTTGGATGCCGATTATCGGCGCTTAACGTGGGCCCGGCTCGGCATAATGGGTCATCCAGTCTTTGACCTGGTTATACCAATAGATGGAGTTGTTGGGCTTCATGATCCAGTGGTTTTCATCGGGGAAATAGATCATCCGCGATTCCACTCCACGGCTTTGCAGGGTGCGGAACAGCTCAAAACCTTGACCTACGGGTACCCGGTAGTCCAGCTGACCATGGCTCACCAGCGTCGGGGTATTGAAACCGGCGGCAAAGTAATGGGGTGAAATCGACTGGTAGATCTCCGGGTTTTCCCAGTAGTGGCCGAAACGGGTGCTGTGCACGGCGAAGTCGGAAGCCATCTGGGAGTACATGTCGTACACGGCGGCATGGATCAACAGCGCCTTGAACGGATGTTTCTGCCCGAGGATGATGGAGGTCAGATAGCCGCCGTAGCTGGCACCACCGGCCACCATGCGATCGCTGTCGATCCAGCTCTTTTGTTCAAACCAGTCGGCCGCCTTGAGGACATCATCCAGAGACTTGTTTTTCCAGTCCGGGTTGATGGCATCGGCAAAGTCCTGGCCGAAGCCGCTGGAACCGTGGAAATTGGGCCAGGCGGTGACATAACCCCAGGAGGCGAAAGTCTGGGCGTTCCAGCGATAGTGGAAACCATCACTGATGGCGTTGTGTGGGCCGCCGTGTACCAGCATAAACAGCGGGTACTTCTTGCTGCGATCGAAACCCGGTGGGTAGTGCACCCACATCTGGATATCTTGGTTGTTGTAACCCTTGTAGGTCACAGACTCATAGCTGCCCAGATCCACATCCTTGAGCAGTTCGTCATTGAACTGCTCCAGCCTTTGGCCCTTGCCGTTTTTGGGATTGATCGCCAGCAGTCGCGCCGGATAAAGGAAGCTGTCGTTGAGGGCTATCAGGGTGCCTTTCTTGCCTATCTGCGGCTGACCATAGTTGGTGTCCTTGGTGATCGCCTTCACTTTGCCGCTCTTGGCATCGATATGATAGATACGGCTGGTGGCGGCATCATCAATGGCGGCGTAGAAGCCTTTACCATCCGGCGTCCAGCTGAACTGAGACACAGATCTGTCCCAATTGGCGGTCAGAGTCTTGAGCTTACGGCTGTGGATATCCAGCAGCATCAGCCTAGAGGTGTCGGCATAGAAACCCGGGATCTTCTGGCGAGTGAAGGCCAGCGTCTTGCCGTCGGGGCTGAAGCTGGGGCGGCTATCGGGCGCTTCGTTGTCCGGCGTCAGGTTTTCTGCCTTGTCTGAGCCTATCTTGCCGAGGAAGATGTCCAGCTTGGGATCGACCCGGTTGTCGGAGCCGTAGGCGTTGAAGGCGATCAGTTTCTCATCGGCAGACACATCATAGCTGCCGGCACTTTGACTCGAACGAGGCAGCTCATGGCCCAGCGTTTGAGTAATGGCTTCTATCTCGCCGCCCTTGGCGGGAATTCGGAACACATGCGCCTGACGACGTTCATCCAGCCAGTGATCGAACTGGGCATAAGGCAGGGCATTCCACTGCTTGGCCGAGGTCTTGTTGTCCTTGTCGGCTTTCAGCTGCTCTTGCATCTGCTTCCAGTCCTGCCCGGGGAAGATGTTGCTGATGAAATAGAGATGTTTACCTACCCATTTGATGCCGTACACGCCGGTAGGCACCTCTGTCAGCCGCTGGGCTTCACCCGGGCCATTCATTGGCAGCAGATAGATCTGCCCGGCATCGTCTTCATTGCGCTGGCTGACAAAGGCCAGAGTGTTGCCATCGGGAGAAAATACCGGGTTGCTCACCTTGAGTCCGGCAGCAGTCAGTGGGCGTTGATGTTTGCCATCGGCATCAAAGTACCAAAGTTGGGTCAACCCTTTGTCGGCCTTGACATCATACTCGGTCACGGGGGCGATGATATGCTCGCCGCCTGGCGATACTACCGGGCTGCCGATACGCTTGAGTTGCCACAATAGCTCAACCGACAAGGGCTTGCCCGACTCTGCCCACGCCGATGCCAGTGGCATCAAGAGGCAGAGCAACAGAATTCCAACCTTCTTCACGGAAAGTCTCCTTTAGATACAGATAGTTATTATATTCGGCAGCTGAGGCTGCCTCGGGAGTATATCCCCGGATGATGAAAACAAGCTTATCCGGGCTGGATTTGATGGGATTATTTTGTGTAACTTTCTGTGAATGATGTCAGAGGAATATTGATTGAACCCAGAGCCTTGGAGGGGATTTCAACCTTGTTCCTCGCCGAGTTATTTATAATTAGAAGCTATAAAGAATAATAACTTAATATTTTGTCGTGCTTAAACAAGCGCCTATTATGCGTTAGATTCTCTCTCTATATACCGTTTCCCGTATAAGGTTCCATATGTCTATTGCAGTTATCGCAGCCATTGCGGTATTTCTCGGTGTTCTGTTTATTCTGTTTCTCCAACAGCAAAAAGAGCACAAATTATCCCGTCTGGTGCTGATCGGCTTAATCCTCGGCAGTGCCTATGGTTTCCTGATGCAGTCTTACTTTGGCGTGGACAGCCAGGTCACAGCAGAGGCGCTCAGTTGGATAGCCATAGTCGGCGGTGGTTATGTAGCCTTGCTGAAGATGGTGATCATGCCCTTGGTGTTGGTGTCCATGGTCGCGGCAGTGGTCAAGTTGGATAAGGGCGGCTCGCTCGGCAAGATCTCCTCCCTGACCATATTTATTCTGATGGCGACCACGGCCGTAGCGGCTTTGATAGGTATTCTGGTCACTTCCATCTCAGGGATTTCTGCCGAGGGGCTGATAGCCGGTAGCCGGGAAACGGCGCAAATGGCAGTATTGGATACCAAGGCGGCTTCGATTGCCGATCTGACTGTACCGCAAATGCTGCTGAGCTTTATTCCGGTAAATCCTTTTGCCGATCTGGCCGGTACCCGTTCCACTTCCATCATTGCCGTGGTGATTTTCGGTATCCTCCTCGGGATAGCGGCCCGCAAAGTGATGCATGAGAAAGAGCAACTGGAATCCCCCATACGGACCTTTGTTGAAGGTGCGCAGGCGATTGTTATGCGCCTGGTGAAGATGATTATGGCGCTGACTCCCTATGGTATTGCCGCGCTGATGGCCAAGGTGGTCGCCTCTTCCAGCGCTGCTGACATGCTCAACCTGTTGGGTTTTATTCTGGCCTCTTACGTCGCCATCCTGCTGATGTTTGTTGTTCACGGCATGCTGGTGGCCATGGTGGGTGTTAGCCCACTGGACTACTTCCGTAAAATTTGGCCCGTGCTGACCTTTGCCTTCTCGTCGCGCAGTTCGGCGGCGACTATTCCGTTGAATGTCGAGGCTCAGGTGACCCAGCTGAATGTGCCGCCGGCCATTGCCAATCTGGCGGCCTCGTTCGGTGCCACTATCGGCCAGAACGGCTGCGCCGGTATCTATCCTGCCATGTTGGCTGTGATGGTGGCGCCCAGCATGGGCATAGATCCACTGGACTTGCATTTCATGCTGTCCTTGATTGCCATAGTGACCATCAGCTCCTTCGGGATAGCCGGTGTTGGTGGCGGTGCAACATTTGCGGCGCTGATCGTCCTGCCTGCCATGGGGCTGCCGGTGGCCATTGTGGCGCTGTTGATCTCCATCGAACCGCTGATTGATATGGCGCGTACCGCCTTGAACGTATCCGGTTCCATGACCGCCGGTACCATGACCAGTCGGCTATTGAAGCAAACCACGGAAAACCAAGCGGCCGAGCAGCAATAAGTTAGCCCCGGCTATCGGCTTGATAAAAAGGATGCTTCGGCATCCTTTTTTAACTCGTGCTCTCAACCCCAAAAGGGGCAAGCTGGATCTTTGTTGTCTCAGACGGTTATAATTCCGCCATCCTCGCCTATTGGAGCTCACGCCCAAATGAACAACTGACACCTGATCACCAATCTTTTTTACTTTTCCATTATTAGATTGGCAGGGTCGGTCGGCGTGTTCGCTCAAGTCTTTATTGTTGCAGTCAGTTGGCGCTCATTCGCCATATAATGACTGCTTAAACCCGGATCGGATCTCGCCGTGCCTCCCTGTCTGCAGGAGGCAAGATGCAGGCATTTCGTGCAAGACAAATCTCACTCTATACCCATGGCCTTGAACCATTGTTTGCCGATATCAGCTGTAGCCTGAGCGCTAGAATGACCGGCCTCATTGGCCGCAACGGCATAGGCAAGAGTCTGCTGGGCGAAATATTCTGCGGTTTGAGAGCGCCGGATAGCGGCACGGTTGAGCGCCGGGGAATTTGCGGTATATACCGGCAGCAGCAAGAACCCAAGCTGCTAACGGCCGCAGCAAGCCGGGTTGATGGCTCCTCGTCCCAAGTGCCGACAATGCAAACCGGAAGCTGTCTGAGCCAATGTCTGGGCTTGGCGACCAGATTACAGGCGCTGACACAAATAGAGCAGGGCTGTTGTGACAGTCATTGGTTTGAGCAGCTCAATGACGACTGGCAGGTGCGGCAAACCTTTTGCGAACTCTGCCGGGAGCTGGGGTTGCCGGCAGAGCCCGAGCTTGAGTTCGAACGCCTCAGTGGTGGCCAGCAGGCCAAGTTGAAACTGTGGCGTTTGTTTCAAAGCGAGGCCGACTGGTTGCTGCTCGATGAGCCTTCCAATCATTTGGACAGAGGCGGCAGACAGTGGCTGCGGCAGCGGATGTCGGCATTTTCAGGGCAGATCCTGCTGATAAGCCACGACATAGATCTGCTACGACAGATGGATGAAATCTGGGAGCTCAACAGCTTGGGGCTCGGTTCCTATGGCGGCAACTATGACAGCTATTGGCATCAGCACACCCTGGCACAGCAAGCGCTTGAACGCAGGTTGGAGAATGCCGTCAAGGCACAGCGTCAGGCAAGAAAGCAGGCACAGTTGAGCCGGGAGCGGGCACAACAGAGAGCAGCCAAAGGGGAGAAATTGGCGCGCAGTGGCAGCCAGGCCAAGGTGTTGCTCGACCATCAAAAAGAGCGGGCCGGTGCCAATGCGGCGGCCATGGCGACCCGGGAGCGGCAACATCAGCGACTGCTGGACTCTGAGCTTGCCGGGCTGAAACAGCAGTGTGAGCAAAGGCGTAGGCAAAACCTGACTCTGGGGCGTGAAACCCTTGGCCAGCCAGTGGCGAAGCAGACGCTGGTACGGCTATTGGATGCTGTCTTGCCCTATGGCAGTCGAGAGCCTATCAATTTAACCCTCAGCAGTGGCGATAAACTGCGTCTGGCGGGGGCCAATGGCAGTGGTAAGTCCAGCTTGCTTCGGGTCTTGCAAGCTAGGTTGGTGTTGAGCGCTGGGCAAGTGCAACTCAATGGCCACAGTGTCTATCTGGATCAGCATTTCAGCTTACTCAAGCCAGAGTGGACACTGTTGGAAACCCTGCAGCGCTGTGCTCAAGTTGATAGCAGCCCGATTGATCATAACCAGGTGAATCCCAGCCTGATGGATGACAGTCAGCGCCGCACTCTGCTGGCCCAGATAGGCTTTCGCGCCGAGCAGGTGCACCGCACTGTGGCTTGTCTCAGCGGCGGTGAAAAGATGAAGCTGGCCATGCTTTATGTCAGTCATCAGCGGGGCAATCCCTTACTGCTGCTGGATGAGCCTGACAATCATCTGGATATTGAATCGAAAGCGCGTCTGGCCGCGGCGCTGGCAGCATACCCTGGCGCTTTTATTCTGGTCAGTCACGATGAGGAGTTTGTGGCGCAGACCGGCATTGAAGAAGCGCTTTCCCTGTCAAATAGCGGATCTTAGACTTTTTTAACCTCAGAGCGTGAATTTGGCTATGGTCTTTTGAATACCCACCACATCAGTGCCGCGCTTGAGCTCTTTGACCAGGGGCTCTGCCTGGCCTGAGATCCACAGCTTTAGCTCGGCATCCATGTCGAAGCGCCCGGCGGTTTCCACTTCAAAGTGCACTATCGCCTTGTAGGGGATGGAGTGATAACTCACTTTCTTGCCGGTCATGCCTTGTTTATCTATCAAGATCAGGCGCTTGTTGGTGAAGACAAACATGTCGCGAACCAGTTTATAGGCCAGCTGCAACTGTTCGCTGTCGGCCATAATCGGCGCCAGTTCTTCGTTGAGTTTATCCAGATCCACTTCACTGGCGTTGCCCATCAAGGCGTTCAAAAAACCCATGTTTTTCTCCTTAACCCACCAACAGCATTTCACACTTATGGCAATCGAACACCAGCTTGAACTGCTTGCCACCCAGCTCCATTTCCAGCGGCTCTGCCTTGATCCCCGGCACTTCTTTGGGGCACATGTTGTAGCTGTAACGTATGCAGTGTTTGGTGATCATCAAAGGCGCATCGCCTTTCACCGGCCGCACTTCATAGGCATCGCGGATGGATACCACCCCGTGACGGGTATAGAAGTCCTTGGCTTTTTGGTTGGCCACATTGCCAAGATAGGTCAGGCTGCGCTGCGGGAAGCGGGCGCTGTCGTCCCGTACCCAGGGCGTGGGTCTTTGATACCCCTGAATGCGCGCTTCGTCCAGGGCTGCAACGGCATCACGGCGCAGGCCATTGATGATGGATGCCGGTACAAACACGGCTTCGGCATCGCCCAAATCCACTTGTCCGAGGCGAAAATCGGTATTGCCCAGCTTGGCGAGATGCTTGCCGAGTGATTCACGGTTGCGGCCAATATCCTTGGCCTGCTGTTTTTCGAAGTCAGCGGTCACTGTCGCCTGATGACCATGACGGTCGGCGGCGGTCAGCGCCAGACCTGTCTGGGTATTGCTGAGGCTGAAGTCCACCAACAGGGTGCGCTCGGCAGACTCTTTGGCCAGCAGGGCTTCAAAGGCTTGATCTTTGTTGCGATACAAGGTGGCACCGACATAGAGATCTTTCGGCATGTTTTTTAGATACAGGGTGTTGCCCTCGGCGCGGTTGACCCGAAAACCTGTCAGCTTGTCATCCGACAATCTGGCCTTTTGATAATTGGCGGCGAAGAAGCCCAGGCCATCACCGTTGTGGAACTCGGTATCCGAGTCGACCTGGATGAAGTCTTTGCCTATCTTGCTGACTTTGCCGACCTCTATTCCCAAGTATTTCGGAGTGCGGAAGTCGCCGATGTCCGCCTTGCGCTCATTGACAAAGTAGTCCGTCTTGCCGCGGTTAAAGCTCTTGTCAGGATCCGGGGTGAAGCTGTAGCTGCAGCAGCCGTGGGACGAGGGTTCAAACTCGGGCCGACGCGCCATGATAGCATCCAGTTGCTGGCGGTAGTGAGCGGTAACATTCTTGACGTAGCTGAGGTCCTTGAGTCGGCCCTCTATCTTGAAGGAGCGGATCCCGGCGTCGATCAGCGCTTCGAGGTTATCTGTCTGGTTGTTGTCCTTCAGCGACAGCATATGGTCGTTGCTGGCAATGATGTCGCCCTGGCGGGTCTTGAGATTACCCGGCATCCGGCATTGTTGTGAGCATTCGCCGCGGTTGGCACTGCGGTCTGTGTAGGCTTCACTGATATAGCATTGGCCGCTGTAGGCCACGCACAGGGCGCCATGGATAAAGAACTCAAGTCGCATCTTGGTCTCGGCGGCCACGGCGCGAATTTGGCTCAGACTCAGCTCCCGCGCCAACACCACCTGGGAAAAGCCCACATGCTCAAGAAAGGCGACTTTGGCCGGAACCCGATTATCCATCTGGGTACTGGCGTGCAGTGCAATAGGTGGCAAGTCCAGCTCAAGCAACCCCAAGTCCTGCACGATAATGGCATCGGCACCGGCCTCGTACACGGCCCAGATCAGGCGTCTGGCTTCTTCCAGTTCATCGTCCAGCAATATGGTGTTGATGGTGACAAATACCTGGGCGTGATATCTATGGGCAAACTGACACAGGCGAGTAATGTCCTCAATGCTGTTGCCGGCGGTATGACGGGCACCAAATGCCGGGCCGCCAATATAGACGGCATCCGCCCCGTGGCGAATGGCCTCAATACCGAAATCGGCATTCTTGGCCGGCGCCATCAGCTCCAGCTTGTTATCGGCCAGTTGCACCATTTGCTTTGGGGCCGCAGCAGGGGCTTGTGTCTGTTGGCCGGGATTAAAGAGTTCAACACCTGTAGTGGACATGACTTACCGCTCGTCTGGAAATGCCTGAAAATTTTGGGCACAAATTATAGCAGAGCCTGTCATTCATGATAGGGGAACTGTGACTTATGCCCTGTTTTTGCTATTTCAGCCGATAATAGTTGCTGAGGCAACACTGCGTTCGACAGTATTCAATACTTAGTGTTTAATAATTAACCCACAACTCTCAAAGCTTTACTGGCCCGAGGTTGGTTTGGTGGCATGAGAAGATACTCATATTTAGCAAGGAGTGCTATGGACACGTTTGCTCGATCTGAACTCCCTTTTTGGCAACGTCACTGGTTTTTTATCGCTGTGGCTCTGGTGTTGATCGGCGATGGTTTGACATTTGTTGATCATGACTTGTCAACTGCAGGTTGGTTGGAAATTATCTGGATTATTGATCTGGTCTTGGTTATCCCCCTGCTTTATTGGTGTTGTTACAGGCAACGGCGGAAGGCTGCGGTATTGAAGGCTATTGCGCTGAGCTGTGCTGGGATTTGGCTTGCCGGATACTTTGTCCCGAAAGAGCAGCATAATCTATTGAATGAGTTGGTGGTGGTGCGTTATTTGGGGGGGATAGTTCTGGTTTTATTTGAAATCAAATTAGTTGCCCAGATATATCGTGCGGCCTTTTCCGGACTTGCCGCGACTACTGAGTCGGCTCGGCAAGCTGAAGACTTGGGAATGCCGACTTGGGTAGTACGTTTGCTGCTTTGGGAGGCCTCTTTGTGGCGCAGAGTGTGGAGCTGCCTTAAACGCTTCGGGCGGAGGCAATAACAAAGGTTCGGGGCTGTAAGTATTAAACCTTTCTTTTGGGTAGTGGCGCAGATCATGCGTTAGAGATAGCCTGAATATTCACTCAGGCTATCTCTAAGTTGAATCAAGCTGAGGGAGACAGTTGCTTTTTAGCGGCTTCTACTTTGGAAAAATCCAGTCCCAGCTGTTCCACGGCTTCTTTGATCAGCGCCGGATTCTGCATCACTTGCATCATCAAGCTTTGCAGCTTTTCCGGTGGCAATCCCAACTGACCCAGAGTACCCATGGCCATCAGGGGATTTTCGGTCAGGCTCTGGAACAGGCTGTTTATTTGTTCGTCGCTGATATTGTGCTCTTTTAACAGGGCAATAATCGGATTCATGGTGGATCCTCTCTGGCATTCATCGTTTCAAATGAACCGATTTTAACAGATCAGGCTTGAGGTGCCAGAGGGCTGGTGAGCCGATGTGGGGAGTACAAAAACAAGCATGCGCCATAGGGGGGATAAATCTCAGACCTGGCTCTATCCAGCGGGGCTTTGCTTTCTGGAGAGAAATTCAGGTCCGAGATTATGTGTACTGAGCTAATACAGCTTAATGGCTCTTAGAATAACTTATCTGATTCTTTGATGGCGGCGTCTCCAATTTTTGACTTGAACGTTGCATCACCCTTGGCATCTATGACTATGGCCTCGCCCTGCTTTTTCTGTAACTCGGCATTGCTCTCTGCCTTTATTCGGGTAGCATCCGCTTTTGACTGGATCAGATCTGCAGTAGCGGTTGTTTCACTGATAACGGCTTTTTCAGCATTGACCTGGTTGTTGGCAAAATCTGCCGCCCTTTTGGCTCTGGCTTCCGCCATTGCTTTCTTCTCGGCCAACATCATTTTGCGTTCTTCAAGTTCCAGGGCTCTTAGCTCATCTTCGTACTGTTGATCGCGATGTTTATCCGCCAAGCGTTCGTAGGTTAGGGCTTTTTGATTCTGAGCTTTTATTTCTTTAGCTTTTAACTTAGCCATTTCTAATTCTTTTTGCGCTTTTAGTGCGGCCATTTCCTTAGCTTGTTTTTCTTTTTCCTTTTCTAGATGCAGTGAATTTATTTCTGATTCAACTTTTTCTTTTTCGAGTTTTTCTGCCTGCTGTATCTCTAATAAAGGGTTGGCGAATGCAGGTTGAAACAACATTGCAAAAAGGGCAATACCCATTGATTTTTTCATCAATTATCCCTCTTTAGGTTTTGGACAGGCTGCATTGGGTTGGATTCGAGTATTGCCTTTTACAGTTTGAACCAATAATGCGACCCCGGGTTGATATTCACAAGAGCGTCCAACTTGGGCCGAGATAAAGGTTTTCATATGTTTTACGGCTTGGGTGACTCGCTTGCCATCAACAACATCTTCTAAGTCTTCTATCACTTCTTGTCTGTATGTTATTTGTACGCCATCGACCATGACCTTGTTATCAACTAAATTGCCTGAAACATGGCCAGCGGCGCCCCCGGCTAAACCACCAATAGCGGCACTTTGACTGTCATTAGTTGAACCTATAGCCGCTCCGACAATGGCTCCCAACAACATGCCTGCCGATTTTGCTTGTTTTTGACCTTCCGTATTGTCGACAGCCACTTTAGCCGGGATTGTGGTGATAATTTCGACCGTTCTAGCTTCGATAGCCGTGTTGACTTGTTCTGTTGTATACGAATCTGAACGGAACTCTTCCCCGGTAGATTGACACCCACCAATCAATGAAAAGCTGGCAATGATTAGTGCTGAAATGATGCTTTTTTTCATAGTTACATCCTTTTATTTGTAGTTGTTTTTATTTTATTGCCGGGGTCATTAACTTTTAAGCCGGTTTCATTTTTTAATTTAATAATGTGATTGTGGTCTTGAGAATTTAAAGTTGTATTTTTTATGTGGGAAGTATTATTTCCGGTTTATAATTTGTGATGACTATTGAGGTCGATTGTTGTGATTATTTTGTTTTCATTGATGCTGAATTGTTTTTTTACTGTGGATTTTGTCTGAATTTAATAACTCTTTTTATGAGTTAATGATTTACAATGAGATTGGTAAGTTTGTGGCAGGCTGCATTGAGTCGTATTCAGCACGATATGAATGATTGAGCCTTGGCATTTGTCATATTGGTCTCTTCAGAGGCATAGTGTGTAACCTGTGTTTGGCACGAGAAGAAAACAGTGAAAATTGACGATCTCAGATTGTTTTTATCGGTTGTGGATCTGGGCAGTTTCGCCGCTGCTGCAGGCTCCATAGGGGTTCCAAGGGCTTTTGTCAGTCGCCGTATCGGCGAGTTGGAGGCCGATTTAGGCAGCAAACTCTTTACCAGAACCACACGTAAGCTGACTCTGACGCCAACCGGGGAAATCTACTATCAGCAGTTGCTGGAGATTATTCCCAGATTGGAGTCGTTAAATGAGTCGATAAAGAACCAAAGGAATATGCCAACGGGCTCGGTAAAACTGGGTTTAATTGGCGATGCCGATATTGTCGCCCACAACCTGTTGCAGGAATTTCTTCGAACCTATCCGTTGATCACTTTGGAAACTCATGTCAGTAACCTGGGATACCACGATATTTTGACCTATGGCCTGGATGCCTGTGTTCATATCGGTGAGATGAAAGACAGCTCCTTTGTGGCCCGTCCCTTGATGAGAGGATTACGAAAACTCTATGCCAGCCCGGATTATATCGCGCAGCATGGCATGCCCGCATCGATTGATGATCTGGATAATCATGCTTTGATCATTCACCGTTTGGCTAACGGCGAGCTGGAAGATAAATGGACTTTTAACCAGGGCGAGTACCGCACCCATAGCCGACTGATCTCCAACAATAGTTCCTACGTAAAACATGCAGTTATGAATGGGGCCGGTATCAGTTTGTTGGCTGAGCTGAGCGCTGCAGAACATGTTAAATCGGGTGAGTTGGTAGAAGTACTGCCAGAGTGTGAAGTTTATGTTGATGATGTTTGGTTGGTTTATCCCAGTCGCAAGGGGATGACCCATGCCGCCAGGTTATTGATCGACAGTATTATTGAGGAAGCACGTAAGTTGGATCTATAGATTGTCACGAATTTCATGACATTGATGTGTAAATATATGCCATTGTTTTAGATATAGCCCGGCATTACTCTGTGCCGCAATTGATTCAAGTAGTTAGGAAATTGCAGTGACAAGAGTAAAACCGACCGGGCTAAAGGTGAGCCTGCTTTGCAGTAGCATGGTATTCATGCTGTGGGGTTGTGGCAACAGTGAGCAGCCACAGGTCTCCTCGGCCGCGCTTCCTCTGGTGCAGGTGATGGAGCTTCCGGCTCCTGTCAGTGACAGAGTGCATCAGTTCAGTGGCATTCTGGAGTCGGACAAGACGGCCGAGCTGTCTTTTCGGGTGCCGGGCACACTGGAGCAGATCTTGGCCGATGAAGGCAGTGAGGTCAAAAAGGGCCAGGTCATCGCCCGTTTGGATCCCCATGACTTCCGGGTCAGTGTGATGGAGCTTGAGGCCAGGCTCAGCGAGGCCGAGGCTGCACATCGCTTGGCAGCCATTGAGCTTAAGCGGGTTCGCGCCGCCATGAATGACAAGGCGATAGCCGGGGTCAAGCTGGATCGGGCGATCAGCGCCGAAGCCCGCGCCAATGCCGGTGTCGAGCTGCTGAAGCAATCTTTGAAAAAGGCCCAGGATTCCCTGGCCTATACCTCTCTCAAAGCCCCCTATGACGGCGTCATAGGTAAGCGCTTCATCGACCGATATGAGCTGGTGGATGTCGGCACCCAGATAGTGACCATACATCAACCCACTAGGCTCAATGCCGTGGTCGATGTCTCTGAAAGCCAAATTTGGAATCTACGCCAGGGCGCAAACGGTGAAGTCTCCTGGTTCAATGCTGAAGGTTCGGTTGCGGCCGAGATCACCCAGATTGCCAGTGTCCCCGATAGGCTCAAACGCACCTATGAAGTGACCTTTGCCCTGAAACAAGCGCCTAAGCAGTTGGTTGCCGGAAAGGCGGTCAATGTGGCGGTAAGCTTGCCTTACGCCAGTCAAAAGCCGGTGTTTTGTATTCCGGCGATGGCGGTATCCAGCCAAAAGACTCAGCTGTATGTCAATCGGGTGGTTGATGAGCATGCCAGAGCGGTAGCGGTCAAAGCCGTGAGCCAAACCGATGACTCTATCTGTGTTTCCGGTGAACTCCAGCAGGGCGAACGCATTATTTTGGCCGGTGGCGCCTTTGTGGAGGAAGGGCACAAGGTGGCGGTATTGGGCGAGGCGCAGGTTAAGTCATGAGTCTGTCTACCTTTGCACTGAGACAAAAAACCTTTGTCATTTTTTTCACTGTCCTGGGGATGATTGCCGGGATCTACTCCTATTTTGATCTGGGGAAGTTGGAAGACCCTTCATTTACGGTTAAAAGCGCGGTTATCGTGACTCTCTATCCGGGAGCCGATGCCAAGGAAGTGGAACAGTTGGTGACCGATAAGGTTGAGACCAAGCTGGAGGAGATGGAGTCGCTGTGGAAACTGCGCTCATTGTCCCGTCCCGGTAGCTCGATGATCTTTGTCGATCTCAAAGAGAAGGTGAACTCTGACGAACTGCCACAGCAGTGGGACTTACTGCGCCGCAAGGTGGAAGATGTGAAGCTGGAACTGCCGATGCAGGCGCAGATCAGCATAGTCCAGGATGAGTTTTCCGAAGTCTACGGCATGTTGTTTGCGGTTTATGGCGACAACATGAGTATGGCGGAGATGAAAGACCACGCCAGGGAGTTGCAGCGGCGGATCAAGGCGGTTGAGGGCGTGAAAAAAGTGCAGCTGCACGGCATTCACGAGCAGGTGGTCAATATCCGCATCTCGGAAGAACGTCTGAGCGAAACCGGCCTGACCATGCTGCAACTGATCGATCAGTTGCAGAGCCAGAATATGCCAGTGACCACAGGTGATTTTGATCTGGGGATTGAAAACCTGCGGGTAGAGCAGGGCGGCAGTTTCCAAACCGTGGATGATATTCGTAACGTCAGTATTCAAACCGGGATCAATGGTTTGAACTCGGCGGTGATCCGCATGGGCGATATCGCCGATATCAGCATGGATTATCAGGATCCCGCCACTACTTTGAGCCGCTTCAATGGCCAACAGGCGGTTACTCTGGCTGTGAGCCCGGTCAACGGTATCAATGTGGTCAGCATAGGCGACACCCTCAAACAGGTGCTGGCGGATTACCAGGCCGAATTGCCTGCGGGTGCCGGTATCGGGGTTATCGCTTATCAGCCGGAAGAGGTGCAGAAGTCGGTCAATAACTTCATCAGCAATCTTATTGAAAGTATTGTGATTGTTGTGGTTGTGTTGCTGATCTTTATGGGCTGGCGCAGTGCTTCGATTGTCGGCGCCAGTTTACTGCTGACGATTCTCTTTACCCTGGTTTATATGAATTTGACCAATGTGGATCTGCAGCGGGTCTCCCTGGGTTCATTTGTGCTGGCCTTGGGAATGCTGGTGGATAACGCCATTGTGATAGTGGATCTGTTCCAGGCCAAGATTAAACAAGGGATAGAGCGCACTCAGGCGGTTGTCGACAGCATCAAGGAGATGGCGGTTCCGCTGCTGGCGGCGACTGTGATTGCCGCCATGGGCACGGCGCCGGTATTGCTATCACAAACCGACTCGGCCGAGTTCTCCTTGTCCATCGTCCAGGTGCTGTGCAGTTCACTGCTGCTTTCCTGGGTAATCGCCATGATAGTCACGCCGCTGATGTGCTGGTTCTTCCTCGGTAAGGTCGCTGAGCAAGACAAGGCGAAAGCCCCTTCTCGTTATTGGCTGATGTATCAAAATGCAGTTGATTGGGTCGTGGAAAACCCCAAGAAAACCTTACTGTATGTCATCCCTTTACTGGTCGGCACCCTGTTGGCCGCACCGCTGCTGAAGGTGAACTTCATGCCGTCATCGGACCGGGCGATAGTGTTTCTGGATTACTGGTTGCCCAATGGCGGTCGCATAGAGCAGACCTCGGCCGATATGCGCAAGGTGGAAGCCTGGTTATTGCAGCAGCCAGAGGTGGAAAGTATCTCCAGCTCAGTCGGCGAGAGTGCGCCGCGCTTTTCGGTGACAGTTGAACCCGAGCCGCTGGACTCCAGCTATGGTCAGATACTGATCAACACCCGCAGCTATGAGGATATTGAACCCCTGGTCAGTCGTGGTGATGCCTGGTTAAAGGCGCAATTCCCCTATGCCGAACCGAGATTCAGGGATCTCAAACTGGCGACCAAGGATAAGTATTCGGTTGAAGCGCGCTTTATCGGCCCGGATCCCGAGGTGCTGCATCGCCTGGCCGATGAGGCAAAGGCTGTGATGGCAGCACACCCCAATCTCAAATATATTCGCGACGACTGGCGTCAGGAAAGCAAGGTGATGACGCCTATGGTGGACCTGCATGCGGCGCGCCTCGCCGGCGTGACCCGAACCGATATTGCCAATGCCATCAATCGGGTGACTGAAGGCAGCCAGGTGGGCACCATGAGGCATGGGGATGACCTTATTCCTATTAAGCTGCGCAGTGCCAACGCGACTCTGGAGCACTTTGAGAATATTCCGGTGCGCTCTTTGCTGGGCACTCACAGCGTGCCTATGGGGCAAGTGGTTGAGAGCATAGAGATCAAGGGTGAAGAAAGCATGATCTGGCGTCGCAACCGGCTGCCGGCTATTACGGTTCAGGCCGGAGTTAGCGGCGACACCGCATCCAATGTTCGTCAGCAGATTGCCGCCGAGATTGAAGCCATTGCTTTGCCGGCCGGCTACAAGATGGAGTGGGGCGGGGAATACTATGACGAGCAGCGCTCCATTGATGACTTGCTGGAACAAAATCCCAAGGCCACCCTGTTGATGCTGATCATTCTGGTCGCCATGTTCAATGCCTTCCGCCAGCCTCTGATCATCATGATCACCTTGCCGCTGGCCTCCATCGGCATTGTCTGGAGCCTGTTGTTGCTGGATAAACCCTTCGGCTTTATGGCAATAGTCGGCATGATCTGCCTCTCGGGCATGATCATCAAAAACGGTATTGTCTTGATGGATCAGATAGAGCTTGAGCGTCGTAACGGTTTGGGCATCGCCGAGGCGATCAAGGCTGCGACCTTGAATCGAACCATGGCGATCTCAATGGCGGCGTTGACTACGGCGCTGGGGATGATCCCTCTGCTTACCGATCGCCTGTTTGATCAGATGGCGGCCACCATTATTGGCGGTCTCACAGCGGCATCTGTGCTGTCACTGTTTGTAATGCCGGCTCTTTATCGTCTGTTTTATCACAGGGATGAACAAAGAGAAGCCGAACAAATTGAGCCGGCAGCCCCATCACAGCCTGTATTGACAGTCAAAGAGGTGAAGTAATGAAGAAGCATATTTTGGCTGCCATTGTCGGCGTAACCCTGGTCAGTGGTTGCAGCATGGCACCTGACTATCAGTTGCCAAGCGTGAAGGTCAGTGAGCTGTATTTCAATGCCGATACCCAAGGTGTGGCGGCTCAGGCCCTTGACTATCAAGAGTGGTGGCGGCAGTTCAATGATCCGCAATTGGATGCCTTGGTAGCCGCGGCGCAGCAGCAAAACATCAACCTGAAAATCGCCGCCGAGCGGATCCGTTCGGCTCAGGCCTATGAAACGGCAGTGTCATCTTTGAAGTTGCCTTCGGTTTCTCTGGGTGGTGGGTATATGGATCTGCGGATCAGTGAGAACGATCCCATGATGGGGGGCGCCGTTTCCGGCGTCGACCTGCCCGACGCCCTCGGTGGCGGCAGCGTCAAACTGATGGACAGAGACCCCAATAGCAGCTTTCTCGGGGCGACGATAGCCTGGGAGGCCGATCTGTTTGGTCGTATAGATAGCCTGAGCCGGGCCGCCGAAATTCGGGTTGAGCAGGCAAGAATACTGAAAGCCAACCTCACCACCCTGATGACGGCCGAAGTCATAGATAACTATCTGCAATATCGCGGCGCCGAGGAGCGGATGCTGATCGCGGCCAAGAATATCAATGAGCAGACAGAGGTGTTGGCACTGGTGGAATCGCTGGAGCGCCATGGTTATGGCTCCAGCCTGGATGTAGCCAATGCCAAGGCTGCGCTGGCGACGACCAAGGCGATGCTGCCCATGCTGGACTCGGCCAAGCAGGCACATCTGCATCGGCTGGCGTTGCTGCTTGGGGAGAATATCAACCAAACCCAGGCGCGTTTGACTGATGCCGCATTGCCGCAGATGCAGCAGTTGATCCCGACCGGTGTGCCTTCTGAATTGTTGACCCGGCGTTTGGATATCGCTTTGGCCGAGCGGGAAATTGCCGCCAAGAACCAGGAGTTGGGGGCCGCCATTGCCGCCAAGTACCCCAGCTTTTATCTGACCGGCGCCCCGGGGATATCGGCAGATCACTTTGACGATCTCTTCTCCTCTGGCTCCACCACTTGGGCGCTGGCGGCGGGGTTCAACTGGAATATCTTCGATGCCGGTCGGACTCAAGCCATGGTCGATATCCAGGAGAGTGGCTTCAAGACTGCCGTGATGAGTTACCAACAGACGGTCAATAATGCCATCAATGAGGTGGAAACTGTACTGAGACTCTACGGTAATAGTCAGGAATATCATAAGCATATAGTCAAAGCCGAGGCCCAGGCCGAGACGGCGGTGACCAAGGCCACTTCACTGTATCGGGCCGGGCTTGAGAACCACTTGAGTGTGTTGAATGCCCAGAACGTCAAAAACAACATTCAGGATGCCGAAGTGGTGGCCAGGCTCAATACCGCCTCTACTGTCGTCACTCTGTATAAGGCGCTCGGGGGCGACTGGAGCTTGGAGCAACCCCAGTCGCAACGATAAGGCGTTGATCTTAGGTGCAGGGGCTTTGGATGAGTCTATCCCTGCACCCGCTTTTTCCAGAGTAAACCGCTGAGTCTGGTCATACTGAGAATCACAGGAGTTATTGTGAAGCCGTTAAATACCCCGCCGGAAGATGCTGGCCGCCAAGGGCAAAATACCCAGCTGCAGGCCTGTGAAGAGTGCGGTTTGGTGAGTGCTTTTAACGAGCCCAAACCCGGCAATAAGGTGAGCTGTCCTCGCTGTCATCACGGTTTACAGTCAGCCTTGAAGGCACCGTTTCAGCAGGTTTGGGCCTATGGTTTGGCGACCCTTATTCTGTTGGCCTTGAGCCTGGGATTTCCCTTTCTGTCTTTCAGTGTCCAGGGCTTGTCGCAAAAGGTCAGCCTCTGGGGCGCCTTGGTCAGCATGCATTACGCCAGCAACAGCATATTGGCGCTGGTGATCTTACTGTGCGTGGTGATCTTGCCGCTGATCTATATCCTTTTTGCCATGTGCATCTATCGCTTGGGTTATCTGGCGAGCCAAGGCAAGGCTGTGTCTTTAGGTTGGGCCCGAGTGGGCAGCAAGCTTGTTTTCAAGTTTGAATCCTGGTTGATGGCCGATGTGTTTCTGGTGGGGATCTTGGTGGCCATGGTGAAGATCATCGCCTTGGCGGATGTTGGTTTTGGACCATCTTTCTGGGCTTTTTGCGTTTACAGCCTGCTATTGGTGAAGTTTGTCTCCGTCATCGACAGCTCGTGGATCTGGGATCGCTTGTCACCCAGAGAAGAGATTGCCCAGGTTCATAGCGGTGACAGCCATCTGAATCACAACCATGATTCCTGCCATATCTGTGGCCAATTAAATCTGGTGTCGAGTAAAAACTGCTGCCGCTGCGGCGCTGGGGTTCAGCCCTATATTCCACTGCAAAGTATGCAGACGGCCTGGGCTTTTTTGCTGGCCGCCGTGGTGTTTTATATACCGGCCAATTTCTACCCCATCATGTATACCACCAGCGTTGGGCAGACTGAGGCCTCAACCATTATCAGCGGTGTGGTTTTGCTTTGGCATCTGGGTTCCTATCCCGTGGCTTCGGTGATTTTTCTGGCCAGCATAGTGATCCCTACCGCCAAGATCCTGTCTCTGGCTTATCTGTTTCGCCAGGCGGGCAAAGGGCGGGTTAAGGGCAAAGAGAGTCTCAATCAGTCGCTGTACCGGGTAACCGAATTCATCGGCCGCTGGTCCATGATAGATATCTTTGTGGTGGCTTTGTTGACCGCTCTGGTTCAGTTGGATGAGCTTATGGCCATCAAGCCGGGACCTGCGGCACTCTCCTTCGCCATGGTGGTGATCCTGACCATGCTGTCCGCCATTAGTTTTGACTCCAGGGTGCTCTGGAGTCAGTCAGGGCTCAAAAAGCGTGCCCATGAATAATATGAGTGAATCTATGTTAAATGACGAATTTGTCCGGGCCGAAGAGTCCCCCAGCGCCAAGGTGTCTGCCGTTTGGCTGATACCTATAGTTGCATTACTCATCGGTTGCTGGATGCTTTACGACTACTTCAATCACCTCGGCAGTGAGATCAAGCTACACCTCAAGACCGCCGAAGGCATAGAGGTAGGCAAAACCTTTATCAAGTCGCGTAATGTCAATGTCGGCGTGATTGAGAGCATTAAATTGAGTGATGATTACAGCGCGATTATTGCGACGGCAAGAGTGTCCCCGGACGCCGAGAGAATGCTGACCACAGACGCCCGCTTCTGGGTGGTGAAGCCCAGGATCGGCAAAGAGGGGATAACAGGGCTCGATACCTTGTTGTCCGGTGCCTACATAGAGTTGGAGCCGGGAAGAACGGCCGTCGGCCACTATGAGTTCAATGTACTGGAGAACCCTCCGGTGGCCTCGGCCGATGAACAGGGCATCAGGGTAGTGCTCAATAGCCGTCAGGCGGGCAAGCTTGGCGTTGGCGACCCTGTACTCTACGAAGGCTTCACAGTCGGCAGAGTGGAAAGCACCGGCTTTGATACCGATAAACGCCAGGCGTTTTACCAGCTGTTTATCAATAAACCCTATGATGAATTGGTGCGCAGCAACAGCCAATTTTGGCTGGCTTCGGGGCTGAATATGCAGCTGTCTGCCAAGGGGCTGGATCTGCAAGTGGGTTCATTGGAGTCATTGCTCAGAGGAGGCGTCAGCTTTGGCTTGCCTGAGGGGCGTTTGGCCGGGGAAAAGGTTGAGGATGGTGAGGACAATTTCCCTCTCTATGATTCGCAGGAGCTGGCCAGTCAGAGTCTTTACAACCAGTATTTGGAATATGTCATGTTGTTTGATGAGTCGGTGCGGGGGCTGCATGAAGGCGCCAGCGTCGAATTCCGCGGTATTACCATAGGTAAAGTGGTCAAGGCGCCACTGACGTTGCAGCAGTATGGTGTCCATGGTGCAGGACTCAGCAATGGCACCATTCCGGTATTGGTCAGAATTGAGCTGGCACGGGTATTTGAAAACGCCGAGTCGACTGGGCTTGAGCAGCTGCGCGCAGAAATAGACAGAGATTTGGGGGCGGGCCTGAGAGCGAGCCTCAAGACAGGGAGTCTGTTAACCGGCGCGCTGTTCATCGACTTGGATCTGTATCCGGATGCCGAGCCATACCAAGCTGGGACTTTTATGGAGTATCCACTGTTTCCCACCAAGCGTGCCGGAGTGGCCGAAATACAAAAGCAGGTGGGGCAACTGATCAGCAAATTAAATAACTTACCACTGGAGAGCACTTTCCAGGGGGTTAACCATACCCTGGAAAACACCAGTGCCGCCTTGGCGCAATGGGACAAGGTGGGGCAAAAATTGGAGCAGTTGCTCAAACAACAGGAGATGCAGGCGTTACCGGGTGAGCTGCAAAACACGCTGCGGGAATTTCAAGGGATGGCGCAGGACTATGGCCAGGACTCGGCCATGTACGCTGAATTGCAATCCAGCCTGAAACAGCTCAAGGCTGTGATGCGGGAGTTGCAACCCTTGTCACGGCAACTGAATGAAAAACCCAACCTCTTGATCATGGGGGCAGATACTGCCGCCGATCCGACACCGAAAAAGGCCGATTGATATGCGAATTATGCTGTTTTCTCTACTGCTGGTATTGGCCGGCTGCTCCAGCCAACCCCAGGTAACCACTTACTTCTTGGGTAAAGCGCCGCAGGCAACTTCTGAAGCGAGAGTAAACCCCCCTCTACGCCAGTGCCAATGGCGCCTCGCCGGGGTGGAAATGGCCGACTTTCTGGCGGGCAATGGTTTGGTTTATCAGGTTTCAAACCATGAATTGGCTATCGCCCGTCAACATCTGTGGGCCGGTGATATCAGTGAGCAGATAAAGGTCAAGATGGCGTCTTTGTTGGCCCATGAATGCCCGCATGAGGCCTCGGTCGATATACCGGCGCAGCAGCCATTAACCCTGACTTTAGGTTTCAACGAGTTTCACGGACGATACAGCGGCGATGCTTTGATTGGGGGCGATTGGCGCATCAGTAACTCTTCCGGTGAACAAGTACTGCAGGCCGACTTTCATTATGACGTGCCCCTGGCTTCAGACGGATACCCTGCGCTGGTCGAGAGCCTCTCCCAGGGGCTTGAAAAGCTGGCGCGGGATATTAATGCCGGACTTGAGAGCCTGAATCTCACTAGCGAACAGAGTTTGGCCTCCACGCGCTAAAATACGGTTGAACGCGGCCAACTTGCTGACTAATGACAGAGGCTTGCTGATGGTTTTTGCCTAACGCTATTTGGCTGGCGGCATCAGCAGACTGCCGCTGTGTGGATAAGCATAAAAATGCCTGCAATTGATGCAGGCATTTTTATCATCCTTAAACCACCGCCTTTGGCGGTATTGAGGGTTTCGGTTTAAGGTTTCATCGCCCAGGCGCGGAATGACTTGCCTTTGAGCTTGCGTTCGCTCAGTAATTTGACCGCGGTATTGGCGCACTCGCTGCGCACCGCTACATAAGACCAGATATCCTGAATTTGTATTTTGCCCACATCGGCGCCGGTCAGGCGGTTGTCGGCTGTAATTGCGCCGAGAATATCCCCCGGGCGCAGTTTATGCTTCTTGCCGCCTTCAATGCGGATGCAGCGCATGGCCGCTCTTATCGGCGCAGAGGAAAAACTGCCGGGCTGTGGCAGTTCGCTCATGGTTTGCGGACCGAAAATATCCTCCAGCAGCGCCATTCGCATGCCATCCTTTGGGCCTACCAGGCTGATGGCCTGGCCCGAGGCACCGGCGCGGCCGGTACGACCGACCCTGTGCACATGCACTTCGGGATCGAATGCCAGTTGATAGTTGATCACCAGATCCAGGGCTTCGATATCCAGCCCCCTGGCGGCAACATCTGTGGCTACCAACACCACCACGCTCTTGAGGGCAAACTGCACCAGCGCCTGATCGCGCTCGCGCTGATCCAGATCGCCATGGAGTGCCCGCACGCTGAAGCCCTGCTGCTCCAGGCTATCGGCCAGCTCCTGGGTTTCTCTTTTGGTATTGCAAAATATCACGGCGCTCTCAGGCCTGTGGGCCAGTAGCAATGCTTCCACCGCTTGCAGCCTGGAGGTGGTGTCTGTCACTTCGATAAACTGCTGCGCTATGCTGAGTTGATCATGTTGCTGCTCCAACTTGATGCTGAGCGGCTTATCCATCATGGCGCGGGCCAATTCGGCAATCGGCTCCGGGAAGGTAGCGCTGAACAGCAAACTCTGGCGCTTGTCCGGCATATAGGCGCTTATCTGCTCCAGTGCATCGGCAAAGCCCATCTCCAACATGCGGTCGGCTTCATCCAACACAAGTTGCTGCAATTCGCCCAGATCCAGACGCCCCTTCTGTAGGTGGTCCAGTACCCGTCCCGGTGTGCCAACTATAATATGCGCGCCATGTTCCAGTGAGCCTATCTGTGGCCCCACAGGCACGCCGCCGCACAGGGTCAGGATCTTGATGTTGTGAATGCCGCGGGCAAAACGGCGCAGCTCCTTGGCCACCTGATCGGCCAGCTCCCGGGTGGGGCAGAGCACCAGGGACTGCACCCGAAAACGTTTCACATTGAGTCGATTCAACAGCCCAAGACCGAAGGCCGCCGTTTTGCCCGAGCCGGTTTTTGCCTGAGCCAGTACGTCGCGGCCCTCAATAATGGCCGGCAGGCTGGCGGCTTGAACCTGGGTCATGGCAGTGAAACCAAGATCGTTCAGGGTGGCCAGCAGCGCGGGTTTCAACGGCAGGCTAGAAAAGGGTAAATCACTCAAGCTGTGTCCTATGGGCTCGCAAATGGAGCAAAAATGGTAAAGGGGTATTGTAACAGGCGGGGATGGTTTTTAGGCAGACTAATCTTGCAGCATTGAAAAAGCCCACTCGGGTGGGCTTTCAATCTCAGGCTTGATTGAGCTTAGCGCTCATTTCTTTGCCGGGAGCCGCGCGCTTGTGAGTCGCGTTGCTGTGATGCCCGGCCCTGGTTATTGCGCTGCTGGCCTGAGCCGTTATTGCCCTTGCCGGTGCCTTGCGGCTTACTCTCTTGGGAGCGACCGCCCTGAGGCTTGGCGTTTGCGGGCCTGCGTCTTGCACTTGAACCCTCGGTCTTGGCACCCTGGGCCGGACGACGATGGCGGTTTTCAGCATTGGCCGGCTTGTTGCCATTACCTTTATCCAGGTTGCCGCTGCGCTGGCCATCCTGATGTCCCTCTTTGGGCTTTTTCGGCTTCTTGGGCTTTTTCGGGCCTATCTTGTTCGGGTTGAGCCGCGATTCCGGCAAGGCTTCCTGAGGTTCAAAGCCATTGACGATTTCACGCTCGATAGTCTTGCCGATAAGCTGCTCTATGTCTTTGAGTTGCTTGAATTCTTCCGCACTCACCAGAGACACTGCCTGACCACTGGCACCGGCGCGGCCGGTACGGCCGATGCGGTGCACATAGTCTTCGGCCACATTGGGCAGATCGAAGTTAACCACTTGCGGCAACTGATCTATATCCAGGCCGCGGGCGGCAATATCTGTGGCAACCAACACCTTAACCTTGCCACTCTTGAAATCGGCCAGTGCCTTGGTTCTGGCACCCTGGCTCTTGTTGCCGTGGATGGCCGCCGCGCCAATTCCTTTGCCATCCAGGTGCTTGGCCAGACGGTTGGCACCGTGTTTGGTGCGGGTAAACACCAGTACCTGTTGCCACTTGTACTCTTTGATAAGCGAGGTCAGCAGCGCCGATTTCTTTGACTTGTCTACCGGGTGCAACTTCTGGCTCACCCGCTCGGCGGTGCTATTGGCCGGAGCCACTGAGATCTCGGCGGGATCGTGCACCAAGCCCTTTGCCAGGCGGCGAATGTCGTCAGAGAAAGTGGCACTGAACATCAGGTTTTGCCGCTTGGCCGGCAGCAAAGCCAGAATTTTTTTGATGTCGTGAATAAAGCCCATATCCAGCATGCGGTCGGCCTCGTCCAGCACCAGCACTTCCAGCTGGCCGAACTTGACGGCATTTTGTTGGTACAGATCCAATAGGCGTCCAGGCGTGGCCACCAGAATATCGACCCCTTTTCTCAAGGTCTGCATCTGTGGGTTAATGGAAACACCGCCAAAGACCACAGAGCTACGCAGATCCAGATGCTTGCCATAGAGACTGACGCTTTCGGCCACCTGAGCGGCCAGCTCACGGGTGGGGGTCAGCACCAAAGCGCGGATATGGTTGCCCCGCGGACGAATACCACCATTGAGACGCTCCAGCAAAGGCAAGGTAAAGCCGGCGGTTTTGCCTGTCCCTGTCTGGGCGGCAGCCATCACATCCCGTCCCTGCAATACTGCGGGAATGGCCTGGGCTTGAATGGGGGATGGAGTGGAGTAACCTTGTTCGGCGACAGCGTTCAAAATCGGGGCCGACAGGCCCAGGGAGGCAAAACTCATGCAATCTTCTCAATTGACAGCGCGGAGCTGAGATATGGGAGCCGCAATGCACAGCGTTGCGGCGAAGGCGGCAAGCTTACAGCATTTGCGGCTAAAGTGCTAATTGCAGCCAACTTGAACCCTTTTATTTTACGCTTGTCTTAACTTTTACTGTTGCAAAGCAGCCGCTTAACCTATCTTGGAAAAGCAAGAGCCAAATTCAGGCCTCGACTCGGTGAGGTGTATGGGGGCATTAGAGCATATACAGGCGCAGGCCCTGCATCGCAGGGAGCATGCCCTGAGCGTGATCAAGAATGTGCAGTCGATGTCCGCCATCGACACGGCACGGCTCTCTCTCGGGCTGAATATGCTGGCTCAACATGGCCGTATCGCCTTTCATTTCCACCCGGACAGAATCGACTCCCGCGGCTGGCCTGTGTTGGCCGGTATGCTGGCCGATGGTATTTACAAGACCCAGTTTGAAACCCGGGTATCCAACGGCAAACTCTCGCCTCAGGTCGGTGGTCCGCGAGATCATTGGGAAAATCAGCTGTTCGGTGACTGTTATCGCGGCGCCAGAGGGCGCCCCAAATACGGCGCCCTGGATTTGGGCATGCATCAAAACGGCCCTTCGGCTCGTTTCGGCAGTTGTTATCTGTTGTCATCTCCTGCGTTGCTGCATCGCTGCACATTCAGCTATCTGGACTCCTGCCGAGAGCCCAGGGAAAAAGGCACTGCGGCCTGCTTTGAAGATATTTTTGCCGCACTGTTCAACGAGTGCTTTGAACGTAGTTCGGCATTGGGCGTAGGTCAGTTGCGCCCGGCGGCCTTGGTCGATTATCTGGTTGATGCCTTGCCTTTGGGGGTGGCAGCCAGGTTTGAGCGCCCCATGAGCGGTGACCTGGATCATTACATTGAGGCTCAATGCCATGGTGAGCTGGTGATAGCTGAAGACCTGACTCACTTGGTGGCCGATCCGGCATTCAAAGGCACAGAGATGGAGATTCTGATGCAGCGCTTGTGTGACAAGTACCGACTGCAGTTGTGTTGGCATCAGGGTTATCAAATGCCGGTTGATGAGGTGCCGCCGGACTTTCGCGGCGCCGCCATGCCCAAGCTCGCCGCCTTGGTGGCACCGGATGGTCTGCTCGATGCCCGTCTGATAGGGGAAGCGGCGCTGGCACTGCACAAAGATCCGCAGCAGTGGCGCATGCTTGGCAATGAAACCGAGCTCAAGCAGCAGCTCAAGTTGCTGTGGCATGTGCTGGTGCGTTTTGGTCACAGCCACTGAGGGCACTCCATCTCTGGTCGGTCGTCTCGATTGAGCGGGGATTAGCCGTGAGTATGCACTGTGTGCTCACAGCGGTAGCTGCGCCATCGAAGCGAACTTCTAAACATTAAGTAGATTGTGGGGATGGCGTTAACCTGGGGTTAATCTGCTTGGCTTATGGTGCGTTTTTTTGATCTGGCGCAAATTTTGTGAGTCCGGTAACAGTTCCTGGGCAACGGGTTTCTTCCCTTGGCAATGCCTGCGATACTGCTTGCCTACCGAACGATTCGCCTTAGGTCAAGCTATTACAATGCTGCTTTGGCAGCAATAGCGTCATTAGCTGATTTTGCAGTAGGATCCCATGGACAAATCCTTAGAGAAACAACTCGGTCGCTGGCTCAAAGCGCAACAATCTGCCTGTGGCCCCTTCCTTAAACTCTCAGTGTTGTTGGGCGTGCTCAACGGCTTGGCGCTGGTGGGCCAGGCCTGGGTGCTGGCCACTGTGCTGCAGGGGCTGATCATCGACGAGCTTGATAGGCAGGCATTTATTCCGCATATGTTGGTCTTTGCGACTCTGGTGTTGCTGCGAGCAGTTATCGCTTGGCTCAGAGAGCGGGTCAGCTTCGAGGCCGGCAGACGCCTCAGAGAGCAGATGCGCGCCGCCGTGCTCAATAAACTTGAACGCCTGGGGCCGGCCTTTGTCAATGGCAAGCCTGTCGGCAGCTGGGCCAGTATAGTGCTGGAACAGATAGAAGATTTGCAGGATTTCTATGGCCGTTACCTGCCGCAGATGAGCCTGGCGGCCTTTATTCCGCTGATCATCTTGGTATGTGTGTTCCCCATCAACTGGGCCGGTGGCCTGATTTTGCTCGGCACCGCTCCCCTTATTCCACTGTTTATGGTCTTGGTCGGCATGGGTGCCGCCGATGCCAACCGCAAGCATTTCGGTGCGCTGCAGCAATTGAGTGGCCACTTTATGGATCGCCTCAAGGCTTTGCCGACACTCAAGCTTTTCTATCGCGCCGAAGCGGAGCAGCGCGCCATAGGCAAGGCCTCGGAAGATTTTCGTGAGCGTACCATGGCAGTGCTCAGAATGGCGTTTCTCAGCTCCGCCGTGCTGGAGTTCTTCGCCGCGGTATCCATCGCCATTTTGGCGGTATATTTCGGCTTCAGTTATCTGGGGCACCTGGACTTTGGTCATTACGGCATGGGTATCAGCCTGTTTACCGGGATGTTTGTGCTGATTCTTGCACCTGAGTTTTATCAGCCGCTGCGCGACATGGGCACTCACTACCATGCCAAGGCCCAGGCGGTGGGCGCTGCCGAATCCTTGATGGCACTGCTGGAGTTGCCTGAGCCGCTCAAGCGTGGCGAACAGCCCCTCCCCGGTGAGAGCATTGAACTGCAGGCCCGGGATCTCAAGGTATTGAGCATAGACGGCGTGCCTTTACTGGGGCCGTTGAGTTTTAGCTTAGCGGCGGGCGAGAAGCTGGCCTTGGTGGGCCCGAGTGGCGCCGGTAAAACCAGCTTGCTCAACGCTCTGCTGGGGTTTCTGCCCTATGAGGGCAGCTTAAAGCTCAATGGTATTGAACTGGCCGAGCTGGATCCTGCCGCCTGTCGCAGCCGTATCGCCTGGCTTGGCCAGAATCCGCAGCTGTTTCACGGCTCTATCGCCGATAATCTGCGTCTCGGCCAGCCCGAACTGACCGAGGCGCAATTGTGGGATTATCTGCAACAGGCCAAGGTGGCCGACTATGTTCGCGCCTTGCCGGATGGGCTGGCACACCAATTGGATGAATACAGCGGTGGCCTGTCTGTGGGTCAAGCGCAGCGGCTGGCGTTGGCCCGTGCCCTTGGGCGTCAGGCGCAGCTGTTTGTGCTCGATGAGCCCAGCGCCAGCCTCGACAGCCAGAGTGAACAATTGGTGCTTAGCGCGCTGTGGCAGACGATGGCTGGCAAGAGCTGCCTTATGGTGACCCACAGATTGGATCAACTGGATCGGATGGACAGAGTTCTGGTGCTGGATCAGGGAAAACTGGTGCAGCAGGGCACCTTTGCCGAACTCAAAGCGCAGCCGGGCTTACTGGCACAGATGCTGGATGAGCTGCCGCTGGCGGTTTCCCTCGATGATGCGCCAAAGGCATCGGCGCCGCCGATTGCCGCGAGTGCTGAGGCGGAAGCTGTGCCCGAGTTAAAGTCAGAATCAAAACCAGAGTCAAAGTCAGAGTCAGGGGAGGAGCGTTGAGATGAAGCTGTTACTGCCCTTTATCCGGCTGTTCCGCCGCCAGTCTTTGATGATGTTTGTCGGCTTGTTGCTGACAGTCACGACTCTAATGGCCGGTATTGGCCTGCTGTCGCTCTCCGGTTGGTTCTTATCTGCTACCGCAGTGGCCGGTCTGGCTTTGGTGACGGCGGAAGCCTTCAACTACTTTACTCCGGCGGGCGGGGTGCGTTTCCTCTCCATTGCCCGCACGGCAAGCCGCTACGGTGAAAGGCTGGCTACCCATGAGGCAACCTTCAGGATCCTGACCGATCTCAGGTTGTGGGCCTGGCGCTCTTTGCTGCCTTTGAGTGAACGTAATCTATCCGGGATGCGCCGCGGCGATCTGCTCAACCGTTTGGTGGCCGATATCGACACGCTGGATCACCTGTATCTGAGGTTGTTGACGCCGCTGACGGCCTTCTTGCTGATGCTGCTGGCATTGACCACCTTTATTGGTTGGTTTGATCTCAACTTGGCTATCCTGCTTTGTACTGGCCTCTTGCTCAGTTGGTTGTTGTTGCCGAGTGTGTTTTATCTGCTTGGCAGGCAGCCCGGGCGCGAGTTGATTGAAGCGCGGCGCAGCTACCGGGTACGGCTGCTGGAGTGGTTGTCCGGCCAGGCAGAGCTGAGTTTGTTTTCCGATGCCAAAGGCGGCGCTGCTCAAAGCTTTCGGGCGGAACTCGACCGCGCCGAGCAGAGCTGGTTTGCCAGTCAGAAGGCGATGGCGGCGATCACCGGCCTGAGCCAGGCAATGTTGATCCTCTGTCACGGCTTGTTGGTGTTGCTGTTGCTCTGGTTTGCCGCCGCTGGTGTTGGGCCGGCCGTGCCTCCCGGGCCTTTGCTGGCCATGGTCTTGTTTGCCACTCTGGCCTGTATCGAGATGATGATGCCGCTGGCCGGCGCCTTTCAACATCTGTCTTCTGTGCTCTTGGCCGCCAAGCGGGTGTCCGAGTTGACAGAGCAGCGCTCCGACATTGAATTTCCTGCCGTCTCGGCAACCGTGCCCAAGAGCGGCGCCCTTATCATCAAAGATCTGCATTTCGGTTACACGGACACCCAGCCAGTGCTGCAAGGCTTGTCGCTGCAGGTCTCGGCGGGCAGCAAGGTGGCGCTCCTGGGTAAAACCGGCTCGGGTAAGTCCAGTCTGCTGGCCTTGATAACCCGTCAGTGGCAGCCGCAGCAGGGGGAGATATTGCTGGGCGGCGTACCTGTGGCCTCTCTGGATGAAAAGACCTTGCGGGCTTCCATGACAGTAGTCAGTCAGCGGGTACAATTGCTCAGCGCCAGTCTCAGAGATAACCTGCAGCTGGCCTTGCCGGAAAAAGTCACCGATGACACGCTAGCCGAGGTGCTGCGCCAGGTTGGGCTGGAGGGGCTGCTTGACGGCGAGGGGCTCAATGCCTGGATAGGTGAGGGCGGGCGTCAGCTATCCGGTGGCGAGCAGCGCCGGATCGGCGTGGCTCGGGCGCTGCTGCGGGATGCGCCGCTGCTGCTGCTTGATGAACCCACCGAGGGGCTTGATCGGCGCACCGAACAGGAGATCCTCAAGTTGCTGTTGCAGTTTGCCAAAGATAAGACGCTGGTGATGATAAGCCATCGCTTAACCGGTATGGCGCAGATGGATGCCATTCACCTGTTGGATGAAGGCAAGATAGTGGCCAGCGGCAGCCATGAGCAACTGCTGCAGGAGTCGACCGCCTACAGCGCCCTGTATCAGAGGTTACACTGAGCCCCAGAGGTTCAAAAAGAGACTCAAGAAGAGGCTCAAGAAGATACTCAAAAAGAGGCTCAAGTTAGACTTATTCAAAGGGATGCTCAGCATCCCTTTTTCTTTTAAAAGCGCTAAATTCTCGCCTGGATCACAGATCCCATACGGGTTCAAAGTCAGAATAGAGTTATTGGCATATGCCAATAACTAATAAGGATACTCCCATGCCCAGACCCAGAAAATGCCGCCGCCTGCAGCATGGCACGCCCTGCCGCTTCTACAAACCCAACGGCATTCCGGCCTCAGCCCTGGAGGCAGTCGCCTTAGCGGCCGATGAGTTTGAGGCCCTGGCGTTGGCCGACTTTCGCGGTCTGGCGCAACAAGAGGCCGCCGAGCAGATGGGGATATCCAGGCAGACCTTTGGCAACTTGATTAAGCAGGCACGCCATAAACTGGCCAAGGCCCTGATAGAGGGGCAGATGCTGGAGTTGCCCCACACTGAGGAACAGAGATGATAGTGATACCCATGAGCCGGGGCCGCTTGGCCGGGCATTTTACCAAGGCCAAAGAGCTGGCCTTTTATGATAACGAGCACAACCACTGTTTTACCCTGGATAATCCGGCAGCCGCAGGCGGCAATTGCGCCGCCAAAAAGGCGATGCTGCAACTTATCAAGGACAAAGGCGGCCGCATTGTGTTGGTGGATCAAATCGGCGAGCGAATGTTGGGTAAGCTGCTCGATGGTGGCATCAGCGTTTGTCGGCCCGGCAAAGAGAGCAGCGATATCGCGGCTTTGCTGGTTGCGGCCAGTGATATTCAGTTACGGCTGACCAGTGCTGCGGCCGGACGCCCATCACTCAAGCATCAAGCCAAAGGCGGTTGTGGTGGCGGCTGTGGTTGCCATGGTCATGATCATGACTCTGCAGCTGGCTGTGGGAGCAAAGGTTGCGGAGGGCATAACCAGGCAAAATCCTCGCTTAAACCTGTCAGCACAAGTCAGCAGAAATTGAGCTATGGTGGTTTCAGGCCGTTGTAATGGGCTCTGCTAATGAAAAACGCCGATCAGATGGATCGGCGTTTTGTTATCTTCAGCAATTTGGCACTAATTAGTCATCGAGACGGCACTGACTCAAGAGTTGTGAGTTGAATTGGCATTCGAGCTCAACCCACTTACCGATATGAGGATTAAGGCTGTCATCACTGGCCTTATAGCCCCAGAGGCTGGCGCCTTGGCCATCATCGTTGACCAGACCTTCAAGCTCAATACCCGCTTCCTGAAGTTCCGGTTCGATTTCCATCACCAGGAATTGGCCATTTTGTTCTGAGCCTTCAACCTGTACCCAGGTGCCATTGAGGCTAACCTCAGTCAAACCTTCATCAAAACGGGTCTGAGGTGTGAGTGTCAGTGTTATGCCATTGATACTGAATTCATTGGCTTGATACACCGCCTTACCTTCAACTTCAAAGCTGTGGCTGCCCAGTACGGGGGGGTGACTCTGTTTTTCAAAGTCAATCTCGGTGGCCTTCAGCTCTTGGGTATCTTCCTGCCACAGCCCCTCAACATCAACGAGTGCGCCAGGTTGCAACTGTGCCAGTTTGCCATCTTTGAACGCTGTATTGCTATCCAGAGTGACCTGCCATTGTTGATTCAACGTGAAGCGAGTCTTGAGATCGTTAACCCAAGTCACCTGACCTTCCAACTCAACTTCGCTGTCATTATCCACATCCGGAGCTGAATCCACTTCCAATTCGGAGGCCAACAGAACCTCGCCTTGATATTGACCTTCAACCTCCACCCAGGCGCCGTTGGCCAGAGTCCCCTCTACCTGAGCGGCGTTGGCACCATAATCTACCTGTATGCTACCTAGATAGAATTGTTTCAGGTGAGTGTCCAGCTTGCTTATCCGGCCTTCAACTTCCATTTCCTGACGGTCGTTGTCGATGGCAAAGTAAGTTGCTTTGAGTTGATTATCACCCAAGTTATATCCACTGATCTCGACTATATCTCCGGCTTTTATCTTGCCGAAGTCCTGTCCAGTTACCTGGTAACCGGCGACCATCAGCTGCTCGCCATTGATAGCAGTCACAGGGGAAACCAACACGGGGTCATAGCTGACTTCTGTCGCGCTGCGACCATCGGTCTTAATGCTCAGCAACATGCCGGGTTTCAGCTCGGCAATGTTAGCCTTGGTTTTATTGATCTCAATACGAGCCTGTGCTGCTGGGATCGTTAGATCGTTGACTATAAGTGTATCGGTATCAACCGTTTTCAGAGTACCTTGAATCGTCTTGGCTAAATTGGTTATCGGTGGCTGTGGATTGCCTTGTTCATTGGAGTCAGAACCTCCACAGGCACTCAGTCCTGCAACGAGGGGGATGAGCCAGATGCTTCTTTGCATTTTATTCTCCTTGGAGTTCGGGGGATTTTGAAAACGGCGGCAGAATAAACAACTACAGATGAGGTCAAGATGAGGGCGGAATTAAAGTTTGTTAATAATAAGGTTGGGCCGTTAATTAAGAACGGGTGACTGTAAAAATACTCGGGTAAAACTACTTTTTTATGAAGCTGTTATGGGATATCACCTTTGCACTGAAGGCGATGAACTGACAAATTGAGACTCGTCGCAAAGGGAGATTTTTCTGAGCCTGGGCTTGGCATGATATCTTGCCAAAAACAACTGAATAGTTAAAAAAGAGAAGAAGTTACTACTTGGCGATAGATACTTTTATGGCTAGAGTTACTCGATAAGTGAAAGTGCTTTGACAATGACGTCCACTATCTATCAGGAAGATACTATGAACCCCACCAAAGAAAGCTCCTTGGATCTGGAAGTGATCAGTTTGCTGGAAGACAAACAAAAGATTCTTGCAATTAAACACCTGCGTAAAAGTGAGAATTTGAGCCTAAAAGAGGCCAAAAGGAAGGTGGAAGACTATTTGCAGGGGCACCCGGAATTGGAGTTGAGCGACAGGGATCCAGGCAGCGGCAGTGCCATTGTCTGGATAGTGCTGCTGGCATTGGCCGTGGCCTTGATTGTATCGACCCAGCTTTAATTTTTGAAAGATCTATATTTTCAAGCAGTAAAACTCGGTTGTTTTTGAGCTTTATTCATTTTTAAGTGAAGAGAATTGAATATTTCTAATTCTCTTTGCATCTTTTGCCATTTTTGACTAATTGTTGAGCCTGAAACGAGAAAACTCAAGGAAGCAACAGGGTTGATTGTGGTACCTTTGCCCGCTTTGAAATTTTCAACAAGATGACGCCTTCTGGCGGCGGGGACAGTTAAATGAATAATAAGCACTGGATTGGCAATATCGGCGTACAAGTCGTTATCGCCATGTTTTTGGGAGCAGGGGTCGGCTGGTGGTTGGGGCAAGATGCCAGCATGTTTGCTCCATTAGGGACTATTTTTATCCATTTGATCAAGATGTTGGTCATTCCTTTGGTGCTCGTGGCCATCATTTCTGGCGCCGCCAGCCTGGGGGATACGCCTTCGGCGGGTAAGATAGGTTTGGGCACTTTTGGCTTCTTTTTGGTGACTTCCGGTATTGCGGTGGCGCTGGCGCTGTTCCTAGGTAACTGGTTCCAACCCGGCATGGGGGTCGATATTAGCGACCATGGCGTGACCAATTTGATGGAAGTGACCAAAGAGCAGGGCAAATTGCCAGGGGTGATGGACACTTTCATCGGCATGATCCCAACCAATGTGTTTGAGTCGCTGACCGGTGGCAATATTCTGCAAATTCTGGTGTTCAGTATTTTCTTTGGCATAGCACTGACCAAGGTCAAGGGCGATGGTGCCAAGCCGATCCTCGGCGCGCTCAATGCCGTTACAGAAGCCTTGGTATGGATGATCAATTGTGTGATGCTGGTGGCTCCGATTGGTGTATTTGGCTTGATGGCCGACTCCGTTGGTACTTTCGGTTTTGGGTCTTTGAAATCTGTATTTAGCCTGTTTGTTGTATTCTTAGTCGCAATCCTGATCTATGGATTTATTTTCTTCCCCTTGGTGGTGCAACTGTTTTCCAAGGTGTCTGCCTTACAATTTATTAGTGCGATGAAAAAGCCACAGGTCATGGCGCTCTCCACTGCCTCTTCTATGGCCGCATTGCCGGTAAATATGGAAACCTGTGAGGAGGAGTTAAAGGTTTCCAAGGCCACGGCCGCCTTTGTGCTGCCCCTTGGCGCTACCATCAATATGAGCGGTAATGCTATTTACTATGGTTTGGTCGCCATGTTCTTTGCGCAATTGTACGGCGTGGATCTGAGTCTTGGTGCCTATGCGGCGATTATCTTCACCTCTACTCTGGGCGCTATTGGCCAGGCCGGGGTGCCTGGGCCTTCGTTCCTGGTTGTGGCCGTGTTGTTGGCGGCCAAGATCCCTATTGATGGATTGCCACTATTATTTGCCCTGGATCGGGTATTCGACATGATACGTACTTCATTGAATATTACCGGTGATGCCGCTTGTGCGTTGGTGATGGACAACTTCTGCCCGGAAGAGGCCAAAAGCTAACAGGCTTTGAGGGTGTACTCTAACGCTTGACACCCTGGATGGCACTCGGCTTGGACGAGTTCGCTGTGAATAATCTGGCGTCGAGAGTTAGGTTGCGATTTCCCGAAAATTAACAACCCGGCAAGTGCCGGGTTGTTTTTATCTTATAGCTGTCATGGCCGGGCTAGATAGCCCGGTTCCAACCTTTTATTCGCTTAGGCTATTGAGTTGTGTGTTGTCCCTTGGGCAACAAGCTTATCAGTTTGGAGGCGATATCTGTGTTGTCCTGATTGCCGATAAACAGCTCGGCGCCCGGGCCCGCAGCAAACACCTGCACATCTGTGCCTGTATGGCCGCCGGTGGTCCAGCCTGTGTTGGAGCGGCGATCCACTTCCTGTTTGATAGCGCTGGCCAGCGTCTCTTTGCCTTGCATTCTGGCCTTGGTCAACTGCTCCAGCAACGCGGGTTCCAGCTCAAAACCCAGGCCTTGAGCCAGCGGCGCTTGCCAGTCTTCTGCGGTCAACGCCGCGGCGGCCAGGGTATCAATACTGGCAGACAGCCCCTTGAGCACCTCTGGGTTCCAGGCATATTTGCCCTTGCTGCCGATGGAGAGACCACCGGTATTGTGATCTGCGGTGGCCACCATCAGGGTATTGGGGTTTTGGCGCACGAACTGTTCGACCACTTCCATGGTACGGGCAAATTCATCCATCTCCGCCATGGCGGCGGCTATGTCGTTGTTGTGACCGGCCCAGTCGATCAGACTGCCTTCGACCAGCAATACAAAGCCGTTGTTGTTTTGTGACAAGAGCTCCAGTGCCTTGCCTGTCATGGCGCTGAGGCGATGGCCGTCCTTGTCGTCCAGCACCCAGGGCAGTTGCACTTCGGCAAACAGGCCCATTACCTTGGGCTGTTTGATGCTTTCAAGCGCGCTGAACTCCTGCAAAATTTGATAGCCCTTGGCATCAAACTTGGCCAGCAGTTCCTGATCAAAGTATTTCTGGCCGCCCCCCAACATTACATCGGCATCCGTCTCCAGATACTTGTTGGCCAGCTCGACATAGTGCTTGCGACTTTCGCTATGAGACAAAAAGGCCGCCGGTGTGGCGTGATTTATCTGGGAAGTGACCGCCACTCCCGTGCTCATGCCCCGCTGCTTGGCCTTTTCCATTATGGTCGGGATCGGCTGCTTCTGGGTGTCGACCGAGATAGCACCGTTATAGCTTTTTACCCCGGTTGCCAGCGCAGTTGCTGCGGCGGCGGAGTCGGTGACATAGCCGCTGACTCTGGCGGGGTAGGTACTGGCCATACCGACCAACAGGCGATCGAATACCGTCTGTTCTATCTCTTCGGTATCCGGGTTGTCGTTGAAATACCGGTAGGCGCTGGTATAAGCCGGCCCCATGCCATCACCGACCATGATCACGATATTTTGGGGTCTGGAAGGGGCGGGATTGGGCAACTGATTGGCATCGGCTGCCAGTGGCAGCAACAATGACAGTCCCAGTAATGCGCCCGTGAGTTGGCTCAGTTTCATCAGAGTCTCATCCTTGTTGTTTTTGTTGCAGTCTTTGCTCAATGGCATTCATCAGCATGCCGGTGATATTGACATCGAAAGCCGCTTCAATCTCTTTGATGCAAGTGGGGCTGGTGACATTGATTTCGGTGAGCTTATCCCCGATCACATCCAGACCGACGAAGATCAGGCCGCGCTTTTTAAGCTCTGGGCCCAGGGCTCTGGCAATGGCCCAGTCACTTTCTGACAGAGGCTGGGCAACACCGCTGCCACCGGCTGCCAGGTTACCGCGGGTTTCACCCTTCTTGGGGATCCGCGCCAAACAGTAGGGCACAGGCTCGCCGTCGATGACCAGAATCCGCTTGTCACCCTTGGTGATCTCAGGAATAAATACCTGCGCCATGGCATAGTTTTGGCCGTAATCTGTCAGGGTTTCTATAATAACCCCCAGGTTGGGGTCATCCTGCTTGACCCTGAATATAGATGTGCCGCCCATGCCGTCAAGCGGCTTGAGGATCACATCGCCATGCTGAGCATGGAAAGCGCGTAACCGCTGCGGATCGCTACTGACCAGTGTGGTGGGGGTAAATTGGCTGAACCAGGCGGTAAACAGCTTTTCATTGGCATCACGCAGGCTCTGTGGCTTGTTGACTATCAGTACCCCGGCCTCTTCGGCGCGCTCCAGCATGTAAGTGGCGTAGATATATTCGGTATCGAACGGTGGGTCCTTACGCATCAGAATCACATCCAGCTCCTTGAGCGGTGTGTCGGTCGCTTCACCCAACTGATACCAATCAGTGGGATCTTCCTGAACCTTGAGTGGCCGCATCTTGGCCCAGGCTTCACCCTGCAGCAGCGCCAGATCCTGCATCTCCATATAGAAGAGCTCATAGCCGCGAGACTGCGCCGCCAACAACATGGCGAAGCTGGAGTCTTTCTTGATGTTGATATCCTTGATGGGGTCCATCACTATGCCGAGCTTGATCATGATGCCTTTCCTTTATTCGTTACGCCCACAGGGCGGAAAATGGTTAACCCAGATCGCCGAATCTGAGTTGCAATGCGGTAATGGCGGTTAGCGCCGCGGTTTCGGTGCGCAGTACTCTGGGGCCGAGCAGAACTTCGGTAAATGCCTGGGTTTCTGTCATGGCAATTTCCTGCTCCGACAGGCCGCCTTCCGGACCTATCAAGAGACGCACCTTGTTGTTTGGCAGCTCAAGGCCATTGATGCCGTGAGCGGCTCTGGGATGCAGATTGAGTTTCAATGCCATCGTTGGCTCGGCGCACCAAGCGGCCAGCTCCATGACGGGTCTCACTTCAGGAACCCGGCTACGGCCGGATTGCTCACAGGCGCTGATAACAATTTTTTGCCACTGCTGCAGTTTCTTTTCTAACCTATCGCCGCTGAGTTTAACGCCGCAACGCTCTGAAAACAGTGGCGTGATGGTGTTAACCCCCAACTCTACCGATTTTTGCAAGGTGAAGTCCATGCGATCGCCGCGGGAGATCACTTGCCCCAGGTGCAGATCCAGTGGTGATTCAGAGGGATTGTCCATGGCAGACAGCACGTGTACATCCACGGCTTTCTTTCCGGCGCTGACGATAGTGGCTGGATAGTCTTTGCCATCACCGTTGAACAGGTTTATCTGCTCGCCGCTGGACATCCGCAGTACTCGGCCGACATGGGCGCTGGCATCATCATCCAATGACAGGACTTGCCCCGTGGTTATTGGACCTGGGTGATAAATTCTCGGCACTCTCATGCTCTGTGTTCCTTAGGCTTAATGTGTTCTGCCACTGAAGGCACTTTGGCTGCAGGCAGCCTGCACCCATGGATTGTGATTGCCCTGAGAGGCGGCAATCGCCTGATCTCGTTGGCATTCAATAGTATCAACTGGATAGCTTTTGTCCCACGCCTTGAACAACTTTAATTGGCTGGAGGCTATCTTGAGCCCATAGGTTTGCTGCATATAAAGGTAGGTTCGGGCGATGCGTCCTCTTGCCTGCGCCGGTGGCTCTGCCTTACGGCCCTTGAAGTCGATGGTCATTTGGCATTGGCCATACTGGTTTGGCTTGGCGTTCCACTGGCTGAACCTGAAGTTGGATCTGTCGCCATTGACCTCTCCTACGGCCGGCACCAGATTATGCAGGTCGGCTTCCATGCGCTTAAAGGTTTCATCGTTACGGCTGCAGTTCTTGCGACCGCCGTTTTGCCAGCACTGTAACTGATGGCCAAACTCCCAGGCAGGCACTATGTGCTCCCATTCGATGCGGTTGGCGCGGGTCTCTTGTTTGCGGATTTGATAGCCGCAGCTTTCCAAGTCAGGCTGCCATTTCTTGCCTTCCATTTTGATGGCGCAGCCACAGTAGAAACTGACCGCCGGCAGGTTTTGGCTGTAGATAGTCCTGGCGCGTTTTTTTGCTTCGGAAAAACTGCTTGGATGACTGGGCGAAGCCAGCACAGAAGAGGCTGCCAAAAGCAGCGGCAGGGCCACAAGCGGCCGCTGAAGGAATGAAATCACGCTGTTCCCTAAAATCATAACTAAGGATGCCGACAGCCGATACTTCAGGTGTCAGACTTGGAATTGTTGCTGCAGATAGTAAAAGAAGCCGCCAGGCTTGGCAACTTGGCTCAGGATGGCTGAGGGCTTAGCAGTTGGCCGCAGCGGCGGCATTGATATTTAGCCTGACCCCGCATGACCTTGTTATGGCGGCGGATGCTTAGCTCCACCACGCCGCAGCCACACTGATAGGGTAGGGTCCTGGGTTTGACCGAACTGATATCCATCGAGTGAGTGGTACGCGGCGCCAAGCCGTAAATTCGCCGCATCAGGCTCTGCCACTCCTTGCCATGAGGTCGGGTCTTGCCATGCAGTTGGAAGCAGAGCAGGTGACAGATCTCGTGCGGAACCACCTCATGGGTGAAGGTGTGCAGGTTTTGCTCCAGCAGTACTGGATTGAAACGCAAGCGGTTCTCGGTTGGATGCGCAGTACCGGCGCTGCGGCCTCGCAGGGCAAAGCTGACCGAGGGGCGCTTTAGTGCATGCCCCAGCGCGGCCTCCGCCTTGAGATAGCAAAGTTCTATTGCATCGAGCACCGCCTGCTGCGCTTCACTAGCAGCAGCTTCAGGCTGCGGTTCAGACGCTTGATGGTATTCAGCTGTGCTGGCGCTTTTAAGGGATCTGAACAACTGACTCAGCATGAGAAACTCGAATTGGTATGAATTGACGGCAAATAAACAGAGGCGCAACCGCGCCTCTGTTGAATCAGGGATTATAAACTTTTGGCCGCTGCTGTCAGCATGGCTTTGACCTGCTCGACAATTGCCGTTTCGGTATCGGCTTCAAAACCGGCAATGCTCGGGGTGTGAATATGCCCGGTGGGAATGCGGCTGCCGAGTTGATTCTGCAGCAGGATAGCCCGGTAGGAGATCTCGTTGGACAGGTAACCGCCGCCAGAGCCTTCCACCGAAATGCTGTTTTGCAGTTCGCTCAGGCTACTTGCCTGAAACTCGCCGCGGGAAAGAGTGCTGACGCTATGGTTGTCGTTGACCTTCCAGCGGCCATTTACACTCTGCATGGCCGCTACCGGTAGGGAGAACTCGACAAACTCAGGGCCATTGAGGGTATCGTTTTCCAGCTTAGGGGGCAGAGGGCGCTGTATACTGGCGCCGGTGAAAATATTGCGGTTGTCCGGGGCTTCGGCGCTGCGGTTGCGGCCCGGGAAGCGCTCCAGATCGAAGTCGCTGCGCCCCATACTGACAGTGACCACCATGTCGACACTCTTGTCGCGGTAAACCGGGGTCAACAGCGACTCTATGATTCCCTCATCGAAGTCGGCGAAACGCACCGGTATCATCACTGTCTCTATCTGCGCCTGACGGCCGTTAATCGAAAAGCGGTAACCATCCAATGCCAGGGCGACTAGGCCTGAAGGGTTGCTCTGCTCTATATTACGATCGAGAAAGAAGGGGTCGAATCCGGTCAGCAGTATCTTGATGCTGGCATCATCCTTAAAGTCGATATCGCTGAAACCTCGAGATGACTTTTCCACCGCCTTGGTGAGTATCTGCCGTTGCCAGGAGGCGATATTGAACTTGGGCGACTGTTTGTCCAGCTCTGCGCGCATCTGCAACCGGCTCCAGTAAAGGGAGCGATCGTCGCTGTGACCCGACTGCACATCTCTGACCGCCTGTTGCCATAGGCGTTGCCCCTGGTGTGCTACCATTTGGGTCACCTTGAGCTCATCGGTATGTTGGCGGTATTTTGTTAACAAATCATCAGTCAATGCCTGATAGCGCTGGACGACTTGAGGCATCTTTTCATTGGCGGTAGGCAGGCGATCCTCTTCGACACCGGCCTGAGCCGACAGAGAAACCAGAGTTCCCGATAGCAGGGTTATGGCCAGGCTGGGCTTAAACATGGCAGTTCCTTTCGCTTATAGAGTTGTAAAGTAATGCGTTTGTTAAGTATGCAACACTCGCCAGCAACTGGAAAGCTATCTGTTGCCTTGCCAGATTGTCGCCACAATTGAGCAGGGCTTTGCCAGACCATTATTCATCCCAGGGCTGTATGCTCGTTGCTTTGACCGCCGGGATTAAAACGGGAATGAGATGAATAAAGGTTTGCACCGAAAGCGCCTGAGTAAGCGTTTGCTGCTGCCCATGTTGCTGTGTTTATTGGCTCAACAAACGCAGGCTGTGGCAGCTGAGCAGACCAAGGTCAGTGACGTCGGCTCTGAGGCCACGGCCGAGGGGTGGCAAGAGGTACGCCGCTGGGACAAGCTGTTCGAATCCGCAGGTGTTAAAGGCTGTTTGTTGCTTTGGGATCAAAAGCGTTCTTTGGGGCTCTCCAACAATTTAAGTCGCGCCGCCGAAGGCTTTATTCCGGCTTCTACCTTCAAGATCCCCTCGAGCCTTATTGCGTTGGAAACCGGGGCGGTGCGCGATGAAACCAGTCGTTTTAGCTGGGACGGAAAGGTTCGTGAAATAGCTGCCTGGAACCGGGACCAGAGTTTTCGCACCGCAATGAAGTATTCTGTGGTGCCTGTGTATCAGCAGTTGGCCAGGGAGATAGGCCCCAAAGTGATGGCGGCTATGGTGCGGCAGTTGCAATATGGCAATCAGGATATCGGCGGTCAAGCGGACAGTTTCTGGCTCGACGGCCAGCTTAGGATAACGGCGTTTCAACAAGTGGATTTTCTGCAGCAACTGCATGGCAACAAGTTGCCTGTGTCCGAGCGCAGCCAGCGAATTGTCAAACAGATGATGCTGACCGAAGCGAGTACTGACTATATCATTCGCGCCAAGACAGGCTATGGTGTGCGGCGTACGCCGGCCATAGGTTGGTGGGTCGGTTGGTTGGAGTTGGACGACAACACTGTCTATTTCGCCATTAATCTGGATCTGGCCTCGGCCAGCCAGTTACCGTTGCGCCAACAACTGGTGAAACAGGTGCTCAAGCAGGAACAACTGCTGCCTTGAGCATGAAGGGTACTAGTGAGCCAAGAAATGAGTCAGAGAAGGCCAACTTGTGTGCTGTGTTATTGATTTCTCAGCCTTCGTTCATCTGCAAAGATTGGCTACATCATCAAAGATTGCAGCGACTCTTGGCTGCTGAAGCGTTTGGTGAAGAAGTCCAGGAACACGCTGATATTGGTCGCCAGTTGTCGACGGGAGGAATAGACGCCATAGACCTTGAAGGGTTCTATGGGCCATTCCGGCAGTAGTGGCACCAGGGCGCCACTGGCTAATTCGTTCTTGCATACCGAATGGGACAACATGGCGATGCCAAAGTCATCCAGCGCCAGTTGCTTGACCATGATGGCACTGTTGACCCGAGTGCGACGCCTGAAGCTGGCCATGGTTTTGCGGCTACCCTTGCCCAGCGGCCAAATGGGGGCCGAGCGTGAGGTACCCAGCAAGATGCCATCGTGTTGGGCCAGATCTCCTGGGGTTGCCGGGGTCCCTTTGGCCTTGAGATAGCCGGGACCGGCCACCAGAATTGGCTGACGTTCAAAAAGTAATCGGGCGACAAGTTCAGAAGGTTGCAGCGGACCATACTTGATGGCGATGTCATAACCTTCGCCCACCAAGCCCACATCGGCATCGGTAAACTGAACATCCAGTTCGACCCCGGGGTAGAGACGCATAAAGCCACTGCAGAGATTGGCGATTAACTCTTGGCTAAAGGAAACCGGAATCGCAATCCGCAAAGAGCCGGAAACATCATTATGAGTATTCTCAATTGTGGCCTTGGCCGCTTCCACTTCGTTGCAGATACTGTCACAGTGTTGGTAAAAGAGCGCACCCACCTGAGTGAGGCTTATTGAGCGGGTATTTCGTTGCAGCAGGCGTACCCCAAGCTGTTGTTCCAGTTGGGCGATTTTTCGACTAATGGTTGACTTTGGCAGGCCGGTATTGCGGGCCGCCTGAGAGAAGCCTTCTGCTCTGACCACTGCTGCAAATAGGAGCATCCCATTCAAATCTGGCATGTTTTTAATACTGTCTCAAAAATGGAACAAAGTGTCTAAGGCAGTTTAATGGCATTTGACGGGATAACAAAGGTATATTTACTGGCTAAAAAATTTCAGAGGCTTAGCAGAGGATCGATAGATGACCAGCAAAAAGCAGCCCACAAACACGACTCAAGCCCAGACTCCGGATCCCCTGTTTTTGCAGGCGGAGCATTTGGCTAAGGATTTTTCGCTGTTTCCAGAACACAGCAAACAGAGCCTTTCAGAAGAGATAAAGGGTCTGTTGGATGACGATGCCATCCAGAGTAACTTAAAGTCATTGGCGCAGTTGGATGTGGATGGCTATGTTGCCAAAGTTATCCAGCCTACCCAGGACAAGAACCGCCCAGGGGCCAAAAGGATCATTGCCGATCTAAAAGGCAAGATGATCGCCGAGAGCCACAATGGCCCCTTCTATAGTGCCGAAATAGAGTTGAACTTTGGTGGTCGTAACCGTCGCATCGGCTTTATCGCCCAGGAGCGCACCACGGCTAACGGTGCCTGGATGCCGGAACATCACCTGCAGGCCTGTGAGGCGATTCGTCATTTCGCCGAATTGTCCATGCCCATTGTTTACCTGATTGATACCCCCGGAGCCGATGCTGGTGAGGTGGCCAACAGCCATAACCAGGCGCATTCTATTTCCAAGGCGATTGCCGAGAGTGCCAACGTCGATGTGCCGACTCTGGGTATCGTGATTGGCGCCGGTTATTCGGGCGGGGCTATTCCACTGGCGGCGGCCAATATACTGCTGTCGCTGCGTGATGGTATTTTCAACACCATTCAGCCTCAGGGCCTGCAGAGCATCGCCCGCAAGTACAACCTTTCATGGCAGGAGTGTGCCAAGTCCGTGGGCGTGTCTCCGGAAGAGCTCTACACCTCGGGTTGTATCGACGGCATTGTGGATTTCTCTCCTTATGATCGCGATGAGCGTCAGCACAACCTGCGCCGCGCTATTATCAGCGCCATCGAGGCCATCGAACGCGCCGCGGTGCAGTTTGTAAAAGAGTCAGATGACCTGCGCGAACACTATGATCGCAGCCTCAAGCGTTTCCTCGAGCCTTCCAAGAACCTCAAGGCACTGGAATCCAATGCGGAAATGTCGATTGCCATCAGTCCGACCATGCACCTTAACCTGTTCGGCAGCGCCTACCGTTACCTGCGTTATTTGACCTTGCGCAGCCGTATTCACTCCATCTCTATGGATCAGTATGGCCGTCTGTCCAAGGTGAGTGTGCCCGAAGGGGATCTGTTGGCCCGGATCCAGAAAGAGCAGGAAAAGGTATTCCAGGCTTGGCTGTCCAGCCCTGACAAGCTGGTTTACGACGAGGAACTCAACAAGCTGTGGAGTAACTTCATCTCCAAGCGTGAAGACGTTTCCACCGAACGTAACATGCTGACCCGTCTGATCTTGGGTGAGCCGAAAGAGAATTATAAGAAGGCCCGTAAGGCGCTGCTGTTCAACATAGGTTGGTCTCTGTATCACCGTTGGAAGAGTAATGCCGCCAACAACTTCAAGGGGCTTATTCACTACCTGGAAACTCTGCCAGCGGAAGTGACTCAGGCGCCTTGGCCTGAACTGAACCAACTGACAGTACTGGACGTCGTGGTCAATGAAGAGCTGCGTGAAGACTTCATTTGGCAGTGTTACAACATCCTGATCTTTAACGCGCTGTACGACAATGTCGTGGGTAACCTGGCCTCTATCGCCAAGGAAGCCATGATGAGCAAGAGCTTGTCGCGTCAGTCTGTGGATGGTCTGTTGCACAAGTCTATCGACCGGGCGATTTCCACTCAGGATACGGCCAACGATAAGAGCAAGTTCTATAAGTGGCTGAAGTACTTCATGTCGCAGTCCAATCGCGCCGAACTGCTGACCAAGACAGAGCAGTGGAAGAGTGTGGGTTTCCCACAACTGAACGATTCGCTGTTCGTGATCTTGACTTACTTCTTCGAACGTCTGCTGCCGGAATACTTCGACAGTGAAGAGGATAAGGGCAAGTATACAGGTGCCATCAACCCGGTGCGTATCGGTCGTCGTAAGGACTTCTGGAACCGTTTGACCATGGGGTACCAGGATCTGCTGATCCAAAAGGTGCTGCGTGAAGAGAAGAAAGCCGGCAATATGACCTGGGAAAATATCATCGCTAAGTTCTTCAAGAACTTCGATGAGCTCAATGGCGACAAGATGTCGGCCAACCTGCTCAACTTCCCAGGTTTCCGTCTCTCTATTGAAGATGCACTCGACAAGGGCATTCGCCCCTGTGGTTTGATTACGGGTCTGGCCGACTTTGAACATGGTGGCAAGGCGCTGCGTGTTGGGGTTGCCGTATCCAACACCGCCTTCCAGGCCGGTGCCTTCGATATGGCCAGTGCCGAGAAGTTCTCCGCGCTGCTTATTGAGTGTGCCAAGCGCAAGCTGCCGGTGATCTGCTTTATCAGCTCTGGCGGTATGCAGACCAAAGAGGGTGCTGCTGCGTTGTTCTCCATGGCCGTGGTGAACGACCGTATTACCCGTTTCGTGCGTGACAACGAACTGCCTGTGCTGATGTTCGGTTTTGGTGACTGTACCGGTGGTGCCCAGGCATCCTTCGTGACTCATCCTCTGGTGCAAACCTATTACCTGTCCGGTACCAATATGCCGTTTGCCGGTCAGATGGTGGTACCGGCTTACCTGCCATCTACCTCTACTCTGTCCAACTACCTGTCCAAGGTGCCGGGGGCAATGAGTGGTCTGGTCAACAACCCATTCAGCAGTCAACTCGATGAACAGCTCAAGAGCATAGATCCACTGATGCCTATGCCTAACGCCGAGATAGGTGACGTGTTGACCAACGCGCTGTCGACTCTGGTGGTTGAAGTAGAAGAGGTCAGCGAAGAGATAGTTCAGGACGATCCTCGTGCCCTGATGAAGCCTATCGATAAGGTGCTGGTACATGCCCGAGGCTGTACAGCGGTGAAACTGATCCGCAAGGCGCACGACAATGGCATCAATGTGGTACTGGTGGCGTCCGATCCTGATATGACGTCGGTTCCTGCCGACATGCTCAAGGAAAACGACAAGCTGGTTTGTCTCGGCGGTAATACTTCCGACGAGTCTTACCTGAACGCATACTCAGTGCTGAAAGTGGCTGAGTATGAGCAGGTAGACGCGCTGCACCCAGGTATCGGCTTCCTGTCGGAAAGCCCACAGTTCGCCGCCCTGTGTGTGAACAACGGGGTGAACTTTGTTGGCCCAAGTGTGCATTCGATGACAACCATGGGTAACAAGTCCAACGCCATCAAGACCTCTCAGGCACAGAATGTGCCCGTGGTACCCGGCTCTCACGGTATTCTGACCAACGCCGAGCAAGCGGTGAACGTGGCCAACGAAATCGGCTACCCAGTACTGCTCAAAGCGGTACAAGGTGGTGGCGGTAAGGGTATCCAAGTGGTTAAGCGCCCCGAGGATATGATTGGCCTGTTCCAGAAAACCTCCACCGAAGCGGCTGCTGCCTTTGGTAACGGTGACCTGTACCTGGAAAAATATGTGACTTCACTGCGTCACATTGAAGTTCAGCTGCTGCGTGACAAGTTCGGCAACACCAAGGTACTGGGTCTGCGTGACTGCTCGGTGCAGCGTAACAACCAGAAGGTGATTGAAGAGTCCGGTTCCACCATGCTGCCTGAAGAACTCAAGCAGAAGGTGATGGAATACACCCGTGCTCTGGGTGATGCCACCGACTATATGGGCGCAGGTACCGTTGAGTTCATCTATAACCTGGATGCCAACGAAGTCTACTTTATGGAGATGAATACCCGCCTGCAGGTAGAGCACCCGGTAACCGAAGCGACTTCCGGTATTGATATCGTCAGCGCCCAATTCGATGTGGCAGCAGGTCGCTCCATTGAAGATCTGCAGCCGCAGGAAATCGGCTATGCGATGGAAGTGCGGGTGACAGCCGAGAAGGCGGCGCTGGACAGCCAGGGCGTTCTGCAGTTGGTGCCAAACCCGGGGCTTATCACTGAGTGCGTGATGCCTGAGCGCGATGATGTGGAAATCATCTCTATCGCGGCCGATGGCAAAGAAGTGTCGCCATACTACGACAGCCTGATTGCTCAGATCATCATTCGCGGTGAAAGCCGGGACGATGTGATTGCCAAGATGTATGACTATCTGGATCAGGTGGTTATCAAGGGTATTGCCACCAACATTCCGCTGCTGAAGCGGATCCTGGCCGACGAGACCTTCCGTGAAGGCGTGTATGACACCAACTATCTGCCGCGCCTGATGGCCGAGCTGGATATCCCAGCCCTGATCGCCGAAATGGAAGCCGCTGCCGAAACTCAAGGTGTGGATACCGAATCGCTGCGTGTGGGTGAGTCCAATGAGCTCAAGGTGTTGGCTCAGGGCGCGGGTATCTTCTATACCTCTCCGGCGCCGGGCGAAGCCGACTTCGTCAAGGAAGGCGACATAGTGACTGTTGATCAGACGCTGGCACTGACCGAAGCGATGAAGATGTTCTCTCAGGTGACACTGGCAGGCTTTAACCGCAAAGGCGCCGAGCTGTATCCAGAGGATAAGAAATACCGTATCGAGCGGATCCTCAACAGCAATGGCCAACAGGTGTCCCAAGGCGATCTGCTGTTTGTGGTCTCCCCTGTGGAAGACTGAGGCTGATTGCCTGTGATCCAAAGACCCGCTTCGTGCGGGTCTTTTGCTTTTAACGGCTGGGTTCCTCTCTGACAGTGTTCGCCATCTGGGGGCGATGTTTTTGAACTAATATTGAATGTACCCAGAATTGGCGGAGCAGACAGATTGTTGAGATTTTTGCGGCCCATATTGTTTGGCAGCCTTTTACTGGCAACGGCCGCAGTCAATGCTGTCACGATTCCCTATTGTGTCGACCCCGACTGGATGCCCTATGAAGGCATAGACCAAGGCAAGCATGTGGGGATCTCTTCCGGCTTTCTTGAGCTTATCGATCGGCAGACAGATTGGCAGTTTCAGCTGGTGCCCACCGAGAGCTGGCAACAGACATTAGCCTACTTGAAGCAGCAACGCTGCGTATTCACTCCCATGCTCAACTACACCCCAAGGCGCGCCGAATTCTTATACTTCAGCGAAATCTATAGTCGCTCTCCCAATGTATTGGTTTCCCGCCGTGAACAACCCTTTCTGCAAAGTATGGAACAGGTCGGTGATAGAAGCCTGGTGATCCCCAGAGGCTACCGCTTACTGGATTATGTGCGCCAGAACTATCCCAAGATCCGCATTATGCTGGCCGAGACAGAGCAGCAGGGACTGGAGATGGTCTCCAGCGGTGAGGCGGATCTGTTTATCGGCTCCATGTATTCCATCAACGCCCGCATTCAGCAGAGTGGGTTGTTCAATCTCAAAATCGCCGGTTGGGCCGGGCCAGAGGATCAATTCCGGATGGCGGTGACTGAGAATAGCAAATGGATGCTGCCCGAGCTCAATCGACTGTTGGCACAGGTTTCCGATGAGCACAGGGCCAGACTATATCGGCAGTGGAGCCATATGGCGGTGTTGGAACAGACTGACTACCGAATGTTCTGGCAATTGTTGACGGTGGCAACATTGATTTTCGGTGCCTTGCTGGCTCGTAATCGCTGGATCAGTAAATACAACTGCGAACTGACGGCCAAGAATCAACAACTGGAACAATTGCGCAATCAGTTGCTGGAAACCAATAGAGAACTGGAGTTCATTTCGACCCACGATCCATTGACCAAGCTGTATAACCGTCACTATTTCCACCGACACTTCGCCGCCGAACATCGCAGTAAAACGGCCCAAGGGCATACTTCATTGATAGTGATAGACATAGATTTTTTCAAAAATATCAATGATCGTCATGGCCACAGTGTGGGGGATTCGATTCTCAGCGAGCTGGCCACTCTGCTCAAGGAGGGGGCCCGTGAAAATGATTTAGTGGCTCGCTGGGGGGGAGAGGAATTTATGATCATCTGCCCGGATACCGACTGTGTGCAGGCGGGGCGTTTGTGTGAGCGTCTGGCGTCTGCAATGAAACAGTTTCCTTTCTCTGCCGGTGTCAGCCTGAGTTGCAGTTTTGGCCTGACAGAACTTAAAGCCGGTGAATCGATCTGGAGCGCGTTTGACCGGGCGGATCTGGCGCTTTATCGGGCTAAGTCGGAGGGCCGAAATAGGATCTGCTGCGATCCCGAATCTAAATGAAGGATAAAATCAGCTTAAATTCATCAGTTTCAAGTTAGAGAGGCGCTTTTATACAGTCAATTTCGACGTTAACCACTCGAATACTGAAAATATTGATATGTAAGAACTTGAATTAAATGATTTTTATTTTTTACGTCTGTCTGTGATGACAAACTGGTGAAAATTGAAACTGCTGATTGCAGCCTATGGGGGTTTCGGTGTTATAATACGCGCCTTATTTATGGGGTTCCGTCTGTCGCAGCTTTGAAGTGGCATACTCCGTCTCCTATTAACTAATCATTTGAAGTTGAATCATGACTGACTTATCAAAATACAGAAACATTGGTATTTTTGCTCACGTTGACGCGGGTAAAACCACTACCACAGAACGTATCCTGAAACTGACCGGCAAAATCCACAAGATGGGTGACAGCCACGACGGTACCACTACTACTGACTTCATGGAGCAGGAAGCCGAGCGCGGTATTACCATTCAGTCTGCTGCGGTAAGTTGCTTCTGGAAAGATCACCGTTTCAACGTCATCGACACACCCGGACACGTTGACTTCACCGTTGAAGTATATCGTTCTCTGAAAGTTCTGGACGGCGGTATTGGCGTATTCTGTGGTTCCGGTGGTGTTGAGCCTCAGTCCGAAACCAACTGGCGTTATGCTAACGAATCTGAAGTTGCTCGTATCATCTTCGTAAACAAGTTGGACCGCATGGGTGCTGACTTCTTGCGTGTTGTAGGTCAGATCAAGCGCGTTCTGGCTGCGACTCCACTGGTTATGACTCTGCCTATCGGCGTAGAAGACGAGTTCAAGGGCGTTGTTGACGTTCTGAACCGTAAAGCCTATGTATGGGATGATTCTGGTCTGCCAGAAAACTACTCTGTAGAAGAAGTTCCAGAAGACATGGTTGATCTGGTTGAAGAATACCGTGAGCAACTGGTTGAGACTGCCGTTGAGCAGGACGACGACCTGATGGAAGCCTACATGGAAGGTGAAGAGCCTTCTATCGAAGACCTGAAGCGTTGTATCCGTAAGGGTACCATCAACCTGTCATTCTTCCCCACATACTGTGGTTCTGCTTACCGTAACAAGGGTATGCAGCTGGTTCTGGATGCGGTTGTTGACTACCTGCCATCTCCAACAGAAGTTGAGCCTCAGCCTCTGACTGACCCAGAAACTGGTGAAGAAACCGGTGAAGTCGCTACTGTATCTGCCGACGAGCCACTGCGCGCGCTGGCGTTCAAGATCATGGATGACCGTTTCGGCGCCCTGACCTTTATCCGTATCTACTCTGGTAAGATGAAGAAAGGTGACACTATCCTGAATAGTGCTACCGGTAAGACCGAGCGTATCGGCCGTATGGTTGAGATGCACGCTAACGATCGTAAAGAGATCGACTTTGCCCAAGCCGGTGACATCATCGCCGTTGTGGGTATGAAGAACGTTCAGACTGGTCACACTCTGTGTGATCCTAAGCACGAATGTACTCTTGAACCTATGATCTTCCCTGATCCAGTGATCTCTATCGCTGTAACTCCTAAGGACAAAGGCGCTTCTGAGAAGCTGGGTGTTGCTCTGGGTAAGATGGTTGCAGAAGATCCATCATTCCAGGTTGAAACCGACCAAGAAACCGGTGAAACCATCCTTAAGGGTATGGGTGAATTGCACCTGGACATCAAAGTAGACATCCTGAAGCGTACTCACGGTGTTGAACTGACTGTTGGTGCTCCACAGGTAGCTTACCGTGAAACCATCACTCAAGCCGTTGAAGACAGCTACACTCACAAGAAGCAGTCTGGTGGTTCTGGTCAGTTCGGTAAGATCGACTACCGCATCCGTCCAGGCGAAGCTGGTAGTGGCTTCAAGTTCACCTCCAGCGTTGTTGGTGGTAACGTACCTCGTGAATTCTGGCCAGCAGTTGAAAGCGGCTTCGAAGACATGATGAACGAAGGTCCTCTGGCTGGCTTCCCAGTACTGGACGTTGAAGTTGAACTGTTTGACGGTGGTTACCACGCAGTTGACTCCTCAGCGATCGCGTTTGAAATCGCTGCCAAGGGTGCATTCCGTCAGTCTATGCCTAAAGCCAAGCCTCAGCTGCTTGAGCCTGTGATGAAGGTTGACGTGTTCACTCCAGACGATCACGTTGGTGACGTTATCGGTGACCTGAACCGTCGTCGCGGTATGATCAAGGATCAGGAAGCCGGTCTGACTGGCGTACGCGTTAAGGCTGACGTACCACTGGCAGAAATGTTCGGTTACATCGGTCACCTGCGTACTATGACTTCTGGTCGTGGTCAGTTCTCCATGGAGTTCTCTCACTATGCTCCATGTCCTGCCAACGTGGCTGAGACTGTTATCGCTGAAACCAAGGCACGTAACGCTGCCAAGAAGTAAGGATAATTAATCCTGAAAAACCCGCCTTGATGGCGGGTTTTTTTATGGGCGAATATCTAGTGCCGCGAAGCCAGCAGAATCAAACTTGCACTCAGCTCGGCGGATGCCCATGAATATCAATGGGTAATTGTGTGGCAACTGTTTCCGAAACTGGCATATGGGCCAAGGCGCTACCTAAGATAAAGGAGCTGGGATCGGCAGAGACTTACCGTGAGGAAGCTACTGTGAATATCAGTAGCGAGGGGAACTGAAATAGGTGATAGCAGATAAACAAAAGCCAGCTCGATAGGCTGGCTTTGTGTAGGGCTGATAAAGCGTGTTTATCAGTCTTCCAGGTTACCGCAGAAGCGGTAGCCTTCGCCGTGGATGGTGGCGATGATTTCCGGTGTATCAGGTACACTTTCGAAGTGCTTACGAATACGACGGATAGTCACATCGACAGTACGGTCGTGTGGCTTGAGCTCACGGCCGGTCATTTTCATCAGCAGCTCAGCGCGGCTGAGGATCTTGCCTGGGTTTTCCACAAAGTGCAGCATAGCGCGGAATTCGCTACGTGGCAGTTTGTAAGATTCACCCTGTGGGCTCACCAGAGAACGGCTGTTGATTTCCAGGCTCCAACCATTGAAGCGGTAGTATTCAACGGCGGCCTTTTCTTCAATTTCAATGCCTGAACTGTTGACGCGAGTCAGCAGGTTGCGGGCACGAATAGTCAACTCGCGAGGGTTGAATGGCTTGGTGATGTAATCATCGGCACCGATTTCCAAACCAAGGATCTTGTCCACTTCGTTGTCACGACCGGTAAGGAAGATCAAACCGATATTGTTGATTTCGCGCAACTCCCGCGCCAATAGCAAACCATTCTTACCCGGTAGGTTGATATCCATAACCACCAGGTTCACCTTGTTTTCTTGCAAGGCTTTGTGCATCTCTGCGCCATCATTGGCTTCGGTCACCACATAACCTTCTGCCTCGAAAATACTTCTCAGCGTGTTACGGGTAACGGCTTCATCTTCAACGATCAGAATGTGCGGGTTTTGCATGTTATTTACCTAATTAAATCAGTTTATCTAACCATGAGCGCGGGTGACGCTCCGTTCTAATACCTAAAACGCCAACATTCACAGGGTTCACGTAAGTGCTGTTCAAAACTGAAATGAAACGGCAACACACTTCATGATTAGCAAAGTATGCTCTCCAATTGGGAGAGGCGCGAACTGTACAATCTAGGATTCCCAGTCGTGGGATTTAGTTCCTGAAAGGCTTGGAAATTCTAAAAACGTTATCTTAAAACCAGATTACATTTGGTACAGAGTCGTTATCGATAGAGACTTATGCTGTCGCGTAATGGCGCTAGCCGGGTCACACGCTTAACTCTAAGCCTTCATCGATACATTACATTGTACTAGGATTGGGCATTTGTTAACAAATAAAATGTTAACAAATTAATGGTTAACTATGATCCGTATCACAAGTTTTCATGTTGAGTGTTGAAACTTAAGCATTTTACATTCTGCCTTACTGTGAGCTTGCTCACGAGACTAGGGGATTTTGTAACCCTTTGCTAGAATGAATTCGGTTAATTAGAGACAGATACTACAATGGATGCTGCATTTGAAAGTCTCTGGCAATGCTACCAGAGCGCATGCTTTTTATTGACTCAGTCGTTTTCTTCCACCATACCTTTCGCTATTGTCACCGCCCATAATCCCTTGGGGCAAAAACTGACTTCCAGTCAAAATCGTCTTCTCGATCGGCAATTACAAGGTGATATTGATAAGTTGGGCATACCTTACCGGGCGATCATAGGGGCGGCTGAGGATCTCAGTCATATGGAGAAAAGTTGGGCTCTGTTTCTGGATAAGACCGCAGCAATCGAGTTGGCGTTAAAGTACCATCAAAACGCTCTCTACTATGTGAATAATGGCATATTAACCTTAGTGCCCTGCCTTAGGGGAGAGTGTGAAGTTGAACTCGGGTTATTTAAAAACAGGGCTAGACTGGTTAATGAGTTACCCGAGCTCAGTGACTGATGAGTTGAGGAAATTTCATCGGGTGCAAATTAGCATTGACTTCATAAGGGCTTTATTGCTAATTTTTTAATCCCTTTCGAGAGAAAGGAACAGAAGAGGTGCGTTAACTAGGTAGTGAGTCAGAGGAAGCCAATTTCCAATGACGGCTCATGAGGGAGATTAACGCCGAGGTCGGGATGCGCATTGGTAACGCTCTCCGGTCGGTTGGTCAGGCTGAATCCTGGCGGCTGTCACCTGGTTTTTGGTGGAGAGCTTCTGGTGACGATCGCTTTTTCCCTACTTTGGGGTGCGTTATCTCAGCACCAGGCTCTTCGAACGTTATCTGTTCGGAGCTTAATTCATGAAATCTATTCTCGTTGTCAACCTTTCCCTGTCTCCTGCCTGCGGGGGAATGCGCTGATGTCCCTAGTTGTTGCCAAGTTTGGCGGTACCTCGGTCGCCGATTATCAGGCGATGAATTGCTGTGCCGATATAGTGCTGGGAAATTCGGCTACTCGTTTGGTTGTGGTGAGTGCCTCATCAGGTGTGACCAATCTGCTGGTGGAGTTGTCCCAGGCAGACATGGGGGACGAGCGTCGTCTCAGGCTATTGAAAGAGATAGCCAGCATTCAATACGCAATTCTGGATAAACTCGGTAGACCGGCCGATGTAGCCGCGGCGCTGGATGCTTTGCTCAGCCGCATGGCAACGCTCAGTGCCAAGCTGTTGCAGGCGCCGAGCAATGCTATGGTGGATGAGATCCTGTCCCTCGGTGAGCAATGCTCTTCAGCACTGTTTGCCGCGGTTTTGAGAGAACGCGGTGCCAAGGCCAGCGCCTTTGATGTGCGTCAGGTGATGCGTACCGATAGCCATTTCGGTAAGGCCGAACCACAAATTGCCGAGCTAAAGCGGCTGGCGACAGAGAAATTACAACCCTTGCTTGAGCAACAACTGCTGGTGACCCAGGGCTTTATCGGTGCCGATGCCGAGGGGCGAACCACTACCCTTGGGCGTGGCGGCAGTGATTATTCCGCGGCCCTATTGGCTGAGGCTTTGGAAGCCGATGCGGTGGAGATCTGGACCGATGTAGAAGGAATTTACACCACAGATCCCAGACTGGCTCCCAACGCTAGGCCCATTGCTGAAATCAGTTTTAATGAGGCGGCCGAGATGGCTACTTTTGGCGCCAAGGTGTTACACCCTGCCACCATCTTGCCGGCGGTGCGTCAACAGATCCAAGTGTTTGTCGGTTCCAGTCGGGCGCCGGAAAAAGGCGGTACCTGGATCCGCCACCAAGTGGATGATGAGCCGGTATTCAGGGCCGTTGCCGTGAGACGAGATCAGACCCTGCTTAACTTGCACAGTCTGCAGATGCTGCATGCCCAGGGGTTCTTGGCCGAAACCTTCGCTATCTTGGCGCGGCATAAGATCAGTGTCGATCTCATTACCACCTCAGAGGTGAATGTATCGCTGACGCTGGACAAAACAGGCTCAGATTCGGCCGGTAAGGGGCTTCTGACCGAAGCTCTGTTGCAGGAGTTGTCGCAACACTGCCGGGTGCGGGTGGAAGACAAGCTGGCCCTGGTGGCCATTATAGGCAACAAGATAGCCACTACTGCCGGGATCTGTCGCCGGGTATTTGAAGTGCTCGAACCCCATAACGTCCGAATGATCTGTCAGGGCGCCAGTCCACACAATCTCTGTGTCTTGGTGTCTGAAGCCGAAGCCGGTGATGTGGTGGCCGCTTTGCATCGCAACTTATTTGAAGGTGCTCAGGATGCAGCTTGAACACCTGCAGGTTGGGGAGCTGGCCGCAGGTCAGCCTCTGACCATCCCCATATATCGCTTCAAAGGCTCCAGTCATTCGGCGCCCAGAGTCTATATTCAGGCCAATGTGCATGGCGCCGAGGTGCAGGGCAATGCGGTGATTTTGCAGTTGCTGCAGTACTTCAAGGCGCATCCGCCTCTGGGGGATATCACTCTGGTGCCTCTGGCCAACCCCTTGGGGATCAACCAGAAAAGTGGTGAGTTTACCTTGGGCCGCTTCGACCCCATCACAGGTATCAACTGGAACCGAGCCTATCTGGATCAGGCCGTCCACCTGGATGACTGGTATCCGCAGTATAGTGAGCTGCAGGAGCAGGTATTGTTTGATGCTTTTCGTCAGCTTCTTATTGCCAACTGTGAACAGGCATTGGCCAATCCTTGGGGAGTGACGACCGGCCAGAGATTGGCGCTCAATCTGCAGAAACTGGCGCACGGCGCTGACATAGTGCTGGATCTGCACACCGGCCCCAAGTCCTGTAAACACCTCTATTGCCCCGAATATGAGTTGTCCGCAGCCAGCTACTTTCATATTCCCTACACCTTGGTAATGCCCAAAGGTTTTGGTGGCGCCATGGATGAAGCGGCCTTCAATCCCTGGTGGCAACTTAGCGATTATGCCAAGAGCCGGGGGCGAGATCTGAGAGTCGCCGTGTCGGCCTTTACCTTGGAGCTTGGCAGCCAGGAGCGTATCGATCTTGCCGATGCCAGCCGGGATGCGGAAGGGATATTAAGTTATTTGAGCCATAGGGGAGCGATAACCCAGCGCATACAGCCCGAGGTGATGCCACGTTTTGCTTGTTTGCTTAAAGATTATCGAAAGTTTCACGCGCCTATGGCAGGGATGGTGGAGTATCTGGCCGAGCCGGGAGTACCTTTGGCTGCGGGCACACCTCTGGTCAATATGCTCAGGCTCGATCGAGTCGATGTCGGTACTGAAGTCACCAGGCTCTCACTCAATGAGGATGTGATCCCCGTGCTGCATTTTGCCTCTGCGTCGGTGCATCAGGGAACCGAGCTCTACAAGGTGATGACCCACTACTTTTCTGTTTCTGATTAAAATCAGGCCCGGTGATAAGCCGGGCCATTTTTTATTAACTAATCGGATCGGATGTTAGGGTTTTACCGCCCTGACAATCGGGTTCTGCAGGCTGATCAGGGTTTCGGTGGACTGAATTTCATCTATCGACTGGATACGGTTAATCAATACGTGCTGCAGGGCATCGATGGACTGACACATCACTTTGACAAATACGCTGTAGTTGCCCGTGGTGTAGTAGGCTTCGACTACTTCTTCCAACTCATTGAGCTTGGAGATGGCGGCGGGATAATCACCGGCACTCTTGAGATTGATGCCGATAAAGCAACAGACATCATAGCCCAGAGCCTTGGGGTTAACTGTTATTTGGGCTCCGGTGATGATACCGGCCTGTTTCATCTTTTCGACCCTGACATGAATCGTACCTGCGCTGACGCTGAAGCGTTTGGCCAGCTCGGCAAAAGGGGTTCGAGCATCCTGCATCAGGGCTTCCAGGATCTGATTGTCCAGTTGATCTCTTTGAAATGATGTATCCACAGCATCACGCCTAAATTGCTTATAATCAGGCATGAATCTACGTGTTTTATTGTAAAATTGCCAGTCTTATGGCGACTTTTGGCTCAACATCTATGGTGACGTTAGCCGTTATTGCTCACCTTCGGGCGCGAGAAAAGGCACCGGTGCACTGAAGCTCATGGGTTCACCCGAGTAGGGATGCTTGATGCTGAGGCTGGCGGCATGCAGCAGCAATCTGGGAGCCAATCTTTTTGCCCAGGAGTCGGCGTAGAAACCATCGCCCAGAATGGGGTGGCCCAGCGCCATCATATGCACCCTGAGTTGGTGTGAACGCCCTGTGATGGGGATCAGCTTGACCAGAGTTGAATAACGTCCCTTGCTGATCACCTCATAGTGAGTCAATGACGGCTTACCCACTTGATGGTCAACTTTCTGTCTGGGCCTGTTGGGCCAGTCGCAGATGAGTGGCAGTTCTATACTGCCTTGAGTGGCCTTGATATGGCCGGCGACTCTGGCGTAGTAACTTTTTTGGGTTTCCCTGTCTCGAAACTGGCGTTTCAGTTCACGCTCGGCACTGCGCCTCAGTGCCAATAAGAGCACGCCCGAGGTGGCCATGTCGAGGCGGTGAACCACTTGTGCCTGCGGATGTTCGGCCAACACTCTGGCATAGGCGCTGTCGTGATGGGCCGGATCCCGTCCGGGAACCGAGAGCAGTCCCGAAGGTTTATTGATGACTATGATGTCCTTGTCCTGGTAAAGAATATCCAGCCAAGGCTCGGTTGGTGGATTGTAGACAAAATCTGACATGTCATGGCCTCAATAAAAATGGACGGCAAAGATAACCGCGGCTGCAGGTAGATGCAAGCTCTTGGGCGTTGTTGCATCCAGGCGCGTAAGCCAACGCAGAGCATCATGGAACTTGTCCATATCTTCCTTGGGTTAATTTGAGTGCTTTACTTCTCTTTTACAACCGCGGCAATTAGTATCTTAGTGTTTGAATTGGAAATGGATTGGTATGGGAAGGCGCTCAGGTTACCTGTTGGAAGATTGGTTAGTTGACCCTCAGATGAGTACGTTGAGCCGCGAAGAGGCTCAAGTGCGGCTCGAGCTCAGGGTGATGCAGGTATTGCTGTGTCTTATTCATCATGCCAACACCTTGGTGACCCGAGAGATGTTGATCCAGGAGGTTTGGCATGGCGGTATAATTACGGATAACGCCATCAACCGCATCATAGGTTTGCTGCGTCAGCATCTGCAGGATAATCCCAGAGAGCCACGTTTTATCAAGACAGTGCCCAAGCAGGGCTATGTGTTGATAGCGAAAGTACGCGAGACGACACTCGACGATGATTCGCCGGACAACCCTCTACCAATAACACCGTTAGATGCCGAGACTGAGCAAAAGATAACCGCTGGCGGCAGCAAGTGGGGCTATCTGGGCGGCGCCTTCGGAGTGCTGGCAGCGGGTATCGCCAGTTGGCTCTATCTGGCTCCTGCCCAGGAAAACCCCCAGCTTGAGTTGACTGATGTGGCCATCCGGCGTTTGACTCCACTGACTTCGCTCAATGGTCAGGAGGTGGATCCCAGCCTGTCCCCCGATGGCAGCATGCTGGCATTTTCCTACCGGGAGCTGAACGCCGATAAATGGCATATTGAGCTGATGTCGCTCGGCGACAGAGTCATCAAAACCATTCCTGTTGTGGATGATTACAGTCTGCGCTACCCGGCTTGGCGCCACGATGGCAAGGCCTTGGCTTATTTGGCATTCAGTGAGACTCAGGGCTGCCGTATCATGTTGACAGAGCTGACTGACGAAGGGATGCAGAGCCGCATAGTCAGCCAGTGCCATCAGACGACACAGTCTACCAGCATCGCCTGGAGCCCATCGAACCGCTCGCTGTTTTATGTGGATGCCGAAGGGGTCGAAGGTTTCAAGCGCATTTTTCTGCTCAGCCTCAGCGACGGTCGGCGCCAGCAATTGAGTCAACCTCATGTGGTGGGGCGCGGCGACTATGCGCTGGCCTTGTCTCCCGACGGTCACAGTCTGGCGGTGCTGCGCAGTATCAACTGGTTTGATACTCAGATCTTACTCTTTGATATCGAATCCGGTGATTGGCAAAACCTACAGCGAGTGGGGTATCCACTGCGCAGTATCGCTTGGGACAAAGGCGGTAACGCCTTGGTATACCGAGGTGAGGAGGGGCAACTTTACCGTTTGCAACTCAAACCCCGCAAGTTAACCCGGCTGACGAGCGTGTTGCAGGAAATCAATTCTCCCTCGGCCAATAGTGCCGGACGCATGGCCGCGGTTGTCGGCGAACTGTTTGAAGAGGAGATCTGGTTTTGGTCATCGCCCTTCGATGAGGCTTCCAAGCCGCAGCGCTTTGTGGCGTCCAGCCGCCGTGATACCGCCGGTACCTTGCGCCACGATGGCAAGGAGTTGATCTTTGTTTCCAATCGCAGCGGCTTGCCACAACTATGGTGTCGGGATGAACAGGGCACCGAGAAACAGCTGAGTCGCCTGAGCACTTTTTCCCATATAGATGAACTCAGCTATTCAGCCGATGACAAGCTGGTGGCCGGCAGCCTCAACCAACAGGTGTTTGTCCTTAACCCTGAAAACGGTGAACTCAAGTTTTTCCCTCAGCTGGGCAATGTCCGTAATGTCAGTTGGGGGCGCAGTAGCAATGAACTGCTGGCAGCCGTCAGTGTCGATGGTCGCTGGCAGATAAACAGCCTGATGTTGGACAGTGGCGAGCAGCAACCTTTGCTGATGGATGGCTTTTCTGCCAAATACGCCGCCGACGGTACTCTTTATTTTACCCGCCTGTACAAGAAAGGGATTTGGCGCCTGAAGCAGGGCGTCGAAGAACTCTTTTATGACCAATATACTCCTCACTTCGGCAGCAGTTGGCAACTGGCTGCCGAGGCACTCTGGTTACTGCGGCCCAACGATCATGCCATGGGTATTCTCAAGATAGATCTCCACACGGGTAATAGAGAGGAGCGCGACATTCCGATGGAGAAAGTTTCCCCAAGATTGCTGTCAGTGACAGATGATGGCCAGATCTCGCTGGCGTTATTGGGGCCTGCCAATACCGATATAGTTGAAGTAATTAACTGATTTATAAGACATCACCTTTCCGTCACCTTTTCATTATGGTGCTTTCCCCTGCCTGAGATAGCTTTAGGGACAAGCTTGATTGCCTGACCACCAAAGCGCTTGGTTTTTACCCTGAGTACCGGGCCAAAAGGTTAAAGCAATCTCGGGCGCAGTTTGCGCCCACCCATTTCCCAGCAGGAGAAAAGACGATGAAAAGTTTGAATCAGTTTGTGAAAAATGCGATTGGATTTGCGTTGCTTTCTACTCTGTTTGCTTTACCGCTACTGCTGGCGTCGACACCCACCAAGGGCAAGGATGAAGTCAATACGCCATCTCTGTGTGAGCCGTATCCAGAGTGTGTGATTTACAAGATCCCCGATGAGTCCATCAATCTATAACCGTCAGCGGAGGCCATCATGTTGCAGGTAACTCTCTATTTGGTCGGTTCACTGAGCGCTTTTGTATTGGTGTACTACCTGTTTTTAAACTTGGTTCTTGCGTCCGAAGAATCAAGCTTGCTCGACCCTAAGGACAAATAACTCTCCCTTTCCAAGCCAAAGGGGCTCGGTGTAAACCGCGCCCCTTTTTATTTATCCGGAAGCTTAGGAGAAGCTGTGACCGCCCACATGCATGATGCAAAAGGTCCAGACTACGAAAGCCAGAATACCGTGTACCAGAGCGTAGAAGGCCTGATCCAAGCGACGTAAGCCGGCGGCTTGCCAGATAAGGTGCAGGTGTAGCCCAAGCACCAGGGGAAATAATAACAACAAGGGATAGAGGGCGAATGGACTGGCATCTCCCAGCAGAGGTCGGGTCAACAAAGACCAGAGCACCATAAAGGCGGTGATCAGCGGGGGCAGGGCAAGCCGATACTGCTCGGGATAGGGAAACATTACAGGTCCTTGATACGGCTGAATAAAGGCGGATCAGCGAACGGCTCTGGCTATCAACTGTGCCTTTGCCTGTAGCATTCCCGTTTCTCCGCCGGGCATATGGCCTTCAAAGTAATGTAAAGTCTCAAATTTGGCAAATCTGTGTTGCAGCTCACTTTCATTCAGTAAGAAATCCGGGTTGCTGGGGCGGCCTAATTTGGCCTGTTCCTGGGTAAAGGTTTCGTAAAACAGCAAGCCTCCAGGCTTTAGCTGTTTGGCAATCCAGGGAAGCGAGGGGCGGTGCAGGTAGTTGAACACCAATACTACATCGAAAGGCTGAAGCTCGGGTTTATCACCTTGTTCGAGATCCCATTCGATAAATTGGCAGTGAGGAAACTGGTGCCAGAGGCCATCAAAACCCTCGGGATTGCGATCGATGAAGGTGACCTCGGCGCCCTGCTTGGCAAACCAATGGCCGTTGCGCCCGGAGCCACAGGCCAGGTCCAGCACTCTGAGCGTCGGCGTTATCTCTGGGTGTCGGTCAAAGGCGGTGATCAGCTCTGCGGTATTCATCCCTTGATCTCCTTGCGGCTGTCGATTCTGCGTCTATGAACTATAGAGTAATGTCTCAGACCTGCAGGTCCATGTGACACTATGACCGACAGTAAAACCACAGTCACGAGCAATTCGCTCTTGTAGCTTGCCAAGGGAATGAATAGCAAGATCAGCAGTAGTTTCACCAGGGTCAATACCCCTTTCAATTGGATAAGCCAGCGCCAATCCCGGACTATCTCCCACAGCATCAGGCAACTACCACTGGCCATGGCCATGATCCAATAGAGCTGCCAGCTTTCTTTGGGGACCGACAGCAAAATACCGCCACCTGCGCCGACTATTCCCAAAATATGTAGGGCTCTGAGACTAGTCTTACAAAGGCGTTGCAGCCAAAACTGCTTTTCCGACATCTGTGCTTTTGCCATGGTGATGATATCTGTGATCAAGAGTATAAATTTTGCGTTAGCTTAGCAGCATTCGCTAATTGACGACTATGCTTGACTTTGTATTTGTCGAACTTTCTCACATGGAAGCTCAGATTCCGGAAATGTTAGTCAGGTATGGATATACCGCACGTTAACTGTGATTTGTATCAATGTGTAGCCACCTTATCTGCAAGAGTGCACAGAAATGTGGATAAGGTGCCTCAAGAGAAATTTTTTTGTGACTCAGTTAAATATATGCCTAAAGGGGTAGTGTTATCTTCTGTCGCGGGAGATATGACGTGCTACAGCCTTGGTTCATATAAATAAAAAGCAGTGTAGTACGAAATAGCTATATACGAGTATGTGAAATAATATGGTGGAGGAACACTCTATGTTCACGGGAGCACTTAAGAAAACAGCACTGGCAGCACTGATTTCCGGCATGATGGCCGGAACAGCTTATGCCGGCGCAGATGTATTGGCGGATTTTCATGGTGAAATGGGCGGTTGTGATACTTGCCACGTTTCCAAGAAAGGTCCTACCGATGACAACCTGACCCATGAGAACGCTCAGTGCGTTAGCTGCCACGGTGATCTGAATGAGATTGCTGCCGGTGAAAAAGATCTGAAGATTTCTCCACACAAGTCTCACCTGATCGGTGAAATCGCTTGTACTTCTTGCCACAAAGGCCATGAAAAATCAGTTGCTTACTGTGACGCTTGCCACAGCTTCGATTTCGATATGCCATTCGGCGGCAAGTGGGAACGTAAGTTTGTTCCTATCGATGTACAAAAAGACGCTCAGGAAAAAGCCATTGCAGCCGGTCCTCGTGAAACCACTGACGTGGTTATCATAGGTTCTGGTGGTGCCGGTCTGGCCGCAGCAGTATCTGCTCGCGACAACGGTGCCAAAGTGATTTTGCTGGAAAAAGAACCTGTCCCAGGTGGTAACACCAAGCTGGCTGCAGGCGGTATGAACGCTGCTGAAACCAAGCCTCAAGCGGCTCTGGGCATTAAAGACAAGAAAGAGATCATGATCCAGGACACCATGAAAGGTGGCCGCAACATCAACGATCCTGAACTGGTTAAAGTACTGGCCAACAACTCTTCCGACTCTATCGACTGGTTGACCGCTATGGGCGCCGACATGAATGACGTGGGTCGTATGGGTGGTGCTAGTGTCAACCGTAGCCACCGTCCAACTGGTGGTGCCGGTGTGGGTGCTCACGTAGCCCAAGTACTGTGGGACAACGCTGTTAAGCGCGGTACCGATATCCGTCTGAACAGCCGCGTTGTTCGCGTACTGAAAGATGATTCAGGTAAAGTGACCGGCGTTCTGGTTGAAGGTAAGTACACTGGTTACTACGTGATCAAGGCTGACGCCGTGGTTATGGCTACCGGTGGTTTCGCCAAGAACAACGACCGCGTTGCCAAGTACGATCCTAAGCTGAAAGGCTTTGCTGCTACCAACCACCCAGGTGCAACCGGTGACGGTCTGGATGTTGCCATGCAAGCCGGTGCCGATACCCGCGATCTGGAATGGGTACAGGCTCACCCAACTCTGTCCCCACGTGGTGGTGTGATGGTAACTGAAGCCGTACGTGGTAACGGTGCTATCCTGGTTAACCGCGAAGGTGACCGTTTCGTCAACGAAATCACTACTCGTGACAAGGCTTCTGCAGCCATCCTGAAACAGAAAGGTGCCAGCGCCTTCTTGGTATTCGATGACTCAGTTCGTAAGAGCTTGAAGAAGATTGAAAACTATGTCCACCTGGGCATTGTTGACGAAGGTAAGACTCCTGAAGAACTGGCCAAGAAGATTGGTGTTCCAGGTGCCGAACTGGCCAAGACTATCGCTACCTACAACGGTTTCGTGAAGTCTGGTAAAGACACTCAATTCGAGCGTCCTAACCTGCCTCGTGAACTGGGTACTGCTCCATACTACGCCATCGAAGTTAAGCCAGCTGTACACCACAGCATGGGTGGCGTGAAGATCGATACTAAGACTGAGGTTAAAGCCAAAGACGGTCATCTGATCCAAGGTATGTATGCTGCCGGTGAAGCCACTGGTGGTGTTCACGGTGCCAACCGTCTGGGTGGTAACGCTATCTCTGATATCGTCACCTTCGGTCGTATCGCCGGTGCTGAAGCTGCCAAGTACGCTAAAGAGCACTAGGCCAAGCTAATTCTCCGATAGCACGGAGTCGGGGCGCTTGAGCCCCCATCAAAAAAAGCGGACTGTCAGGAGTCCGCTTTTTTATTTTTGGTGCGCTGCATCATGTTTCCGGTGAGATTGCCCGAGCTAGGCAAAGACAAGTTTAAGTAATTCACTTACACTTTTAGCTATCAGTCCAACTACCGGGTCATAAACAGCATGAAGATAGGTTTTTTTAGCGCCAAGCGTTACGACATGCAGCATTTCAACCGTACCAACGAGGCCTTCGGGGCGCAAATTGAGTACTTCGACGTGCGCCTATGCATGCAAACAGTGAAACTGGCTTACGGATTCGAAGTGATCTGCGCCTTCGTCAACGATGAGCTCAATGATGAGGTGTTGACAGAACTGGCCACCAATGGCACCCGGATCATCGCCATGCGTTGCGCCGGCTTTAATAATGTCGACCTGGATGCGGCCAAACGGCTGGGAATGAGTGTCGTCAATGTCCCGGCTTACTCTCCAGAATCTGTAGCCGAGCATACGGTCGCTCTGATGTTGACCCTGAACCGCAAGATCCATAAGGCGTATCAACGCACCCGGGATGCCAACTTCTCTCTCGAAGGGTTGGTGGGCTTCAACATGTTCGGTAAGACTGTGGGCGTGGTCGGCACAGGGAAAATCGGTATCGCCACCATCAAGGTCTTGTTGGGCTTTGGCTGTAAAGTACTGGCGTTTGACCCTTATCCCAACCCGCAAGTAGAGGCGCTGGGGGCTCGCTATGTCACTCTGGATGAAATGTACCAACAGAGCGATATCATCAGTCTTCATTGCCCGCTGACGGCGGAAAACCGCCATTTGCTCAACGCAGACAGCTTTGCCAAGATGAAGCCTAGCATGATGGTGATCAACACCAGTCGTGGCGGCTTGCTCAACGCCATAGATGCCATGGAAGCGCTCAAGCTCGGACAGATAGGTTCGTTGGGGTTGGACGTGTATGAGAACGAGAAAGAGCTGTTCTTTGAAGACAAGTCCAACGAAGTGATCCAGGACGATGTATTCCGGCGTCTATCGGCTTGCCACAACGTGATCTTTACCGGTCACCAGGCGTTTTTGACCGAAGAGGCCTTGGGCGCCATCGCCCACACTACACTGTCCAATGTACAGAAACTCCTCAGCGGTGAGCGTTCGGGTAACGAGCTTTTCTAAGGAAGGTGCGAACAAGTCCCATGTGTGCTCTGCGTCGGCTTACAGGCCTGGATGCACGTGGTTCGCAGCAAATGGCCCTAGCCCTTTGCAAGAATTCTTTATAGATAAATACTGACACCCAACTCCCCGATTGCTAGATTGAGATAACCGCATCGGGGAGATGCTCATAGGGAGGTGTCATGCTGGTCACACAGAGTCTTCATCAACTGCCGACGGCAAGCGGCAGCATGCAAACCCGGGTCTATCGTCCCGATAGTGAGGGTTGTTTTCCCGCTATCATCTTTTACTCGGAAATCTTTCAGGAAACCGCGCCAATAAGCCGCATGGCTTGTATGCTGGCCGGTCACGGCTTTGCGGTATTGGTGCCGGAAATTTTCCACGAGCTCAATCCGCCGGGCACTGTGCTTGGTTATGATGACAGTGGCAAGGACAAAGGCAACAGCGATAAGCTGAGCAAGCCATTGGAAGCCCACGATGATGATACTCAGGCACTGGTGGATTTTATCCGGGCTCAGCCCTGGAGCCGCGGCCGGATTGGTGCCATGGGCGTCTGTGTTGGCGGCCACCTGGCATTTCGCGCCGCCCTTAACCCCGACATCGCAGCGGCATTTTGTCTCTATGCCACAGATATTCACAGCGGCGCTATCCCGAGTGCGCCGGGGAATGACTCTCTGAGCCGCTGCCGGGATATTCGCGCCGAGTTGGTAATGATCTGGGGCAAGCAGGACCCCCATGTGCCGAGTGAAGGGCGCCGTCTCATCCAGCAAAGGCTGGAGCAATGCCAGCTCTTATACAGCTGGCAGGAGCTCAATGCCCAGCATGCCTTTATGAGGGATGGCGATCCCCGTTATGACCCGGCATTGGCGCTGCAGATGTACCAGCAGGCGCTGGCGCTGTTCCAGCGCAGGCTTAATTAATCCTGCTTGGGTAACTGCTCCGGTATTGTCTCTTGTGCCTGCGGCGCCGAGGCATTGCCGGGTGCCAGCTTCAGCACGGCTTTTTGCAGTATCAGGTTGTTGGGGTAGGTAACAGTATCGCCGTTGTCGCGGCGGATAAGCACGTGAAACAGCCCCACTTCCAACAATACCCCGGTAATATCCTCATCCTTGTCGACAACTTTGATCCGCTCACCGACCTTGTAGGGAAACACAAAAAAGATCAGTACCCCGGCGGTGAGGTTACTCAGTATCGACCACTGGGCCACCAAAGCCACCCCCAGCACGGCAAATGCCGAAGACACGAACAGTGAAACCTCCTGATAGCCGAGTCCCAGAGAAACGGCCATCAGCGATAGAGTGACAAAGAACAACAGATAGCTGATAAAGCGAGTCACCAGGCTGGTACGGGCGGCGCTGACCTGTTTCTTGTCCGCCAGGGTTTGCACTGCATTTTTCAGCGCCCGCTGCAGAAAGAAAAACACCCCGAGATAGAGGCAGGCAATCAGAATATTGTGAGTCATATGGCGTTTGCTTCTGTGAGAAATAAGGCGTTTGCTGGCATACTAGCGACTTTGTCACAGGGGATAAACTCCCCAACCGAGAATTATTCAAGCATGTCAGATTATCGCACCTTAGTGCAGCAACAGGATGAATGGGGCAGCGTCGCTGTCCTTGATGATGGCGACTGTCGGATCTTAGCCTTCGGCGAACACGATGAGCAGAGCAAACTGTTGAAAAAGGCTCCCCATGTACCGCAGCACACCTATGTGCAAGCCATGCTGTTGGCGCTTTTGTACCTCAAACCCAAGAGCTCCATCATTTTGGGGCTGGGCGGCGGCGCCTTGGTGCATGCGCTGAGGCATTTTGATGCCGCTATCAAGCTTACAGCGGTCGAGTTGCGTCCCCTGGTGCTTGAGTTGGCCAAGAGCCATTTTCAACTGCCACTGTCGAAAAAGCTGAACCTTATCAATCAGGATGCCAATCAGTTTCTGGCCAGTGCCGATCACAAGAAGGTAGATATTATCTTCGCCGATCTCTACGGCTCTGAAGGCGTTGATGCCGGTCAGCTGAGCCAAGCCTTTATCGAGCAGAGCCTGGCACTGCTCAAGAGTGAGGGTTTGCTGGTGCTCAACTGCTGGAAAGAGCACAGTCAGGACAGAGGCCTGCTGGCTCGCCTACAGCAACATTTCCCCGATGTGCGGGCCTGCCTCACGGGGGGCGGCAACTGGGTAGTGTTTGCCTCAAGGACACCGAAAAACTTTACCAGTGCCGGGCTCAAGCAGGGCGCCGCCGGCTTGTCTGCTGTGCTGGACTGCGATCTCGGCCGCTCCCTCAGTCGCTTCGAACTCTGGCAGTAGGCTAATTTGTAAGGGATTGTTAAGGGCTCTAGTTCGTAAAAGCCCTGATGTTATATTTGTCTGCCCCTCAATAATGATAAGCAGTACAAATGAATAAAAACAAAAGATTAGCTGTAAAACTTCTGACCCTATCCTGCCTTATGGGCGCTGGGACGACACAGGCCGAACAGTATGAGTTTGCCACTCAAGTCGCCCCGGTCAATACCTTGGTGATGTTCCAGCATCAGGATGGCACCCTCTACTCGGCCGCAGGCTTGCAGGCGGATACCCGCAAACAACTGCAGCGCGCCATTGCGGCTGCTAACTTCAAAGGCCAGGAGGGCGAGCTGCTCGAATTGCTGGCCCCCATTGGTACCCAAGCTGAACGCCTGTTGCTGCTCGGGCTTGGGGATGCTGAACTGACGCCGGGGAAGACAGCCTTGCTGGGGGGCAAGCTGTCCAATCACCTGGAAGGCGTCAAACAACCCAAGGTGGCGGTATGGGCCGCTGATATCCCCAATAGTCAAGGGTTTATCGCCGAATTGACCCAGGGGATCTCCCTGGCAAGCTACCGCTATCGTGACTTTACGGCCAAGCCGCGCACCGAAAAACAGTACCATTTTGCGGTCGCCGAGCCCAAGATAGCCGAGACTAATCACCTCAAGTCGGCAGCGATTGCCGATGGTGTGGCGCTGGCGCGGGATCTGACCAACAAACCTGCCGCCGAACTCTATCCCGAGTCCTTTGCCGATGCGGCCAAGGAACTCAAGCGTCTTGGCGTCAAGGTTAAGGTGTTGGAGCCAAAAGACCTGGCCAAGCTCAATATGGGGGCGCTGCTGGCCGTGGGCAAAGGCAGTGAGCGTGGCCCAAGGTTGGTAGTGGCACACTGGCAAGGCAGTGATGATGCTCCGGTTGCGCTGGTGGGGAAGGGGATTACCTTTGACTCAGGCGGCTATAACATCAAGGCGACCGGCACTTCGATTGCGCGGATGAAGTCAGATATGGCCGGCGCCGCCACAGTGTTGGGAACGGTCAAGGCGATGGCCGCCGCCAAGGCGCCAGTTAATCTGGTGGGTATCATGCCGCTGGCGGAAAACATGGTCTCGGGCCGTGCGATGATCCCCGGGGATGTGATCAAGACTGCCCAGGGGCTGACGGTTGAAGTCCTCAATACCGACGCCGAAGGACGTCTGGTGTTGGCCGACGGTCTTTGGTATGCCCGCGAGCAATACCAACCACAAGTGATAGTGGATGTGGCGACCCTCACAGGGTCCAAGGTGCGTGCCCTAGGGGTGGAGTATGCCGGCCTGTTCAGTGACTCGGAACCTTTGGTGCAGCAACTGACCTATGCGGGGCAGCAGGTAGGGGAAAAGCTGTGGCGCTTGCCGCTGGATCCGGCCTACGGCGAAGAGTTGCATTCCAGCATAGCAGACTTAACCAACACAGGCCGTGAAGGCAGCGCCGGGGCTTCTTCGGCGGCGATGTTTCTCAAGCGTTTTGCCGGTGAGCAACCCTGGGCTCATCTGGACATTGCCGGTAACGCCCTGGTCAGGAGCGACACTCAGTTGGCTCCGGCCGGAGCTACCGGTTATGGTGTACGCCTGTTGAGCCATTGGTTGGAACAGCATAAGTTCAGTGATAACCAATAGATCAATAACTTGCTCGGGAGCGAAGGGTAATCGCTTTTTTCGCTCCCGATACAAGCTCCCCTAAAAAACCGATTAAGGCAACAGCTTTTATCCGTTATCTTATTTTAAACCCTTTGGTTAATATGACTTCCATCGAGGGGCAGCAATGAAGTTGACCCGGACAATTCAAACTGAAAATGGGAGCATACAATGACTCAGTCAATCATCAACTCTGTAATCAAACCCTTTAAAGCTACCGCCTTCCACAAAGGTGAATTCGTTGAGCTGACCGAACAGGATCTGCTGGGCAAGTGGTCTGTAGTTTTCTTCTACCCAGCCGACTTTACCTTCGTTTGCCCAACTGAACTGGGTGATATGGCTGACCACTACGAAAAACTGCAAGCTATGGGCGTTGAAGTTTACTCTGTGTCTACCGACAAGCACTTTACTCACAAGGCATGGCACGATACTTCCGACACCATCAACAAGATCCAATTCCCAATGATAGGTGACCCAACCGGTGAAATCAGCCGTAACTTCGGTGTGCTGGTTGAGGAAGACGGTGTCGCCCTGCGCGGTACTTTCGTCAGCAACCCTGAAGGTGAAATCAAAGTCGCTGAAATCCATGACCTGGGTATCGGACGTAGTGCCAGCGAGCTGGTTCGTAAGATCCAAGCTGCTCAATATGTTGCTACTCACGACGGCGAAGTTTGCCCAGCCAAGTGGCAGCCAGGCGACGAAACTCTGGCTCCTTCTCTGGACCTGGTTGGCAAAATCTAAACTGCCAGTCTGACCCAGAAGGCTCCGAACCTCCCCCTGCAAGGGTTCGGAGCCTCTTTCCCCGCACTATTTCTGTTTTCCTTTAGTCTGATTCTGGAGTCATCATGTTGGATGCGAATCTGAAAAATCAACTGCAAACCTATCTGCAGAACCTCAAGCAACCAGTTGAACTTGTCGTATCTGCAGATGAAAGCCCAAAGTCCAAAGAGCTGTTGGCTCTGGCACAGGATATTGCCTCGCTGTCTTCCCTGGTCAGTGTGACCGAGCAGTCACTATCCCGTACCCCGGCGATGCAAGTTACCTCAATCAAGGGCTCTGATATACGTTTTGCCGGTTTGCCCATGGGGCACGAATTTACCTCACTTGTGCTGGCTCTGTTGCACACAGGTGGGCATCCCATCAAGTTGGAGGCCGAGCTGATCGAGCAGATCCGCAGCCTGCCAGGGGAATATCATTTTGAAACTTTTGTCTCTCTGAGCTGCCAGAACTGCCCGGATGTGGTGCAGGCGCTCAATATGATGGCGGCGATCAACCCGCGGATCAGCAATACCATGATAGATGGTGCCTTGTTCCAGGATGAGGTTGAGCAGCGCAATATCATGGCCGTGCCTTCGGTTTATCTGAACGGCGAGCCTTTCTCTGCCGGCCGCATCAGCCTGAAAGAGATACTCAATAAACTGGATACCAATGCCTCTGCCCGCCAAGCCGAAAGCCTTAACCAGCGTAAGCCCTACGAAGTGCTGGTGGTTGGCGCCGGGCCTGCCGGGGCATCAGCCGCCATCTACGCTGCCCGTAAGGGACTGCGCACTGGGCTGTTGGCCGACAAGTTCGGTGGCCAGGTCAGCGAAACCGTCGGCATTGAAAACTTTATTTCGGTCAAGGCGACTGAAGGCCCCAAGTTGGTGGCAAATCTGGAAGAGCATGTTCGCGACTATGAAGTGGATGTGATGGATAACCAGAAGGCGGTTCGTCTCGGCAGCAATGGCCTCTATGAAGTGGAACTGGAAAATGGTGCCCTACTCAAGAGCCGCACTGTCTTGTTGGCCACAGGAGCTCGCTGGCGGGAAATGAATGTCCCCGGTGAGCAGGAATATCGTGGCCGCGGTGTGGCTTATTGTCCTCACTGTGATGGCCCGCTGTTCAAGGGTAAACGGGTTGCGGTGATCGGCGGCGGTAACTCGGGTATCGAGGCGGCTATCGATCTGGCCAACATAGTTGAGCATGTGACTGTACTCGAGTTTGACAGTAAATTGCGCGCCGATGATGTGCTGCAGCGCAAGGCCAAATCTATGGGTAACATCACTATTATCACCCAGGCGCAAACGACTGAAGTCCTTGGTGATGGCAGTCGGGTTATCGGCCTTAACTACACAGACAGAGCCAGTGGCGAGCAGCATAATATTGCGCTGGCAGGTATCTTTGTGCAGATAGGTCTGGTGCCCAACACTGAATGGTTGCGTGGTACTGTGGAGTTGACCCCGCGCGGTGAAATCATTGTCGATGAACGCGGTCAGACTTCACTGCCAGGAGTGTTTGCTGCTGGTGACGTGACTAACTCGGCCTACAAGCAGATCATCATCGCTATGGGTAGCGGTGCAACGGCCTCTCTGGGAGCCTTTGACTACCTGATCCGCCATTCAGAGGATGAATCGGCAGCGGCTTAACATTAAAGGCCTTCAAGAGCGAATACGCCTAAGGGCCGAGTGATTGCTGTAGATTTCAAAAAGGATCCGCTCTTTATAGCGGGTCCTTTTTCTTTGTTAGAGCCGGTCTAATAACAGTGATCGAAATGAGCCGTTTCCATACAGAGATAATTGATTTGCTCTGCAGATAGCGGGGCGATATCAAGCGTTCGGTTCGGATTGATATCTGTTACGGTCAAGAGGGTTATTGGTGTCTGATAGCTGTTGCAGCGACCACAATCAAAGTTTACCCCTAATCCATTAACCAGATAATGAAGCTTGCCTTCGAGTGTTACCTCGTATGCTTGTGTCGGTTCGCCTTGCAGGGCCAAAACAGAGACCAGATACCTGACATTGTCCCAAGCCGATAGCTGTAACTGTTTACTGGTAAGTATCAAGCTTTCCGGTGTCTGTGGCATATGGGCCTCGCTGTTTTAAATCTTGGCTCAATTGGTTCAAAGGGTAGAATTCAAACGATGAGTTAAATTCATTGTTCAAGTTTATCCCTGCAGCAGGTAGAAATCACGGCCGCAGAGTGTCACAAAGTCCAATGTTTGCATGCGTGCATGGCGGCTATGCGCTCGTAGAGATGCTTCATTGTCTTCGGCGATCAGTGCTAGCCAGGGAGCGTCATTATTTTCTCTAGCGGCAGAGTACAACCCATCAAATACACCTTTGCCCCGATACTTGGGATGAACCCAAACTGGGCCATAGTGAAGAGTATTGCGCCAATCGGTTTTAAGTGCGCAATGCCCTTGGCTAAGTCGCTGGTATAGGGCTTGGCATAAAGGTGAATGATTAAGCTTGTTCCAGTCGCCGAGGATGAGATAACCCATGATTTCCCCTGAGATCTCAGCCACCCAGACCAGGCCAGCCGAGACTAAAGGGTTTAGTTCTGAGATGGAAAACCCTTGTCCCTCGAATCCCCGAGTACGTTCTTTGGCACTCAGTTCATCTTGATTGAAACGTTTTTCTAGGGTGGCAATGGTCTCAATGTCCGCCATCTTGGCTTGGCGGTATTGTGTGGATTCTGGCATCGGCTGGCTTTAAGAAAATAAAGAGGGCGCATTATAACCAAAGCCAAGGACGCTGGCACTTGATTTGACCAATTTGCGAAACTCCCATTTAGCTTCCACACTTAAGGACGAACCAAGCCATTCAATTCAGGAAGAAACATGCTCCCGGACACCATAGACCCAGGTAAGAGCTTACTGGAAAGTGAAAGCCACAGACTCAACCTTATTCGTTGGATGCATCAATGTGAATTAATGAAGCGTTATTATCAAGCCGACAAGGTTTTTGTGCTTCAAAAGACAGACTTGGGATTTGAAGTTATTGTCAGTGCTGCCGATGCCAGTAATCGATTTCCGCCTGGCAAGGTCTTTGCGGCTGATGAAAGTGTATTTCAGCGTATGGTTGATGCTCCTCCTGAAGGGGTAAATCTGGATCTGACTCGTTCAACAACGGAGGATTCCCCTAAGGAATTCAGCAATGTACTTGGTATTCTTTCCAGGCCTGTTCTTTGGCCTGATGGTTCTGTTTTTGGTTGCCTCTGTGTCATTAATGCTCATGCCAATGAACAACAGCATATTAGCCCCTATATGCTGGAGCCTTTTCAGATCCTTTTGCAACAAGATTTGGCGTTGTTATGCCAAAGTCATCGTATCGAATCACTGTCAATGCGTGATCGGGAAACCGGAATGCTGAATCATTATGGTTTCATCATGATGGCTCCGAGGCAACTTAATCTCGGGCGTAGATTTGGTGCGCACTCGGGGATCATTTTTCTGGAACTGATACCGGGCAAAGACATAGATGATGAGGCTTTGAGCCGCCAACACAAGGAGCTTGGTAACCTTATTCTCAACACAATCAGAACCGCAGATATAGCGGCCCATTACAGTGATAGTCAGTATGTTTTATTGGTATTTGTCGATCTGGAGCGGGACTTGGAGCATATCATCAAGCGCTTGGAGCGACAGATGAGTCAGCTTAACCCTTTAGCTCAGTTGGATTCCAGTAGTTGTTTCTTCAGTCCTGATTCTGCCGCCAAGTTGGCACCAATGTTGGAAAGTGCCAAGGCTGGACTCAAGTCTTCCCTGCAACGGGTTCAGAAACAAGAGTGATTCATTGGGCGTGGATGGAATAAATTCCGACGGCTGTGATGGAACATGTTCGGGCCTTGTCCATTGTGAGTGTTGCCATCTTTCATCAGGACAAAATTATTTTTCATTGTCGTGCATATAATAGACTCGAGGTGTTTTTTATTAAAATGCTATCGGGACAGGGTTTCAGTAACTTGCTTGAGCCAAGGCCGTAGTGGTCAAGTTAAATTGGCTACTGAATGAATATTTTGAATTGAAAGATGATTTGTTTTACTCACCTTTACTGAGCATGTTTTATTGTTAGTGTCTTTTGGGGGGCGTAAGGTAAAAATAGTCGTTTAAATCCAGTGTTGAATACGCTGTTTTTTAGCGAATTGGTAATGCTACTGGTGATAACAAGATGAAATGAGCTATATCTGAGTCGATTGATATCATGCACCCGGAAAGCGGTTCACAATTACTTCTATCAAGGTCATCCCGGTGGATATAACAGCCATCACTCAGCATTGCCACCTGGTGTTAACACATTTTGCGTCATGTAGCTTCAGTGGCCAGTTGAGACACCGAATTAGTCTTATCAATCTCCGTTGCCCCTCTTTTTTATCCGCCTTATTCTTGTCACACTATAAGAGTTCAATAAACCAATGGAAAAATGACCATGATTAAAAAAACGCTCGTAGCCGCAGCGCTGCTTTTGGGGTTGGCAGCATGCCAAACCACTCCTGATACCCAGGGTCAGCCTTTGCCACTGGAAGGTAGCTGGCATGTGGAAAGTATTCTGGGGCAACCGACAATAGATTACAGCCCGGCACAGTTGGTTTTTGCCGATGATGGTAAGCTCTCCGGCAATAACAGCTGCAACAATTTCTTTGGAACATACTCTCTGGAAGGACAGAAGTTGAAACTGGTTCCGGCCGGTAGCACGATGAAAGCTTGTGTCGATGCACTTATGGCTCAGGAACAACTGGTAATGCAGGTCTTACCCCAAGTGGTTAAAGGTGAAATCCAGGATGGCAAATTGTTGCTTCTGGGAAGCGATGAGCGGGTGTTAATGCAGCTTTCAAGCCTTTGATATCAAGCCTGGACAGTGACAATATCTGACTGAATACCCAAAAAAGAACCCAGCATCGCTGGGTTCTTTTTTGGGTATTCAGTCAAAGTGGCAAATTGGGAACGCCGATGAGTTAAATAGCAGCGCCGAGCAAATCAAGCCGTGGTATTGATATTACGGCCTATATTTCCAACGGGGGCAGCTGGCTCCTGCGCGGGTGTAGCGGCTTGGATCAGTTGCAGTGCAATTTCGCCTTCGGCTTGTTGCTGTTGCTTGGCTAACTGGGCGACTTTAACACCGACAGCACCGGTATCCATATTCACCGACAGCGGCTGAGAGTTGAGAGAGACTGTCATGGCTTTCCTCGGGGTTGGAGAGTCGCATTACGGGACTCGGGCATTATCTTGTTATCGGCATCAATAGCTATAACTTTAGCCTAAATCCCGCAGGTTCGGCAAAGAAGCCAAGCCGCCATCTGGCGACTTGGTTATGCTGAACCATCAAGCGGCCTTGCGGCGGCGTTCCAGGAATTTTCGGCCCATCACTATCAGGATCGTGACGACTATGGCGCCAATAATTAGCCCCAATGCCAGGCTGACGCTCTGCAGCGCTGCGGGATTGACCGCCAGGGTGCCACCCAATCCCAACATCATGACGCCGGACATCAGTTTTAGAGTTTGCCCCTCTTTCTCGGTCAGCTTGCGCTTGCCGAGAGTCATGCTGAAGGCGATCACTATGATGGCCAGTGGGATAACGTAGACGATGTTATACAGAACCAGGTACATGTAACGTTCGAAGCTTGGCAGATTATGCATCGAAAGCACACTGGTGTAGATCATCGGGAAGCCCGCGGTACACAAGAGCTCATAGGCGTTGGCCAGAATCGCCAATACTGTGGTGCCGGCTATCATGGTCGCCAGGCTGGAGGCGCTGGATAGTTTGCCCATGCGCTTGATAAGTCCGCTGCGGTTTTCCGCCGACATCGAGAGGGTCACCTCCCCCTTGGTAAAGAAGTAGTCTTTGATGTTGATAGTGCCGGCTATCAGCGCCAGGATCCCGGCCGCTAGAATAATCATCCCGCCATCACTGCCAGCCCCCAGCAATTGGAAGATGTTGAGCCAAGCGGTCATAAACAGGAAGTAAATAAAGCCAGAGAAGAACACGAAGATGCCTCCTACCAGCAGCATACGGCCGCGGCTCTTGGCGTTGACCATGATGGACAACAGGAACAAGAGCACAAAGAAGGCGCAGGGGTTAAAGGCATCGACACCGGCAAGTACCAGCGTAAGGATCGGCAGTGACATGGTTTCCGGCGTCACGACTCCCACCAGAGGCAATTCCACCGGCTGCACTTCGGGCTCTGCCGCCAGTGCCGTTGCATCACAGGTGCCATTGCCACCGTCATTGGCGCAAGTGCCAAACAGGGGCGCTTGGGATGAACCTGACGCAGATTGTGATGATGACTGCCCGGGCATCTCTTCCTGAGGTAACTCCCCGCCCGCTTGGAGGTAACAGTTCTTGAGACGATTGAGCAGGAATTGGCCGGTCACGTCTTCACTGGAATAACCTATGATGGCTTTGCCACAGGTGGCCATATAAGGCACTGAACGTGCTTCCGTGCCGGTCGCTTCAGCCAACTGTTGCCAAGTCTCTTGGGTACCCGGTGCTCCCACCATCAAGGAATGCAGCTCAATCCAGGGATAACGTTCTGCTAAGGAGTCGATAAAGGGATGTGCCTCGGCACAATGTGGGCAAGTCTTGGACCAGACAAAATATAACGGGATCTTGATCTGTCCCTGCTGATCTACCTGTTGCCACTGATTGGGTGTCATTTGAGTTTCAGTGGCGGCGAGGCCTGTGCTGAAGCTCAGTATCAGGCAGAGGAGGATATTTCGTAACATAAGCTTACCTGTGCAAGAGGAATAGAATATTCACTGATGTACTCATGGCCATATTGAAGCCACAAGTACCCTACATACACTTTACTCCAAGGCAGGGAAGTTCATGATAGAGCGGCTTTAAAACTGTTATCGGACTCGAAAAAGTCTCTAAAGTGAGACGCATAGATATTTGTTAATGTTTGTCTAATAAAACTGCATTCAGGCGTAACTATCTGCACTGATGATTTCAGTAATTTACTTTTTTGTCGCTTTACCTTTACTCCCCTTTAAATATCTACAGGACTCCTTATGCAGTTCACGCTTAAAGCCCGCTTACTGTTGGTCAGCTTGGGTGCCGTCTTTCTCACGGTTGTAGCCTTGGTTGGCCTTTCTTCCTCTTCCATTCGTGACAACGCCATGCAGCGCACTCAACATGAGGTCGATCAACTGGCAACGACCTTTGCTGGCGGTATTGGACAATGGATGGTTGATAGACAACAGGCGATCAGCAGCTTGAGGGGCACACTGCAGCGGAATCTTGACGTTAATATCACGCCTTTTCTAATGCAGGCCCATGAGGCCAGCGGTTTGGCTCTGACCTATTACGGTGATGAAAAGGGCAACATGTATCGCCAGGATCCTAACTTGCAGCGCGCAGGTTATGATCCCCGAGTCAGGCCTTGGTATCGAGATGCCAAACGCGCAGGAGCCATGATAATGACGGCTCCTTACTTTAGTGCCACCATGCAAAAGCCTGTGGTCACCATTGCAGAACCCTTGCTTCAGAATGGCCAGATACAAGGTGTGGTGGCAGCCGACTTAACCATTGAACAGCTGACAGAGGCTGTGCGAACCCTCAAGGTGCCGGGGGATGGCTATGCCGTGATGCTGGAGCGTAGTGGTTTAATTATCAGCCATCCAGACAAGGCCCTGAATGGTCAGCGAGTTAATCAACTCGGTGGTATTTTTACACCCCAGTGGTTCAGCGCCGCTATCAGGGCCAATACCGTTGATGAGATGAAATTTGCCGGTAGTGACAAACTCTTTTATGTCGCAGCCGTACCCCATACGGATTGGGCATTGATGTTTGTCATGGATAAGGCGAGCATCATGGCCGAGGCTACTGAGTTAGCCTGGTGGATGTCGGGAGTCGGCGCCTTGTTTTTGGTGGGTTTTGGTGGCCTGTTGGTATTGGTGTTTAAGAGTCAGTTTTCCGATCTGGAGCGGCTTGCCAAGGCGCTCAACGATATTGCCGAGGGAGAGGGCGATCTTACCGTGCGTATCGAGACCCGTAATCAACACGATGAAATTGGCACTCTGGCCAGCGGATTCAACCGTTTTGTTGAACGCCTGCATGGCATGATCTCCCGTATGAATGAAATTGCTCAGCAATTGGGTGAACAAGCTCAACAGACCCGTGACTCTGCCGAGGATAGCCGTCGACGTATCGAGGGTCAGCAAGATGAAGTCACTATGGTCGCGACCGCCGTCACTGAAATGGCCGGTGCCACCGAGGAGATAGCTGGCAATGCGGAGCAGGCGGCCCTGACGGCGCAGTCGGCGGTTGGCCTGTCTGGCAGTAGTCAACAACAGGTACAGCAAAGTCAGGAATCGATTCACTGTCTGGCACAGGAAGTGGCGACCGCCAGTGAAATTATCGGTGAGCTCAATGAACATTCACAGAAGATCAATAGTATTTTGCTGACCATCAGCGGTATTGCCGAGCAGACGAATCTCTTGGCTCTGAACGCCGCCATTGAAGCTGCCAGAGCCGGTGAGCAGGGGCGTGGCTTTGCCGTAGTGGCCGATGAAGTCAGGGTACTATCGCAGCGAACGCACGCGTCCACGCAAGAGATCCAGGCCATGATCGAGACACTGCAAATGACAGCGACTAAGGCTGTGAATTCCATGGCGCAGAGCCATCAGATGGCGGAAACCAGTGTGATGGATGCCGAATCGGCCAGTGCCAGCCTGGCGCAGATAAGCCAGGCGATCGCCCAGATATCCGATATGGCGAGCCAGATAGCGGCCGCGGCCGAAGAGCAAACCTCCGTGACCGGTGAAATCAATCGCAATACTGAATCGATTCGCGAAGTTTCTCTGCTTTTGTCGCAGGAGGCCAACAGTGCCACCACTAAGGCACAGCAACTGGCTGAGTTGTCTGATTCACTACGTCATGAAGTGGGGCGTTTTAAGCTCTAGCGGCGGTCTCGGGTTGCCATCACTCTTGGTTATTTATAACGGAGAGTGATGGCGGATAAGCGCTGACAGTAAGGGGGACGGTTGAGACAACTGGGCCAGTAAGCTCGCCGCCGTTTATCACTATGACCTGTAAAAAACGGCGTTACTCGGCGCTGCGCGGTTTTTCTATGGTCGCCAGCATCTGTTGGTTGTTGCACCAATGCAGGCTCACTTCGCGGTTGTCTTTATGGGTCGCGGTACGGATCCGGGTGACGATAGGTTGGGGAAAGTTCGCTGCCGTTAAATACTCTTTAACCCTTTCGATGCGTCTATTGGCAAGCCACATATTATATTTTTGTAACTCTTCATCACCGAGAGATTTATCCATATTGAATTCCAATAATAGATAGCCGCTTGAATTACTGCTGTTGTCGGCAACAATTTTATCCAGTTGTAAAGAATCACGGGCGCTGAAATAAGAGCTGTTCTTGGCATAATCGATATTACCAAGCAAGATGCTTTTTTCGCAGGCGGCTTGGGATACCCCGGCAAACAGCAGTAACCCCAGTATTAGGACACGCATATCATTCTCCTTTGATTATGTCTTTATTATTGTTTTGGTCCACTTTTGAGGCGCAAATTTAATCGATTGTCAGGAATAAATCAATTTTCTATGAAAACTGTTCTAAAAGAGAGGAACGTCATAATACAGTATGAATGACGGGAAAATGTCACCGAAAATATAAATTTAGTCATGCTGACATTTATTTGTTTTGTTGCCAATAAATTGACTTAATAATAATTGTAAACAACACCTTACTGATTCAATTGCATCTTTCCCATAGCAGACTCAAGTGATGGCTTGAGGAAGGGGCTAAGCGAAAGCGGGCCTAGAGTTGCCTCTGGATAAAGTCATTATAATGCCGTTTGGGGCCACCTATTGAGGATCGCTCAAGAGGCATTGCAGGCCGGTTTAGTGACAAAATGTCAGCTTGATGTTCGGGGAGACTCGTATATGGAACCTTCCCTACGCTGGATGAGAAGTGCTTTTCAATCTAATTATTAAAACGTTGGCTCGATATTTTGGGTGGAGGCAAGTATATTGTGCACAATGTAAGTTGTATTTTCGGGTTGGCTCATGTCAAACAATCCCCTGTGCCTGGAAAACCAGGTTTGCTTTTCACTATACAGCGCCGCCAATGCTATGGTGCGGGCCTACCGGCCTGTGCTCGATGCCCTGGATCTTACCTATCCACAATATCTGGCCATGTTAGTGCTTTGGCAGCACAAGGGCATCAGTGTCAAGGCGCTGGGTGAGCGTTTACATCTGGATTCAGGTACCTTGACGCCCTTGCTCAAACGCCTGGAAACTAAAGGCTTGCTGTTAAGAGGCCGCAGTGAACAGGACGAGCGGGTGCGGGTACTGACGCTCACCGATGCCGGGCTGGCTTTGCAAGCGCGCGCAGTCGATGTGCCTGAGCAGATGCTGTGTCGCAGTGCCATGCCGCAGGCTGAGCTGCAACAACTGAAAAGCTTGTGTGACACCCTGTGGCAGCAATTGGAACGTTAACGGAAAGAGGCTGATGGAACAGGTCGATCTGGCAATCATAGGTGGCGGCATCTCCGGCGTGGCGGTGGCGCAGTGCGCGGCGGCGGCCGGTTATTCCGTGGTGCTACTGGAAAAGTCCACTCTGGCGGCAGGCACCTCCTCCCAGTCCAGCAAACTGATCCATGGCGGCTTACGTTATCTCGAATCCGGACAACTGGATCTGGTGCGCGAATCGCTGCGGGCCCGGCGCGAGTTATTGCGTCTGGCGCCAACCCTGGTCAAGGCCGTTCCTTTCTTTATCCCGGTTTATCGTGACAGTCGCCGCGGCGCCTTGACCCTCAGGGCCGGCCTCAGCCTCTACGGCTTGCTGAGCGAGTTTGACCGCCTGGGCCGTTTTCGTAGTCTGCCTGCCAGGGCTTGGGGAAGCTTTCCCGGGCTCAAGCTGGCGGGAATGACTCATATGTTCCAATACTGGGATGCCCAGACGGATGATGCCTTATTGACCAAGGCGGTGGCCGATAGCGCCAGGCTGCTCGGTGCCGATATCCGCGAGGGCGCCGAGTGTTTGACAATAGAGCATAAGCCTCAGGGATGTAAGCTGAGTTACCGGGATGCGGATGGCGACAAAATGCTGCACTGCCGCTTTCTGGTCAACGCCGCCGGCGCCTTTGTCAACGACCTGCTGGCGCGGGTGACACCGCCCATAGCCCAGACGGCAATAGACTGGGTGCAGGGGAGCCATTTGCTTCTGGATATTCCTGCGCCGCCCGGGGTGCTCTATCTGGAATCCTGCTTCGATGAGCGGGTGGTATTCGTGATGCCTTGGTACGGCAAGACGCTGGTAGGCACCACGGAAACCCTCTGCCAGGGACCGGTTCCGCAGATCACCCGAGAGGAGATAGCATATCTGCTGGGGATCTATCGGCACTATTTTGGAGGCTCTGGCAGTTTCACGGGTGCTGTCACTACAGAGGAGCTTGAAGCCAAGGTATTGGCGCATTTCAGTGGCATGCGGGTGCTGCCCAAGGGCGATGGCGATGCCTTTGGTCGGCCGCGAGAGGTACAGTTGTACCAGCGCTATTCCCATCCCAGGTTGCTGACGCTCTACGGCGGCAAGTTAACCACCTTTCGTGCCACTGCCAAGGCGGTGACGGCAGAGATAAGCAAGGTACTTGGCAAACGCAGCCCCAAAGCGGATGTCGACAAGCTGATGCTAGGATGATTTTTAGGGTGAAACAGGCTAAAGTGTGCCGCTTTTGCCGCCGGGCTAAATTGGAAACTTGGGATATATCAGAGTGAGATGTGACTTTTTTGCGCAGGGCAAGTGCCGCTCCTGTACTCACATAGAAACGCCAATGGTGCAACAACTGGCCGCCAAGAGTGAGCAGTTGGCGCAGTTGCTCAGCCCCTTTACCCCCTTTGAACTCTTGGCCCCTGTCAGCGGGCCGTCCCTGGGTTTTCGCAACAAGGCCAAGATGGTGGCACTCGGGGCCGCCCATCAACCCATTCTGGGGATAGTCTCCCCGAGTGGTGAGGCCGTGAGCCTGTGCGATTGTCCTCTCTATCCTGCCGATATGCAGGCCTTGCTGCATCGGCTTGAGCTGTTTGTGCGTCAGGCCGGGATCCCACCCTATCGGGTAGATAAGGCCAAGGGCGAACTCAAGTTTGTGTTGTTGACCCGCGCCGAAATCAGCGGCGACTTTATGCTCAGGTTTGTATTGCGCTCCAGGCAATCCATCGAACGGATTGAGCGTGAACTGCCAAAGCTGCTGGCCGAGTTTCCTGCCATCAAGCTGGTATCTGTGAATCTGCAGCCGGTTCATATGGCCAGGCTCGAAGGTGAACAGGAGATTTTTCTCACCGAGGCGCAACGTCTGGAGGAGTCCTTCAATGGCGTGCCTCTCTATATCCGCCCCAAGAGCTTCTTTCAAACCAACCCACAAGTGGCGGCGGCCCTTTATCAGAGCGCCAAAGACTGGGTCAGTGAGCTGAAGCCTGAGTCGATTTGGGATCTCTTCTGTGGTGTCGGCGGTTTTGGGCTGCACTGCGCCAGCAAAGACACAGAGCTTACGGGGATTGAAATCGAGGCTGAAGCCATCGCCTGCGCCAAGTTATCCGCCGAAAAGCAGGGGCTTGAGCGGGTGAACTTCAAGGCGCTGGATTCGGGCAGCTTTGCCGCGGCGCAGTCGGCAGGCCAGGTACCGGATCTTATGATAGTCAATCCGCCGAGACGCGGTATAGGCGCCGAGCTTTGCCAGGCCATTTCGACCTTTGCGCCGCCGCACCTGCTCTATTCCAGCTGCAACCCTGAATCTTTGGCCAAAGATCTGGCGGCAATCAGTGGTTATCGTGTGCGCAAGGTGCAACTGTTCGATATGTTCCCGCACACGGATCACTATGAGGTATTGGTGCTGTTGAGTCGCAGCTGAAGTTTATTATGAGCCTCTGCTGTTAAGTGCTCTGCCGCTTTTCTGGCTGCTGGCCAGTTGCCAGGTGCAATGAGTCAGCAAGGTGAGTTTCAAGCCATTTGCTAACCGTTGGCCGCAATAGTTTTTACTATATAAGGTAAATGTCACATATGCGTCATACAATGTGGCCTGGGTAAGTAAGCAGTGGGTTGACTATTTGATGTGGCAGATATTTGTTCGTTTTTTTGCTTTAGGGCTGGTGAGTTTTGGTGGTCCGGCGGCACATATTGGGTATTTTCGTAAAACCTTTGTCGAAGAGTTGCGCTGGCTCGATGATAAAGATTATGCGTCCTTGGTGGCTTTGAGTCAGTTCTTGCCCGGTCCGGGATCGAGTCAGGTCGGTTTTGCCATAGGTTATCGCCGCGGTGCCTTACCCGGGGCAATATTGGCCTTTCTCGGTTTTACCTTACCTTCTTTTCTGTTGATGTTTCTGTTGGCGGTCAGCAGCTATCAGTACCTTTCCAATGATTTATTTCAGGGAGTTATCGCCGGACTCAAGCTGTTGGCTGTGGTGGTAGTGGCCGATGCAGCTTGGGGAATGTTCAAGCAGTTCTGTCGCCAACCTATCACACAGCTAATGGCGCTGCTTAGTGCCATTATCCTGCTTTTGTTGCCGGGAAACCTGACTCAATTATTCGTGTTGGTTGCCGCAGCGGTTATCGGTTTTTATTGGCTCAATCGCGATATGCCCGTGCCATCGAATCCGAGAAGTATGCAGCTGAATTGGAGTGCCTTGCTGATCTTTCTGTTTTTGCTGTTGCTCAGTGGCCCTCTGCTTGCCAGTCCCTTGGCCGAACTCTTCAACCAGTTTTATCAGACCGGCACCATGGTGTTTGGTGGGGGCCATGTGGTGCTGCCTTTGCTTGAGAGCCAATTGGCAAACAGCATAGATCATGACAGATTTTTGACCGGCTACGCCCTAGCGCAAGCCGTTCCCGGCCCTATGTTCAGTTTGGCGGCTTATTTGGGGGCTGAATTGTGGCCGCAAAATGCCTTGGTTGGCGCCCTGGTGGCTACGCTAGGCATCTTCCTTCCGGGCTTTTTACTCTTACTGACGGTGATCCGCGGCTGGCAGGGGATTGCCGAACGTCCCCAAATTGCCGCCATGGTGATGGGAATCAATGCGGCGGTTGTTGGCTTGTTGTTAACTGCACTTTATCAACCGGTATTCAGTAGTGCGGTCACAGGGCCAGTCTCTATGGCTATGGTATTAGTGGGCTTGATTATGCTTAAGCTGTGGCGTTTGCCTTTGGTTTTGCTGGTGTTTGGATATGCCTCGATGGGCGCATTATCAAGGTTGATCTCGTAACATAAATGGTCAAACTTTGATCTCTACCTTTTTTTTCTACGAACTTAGTTGGAACAAAGTGACTATAATTTACAAAGGTAAATTTCTTGGGGGTATGCAAAGTGTCTAGTCTGAGTTTAAGAAATAAGTTGTTGTTACTTTCTCTATTACCGTTGCTGACGGTGTCCATTGTACTGATGTTGTTATCATGGACAGTGGAGTCGGATGCATTAAAAAGTGAAGTAACCAACTTCAGAGAAAAACTGCTCCATGAGCGTCGTCAGGAATTGGTTCATGTCACTGAAGTCGCTAAGGAAATCGTTGTTTTCCAACGTTCCCAAGGGGGTGACTATAAGGCTGCTTTGCGAGATGTACGCTTTGGCAGTGCCGGTTACTTCTTTGTCTATGACGGCAATGGCAAGAATCTGTTTCATGCCCTACTGCCTGAGCTGGAAGGTACAGATCAGATAGGAATGACGGACCCCAAAGGGACTCGGATTATTGTCGGATTACTCAATGCGGCCCGCAGTGGTGATGGCATTATGACCTATTACTATCAGAAGCCTGGCACGAATGAACTGGTGGAAAAGATAGGTTATGCCGCGATGATCCCTGGCACTGACTGGATTATCGGCACCGGTGCCTATGTCGATGATATCGATGCCTCCGTTGCCGAATATGAGCAGACGGCGTTGGAAGCGATGAAGGACAAACTATGGCTGACACTGATGATAGTCATAGTGATCACCGTTGTGACCGCTGCCATCATATTGTTTGCTGCCCAGCGTACTGTGACTCCTATTCGCAACATGCTGGATAACCTCAACGATATCGCTGAAGGGGAAGGCGACCTGACCAAGCGCCTGCAAGTGCGAGGGGATGATGAAATCGCTCAGCTGGGACAGGCCTTCAACCGCTTTGTCGACAAGCTACAACGTATTATTCGTGATGTCACCACGGCAACCCATGAAGTGCAGGATGCGGCTGGCTCGATTCACTCCCAGACACAGGCCATTGCAGCTCAACTGGTGAATCACAACAATGAAACCGATCAGGTGGTGACCGCCATTACCGAGATGTCTTCTACTGCCCAGGAAGTGGCGATGAACACAACTCAGGTAGCGGAAGCCACTCATGTGGCTACCGATGAAGTCGCCAAGGCTCAGGAGTGCGTCGATACTTCGCTGACCGAGATCTCCACCCTGATGGCGGAAATCAACAGCGCCGCCAATCATATTCAATCGCTCAGCGAGCAATCACAGCGGATCAACAGCGTCTTGTCTGTCATTGGCGGCATCGCCGAGCAGACCAACCTGTTGGCATTGAATGCGGCAATTGAGGCGGCCCGTGCCGGTGAGCAAGGACGCGGCTTTGCCGTGGTGGCCGATGAAGTGCGCAGTTTGGCGAGTCGCACCCAGGCCAGCACCTTGGAGATCAATGAGATGCTCAGTGAGCTGCATCGCTTGGTGAGTCAAGCCGTGGCGGCCATGGAAGAGAGTCAGCAGAGCTGTCATCGCAGTGTCGAATCGTCTAAGTTGATCTCAGAAAGTTTGGGAGCGGTAACCAGCTCTGTCACTTCCATCAATGATATGAGTACTCAGATTGCCACCGCTGCCACAGAGCAGAGTTCGGTGACCGAGGAGATTAACCGTAACGTTTATGCGATTCAGGAGATAGTTGCCGAGTTGCTGCATTCTAGTGAGGATGCCGCCAGAGTCAGTCAGACTGTGTCTCACAGCGGTGATAATCTGGGACAACTGGTCAATCAGTTCAGAGTCTAATCTTGCTTGAGAGCTCAGTTGCAGGAATGAGCAACTAAAGAAAAATAAAACGGCGCCAATCAGGCGCCGTTTTTTATGGAACTCAGTTTAAGTTTAGGAAGCCAAAGGCGCCTCGACGCGCTCAGCCTTGACGGCACACACCTTGAACTCAGGAATATGGGCCACGGGATCCAGCGCATTGATAGTCAGTTTGTTGGCCGCGGCTTCCACGAAATGGAATGGCAGGAACAAGACTCCAGGCTGAGCCCGGCGGCTGACAAAGGCCTGAATGAATATCTCACCACGGCGGCTTTCCAGTTTGAGCCAGTCGCCCTTGTCGACGCCCAAACGCTCGGCATCCTCAACCGAGATCATCACTCTGGGGGAGCCGAGTTCGTCCAGCCCGGCGGTTTTACGGGTCATGGTGCCGGTGTGGAACTGCTCCAACAGGCGTCCGGTCGACAGCATCAAGGGGTAATCACCGTCCGGCAGCTCAGCCGGTAAACGATAATTGACCGGTTGCAGTCGCCCTTTGCCGTGAGTAAAGCTGTTGCGGTGCAATACCCGGGTACCCGGATGTTGCTCATCTGGGCAGGGCCACTGCAACCCGGCCGGATTATCCGTGGTTCTGTGCCAACTGATCCCGGCGTAGCTAGGGGTCAGGGCCGTGACTTCCTGCCAAATTGCCTGTTCATCGCCATAGTGCCAGTCGGCGCCCATGGCATTGGCCAGCAGCTGCAGTATCTGCCAGTCCGGACGGGCACTACCTGGCGATTGCAAGGCGACTTCCAGTCGTTGAACCCGGCGCTCGGTATTGGTGAAGTGGCCGCGCTTTTCGGCAAAGGCCGCTGCTGGCAATACCACATCGGCCATGTCGGCAGTTTCGGTGAGAAAGATATCCTGCACCACCAAAAATGGCAGCTTTTTCAGCGCCTTGAGCACATGGGCCTGGTCAGGGTCGCTCAGTACCGGGTTTTCGCCCATGACAAACAGGCTCTGCAGCCGGCCATCCAAAATTGCCTGCATCATATGAGAGGCTGGAATACCTGTCTCAGGGCTCAGCTTGTCTGTGCCCCAGGCCCGCGCCAGTTTCAGCCGCGCAGCATCGTCATCCAGACGTTGATAGCCGCTGAAATAGTTGGGCAGGGCGCCCATATCACAGGCACCCTGGACATTGCTCTGGCCGCGCAAAGGGTTGATCCCGGCGCCGTCGAGTCCGAGGTTGCCCAGCAATAGCTGCAAGTTGGCAATGGCGGTAACATTGTCATGGCCTGTGGTGTGCTGGGTGATCCCCATGGCGTAGTAGAGGGCGGTCTTTTGGGCTGTGCCCAGCATTTCGGCCATGGCCGCTATTTCGCCGCTGCTGACGCCTGTCACCCTAGCGGCCTGCTCCAGGCTGTACTCCGGCCGCAACAACTCTTCGCGCAAGGCCTCAAAGCCTGTGGTGCGGCTGCGGATATAGGCCTTATCATGCCAGTCGTTGAGCAGTATCTGCTGCATGATGGCGTTGAGCAGCATCACATCTGTGCCGGGGCGATGACGCACAAACAGCTCGGCGCTGTCGGCTATGCTGACCCGCTTGGGATCGGCGACCAGGAGTCTGGCCTTGCCGCGATTGACGACCGACTTGATCCTCGAGGCAATGATGGGGTGGGCGCAGTCGGTATCCGAGCCCAGGATAAAGATGAGATCTGAATCTTCTATGCCGGGAATGTCATTGGTCATGGCGCCGCTGCCGAGGGCATCGTAGAGCCCGGTCACAGTGGAGGCATGGCACAGGCGGGCGCAGTGATCTATGTTGTTGCTGCCGATAACGGCTCTGAACAGCTTTTGCAGCAGGAAGTTTTCTTCATTGGTGGCCTTGGCGGATGCCAGTGCGCCGAATGAACTCGGGCCAAACTGTGCCAATTGTTCTTGCCAGTGGGCGGCAATATAGCTGATGGCCGTTTGCCAGCTACAGGGTTCCAACTTGCCGTTACGGCGTATTAGTGGCTGGGTCAGGCGCTCTTTACTGTTGATAAAGTCGAAGCCGAAGCGGCCCTTGACGCAGAGCATGCCCTGGTTCACAGGTGAGCGCACATCACCTTCGGCCGCAAGGATACGATTCTGGCTAGTGTCTACCTTGAAGCGGATGCGACAACCCACGCCGCAATAGGTGCAGATGGTGCTGGTCACCTTGATGTCGGGGGCTTGTCCTTGGGTCTTGTGGCGGGCATCGACCAAGGCGCCGGTCGGGCACACCTGCAGGCAGTTGCCGCACTGAACACAATCGCTGTCGGCCATGGAGACGCTGAAACCGGCTCTGGGGGCCCGGCGTTCGCTATTGCCTCCCGGCAGCGCCGAGAATTGGTCGGCCTTAAAGCTGATCGCCTTGTGGCCGCTGCGGCGGTGGCAGATGTCAACACAGGCGCCGCAACTGATGCAGCGGTTGGCGTCGAAACGGATAAAGGGCGCACTCAAGTCTTGGGCAAAGTGTCTGGCCTGCAGCGCCGAGTCGCCACTGCTATCTTGCTCTAGCAAGCCCTGGCTGCTGACCTTGTATTCACTGGCGTAGTCTCGCAGGCGACAGTCCATATTGGCCTGACAGCCACATTCGAGGCAGCGTTTGGCCTCGGCTTCGGCCATTTGCGGCGTCAGTCCCAGCTCCACTTCGGCAAAGTTACTCAGGCGCTCGGCCACAGGTAACTCCGGCATCTTGACTCTGGCACTTTTCACCTGTGAGGGGAAAAGACCTTTGGGTAAATCCTGTTGGGACTTGAGCCCTATCGCCTTGCTGGCATTGAACGCCACCGGCGTCAGTGGGCAACTGAGCCCCTGATTGAACAGAGCATCTATGGCCTCGGCGGCGCGGCGACCATCGGCGACCGCTTCCACCGCAGTGGCGGGTCCGCGGCGTACATCACCGATAACAAACAGTTTTTCCAGCCCTGTACTCAATGTGATGTCGCAGCCGTTGATCGTATTCCAGCGGCTGAGCGCCGGAGCGCCTTGCAGCAGACGGTTTTCAGGCTGCTGCAGAAAGGCCAGATCCGGTGATTGGGACACGGCGGCGATCAGGGTATCAAACTCGCAGTCGAAGGTTTCGCCGCTGGGCTGAGGTCGGCGGCGGCCGGAGGCATCCGGTTCGCCTAAAGACATTTTTTCCAGCGTGACTCGTGCAAGACGGCCGTCACTGCCGGCATGGTTGGCCACAGGATTGGTCAGCAGCAGGAAGTGGATCCCTTCCTGCTCAGCTTCATGAATTTCAAAGGCTTCGGCCGGCATCTCCTCTTTGGTACGCCGGTAGATCAGGGTCACCTCGGCACCGAGGCGTCTGGCGCTGCGAGCACAATCTATGGCGGTATTGCCGCCGCCGACAACGGCTACCTTCTTACCTGTGACCAGCTGGTGGTCCATTGCCAGATCTTTAAGGTAGTCGACCCCGAGATAGCAGCCGGGCAGGTCACTGCCGGGATAATCGAGTGGCACAGCCTTTTGCGCGCCCATCGCCAGACAGAGAGCATGATACTCCTCGGCCAGTTTCGGCAGCAGGATATGCTCGCCTATGACTGTGTTGGTGTGAATGCGAATGCCGCTGCGCTCCAGCAGCGCTATCTCTTTATCGAGTATCGCCTTGGGCAGACGATACTCTGGAATGCCGTATCTTAGCCAACCACCGGCCTTGGGCGCGGCCTCAAAGATGTCCACTTCATGGCCCTGATTGGCGAGGAAAAACCCGGCGCTGAGCCCAGCGGGACCGGCGCCGATTATGGCCACCTTCTTGCCGCTGGGGTCGGCCTTGGGCGGTTGATAGGGTTCGGCATCGGCCAAATCCAGATCGGCGGCGTGGCGTTTTAGCTGACGTATTGCCAATGGCTCATCGATCAGGGCGCGGCGACAGGCGCTTTCACAAAATGCCGGGCAGACCCGGCCGATAGACAGTGGCAGAGGCAGGGTCTGCTTGAGGATCCGCACCGCTTCAGTGTGATTACCCTGACCGATATGATACAGGTAAGACTGCACATCGACGCCCGCCGGGCAGGCTTGCTGGCAGGGGGCTTCGCAATCGGCGAAGTGATCTTTCAAGATCCGTTTCAGCACCTGCTGCCGATGGCTGTGCACTGCCTGGGTATGATTTTTGAGCTGCATTCCGGCAACTGCCGGAGTCGAGCAGGCCAGCAGCGGTCTGTTTGTGTCGGCCATTATCTGGTCAAGTCGGGTCAGTTGGCACAGGTGTTGATCGGCGCCTTCTGTGGTAGCCGCATGGGTGTCTGTATGGTGACACAGACAAGGAATGTCGATGCCGGCCCGCTGGGCCGCTTGCAACAGGGTCTCGCCCTCAAAGGCGCTGACGGCCTGGCCGTCGATATAGATCTCAAACATGGGCAGCCTTGTTATTTGCTCACCTTATTCGGTAATGGTGAAGTAGGGACTAATTAAGCTGATAACCATGCAGTATATCGATCGCGGGGGTTGCTTCATTGAGCCAGAACAGGCTTTTGTTGAGGGATTCACAAAGCGGCTCCACTCTGTGCACTTATTTAAAAAATGGATTTTTAATGATGTGATCTGGCTCTTGCTGCGCAGCCGAAATGTGGAGCTATCTTCTGCCTCGTCTCATGAGGGCGTTGACGATTTGTCTGGCAAAACCAACGAACCTCATAAATTGACTAAAGGTTTGATGTCTTTACCGGCAGTGAGTCACAGTTTTATCGCCGGTGAATTGGCTAGAGTAGCCAAGATACTTTGCCGGAACGGCCCCGATTGCGGCACCGACGAAAAAAAATCAAGCTTCTGCCCGCCGTGGCATAGGTTTCAGCGCCTGCTTGGGTTAAAATCCCTCGTTTGCATACGTCCTTAACACCAAAGAAAGTTGAAATCGCATGTTTGAAGTCAATCCGGTAAAAAACAAAATCAAGGAGCTTGCCGACCGCACAATGCTCCTTAGGGGGTATCTTTGACTATGACGCCAAGAAAGAGCGTCTGGAAGAAGTAAGCCGCGAGCTGGAAAGCTCCGAAGTATGGAATGAGCCAGAGCGTGCTCAGGCCCTGGGTAAAGAGCGCTCGGCGCTGGAAGTTGTGGTTAAGACCATAGACGATATGGATGCGGGCCTCGAAGATGTCGAGGGGCTGCTGGAGCTGGCCATTGAAGAGGAAGATGAAGAAACCTTCAATGATGCCAACAGTGAACTGGGCGATCTGGAAAAGCGCCTGGAAGAGCTGGAATTCCGCCGTATGTTCTCGGGTCCACAGGACGCTTCCGATTGCTATCTGGACATTCAGTCCGGTTCCGGCGGTACCGAAGCACAGGACTGGGCCAACATGGTGCTGCGCATGTATCTGCGCTGGGGTGAAGAACATGACTTCAACCCTGAACTTATCGAAGTCTCAGACGGTGATGTGGCCGGTATCAAGAGTGCCACCATCAAGTTCAGTGGTGAATACGCCTATGGCTGGCTGAGAACCGAAACCGGCGTGCATCGTCTGGTGCGTAAGTCGCCTTTCGACTCGGGTGGCCGTCGCCATACCTCATTCTGTTCTGTGTTTGTTTACCCTGAGATTGACGACTCCATCGAGATCGACATCAATCCGGCCGATCTGCGTATCGACGTGTACCGCGCCTCGGGTGCCGGTGGTCAGCACGTTAACAGAACCGAATCTGCGGTGCGTATTACCCACCTTCCGACCAATACCGTGGTGCAGTGCCAGAACGACCGTTCACAGCACAAGAACAAAGACACGGCAATGAAACAGCTCAAAGCCAAGCTGTTTGAGTTGGAGATGCAAAAGCAAAACGCCGAGAAGCAGGCGGCGGAAGATGCCAAGTCGGACATAGGTTGGGGCAGTCAGATCCGCTCCTACGTGCTGGATGATTCCCGCATCAAGGATCTGCGCACCGGGGTGGAAACCCGTAATACCCAGGCCGTGTTGGACGGTGATCTGGACAGATTTATTGAAGCCAGCCTGAAGTCCGGGCTGTAACAGAGAAGAAGCGGAAAATGACTGAACAAGTATTGGATGAGAACAAGCTGATCGCGGAACGTCGCGCCAAGCTGGAACATGTACGCCAGGGCTGCCCGGCCAATGGTCACCCTAACACTTTCCGTCGCAGCCACAAGGCTGCCGAGCTGCAGGCGCAGTTCGCCGATAAGAGCAAAGAAGAGCTCGAGTCTCTGGGCTTCAAGACCGCCATTGCCGGTCGGATCATGGCCAAGCGTGGCCCCTTCCTGGTTCTGCAGGACGTATCCGGTCGCATTCAGGCCTATGCCGGCAAAGAAGTACAGGCTGATCTGAAAGAACGCTATCAGGGCCTGGATATCGGCGACATAGTTGGCGTTAAAGGCACTCTGCACCTGTCCGGTAAGGGCGACCTGTACGTTAATATGGAAGAGTATCAGCTGCTGACCAAGGCGCTGCGCCCGCTGCCTGAGAAGTTCCACGGTTTGACCGATCAGGAAACCCGTTACCGTCAGCGTTATGTTGACCTAATCGTCAACCAGGATTCCCGTGATGCCTTCGTCATGCGCTCCAAAGTGGTTTCAGCCATACGTAACTTCATGGTGAAAAAAGAGTTTATGGAAGTGGAAACCCCTATGATGCATGTCATCCCGGGTGGTGCTTCCGCGCGTCCATTTATCACTCACCACAATGCGCTGGATATCGACATGTATCTGCGTATTGCGCCTGAGCTGTACCTCAAGCGTCTGGTTGTCGGTGGTTTTGAGCGAGTGTTCGAAATCAACCGTAACTTCCGTAACGAAGGTCTGTCGCCACGCCATAACCCTGAATTCACCATGATGGAATTCTATATGGCCTATGCAGATTACCGCGATCTGATGGATCTTACCGAAGAGATGCTGTCTTCCATCGCTCAGGATCTGCTGGGTGACACCAAGCTGCCTTACGGCGAGCACAGCATCGACTTCGGCGGCCCTTACGCCCGCATGAGCATGCTGGAAGCGATTCAGCACTACAACCCAGACAACGCCACGATTCAGGCCATGACCTATGAAGAGGTCAAGGATCTTGAGTTTATGCGTAAGCTGGCCAAAGACGTAGGGCTGGAAATCGAATCTTTCTGGACTTGTGGTCAACTGCTGGAAGAGATCTTCGGTGAAACCGCTGAGCCTAAACTGATGCAGCCTACCTTCATCACCGGCTACCCAGCGGACATCTCGCCACTGGCCCGTCGCAACGATGACAACGACTTCATCACCGACCGCTTCGAGTTCTTCATCGGTGGTCGTGAAGTGGCCAACGGCTTCAGCGAGCTCAACGACGCCGAAGATCAGGACAACCGCTTCAAGGCTCAGGTTGAAGCCAAGGATGCCGGTGACGACGAAGCCATGTTCTATGATGCCGACTATATTACGGCGCTGGAGCACGGCCTGCCACCGACAGCCGGTCAGGGCATAGGTATCGACCGTCTGGTGATGTTGTTTACCAACACTCACACCATTCGTGACGTGATCCTGTTCCCAGCTATGCGCCCACAGGCTTAAGTTCAGTCGCTCGAATTAGACGAGTCAATTCAATGAAGAAGCCGGCCAAGTGCCGGCTTTTTGTTTGCCCGTGTTTTTTAGGGCGATTCAGTGCACTCTGGCCCCTTGGCCAGCACAATCCGGTTGCGGCCCTGTGCTTTGGCCTGGTAAAGGGCGCCATCGGCCCTGGAAACCACGGCATCTATATCGGTATCACCGCACTGAAATTCGCTGAGGCCGCCGCTGATACTGGCGCATTCAGCGGCAATCCCCAAGGCTCTGAGGCGCCGGGAGCATTCACTTCGTAAGCGCTCAGCTATGGGCTGCGCTTGCTCCGTAGTCGTATGGGGCATGAGAATGACAAATTCATCGCCGCCGTAACGGGAGGCACTATCCTGGGCCCTGAGATTAGCCTGGCAGATATCTGCCAGGGTGGTTATCGCCTTGTCACCCATCAAATGGCCCGAGCTGTCGTTGAGTTTTTTGAGGTTATCGAGATCGAAGACCAATATACTGGTCGGGGTCTGATAACGTTGGAATCGAGCCAAATTTTCGGTCAGCAGTTGCAGTAATTTACGGCGATTGTAGAGTTGAGTGAGCGGGTCGCGCTCGCAACGCTCTCTGAGTTCCTGCTCCAATTGATGGCGACGGGTAATATTGCTGGCAACCCAAACTACGGCATCTTCACCATCAACTTGAAAGTCCAATGCTTGGATCCGACCTTCAAACCAGATGGATTCAGTGGGGCCTTGCTCTGTGAGCCCCATAACATCGTTACCGCCCAAGCTATATTCCACCACCCAGAGACGGCGGCTCAGCAAGGCTTGCGCTATCTGACTCAGAAACCACTCACTCTTGGGTTGTTGGAGCACCTGGGAGACGTACTTTCCCACCAAGGTGGTGCCGTTGTGATAGTAGCGACTATCGGCGCCACCCAGCACAGCGGCATAGCGGCCACTGCGGGTCAGAATAAATACGGGATCCGGCAAAGCGGCGAAGATAGATAGCGTCTGGGATAGAGAAAACATCTTGTCTCCTCCTGGGCTTTGGATGATTCAATAGCTAATATATTGAACTTGGGGACTAAAATCGATCTTTTCAGTAGAAACTATACTGGAGATCTCGGTGTTGTTGTATCCGAGCTCAACCTGGAGGCTGGTTTGATGAAAACTTCAGCTCTAATGTTAACCTTGACTCTATCTTCCTTCGCCGGCGTCACCCATGCCGCACTCACTGAAGCTCAGCAGATGATGCTGGATGATGCCCTGAGTGCCGCTCCGCCCACCATACGTGCCAGTGTTACCGTTGTTGATTGGAACAAGAATGTACTGCAACAGGGGGATGGCAGCTACACCTGCTTTCCTACGCCACCGCAGCTCAAGGGAACGGCTCCCATGTGTATGGACGGCCCTTGGATGGAATGGGCCAATGCCTGGATGGAGAAAAAACCATTTCAAGCCCAAGCGATAGGTATTTCCTATATGTTGGCCGGTGATGGTGGGGCCAGCAATATCGACCCTTATGCCGAAATGGAAACCGCGGACAATCAATGGATTGTCGAAGGACCACACCTGATGATTCTGGTGCCAGATCCCGCCATGCTCGACAGTTTGCCGACTGACCCCGCACAAGGTGGCCCCTATGTGATGTGGAAAGGCACACCCTATGCCCACATAATGATCCCGGTCGGCGCCAGAAAATGATGCTTATAGTGTTGAATGCCGTTCACTGTGATTGAACGGCATTTTTTATGTTTAAGAGGCAAGACTCTCGGATATCAGAGTGCCAGGCCCAACTGTTGGGTATGAGTTTCAGCTGTTGTGGGCAGTTGCAAAGTCGGCAGTGGTTGGCCGCTTTGGGCTTGCCAGCGGGCACTGAGCAGACGATATAAGCATATGGCCAGCTCAGGTGCCTGGGCATTGTCCGGGGTGTGGACAAACAGATAGGGTTGGCGTCCCTCTTTTAACCATTGGCATAGTTTGTCCAGCCAAGGCTTGAAGAAGCCTTGATTGGCATCGAGCTCCGGGTGGCCGATAAAGCGCACTGTGGGGGAATGGCCGGTTGCTATGGCATGTACCGGCACTCTGGGTTTCTTTTCATGGGCGTCGATGACGGCGGCACTGTTTGGCGGCGCGGCAAATACCGGCCGGGTGTCCATTATGATGCGGTTGACCGAGCGCTGCAGCAGCAAGCGATTGAGTTGACGCTCGGCTTCTCCCTTGGCAAAGAAAGCCGGGTGGCGTACCTCGACCCCGAGAGGCAACTCGGTAGGCAGCTTACCGAGAAAGGTGTCCAGTGCCCCCAAGGCTTCGGGGCCAAAATAGCCGGGCAACTGAATTTTCCACAGGCCTGTCTTGGCAAACAGTGGCGACATCACCTGCAGGAACAGCTTGAGTTCATCGTCACAGTGCCTCAGTTGCAACTTGTGAGTGATCTCCTGTGGCAGTTTAAAGGTAAAACGAAAGTCTTCACCCACGGCATCGCGCCAATTATTAACACTGTTTGCTGACGGGGTGGCATAAAAGCTGGTGTTGCCCTCTACCGTATTGAAAACCTCGGCGTAGCGCGCCAGACGCTCGGCCTGAGGTGTCCCCCTTCCATAAAGGCTGTGCTGCCACTGATTATGGGACCACATGGCCAGTCCCAATTTCAGCTCTGGTATCTGTCGCTGACCGCTCACCACAGGCTCCATCAAATGAGTCTCCGGCGCTATTGTGTCCGCCGTCACTTACGGGGTCAAGTTTGCTCAGCTCAGACGACGGGGCTATGGCTGCCACAAAATGTAGCGATTTTCGGCCGAGTTCAAATTGATAACACATTGAGTTTGCGGCGCTTATTGATGCTTGCGTATAATGCCTCGGCCGTTGTAATCGGTAATGACAGCTAACATAAGGACAAGATGTCGTTCACTTGGGTTGAAACCGACCCGCGAGTTTCAACCACTTCCATTCAAATTAAGGATGATTTATGCCCGATACCCAGAGTGCCTCAGTGAAGGATGAGCCGTGGTCCCAGACGGTGACCCTTGCTGACTTACCCGCCGATATCCAATTGAAACTGCCAATAGACAATGCGCCGAGCGCGATAGCTAGGTTGGCCTGTGGGGTATTGCTGCTGAGTGCTTCGATTCTCTGGTGGTTATTGGATGATGCCAGCGCACTGCAAATAGGTAACCCCATGATGGCCAATCTGCTGGCGCTGGTTGGAGGATTGCTGGGGGGCGCCAGTTTTATCAGCGGCAGGAGCGCAATGCTGCAAAGGCAGCAGCGGCGTCAACAGGCCCTGGAGCAACAGCTGGATCAGTGTGTTGTCATCAGTGAGCAAGAGATCCCGGAAGGGTTTGATCTGGTCTTTGCCCAGCTGTCATCCAGTCGCTTCCGGGTATCGCTGGAACCCATAAACTGAGTGATGAATCAATAAAAACGCAGCTTGATAGCTGCGTTTTTATTTTAGAGTGAGTGACGACAGCAGGCCGCTGCCTATTCTTTCCCTATTTAACCGACCTTAGTCAGTATTCCGGCCATCTGTAGCAGTTGGCTGAGGATGATCACTATCCCGCACAGCGCCGCCAATATCAGAGCGGGTTTTCCCCCACCGACCCGGTAGCTGCCCGCAGGCATAGGTTGGCATCGTTGTTTCCAGACCATGGCAACAGGCAGGAATACCGCCAGTATCACCAAGGCTATCGCCGCATAACCCAGGGCGGCCATAAAGCCCTGAGGGTAGAAGAGGGCAAATCCCAATGGTGGCAAAAAGGTGATGGCCGCGGTTTGTAGTCTGTGACGGGTACTGTCGTTGCGGCGCAGAATATCACCCATAAAATCAAATAGTCCCAGGCTGACTCCCAGGAAAGAGGTAGCCAGTGCCAAGTCGGCAAATATGGATACGGTCTGGCCTATCATGGGGTTATGCAGCAGTTGTCCCAGGCTGTTGATGAATTTGGGGAGTTCTTTGGAAGCCATCAATTCACTCTGGCTCAAGGCGCCCTGACTGGCCAGTTGCCAAAGCAGGTAGACCAACAAGGGCATAGCCGAGCCGACTAGCATGATCTTCTTCAGTGCCTTGAGATCCAGTCCCACATAGCGCACCACAGAGGGGATAGAGCCGTGAAAACCAAAAGAGGTAAAGATTACCGGCAGCGCCGAGATCACCAAGCCTTGCTGCAACGGCAGCTCCAGCAGGTATCCGCCTTGGGCGTGGGGCAACAACAGCGCCAACATGATGACCAACGCGACTATCTTGAGGGTAAACAGCACTCGATTGATCATATCGACCGAATGAGTGCCTATGGCGACCACTAGGGCGATCAGCAGTGCAAAACCTATGGCGCCGACCTGTGGCGGCAGCGCCAGATCGGCATAACGAACCAGCTTATCGTGGAGTTGGGCGCCACCACCGGCAATATAGGCGGCGCACAGGGCGTATAGTAGAAACATCATCGCTAGGCTGGCCAGTAACTGCCCCTTACGGCCGAGCAGCTTGTGCGCCAAAGTGTGCAAAGTGGCATGAGCGGGAGCATGTTGATGCACTTCCAGCATCAACAGTGCTGTGTAACTCATCAATCCCCAAAGCAGTAGCATCAGTATCGAAGCAACGCCGAACCCCAGGCCGGCAGATGCCAGCGGCAGCGCCAGCATTCCGGCACCGATAGTGGTGCCTGCAATGATCAGCATGCTACCGAAGATTTTGTTGTTATTCATTTTATTACATTCTCAACAAGCATTTTCGTAATAGGGACCCAGGTTTTGGATTTGTGGGTACCCAAGAGAACCGGAAAGCCGGTAACGAAACCTGAAAGCAAAGCCACAATGGCTCACAGGAGAGGGAAGTTCAGGTCAATATCCCCGCCAAAGCCACTGTGGCTTGGGATAGAGATAAAGCTTGTGTATTGGCCGCATTGCGAACCTCGGGTTGTGTCAATGAACCTAGGCCAAGCGGGCCCGGAAAAGTGAGATTCACCTTAGCGGCGCGAAAACGGGGTGTCAATGAGTTTGTACTGTTGTAACGGTACGCTGTGACTCGGTTGGCGAAAATTAACTCGGCTGCAGCACTTGAGGCATCGGGATCTCAGTTCAGCGCCAGCCGTTGTCTGACCAGCTCGACCATCGCCTGGGCTGCAAAAGAGAGTGGTTGCCCCCGGCGCCAGAACAGCGACAGCTCCCAGATCAGATCGGATGCGGCCAGAGGAATACTGATCACCCCGGCAACCGCGTGGCGCTCGGCAATAAAGCTCGGCAGTATCATGGCACCTGTGCCTGCTGCCACCAAGGCGATACCAAAGTCGGGATGGCTGACCCTAGTCACATCTTTGGGGCTGAAACCGGCTCTCTGGCAGGCATTTATCACCAGCTCATGCAGGGCATATTCGGGTTCAAACAGGATCTGCGGGATTTCTGCCAATGCCTTGAGGGTCAGTTCTTGATTACCAGCCAGAGGGTGTTGTCTTGGCAATACCACCACCATGGGATCGCGGCGGATCCTGATGCCATCAAACTCATCCTCAAAGGAGATGATCCCGGTCGCTAGTTCGATTTCCCCCTTCTTGAGGGCCGCGGTTTGCTCGACGCCGCCGCGAACCAAGAGATGCATCTGCACCTTGGGATAGCGGCTGCGAAAACGGGCGATGACAGGAGCAAAGAGTTCGGCACTGCCGAGGGGAGCCAGCCCCAGATGCAGTTCACCCGAGTTGAGACTGCGCTGCGCCGCCAACTCTCTGAGCATGTTGCGACGTACATTCAATAGTTCCTGGCCGTGACGGTAGACGACCTCTCCGGCTGCGGTAGGTCGTAGTTGGCTGCCGCGTTTGCCTCTTTCCAAGAGTACAAGATCCAGTTCCTGCTCCAACTGGCGAATGGCCTTGGACAACGCGGGTTGGGTCAGGTGGATCTTTTCCGCCGCCCTGGCAAATCCACCGGCATCCACTATTTCGATAAAGTAGCGAACAACTTTCAGATCCAATTGAATAACCTTATGGAATGCAAACTATGCTTAATATTCATTTTTTTTATTGATATTGCAAGCCTAGAATAAACCCCAGTTAAGTTATTCGGTAAAGATATGCACTCCCTCAGCAAACGCCCGGTTTCTCCTCAAAGAGTGGTGAAAGTCATTTGGCTTCAAGGCAAACACATAAGTGCAACCTTGCTGCAAATTGCGGCTATCTGTTTGCTTGCTTGGGGCACTCATGCTCTGGCCGCCGCATTGCATTCCCCCATTCCTGGCAGTGTGCTCGGAATGTTGGTGGTATTGCTGGCGCTGGGGCTCAAGCTTATCCCGGAAAAGGCGCTACAACTGGGGGCTGCCTGGTTGATTGGCGACTTATTGCTGTTTTTTATTCCACCGGTGATTTCAGTACTTAAATATGAAACCCTGCTCGAGCAGTATGGTTTCAATATTATGCTGACCCTGGTGCTCGGTAGCGCTTCAGTATTGCTGGGAACCGGCTTTGTGGTGGACAGGGTATTTCGCTTCGAGCGGCGCCTTAATTTGAAACGCCAGTTGGCCAAGCATGGAGTGCAAGGGTAACGCTATGTCTCATACCTTGCTTGCTCTCTTGAGTCTGTTGATCACTCTTATCTGTTATTACGGCGCCAAAGCCTTATATCGTCGGCATCGTAGTTGGTGGTTGGCACCAATAGTTTTGGCACCCTTGGCTGTGTTAGCCGCCGTGTTGCTGTTGGCTATTCCGCTGCCGACCTATTTTGAGTACACCCATTGGCTGATGGCATTACTGGCTCCGGCGACCATAGCTTTTGCCGTGCCTATTTACCGCGAGCGCAAATTGATCTGCCGTTATCCGATCACCATAAGCCTTGGGGTCATCGCCGGACTCATGTTGGGTTTGGTGTCTTCTTGGCTGTTGGTCAAATTGGTGCCTTTGCCCAGTGAACTGAGCCACAGCGTGTTGGTGCGCTCAGTGTCGACTCCCTTTGCCATGGAGGCCACGGGGGCCTTCGGTGGCGTGCCGGAATTGACCGCCATGCTGGTGTTGCTCACCGGCGTGATAGGTATGTTGGTGTGTGAGCCGCTGTTTAAGCTGGCGCGGATCAAGACATCTCTTGGTAAAGGAGTGGCACTCGGCGCTTCTGCCCATGGTGCCGGCGCCGCCAAGGCCAGCGAGTTTGGCCAGCAGGAAGGCGTGATTGCCAGCCTGACGATGATCTTTACCGGTATCGCCATGGTGCTTGGCGCGCCTTTATTTGCGTTGATTTTTGTTTAATTTAACCGATTTGGATTCAAGTAGATGACCTGACCACAAGGGTTACTGCCGTTTTTGAGTCTATCCATCACCCGATGGCCTTTTCTTGTGGTGACCGCCTGCATCGTCAGGCGTTTTTCCTGAGCCTCTCAGGTAATATGTTGCTTGATTTGCCGGTGCGCCCCACCGGCTTTTTTTTGCCTGTTTTTTGTCCGTGAGACTATCTTCTCCAATCGCGCTCTGCGGGTTTTCTCCTGCTTGCTTTGGTGCTTCTGCAACCACTTTCTCTACGGTTTGTTTCAATGATTTTTTCTGTGGTAGCTTTCCTAACTTGGGGTTGAGTAAGTCGGAAAAGGCACTTTGATGACGAAATTAACAAGCAGGATCTGCAGTAAAAGGGCTAGTCATCTCATAAGCTCACTGCCTTTGCTGTAGTTTGTGGTGATTAATTCTGACATTTTATTATTTTTAGGTTTATTCACTGCAAAGTATTTTGTATATGCTGCCAACTTGTTGCCGCATTGTGCGATTGTAAACTCGGCATTCCATGGGGAATTTTTTTAGTAAAAATTAAAATCCTTATAAAACATTGTATTGTGTTAAGTTTGTGAATTTCAAAGCATGTTGCAAAGGCACTTTTTAAGCATTTTGTCATTGAATTTTTGAGTAGCATGTTTCACTATCCCTTCCCGGAGCGAACAGGGAAGATAGTTGTGCATCAGGAACGATGCCAAATTGGAACGTACAATGGCGATACTCAAATCTCTTTCCGGACGGATCTTTATGGGTCTGTTCAGCGGCCTGTTGTTGGGCTCTTTGGTGCAATATGGGCTGGGACATATCGGCTTCTTTTCCGGCACTCTGGTCGAGGTAGCCACCGCGGCAGGCACCATGTTTGTCAATATGATCATGATGCTGGTGATGCCGCTGGTGTTTGTCAGCATAGTCTGCGGTGTCTGCGAATTGCAAGATCTCAAGAGCTTCGGCCGCTTGGGTGGCAAGACCTTCAGCTTCTATATCATCAATACTCTGGTCGCCATCCTGGCGGCGGTGTGTGTGTCACTATTGCTGCAGCCCGGTGTCGGAGTGGATATGAGTGGCGGCCAGGATATGGCCATTACCGCGACCGAGTTGCCCAATTTGATCAGCCTGATTGTCGGCATAGTGCCCAGCAACCCTGTCGATGCTTTTATGTCGGGCAACATGTTGCAAGTGATCTTTATGGCGCTGCTGCTTGGCGGAGTTATCAAGTCGCTGGATGACGCCGGCAGTGCAGCGGTTAGAGGTTTTCAAGTCGCCAATGGGATCATGATGAAGCTCATCATGACTGTGATGCAGCTGGCGCCATTTGGGGTGTTTGCGCTGATGTTCAAACTGGGTGCCACCCTGGAAGCCAAAGTCTTTCTCAGTGTGCTGGGTTATATGGCGATTATTCTAACCATGCTGCTGCTGTGGATTTTCATTGTTTATCCTCTGGCTGTGGCTGTGTTCACCCCGGTCAGTGCCAAGAGCTTTCGTGCCAAGACCCAGGAGCAGATCCTGTTTTCTCTGTCGACTGCCAGCTCCAATGCCACCATCCCAGTGACTATGCGAACCTTGACCGAAAAGCTTGGGGTCAATAAGGCGGTCGCCGGGTTCGGTGTGCCTTTGGGTGCCACCATGAATATGGGCGGGGTGTCGATTTATATCACTATCGCCATCTTCTTTGTCGCCAACGCCTTTGGTCAGCCAATCCCCAGCGAACAGCTGCCTACTCTGATATTCAGTATCTTTCTGCTGTCTGTGGGCGCCGGTGGGGTTCCCGGCGGCGGTATGGTGATGATAGGCGTGTTAATCCATCAACTGGGCTTACCCGTGGAAGCTTTTGCGATAGTGGCAGCGCTGGACAGAATCATAGATATGGTGTTGACTTCCTGCAATGTGGTGGGTGACGCTGCGGTGTTGACCATAGTGGACCAAACCGAGAAGGTACATCAGACAGAGGCGGTTAACGCTTAATAAAAAATCCGGCAATTTGCCGGATTTTTTATGTTGCTAGCGTTGTCGCTCGGGCTTAGCCCTTGTAACGCTCGGCGCTTGACAGGATTTCGGCGCGGGCGGCTTCGGCGTCTTCCCAGCCATCAACTTTAACCCACTTGCCGGATTCCAGATCCTTGTAGTGTTCGAAGAACTGTTTGATCTGGGCTTTCAGCAGCTCAGGCAGATCGTTCACATCCTGGATATGACCGTATTCCTTGGAGATCTTCTCGTGTGGTACGGCAACAATCTTGGCATCTTCACCTGACTCGTCGGTCATCTTCAGTACGCCAACTGGACGACAACGGATAACGCTGCCTGGCTGCAGTGGATACTGAGTAGGAACCAGTACGTCTACCGGATCACCATCTAGGCTCAGAGTTTGGTTCACATAGCCGTAGTTGCAAGGATAGAACATAGGCGCAGTCATCATGCGATCCACAAACAAGGCACCTGTGTCCTTGTCCACTTCATACTTGATAGGGTCGTGGTTTTGTGGGATTTCGATGATCACGTAGATGTCATCTGGCAGGGATTTGCCCGCAGGCACTGCATTTAAGCTCATGGAAGTATCCTTAGACTGTGTATAAATCTATTTCAGGTCCGGCCTGAAGTTCAGTGTGGCGCGTATTATAGCGCGATTTGACGGCTTGCCAATGAAAGGCCGCAGTCTTAAGACTAATTGCCAACAGTTCATCCCAGGCTATCTGTCTCAGGCCTTGGATTGTACCGTCAATTCAGGGCTGCCGACCCCGGCAGCCCCAAGCGGCGTTTAGAGTTCAGGCTCGCCGCTGTAATCCTGCTGATGGTACTCGAGGCAGGCATCGACTTCATTGGCCGAGCCCAGAATGACGGCTACCCGCTGGTGAATTTGCTCCGGCTGGATGTCGAGAATGCGCTGATAACCTGTGCTGGCCTTGCCGCCGGCCTGTTCAACCAGCAGTGCCATTGGGTTGGCTTCGTACATCAGTCTCAGCTTGTAGGGCTTATCCGGGTTCTTGTTGTCAGTTGGGTAGGTAAAGATGCCGCCGCGGCTCAATACTCTGTGCACATCGCCCACCATGGCGGCAATCCAACGCATGTTGAACGACTTCTCTCTCGGGCCTATTTTGCCGAGCAGCAGATCGGCAATATAGGTCTGCATCGGTGCTTCCCAGAATCTCTGGTTGGACATATTGATGGCAAATTCGGCGGTGTCTTTGGGAATGCTCACCGCTTCATTGGTCAACAGATACTCGCCGGTTTCCGGATTCAGGGTAAAGAGTTGTACCCCTTGGCCTGTGGTCAGGGCCAACATGGTCGATGGGCCGTAGAGCACATAGGCCGCCGCCAGTTGCTCGCTGCCTTTTTGCAAGAAACTCTGCTCGCTGATCTCTCCCTCGGGTGCCGGCAGCACAGAAAAAATGGTGCCCACCAGCGAGTTGATGTCTATGTTGGAAGAGCCGTCCAGTGGGTCGAAACACACCAGAAATTCACCGCTGTCACCGACTTCAACAATATGATCTTCCTCTTCCGATGCCAGGGCGCGCACTGTGCTTTCGGCCTTGAGGGCATCTTTGAGCATCTCGTTGGTGATCACATCCAGTTTCTTTTGGGTCTCACCCTGAACGTTTTCCTGGGTGGTGGCACCTAGCACACCGGCCAGTGCGCCGTGTCTTACCGCCTGACTGATGGCGACTGAGCTTTGGGCCAGAGTGAGAATCAATTGGGACAAGGCTGGGGTGACAGCCTGCTGTTTGAGGGTTTGGGCCAGAGTCTGCATCTTGTTTCCTTAAAAGAGGTCTGAGCTTTTTCTGGGACGGGATCATAACCGAGAACCGGCGATATTTCAGCGGCCAATTGCACGGGTTTGCCGATCCCTTGTCAATTGGGGCAGAATGAGGGCTGTTTTTTGGGCTGTGGCCGGATGCCGTGGCTCTTGTCTCTTATAATTCCGGAAATAATAATGAAAAAAACTTGGATGGCTTCGGCGCTTATGGCGATACCTCTGACACTGGCCAGCGGCCACTCCTTCGCTCTGGAAGGTGGCAAAACGCCCTTAACGGTTGAGCGCCTCTATTCTTCACCGGCACTGGCCGGTGCCAGCCCCCGAGGGCTCAAACTCTCTCCCGACGGCAAGCGGGTCACTTACCTGGCGGGCCGTAAAGACAACCAATACTTCTACGACCTTTGGCAGATGGATGTCGCCACAGGTCAGGCCAGTCTGCTGCTGGACGCCTCCAGGCTCGAAGCCGGTGAACTTTCCGATGAAGAGAAGGCCCGTCGCGAGCGGCAGCGAGTGTATGGCCAGGGGATCATGGAATACTTCTGGGCCGACGACAGTCAGGCGTTGCTGATCCCGGCGGCCGGTAAACTCTACTACTTCAGCCTGGCCGATGCCAAGGTGACTCTGCTGCCCACAGGGAATGCCTTTGCCACAGATGCCAAGCTGTCGCCCAAGGGCAATTTTGTCTCCTTTGTGGCCGAACAAAACCTCTATGTACTCCAGCTGAAAGATCATAAGCTCACGGCGCTGACCCAGGATGGCGGCGGGGCCATCAAGAACGCCATGGCCGAGTTTGTGGCTCAGGAAGAGATGGACCGTATGACAGGTTACTGGTGGGCGCCGGATGAATCGGCCATCGCCTATACCCGCATCGATGAGTCGGGCGTGGCGCTGGTGACCCGCAATGAGATCTATGCCGATGGCATTAAGCTGACCGAGCAACGTTATCCCTATGCCGGTAAGCCCAATGTTGAGATTGCCCTGGGGGTGGTGTCACTGGCGTCCGGGAAGACCCAATGGGTGGACCTCGGCAGTGAGAAAGATATCTATCTGCCGCGGGTGAAATGGCTGCCGGACAGCAAGCATTTGTCGTTTCAATGGCAGAATCGCAGTCAGCAGCAGCTGGATCTGCGTCAGGTAGACAGCCGCGAGGGCAAAGGCGCCGTGACTCTGGTTTCCGAGCGCAGCGATGCCTGGGTTAACCTCAACCACGACCTCTATTTTCTCAAGCAGCAGCCCGGTTTTATCTGGGCATCCGAGCGTGATGGCTTCAACCATATCTACTTGTTTGATGACAAGGGTAAGGTCAAGCGGCAACTGACCCAGGGGAAATGGGCGGTCGATGAGATAGAACACCTAGATGAAAAGCAGGGTTGGGTCTATTTCAGTGGCCGTAAAGACAGTGTGGTCGAGCGCCATCTGTATCGGGTCAGCCTCAATGGCGGTGAGATAGAGCGCATCAGCCGGCGTGGCGGCATGCACAATGCCGTGTTTGCCGACAAGGAATCTGTCTACCTCGACTACTTTAACAGCCTGTCGCAGCCTCCCCAGGTGAGTCTGCACAACCAAAGCGGTGAGCATCTGGCTTGGGTGGAAGAGAACGCCGTCAAGGCCGGACACCCTCTGTATGACTATGCCGGGCTGTGGCAGTTGCCCGAGTTTGGCACCCTCAAGGCCGAAGATGGCAAGGTGCTGCAATACCGCCTGTTCAAGCCGGTGAATTTCGACAGCAAGGCCAAATACCCCGTGGTGGTACGGGTTTACGGTGGGCCTCACGCCCAGTTGGTGGTCAATAGCTGGAGTGAGCAGGATTACTATACCCAATATCTGTTGCAACAGGGCTTTGCCGTGTTTCAGCTGGATAACCGGGGCTCGGCGCATAGAGGCACGGCTTTTGAGCAGGTGATCTACCGTCATCTTGGTGACGCCGAAGTGGAAGATCAGAAGGCAGGTGTCGATTTCCTGCGCACCCTTCCCTGGGTCAAGGCCGACAGCATTGCCATCTATGGTCACAGCTATGGCGGCTATATGGCGCTGATGAGCCTGTTCAAGGCGCCCGACTACTTCAAGGCGGCCATCAGTGGCGCTCCTGTAACCGACTGGGCCCTGTACGATACCCACTATACCGAGCGCTACCTCGGCCATCCTGACGACAACGCCAAGGGCTACGAGGCCAGCAGTGTCTTCCCCTATGTGAGCGAGTATCGTTCAGGCTTGCTGATGTATCACGGCATGGCCGATGACAATGTATTGTTCGAGAACAGCACCCGGGTATATAAGGCGCTGCAGGATGAAGGCAAGTTGTTCCGCATGATAGATTACCCCGGCTCCAAGCACTCGATGCGGGGCGATAAGGTGCGCACTCATCTGTACCGCTCGCTGACCGATTTCCTCGAGACAGAGCTGAAAGGCAACTGAGCCAGTAAGCTGAAATTATCTGGAAGCATAAAATGCCGCGCCTCATATGGCGCGGCTTTTTATGCTTCGCCCTCCTTGGGCAACAGGCGTCTGAGCAGCAAGGGGCCGAGCAGGGTGGTGATGGCTATCACCAACACTAATTCGGTAAATACCTTGGCCGGAATGATATCCAACTGCCGACCCACTTCAGCAAAGACCAAACCGACTTCACCTCTGGGCACCATGGCGCTGCCGACTATCAGCTTTTGCCGCCAAGTGCCGCTAACCACCAAACCGGCCGCCAGCTTGCCGATAAATGCCAATAATATCATCGACAGTAAGAGCAACAGGCTGTAGGGGCTGAGGTTCAGTTGGCTCAAGTCGAGGCTGATCCCCACATAGACAAAGAACACAGGTGCGAATACATCGGTCAGTGGCTGCATCGATTTTTCCAGCTTGTGGGTAAAGGGAAAGGGGTTTTGCAGATACTTTTGCCAGGGCCAGATAAATTGCCTTGATAGCGCCAAACCGGCGACAAAACCGCCGAGCAGCGCCGGGGCGCCGAAAAGGTGTGCCAGCCAGGAAAACAGGCAGATCAGTGTCAACATGACCACGGCTTCATAGCCGGGGGTTCTGGATTGATAGCTGAACACCCGCAGCAGATAGACCAGCATCCTGCCAAGGGGGGGCGCCAGCAATAGAAACAGCAGCAGTAAGCCGCAGAGTTTAATGATTGCCAAGGGTGCCAACTGGCCTTCACTGGCAAAGTTGAACAACAAACTGAGCAGTATCACTCCGGCAATATCGTCGAATACCGCCGCTCCCAGAATCAAATGACCGGCACTGGATTGTTGCTGGCCACTGTCGCTTAGTACCCTGAGAGAGATGCCTATGCTGGTTGCCGTCAGGGTACAGCCGTAGAAGAGGGCGGCAAACAGTGGCAGCTCCAACCAATAGAAGGCAGCCAGGCCGGTGAGTAGCAGAGGAGCGATTATGCCGATAATGGCTACCGCCGCCACCTGACGTCCGGCGCTGTAGAGGCGCTGTATCGAGGTTTCGGCGCCGATGGAAAATAGCAGCAGTATCACCCCGAGTTCGGCGATATTGGCCAATACCTGGGTTGGTTCCAGCCAGCCGAGCACTGAAGGGCCAAGCAACAAGCCAGCACCAATTTCCCCCACCACAGGCGGCCAGCCGATACGGTTGCAGCACTCTCCCAGCACGCGGGAGAACAGCAAGATCAGGAATAAGGCGATCAACAGACTATCCATCGACATTGAGTATCCCCCATAGGTGCAATTGTTGATCGGGATCAGTATGTACTATGCTGGCCCGGATTAGAGTCTAAAAAATGGACAAAACCAATACTACTCCGCGTCAGCCTGTTTCGACATAGCACAATAGGTTGTTGTGCTCGGATGGTTGACATAGCTCCGAGATGTTCGGGCTTTTATAAGGGATGGTATAAAAAAATCCGGAGAAAACAAATGGGTAAGCTTTTTATCATAGAACAACATGAAGATGCTCAGACTGATGCGATTGCCAAGGGACTGGAAGTAGCGGAATTACTTGGAAAGCAACCTCAAGTATTTGCTTATTGCTACGAATATTTCTCTGGTGATGAATATTATAGCCAGCGGCTTGCCGGAGCGGCCCAGCAGCGGTTGATGAAAGAAAAACAAGCCGAGGTGTCGGCCCATCTCAAGGCGTTGAACGCCGAAGATGTGCCGCTGCATATTATCTGGAGTAAGTATCTCTACGAGCATGTCAGTAATCATGCCGCTCGCTATGGTTTTGATATGGTGGTCAAGACAGTGCACAAGAGTGAGCACTTTCTGCCGACCGATTGGCATCTTATTCGCAGCACCAAGGTGCCCCTGATGCTGCTTAGCGACAACCCGATCAAGAAGGCGTCTTGTATTCTGATGGCGGTAGATCTCGATGCCAAGAGCGAGCAAAAACAGCGTCTCAACCGACTGGTATTACAACATGGTCGAGAGCTGGCCGAAGCCACTGGTGCCAAGTTGCATTTGGCGCATATTATCCGGGTGCCTAAGGTTATCCGCGATCTTGAGGTGCTCAACCTGCATGAAATGGTTAAGTCGGCCTGGCGCAGACATCAGACCATGCTGGAACTGACCGGGCTTCCCAAAGAGCAGATCCATATCATTGCCGGCGATCCGGATCTCTGTCTGTATCAGTTATCCTGCAGGCTCAAGAGTGATTACCTGGTGATAGGTGCCCGTCAGCGTCAAGGGTTGATGGGGCGGATCATCGGCAATACCGCCGAGCAGATCTTGCGGCAGATCCGCAGTAATGTGCTGGTGATCCCAAGCGATGAGGAGCAAGGCAACTGAGCCTAAATCGCCTCATTATCCTCGTTTACTGAGGGCAACCAAGGCTTCGGCAGCCGGGGTCAAGGGCAGGTTATTGCGCCAAATCAGCCCCAGTTGCCAGGTGATTTCGGTTGCCATTGGCCGATAGCATAGCGTTTGTTCTCCCAGCTTGTCACATATGGGTTCTGGCAATAGTGCCAGGCCCATACCTTCCTGAACCATGGCACCGAGAAAGTCCCATTGACCGCTGCGAAAAGCGATATTCAACGTAACCCCGGCCTCGCGGCTCAGGCGGGTCAATAACTTCGCCAGCGAAAAGTCTTCGTTATAGAGGATGAAAGGGTATTCTGCCAGATCCTGCCATTCGATGGCTTTCTTGGCCGCCAGTGGATGTCCCAGCGGTAAACAAACTTTGAGCGGATAGCCTCGCAGCGGCGACGAAGACAACTGATCGCCATGAGTGGTTGGCAATGCGGTGAAGGCGATGTCCAGGGTGTCGGCCAGCAGTGCCTGCTCGCACCCAAAGCCACCATATTCATGCATCAACAGTTTAACTGCCGGATAGGAGCGGCGAAATTCGGTCAACAGATCTATGGTTAGACTGCTCATCATGGGGCAGACCCCTAGGCGCAGCTGGCCGGATTTGAGACCGCTCAAGTTGCTCAGCTCCTGCTCCATTCGGTGCCACTGACCTATGATCTGACAGGCGCTGGCATGAAAGATCTCGCCAGCCTGGGTCAGCTCTACTTTTTGATTGCTGCGGATCAAGAGTTGTTGCTCCAGAGTGTCTTCCAGACGCTGGATCATCTTGCTCAAGGTTGGCTGAGTCAGGTACAGGTGCTCGGCGGCTCGGGTAAAGTTACCGGTTTCCACCAGGGTCAGAAAGCAGTGTAAGGTCTTGATTGGTACGTTCATGCTTATTTGGAATTCTTGCTATGGAATTAATTCATTTTACTAATAGACCTGGCGGCGTTAATTTGATCAGCGTCCCAAGTAAAGAGGAAAAGTCGATGAAAGCCTATCAAGGTTTGTGGGTTAGCTCCCTGTGGCAAACTGCCACTGAAACTGAGGAACACAAGGCCAAGCCAGCCAAGGCCAAGTCCCAGAGTTTTTGGAAGCTGATGTTCCACAAAAAAGCCAAAGCAGTCTAAAGTGACCCGGCCCGTGCCGGGTTTCTTTTTTATTGCAGCAGTGGATGTTCTTTGGGCAACTTGCCACTGATCCACATTACCAACCTATGTTTCATATTCGGGCCATCCTCTTTATCCAATGGCAAAGGGCCTATCAATTTGTCTTGCACCAAGAGACGATAGACACACTCAACTTTCTCTTTCTCCGGGATTTTATCTCCCAGGGGCGCGAAACCTCGTTTGAGTGAATAACCCAGGCCTATCTCCAATGCCAGTTTCAATAAGGCGGCTTCGTTCTTATGCTTTTTCATCGGTATCGCTCCCGGCTAATGCCCCGGTTTGGGCCTGCCTCTAAACTAACCTAAAGTGGCTGAGATTACATTTGAAAATCCTGCAACCCCTTGTTTCGTTCTTGTCAGCTGATTTGAGCATACCCCGGCTTGGGGCCGAGTTTTGATGTCTTACGTCAAATACCCAGACAAGATGTTCGGAAAAGGCCTTTTACGGCACAGAGCCTATGACATCGTGAGCGTCCGAGTTATTGAGCTAGAACCAAGGCGGGGGAGCAGACTGTTAAACCGGGCGGTCAGAGTGGCGTCAGCGGGGAGGATTTCACGGTGTGCCGAGAAGTCGCCAGGACGAAAGTTTGCGGCAGGCGTTGGGTGAAACTCTCTGACTTTCGCCTGTGCCTTGGGGAAAAGTGATTGTTGCGTCTAGCCAACTAAGCTCTAGGAGCCGGAGACGGGGTTTGTTAGAGTAGGCGCAGTTTTTGGCGGCGGCTGTTGCGGGAAAGTGTGAAAGTTCCAGTCCGATAGCCAATCGCCGAGTCAAAGTATTGAGCCAGGCACTGAGCCAAAGCCCTGAGTTAGAGCTATGAGTTAGCGCTCTGAGTTAAAGTCTTTAGGCCAAGGCTGTAAAACCAAAGCCGTTAAACCAAAGCCGTTAAAGTGAACCGAGTCATAGATGAATCCATGCCCCTTGTGTGCCAACACCCAGCCTAAGCAGATAGTTCCCGCCAGGGTTGCCAGACGTTATTTTCTCTGCCCAGAGTGTCGGCTCATCTTTCTCGACCCTGTGCATTTGCTGCCCTTGAATGAGGAACAGCAGTTTTACGATACCCACGAGAACAGCATTGACGATCCCGGCTATGTGGGCTTTTTGCAACGCCTGTTGACGCCGGCGATGACCTTTCTGCGCCCGGGTATGCAGGGACTGGACTTTGGCTGTGGTCCTGGGCCGACACTATCAAAACTCCTGGCCCGGGAAGGGATAGCGTGTGACGATTACGACCCGCTGTTTTTCCCTAATCCATTGCAGGCACAGTATGACTTTATTCTCTCCAGCGAGTGTTTCGAGCATTTGCACAGGCCTGCCGCCGAGATAAGCGCGCTGCTGGCACGTCTGGTTCCGGGGGGCTATTTAGGCATAATGACTGACCGCTGGCAGAGTGAAGCCCAGTTTTATGACTGGCACTATACCCGGGATCCTACCCATTGCAGCTTCTTCCATCGTGCAACCTTGGACTGGCTCTGTGAGACGTTTGCTTTGAACTTATGTTTTGTCGATGAGCGGCGGATTGCCATCTTTCAGAAAAACTGAGGCATCAAAGTGAGGGGCTGGAAAGGGCAGGCAAGCCCCAATCCCTTTGGGGCTGTACCTTGAAACCGGGGCGCCTCCAGGAAGCAGCGACCCGGTTTTTCTCGCTATCAGTTGGCAGCGCCAGTGCTGAAGTTATTTTCCACCAGCGGCTGCTTGTTATCGGCCTGAGGTACATGGCACTGGGTACAGAAATAGTTCTGTCCATTGAGGGTGCCCTTGTCGTCGATAACATGGGACTTGGCCACAGGCGTTGCCTTCATGCGCTTGGCCTTGTTCCAGTCATGGCAGTTCATGCAGCTGTTTTTCTTCAGGCTGATGGGATAGTCGGCCTTGTGAGGAATGAGTGGCGGCTGCTCGGCGTAGTTACGCTCTATGGTGTTGCCACGCATTGGATAGGAAGGCATGGCATCGGCCGGGCGTACAGAGCTAATCTCTGCATCGCCACCGCCAAGAGAACTGACGTTAACCGGCTGAGCCGTTTCTGCCTGCTGTCCTGAGCAGGCGCTGAGTGCCAGCAGCATCGCGGCTGCGCTGAGTGTTTTTTTCATTGCTTGTTCTCCGCCTTGGTGGCAATTCGGTTGCAATCTATTTTGTTGGATTTCTCTTTGGCTTCACCCTTGGGTGATAGCCGGGTTAATGGCGTATCAAACTCAAAGACCTTCTTGGCACAGACATCGATACAGCGGCCGCAGAGGGTGCAATCGGTACTGGTTATCGTTGGGTTGCTTCCCTTGAGGGCGGGTTTGAGCACCTGCCGTTCGGGACACACGGTAAAACAGTCCATACAGTTGTTGCAGTCGTTGGCTCTTACCGCCTCGATATTGACCAGTCGCAGCTTGCCCAGCAGGCTGTAGAGGGCGCCACTTGGACACAGGTGGCTGCACCAGGCGCGCTCGCTGACGAACAGATCCAGCAGCAGTATCGCCAGTAGCAGCCACAGGCCACTGAAGCCACCGAACAACAAGGCCCGGTAGGCTACGGGAACTGGGTTGAGCCACTCCCAGGCCAACAGGCCGGTCAATGGGGGCAACAGCAACACCAATACCAGCAGATAGTAGCGCAGCGACCTTGGCAGCTCGGGCAATCTGGGCAGGCCCAACTTGCGTCTGAGCCAGGCGGCGGTATCTGTCACCATGTTGACCGGGCAGACCCAGCTGCAGAACACCCGTCCACCCAGCAGGCCATAACCCAGGGCGACAATGGCGGCGCCGAGCAGTAGGCTCAGTTCCGGCAGATGGCCACTGGCCAAGCTCTGCAGCGTCACCAGCGGATCGGCCAGCGGTACTGTGTCCAGCAACAGACTGGCCGACAGGTTGCCTTTCAGCAGCCAGAGGCCAAACAATGGTCCTATGGCAAACAGCAGCAAAACGCTCAGTTGTGACAGGCGTCTGAGCAGCAGGAACCTGTGTGCCTTCCACCAACCCAGGGTGGCGATGGCATCGGCGGCAAAGGCGTCTGAGCTTTGGTTTTTTCTTCGACTCATATTGCCCCTCCGTTACCCAGTCCAGGCAGCCCTTGATTGAGCATCTCCAGGGTGGTCTTTTCCGTGTCTATATAAGTGTCGTGCTCGGCGGTCTTGCCGCTGGCGAGCTTCTGCGGCAGCACCTTGATCGCTGGTTCTTCCAAAACGCAGGCATGTTCACACTTGCCGCAGCCGGTGCAGATATCGGCATGCACGGTAGGAATAAACATGGCGTGGTGGCCACTGCGCTCATTGCGGGCACGCTCAAGGGTGATGGCCTCATCGATGAGCGGGCAGACGCGGTAGCAGACATCACATCTCAGGCCTTTGAAGTTAAGGCAGTTTTTCTCATCTATTAGTACGGCCGTGCCCATTCTGGCATCCTCGATTTTCTCGAGGCCGGTATCCAGAGCCCCACTGGGACAGGCGCGGGTACAGGGAATGTCCTCGCACATCTCACAGGGGATACTGCGGGCGCTGAAGAAGGGCGTGCCTGTGGCTGCCCCTTCAAACCAACGCGCCAGTTTCAGAGTGTCATAGGGACAAGCCTCGACACAGAGACCACAGCGAACACAGGCCGAGAGAAAGGCGTCCTCGGCGAGGGCGCCCGGGGGACGTATCGCCTGGGGCGCCAGCGACTGGGACTTGGCCAGCGCTGATATCCCCAGCCCGGCCAACCCCATCACACAGCCGGCTTTGGCCGTGGTCGCCAGAAACTGGCGACGATTGATGTTATTGACACCATTGCGTTTGTCACCCATTACTGCTGCCTCACGCCTTCATCACTTTGACCGGACACTTCTTGAAGTCTGTCTCTTTGGACAGAGGGTCGGTGGCGTCCAGTACCAGCTTGTTGACCAATTGACGAGCATCGAAGAAGGGCATGAACACCACACCTTTGGGCGGCTTGTTACGGCCCTTGGTTTCAACCCGGGTCTTCACTTCGCCGCGAGGCGAGGCGACGATGACTTCATCTCCACGCTTGAGGCCACGGCTCTTGGCATCATCAGGGTGCATGAAGATCTGTGCATCCGGATAGGCGCGGTACAACTCGGGCACCCTGGCGGTCATTGAACCTGTGTGCCAGTGCTCCAGCACCCGACCTGTGCTCATCCACAGATCATATTCACTGTTGGGTTCTTCGGCGGCCGGTTCGTAGGGCAGGGCGAAGATCACCGCCTTGCCATCCGGCTTGCCGTAGAACTGATAGCCTGAACCCGGTTTAACGTAAGGGTCAGAACCTTCAACGAAGCGGCGCAGGGTTTCCTTGCCATCCACTACCGGCCAACGCAGACCTCGGGTTTCGTGGTAGCGGTCGAACTGGGCCAGATCGTGACCATGGCCGCGACCAAAGGCGGCGTATTCTTCGAAGATCCCCTTCTGCACATAGAAGCCGAAGTGTTCGGATTCATCGTTGAGCTCGGCCTGACAGTCGCTGGCGGGGAACTTGTTGATCACTCCGTTGGCGAACAGCACTTCATAGAGGTTCTTGCCGGCGTATTCAGGTTTCTTGGCGATCAGCTCGGCGGGCCAGACTTCCTCTACCTTGAAGCGCTTGGCGAACTCCATCAGCTGCCACAGATCCGACTTGGCGCCTTCAGGGGCTTTCACCTGCTGGTGCCACATATGGGTGCGGCGCTCGGCGTTACCATAGGCACCTTCTTTCTCGACCCACATGGCGGTAGGCAGGATCAGGTCGGCCGCCATGGCGGTGACTGTTGGGTAGGGATCTGACACCACGATAAAGTTTTCCGGGTTACGGAAACCGGGATAGATTTCATCGTTGATGTTGGGGCCGGCCTGCATATTGTTGGTACACATGGTCCAGTAGCAGTTGAGCTTGCCGTCTTTCAGCATCCGGCTCTGCAACACGGCGTGGAAACCCGGCTTGGGCGGAATAGTGCCTTCAGGCAGCTGCCAGGCCTTTTCTGTGATGGCGCGGTGTTTGTCGTTGTTGACCACCATGTCGGCGGGCAGACGGTGGGCAAAGGTGCCGACTTCACGGGCGGTACCACAGGCTGAGGGTTGGCCTGTGAGAGAGAAGGGGCTGTTACCTGGAGTGGCAATCTTGCCGGTCAACAGGTGCAGGTTATAGAGCATGTTGTTGGCCCAAACCCCACGCACGTGTTGGTTGATACCCATGGTCCACAGGCTCATCACCTTGACCTTGGGATCGGCATAGGCCTTGGCCAGCTCCAGCAGACGCTCTTTCTCCACGCCGCTCATTTCGCTGGCGTATTCCAGAGTGTAGCGGCTGACAAACTTGGCGTACTCATCGAAGCTGATATCGCTGAACTTGCCGTTACCCGGATTCTTGGCTTTTTTCTCCAGCGGATGATCCGGACGCAGGCCATAACCTATGTCATCCACACCCAGGGCAAACTTGGTGTGCTTGTTGACGAAGTCCTTGTTGACCGCGCCGTTTTGGATGATGTAGTTGGCGATATAGTTGAGGATAACCAGATCGGACTGAGGCTTGAACACTATCGGGTTGTCGGCCAAATCGAACGAGCGGTTCTCGAAGGTAGACAGTACATGTACCTTGCCGTCGGGGTGGCTCAGACGGCGATCCGACAGGCGGGCCCAGAGGATCGGGTGCATCTCGGCCATGTTGGCGCCCCAGAGCACAAAGTGATCGGCGGCTTCCAGGTCGTCATAACAACCCATGGGTTCATCGATACCAAAGGTACGCATAAAGCCGACCACGGCCGACGCCATACAGTGGCGGGCATTGGGGTCGATATTGTTGGTGCGGAAACCTGCCTTATGCAGCTTGGAGGCGGCGTAGCCTTCCCAGATGGTCCACTGGCCTGAGCCGAACATGCCCACAGAAGTCGGGCCCTTGGTGTTGAGCGAGTGCTTCCACTTTTCTGCCATCACATCGAAGGCCTTGTCCCAGGTCACCGGGGTGAACTCACCGTCTTTGGCGTATTGGCCGTCTTTCATCCGCAACAGTGGCGTGGTCAGACGGTCTTTTCCGTACATGATTTTCGACAGGAAGTAGCCCTTGATGCAGTTCAGGCCCTTATTGACCGGGCTCTCAGGATCACCCTTGGTGGCGACGACCTTGCCCTCTTTTGTGCCTACCAGCACAGAGCAGCCGACACCGCAGAATCGGCAGGGGGCCTTGTCCCATTTAATATTGTCTTTCTGCTCAGCGGCTTCGACGACTTTCACTGGCAGAGTGACTCCAACGGCCGTGGCGGCGGCAACGGCGGCGTTGGCTTTAAGAAACTCGCGGCGGCTTATGCTCATGGTGTTTCCTCACTCTTTATTTCTTTTGTTTGACTGACAGGCTCAGAATCGACCTGATGATAGATAAGACTGCTGGACAGTATCCCGGGCAGACGGTTGATTGCTTCGACGTTATCCAGGATCTCGCCCTGGCTTTCGCCTTCGAGGGTGACTACCAATTTGCCTTCTGGGCTGCTGGCGTGGACTTCGGCGCCTTCAAGGGCCTGGATGGCAGTGGTCACCGCCTCCAGGGTTCCCGGAGCGGCATGCACCACCAGACTGGTGACATGGTATTCCATCTCTGTTTGTTGCTTCATTGAGGCTCACCTCGACAGGTAAGGGCGACTGGCACGGCATAGGCCGAGTCACCGGAACTGAATCAAAGTCTAGACCTCATTAAAAATGTGGGTATACCTCTTGAGAGGTAATGAAGGCGATTGGCGATCCGGATCAACATTTTCAATGTGATCTGAATCTAAGTTTGAAATTTAAACAGATTAGCCGCTTGACTCCTGCAATATTAATGCAACGCCATTTTGATAATAGTTCTTGTTTACTACCTAAAGTGGGTTATTCAATAGCCGGTCAGCTCCATATAACCCATGCCGGTTTGTGTGCCCTTGATGGTGATTGGCCCCTCCCAGTAGGGGATAGACAGGTTCATGGCGGCATTGGGATTGAGGGCTTCCAGAGTCAGTGACAGAGATTCTCCCGGCAGCTCCAGTTGCCAGGCTACAGGGTAACGACCGCTGGCCGTTTGTTGCCAGTTCTTGACGCTGAGACTGATATCATCGAGCGCCAATGGGTGGCCACTGCCGTCGGGATACATGCGCTTGCCGCTGAAAAAGGCTTTATTTTCCTGCTCTCTGAGCTGAAACAGCATCAGGGCCGAGCCGTCATCGAGCCGCAAGGCGAACCAGTCCCAGCCCTGTTGGCCGCGACTGAGAAACTCTGAGCTCCACTCCCTATCGAGCCAGGCATTGCCGGATACCTGCAGCCATTGCTCCTTGTGGCGCACTCTGCCTTCGACCCGAATAAAGGGCTGGCTGTAGTAGTAAGAGGCCACAGTGCCAGCGGCATTTTTACGGCTGAAACCCTTGTCTCCCTGAATCTGAAGCTCGGCTTGGCTATCGAGTTGCAACTCGAAGGCAAAGTCCTCTTCGCTGACCTGTAAACTAGCGGGAAACAGCCCGCTATTGGGGCCGCTTGCCGCCCGGCTTTGCCAGCGCCAGTTATCGAGCCAGACCCTGAGCGGCAAGCCCACGGCTCCGGCTTGAGCTTTGTCCTGGGTTCCTTGGGGATGGGCCGCTTTGCCTTGGGCTTGGGGCGCGGCAAGTGCGCCCCTGGCCCAGCGCTCGGCGCTTTGGTGACTGTTTTGAAAACTGAGTGCGCTGTGAGCCATATAAAGCTGATTCGTCGCCCAGGGAGAACTGGATTCAGGTTCATTCGGGGAAAGGGCAATACGAAACTGAGTCCATTGCAGTCCGAGGGGCTCACCGCTTTGCGTGGTCAGATTGGCGGTCAGATACCACCACTCCTGGCGAAAGCCGGGGTGGGACAGGTGATCATCCGGAAACTGCAGCGCCGCGTCTGGCTCGACTTTCGCATAACCTTCGCTCGCTGTCCCCATCACCCGGCTCATGGCCCGCGAGTCTTGCTGCTGAGCCTGGTCTTGATGAGCCTTATCGCAGCCGCTCAGCACAGCGCCGCTCAGCAGTAGACCCGCTAACAAGGGCGCTACGGCACGCCACCGCATTGTAATCAATCGCATTAGAGCACCTCCTGTTGCAGACTGGAGACCAAAGAGCGGCGGCTCTGCCAATAGAGGGGAACTATCACCGCCAGGATGCAGCACAGCAGCGACAAAAGCACCACCCGGCCATAGGCCAGCCAGTCCCACTGCATGGCTATGGTCCAGCCGAAGGCCTGCAGCGTCACCTTATGAATAAGCAGGTAACCGAGAATCGCCCCCATGGGCAGGGCCAACAGACAGGTGAGCAGCACTACCAGCAGCATCTGCAATAGCAACATGGACAAAAGTCGACCACGGGTAAGCCCGAGCGAGCGTAACATGGCGAGGCTCGCCTGGCGGGACTGGGTGAGCATCAGCACAGCACTGAAAAGCCCCACGGCGGCCACCAGTAAGGTCAGGGTGTTGAGTACCAGGGTTATGCTGAAGGTCTTGTTGAAGACCCGAATCGCCTCGTCGCGAATTTTTTGCTGGCTGTAGACCTGTATCGGGCTGAGTCCGAGCTCTTGAATAAGGGCGCGCTCGAGGGCGGCAATGCTTGTGAGTCCTGCCCCCTTGGCGCTTTCTGCACTTGTTGCTATGCCACTCACCGCCAGGCTAACGGCTTCAGTTGGCAGCTTAAGCTGTTGCCAGAGGGATTGCGCCAGCAGGACCTCACCCTTGGGATTGCCATAGTCGTAATAGATGGCGCTGATGGGCAGGGTCAGTGGTGTCTTACATTCCTTATCCGGGCAGAGGCTGAGCTGGTCGCCCGGCGCCAGCCCCAGCGTCAGCGCCAAGGGCTCGCTGATAGCCAGAGCCTGGCCTTGGATCACCGTCAGCAGCGCTTGCTGTTGCTGGTTTTGGGCTCCTTGCACCTGTTCCTGGGAAGCAACTTGTTCCTGGAAAGTAACTTGGGCTGGGGTCTTCAGCGCCGTGGTGCGCGCGATAGAGTCGGCGTCCCGGCTGATAAGGTTTATCTCCAGCGTATTGCCGCTCCCCTTGGCATAGAAGGGCGCCTGCCATTGGTAGAAGTGAGCCAGTCCGGGGGCTTGCTGCTTAAGAAAATGCTCCAGATTTGCCATATTGCCGGCGCCCGGACGGATATAAAGCTCGGCATGCAGGCGGGTATCGAGCCAACTTCTGAGGGTCTTGTCAAAGCTGCCTACCAGGGTATTCATGGCGATATTGGCACACAGGGCCAGTAGCAGCGCCATCATGGCCAGCGCCAGCGGTGCCACCAGCTCTCGGGTATCGGCGATGGCGTACTTGCTGAGCCCGGACGGAAACAGCCGCGCCAATAGCCCGAGTAAAGACTGCAACAGTTGCGGCAACAGCAGCGGGATAGCCAGGGTCAAGAGCCCCATCAAGCCCAGGCTGCGTTGGTGGGTTTGGCTCAAGGGGTAAAGCAGCGCCGTCAGGGCAAGCAGCGCAACCCCGATGAGAAACAGGCGTTTGTGCATGCTTCTGTGTCTGTGGGCATGCCATTGGCTCTGGGTATTTTGTGCCAGGCTCTGATGACACAGCTCAAGATGCAGGGGCACGCAGGCCAGCAGTGCGGCGATAAGTGTCAGACCGGCGCCTTCGGCCAGCCATTGCCAGCGCCAATTCCCCGGCAGCAGAGTCGCGCCATAGAGCTGCTCCAAGGTCAGCGCCACCATAGGCTGCAGCCACTGGCTGAGCTGCAGCGCCAGAATAAAGCCGCTGGCCGAGCCAATGAACACCAGCAACAACAACTCCAGCAGTAGCGCCAGCATCAGGGCGCGCCGTCCCAGCCCCTGCTTGAGCAACAAGAGCAACAAACGGCGGCGTTTCATCAGGCTGTAGCGTACACCGTTGTAGGCGATAAACAGCCCCACCACGAAGGCCAACATCCCCATGGCGTTGAGGTTCAAATGAAAGCTGCGGGTGAGCGCGGTCAGGGCGGCGCCCTTGTCCTGCTCGCTGATATTCAGCTTATCCAGCGGCAGTCCGCTTTGCTTGAGTCGCTCTTTGAGCCTTTGCGGTTCGCCAAAGAGGGCGATATAGCTGAGGGTGCCCTCGCGCTTTAATAGTTGCTGGGCCAGCGAGATATCCAGATAGAGGCGGTTACCGAGCTGCTCTGAGTCGGCGAGCGCCAGCACTTCGAGCGTGCGCCCACTGAGGGACAGGGTTGGCGGCGCCTTGAGTCCTTGATGCAGGCTGTCACTCATGACAATGATGGGCTCTCCGGCGAGCAGTCTATTCAAGGGCAGATGGTTGCGGCCATTGCCCCTTTGCTCGAAGGTGCCGAGGGCGGCAATGATATCGCTGCCTTCCACTTGCCACTGGCGGCCCTGAGCGTCGTCAAGGACGCCGCTGATCACCGGCAGTGCTTGGATGCCGCTTTGGCGCAGCTGAAAATAGAGCGCTTCATCGAGGCTGGCCCCGCGGGCCTTGGGGGTGATAAACAAACTGGCTTGTTGTCCCAGGGCTTCGCCCGCCTCACGGTAGCTGTTGATGGCGTTGTCATTGGTGGCCTTGACGCCAATCAGCAGAGTCACCGCCAACACCACTCCCAGCAGTATGGCGCCGGCCTGCAGTGGCGCCTTGCGATAGTGGGCCAGGGTGACTTTCAGGGCCTGCCAGGCCAACTTGATTGTGGTCAGCGCCCCTGTGTCATTCATGAATGCGCCCTTGCTGCAGGTGCCAGCGGCGCTGCATATAGGCGGCGGCCGTTTCGCTGTGGGTGACCATAAGAATGGCACTGCCGGCATCGGCGGCGAGAGCGCACAAAAGCTGCATTACCTCATCACCGGCGGCGGCATCCAGGTTGCCCGTCGGCTCATCGGCCAGCAGCAGTTCAGGCTTATGGGCCAAGGCGCGGGCAATGGCGACTCTCTGCTGTTGACCACCACTGAGGCTTTCGACTTCCCGGTTTAACAGTGGCGTCAGCCCCAGTGCCTGCACCAGGTGATCGCACCAGGTTTGCCAGCCTTCACCGAGCAGCGACAGGGGAAAGAGAATATTGTCGCGAACATTGAGCGGCGTCAGTAGGTTGAATTGCTGGAACACCACCCCCAGATGGCGGCGACGAAAGGCGCTCCACTGTTTGTCCTGCCAGCGGCTGCTGTCTTGACCTGCCAGCAGAATTCGGCCCTGATCCGGGTGCTCAAAACCGGCTATCAGATTCAGCAGTGTGCTCTTGCCGCTGCCACTGGGGCCGGTCAATGCCACCGTCTCACCGGGTTTGATCTCCAGGCTGAGATTTTCCAGCACTCTGTGGGGGCGATCGCCATCCAAAAATCCTTTGCTTACCCCTTCCAGCAACACCTGGCTCTGCATTTGAACTCCTGTGAACCGCAGTAATCTGCTACAGCATAACAAGTTTTTTCAATCGGTGAACTCGACTTTCAGCTGCCATTGCGGTTCGAACTCAACTGAACTCACCCACAGGAGTTTGGGGCGAGGTCAAAATTTTTGCAGTAAACAGGGCGTGAGTCGGCTTTGCCCCTTGAGCCGGAGGCCATTTAGGCGCAAACTGTGCCACCTGCCACGAATAACGTGGCAATCCGTTCGGATGAAGGTAGCAGGAGAGTGGGGAATCGCCCCCACACCGACGAGGCAATTTCCACCGGTTAATCCGGTTGGAGGTACTCTTTCAGGTGCCGGTCAGCATTGACGGCGTGGACTGTTACTGGACGAGCCTCTGGAGAGACCGGGCATGCCCCGGCGCCGAAGGCGAAAGTGCTGGCTTAGGCCAGCGCGAAACGCTCAGGCAAAAGGACAGAGGAGAGGATGATTGCACCGCCTTGCCTCTGGTGATCTTTCGCTTTTGGCCTCTGCTGCCGCGGTTTCGCAGCCATTTCTTTTCCTCCTCCGTTTATTAATTTAGATGTTTAATAACTGAGGAATCTATGGATTTTCATGCACTTCTTACCCAGATAAACAGCATTGTCTGGGGACCTGTCACCCTAATCTTGCTGGTGGGAACCGGTGTTTACCTGAGCTTTAGACTGGGATTCATTCAACTGTTGCGTCTGCCGCTGGCGCTGCAATTGCTGTTCAAACCCGCTAATGGCAAGGGGGAGCTCTCCTCTTTCGCTGCCCTCTGTACCGCACTGTCGGCCACCATAGGCACGGGCAATATTGTTGGGGTAGCTACCGCCATTAAACTCGGTGGCCCCGGAGCCCTGTTCTGGATGTGGGTTGCCGCCCTTTTTGGTATGGCTACCAAGTACGCCGAGTGCCTATTGGCGCTTAAGTTTCGTACCACTGACTGCCATGGCAATATCGCCGGTGGCCCCATGTACTACATAGAAAAAGGCTTAGGGCTCGGTTGGTTGGCCAAGCTGTTTGCGGTTTTCGGTGTCGGTGTCGCTTTTTTCGGTATCGGGACTTTTGCTCAGGTCAACGCGATTTCTGAGGCCATGACCATCGCCTTTGATGTGCCAGCCTGGAGCACGGCCGTGGTGCTGACCTCGCTGGTGGCAGCTGTGACGCTAGGGGGGATAAAGCGGATTGCGGCTGTGGCACAAAAGTTAGTGCCCACTATGGCTATAGGCTATGTGGTTGCCTGTCTTTGGGTGCTGCTGAGTGCCAGTGAGGCGATCCCGGATGCGATAGCGCTGGTGCTGCATTCCGCCTTCAATCCGGTGGCGGCGACCGGTGGCTTTTTGGGGGCCGGTATCGCCCTGGCGATTCAAACCGGGATTGCTCGTGGGGTATTCTCCAACGAGTCGGGTTTGGGTAGTGCCCCGATAGCGGCGGCAGCCGCCAAGACCAAGGAGCCGGTTGAGCAGGGGCTGGTGAGCATGACGGGCACCTTCTTCGACACCATTATCATCTGCACTATGACGGGTTTGGTGCTTATTCTTACCGGTGTATGGAGTGGTGATACCGCCGGAGCCGGTATGACCAGCGCCGCTTTCTCCAGTGCTACTACGCCGCTGATTGGTCAGTATTTGGTAACCGTAGCGCTGGTGTGTTTCGCCTTTACCACCATTCTTGGCTGGAACTATTACGGCGATCGCTGCTGGAGCTATCTCACCAAGGGCCGCTGGATCCCACTCTATCGCTGGATTTTTCTCGGACTTATCGCCTCGGGCGCCTTTATTAAGCTGGATCTCATCTGGCTGCTTGCCGACATAGTCAACGGCTTGATGGCGATACCCAACCTGATTGCCATCATAGGTCTGCGCCATCTAGTGCTGGCAGAAACCCGCAGTTATTTTCAGCGGCTGAGTGGCCGAGATGAGGAAGCCGTAGTTCAGTTATGACATTTCCACCCGTTTGAAACCGGGAGGAAGACAGGAGTCGTTGCGAAGGCCGCTGGTTTCTAGTGGACCAAGAGGTGGCAACAAACAATCCGTTGTCGTCATTCAAACCAGCCGCGGAGGTTCAGCTCGAACCTCCGCGGCTTTGTTTATTGGCGGTGTCGATTTTTACTTGTGGGAATCGGCGCTGGTTGTTGATGATATTTACTAAACTTGAGCTGCCTCACTTGTTTAAAACCATGGCTAGTGCTTAAATTGTAAGGTTATTTTTTAATCTCTAATCAGTTAGTTGACCTCAGTCTCCTGATGTTCTTCGGCGTTCATTGCCCAAGAGAGTGTGCCTGACTACAGGGTGTTACTCGCAGCCCTCTAAAAAATTCATCAGAGAAGCAAAACTATGCCGGATACCGCGACACTCAGGACTTTTCGCAGCCGTATATTGCTACAGATAGCCATTCCGTTAATCACTATCATGACGGTGGTCTCTGGAGTGACCGGCTGGTTTAATTATCAGGATGAAGAGAAGGCTTTCTTCACCGATTTGGCCGAAAAGGCTGACTTTGCCGCTAAAAGGCTCGAGTTTGAGCTGTCTTTAGCACAGCGGGATACCCAAACACTGGCCTTTGATCTGGGTAATCTCGAGTCCTTTGAACACTTGTTGCAACCCGGCAACCTCTATCATCTTCTTACTGAAAGATTGCATCGTAACCCCAACTTTTACGGCAGCGCCATCGCCTTCCAACCCGGGGTTTTGGACGGTCAAAAACGCTTCGCGCCCTATGCTTTCCGCCAGGATCTTTCTATTGCGACCATGGACATAGGTCAGGAAGCCTACGATTACACCAGCGGTGAGTGGGCTTGGTGGACCGAAGCACTCAAGCTGGCGGATGGGTTTTGGACTCCCCCTTATTTTGATGAGGGTGCCGGCAATACGCTGATGATCACTTTTTCACAGCGCTTTGGTGGTGAAGCGGCGCCATTGGGCGTGGTTACTACGGATCTGGCTCTCTCCAGTCTACCTGCTCGTTTGGGTATAGATCCTAAAAAGCTGTTGGTGCTGGATAACCAGGGGCATCTCATCTATCACCCGGACAATAATCTTAACCGCAGCGCTAAACTGGAAGATTGGCTCGCCAATACTGCCGAGGGCAAAGAAGCGGCGCAGCATGTCTATGCCGCCGACACCCCCGAGGTGGCCTTGAGCGATCTCAATGATGTGCAGTATTTAGCCAGTGTCGCCAGAGTGGCACCCTTGGAATGGCGGGTATTGGTGATTACCCCGCAGAAGCAGTTATTGCGTTCTTTCCTGAAAAACTTCAGTTCTCTGACGATTAACCTGTTGCTACTGGCGATGATACTGCTGGTCACCAGTTATTGGAGTGCCAAGCGTCTCACCCAGCCTCTGGAGCAGTTGGAGGCCGGGATAGTGGATTTCAGCAAGGGGTTGATCAAACGTTTGCAAAAGCCCGAAGGTGTGGTGCGGGAGATTGCGACTCTCAGCAATAAATTCAATGAGATGGCTGAAATTCTCGAGGAGAGGGAACAGGCGCTGCTCGACTCCCGTGGTAACAGATTTGCCAAACTTATCGATGGTATGAGTGACAAGTCCTTCTACTGCTCTATGGATCCCAACGGTGCCATAGTACAGGCCAGTGATGGGGTGGAGAAGGTCTTGGGTATCACTCCAGAGGTGCTCAGGCGCAAGTATCAGCGGCTGTTTTCCAGCAACAGCATCAACGAAGCCAACTGGCAGTATATGGAGCGGGCGTTGGCCGGAGAGTCCGTGCCGCCACATCAGGTGGAGCTGGCCGATGTCGAGGGCGGGCTGAGGCGTTTGGATCTGTTTATGCAGCCTCTGCTCGATGATGAAGGTAAGCTGATTTCGGTAGAGATGTTGTTCAATGATGTCACCGAGCAGTTTTCTGCCGCGGCCTGGGCCAATGCCGTGCTGGAAGCGGCGCCAGAGGCGATGTTGATTGTCGATGAAGGCGGCATGTTGGTGTTCTCTAACAGCCGCTGTCAGGAACTGTTCGGTTATGACGCCGAGGAGATGCTCAAACTCAATATCGACCAACTGCTGCCGGAAGTGGACCGGTTGGAGCATGCGGCTAAGCGCCATGCTTTTGTAACCGAGGGCAAAGAGCGCATGATGGCCAAGGGCAAGGCGCTGCAGGCACTCAAGTGTGATGGCTCCCAGTTCCCGGTGCAGATAGGTTTGAGCCTGTTGCCGGTCGATCATCAGGGTAAACGTCAGGTGGCGGCATCGATTCGGGACCTGACCGAGCAACTGGCGGTAGAACGCAAAATTCGCGAGAGCGAGAGCCGTTTTCGCGGCCTGGTATCCAATATTCCCGGCGCCGTTTATCGTACCCGGGTCGATGAACAGTGGACCATGGAATATGTCAGCGACAATATCACTGAGATAAGTGGTTATCCGGCCTGGCACTTTATCGATAGCAAGAAGCGCAGCTATGGCTCCCTGGTCATAGATGAAGATAAACAACTGTGTATCGATACTATCAACTCGGCTCTGGCCGAGCAGCAACCCTTCGATGTCGAGTACCGGATTCGCCACCGGGATGGCGCTGTGCGCTGGATCCATGAAAAGGGTAAGGCTACTTATGACGAAGACGGTAATCCGCTGTGGTTTGATGGCAGTCTCAATGACATCACCGACAGCAAGCTGGCTCAGGAAAAGATGGAGCAGTCACGGGAACAACTGGAAACCATCACAGAGTCTGTGCCCAGCACTGTGTATCAACTGTTTTGGCAAAGCCCACAGCAACGCAGATTCACCTTCCTTTCCAGCGCCGCCATCGCCACGCTGGGGCATCACAAGAATGAGGTGATGGCCGACTTTGAGCTGGTGGCCGAGCGGATCGTTGCCGAAGACAGGGACAGCATTATTCGTCTGCTTTCGGGTGAGAATGGTCTGCAATGGATCAAAGAGTTTCGCTACCAACATCCTTCCGGTGAGATGCGCTGGCTCGAGGCCGGTGCCAAGGGCAGTAAGCAACAGGATGGCATGCTTTGGAATGGCTATCTGACCGATATCAGTGGCCGTAAGGCGATGGAAACCGAGCTGGCCCAGAGCGAGGCCCACTTCCGCGCCCTGTTCGATAACGCAGGTATAGGCATAGTCAACCTGGATGATCGCGGCAACATAATGGACTGCAACGGCCAGTTCTGCACTGATATGGGGATGAGTGCCGAGCAGCTGAAACGTCGCTCGTTTGCCGACTTGATGGCGCCTGAAGATAGAGGTAATGCCAGCGAACTGTATGAACGGCTGAAGCGGAGTGACGATCACAGTGTCAGCGGTGAGTGGCGCCTGCTCAGTGCTTCGGGCGAGCCTATGTGGATGGCAGTCAACGCTTCTGAACTCGAGGAAGATGAAGTACGGCAACGCTCCGTCGTCATGAGTATTGCCAACATCACCCGCTTGAAACTCTTGTCCAACGAGTTGATGTTGGCCAAGGAAGATGCCGATGCCGCCAACAAGGCCAAGAGTGACTTCCTTGCCAATATGTCCCACGAGATCCGCACCCCGATGAACGCCATTATCGGCATGTCTCAGCTGTGCCTGCAGACCAAGCTGGATCGCAAACAGCGTAATTATGTGGAAAAAATCGAACGGGCGTCGCAATCCCTGCTGGGGATCATCAATGACATTCTCGACTTCTCCAAGATAGAGGCCGGCAAGCTGGATATCGAAGTGGTGCCGTTCCAGCTCGACAGCATTCTGGAAGATCTCGGGGATATGTTCTCTGAGCGCGCCGCCGACAAACAGCTGGAACTGCTGTTTGCTGTGGCCCCAAGCGTGCCTAGTCACTTGGAAGGTGATCCGCTGCGTCTCGGTCAGGTATTGATTAACCTGATGAATAACGCCATTAAATTCACTGAACGCGGTGAAGTGATGCTGTCGATAACCGAGCTCAGCCGTGAGCAGGATGAAGTGATCCTGAGATTCGCGGTGCGCGACAGTGGCATAGGTCTAACGGCCGAGCAGCAGGCCAGATTATTCAAGTCTTTCAGCCAAGCCGATACTTCTACCACCCGTAAATACGGCGGTACCGGGCTTGGGCTGGCGATTTCCAAACAGCTGGTGGAACTGATGGGCGGTGAAATCGGGGTTGAGAGCCAGTTTGGCAACGGCAGCTGTTTCTTCTTCACTGTGCGTCTCAAGGTGGCGGACAACGATGCTTTGAATGTAGAGCAGGAGCTGGAGGGCATGCCGATTCTGGTGGTCGATGACAACGGCACTGCCAGAGATATCTTGCGTACCACGCTCGAGAGCATGGGCTTTGCCGTCGATTGCGCCCGCAGCGGCATGGAGGCACTGGATAAGGTGAAGCGCCAGTCCTACAAGATGGCCCTGATCGATTGGAAGATGCCTGAGCTGGACGGCATGGAAACCGCGCGGCAAATGTTGCAGTTAAAGGAGCCGCCGCTGATCCTCATGGTGTCGGCTCATGCCAATAGCGATTTTATCGAACAGCTGGAGCGGCTCGGGTTGAATGGCTATATCACCAAGCCGGTCAGTGCCTCCAGGCTGCTCGATGGCATCATGCTGGCGCTTGGGCGTCAGGGGCATATTCCCATCAGACGCAAGGCCTTGGATCTCGAATCCCTGCAACTGGCGGCGCTTGCCGGCAAGCGTGTGCTGCTGGTGGAAGACAACGAGATGAACCAGGAAGTCGCGACCGAGTTTCTCGAGCAGGTAGGCATAAACTTATCCATTGCCGAGAATGGCCAGATAGCACTGGAGAAGTTGGCGCAGCAACCGTTTGATCTTGTGTTGATGGACTGTCAGATGCCGGTGATGGATGGATATCAGGCCACAGAGGCACTGCGTAAGATGCCAGGGCTTGAGCAGTTACCTGTGATTGCCATGACGGCCAATGCCATGGCCGGTGATAAGGAGATGTGTTTGCGAGTCGGCATGAATGATCACATCGCCAAACCGATAGAAGTCAGTCTCTTGTACCAGGTGTTGTTGCAATATCTGACCGGTGGTTCAAGGCTCGGCTCACCGGAAAACGCTGAGGTCGGCGAACCGAGTGAGGAAAAAACTGCCCATTTAGTGAGTTGGCCAGAACAGGAGAGTCTGGATATCGATCGGGGGCTGCAGCTGGTGCAGTATTCTGAGCGCCTCTATCGACGCATCTTCGAGCGTTTTCTCACCAGTCAGGGTAATGTCGGTAAACGGATCCGCAAGGCGCTCAAGGAGCAACAGCAGGAAGAAGCCGTTCGGGCGGCGCATACCCTAAAGGGGTTGGCAGGTAACCTCTGTTCCGAGCCTTTGGTGGAAGAGGCCAGGCAATTGGAGGCTAAGTTGGCGGCTGGTGAAGCGTGTGAGCAAGAGTTGCTGGCGGTGGAAACCCGGGTCGCAGCCATTGTTGAAGCCATTGCAACCTGGATAGGTGATAAGCCACAAAGTGATCCTCAGAAGGAAGCTGATGCCGCCGAGGAGATGGATACCGAGGCGCTCAAAGCGGCGCTGGTGCAGTTGTTGCAAACTCTGGAAGACGCCGATGCCGATGCCGTTGTTCAGCTGGAAGCCTTGAGCCGCCGGGTGAGTCAACCTTTGTGGCAGCGCCTGAAACCCGTCAGCAGCATGGTCGGCAGCTATCAGTTTGACGATGCTGCCGACCTTATTCGCGAATTACAACAAGAGCTGAACGAGGCGGAATAAGCCTGACTATACTCAACAGATAATTACGGGCTACGGCGGAACCTGCCGTGCCGAGATGTAAATCGGTGTCTGGAGCAAGAGGGAGATAGGGATGGAAAAAGCCACTGTGCTGGTGGTGGATGATACACCGGAGAACATAGATATTCTGGTGGGGATCCTTGGCGACGATTATAAACTCAAGGTGGCGATAGATGGTCCCAGAGCCTTGGCGTTGGCACAAAAGACTCCTCCGGATCTGATCCTTCTGGATGTGATGATGCCGGGCATGAATGGCTATGAAGTCTGTAAGCGTCTCAAGCAGGAACCCATGACCAGCCATATTCCGGTGATCTTTGTCACCGCCCTTTCAGATGTTGCCGATGAGACCCAAGGCTTTGATTTGGGTGCTGTCGACTACATCACTAAGCCTGTCAGCGCCCCGATAGTCAAGGCCAGGGTGCGTAACCACTTGGCCCTCTATGATCAGAAACGTTTGCTGGAGCAACAGGTACGCGAACGCACCCGTGAGCTGGAGCAGACCCGCTTCGAGATCATTCGTCGTCTGGGCCGCGCCGCCGAATATAAGGATAATGAGACCGGCTTGCACGTTATTCGCATGAGCCATTATGCCAAGTTGCTGGCACAGCAGGCCAAGCTGCCGGACCACTTTTGCGAACTGCTCTATAACGCGGCGCCCATGCATGATATCGGCAAGATAGGCACGCCGGACGCTGTGCTGAAAAAACCGGCCAAACTGGATGCCGAAGAGTGGCTGATCATGCAACAACACGCCGAAATCGGCGCCGAGATCATTGGAGAGCATCCTGATCCTCTGTTGCAGATGTCCCGGCGCATTGCGCTGACCCACCACGAGAAGTGGGATGGCTCAGGTTATCCCAATGGCTTGAAGGGACAGGAGATTCCCTTGGAGGGGCGGATAGTCGCTATCGCAGATGTCTTTGATGCCCTGACCTCGATTCGCCCTTACAAGAAGGCCTGGAGCATAGAAGATACCATGGCGCTACTGGAGTCCGAGGCGGGAAAACACTTCGATCCTGAACTGGTGGAACTGTTCAAACAGATACTGCCTCAGGTGATTGAGGTGCGAGATACCCATATGGAAACCGAGCCTGGCGCCGAGTAGCGACGAACGGCAGATAAAAATAAAGGCGCCGAAGGCGCCTTTATTGGGTCACTCATTGTTACTCCTGCTCTTCCAGAGAGTAGGGCAGAGGCAGTACCGTCAGTTCGCTATTTTCATCATCGGCGATGCGGAATTGGGCGCCGACTTCAGTGTCATTGGCCAGCACTGCGGTCAGCAGTAACTCGCCATTTCGTTGTACGGCTTCAATAATGCTACCGCCCTTACGAAAACCTTCATCCAACGCCATTTCCAGCGTGGTTTCTGGGGTGACATCGACAGTCGCTTTACCCTTGAGGATATAGAGGGCTCGCTTGTTGCCGCCGCGATACTTCATTCTGGCCACGGTTTCCTGGCCCATATAGCAACCCTTGGTGAAGCTGATGCCATTGATGGCCTGCAGGTTGCACATTTGCGGTACAAACTGGCCCATGTGTGATGCCGGCAGGTTAGGGTAGGCGGCGAGGATTTCCAGCTCTTGCCAGGCACTGGCATCGACTAGTGGCTGTTGCTGACACAAGGCTTCGGCCTGGGCCTTGGGCAGTACCAGAATAAAGCGTTCGTCGTCCTGTAGCACTACGCCGCCATCGAAGGTGCTGACTTGTTGCTCGGCGTTGAAGCCCGGGAACTGTTCAGCCAGCCAAGCGGCTGCCTTGGCGCCGGCAACACCCAGAAGGCTGTAATCGTCACTGGCATCGACCAGTTCGGCCTTACTGAATACCGCATATTTCTTTAGTTGCGGTAGGTCGGCAGCCAGGGTATCTCTTGGCATCATCAACATCAGAGCATCACCCAGGGCAAAGGTTCTGAAGCTTGAAAGCATTTTGCCCTTGGGATCGCAGTGCGCACCCCAACGCCACTCCTCGGCCGTGAGAGAGCTGATATCTGTGGTGACCTGACCGTGAATAAAGCTGCGGCCCTGTTCACCGGTAACGGCGAGCAGACCCAAGTGAGAGAGACGGGAAATAAGCAGATCCGGAATGCCGGCATCCAGTGGCCAATCGGGCTGAGAAACGCAAATGCTCATAACAAGATCCTGAGATTGAAGGCATTAAGAGATCTGCGATTGTAGCGGATTTAACAGAAATAAACAGGGCGCCAATGGCAATATGGCGCCCTGTAAAAATCAGAACAGCAAACGAGTACGGATAGTACCTTCAATAGACTTGAGTTCTGTCAGGGCTTCTTCCGCCTGAGTGGTATCCACTTCCATTACCACATAACCTATGGTCGGCGTGGTTTGCAGATACTGGGCGGAGATGTTGATACCTTTCTCCGAGAACGCCTGGTTAATCTTGATCAGAATACCTGGGCGGTTGTGGTGAATATGCAGCAGACGGGAGGCATCTTTATGCTGTGGCAGCGATACTTCCGGGAAGTTGACCGCCGACAGGGTAGAGCCGTTGTCTGAGTATTTGGCCAGCTTACCGGCAACCTCAATACCAATGTTTTCCTGGGCTTCTTCTGTGCTGCCGCCTATGTGTGGGGTCAGTAACACATTGTCCAGGCCGCGCAGCGGGCTTTGGAATTCATCTGTGTTGGACTTGGGCTCAACCGGGAACACGTCGATAGCGGCGCCCGCCAACTGTTGCTCCTTGAGGGCTACCGCCAGAGCATCGATATCTACCACTGTGCCACGAGAAGCGTTGATCAATATGCTGCCTTTGCGCATCATGGCCAGCTCAGCTTGGGCAATCATCTCTTTGGTCTGTGGTGTTTCAGGCACATGCAGGCTGACCACATCGGCCTGAGACAACAACTGTTCCATTGAGTGTACTTGCTGAGCGTTACCCAGCGGCAGTTTGTCTTCGATATCGAAGAAGATCACTTTCATCCCCAGGGTTTCGGCGAGTATCCCAAGCTGGGTGCCGATATGGCCATAACCTATGACCCCCAGGGTCTTACCGCGGGCTTCGAAGCTGCCATTGGCGCTCTTGAGCCAGCCACCGCGATGGGCAAGGGCGTTGCGCTGCGGAATACCGCGCAGCAGCATGATGATTTCACCGAGTACCAGTTCGGCCACGCTGCGGGTATTGGAGAAGGGTGCGTTGAATACCGGAATACCCAGTTGCTCGGCGGCTTTGAGGTCGACCTGGTTGGTGCCGATACAGAAACATCCAATGGCAACCAGCTTTTCGGCTTGCTGTAATACTTCTTGGGTCAGTTGGGTACGGGAGCGGATTCCGACGAAATGGGCATCTTTGATCGACTGCTGCAGCTCAGCGCCGGAGAGTGATGCCTTGTGATACTCGATATTGGTGTAGCCAGCCCGTTCCAGCACATCGACGGCTGATTGGTGGACGCCTTCCAACAACAGGATTTTAATTTTATCCTTGTCCAGCGAGTGTTTCGCCATGATATAGGTACCCTCTTGATTAATAACTAATGTACGTATGCTATGATGCTTTCGCTCATGCCCAATCAAAGTAGCACTTTTTTAAGATGAAGTGGAGGGCTAGATGGCTAAAGTATTTATTCCTAATTGAGAACAATCACAGGTAAAGGAAAAGTGGCTTGAAAAACACGATTATTTGGCTGGTTATTTATTTTGCAGTACTTATCTGGTCGGCCATTGCTCCCAAGGATGATTTTACTTGGTGGTTGGAGGCATTGCCGGGAATGCTGGCGCTGCCGATACTGTTTTTTACCCGCAAACGTTTTCCGCTGACCACACTGGTCTATGGCTTGATCTTGGTGCACTGCCTGATCCTGTTTGTTGGGGCTCACTACACTTATGCCGAGGTGCCGTTGTTTGATACTTTGGCGCAGTGGATGGGCTCTGAGCGCAATAACTACGATAAGTTGGGTCACTTGGCGCAAGGGTTTATCCCGGCCATGATTGCCAGGGAGATACTACTGCGTAATCAAGCTGTGAAGCCGGGTGGCTGGTGTACCTTTCTGGTCAGTTGTTTCGCTCTGGCCTTGTCGGCCTTTTATGAATTGATTGAATGGTGGGTAGCCGTTGCTACCGGAACCGGCGCCGAGGCTTTTCTCGGTACCCAGGGCTATGTCTGGGATACTCAATCGGATATGCTGATGGCCTTGGTCGGTGCCCTCGCCGCTTTGATGGTTTTATCCTCATTTCATGACCGTCAATTGAAGCGCTTTGTTGGTGATTGATAGGCATGGCTCAGACTTTCGTCTGTTATCTTTACAAGATTTCATCTGGTAATACGATTAAAGGTTGTTAGAATCATACTTTATGGTGATGAAAAACTGACACTATCGGGTCAGAATCATCCAATACATTTTGTATAAGCTCATGTCAGTTGATTAAGGAAGTTACCCCTTTAGGGGTATGAGTGAGACTTTTCAGGGAGAAGAGTAAATATGAGTAGTATCAATGAGTTGGTTTTTATAAATCAGGTGGCCGCCCCTTGTCATTTAGCCATTTTGGCCGAGTCAATCGGTCTCAAAACCCGCATTATCCGCCATCCGGAGCAGTTGGAACCGCAGAAAAACGATAGTACTTTCTATCTAATATCTCAGAAGGGGTCCGCTTTGGACAATAAGGGGATCCCCTTATTGGCTGGTCGCCTGGTGTCCCATGTGCCAGTTGCCCTCTATCAGGTTGCCAGGGGGTCACTGGATCAGGAATCTGCCATGTTGCTGGGGATCCGTGGGGTGCTTTATTCAGATCAACGCATCGATCTTATGCTTACTGGCCTGCGCAAGATGGTGGCCGATGAACTCTGGTACGACAGAACTCTTATCAGCAAGATGTTCCGCAAGCTGGTCAAGACATTGGATGCTGGTAATGAGATATCCGCCGATACGGTTTCCATGCTGCAGATGTTGACTCGGCGTGAGCGTACCATTATTCAACTGGTTTCCAGCGGTGCCCGCAATAAAGAGATAGCCCAACGTCTGTGTATCAGTGAGCATACGGTCAAGGCACATATCTCATCAATTTTCCGTAAGACGCAATCTCGTAATCGAGTCGAATTATTGCGTTGGGTCCAAACCTATCAGAGCCATTTCGATCTCATCAGTTGAGTTGGCGTCATATCCAAGTGGAACTCGGCCCCTAATGGGGCTTGTGTATGCTTTGATGGCTTTTATGTAAACCAAGTCAGTGGAAAATTCCTCTCAGAGTGCCGCATCGCCGCTACTTGGCGCTGTTTTGCGTCTCGGTAATGGCTTTCAGCCAAAGCTATGATGGCCGCTGTGCCTGCGACCTGAAGTCGTGGGGCTTAAGCATTCCAATCTGTCCATAGCTTGCGCTCATGAGCACACTCGTCACCGGCGAACGTTCGCCCTCAGCTACGTTATTTGCGCCAACGGCTGTCGGCGACACCGAGGAGGGATTGGAGCAATTCTGTGAGAGCTAACTTGTTTGAAGCTACCTATATACCTGCAGACATACGCCTATTTTCCAGGCACAGGCGGAACTGTGACCGTCGAAAACAGGGCCGAATTTTGTTCCTGACAAATTCGGCATTTCCTACGTCCATGTAGGTCAGATGTTTTCGTCGAGGCTACCACCGCATTTGTTCCAAACAAATGTCGGCATACACTCCATCCATGGAGATAAGGGATGGGTTCACAACAACTTCCCTGTTTAACGGCCAGCTCACCGTCCCTGGCTCGCGCTCGAAAGTATGTTGCTGCGCAACTCTCGCCGTGTCACAGGATCGCCTGTGCGAGAGGCGCACCGCAGGTGATGGGCTGCAACTTAGCTGGCAGCTAAAACCAGGTTTATTAGTGAGATTTGGTTCAAAGCCATGATAGCCACTGTGCCAGCAGTGAGTACTCGCGTTTCTATTCGATGCTTATGGTATGGGGGTTCTAGGAAACCGCTGGAACCATGAGTTTTCAAGCTATAATGACTCACGCTCAGTTGGCAATTGGGCAAACAAAAAGGGAGCCAAGAGGCTCCCTTTCGCATAAAGCACCAGAGTGATTAGTTCTGGATCACAGTGGCAACGTTGTAGTCACCGCTTTGGGTTACGCTGATAGCGTTGTTGGCACCGGCTTGAGAACCGACAACCAGGTTTTCGTTACCGCTTTGGGTGATCATCAGGCTGTTACCTGTACCAACCACGGCGAAGGCGCCGCCATCAACACCGCTCACCCAGTTGTTGTCGCCGCTTTGAACGACTTGAGCCAGGTTGTCATCACCGAGGATCAGCAGATCAACCAGGTTGAGGTCACCGCTTTGAGTGGTTTCGATGTCGGTATTGTTGTAGCCAACAACAGTGACCAGAGCTTCGTTGGCGCTGCCATCTTGCTCCATATCCACTTCGTTGTTATCGCCTTCCAGTTCGGCATAGGCAAAGTTTTCAGTGCCTTCCTGATGGATTTCGATCTGGTTGTCTTCGCCAGTGGTGAAGGCAACCAGTTCGTTGTAATCGCCCTGTGAGGTCAGGTCCATGCTGTTGTCTGTGCCATAGGCGGCGGCAGTGGCGAAGTTGGTGCTGCCATCCTGTTCCAGGTCGATATCGTTGTCGTTACCCCAGATTTGGAATTCAACGCCGTTGGTATCGCCGTCTTGTTGGATATCGACGACGTTATCACTACCTTGGATATCGGCAACCAGCAGATCGCCAACGGTGTTGTTGTCGCCTGTCTGGCGGATTTCAACATCGTTGTCATCACCTGTGGTGAATTCGAGTACTGCGGTGTTGGCGGTACCAGTTTGTACCATTTCGATACCGTTCTCAGAGCCGGACAGAGCATAAACAAAACCAGTGTTCAGATCGCCTGACTGGTCGATTTCGATGCTGTTGTTGTCACCGGCAACACCGCGAACGCCACCTATGTTGGCGTTACCTTCTTGCATTACAGTTACTGAGTTGCCGTTGCCTACGTTAGGGCTGAAATCAACGGCTATCATGCCGGCTTCGTTGTTATTACCGTTCTGGCTGATATAGCCAGAGTTGTCGTTGCCGTTGACACGGAATACTGCAAAGTTGGTGTCACCGTTCTGGTTTACTTCGGCGCTGTTGTTGTCACCTATCAGTTCAACATTGGCTTCGTTGAAGAAACCGGATTGAACGACAGTTGCAGTGTTGACGTTACCATCCACATCGACGCTGGCTACATGCCAATCTTCATTCTGAGTCACTGTGACAATGTTTTCATCGCCCTTGGAGTCAACATAGGCTTCGTGCCAAACACCGTTCTGAACCACAGTGGCTTCTTGGGTAGAACCTTCCTGGTTGATCTCAGCCAGATTCAGAATGCCGGTTTGCTCGGCATAGACTTCCTGACCTGCAGCACCGTAGCTTTGCTGATTAACTGAGATTTCATTGACGCTACCGGCAAAGGCTTGAGCACTCATACCCAGACCCGCTGTGATAGCCAGTGCAATTAGTGACTTTTTAGCTTGAGATTTCATTAAACGCTCCCTGTGTTTTTAATACTGCGTGATGCTGATAGTGGCTGCATCGGCAATTTGTTGTATCGAAAAATTGGCACTGCCAAGCTGGTTGAGTTGCACCAGATTGTCATTGCCTATTTGAGTGATGTTTGCCTTATTGGCGTCACCCACCTGCATCATTTCAACCTGATTATTGACCCCGAGTTGTATTACCTGTGCCTGATTACCCAATCCGACTTGGGTAAGGATGGCGCTGTTGTCAATTCCGGCTTGAACTATGATGGCTTGGTTGAAACTGCCTTGTTGCATCAGGTTGACTAAATTATCGCGTCCCTGAGTTTCCAGCAGTGTCTGGAGGGTGACTGGCAACTCCTGTAGTGCATTTACCTGGCGCTCTGTCGCTGTTGAACCAAGACTGGTCAACAAAACGGCCGAACCAAACAGGATTTTTGCGAGTACCGACACCTAAGACTCCTTTTCGTACATATCCTTGACTGAACCAGAGTGGTACAAATCAGCAACAAAAGTTACGCGCCTGGAGCCGGTGCCGCAATCGGAGTTAAAGGCTATTTAGGCTTTAGTCGATATTGCTTTTTGCAATAAGGAGTTAATTTTAAATTTTCATTTAAAACAGTGTGTTGTGAATTGTGTTTGGTAATTTTTAAGATTGAGCATACCTAACCCGTCTAGTAGCAAAGTCGTATTTTACGATTTGATGCTTTCTCTATTGTTTTCATTGCGGTAACAATCTATTTGCAATAAATAAACGCCGGATTTTCTCGTTGGTTATTGTTTCGCTGGTGCTTAAAGGCGCTGCCAACGACATAAGCCGTTCCGGATAACAAGGGATTATAAGGACTATAGGAAGCCCGAATATGTTGAAAAAATTCTCGCCATTGGCAGTAGCTGTCGCTGGGGTTATGGCGCTTGGTAGCGCGCCCGCAATGGCTAAAAATGAGATCCGTTATGCCAAGGACTCTATCCTGGTGGTTTACAAGGATAATGCCACCAAAGAGGAGCGGACCGAGGCTCAGCGTCTGGTTCGTGGCACTCTGCGTGATGCCAATGCCGATGGTATAGATGACAAATTTGCCCGCTTGCTCGATGGTCGTCTGGCAAAGCTGAATCTGCGTCAAGGGGCTGATATTGAACAGGCGATCAAGATGATCTCCAGCCATCCGGCGGTTAAATATGCTGAACCCAACTACATTCTGCGCGCCATAGGCATGCCGGATGATCCTCGTTTTCCTGAGCTCTGGGGCATGCACAATACAGGGCAAACCGGTGGTGTGGCCGATGCCGATATTGACGCTCCCGAAGCCTGGGATGTCACCACTGGCAGCACGGATGTGATCATCGGGGTTATCGACACCGGGGTTGACTATAGCCATCCTGATCTGCAGGCCAACATGTGGGTCAACCCGGGCGAAATTCCGGGCAACGGCATAGATGATGACGGCAACGGTGTGATTGACGATATTCACGGTTTCAGTGCGGCCAATAATAACGGCGATCCTATGGACGGTAACGGTCATGGTACCCACGTGGCCGGGACAATTGGCGCTAAAGGAAATAACGGCTTGGGTGTCGCCGGGGTAAACTGGGACGTGACTATTATTGGCTGTCAGTTCCTGACTCCTGCCGGTACAGGTTCTACCGCCGATGCCATCGCCTGTATCGACTATATGACTGATCTCAAGGTGAATCATGGTGTCGATATCAAGGCCACCAACAACTCCTGGGGTGGCGGTGGTTTCAGCCAGGCGCTGAAGGATTCCATTGAAACTGCCGGTGACGCCGGTATTCTGTTCCTGGCTGCGGCCGGTAACGACACCACAAACAATGATGCCAGCCCTCATTATCCGTCCAACTATGACTCGGACGTAGTGATGTCCATCGCCAGTACCGATAGCTCGGATGGTATCTCCTGGTTCTCCAACTGGGGGGCTACCAGCGTAGACATGGCGGCGCCAGGCAGTGCCATTCTGTCAACGGTTCCAGGTGGCGGCTACGAGAGCTATTCGGGTACCTCGATGGCTACGCCTATGGTGAGCGGTGTCGCGGCCTTGGTGTGGTCTATCAACCCGGATCTGACTCCACTGGAGATGAAAGCACTGTTGATGAATTCGGGTGATGCCAATGCGGCCATGACCGGCAAAAGTGTTGCCGGTACCCGTCTGAACGCGGCCAACGCGCTCGATCAAGCCAACCCAAGTCCAAGTTATCGCTTCAGCGTGACCCCGGCAGCCCGCACCATTGAAGCCGGTGAAAGCACCAGCTATGACTTCAGTGTCGGTAGTGTCGCCGGTTGGAATGGCAGTGTTGAGCTGAGTGTCAGTGTAGAACCCGCTCTGGAAGGGGTATCTTTGTCTGCCACCAACGTTGGTGCCGGTGACAGCTTTACCCTGAACGTGGCAAGCACTGCCGAGACTCAGTGGGGCGATTATGCCATCACTGTGTCGGGCAATGACGGCAGTATTGAAAAGAGCAGTGTGGTGAGCCTGGAAATCATCCCTCAAGGGCTGAACGACTTCCCATACAGCAATGATACCCCGGTGGCTATTGCCGATAACACCACAGTGACCAGCACCATTGAGATCGCCGATCCGCTGCAGATCTTCGGGGTCAACAGCAACGTCAACATCAGCCACACCTGGATTGGTGATTTGACTGTGACCCTGACTTCGCCATCCGGCACCGAAGTGGTGTTGCATAATCGCGAAGGCAGCAGTAACGACGATATCGTCAAGAGCTGGGATTTGAGTGACTTCAACGGTGAGATAGCCCAAGGAGCCTGGACTCTGAGCGTGACTGACCATGCCGGTGGTGACAACGGCACCCTGAACAACTGGGGTATGGTGATCACGGCGCTGGGTGAAGCGGGTCCTTCCGCGCCCAATGCTGGCTTTGACTATCAAGCCGAAGGTCTGAGCGTCAGCTTCAGCAATAGCAGCTCTGATATCAATGATGATATCGCCGGCTACCACTGGGATTTCGGTGACGGCTCTGTTTCCAGTGAGGCAAACCCTCAACATGTGTATGCCGAGGCTGGTACCTACACTGTGACCCTGACCGCGACCGATGCCACCGAGCTCAGCGACAGTGTCAGCATGGAAGTGCAGGTATTTGCCCACAGCATCTCTGCCGATATTAGCCGCGCCCTCAAGTCCCGTCGTGGCAGCGCCATGGTCGATGTCAGCTGGAATGGTGCCCTGGGTGATGAAGTGGCGATTTTCCGCGATGGTGAGCAGGTTGCGACCACCGCCAACGATGGTCAGTTCCGTGATCGCTTCAGCACTGAAGCCGAGAGCGTGACTTATCAGGTTTGTGAACTGGAAGCCGAGCTGTGCTCTGATCCTGTTGTTGCTCAATTCTGATAACTAAAGCCAAGTAAAGCGGCCATCCGGCCGCTTTTTTTATAGACATATCGCACAAAAATTAATTTTTGATGACGGGGAGCGATAATTGCGCCTCAGTCAATCATTCAAAACAGAATGGGGTTGACCGGAAGTGAATGCAATAGCTTTCCCTAAGGGCTCAAGCGGCTGATAGGCAATCCTTTTGGCCGGGTTTACTTCTGTACGGCAGGGCAAGTACACTGATTTTCCTAATTGGAGTACTAAGGATAACAATAAGATGAGTATTTGGTTCCGCCCCATTACCCTGGAAGATTGCGCCAAACTGGACGTTGGTATGAGTGGCAAGGGCACCCTGATGCAGACCCTGGGGATCCGTATCACAGAGATAGGCGATGACTATATGGTGGCCAGTATGCCGGCATCTCCGGCCATCCATAATCCGCTTGGAATAGTCCATGGCGGTGCCAATGTGGCGTTGGCGGAAACTGTGGCCAGTTACGCAGCCAATTTCGCGGTGGACTTTGAAAACTACTATTGTGTCGGTCAGGAGATCAATGCTAATCACCTGCGGGCAGCCCGTAATGGTGAGCTCAAGGCAACCGCCAGAGCGGTACATTTGGGCAAACGCAGCTCTGTCTGGGAAGTGCTTATTCATAACAGCGCCGGAGAGCTGACCTGTATCTCTCGTATGACTGCGGCCGTGATTAAGCGTTAAGGCCATATGCTAGTGTTGAGCCTGCGTAAAAGTATAGATTAAGCCCTCTTGTATCAGTCTGTTTTTCAGGATTAATTCACCCGCATGGGCAACCTGGCCGAGTTGTAATTGGGTCCAATTGCCAACAGGCTCATGGCCGATGTTTTAACACCAGTATTCATTCTTGCTCCTGTTTGTTAGCGACTATCCTTATAGGCGAGGGTTCGGGAATTGACATTCAGGGGCGTCATGATTTGAAGACAGTCGCTGCTGTGAAATAGGGGAGCATGAATGGATACAATCAATATATGGGAGTGGGTCGGATATCTAGCGTCTGTGTTGGTGGCCATCTCCTTGATGATGTCCAATATCAAAAAGCTACGCTGGTGGAACTTGTTGGGAGCGGTTTTATTTGTTGCCTATGGTATGGCCATCGGTGCTTACCCCGTGGCTTTGGTTAATTTCTTCATTGTGCTGATAGATATTTATTATCTGATCCGGCTCTATCGCTATCCTCAAAGTAACTCTGAGCATCAGGATGCTAAAAAAAGTTAGCTTTGTCTGAGAATTTAGCCTGTCGAGGCCTGCTTGTTTCACGTAAAAGGCATCGAGGCTTGAATGATCATCGGCAATGACGCCACCTAATCCTTAGCCAATCTTTGCAGGGCTATCAATCTAATTTTTGAATGTGGTTGATTTGTTTTAATCGTTTTTGTTGTTTCTTGCGTTTGGCTAAGATGACCACATCGCCAATACGACTGCTCAAGGGAGCACCTATGGCCACCTTATATGATGTGATTGAAAACTGGTTAAACGAGACAAAGGATTAAGGAGCACGAGATGAGTCAGAAGCAATATATCACCAGCCAGAGCGGCGCCCCCATCGCAGACGATCAGAATTCCCTCTCCGCCGGAGAGCGTGGTCCCCTGTTGCTGCAGGACTGGCACCTGATTGAAAAGTTGGCCCACTTCAACCGCGAGCGGATCCCTGAGCGGGTCGTGCACGCCAAAGGCACGGGGGTTTACGGCACCTTCACAGTGACCAATGATATGAGTCAATACACCATAGCCGAACATTTCCAGGGGGTTGGCACCCAGACTGAGGCCTTTGTTCGCTTCTCGACCGTAGGCGGTGAGATGGGCAGCGCCGATGCCGAGCGTGATCCCCGTGGCTTTGGAGTGCGTTTCTACACCAAGCGCGGTAATCACGACATAGTGGGCAATAACACCCCCACCTTCTTCCTGCGTGACGGCATCAAGTTTCCTGACTTCATCCACACCCAGAAGCGGAATCCGCACACCAATTTGAAAGATCCTCAGGCGATGTGGGACTTCTGGTCGCTCAACCCAGAGTCCTTGCATCAGGTGACGGTATTGATGTCTGACCGGGGCATTCCGGCCAACTATCGGCAGATGCATGGCTTTGGCTCGCACACCTTCTCATTTTGGAATGCCAAGGGTGAGCGCTTCTGGGTCAAGTTCCACTTCAAGACAGAGCAGGGCATAGCCAACCTGACTGAAGAGCAGGCCACCAAGGTGAAGGGAATCGATCCGGATCATGCCCAGCGTGACATGGTGGCGGCAATCCAGGATGGTAACTTCCCCCGTTGGAAGCTCAAGGTACAGATAATGCCGGAAGCCGATGCCAATACTTACCATATCAACCCGTTTGATTTGACCAAGGTATGGCCACATAAGGACTACCCACTGATTGAGGTTGGGGTACTGGAGCTCAATCGTCTGCCACAGAACTACTTCGCCGAAGTAGAGCAGGTGGCACTGGCGCCGAGTAATCTGGTTCCCGGTGTTGGCGCGTCACCGGACAAGATGTTGCAGGCTCGCCTGTTTGCCTACGCCGATGCCCAGCGCTATCGGATAGGAGCCAACTATAACCAGTTGCCGGTGAACTGTCCTCATGCGACTCAGGCCAATCACCATCAACGTGCCGGTGCCATGGCCGGGGCTCAATGCCCTTACCATGGAAGCCAGACAGGTGGCGATGCGTCGGCAAACTATGGCCCCAACTCGCAGTCAAGCGGCCTGCAGGATGCGACCGAGTTCAAAGAGCCGCCGCTGCGCCTGGATGGTGAAGCCGACAGATACAGCCGTTATGGCCAGGATGACTACACCCAGGCTGGCAATCTTTACCGCTTGTTGCCGGAAGAGGAAAAGTCCAGGCTTATTAGCAATATCTGCGGTACTCTGAGTCAAGCGACTCAGGATGTGCAGCAGCGAATGATAGGCCACTTCAGTCAGGCCGATGCCGACTATGGCCGCCGGGTGCAAGAGATGCTGGCCAGCTGATAGCGGCACGCCGGAAATAACAGGGGCAGCTTGAGCTGCCCCTTTTACGCTGTCAATGGTTCCCCTATTCCCACAGCAGGGTGGCTATCCCCAATAGAGCAAACAGCAGGGCGCAACCTCTGTGGATCCAGGTCATAGGCAGCTTGTCGGCACTGAAATGGCCGGCCAGCACCACGGGAACATTCGCCAGCAGCATGCCGACAGTGGTGCCTGTTACTACCATCAGCAGGCTATCGTATTTGGCCGACAGTACCACGGTTGCGACCTGGGTCTTGTCACCCATTTCGGCGATAAAGAACAGTAAACAAGTGGCCACAAAGGGGCCATAACGGTAGAAGCGGCTTTCTTCGGCATCGACCTTATCGGGCACCAGCACCCAGAGGGCGATGGCAAAGAAACTGCCAGCAACAAGGTAACGGCCGATATCGGCGCTGAGCCAGCCCATGGCCCATTGGCCCAGCCAGGCGGCGGCAAAATGATTGAGCAGGGTGGCGACAAGGATCCCTGAGATAATCGCAGTCTTGTTTTTGAAACGAGCGGCCAACAACAGGGCCAACAGCTGAGTCTTGTCACCGATTTCGGCTACGGCGACAGTGAGAGTTGAGGCGATGAGTGCTTCCAAAATGGGCGTTCCTTCGGGGTGGCAAAATTCCAAGCACAGTCCACCGCCCACCCCTTTATATTTGTGCGGTATACCGTGCTCAGGTCTTGCCGGGCAAGCCTAAGCTTGCTGTAAGCACCATGGCATGAGGCCAAGTGTGTTGATGCTTACCCCTGGGCGGGACCCAGGTTAGCTACTCCCCTAAGACAGGGGTGGCCATTATAACGATAAAGTTTATTAAGGCAACACAGTCCGAATTAGTTAACTGACGAGCGCCGGATAGCCAATTACCAAAGACTGTGGCCTATTTAACTCAAGGCCAATAAGCAATGCTTTGGTTCCCGTTTGACTGGCTTTTGGCAGATAACCATAGAAAAGCTATGGTAAATAGGAGGGTGGCGGCGCTTCCCCGCTTGCCCAAGGGCTGTGGCTCTGTTAATGTCCCGGTTAAGTCAATTTTTGAGAAAGAGCCTCAGTGTTGAGTTTGCATCTTTGCAGTCCCAAATTCCGCTGTCCACGATTTAGTTAGCCCCAGTGGCTTGGTGGCATACCTCTTCTGTTTGCTGAGCTGTTGGGGCCAATGAAACTCCGTAAGGCGGAATTTCATCTGCGGCCAAGACGTTACAGCTTGCCAGCTGCGCTGACAATTCGCCTTCCCCATGAGTTAAATCTGACCTTAAAGATAACAAGACAAAAAAACAGGACGAATTTTAGTGAACTTGAAAATATTGGGCTCTATAGCCATAGTCGCGGGTACTGCGATTGGCGCCGGTATGTTGGCCTTGCCACTGGCAACGGCTGCCATGGGCTTACTGCCGGCACTGTTATTGATGTTGGTCATTTGGGGCATTTCCGCCTACACCTCACTGTTGATGTTGGAAGTCAACCTGCGCTCCGGCGTGGGGGATAACCTGCATGCCATCACAGGTAAAGCCTTGGGTAAGACGGGGCAACTGATTCAAAGCGCCGCTTTTCTCAGCCTGCTGTTTGCCCTGACCGCCGCCTATCTGACCGGTGGCGCCGATCTCCTGGTGCTCAAGGCCAAGGCCTGGTTCGATATGACCCTGGATGGCCAGGACGCGGTACTCTTGTTTACCCTGGCTCTGGGCAGTTTTGCCGCCTTGGGAGTCGGTTGGGTCGATAAGCTCTCCCGCGGGCTGTTTTCTGCCATGATAGTCATGCTGGTGCTGGTGGTACTGTTTCTGCTGCCTGAAGTGAATATGAACACCTTACTGGAGCAGGCGCCGACCGATTCCTATGCCAAGATATGGCTAGCCGCCGTGCCTGTGGTGTTTACCTCTTTTGGTTTCCATGTCTGTATTGCCACTCTGGTGCGCTATCTCGATGGTGACACGGTTTCCCTGCGCAAGGTGCTGCTGATAGGCTCCGGCATTCCGTTGGCCTGCTATCTGCTTTGGCTGTTGGTAACCCTGGGTACCGTCGGCGGCGATACCATTTACGGTTTTGGCGGTTCACTGTCGAAACTCATCAGTGCCTTGCAGGCTATCAGCGAGCAGCCTTTGGTGAGCAAGTGCATTGGGCTGTTTGCCGACTTGGCGTTGATCACCTCGTTTCTAGGGGTGACCCTGAGCCTGTTTGACTTCAGCGCCGAGCTTATCCGCGCCAAGAGTAACTTTGTCGGCCGCTTGCAGACCTGGTTGCTGACCTTTATTCCGCCGCTGGCCTGCGCCCTGTATCTACCGGAAGGTTTTTCAGCGCTGCTGGGTTTTGCCGCCGTGCCTTTAGTGGTGATCATCATCTTCCTGCCGATAGCCATAGCGCTGAAACAGCGGCGTGAGTCGCCGGAAGGTTACAAAGTTGCCGGTGGCAAGCCGGCGATGGCACTGATGGCCCTCCTGGGGATAGGCATTATAGCTGCCCAGCTGTATGCGACGCTGGGGGCCTAAGCTAAGCCCTTTGTAAGGGAATTTTTCCGAGTCTGTAGCCGCTTGGGAGTCTGTGTTAAAGTCGGGACTTGTGCCCGGCTTTTTTGTTGCACAAAAACAACAAATTGAACTGATACCAGCGAATGGACTTACTAGAATGAAAAAATGGTTACTTGCAACGGCCATAGCCACCAGTTTTGGTGCTCAGGCCGATGAGGGCATGTGGCAGCCCTACCAACTGCCAGCCATGGCCGATGAACTCAAGGCCAAAGGACTGGAAATAGACGCCAAGTCTATCTCTAAGCTGACGGAATTCCCGATGAACGCCGTGATAAGCCTGGGTGGCTGCACCGCGTCTTTCGTTTCGCCCAAAGGCCTGGTGGTAACCAACCATCACTGTGCCTACGGCTCCATCCAGTACAACTCCACCCCGGAGAAGAATCTGCTGCGTGATGGCTTCCTGGCGAAAAACTTTGCCGAAGAACTGCCGGCAACTCCGGGCTCGCGGGTATATGTCACCGAAGAGGTCACCAATGTGACCGACAAGGTCAAGCAAGGCCTGGACAACAAGCAGGGCGATGCTTTCTATAAGGGTGTCGAGGCGGCCGAGAAGTCACTGGTGGCCCAGTGTGAAAAAGAAGATGGCTATCGCTGTCAGGTTTACAGCTTCCACGGTGGTCTCGAGTACTATCTGGTGAAGCAGCTGGAAATCCGTGATGTTCGCCTGGTGTATAACCCAGCGGCCAGCGTGGGTAAGTACGGCGGTGATGTCGACAACTGGATGTGGCCGCGCCACACGGGCGATTTCTCCTTCTACCGCGCCTATGTCAACAAAAATGGTAAGCCGGCCGATTTCTCCAAGGATAACGTACCTTATGAGCCCAAGAGCTTCCTCAAGGTGTCGGCCAAAGGGGTCAAGGAAGGGGACTTTGTGATGGTGGCCGGTTACCCGGGCCGCACCAACAGATACCGCACCGGCAATGAAGTGGAAAACCAGTTTGAGTGGTCCTATCCACAAGGCAAGGAGCTGCGTGAGCGCTTTATCGAGATCATTAAAGAGACGGCCCCGGAAGGCAGTGACGAGCGCATCAAGTACGAGAGCCTGATCGCCGGTCTGGCCAACTATGCCAAGAACTTCACCTCGATGATCGAGTTCTACGGCAAGTCGACTATGCTGGAAGACAAGCGTGCCCTGGAAGCCAAGCTCAAGAGCTGGATCGATGCCGACAGCAGCCGCAAGGCCCAGTATGGCGAGGTGTTGGCACAGCTGGACAAGCTGGTCGCCCAAAGCCAGGCGGATCAGCAGCGTGACATTATCCTGGGCTATCTGGGGTATACCACTATGTTGCCAACGGCCCGCGAACTCTATCGGCTGGCCAATGAAAAGGCGCTGCCGGACATGGAACGTGAGCCGGGTTTCCAGGAGCGTGACATGATCCGCTTCAAGGCCGGTATGGAGCGTATCGATCGCCGTTATGCCGCCAGTGTCGACAAGGCGCTGGTGTTTGAGATGCTCAAGCGTTATGCGGCGCTGCCCAAGTCTGAGCGGCTGCCAGCGCTGGACAAGTATTTCGGCATAGGCAACAAGCTCGATGAGGCCAAGCTGAAGAAGACTCTGGACAAGATGTACAAGAATACCAAGCTGGATAACAAAGATGTGCGTCTGGCCTGGATGGACAAGTCGGTTGCCGATTTCAAAGCCTCGAAAGATCCTATGATCCAGTTTGCCGTGGCCTTCTATGACACAGGTATGCAGCTGGAGCAGAAAAAGAAAGAGTTGGCCGGTGAGCTGATGAAGGTGCGTCCTCAGTACATGGAAGCCATCATTGCTTACAACCGTGAGCAGGGTAAACCTGTGTATGCCGATGCCAACTCCAGCCTGCGGGTGACGGTGGGCCATGTGAAGGGCTATTCACCCAAAGATGGTCTCTATGCCGTACCTTTCACTCGTCTGGAAGGCATAGTGCAGAAAGACACCGGGGTTGAGCCTTTCGATGCTCCCAAGAAAGAGCTGGAGCTTATCAAGGCCAAGCAATACGGTGACTTCTACTTCAAAGATATTGACTCGGTACCGGTCAACTTCCTCTCAACTCTGGATACCACAGGCGGTAACTCAGGCTCGCCAACTCTCAATGGCCGCGCCGAGCTGGTGGGACTGCTGTTTGACGGTGTTTATGAGAGCATCATAGGTGACTGGAACTACGACGATAACATCAACCGCTCCATTCAGGTGGACAGCCGTTACATGCTGTGGGTGATGAAGTATCTGGATAATGCAGATAACTTGCTGCAAGAGATGGAAATCGTTAAGTAAGCTTCGCCATCAACAACAATCCCCGCCAAGTTGCGGGGATTTTTTTAGCTAGCGCTGGGGGATTGAGAGTTGCAGAGCCTGATCCAACAGCTCACACTCCTAGGCGGCGGGGTGTTCAAGGTTAGCGGGCAAAGATTGCAGTACCCCGCGGGCCTTGGCCCTGAGCGGGCGGCGCCGCGAAAAACCATGCCATGAACAACAATGCCATGAACAAAAGCGCCGCAGACAGCAACTTGCGCCGATTGACCTAAGTTATCAAAGGCAGCGGCATCTCAGAGCTGGCGGGTATAGGCCTGGCAGATATTCTGTTCACCCGTCTGCTTGGCTCGTTTCAGCGCCACTTCGGCATTGCCGAGGAACTGCTCCAGGCTCTGGCCCGGCAGATAGGCGGCTATGCCTATGCTGATCCCTTCTGCCAAGCCGTTTTCGCCCAAGTTGGCCAGCGCCTTGACCGCATAGTGATGCGCCTGATTGGCATCGGTTTCCGGTAGTATGATAATCAGCTTACCCAACTGCCAATGGGACATCTGATAGCTGTTGGGCAACTCCCTGAGCAGCTGCATCTCCACCTCGTGTTGGCGGTTCTCCAACTGGCCGATATCGCTCATATGGCTGAGCATGCCCTCGGGACTGATGTCCATCAACAGCAGACTGGCCTGCAGTTTTTCCTCTTCGGACATGGACTTGAAGTAGCGGTCTAGATCCCTGAGGTTCACCAAGATGGTGCTGCGGTGCGGCACCAGATCGCCACTGGCCTCAATCTTGCCTCTTGGGGTTGCCTGCTCCAGGGTGCACACCAGATACTCAATCTCACCGTCTTCATCCAGATAGCCCTTGAGCGTGGCCTGCAGACAGCTGCCATGGCTGTGGGTACAGAGTATTTGCCCTTGCCACTGTCCCTGCATACTCACCATCTGGCTGATCCTTTGCCACTGATTACCTATATCATTTTCCAATAGAGCCGCCAGGTTGTGGGCCAGATCGCCGTTGAGCTGCATCAGCTTATCGAAGGCTTGATTAATTTTAAGGAGTTGGCCAGTCGGGGTCGTCAGGGCGGTAGCCACATTGCTGTCGGTCAACAGTTTACTGAGGAAGGCCTCCTGCTGAGCCTGTTTCAGTTCACCGATATCTTCAAAGGTGATCAGCAGATAAGTTTGACTGCTGGCGTTGTAGCGGCGGATATGCAATCTGAGCTGGGCGTTAGCCAGGGATTCGAGCTGTACTTCGCCGCGCCACTCGCCACTATCGGCCAGTTGCTGTTTTATCGTGGAATAGAGCTCATCCTCCAGCTGCAGGATCCGTTGTAAACTGCGATCCGGCAGCTCATCCTGCTCGAGTTGCAGAGTACGGGCGGCGGTGGCATTGGCGCTAACGATCCGGCCGCTGGGGTTGACCAGCACACAACCCAGGTTGGAGCGGAACAGGCCACGGGCCAGTTCGATACTGTTTTGTCTGGCGCGCTGTTCGAGGCGGAACATATGGGCCAGCAGAATAACCGCGGTCGCCAGAATGGTCAGTATGGCGGCGCAGGCTAAAAGGATGTTACGCCATTGGAAGAAACGGGAGGCGATGTCGTGATTGCGAATATAGGAAAGCAGCAGATACTCACGCTTGATATCGTTTTGCGAAGCCAGCTGTACCTTGAGATAGACAAAGGTGGCATCTTCCCCGTGGAATTGACCGAAGTTGCTGGCGGCCATCTTGCTCCACAGTGCCGGATAGCTCTGTCTTATGCTGCTACCCATGGTTCCCGGCAGCCTGGCCAGTGGTTCAAGATCCGAGGCGCCAGCATAAAGCAGGCCCTGATTGTCAAATAACAGCAGCGGTGAGGCGTTGCTGGAAAAGGCCGGCTTGATTGCCTGCAGCATCCGCAGCATGGAGTTATAGGTCACCAGATAACCACGTACGCTCTGATCCTGATTTTCCAATCTGGCCACTTGATAGATATAAGGCTCCAATCGACCAGCTACCGGGGCAAACTCCAGTGCCGAAGTATAGATCTCATCGCCTCCCAGATTGGTCTGGTTATTGAGAATGACCGGCGGCATCGACATGCTGCCAAAGGTGTTGCTGGTGGCGATACGAAACTTGCCATCGGCATCAAATAGCGCCAGATCCAGCAGCTCGGGAGTGCTGCGTTTCAGGCTGTCCCAACTTTTTACCAACCGCAGGTATTCTTTGTGTCCAGGATTATTCAGATACTGCTCAAGGTACTCAGACTTGGCAAACATCTGGGTACGGAACTGTTGGAAGGAAAGTTTATCGGCCAGCAGGGCGCCGACGGTTTGCAGTTCGCTGTATCTTTGTACTGCCCACTCTTCCTGCAGGCGCCGCTCGCCCAAGGTGATCAACACATTGGTGATGAGAATGACGGCGATGACCAGCATGCTCAGTTGGCTGGCGACTGCCAATATACGTTGCCGGGACCAGTGAATGCCCTGAGCCGAGATAAGCAGAGGTGTGTCTTTGAGTCCGGTATTCTTTTTGAACATGGAACTATGTTGGCTCCAGATTAAAAATCTGCGCCCATGTTAACATTAAATATCCCCACGGGCACCGCCAGTTGTTTGCCTTTTATGCTGTGCTGATGATGACTTAGGGAGCATGGCTCGCCTCATAGGACGAGCAGGCAAACAAGTTGCCAATCGATTATCCAACCTGTCCCAGGATCCTGTGTTTGAATTGGCAACCGGCGTCTTCCACTATCTTGCGACAGGCTGCGATATCCACGCCCTCCAGGCCATCGAGAGCCGAAACCTGTACCTGTTTGATGTAACGGGGCGCTTCGCGGATAAAGGCGTTAACCGCCTCCCAGGAACCCGCCAGACGTGGGCGACAGTGCTTGATGTAACCCGCTTCTGTATTGGCATTGAGTGAGACCGACAGGGCATCGACGCACTCGGCCAGTTCCGGCAATATGTTGCGTCTGTGAAACAGGTTGCCGAGGCCATCGGTATTGACTCTGACCTTACCGCTGCGGCGTTTGATTTCGCGGGCCACCTCCAGCAAAGTGTCGAGATTGAGCGTCGGCTCACCATAGCCGCAGAACACATATTCATCGAAACTCGTTACCTCGCCCAGTAGCGGAATGATATCGCTGCTGCGGGGGCGGACCTTGAGATCCAGCTGATACTCATGAACACTCTTGCTGCCGTTGTGCTTGGGGCAAAAACGGCATCTCAGGGTGCAACGGCCGGTGATATTCAGATAACGGCTGTTGCGTATGTCATAGACGAGTGTGGGTTGCTTTGCGGCTGTGCTGCTCATAACGACTCAATTGGGCATGCAGGATATATCTTTGAGTCTAACCAAGAGCTGCAGTGAAAAATGCTAGCAGGATCAGAAAACCCCTACTTGGGGCCGGTATTGACCGGATTGGTCTGAATTTGTTGCCTGATAAGGGAAGGGAGCCTTTGGGCTCCCTTCAATCACTTAGTCAGTGTTGCGATTCGTTTAGCTGGGCCTCGGCCTCTTTCGGGCGCCACCACCACTGGTATAGGGCCCGGCTCTTGTGGCTCAGATCATCGAGAATGATATAGAGCATGGGCACCAGGATTAGGGTCACCAGGGTGGAGAACAGAATACCAAACGCCAGAGAGGTGGCCATGGGGATCACTATCTGTGCCTGCAGGCTGCGCTCCATGATGATGGGCACCAGGCCGACAAAAGTGGTCAGCGAGGTGAGAATAATCGCCCGGAAACGATAACAGCCCGAATCTATGGCCGCCTTGACCACAGATTGGCCCTGCTCTCGGGCACGGTTGACGAAGTCCACCAAAATCAATGAGTCATTCACCACTACCCCAGCCAGAGCAACGATGCCGCAGAGACTGAGAATGCTCATGGACAACCCCAGAATAAAGTGACCAAACAGCGCACCTATCATACCGAAGGGGATCACCGACATGATGATCAGCGGCTGGCTGTAGGACTTGAGCGGAATAGCCATCAAGGCATAGATGGTAAATATCGCGAAGAAGAAGCCTTGCAGCAAGCCGACCATGGCGGCCTGTTCATCCTGGCTGGCACCGTCGAGGCTGGCGGAAATATGGGGATATTTGCGCTCGAGCTCGGGCATAAACTTCTCCTGGATCTCCTGCACTACCTTGGAGGGCTCCACTTTATCCTTGTTGGCGTTGGCAGTTACGGTAATCGCCCTGCGACCATCCACCCGGGTTATGGAAGAGTAAGATTCCCCCAGCTCCAGTTCGGCCACGGTAGAGAAGGGCACCGCCATGCCGTTTGGCGTGCGGATCATCATGTTCTCCAGGTGGCCTATGGTGCGGCGCTGCTCCAGCGGATAACGCACCATTACCTTGACCTCTTCCTTGTTGCGCAAAATCCGCTGCGCCTCATAACCATAGAAGCCATAACGTACCTGGCGTGCCAGATCCGATAACGTCAGCCCCAGCGCTTCGGCCTCGGGGCGAATCTTGAGGCGAATTTCATGGCTGCCGGAGGAGAAGTTATCGGCAATATCATAAACACCTTCATAGCTGGCAAGCTTCTGTTTCAGTTCTTTGGCGGCCGCAGACAGCTGAGTCAGGTCGGTGGAGGTAAAGCGGAAAGAGATATCGCCGCCGGCATCATTGGTACTGGCATTGATATTGAGTTTTTTCACCGCCACCAAGTCCGGTAACTGCTTGCGCCAGGCCTCGGCTATGGTCACGCCGTCTACTTCCCTGTCTTCACCCTTGGTCAGCTCGGCAAAGATAAATGCCGAGGTGCGGCTGCTCATATTGATAAAGCTGTGCTTCACCACAGGGTAGCCAATTTCGGACTCCATCTGCTGGTTCATGGAATAGAGGGCGTTTTCAATTTTTTGTACCACATCCAGGGTGTTGAGCTCTGAGCTGCCTTCATCCATTTCCAGATTGACCTGGATAAAGTCGGACGGAATATCCGGGAAGAACACCCAGCGCACCTTGCCACTGGTGACCATGGCGACCGACAGAATAAGCACGCCGATAAAGCCCGCCACCAGGGTATATCTGTGGGGGATCATCCGCTCCATAAAGTTGCGGTAACTGTGGTGGATAAAATGCTGCACTTTTTCGTTGAAGGCGCGCTTGAAGCGGCCAAATGGCCCAGGGTTAGGATTGGGTTTGCTGGGCTTCATGTGCGCCAGGTGCGCCGGCAGAATGAACTTGGACTCTACCAGTGAAAAGGCCAGGCAGAGGATCACTATCATGCCGATGGATTTCCAGATGATCCCCATGGGACCTGGCACCATCAACATGGGGATAAAGGCGGCAATTGTGGTCAGCACCCCGAAAGTGGCGGGCATGGCGACCTTCTTGGCGCCGCGGATCACATTGGTGATCGAGTGGCCGTGGCGCTCAACCTCGGTATGGGCACTCTCGCCTATGACTATCGCATCATCCACCACTATCCCCAGCACCAAAATAAAGGCGAATAGAGTCAACATGTTGATTGACAAGCCAAAAGGTTCCATCGGCATCAGTGCCATGGCGCCGAGGAAGCACACAGGCAGCCCCAGCATGACCCAGAAGGCCAGTTTCAGATCCAGAAACAGCGCCAGAATAATGAACACCAGCAAGGCACCCATAAACATGTTGGACAGCATCATGTTGAGGCGGCCCTTGAGGTAGTGGGTCAGATCGCCCCAGTAGTCCAGCTTGGCCCCAGTGGGCAGAGTGGCCTGACGTTCGGCAATAAAGCCTTTGACCTGATCGGCAATCGCCAGGGCGTTTTGATCGTCTATGCTGGTGATCTCTATGATGGCCGCCGGCATGCCATCGAAACGGGTGTACTCGAGCCGCTCCTCAAAGTCATCCTTGATCTCGGCCACCATGGGCAGCATCACCCGGCTACCATCGGCACGGGTACTGACCACTATGTTGGCAAAGTCATCTCCCGTGTAGGCCTGGCCCTTGGTACGCAAAAGTATGTCACCGTCCTGAGCCCGAATTGAGCCACCTGGCAGATCTATCGAAGTGTTTTGCACTGCCTGTGCCACCTGGGTGAAGGTGAGGCCGTATTCTCTGAGCTTATCTTCCGAGACTTCGATACCGATTTCATAGTCGCGCACCCCGGTCACTTCGGCGCGGGTCACCGCTGGCAGGTTGGTGATCTCATCACGGATCTCCTTGGCCAGTTCTTTCATGTCGTGCAGTGTCATGTCGCCATAGACAGACACCCAAATAACGTTGTTTTCCGGCTTGATCCTGAAAATATCCGGTTTTTCGATATTGGCCGGGAAGGTGGCGATGGCATCGACCCTGAGTTTGGCCTCATCCAGCACCTCTTTGGCATCATAGCCGTCTTCCACCTCTATGGTGACCGAGCCCACCCCTTCACTGGCAACCGAGGTGACCTTCTTGATGCCGCTGATGTCTTGAATCGCCTCTTCAATCTTGATGGTGATCCCTTCTTCAATCTCCTGTGGCGCGGCGCCGGGGTAGGCGACCGAGATCCGCAAATAGTTGAGTTCGAAGCTGGGAAAAATCTCTTTATTGATCAGAAAGGCGCTGAAGATTCCGCCAATCAGCAAAACCCACATCAAGAGGTTGGCGGCGACATTGTTGCGGGTAAACCAGGCAATGATCCCTTTTTCCTGCTCCATCAGAGTTCACCCGCCGCAGCCAGACGCTGTTCCTGAGTATCACTCTCTTCACTGTGGGAAGCGTCTTTGTCCTTGTCATTGGCGACCCGCACCAATTGACCATTGGTCATATTGTTAAGGTTGGTTTTGGAAACCCGCTCGCCATCTTTAAGGCTGTCCTTGATGTAGACATACTCGAGATCGGTGCGTACCACATTGACCTGGCGCATCTCTATCTTGTTGTCCTTGTCTATCACGGCCACATGCTGATTACGCACCATATATCTGGGTAGTTTTACCAGGCCATCGACGGTACGGCCCTTGATCACGGCGTTGACAAAGCTGCCGTACTTCAGCGGCAACTGGCCGCTCTGCTTCTGTTTTCTAAGATAAGGATCCTGCACTTCGGCGACCAGATAGACCATGCGGTTATCTGGATCTATCACCCCCTCACTGCGTACTACCTTGCCGGTCCAAGTTACGGTTTTACCCGCTAAGGCGGCGCTCAGGGTCACCTGAGTATCAGGGTTGTCCACCGACTCCAGATAGGCCAGGTCTTTGTTGGCCAGCGGCAGGCGCACTTCGGCCACGGCCGTGTCGTACAGCTCTCCCAGGTTGGTGCCGATGGAAACGTATTGCCCCAAATCGACGTTGCGGGCACGCACTATGGCATCGAAGGGGGCTCGGATGACGGTGCGTTCCAGGTTGCGTTTGGCTCTGGCAAGCGCCGCTTCGGCATACTTGACGTTGGCTTGCTCTTTCTTCAACTGAGGTACCCGCAAGCCAAGTTCGGGTGGCATGCCGTTGTCATAACCACTGAACTCTATCTTGGCAACTTCGCCGCGGGCGATTTCTTCATCCAATGCCGCTTTGGCCTGGGCCAGAGTCGCCTGGGCCTGCATCAGGTCTGCCTCATAGTCGGAGGGTTCTATCACCGCCAGTTCATCGCCCTGATGCACCACGCCTCCGGCCACAAAGGCCGGGGCTATGCTGAGGATGCGGCCCTGAACCTCGCTGACCAGCTGAGTCTTGTATTTGGGGGTGACTGTGCCGTAAGAGGGCAGGTTGAGTGACATTGTTTGCGGTTCGACCTGGGTGACATCGACCACTGGCAGCGGGATCTCTTCCGCTTTTTGTTCCGGCTCCTGCTTGGTCATCATCAGGAGTTCGGCGCCGAGCACGGCGACCACTATGATGAGCAGCGGTGCTATTCTTCGGAAAAATGTCTTCATAATCTTCTGCATATCCATGCTGGAGGCTTAATCTGAGCCTAAATTACCAGACAAGCCGCGGCCGATAAATGTGTTTTTGTAAATAAAATGTGTCAAAAGCTGTCGGCGGCGGGAGGGCTGTGAGACAGGTAACAAAAAAGGACCCTAGGGTCCTTTTTTGGCGATAGCTTAAGTCGAAGCTTATGGCGTTCTCGCAAAAGACTTAGGTCATTTGCTGCGAACTCTGCTTTGCATCCAGGCCGGTAAGCCTGCGCCAATCACGCATGGGATTTGTTCGCCCCTTGCTTATTTCTTCTTCTTTTTCTTGCCGTTCTTGGTGCTGGCATCCTTGGCTTTAGGCTTCTTCTTGCTCGGCACCTTGGCTTCTTTGTGCTTGGGCCTCAGCTCTTCGATGATCCGCCGTTTCAGCTTCTGCTCGATATAGCGTTCAATCTTACTGAGGATCCGCATATCATGGGCTTCCACCAGAGAGATGGCTGTGCCCTTGGCCCCGGCGCGGCCGGTACGGCCAATTCTGTGTACATAGGCGTCGGCAGAGCGTGGCATATCATAGTTGATCACATGGGTGATGCCTTCGATATCTATGCCTCGAGCAGCGACGTCGGTAGCCAGCAGCACCTTGACTTCACCCTTGGTGAAACGTCCCAGCGCCTGGAAACGTTTTTTCTGCTCCATATCGCCGCGCATAAAGGCAGCGGGGATCCCGGCCTGCAGCAACAAGCCTTCTAGGCTACTGACCACTTCGCGGGTCTTGCAAAAGACGATGGCGCGTTTGGTTTCCTCCTGATTGAGCAGGTGACACAAGAGGGCAAACTTGTGCTCTCTATTGTCGGCCAGGTGGATCCATTGATGGATCTTGGCCTTTTCGCTGCGTGGTGGTTCGGCTTCCACCAACACAGGATCGTTGAGCAGCTCACCGGCAAAACGGCGCACGCCGCTGCCTTCCAGCGTGGCGGAGAACAGCATGTTCTGCTTACGTCCCTGCGCTTCGATGGCTATGGTCTGCACCACCTGAGAGAAGCCCATATCCAGCATGCGGTCGGCTTCATCTATGATAAGCAGCTCCACTTCAGTGGCTTCAAACTTACGCTTCTCCAAGTATTCGAGCAGACGGCCTGGAGTCGCTACCAGAATATCCAGATTACCGGCCAAGGCTTCTTCCTGCGGGGCGTATGGAACGCCGCCTGTGATGATGCCAATCTCCAGCCCAAGCCCGGTCGCCAGATGGCAGGCGTATCTGTGTACCTGACTGGCCAGCTCGCGGGTCGGGGTCAACACCAGTACTCTGGCCTGGCCGGGACGACGACGAGGGAAGTCAATTAGGTGTTGCAGTGCCGGCAGCAGGAAACTGGCGGTCTTACCCGTGCCGGTTGGGGCGTGGGCAAGAATATCCCGCTGCTCCAGCGCCAAAGGCAGAGCCAATTGTTGAATACTGGTCGGTGTCTTGTGGCCCATGGCTTTCAGCGAATCTAAAAGCCTATGGTCCAGATCAAAATCTTCAAATAGCATGGGAAGCATCTCAAACAATAATGCGCGGGAGTATACCTTGTCTGGGGTGCCGTGCACAGCTTGGAGCTTGGGAAGCTACGAATAAATCCCATCAGTGGTCAGTGGCGGTTTCACGACTTGGATACCGGGTTTGGGTTGACGGCGAGCGCCCAAGTCCCTTGCTGCAAGCAATGGCTTAGAGTTTCAGGTAAAAATCCTGGGTTAGTCGCACCATGGCTTCTGAATAGCGGCCATCGGTTTCTCTGATATAGAGAGCCGAGTGGGCTTCCGGTGTGGTAACCGCTTCGCCTTCCTTGACATGCTCAAGCAGTAACAACTGCCGGTTACAGGGCTTATGGGGTGTGCTGCTGACACTGACCCGCGCAGCCAGTCGCAAGCTTTGCTCAATTGCGGCGCGCTCAAATCTGTCCAGACTCTGAACCGGCAGAATAAGGCTCGCCTGTCCCTGTGGCTTTAACAACTGCTTTATCGCCAGACACAGCTCGTCAAAGCTCAGCTGTTCCGTGTGTCTCGCTATGGCTCGTTTGGGGTCATCCGAGCGTGGGCCGGTTTCGAAATAGGGCGGGTTACAGAGAATATGGTCGAACGGCGCTGCATCTGCCGAGGCATGTTCATCGCAATAGCTCTGAATTGAGCCTTGATACAAAGTGAGTCGGCTAGCCCAGGGCGAGGAGTTGAAGTTGGCACGGCTGGCATGGGCCGCGCTGCCGTCGAGTTCTACCGCCAGTATCTCTGCCTCACTACGCTGCGCCGCCATCAGGCTCAATAGACCGCTGCCGGCCCCTATGTCCAGCACCCGTTTGGCCTCGGTCAATGGCGCCCAGGCCCCCAAGAGCACTCCATCGGTACTGACGGGCATGCCGCAGCCGTGATCTTCGATATGAAATGCCTTGAAACTGAATGCCATTGATTGCCCCTGAGCCGAATTAATCGCGGCATTTTATATTAACCAGGGACGAAAGGTGAGCCGCTTTCCGAGGCGAGTTTCATTTTGATGGGAATGCTGCCTTACTCAGGCTTTATCCATCTTTGACCTTCAGCCTGTTGTGGCTGGCAAGTGTTAAAGGTCGTACCAGTAGTGGTTTGGGGACGAATGAAGATGTTTTGAAAATGTCGTGGATGTTGCCAAACTTAATGCCTGGTGTGACTTTGAACCGCTTTTTTTTATCTTGGATTTTGTATCTGTCTTATTTTTAGTCTTTCGTAAGCCTAAGTGTTGCACCTCTGCTTTTGCTCTGGTATTAGTGTTTCCCCCTAATTCGTGGCTTTCTGCGAATTGGATCAAGGTAAAACAGTTTTAGGATAAGCAAAGCAGCGAAAACCCCCTGCCATTTGTTCATAAACTCGCCAAGAATAGGCCGAATTTACCACGGACAACTGTAATAAAGGCTTTACACTCTTAGTAGGGCGAGTGCGATAGTGAGTATTTCAGCTATGGCTAAAGATATCGCAATCACTTAAGTTTATTAGAAAAACATAACAAGATGGGGCATATAGTGCACAAGACTCAATTGACACTTGGTGACACCCTGGGCCTGGGATTCATGACCTTTGCGTTTTTCCTGGGGGCGGGCAACCTGATTTTTCCTCCCTTTGCCGGGCAATTGGCCGGCGATAATATGCTGCTGGCAATGCTCGGTTTCTTGATCACCGCCGTGGGTCTGCCGCTGGCTGGTTTGATCGCTGTGGCCAAGGCGCAGGGCAAGGTGATGAAGCTGTTGCCAGCCTTTGCCGCAACTGCTCTGGCGGTGGCTATTTATATCATTATCGGTCCAGCCTTTGCGGCGCCTCGTACCGGCCTGGTGGCCTATGAGATCGGTGCGCTGCCTTTCATTCAAGACCCTACATCGGTAGTCAATATCCTTGGGCTGGAACTGAATAAGCCGCAGCTGTTATACACCCTAGGATTTTTTGTGGTGACCATGCTGCTGGCACTGTTTCCCGGCAAACTGATGGATAGCATTGGCAAGGTGTTAACCCCAGTGCTGATTTTGCTGTTGGTGGGCTTGGCGGTCTCGGTGATCTTGCTGCCCGGCAGTGAAGTACCTGCGGCCAGTGGTGACTACATCAAGCACCCGTTGACCAAAGGCATTATCGAAGGCTACAACACCATGGATACCCTGGCGTCCTTGATGTTCGGTATGCTGATTATCGATATTTTGCGCAACAAGGGCGTGTCTGAGCCAGGTTTGCAGACTCGCTATCTGGTACGCGCCGCCTTGGTAGCCGCTGCCGGTCTGGCATTTGTGTATGTGTCGCTGTTCTTCCTCGGTGCAACCGCCGGCGATATGGCCAAGGGCGCTGAGAGTGGTGGCCAGATCCTCACCAACTATGTGACTCATGAATTCGGTGATATGGGGATTATCCTGTTGTCCACCGTGGTGACTCTGGCCTGTTTGACCACGGCCGTAGGCTTGGTGAGTGCCTGTTCTGACTTCTTCCAGGAGCTGATCCCGGGCGCCACTTATCGCTTCCTGGTGGTGCTGTTCAGTGTGATCTGTGCCGTGGTGGCTAACGTAGGCCTGACCCAACTGTTGGCCATCAGCATCCCTGTGCTGATGACCATCTACCCAGTGGCTATTGCTTTGGTGTTGGTGACCTTCCTGACGCCGTATTTCCGCAATCCGAAGTTTGCCCACAGACTGGCACTGTCGGTGGCCCTGATCTTCGGTATTTTTGATGCATTGAAAGTGACTGTCGCTTCACTCAAGCCGCTGACCCAAGTCGCCGAACCCAATAGTTTGCTGCTGGCCTTTGTGTCCGGGGTGGAAAGCCTGGCTCCTGTGATGTCAACGCTGCCACTCTACGAAGAGGGCATGGCCTGGTTGCCACCCACCCTGACAGTGATGATTATCTGTCTGTTTGTCAGCCCTAAGGCCGTGCAAACGGCCTGAGGAAGGTAGTCACTCACAGGTTGCATTAAGCTCTGCATTGGCTTATCGGCCTGATGCAACATAGTTTGCAGCAAATGACTTAAGTCCTTTGCAAGAGCCCAGAGTGACTGGAGTCCATTTCGAGACGGCGTTATCCTTGATGACGCCGTTTTTTATTGGAGTATTGTTTGTGGCCGCGACTTCTTCATCCGCTTATGTCCAGGATCCCTTGATTGAAGGTTTTCTCGATGACCTCTGGTCCAGTAAGGGCCTGAGCGACAACACCCTGGCGGCCTATCGCAATGACCTGCGCCATTTTGATCAGTATCTGCAGGGAAGAGGGCTGACGCTCAGTGCCGCCGGGCGCGATGCGGTGCAGGATTATCTCGGTTTTCGTGTCGGCAAAGGCGTTGCCGAGAGTAGCAGTGCCAGGTTGAAGAGCAGCTTGCGGCGCTTTTACGGTTTTTTGCTGCGTCGGCAACTGATAACGGAAGATCCCATGGCGCGTATCGCCTCCACCAAGCTCAAGCGCAAACTGCCCGGCAGTCTCAGTGAGGCCGAGGTGGACGCCCTGCTGGCTGAGCCCATACGGGAAGACCCCATCGAAGCCAGAGACAAGGCGATGCTGGAGCTGCTATACGCCACCGGGCTCAGGGTCACTGAACTGGTAGGGTTGACGCTGGAGCAGGTGAGTCTGCGTCAGGGGCTGGTACGGATCACGGGTAAAGGCGGCAAGGAGCGCTTGGTGCCCATGGGTGAGGTGGCCGTCAGCGAAATAGAGTCCTTCCTCAAGCTGGCACGCACCGAACTGCTCGGCGGTAAACAGAGTGATGTGGTGTTTCCCTCCAAGCGTGCCCAGATGATGACCCGCCAGACCTTCTGGCACAGGATCAAGCTCTATGCCCTGCGGGCCGGTATCAGCACCGAGTTGTCGCCCCATACCCTGAGACACGCCTTTGCCACCCATTTGCTCAACCATGGCGCCGACTTGCGGGTAGTGCAGTTGTTGCTGGGGCACAGCTCGCTGTCTACCACCCAAATCTATACCCATGTGGCCAATGCCAGGTTGCAGTCGCTGCATCAACAGCATCATCCAAGAGGTTGAATTCTTTGATCTGCTACGCAATTAGTTGCTTTCGATAGCATCTGACTGTAACTTTTCAGCCTCTTCTCCGGTCTGATAGAGAACAATAAACTTTAATCGACCCCAATAAGATAGGATTTCCAATGAAGTTAACCCGTGCATTCTCTCTGTGTCTGGCGCTGGCGGTTACACCCTTTGTCGGTGTTGCCTCTGCGGCTTCCGAATCGGGTGATCAACTGAAGCAAAAGCTCAGCGATACCTTGGGTATTGAAGTGATCTCCATGGCCGACTCACCTATCCCTGATTTGTATCAGGTTATTACCAATCGTGGCGTGCTCTATGTCAGCAAAGATGGTTCCAAGCTGCTGCACGGCAACCTCTACGATCTGAACCAAGACATGAAGAATCTCACCGAGGCGGCTCTGGCTGGTCCAAGACTCGAGATGCTTAAGCCTTTTGAAGATGAGATGTTGGTCTACAAGGCCAAGAATGAAAAACATGTGGTGACTGTTTTTACCGATGTGACTTGTGGTTATTGCCGCAAGCTGCACAGTCAAATGCAGCAGTACAACGATTTGGGCATCACAGTACGTTATTTGGCCTATCCCCGTCAGGGTGTACCATCGCCCAACGCCGAAGAGATGGAAGCGATTTGGTGTGCCAAAGATCCCCAACAAGCTATGACAGATGCCAAGGCAGGCAAAGGGGTTAAGATGGCCAAGTGTGATGCCAATATCACTGGCCAGCATCAATTGGGGATGAAGATGGGGATCAGTGGAACACCGGCTTTGATCCTCGAAAATGGGACTCTGATCCCCGGTTATCAGGCTCCTAGAGAGCTGTTGTATAACCTGGAGCGTGCCAAGCTATAAGCGCTTTTATTACTCAAAAAGGCGAGCAAGCTGCTCGCCTTTTTGTTATCTTGCCCGGCAAAGCCATTTTCAAGAATAACCCACAGTGATCCACAAAATCGTCCGTCGCCCCAGGGTGGACGACAGCCATTTACCCGCAAATCTACATCCGCTGTTAAAACAGATTTACGCCAGTCGCGGCGTTCAGGCTCCCGAGTGCGAGTTGGTGCTCAAGCGTCTGCTCAGGCCGGATACCATGCTGGGCTTGCAGCAAGGGGCCGAGCTGGTGGCCGATGCCATCGCGGCCAACCGCCGCATTCTGATCATGGGGGATTTCGATGCCGATGGTGCCACCTCCACCAGTGTGTGTCTGTTGGCGCTCAGAATGATGGGAATGGAAAACTGTGATTATCTGATCCCCAATCGTTTCGATTATGGCTATGGCCTCAGCCCTGAAATAGTGGCGGTGGCGCACGGCAAGGGCGCCGAGCTACTGATCACTGTCGATAACGGTATCTCCTCCATCGAAGGCGTCAGGGCCGCCAAGGCGCTGGGGATGACGGTTGTCATCACAGATCACCATTTGCCGGGCAATGAATTACCCGAGGCCGATGCCATCATTAACCCCAACCAACCCGGTTGCAGCTTTGCTTCCAAGTCGATTGCCGGGGTCGGGGTGGCTTTCTATCTGATGTTGGCACTGCGGGCAGAGTTGAGAAAACGTCACTGGTTCGTTAATCATGCCTTGGCCGAGCCCAACTTGAGTGTATTGCTGGACTTGGTGGCCCTGGGCACAGTGGCCGATGTGGTGTCGCTCGATGCCAACAACCGTATTCTGGTGGACGCAGGTATCAAAAGGGTGCGAAACGGCGCCTGTCGTCCGGGGATCACTGCCTTGCTGGAAGTGGCCCGCCGCAATCCGGCGCGTTTGGTGGCCGCCGATTTCGGCTTTGCGGTTGGCCCCAGACTCAACGCCGCCGGAAGGCTGGATGAAATGGCGCTCGGAGTCGAAACTCTCTTGTGCGATGACATGCTCAAGGCGAGAAGAATGGCGGCCGAGCTTGATGGCCTCAACGCCGAGCGCCGTGAGCTGGAAACCGGCATGCAGCAAGAAGCGATGAAGAGCCTGGAGGCGCTGCAACTCAAAGAGAGTGAACAGCCCTGGGGTATTGCCCTGTATCAGCCGGACTGGCATCAGGGGGTGATAGGCATTCTGGCTTCCCGGATTAAAGACAGGTTCCACCGCCCGGTAATCGCCTTTGCCGAAGCCAGCGACACTGAAATCAAGGGCTCGGCCCGCTCCATCAAGGGGTTGCATATGCGCGATCTGCTGGAGCTTATCAATGCCCGCCATCCCGGGATGATCCTCAAGTTCGGTGGTCATGCCATGGCCGCCGGGCTCTCGTTGCGTAAGGATGCCTTCGAGCAGTTTGCCGAGGCCTTTGACACCTGTGTCCGTGAGCTGCTGACCCTGGAGGATCTCAATGGCGAGCTGTTCTCCGACGGTGAATTGCCGCTTGAATGCTTTACCCTGGATACGGCGCAACTGCTCAGAGATGCCGGTCCCTGGGGCCAGGCCTTCCCCGAGCCGCTATTTGATGGCCATTTCAGAATTCTGCAGCAGAGACTGGTGGCAGAGAAACATCTTAAACTGGTGCTGGAGACTGAGTGCGGCCGGATCATGGCCGATGCCATCGCCTTCAATGTGGATCTCAAGACCTGGCCCGATGCCAGCATCAATCATGTGCGCCTGCTGTATAAGCTGGATGTGAACGAGTTTCGCGGCAACAGTAACCTGCAGTTGCGGGTTGAGCAGCTGGAACCCCTGTAAAACAAGCAGTAAAACCAAGTGCACACCGGGAGTCTATTTAAGATAGGAATAGGCTGAGTAACGGCTCATATGTCGCAGGAGAGCAAGATGAACAATCTGTTTGCCAACATACCCAAGCAGCTCGATGCCGAGCAGTTTGACGCGCTCTTGGCCACGCCGGATCTTAAAATTGAGCGCATTCTGTCCCACGGTCAGGTAACGCCTGAAGGGCAATGGTACGATCAAGCGCAGCATGAATGGGTATTGTTGCTGCAAGGTGCCGCCCGGCTGCAGTATGAAGATGGTTCAGAAGTGAGCCTGAACCCGGGGGACTGGCTTAATATCCCCGCTCATGTGCGCCACAGAGTCAGCTGGACTGCCGAGGAGCAAACTAGCGTCTGGTTGGCTATTTTTTACTCCTGAGCCGACGGTTCTTGCTTTGCTCTTGCCCTGCAATTCGCTCATATTTTCACAAAAAAGCCGCCAGCTGGCGGCTTTTGGCATTCAAGCTTAGGGCTTACTTGATGGTTTTAACCCCTTCTGGGGTGCCCACCAGGAGCACATCGGCGCCACGGTTGGCGAACAGACCATTGGTCACTACGCCCACTATGGCATTAATCTGCACTTCCAGCTCTTTGGGATTCAGTATCTTCAGGTTATAGACATCCAGAATGACGTTGCCGTTATCTGTTACCACACCTTCACGATAGACAGGATCGCCACCCAGTTTCACCAGCTCACGGGCTACGTAGGAGCGGGCCATGGGGATCACTTCTACCGGCAGCGGGAAGTTGCCCAGCACATCGACTTGCTTGGTGTTATCAACGATACAGATAAACTTGTCGGCCACGGCCGCAACTATCTTTTCCCGGGTCAGCGCGGCGCCGCCACCCTTGATCATGTCCATGTGGCCGTTGATTTCATCGGCGCCATCGACATACACAGACAGCTTATCTACTGAATTGAGATCAAACACAGGGATCCCCAACTGTTTGAGCTTGGCGGTGGAGGCTTCAGAGCTGGAAACCGCGCCTTCAATATCGGCCTTTATCGTGGCCAGAGCATCGATAAAGTGGTTGACGGTAGAGCCGGTGCCCACGCCAACTATGCTGTCTTTCTCGACATATTCCAGCGCCGCCCAACCGGCCGCCTTCTTCATTTCATCTTGGGTCATAATGCCATCCTGTTGATTCTGACAAATTCACTTGAACTTGCCCTAGTATACTCCGAGTTGTAGTGAAAAGTGCCGCTCAATCTAGTCCTGAAGAATAGTTCTTGAAGAACAACATAGGTTAAGCATTTTTTACTGCGCCCGCCTGCGCCCATGCGCTACCATAGCCGGTGGGGGAACGGCCAGGCTGATGTGGCAGTACTGCGCTGAAAAAGTGCACTGGTGCCGCTTGAATATGTCGCATACCGAACCTATTTAGAGCGCAAAACTGACCTGGTTTAAGGAGATTTAAATGGCTGGAGCGAGTCTACTGACTCTTTTGGATGATATTGCCACCATCCTGGATGATGTGGCGGTAATGAGTAAGGTTGCTGCCAAGAAAACTGCCGGGGTATTGGGGGACGATCTGGCGCTCAATGCGCAGCAGGTAACAGGGATCAGCGCCGATCGGGAGCTGCCTGTGGTATGGGCCGTTGCCAAGGGCTCTTTTCGCAACAAGCTTATTTTGGTGCCTGCAGCCCTGCTGATCAGCGCCTTTATACCCTGGGCCGTTACACCGCTATTGATGTTCGGTGGTTTGTTTCTCTGTTTTGAAGGCTTTGAAAAACTCTGGCACAAGGCCAGCCATAGCAAGGCTTCTGCCGAAGCAGACGATGAAGCCGTCATCGAAGCTGCCATGAAAGAGGTCGAGGATATTCGCGCCTGGGAGGCACAGAAAGTCAAAGGCGCAATACGTACCGACTTTGTGTTATCGGCGGAAATCATCGCCATCACCTTAGGTATTGTGGCGGAAAAAGCCTTTATGACCCAGTTGGCCACTCTGTCTATCATTGCCGTGGTCATGACTATCGGGGTCTACGGCTTGGTGGCCGGTATCGTTAAGCTGGATGACGCCGGGCTGTATCTCTCAAGGCGTAGAGGCGAGGGTTTTTGGGCTCACAACCTCAGACGCCTGGGACTTGTGCTGGTCAGCGCCGCGCCCAAGTTGATGAAGCTGCTTACCATAGTAGGTACCGCCGCCATGTTTATGGTAGGTGGCGGCATTCTCACCCATGGACTGCATTGGGTCAGTGAGCAGATAACCCATGTTGCCAACTGGGTAGGCTCTCTGGCTGTGGCCGGCCCTGTGCTGGCAGCGCTGACACCTACCTTGCTCAACGCCCTGTTCGGCATTTTGGCCGGTGCTATCGCCGTGGCCTTGATGAATATGGTGGCGCGTTTAAGAGGCAAGGGCGAAAGCCACTAAAAAAGCCAAGCTATAGGTTCCGGAATTGTAATAAAAAACGCGGCACTTGAGCCGCGTTTTTTGTGTTTGGTGCGGCTCAGTTAATCACGCCACAGGCCATGCGGGCGCCACCGCCGCCCAGTGGCGCCGGGTGATCTGAATGGTTATCGCCTCCCATGTGGATCATCAGCGCTTTGCCCTTGATGTCGGCCAGTTTCAACCTTGGTGCCAACACAGGTGTGGAAGCCATGCCGTTAGCATCGACATAGAGCGGTGGCAGATCACCCTTGTGATTGTCATCTGTCCAGGGGTAACCATGCTTGCCGCTGCCATCAGGGTCGAAGTGACCTCCGGCCGCGCCGCCCAATACCGTCTTGCCGTCTTTACTGCTGGTGTCACAACTGCCATTTTGATGCACATGGAAGCCGTGAGCGCCGGGTGTGAGTTGCTTAAGATTGGGGGTTAACACCAGACCGTAGGCAGAATCACTGAGACTGATGCTGCCTATGGGGCTTGGACCATCTGCCGACAGTAATGAGATGCTGACCTCTTCGGCGGCCAGTTGTGATGCGGCAAACACCAGTGATAAACAACCCGGGATCAGGATGGACTTTTTCATCGCTTGTTCTCTCCTTTGAGTGGAATTCCAAAAACGACAAGGCCGACTCGGCGGCATGATAATGAGCTGCCTATATGGATTTCAGCATAGAAGTCGTTTGGACAGAGTGCCAACAGGGCGGACGTTATTAACCGGCCCTGAGATTCAAGCCAACGCCAGAAGAGAATTCGCCAAGATATTCAGTAACAGCAATAACCGCCTGGAGCCAGGTCTCTGCGTTATCCGACTTCGACAGGCCCCGGCATGCCTTCAGTCAGATGCCTTGAACGCCAATTGCTGTGTAAGCCAGAGTGCCACGAGGACTTATTCGCACCTTCCCTGAGTGAACGGCGGGCGCAGTAAAGGCTGATACCGCAGCAAAGCGGCACTATCAGGAGATCCGAGGCATGAAAGCGCAGTAACAACCAGAGTGCCAGGCTATAAAGCAGTAGCGTAATCAGCGGAACCGGCAGCAAAAGCTGCCACTCGAAACACTTCCCCAGCCATCTGGCACCCAGGCCCACAGCCACCGCCGGCAGCATATACAGCCAAACCAGAGTGCTGTTGCTGCTGGCCATAAATAGAAACAGCCATACAGCAAGAATGGCGCCCAGCAAGGCGCCGAGCATTGCCTTGGGCCGTGACTGTCGCCGGCGCATATTTTGATAGGTTTCCCGCTGCATCTGCTGCTTAACCTTGGCCCGCTGGGCACTGTCTGGTCTATCAAGGCTGCGATACTGGCGTGCCATACTTGCTTACTCCGCGACATCTCTGGCTGACGTTATACCACTTTTTTGGGGCAAGATTCAGCCGTCAAAGTGTTGAAGCTATGCAGCTTGTCCGGAGTAACGATAAAGGGCAGTGGGATATCCCAGGGGGCGAGGGGCAGGGAGTCCACCAACTGCAGGGTATGGGCAAAGCCGACTGCCAGCAATGGCACAGTTCGGGCGCTTTGCTGCGCCGCGGCCAGTGTTCTGTCGTAGAAGCCGCCGCCCATGCCCATACGGTTGCCCTGGGCGTCGAAGGCCACCAATGGCGTAAGGATGAGATCCAGTTCAGCCAAAGGCACCAGAGTGCGGATATCCAGTCTGGGCTCGGGGATACCAAAGCGGTTGGCGTGCAGTTGACTGGAGAGTTGATAACGCAGAAACAGTAAACGTCCCGGGGCAAAGGGATGAATGATCGGCAGACAGGTGGTGATTCCCCGTTGCCATAGCGCTTCGATAAGGGGAGCTGTGTCCAGCTCGCCGTCACAGCTAAAGTAGAGGGCGACTGTCTTGATGGCTCTGCCTTGGGCGCTCAGTTCATCGAGCAAGGTTAGAAACTGCTCACAGCCCTTGAGGGCGGCAACATGCTGCTCGGCTTCGGGAATGGCCCTGCGGGCATGGCGAATAGCCTGCCTGAGCGTCTTGCAACGCCCATCACGGGTTTGGCTGCTTGAGTTTGTGTGGGTCATAAAGAGGATGCTCCCCAGAATGTCGATGCCGGTGTAGCCCTTGAACCGTAGGTTCAAGGCGGGTAAATGATTACATCCTAAGGCTTCTCGGTTCGCGCCGAGCATGCACAATGTCAGTAAAACATTCACCCTGAGATTAAAAATATCGGCACAGGGACATTACCAGCTGTCGCACACCCCAGGGAGCAAATTCTGGGTCGAACCTGTGAGGGTTCGTGCTATTTCAGTTTAATCCTCTCTTGCGCTTCGCTCAACCAATGCGTGCTCAAGAGTGGATTGCAGCAAACGGATCCTATCATCCATTTGGCTCATATAATCTTGATTCTTCCGCTGCTCTTCATAGAGCTCATAGCCTATGTTGAGTGCGGCCATCAAAGCCATTTCCTCACGGCTGATGGCGTTGGTGCGGGCCTTTATCTTGCCCAGTTGCAGCTCCAATTTCTGCGCCACCGCTTGCAGTGCCTGTTCCTGACCCGGGGGACAGGCGATGGAGTAGGTGCGCCCCAACAGGGTGATATCTATGGCACTGTTACTCATCTTCCGCACGGGATCCTTTTCTTTGGCTCTGTGGCGGAATATATCTAGCTCAGCGTTAAAGTGCAAGACAAGCGCCACTTTGGTTGCGTCGGCTGCTGTTTCTATGAGCTTCCCTGGCGCAAAATCCCGGCAGTAGCTAAACGGCGAAGCCCAGATGCATTGCAAATGCACGACCTGGCTCGCAGCTTGGGTAAGATTCCAGTCTTGGTCGCCATCCCTAACTCTGCTAGCATGACGGGGGTAAATTCAATACTTGGACAGCTTTATGGCAACCCCACCCTCATTACGTATCGAAAGCCTGCGCAGTGCGCTCGACAACGCCGACATAGGTCAGCATCCGGTTGAAGTGCATGGCGCTTTGGTGGGCCTGATTTGTGGCGGCGTGCCACAGCAGGAGCAGGCCTGGTATCAGCCCTTGCTCGAGCTGATGAACGACGGTCAGCGCCTGCCCGACGAACTGACACAACTGATAACCGAACTTTTTGGCGATACCGTCAATCGACTGCAGGATCCAGACTTTGGCTTCACCCTGCTGCTGCCTGAAGAGGAAGAACCTCTGACGGTGCGGGTAGAGGCGCTCTCGCTCTGGGCTCAGAGCTTCCTCACCGGCATCGCCATTATTCAACCGGGTTTGAATCAGGCATCGGAAGATGTTCGTGAAGTGATCAAAGATCTGGCGGAAATTGCCCAGGTAGAGTTCGATGTTGCCGACGATGACGAATCTGAAAGTGCATATCTCGAGCTGCTGGAGTTTGTTCGCATGGCCGCCATTCTCTGCTATTCAGAGTTCGGCCCAGAGTTGCCTGATCTCGACGCCGAAACACCAGACAATAATACGCTGCATTGACAGGGCACCTGTTTGCCCTGTCATTTTCTGTGACGGCACCCATTGAGCGTGCCTGAGTAGAGGAAAGATGAACCCGCAAGTTGACGCCCAAGCTGTGAGTCAGGAATGCACTGAGCTGGATATCGCCATTGTCGGTGGTGCCATGGCCGGTGCCACCCTGGCATTGGGGCTGGCCTCCCTGGCCAGGAAACTCTCCCGTCCGCTGAAAATTGCCGTTATCGAGGCCTTCGATCCCGCCAAGCAACATCCTGGTTTCGATGCCCGCTCCATCGCCATAGCCAATGGCTCAGTGTTTGAACTCAAGCGCCTCGGTATCTGGCCTTTGCTTGAAGACCTAGGCACAGCGATAACCGATATTCATGTCTCGGATCGCGGCCATTTCGGCATGACAGAGCTCAATGCCGAGCAGTTTGCGCTGGACTCCCTCGGCCAGGTGGTGGAACTCGAGCGGGTCGGCCAGCGGCTGTTTAGCGCCATCGGCAAGAGTGATATCCAGCTTTATTGCCCGGCGCGTCTCGAGAAGCTGCAAACTTCGGCTGCGGGCCATAGTTTGACCCTCAGTAATGGTCAGCGGCTTTCCTGCCGCTTATTGCTGGCGGCAGATGGGGTTAACTCCTCGGTGCGTGCCCAGCAGCAACAGGCGTTGCAGCAGTTTGAGTTTGGTCAGAGCGCGGTTATCGCCAATGTTGCTACCGACAAGCCCCATAATGGCATGGCCTGGGAGCGCTTCACCGAGCACGGCCCCCTGGCACTGCTGCCTATGGGTGACAGCGACGGCCAGGCCAGGCTCTCTCTGGTGTGGGCCTTGCCCCATGAAGAGGCCGAGCGGGTGCAGGCTCTGCCGCAGGCCGAGTTTTTGCAGCAGCTGCAACAGGCCTTCGGTTATCGGGCCGGGCGTTTTGTGGCCGTGGGGGAGCGTCACCGCTACCCACTGAGCCTCTCTTACATGCCAAGGCCCATTTATCACCGCACGCTTTATTTGGGCAATGCCGCCCAGACTCTGCACCCGATAGCCGGGCAGGGCTTCAATCTGGGGCTCAGGGATCTGGTCACTGTGCTGGAAACGCTGGAGCCGGTATTGGCCGAAGGCGCTGACCCAGGCGCAGCCCAGGTGCTGCATGCCTATCATGCTGCCCGTGAGCAGGACAGACGCCAGACCATCAACAATATCGAGTTTCTGGTGCGCGGTTTTTCCAACAACTACTGGCCGCTGGTGGCCGGACGAAATCTGGGACTCAGGATCCTCTCCTGGTGCCCACCTCTCAAGACCCCGGTGGCCCACAGAGCCATGGGGTGGCACAGACAATCGGCATGTCTGTTTTCCAGGAGTCAGTGACGATGAATTTCCAAAGCTATGATGTGGCCGTGGTGGGCGGCGGTATGGTGGGATTGGCAACGGCCTGCGGTTTGGCACAGGCCGGGCTCAAGGTGGTGGTGATAGATGCCGCCGGTGCCGCGCCGGTCGAGGGCGCGCCGCGGCTGCGGGTCAGTGCCATCAATAAGGCCAGCCAGGCGCTGCTTGAACACTTGGGGGCCTGGGCCTATCTGGATAAGTCCCGCCTCGGGCCATACAGCAAGATGGATGTCTGGGAAAAAGACGGCATGGGGCGCATCCAGTTTGATGCCCAGAGCCAGTGTGAGACTTCCCTCGGCACCATAATCGAAAACGATGCCATTCACTACGCCCTGGCTCAGCGGGCCGCAGAGCTGGAACAGCTGACACTGCTGGAACATACCCGGCTTGAGCGTATCGCCTTTGGTGAACGTGAAGCCTGGCTGACGCTGGATAACGGCGATAACCTCAGTGCCGCCCTGGTGGTGGCTGCCGATGGCGCCAACTCCTGGGTTCGCCAACAGTGTCAGATCCCACTGACTTTCTGGGATTACGGCCATCACGCCATAGTCGCCAGCATTCGCACTCAGTTGCCCCATGGTGACTGTGCCCGCCAGGTGTTCAGTGCCGATGGCCCGTTGGCGTTTCTGCCGCTTTATGAGAGCGACCTCTGTTCCATCGTCTGGTCGGTGCCGCCGCAAAAGGCCGAAGCCTTGCAGGCTTTGGATGATGAAGCCTTCTCCCGGGCACTGACCGCCGCCTTCGATGGCCGCCTGGGCCTGTGTCAGTTGGAGAGTGAACGCCAGAGCTTTCCGCTGCGGATGCGTTATGCGCGCCATTTCGCCCGTCATCGCTTGTTGCTGGCCGGCGATGCGGCGCACACCATACATCCGTTGGCGGGGCAGGGGGTTAACCTGGGCTTCCTCGATGCCGGCGCCATAGTGGAAACCGTGGCGGCATTGCACGGAGAAGGCAAAGATATCGGCGCCTATGGCGAACTGCGCGCCCTCGAGCGCTGGCGCAAGGCCGAGGCGATGGAGATGATAGCCGCCATGGAGGGGTTCAAGCGGCTGTTTGCCGGTAGCAATCCTTTGAAGAAGGCGATTCGCGATCTCGGTCTCAACTTAGTAGACAATTTCGCTGGGCTGAAAACTGTGTTCATGCAACAGGCCATGGGGCACAAATTCAAGCTGCCGCGTCTGTGCCGTCCTGAATAATCTTCATCCCGGTTAGCCGAATGTGAAGGAAAACGCCCAAAAACAGTCGTTATTGGGCGTTTTTTATGCTTCAACTGTGATTTACTGTAAAAAAATTACAGGTAAACCATGAGAAAAATTAATCCATAATGGTTCGGATTAGAAAAATCACTTATATACAAATTTGTGACGCAGGGTATAATTTCGCAGCATTTTAACTCGGTTTTACCTTTGGGTAACACCGAAAAGCCCCGATGAGAAGGGATAACAATGGCTAATAAAACTGTACTCTTTAACAAGCACTTGGAAGCTAATGCCAAGATGGTTGATTTTCATGGTTGGGATATGCCACTCAACTATGGTTCGCAGATTGAAGAACATCACGCAGTGCGTCAGGACGCCGGTATGTTCGACGTCTCCCATATGACGGTTGTTGATGTCAGCGGCAGCGATGCCAAAGCCTTCCTGCGTAAACTGCTGGCCAACGATATCGCCAAACTCAAGGTCTCCGGCAAGGCGCTTTACAGCGGCATGCTGAATCATGACGCCGGGGTGATTGACGATCTGATCACTTATTATCTCGATGACACCCATTACCGGGTTGTCGTTAACTCAGCCACCCGCGACAAAGATCTCGCTTGGATTGGTGAGCAGTCCAAGCCCTATGATGTCACAGTGACCGAACGCCCTGAGCTGGCGATGATTGCCGTGCAGGGCCCTAACGCCAAGGCCAAAGCCGCAACTGTGTTCAGCGCCGAGCAAAAAGCGGCCGTTGAAGGCATGAAGCCTTTCTTCGGTGTGCAGGCGGGCAGCCTGTTTGTGGCTACTACCGGCTATACAGGTGAAGAAGGTTACGAAATTACCGTGCCAGCCGAAGAAGCCGAAGCCCTTTGGCAAGCGCTGCTCGATGCCGGTGTTAAACCATGTGGTTTGGGGGCCCGTGATACGCTGCGCCTGGAAGCCGGGATGAACCTCTACGGTCAGGACATGGACGAAACCGTTAACCCGCTGGCCGCCAACATGGGCTGGACCATTGCCTGGGAACCGAGCGATCGTGACTTTATCGGCCGTGAAGCTCTTACCGCCATCAAAGCGGCCGGTGCAGACAAGTTTATCGGTTTGGTGATGGAGCAAAAAGGCGTGCTGCGCCACGGCATGCCGGTATTCTTCACCGACGCCAACGGCAATGAGCAGGAAGGCGTGATCACCAGTGGTACATTCTCACCGACATTGGGCTATTCTATTGCGATGGCCCGGGTACCGAACTCCATAGGGGATACGGCCGAAGTCGAAATGCGCAAGAAGCGTGTCGCTGTTAAAGTAGTGGCACCAGGCTTTGTGCGTAACGGTAAACAAGCATTCTAAAACATGGGAAAGGAACAAGAATAATGAGCAATATTCCAAGCGAACTGAAGTACGCTTCTTCTCACGAATGGATCCGTAAGGAAGAAGACGGTAGTTACACAGTCGGTATCACTGAACATGCACAGGAGTTGCTGGGTGATATGGTTTTCGTTGAATTGCCGGATGTAGGTGACATCGTCAGCGCCTCCGAAGACTGCGCCGTGGCCGAGTCTGTTAAGGCGGCATCAGATATCTATGCTCCACTATCCGGTGAAGTGATTGCCATCAACGAAGCGCTGGAAGACAGCCCTGAGCTGGTCAACAGCGATGCATTCGGTGATGGCTGGTTCTTCCGCGTCATGCCTTCCGATCTGTCTGAGCTGGATAACCTGCTCGATGCCGAAGGATATCAGGCTGTCATCGACGAAGAATAAGCGTTGCTGAAAAACGAAGCCCTCCGGGGCTTCGTTTGTTTTACCAATAAAGAGACTGGTACACCGCCTCCCTACGGCAGGATACCGGCGAACATGGAACAAGGTTAATCATGACCAAGCAAACCCTCACTCAGTTAGAGCAGCACGAACTCTTTATCCGTCGTCATATCGGCTCCGACGCCCTACAGCAGCAAGAGATGCTGAATTATGTTGGCGCCGAGTCACTGGAAGATCTGACGGCGCAGATAGTACCGGAGTCGATTCGTCTGAACCGGGATCTGGCCGTGGGCGAAGCCTGTGGCGAAGCCGAAGGTCTGGCTTATATCAAGAGTCTGGCCAAGCAGAACAAGGTATTCAAGAGCTACATAGGCATGGGCTACTACGGCACTGAAGTGCCTAACGTCATTTTGCGTAATGTGCTGGAAAACCCAGGTTGGTACACGGCTTATACCCCATACCAGCCGGAAATCGCCCAGGGCCGCCTAGAAGCGGTACTGAATTTCCAGCAGATGTCTATGGACCTCTCTGGCCTGGATCTGGCCTCCGCCTCGCTGCTGGACGAAGCCACAGCCGCCGCCGAAGCCATGGCGCTGGCCAAGCGGGTGTCCAAGGCCAAGAAAGCCAATATCTTCTTCGTTGCCGATGACGTGTTCCCGCAGACGCTGGATGTGGTCAAGACCCGCGCCGAATGCTTTGGTTTTGAAGTCGTCGTAGGCCCCGCCGAGGAAGCGCTCAATCATGAACTCTTTGGTGCCCTGTTCCAGTACAGCGGCAAGACAGGCGAGCTGAACGATCAGCGTGAACTCTTTGCCAAGCTGCGCGAGCAGAAAGCGATTGTGACAGTTGCCGCCGATATCATGTCGCTGGTATTGCTCAAGTCTCCCGGTAGCCTGGGCGCCGACGTGGTCTTTGGCAGCGCGCAGCGCTTCGGCGTGCCTATGGGGTATGGTGGCCCTCACGCCGCCTTCTTCGTGACCCGAGACGAACACAAGCGTTCCATGCCTGGCCGTATCATAGGCGTTTCCAAAGACAGTCGCGGCAACACAGCGCTGCGGATGGCGATGCAAACCCGTGAGCAGCATATCCGCCGCGAAAAGGCCAACTCCAATATCTGTACCGCGCAGATCCTGCTGGCCAACATGGCCTCTTTCTACGCCGTATACCATGGTCCACAAGGGCTGAAGACCATAGCCGAGCGTATTCACCGCCTGACCGACATTCTCGCCGCCGGCCTCAAGGCCAAGGGCGTTGAGCTGGTCAACGCTAGCTGGTTCGACACTCTGACCTTCAAAGTGGCCGACAAAGACGCCGTGCTGGCTCGCGCCATTGCCGCCGAGAGCAACCTGCGTATCGATGCCGAAGGCACTCTGGGTGTCAGCCTGGATGAAACCACGACTGCTGATGATCTGGCTGCCCTGTTTGATATCATTCTGGGCGCCGGTCATGGTCTGGATGTGGCGGCACTGGACGCTGAAATCCTTGCCAAGGGCAGTGAGTCCATCCCTGCGGCGCTGCTGCGTGATGAGGCTATCCTGACGCATCCAACCTTCAACAGCTTCCACAGCGAAACCGAGATGCTGCGCTACATCAAGCGTCTTGAAAACAAAGACTTGGCGCTGAACCACTCGATGATCTCTCTGGGTTCATGCACCATGAAGCTGAACGCCACCGCCGAGATGCTGCCTATCAGCTGGCCGGAATTTGCCAACCTGCATCCTTTCTGCCCGCTGGAGCAAGCCAAGGGTTATGAAAAGCTGCTCAATGAGCTGTCTGACTATCTGGTGGAAATCACCGGCTATGACGCCATGTGCCTGCAGCCCAACTCGGGTGCATCCGGCGAATACGCCGGTCTGTTGGCCATCAAGAAGTACCATGAATCCCGCGGCGAGGGGCACCGCAATGTCTGTCTGATCCCTCAGTCTGCTCACGGTACCAACCCGGCTTCGGCGCAGATGGCCGGTATGAAGATAGTGGTTGTGGCCTGTGACAAGCGCGGCAACGTGGACATGGAAGATCTGCGCGCCAAGGCGGCCGAAGTGGCCGATAACCTGTCCTGCATCATGATCACTTATCCTTCTACCCACGGCGTGTATGAAGAAACCGTCTCGGAGATCTGTGAGGTGATCCATCAACACGGCGGCCAGGTGTATCTCGACGGTGCCAACATGAATGCCCAGGTGGGCGTGACCACTCCCGGCTTTATCGGCGCGGACGTTTCCCACCTCAACCTGCACAAGACCTTCGCCATCCCTCATGGCGGTGGTGGTCCAGGCATGGGCCCTATCGGTGTAAAAGCGCATTTGGCTCCTTTCGTTGCCGGTCATACTCTGGTTAAGCCGGGCCGCGAAAGCGACAACAACGGTGCCGTTTCTGCCGCGCCTTACGGCAGCGCCAGCATACTGCCAATCAGCTGGATGTACATCAAGCTGCTGGGCGCCAAGGGCCTGCGTGAATCAACCCAAAACGCCATGCTCAACGCCAACTATGTGATGAAGAAGCTGTCAGAGCACTATCCAGTGCTGTACCGCGGCCGTAATGACCGTGTGGCTCACGAGTGTATTATTGATCTGCGTCCGCTGAAAGAAGCCTCCGGCGTTACCGAAATGGATGTGGCCAAGCGTCTCAACGACTACGGCTTCCACGCACCGACCATGAGCTTCCCGGTTGCCGGAACCCTGATGATCGAGCCGACCGAGTCTGAGTCCAAGGCCGAACTGGACAGATTTATCGAAGCCATGGTGGCCATCCGCGGTGAAATCGCCCGGGTCGAAGCCGGTGAGTGGCCTGCGGACAATAACCCGCTGCACAATGCACCACACACGTTAGCCGACATCATGGATCCCGCCTTCGACAGCCGTCCATACGATCGCGAACTGGCGGTATTCCCAAATGCCACAGTCAAGGCCAACAAGTTCTGGCCGACCGTGAATCGTATTGATGATGTGTATGGGGATAGGAATTTGTTTTGTGCCTGTGTGCCCATGTCTGATTACGAGTAACATGGCTACTTGGCCTCGATAATACGGCTTCATCCAATCATTTTCGCTGCTCATTTACTCAAGTAAACTGCGCGGCGAAAATGATCGGCTTCATTGCCTTCTCTTCGGCAGTGGCGCCATGGTTGCTGCTTGGACTCGCTACTGCGGCGTTAAATCTTGGCGCCAGTGCTCATTGACATCAGTCAACTGCGCGCTGGCGCCATCGATTTGCCTAGCATTAGTTTCGTCAGCGACGCAATTATGGTTTAGTGGAGCACATTAGTTAGGGCGTCATCCAATCATTTTCGCTGCTCATTTACTCAAGTAAACTGCGCGGCGAAAATGATTGGCTTCATTGTCTTCTCTTCGGCAGTGACGCCATTATTGCTGCTTGAGGCTAATATAATCGATAATAAGCGAATCTCAGGATTCGCTTTTTTATGGTTCATCGCAGATTAGCGTGGACCGGAAATGAAAACGGTTGGAGAGTTATTGTTTAGTCGCTAAACAAAAACAATGATCAACCCCAACCGTTCTCAATGTCGAATATTACCTTTCCCATTTTGCTCATTATTCATCTAAAACTGATTGATAACGTTCACTGTGCTCGCGGCAAACAGGCTAAGGCCGTTCACAACGCTTCACTTCGCACCTAATCGGAACGAACCATACTGTCGTTTCAGGTTCAGTTACGGTTACCCGTCCGCCGTATTCTTTGCCCTGATTGCGGTATCGTTCGGGAACATATCAGCTGGTTAGACCCGGACCTTTCCTCAAGATTAGTACCCGGGGCCTCGGGGATTTAGCTAAAAAGCTTTTGACAATTAGCAGCCCCTTGCCTTCGCCGTCGTTGCAGAACCACAGCTCTGGTTTTACAAAGCGCTGTAAGTGGCTCCAGCGTACCATCCGGCCCTTTGAATACTCGGCTAAAGTCGGTCGTCAGCTTGAGCCTGTCATCTATGGGATCTTTAAGCGGTTCAACATGGCTACGGTGCTCACTGTAATATCACAGCGCTGGTCATGGCGGACCCCCGAACCTATAGGATACTGGGTGTTGGAATGACGAAGTCGTTAGAGTTCATACTTTTGTTAAGAAAGCATTGCAGGGAGCTGCTTGCAACACTTATTCTGGTTCTTACTCAAATTATATCAATACGTTACATAGCTAAGTATTGAGCACGGTTTTATAAAAGGAACAGGATTAATGGAAACAGATGTGCTGGAGATTTTGCAGAACTTCCACTCTGATGGGCTTTTTGTTGCGCCCAACATACCCAGCAAGAAAGCTAAAAATGCCAGTGCATGTTATGGCATGCCTGCGTCGGTCAATATTTATGCGATAGTCGATTCTACGGTTTTTGGTTCTGCAAAAAATGGTCTGGCATTTACATCTGAAGGATTGTTTTGGAAAAATGACTGGACCACAACTTCTGCAAAAAACCAAATGTCGTGGGAAGAGTTGATAAACACCAGTCAAGAGCATGCCGTTGAGGGTTCCGAGCTGTTGTTGGGTCAAGGCTGTGCTTTTGGTATGGCGGGTTCCGGGATGAAGCCCGCGGTTTTATTGACACTATTGGAAAAACTGGCCCAAAAAATACAAGGCAATACAGGGGCGACAGAAACTGCTGAAGTTTCGAATGTGGCACAAGCCGACGTTACTCCGGCAGCAGATGCAAATGGTGACGTTTCTGTCAGCAATACAGCTTCGGCGAGCGTTACTACTGAAAATCTTTCCCCTGAAGGCGTTACAACCGAGACTGTTACTCCGGTAGCAAATGCAAATGGTGGCGCTTCTATCACCAATACAGCTCCGGCGAGCGTCACTGCTGAAAGTGCTGCCCCCGCAAGCGTTACGCCTGAAAAGCCCCAGCAGGAATCCAGTCCCAAGCCCGCTTTTGAAGGTAGCTATCAGCGGGAATACTTGGATATAGTTAACGCTGTGGCCAAGAGGCATCGTCTATCCCAGCAAATCCAAATCGCGCCGGCTATCAAAGTCCACAAAGTCAGAAAAGTCATCGAAATATCAGAGGGTAAAATCGAACCTTACGATATCCTGATGATTGTGGATAACACCTTTATGCAAACAACCAAAGATTTTTTGGTTGTGACTCCTCATGCCATTTGGGCTAAAGGTACGCTGAGAAAGGTAGAGAGTTTTTCCTTAAGTGAAATTCGTAGTATTCGTTGTGATAAAAAAACTCTCTTTATTAATGACTATGACTTCCAGTACTTGGATCAGTTTTCTGAAAACGAAGTTTTGATACTGACGAATATGCTCGAAGAGTTAGTGGTCGCATTGCGTAAGTCTGACTCCGTATCGGCTGCTGACGAGCAGCTTGAATTACCTGCAGCTTTGGATACTTTGTTATCCAGCATATACGAAGTGGTATTAGATGATGTTGTTTCCGGCTTGAGGGACAAGGGATACCCAGAGAATAAACAGTTGGTTACTTCGATGGCGGAATGTTGTTTTAGTACCTTTTTCATTGTTGACTCTCACTTAAAATATCGGCATCAGGATACAGCTGAATTGGTAGGGCAATATTTGCTTGCTCAAACATTGTCTGGCTTATTTGCGTTAATGAGTGTAGAGCGGTTATGGCGCCGTACAGAGGTGAAATCCACCTATGTGATGATGCAATGCTCTGTGATCATTCGAACATGTCAGTACTTTGAAAGACAAGGAATAGCGTTACGGCCGAACCAAGACTGGTATTTGCAGCTTTTTCAAACTGTGATGGATGCCAATACCCTGGAACAAGGTGCAGAGTTAATTGACCAGGAGATGGGTAATCTCAGTGCCGATAGACAATTAGCCATTGATTGTGCCTTCAAGAGTGGTAAGGGGGTTAGGGAAATGTTGTGTGATGCTCTTTGACCGGTTTCAGTTGTTCTCAATAGGTGTTAGTCAAGCCTATATTAAAGTGTGAAACAGCGCATTTCAGTTTTATCCTAATGCGAAAAAGTGGTTACCAGTTAGGCGGTGGATTATTCGCCTCTTAACTGGTAGCGCAGTAAAAATATATATGCCGATGCATAAGCGTTGAGTTAAAGGTGGCGTCACTGCCAATAATAAAACGACGCATCCACTACTGAATGAGTCAAGGTTCTAGCTGCCAAGGTACTTAAAGGTAAGCTCTTTTAATGATGAGTCGTCGGCATCTAAGCCGATTTGGGCTCGTTCAGGTGATAAGTGAATACAGAAATCGAATTTTCAGGCAGGATAGGGCTATAAAAATGATAGATGCCTATGTGGCATTTCTATTTGTCTGTTTTTCATGTTTTTTTATGCTTTGGTTTCCCCCGTTTCAAGGATTTAGCCAACTAGACCATCCTTCTGGAAGCGCCCGCCATATTTCTCTCACAACAACTTGAACCCACAGCTAAAGCTGACTAGCTTTGTGTGATGCAATGGAAGGCGGGATAGTCTAGCTCGCCGTATGCAACAACAGATAGGGAGGCTGTTTATGTTTAATCGAGTGTTGAGTAGGGTGTGCTTAGGAGCCAGAACCTTTGGCGATAAGGCGGCCGTTAGTGCCAAGTGGGGTTGGGCTTATCTGCCTATCTACGCGTCTATCTTGGTCTCTGTGAGTGTGCTTAGCGCCTGCAATTCGGATTCGCAAGAGGCGGTGCTCAATCCTGTCGACACGGCCAAGATGCAGCAGACGGTGGAACAACTGGCCAAGGAGATGCTGGTACCCGGCGCCGTGGTGATCCTGCGAACGCCAAGGGGCGATTTTAAAACCGCCTATGGGGTAACCCGTTATGGCGGCAGTGAAGCGACCGACTTTGATCAGCATGTCAGGGTGGGCTCCAATACCAAGACCTGGGTCGGTACCGTGATTTTACAGATGGTGCAGCAAGGGCGATTGCAATTGAATGACGCTGTCTCCATGTTTCTCAATAATGTGCCAAACGGTGAGTCGATCACCATAGAGCATTTGCTTACGATGCGCAGCGGCCTGTTCAACTACACCACCACGCTCGAGTTGAATCAGACACTTGATGAGCAGCCAACCAAGGTGTGGACTCAGACTGAGCTGCTGGCAATGAGTTTTGCCCATAAGCCAGGTTTTGCCCCCGGCAGCGCATTTGAATACTCCAATACCAATACCGTCTTGCTGGGACTGATCGCCGAGCAAATCGATGGCAAGCCGCTGGCGGCTGTGATGCAGCAGAGGTTGTTTGCCCCCTTGGGTCTTGAGCGGACTCTGTTTCCCGATATCCATTCGAATACTCTTCCCACGCCCTTGGCGCGGGGTTATATGTATGGCACCAATGTGTTGACTATGGATCCGCCCTATATGCTGCCCGAAAAGATGCAGCGAGAAGCCAGAGAGGGCATTCTGGCACCCATAGATCAAACCGAGGTCAATCCTTCCTGGGGCTGGGCGGCCGGCGCCGGGATCTCCACTGCCAATGAGTTGGCAACCTGGGTAGAAGTTTTGGTTGCTGGAGAACTGCTGAATGCCGAGTTGCAGCGAAGGCGTCTGGATAGTGTCAGGCCGATAGATCCCGATAATCCCAATACGGCCTATTATGGCCTAGGGATCGCCAAATTTGGCAGCCTCTATGGTCATACAGGTGAGCTGCCTGGCTATAACTCCTTTATGGGGCATGATCCTGTCAACAAGGTGACTCTGGTGGTTTGGACCAACCTGGCACCGGCGGTGGATGGCAAAGATCCGGCTACCACTATAGCGGCGGCCCTAATTAACATGCTCTATATTCCATCCAGTTAGCGTTAAACCTGTGCCGGGGAAGGAGAGCCTCCCCGGCAAACCTCCTGATTGGCCTCTTCCAATTTGCGCCATAAAGCCATCGCCTGGCATGATTTTATGCCTTGCAGTTTTCTTCCGCTCCCCTGAGTTGCGGTGCTGCGCATTTTGGTAATGATTTGTTCTTAATACAAAATATCTCTATTATTGCCGCTCGGTTGTTGGCTGGAAACGTTTAGAAGGGAATTCATGAAAGAACTTGTCAGGGAAAACAAACGGCCGGACTTCAGGCTGTTGCAAAGCTTTGTTGTTCGTACTTTGGTAGGCGCTATGTTCGCCTACTATTTGGTGTATCTCGCCAATGAGCCTTTTGAGCATCAGTTAGCCTATATAGCCGTGTGCGTGCTGTTGTCGCTGCTGATGGACTATTTAACAGCCAGAAGCAAAGGCGAGTTGGAGGTCAAACTGGTTGAAGGCAAGTTAGTCTTGCTTGGGGTCACCATAGAGATAGCCCAGATAGAACAGGTACTTTACTGCCAGAGCAAGCGCTTTGAACACCAACTGAGGTTTCGTTTCAAGGATCACACCTATCAGGACTTTGAGCTATCCGAGCCGTCATTGATAGCCGATTTGCAACTCTACTATTTTTTGCTGGATAACCAATTGCCGGTGAAAATGCTGGACAATGCCGAGCGCCTCAACTGAAGCGTCGGCACCTGCCTTGGCCGCACCCTATATCAAGCCCATTACCCGTGTGAAGGGTATTATTCAGCTGAGCGCCATTATCCGGATATGGCTTAAATCGAGTCAAAAGCCGCTCCGGGCTGATCGGCATCAAGCCTGATATTCATCATCAGTGACTTTTCCACCCAGATGGCAGCCGGTGCTGTCTCCGGTGCTGCGGCTACGGCCACATGGCTCATGGCCCTGTCTTGGCTGGCCCCGTGCCAGTGTTTTTCGTTGGCTGCAATCCATACGGTATCACCGGCTTCAATCAGCTGTTTCGGCTGACCGGCTTTTTGGATCCAACCCCTTCCTTCCGTGACATATAAGAGTTGCCCGGCGCCGTGGGCGACTCACCTCATTGCTGATTGGCCAGGATTACCGTGTTGGCAATCATCTCCCTAAGCCACCTGTGAGCCGGATCCTGGTTAAAATGTTTGTGCCATAACAACACATAGGCGCCGGGTACCAATTCTATCGGTACGTCCAGTGTCGCCAGTTCAATGTGTTGCAGTGCCTGAGCGGCGTATTTGGCCGGTGCGCAAAGGATTAACTCGCTGTGACGGCAAAGTTCCAACGCGGTAGGGAAATCGGTGACATTGGCGCGGATCCGCCGGGTCTTGCGCTTGAGTGCCAACACATCATCCAGTAACCAATGTTCGATGCCGCCAAAGGCCACTTGCAGATGTTCGAAACTGAGAAAACGCTCCAGGTTCCAGTCGCCCTTGAGTGCCGGGTGCATTGGCGACAATAGGCTGATGGGCTTATCGCGGGTCAGCTCCAGATACTCGAGTTCATCCGGCAGGCTGTTGATATGCATGGGTGAGCGGGGATCCCACTCGCGGCAGCCTATGGCAAAATCCAACTCGCAGCGATGCAGTTGTTCCATGGTACCCGGATGCCAGGTCTTGCAGTTGATATCCAGCCCCGGAGCCTGGCGCAGCAAGGAAGGCATAAAGTGCGGCAGGGTGAGGGAGTAGGCGGTTTCCACCAAGTGCATACGAAACTGACGTTCACTGGCGGCGGGGTCAAACTCGTCCGGTAGCGTCAGCCGCTCGGCCAACCTGAGCCATTGCTGCAGCTCTGGCCCCAGAGCCAGCGCTCTGGGAGTGGGCTTGAGGCCGAAGGCGCTGCGTTCAAACAGCGGGTCATTGAACAACTCCCGCAGGCGGTTGAGCTGCTTACTGACGGCCGACTGACTCAGGTGTAATCGTCTGGCCGCACCGGTAACGCTTTGTTCTTCCAACAGGACTTCCAATACCGGAAGCAGGTTGAGATCGACTTTCATTATTATCCTGAGCGCAGGGTAGAGACAGCAGTTTAACAGCTTGCTCTGGCTGACCAAAGGTCGCGATTCCGGAACGCTAATTTTGAACATTAAATTAACAACTGGCGCAGAACTTGGCTTACCGCTATGCTATTCGCGGACTTTTTATCAGGGAAAGATAATGAAACCTTCGAATCTATTACTTGTTGCCTCATTGGCATTGGCGGCGCCGCTGCAGGCGGTCGAGGATCCTGCTGTAGCCGAAGCCATTGAGGCCGGGTTACAACACTATCGCAAGGGCGAGTTGAGCCAGGCCAGTTCGCAGCTGGATTATGCCGCAACCCTTATTCGTCAGCAGCGGGCCGCGGAAGTGGTGGGGGTATTTCCCGAACCATTGCCGGGCTGGCAAGCCGACGAGCCTTCCAGTGATAGCGGTGGCATGATGTTGGGTGGCGGCATCAATGCCAGTCGCCACTATTACAAAGAAGACAGTGCACAGTTGGAGATAGAACTGGTACTGGATTCTCCCTTGCTGCAATCTGTTATGGCCATGCTGACCAATCCTTCCATGATTGCCATGAGTGGTGGCAAGCTGGTCAAGGTTCAGGGGCACAACGCCATGCTCAGTACAGAATCCGGTGAGGCTGAGCTGACTGTGATAGTCAATGGTAACGCTATGTTCACTCTCTCGGGGGAAGGGGTTAAAGTCAGTGAACTGCAAGCGTTTGCCAACGCTCTGCAGTTGGATAGGCTCTAAGCTCAGGTGATTGAATGCTGGATCAGCAGATGGGGCTCCGCTGGGTTAAATGCCACGGTGCCCTGGTTGTTTTCAGCGTTATCCGGGACTTAAGTTTCTCTGCCTTGGCGCCGAGTAATGCTCAGCGCAATAGCTGTTGATAAAGCCAGGACTTGAGTTCGGCGCGGCGCAATGTCAATTGGCTGAAACGTTCTTCTGCCGTAGGAACACAGTTTTCTTCCAGGCCGCGGATCTCAAGGTCGAGAGTCTGATACTCGGTCGCCAGCTCACTAAAGTGCGGATCGTTTTCCCCGAGTTGTTGAATTTTTTGTTTGTATTCCGGAAACTCCAGGATCAGCGCATGGTTTTCGCCCAACATAAGCTCTCTCCTTCAGATAATGGCCTAGCCAACTCAGGCTCAAGTCTCACTCTCTACTCTACCCAGTGACGCTGTGTCTGTCATCCGTAGAAAGTCGACAAATAGCCATCTTCCTGTTTAATGGTAATTGAGCAATTAACGGCCTGCTCACCTTCTTTGGCGCGCGCTCATGAACTTGTCGCTTCGCAACATTCGCCCGAGTCACAGGGCTGCCTGTGCGAAAGCTCACCGCAGGAGATGGGGCACACCATGGCTGGAAACCAAGCCGATAGTGATAGATGCTTTCATCCATAAGGCCAAGACAGGCAAGTCGTCACAGGGTTCCAGGACTCACTTGGCCAAAAGGCGGCTATTGGACGTCTAACTATGGGAAAGGGAATGTTTCTTTGGGCCCTCATTCGGGCCCAAAGCGCGTGGGCTTAGCCTTTGATGCTGAAGCTGCCCTGCATCACGGCCCAGTGGCCAGGGAAGGAGCAGAAGAAGTTGTAGCTTTCTTCTTGTGTCATGCCTTCGGTGCTGAAACTGATGCTGACAGATTCGCCGCCACCAACTAGAGGAGTGTGGGCAATCACCCGCTCGTCACCGGCTTTGACATAGGCGGCATCGGCGCCTGCTGCCATACCATCGGTGGCAATGCCCTGCATGTCGGCGCTCTTGCTCAGAACCCAGTTATGGCCCATGGCTGTCACGGGCAGGGTGCCGGAATGAGTCAATGTCAGTTCTACCGTCTTGCAACTGGCAGGAACGCTGAGTTCCTTGGTATCAAATTGCATCGCATCGTTGGCTGTGATGGTTAGGCTGCATTCGTCGGCGCTGGCAGTGCTACTGATAACGGCACCAGCTCCCAACAGGGCAATACCCGCGAGTCTCTTGGTTAACTTATTCATTTTCAATTCCTTTTTATGTTTTTAGGGTCGATGTTTCTCTCGACAGCACGAGAGCCCCGCAGGCTCCCGCCTGAATCCATCATAACGGCATCTTCATTAAATGAGAATTAATCTCACGATTTGGCTGGCTGCAACTTTGCTTGCGGGTGACAGCGGGGGTGACTGTGATAGACTGGCAGCCGAATCAATACTTGCCACGGAGGCACTCATGAAAGGTCCTGGTTTTTGGTCATCTCTTGTTCTGGGCGGCATATTGCTCACAAGCCCTTTGGCGTTGGCCGATGACGGCGCTCGCCGGGCTCAGGTGGAGCAGTTGCTGCTGGAAATGCAGATGGATTCCATGATGGACACGGCTTATACCCAGATGGAAATGATGATTTTGGGCATGCAACAGCAGTTCAATATCAAGGAGAGTGAAAAGCCTTTATTTGAAGAGTTCGCCCGTAAGAGTACGCAGATCTTCAAGCAGGAGCTGGGCTGGGATAAGCTGAAGCAGCCGTTGACCGATATCTATGTCAAGCACTACAGCGACAAGGAAATTGCCGATATGCTGGCGTTTTATGCCAGTGATACAGGGCGCTCCATGGTCGCTAAGATGCCGGCCGTGATGCAGGAGTCGATGATGGTGACTCAATCATTGAGCCAGGGGTTGCTGCCTAAGATGGAGCAGCTGCAGCAGGAGTTCGCCACCAAGCTTCAGGCCCACAGAGAGGCCAACTCAGGCAAATAATTTGACTGGCAGCCAGCATAAAAAACGGGAGTCTAGGACTCCCGTTTTTTGTGTTGGTAATGGCTTGATTACAGCTCGCGGCGGTAGGGAATACCACGCTGGGCGCCATGACGGGTCACGGCTATGGAAGCGGCCTTATTGGCAAAATCCACCGCTTGTTCTACGGTTTGTCCTTCACTTAAGGCCACCATCATGGCACCGTTGAAGGTGTCCCCAGCGGCTACAGTATCAAGTACCTTGACCGGGTAGCTAGGCACTAGGCCCTCAAACTCGGGGTGACGCACATAGGCGCCGCGGCTGCCGAGGGTGATCACCACGGCGCCCACCCCTTTGGCTTGCAGAGCGGCTGCGGCTTTGGCAGCTCCGGCTTCATCTTCCACCTTAATACCGGTAAGGGCTTCGGCCTCGGTCTCGTTGGGAGTGATGATATCCACCAAGGCCAGCATATCGTCTGCCAAGGGGCTTGCGGGAGCCGGGTTGAGTATGGTCACTGTGCCCTGTTGCTTAGCCAGTTGCAGTGCAGTTTTGACTGCTTCCAGAGGCGTTTCCAGCTGTGCCAACAGATGGCTGGCGCCTTCGAACAGGTCTTGATGACAGTGGACATCGGCAGGTTCCAGGCTGGCGTTGGCACCCGCGGCCACTCCGATACAGTTTTCACCGTTATCACCGATGAAAATCATCGCACTGCCGGTCGCCATTGCCGGCATCTTCTTCAACCCCTGTGGGTGAATGCCATCGTCCAACCAACTCTTAATCATGGTATCGGCAATGGCGTCGTCCCCAAGATGGCAGATAAAGTCCACTCGGGTACCAGGCTGTGCCAGTCTGGCGGTGGCGACCGCTTGGTTGGCCCCTTTGCCGCCATGTTCCAACCGGTAGCTGCGGCTCATCAGTGTTTGCCCAGGCTCGGGCAGGTGACTGAATTCCATCACATGATCGGCGTTGGCACTGCCGATTATCACTAGTCTACTCATCGATTAATCCTGATAGGCGTAGAGGCTTTCAACCAGCAGATCCACAAAGCCTTCACGATCCAGATGCATCAGCACCTTGGCGTTGGCGGGCTTGCCGGTCAGGTGATAGCGGTCGACAACCGTCATCCCTACAGTCAGCTCGCTCTGGGTTTCGATGGCCACATGGCAGTCCAAGCCGATGAACAGCTCAGGCTTGAGCAGCCAGGCTATGGTGCAAGGGTCATGCAGCGGCGCGCCATCAAAGCCCCACTTGGGATCCTTGTGGTAGATAACAAAGAACTCCAGCAGATCGGCCACACACTTGGCAACCTTGTTGGGAATCGCGCGGAAACGGGCTACATCCTCTTCCATGATCTGCGCCTCATGGGTCACATCCAAGCCGGCCATGACGATGGGGATACCTGACTTGAACACCATGTCGGCCGCTTCCGGATCAACAAAAATGTTGAATTCGGCGGCCGGGGTCCAGTTACCGACACCGGCGGCGCCGCCCATCAGCACTATCTGCTCGATACGGGATTTGAGTTCGGGATAGGCGCTCAGGAAAATCGCGATATTGGTCAAGGGGCCCGTTGGCACCAGAGTCACCGGCTGGCTGCTTTGACGGATTTTTTCGGCCATCAGTTCCCAGGCCATCATCGGCTGAGGTTCAAAGGCGGGATCCGGCAGTTCTGGGCCATCGAGCCCGGATTCACCGTGAACATTGTCGGCAATGATCAGCTCTCTTGCCAAAGGCTTGGGGGCACCGCTGGCCACAGGAATATCGGTTCTGCCCAGCAGAGTAAGCACTCGCATGGCGTTGTTGAGTGTTTTTTCCTGGGTTTGGTTACCGGCGCTGGTGGTCACGGCCAGCAGGTCCAGCTCAGGGTTAGCCAGGGCCAAGATCAAGGCGATGGCATCATCATGGCCGGGATCGCAGTCGAGAATGATAGGGCGTTTCATGCTGTTACTCCTTTAGCAATTTGCCCGAGCATAGCATGACTCTTTGGCGCGCGCAGAAACGGGTGGCAAACTGTGAAGTGCTCCTCAACTGATTGCTGAAATATGCTACAATCCGCGGCCTTAAAGGATTGAATCAAAGGAGGCCCGGTGGGAAAGATACGGGCAATTTGGAAAGACCTGGCTTTTATCGGCTCTTTTGCGATTGCCGGTGGGATGTTCTCGGCCCTCGGGCTTTATTTCGTCAAGGACAGTGTTCAATCCTGGCAGGAAGTGAATATCCTGCTCGAGCGAGGCGCCGAGACCCAAGGTTATATCGCCCGGCGTGCTCAACAATATGTGCCCCCGGGGCGCTGGGGCGTCGGCCGTTATGAGTGGGATTGCCAGGTGCATTATCAGTTGCCTAACGGCAGTGAGTATCAGATCTGGAATCCCCCAGGCCTGTTTTGCGACTCGAGAAGCGTCGGTGAGGCTGTGGCCCTTTGGTATTTGCCTGAGGAGCCCGGCATAGTGCGCACCGATATCCGCTATCATCGAGAGCAGCAAAATACCTGGCACGAACTGTTGGGTATTCTATTGGCGTTGCCTATGTTGGCGCTAGGCGGTTGGACTTTGACCCAAGCGGGGAAATGTTTACGCTTTTTCCTGGCCAGAGAGCGACTCTCTCCACGGCTTGAGCCGTTGCTGGAGGCCGATAACCCCGCCGAGTTACTGGCATTTCTTGAAGCCAACCGGGCCAGCCCGGCCAGTCGCTATTTGGGGCAGCAGGCTCTTGGCTATATCGCCGCCAGACCTGAATGGCAGACGCGTTTTCTTGCCTGGTTTGTCCCTGTGTGCCTCAAATGGGAGTCGCCAAATAAAAGAGAAGAGATCTGGGAAAACTCGGTTCTCGGGCTTTCATTGCAATGGACTCTCGGTCGTCGTTACCCTGAGTTTACTCTGGCACTGCTCGATGGCATTCGCAGCCTGTTTACTGAGCATGAACTGGCGAAGATGGTATTCTCTCAGCACCTGGCCGAGCTGCAACGCAAACCTTGGAACACTGAAATTCAGGGGCAATTCAATGCCTTGTTATTGGGGCGGCAAATGCCTTTGGGTGACAACGGATTTATCCACACCGAAGTGAGTCGCTTGGTATGCCTTGGCTGGCTTTTGAATAACCTGGAATCGCTGCCCGATGTTTGGTTCAGCGCTGCGAGCGCCTTACTCAAGGCGCTCGCAGCGCAGCCGCCACTCCATCCTTTGAGCCGTAAACAGCGTAAAAAACAAGTGCCATACTGGCGCAATATTCTCAGCAGTCTGGCATCCAAGTCTAACTCGGGGGCAACCGGTCGAAAGCGCCAGGCACAGTTGGCACAGATTGAAACCGATATCCAGGCGCTGGCCGCCAGCCGCGGTTTTACGCTGAGCAGATAAGATGAAAAAGCGCCGGCTGGCTATTTATGGCTATGGATATGGCGATATTTGTAAACCAATGACGACTGCCGGGGTGAGATATCTCTGATTTCACAATTGATGCAAGCCAGATCTCTTTTCTGTCACTTTGTAGTACATTCGGGTATGTTAAAATCATTCAATGTTTCAGTGAGTAAGAACCTCTGATGAAACTTTGCTTGCCTCAAATCATTTAAGTAATGGTGACGGGCATTATCGAATCTTGGATCTGTTATTGGGAGAAAACATGGAACATTTCATCGGAGCCATCAAAAAATACGCCGACTTTACCGGTCGAGCCCGTCGGACAGAATACTGGATGTTCACTCTGTTCTATATCATTTTCAGCCTGGTTGTCAGTGCTATTGACTATGCGCTGGGTACCACAGTGCTGGGGCTGATTTATTCCTTGGGCCTGTTGTTGCCCTCTATTGCGGTTGCCGCGCGTCGTCTGCACGACACTGACCGCAGTGGTTGGTGGCAGCTGTTGGCATTTATCCCCATCGTTGGCTGGATAGTATTGCTGGTCTTCTACTGCCAGGATAGCGAAGTGGGTGACAACCGCTTTGGCAGTAACCCCAAAGAGCTGGGTTAAGATAATGAAAAGGGAGCCTCGGCTCCCTTTTTGTTTTTCAAGGTAGACTTTGTAGTAACCTAAAACAGTGATGATTAGACATTTATCCATGTAGACGTCTATAATGCCCGCTCTCGGCCAGGCCGGGAATGACAGTACAGTATTTCAGTCAACCTCTCGTGGTGCCCCGGAATGAAAGACCGGGGATAATCGGGAAGCCGGTGAGAATCCGGCACTGCCCCCGCAACGGTAAATGGTGAGAGACAGGCGCGCCCAAGTGGCGTCATAAAAGTCGGGTCTCGCGCGGTCAACCGCATAGCCAAAGTCCGGAGACCGGCCCTAGAGGTATTTCGATGATTTCGGTGGGCAGATCTCGAAATGCGGCAGCCCAGGGGCTCTCCCTGCCGTGGCACTCTTGCCCCGTTTCCCTTTCAGGAGTCAAAGGAAAATGGGTTTCAAACTAAATCACCTCGCGCTGCTTTGCGGTGCATTTACCTCAGTTCCCGTCATGGCGAGTGCTACAACCCAGGCCGTGGATGAACATCTGGTGGTCATTGGCCGTCAGGATGACACGCCGCTCAATATTGCCGCCAATGTTGCAGTAATAGATGCCGCCGATATTCAGCAAAGCGGTGCCAGTAATCTGAGCGAGTTGCTGCGTGGCCGCAGTGGCATTCAAATATCGGACAATAACTCAGGGCCTGTGCTGGCGATGCGCGGTTTTTCTGCCAGCCAAGCGGTGAATAATACCCTGATACTGATAGATGGTCGCCGACTCAACAATATCGATATTGCCGCCCCCAGCCTGAGTGCCATTGCGGTCAATCAGATTGAAAGAGTAGAGATCCTTTCCGGCAGCGCCGGAGTGCTCTATGGCGATCAGGCCGTCGGCGGGGTGATCAATATTATCACCAAGGCGCCCAGTGCCAGCGGTGGCAACCTGACCCTCTCAGGTGGCAGTTTTGACACCTACGAAGGTCGTGGGGATCTGTCCGGCGCCATCAATGACAACTGGCGTTACTATTTGGCTGCTGCTTATAACGAAAGCGACAACTACCGTAGAAACAATGCCAATGAAACCGGTTCTGTGCTGGGGCGTTTGCAATATGATTCAGAGTCGACCAACTTCTTTGTCGAAGGCAGTTACTACGATAACAAGCGCCAGACTCCAGGCTCACTGACCCTGGCTCAGTTTGAAGCCGACCCACGCCAGGCGACATCGACGCCGGGTGATTACAACCATGAGATGACTTCCGCCTGGCGTGGTCATATTCAGCGCCAAGTGCACGCCAACTGGGCTCTGGTTGCGGACCTCAACTACAGTGATACTTTGGTGTCCAGTGTCAGCTATGGCAGCCCAGGTCGGAACGAGCGCTCGCTGTTGGAATTCAATCCCAAGGCACTGGGGCGTTATCTGACCCGCAATGGTGAACTGAGCATAGTCATAGGTGCAGATATTCAACGGGGTGAAACCGAGTTCGATCTCAGTTATATGCAGCGCAGTAACACCCAAACCATGACCAGCACCTATCTGCAGGCCAATGTGCCGTTGACCAACAGCCTGAGCTATGTGGTGGGCGGACGCTATGCCAAGGTCAAGGATGAACTCAAGGACGGTCAGATTTACCCCAATGGCATAGATTTGGATGAAGACGCTCACGCGCTCGAGTTGGGGCTCAACTATCGGCCGCTGGAAGGCCACAGATTTTATCTTCGCGGTGATGAGAGCTTCCGTTTCGCCAAGGTCGATGAGCAAGCTTATACGCCACCAACCGTCGTCGGCCTCAAGCCGCAGACCGGCCGTTCCATTGAAGCCGGCTGGGATTGGACCTTGAGCAACCAGAGCCTGCGTCTGAACCTGTACCGGCTGTCGCTGGAAGATGAAATTGTCTTTGACCCCAGCGCCGATATGCCTATCGGCGGCGCTTTCCCCGGCGCCAACGTCAATGCCGATGCCTCCCGCCGTTATGGCGCCAGCCTCGACTGGGACTGGCAGCTCAACGAAATGCTGCAGTTGGGACTTGAGTACAACTATATCGATGCCGAATTTACTGAAGGTGCCAACAAAGGCAAATCTCTCTCCTGGGTGGCCGAGCATTCAGGGCGTGTCTACACCAGTGTGGACTTTGGTCAGCACTGGCAGCTGTTTGTCGAGGGCCAGTATCTGGGCGACAGATATATGGAGGGTGACAATGGCAACCAGCACGATAAACTGGACAGCTACTGGCTGGGGAATATCGCCCTCAACTACAGCCGTGATGCCTGGCTTGCCAGCCTGAGGGTCGACAACCTGTTTGACAAGCAATACGCCAGCTCAGGTTATTTCAGTACCTGGGGCGATGGTTATTACTCGGGTAGCGGCCGTGCGCTGAGATTCAGCGTCAGCTATCGCTTCTGATAGCATAGAAAGCCGGGGTTTCCCGGCTTTTTTCTGCCCGTATTTCTATCTGTTGTAGTTTAGAACCTGGGCTTTTTCGAGCACTGACAAGGAGGCAAGAGCCGAAATATGAAAGCTGATTTTAGATATGGTTTGAGAGGCGTGGCCATAGCTCTGTTGTCGCTGCTTTTGCTCGCTTGCTCCGAGCCCAAGCTGGCTTATATCGGCAGCAATGGCAAACTGCTGGCCTTCGGTGACAGCCTGACCCAAGGCGTTGGTGTCAAGGCCGGGCAGGACTATCCCAGTCGTCTGGCCGAGTTGTGCCGTTGTGAGGTGATCAACGCCGGGATTTCCGGTGAGCAATCTGCTGCCGGGCTTGAGCGTTTGCCGGCACTGCTGGACGAAACCAAGCCGGATCTGCTTATTTTGCTCGAAGGCGGTAACGATATTCTCCGCGGCCGCAGCCAGGCACAATTGGCGCAAAACATTGAGGCCATGTTACTTGAGGCCAAGGTGCGGCAAATTCCGGTAGTGCTGCTGGCTGTGCCACAAAAGAATTTATTGCTGTCGCCCCTGCCTTTGTATGCCGAACTGGCCAACAAGCACGGCGCCATCTTGCTGGAAGATACTCTGTCTGAGCTGCTGCGTTCAAACGAGCTCAAGTCAGATACTGTGCATCTCAATCAACAGGGGTATTCGCGTTTGGCACAAGCCATCTTCACCAGGCTGCAGGAGGCGGGCGCTTTTTGATGCTACTTTTTGATTCTATTTAGCAAAAACCAGGCTAATTATCGATTCAACTTGACCCTGTAGGACATTTTATGGGTAAATTCTCTGCCATAATAAGTGGCAATAGTGCCTCCATAATAAATAACAACAGGTTTAAAGAATCACATGACAGATCTTGAGCAGCAGGTTTTTACTCAAGTGCGTGCCATTATTGCCAACGAAGAGCAGGTGATAGGGCGTCGCGGCATCCTGATCCCGCTTAAGAAGGCCATTATTGCTGATGGCGATATTCGCAATGTGATCGATATTGTCGCGACCGATCCCGCTCTGGCAGCTCATCTGCTGTGGCGCAGCAATAACGCGCTTTCACCTTCCGTTCAGCCAAATCGCAGCCTCAAGGATGCCTTGGTGCGTCTGGGACAGGTCAATATCTACCGTTATGCCTTTAGCTTTTATCTTAAAGAGCGGCTCGATGAACTGCCGCAGCCTTATCGTAAACTGGTTCTGGGCTATTGGCGCCTGACCGAGTCCGTAGCGACCGAGTCGGTAGACAGCCTGCATCAGATGCAAGGGGTGCAGATAGACGCGGATGAAGTGCAGACTCTGGCGCTGTTCAGCGTCTTTGGTCAGATCATTGCCCTGACAGCGTTTGCCTATCTCAACGCCGAAGCCGAGCAGTGCTTCCCGCTGGGCATTATCAAGACTCTGATAGAGACCCAGCAGCAGACGCTGACGGTGGAAGCTTTTGAATCTCTGGGGTTGGATGATGAGCTGCAAAGCGAGTTTATGGTCGCCCATAACCTGAGACAGACCCGGGATCCCAATTCACCCGGACTAGTACTGAGAAGGGTATTGTCGCAGCGCGGCCTGCTGCTGAATCCTCTCTAAATGCTTTTTGACTGCCGCCGACTATCAGTGACGGTGGCAGCCGCCCAGTCAGTGTCTGTCCTGGCGCAGTAATCCCTCTTTGGCAATCAACTCCAGCAGCCTTTGCAGCTGCACTCTATTGCTGTTGTCGCGGCGGTAGGCACCGAACAGCGGCCGTTTCAGGCCCTCTTGTCCCAGTTTCACCGAGGTCAGGCTCAAGCCTTGGGCTTCGGTCAGTGACCAGCTGGGCAAGGCCGCAACCCCTTCCTTACAGGCGATGCGTTGCAGCAACACATTGGTGAGATCGCAGCGTTTTTGTGGGCCGGGCACCACCCCGGCCGGTTCGAGGAAGTGACGGAAAATATCCAGCCTTTCCAGCGGCACCGGATAACTGATGATAGCTTCCCCGGCTAACTGCTGCGGCAGAATATACTTGTTTCCCGCCAGCGGATGATCTTTGGCCATCACCAGTCTCACTTCAAAATCAAATAGATGCTGATAGGCAAGGGCATGGCCGGGAACGGGATCTGAGGTCAGCACTATATCCAGCTCACCGGTTTCCAGTGCATTGAGTGAGTCGAACAGGTGGCGGCTGGAGAGATCCAGGTTGGCATCCGGATAAGACTGATGAAAGGCCTCCATCACGGGCATCAGCCAGCGAAAACAGCTGTGGCATTCAATGCCAACCTTTAACGGGCCGCTGCTAACTGCCAGGCCTCGTTTGAGTACCGACTCAGTTTCCTGTACCCGCGGCAGTATCTCTTCTGCCAGGGTCAGCAGGCGACTGCCTTCCAGCGTGAAGGTCAGAGGCTTGCTTTTGCGAACAAATACCTGGGAGTTAATTCGGGTCTCCAACTCTTTAATCTGATGTGACAGCGCCGACTGGGTGACAAAACGTTTCTTCGCCGCGCCGGCCAGACTGCCACTTTCTTTCAGTGCTATCAGAGTACGAAGGTGTCTCAGCTCTATCATTTCCTCTCCACATGAATGCCGCTCATGTTGCCCTTGAATTCAATTCGGTTGCCTGTGCTGAGACTAACACAATAAACTTCTAGACGTCCAGACGCCCATGTCTATTTGTTGTATTCCGGCGTCACCAGTCATTTGCCGCATGTTTTTATAAAGGATGGAATACACTATGCAGTTAAACAGTCTTGGCTTTCCCCGTATCGGACGTCGCCGCGAGCTCAAGTTCGCCCTAGAAAAGTATTGGCGTGGAGAGTCCAGCCAAGCCGAACTACAGAGTGTTGCCAAGGAGCTTAGGCGTACCCACTGGCAGTGGCAGGCCGATGCCGGGGTGGCGCTGTTGCCGGTCGGTGACTTTGCTTACTATGATCAGGTGCTGACCCTGAGTGCGACTCTGGGAGTCATTCCTGAGCGTCACCGTGACGGCGGCGCAGTCAATCTCGATACTCTGTTCCGGATTGCCCGTGGCCGAGCCCCTAGCGGTAAGGAGGCCCCGGCGTCAGAAATGACCAAGTACTTCAACACTAACTACCATTATCTGGTGCCGGAGCTTAGCGAAGATCAACGCTTCGATATCGCCTGGGAACAGTTGTTTGAAGAGGTGGCCGAGGCTCAGGCGCTGGGCCACACCGCCAAGCCGGTACTGCTGGGGCCGGTCACTTTCCTGTATCTGTCCAAGACAGTGGGCTCAGAGTTCGACCGTTTGACACTGCTGCCGGCGCTGCTGGAATGTTATCAAGCCATTCTGGCCCGCTTTGCCGCCCAGGGGGTTGAATGGGTGCAACTGGATGAACCCGCGCTGGCACTCGAGCTGGATGACAACTGGCAGCAGGCCTTCAATCAGGCCTACGGCGTGCTCGAGTTGGCGCCGCTCAAGCTGTTGCTGGCAACCTATTACGGCACTGTTGCTCACCATCAAAGTCTGTTGTCGGCACTGCCGGTGGCGGGTATTCACCTGGATCTGGTCGCCGCGCCCGAGCAGTTGCAGGCCTTTGTCGGGGCACTGGCGCCTGAGCAGGTGTTGTCGGTTGGGGTGATCAACGGCCGTAACGTCTGGGCCGCCGAGCTGGATCTTGTGGCCGAGCAGTTGGCACCACTGGCGCGGGATCTGGGAGACAGGCTCTGGCTCGCCACTTCCTGCTCTCTGTTGCATACCCCGGTGGATCTCGAAGTGGAAACCGCGTTGGCGCCCGAGCTCAAGAGCCTACTGGCCTTCGCCCGGCAAAAACTCAAAGAGTTGCAGGAGCTCAAGGCGCTTTTGGCGGCGCCTGAGACTGAAAGTGCCAAAGCCGTGGTGGCTCGTTGCCGGAGTCGGCGCTTGGCCAGGGCGCAGGGGCGTAATCAGCAGCTCAGTGCCAGAATCGATGCCCTGAGCGCAACCGATTACGACCGAAACCATGAGTTTGAGGTGCGCAGACAAGCCCAGCAGGCCAGGTTCAAGTTGCCTTTGTTGCCGACGACTACCATAGGTTCATTCCCGCAGACGGCAGCCATTCGTAACCTGCGTAGCCGCTGGCGCAAGGGTGAGTTGGACGATGCTGTGTACACAGAGCAACTGCAACAGGTGACCCGGGACACCATAGAACGGCAGCTCAAGTTGGGAATAGATGTGCTGGTACACGGTGAAGCCGAGCGCAACGACATGGTGGAATACTTTGGTGAACAGCTCGACGGCGTAGGTTTTACCAAACATGGCTGGGTGCAGAGTTATGGTTCCCGCTGCGTTAAGCCACCGCTGATCTACGCCGATGTGACCCGTCCCAAGGCGATGACAGTCGACTGGGCCGAATATGCCCAGAGTCTCACTGACAAGCCGGTGAAAGGCATGTTGACCGGTCCCGTGACCCTATTGCATTGGTCCTTTGCCCGCGAGGATATCAGCCGCGAGCAGATAGCGACTCAGTTGGCTCTGGCGATACGCGATGAAGTAGTGGCATTGGAGCAGGCGGGCATAGGCATTATTCAGATTGATGAGCCGGCTTTTAGGGAGGGCTTGCCGCTCAAACGCAGCGATTGGGCCTATTATCTCGATTGGGCTGTGGCTGCCTTCAAACTCAGCGCCGCCGGTGTCAGGGATGAGACCCAGATCCATACCCATATGTGTTACAGCGAATTCAACGACACGATTGCCGCAATTGCCGCCATGGATGCCGATGTGATCACTATAGAAACCTCACGCTCGCGGATGGAGTTGTTGAATGCCTTTGAAGACTTTGACTACCCCAATGAAATCGGCCCCGGGGTTTATGATATTCACTCCCCCAATATTCCAACTGTTGAGGCCATGGTGAGCCTGATTGAAAAGGCGGCGCAGAAAATTCCTTTGCGTCAGCTCTGGGTCAATCCGGATTGCGGCTTGAAGACCCGTAATTGGGAGGAAGTCGAGCCAGCCTTGAAGAACATGGTCGATGCCACCAGGGAGTTGCGACGTCGACTCGGCTAAAAGCCGTCAGGGGCGCATTGCGCCCCTGACGGTATCTTGATGTTAATGAGCCCAAGGCTTAACCCATGCTCATTCCCACCATGATCAGGCCAACTGTGCCCAGGATGATCAAGCTTGAGAAGGTCGTGCCCAGTATGGCGAAAATTTTCTGGCGCTCTTTCTGTAGCAGGCCACCAATACCCAATCCCAACGATACCAGGCAGACCAGCATCATGAAGATCAGCATCAAGCCCACAAGAACCGCTTCGACGGAGTTTTCATCCAGGCCGCCCGGTGTGGTCGTCTCCAGAACCCCGGCGACAATAAGCATGATAAACAGGGTGATTCCGCTAAAAATGCTGGTGGCAAATGAGGCGATCCCCGGACCCGAATGTTTTAATTGCATAGCAATCCCTTGATTTCTTCCTATGGTTATCCATCTGAGAAATATACAGAAAATGAGGGAAATATGCCATCGAGCATTTCTGTCTATACTCAGGTCAGCACGCAAACTTGGATGTTGCCACTCTCAGGAGAAGCCTTATGAGCCATGTGTACAAGATAATAGAACTGACAGGTTCATCCCCCATCAGCTCAGATGAAGCGGTCAAGAATGCCATTGAGGCCGCCAGCCAGTCGCTGCACAATCTGCGCTGGTTTGAAGTGATAGATACCCGTGGCCACCTGGAAGCCGGTGTTATCGCTCATTGGCAGGTCACCATCAAGGTGGGTTTTACCCTGGATTAGGCTTGAATTCAGGCGTCTCTTGGCAAACCCTTTTCCACTATCCGGATCAGGCGCCCCGTCTTACGGGCGGGAATGGGCGCTGTGTCCTTGCCGCTGAGTTTTTCGGCCTGCTGCGCCAGTGCCCACGTGATGTGCTCGGCGACCAGCTCCGAGGCATCTGTCAGTCGTGCCTGCAGGGCGGCGACTATGGCTTCGCTGCCGGGGGCATTGCCCAGCGCCACCGCAATATTACGTAGCCAACGTTCATGGCCTATGCGGCGGATGGCGCTGCCTTCGGTGTTTTTCAAAAACTCGGTCTCACTCCAAGCAAACAGCTCCAGTAGCTTGGGCTGTTTCAGCTGTGGCCTTAGATGAAAGTCGGCCTCGGCGGTCAAGGGGGCTGCGCGGTTGATGGGGCATACCAGCTGGCAGTCATCGCAGCCATAGATGCGATTACCGAGCATTGGTCGAAACTCCAGCGGAATGCTGCCGGCCAGCTCTATGGTGAGGTAGGATATACAGCGGCGTCCATCGACGACATAGGGCTCGACTATGGCCCCGGTTGGGCAACTTGTGATGCAGGCGACGCAAGTATTGCAGCCTTCGGCTATAGGAACATCCACAGGCAGTGGCAGGTTCACCAGCAGTTCGCCGAGGAAAAACCAACTGCCGGCCTCATGGTTGAGGATCAGTGAGTGTTTACCTGTCCAACCGATCCCGGCCTTTTCTGCCAGCGGCCGTTCCAGAATGGGAGCCGAGTCGACGAAGGGCCGAAAACCACTGCCTTCAAGTTGCAGGGCTTTGAGTGCTTCATCTATGCGCTCGCCCAACTTTTTCAGGCGATTGCGCATCAGCTTGTGATAGTCGCGGCCACCGGCATAGCGGGAGATGTAGCCAAGGTTGGGATCTTTGAGATTGAAGGCAAATCCCGCTTCTGGCGGTAAGTAGTCCATCCGTACCGAGATGACTCTCAAAGTGCCGGGATGCAACTCGGCCGGACGAGCGCGCATCATGCCGTGGCTGGCCATATAGCCCATTTCACCGTGATAGCCCTTATTGAGCCAGTCCTGTAGTTTGGGTTCTTCGCGGCGAAGATCTGTATCTGTGATCCCCACTTGAGCAAAACCCAGCTCTTTACCCCAGGCTTTTATGTCGCGGGCAAGCTTGCCAAGCATGTTGGGATCAAATTGTGGCGCTTGGGGGATAGGCATGAACAGAGGCTGACCGGGTAAAAGTGGTGATTATATCAGTAAAGCAGAATCGCTCACAGTTGCCGCAAACGCCTATGTCGGCCTTTGCCGGTGCTATGCTTGAAGAAATTGACTGGGAGACAATATGCCGGGAATCGACACCTTGCTCAGGGGCTGCGTGATAGTGTTCTGTTGTGCGCTTGCTAGCCTAGCCCTGGCCAATGTTCGGCCTGCAGAGGATAAGTTGCCTAAGCTGAGATTCTTGACCGAAACTTGGCCTCCTATGAGCTATGAGCGTCATGGTAACGCCGAAGGTTATGCGGTGGCTCTGGTGCGGGCATTATATCGCCGGGTTGCAGCCACCGACAGCAATCCAGTGATAGAAGTATTGCCTTGGGCCCGGGCGATGAATATCGCGAACCAGGAGCCCAACGTCTTGCTGTTTGCCACTTCCATCAATGAACAACGGCGGCCGGAATTTGATTTTGTTGGCCCGATTGCCGAGACCCGCATTCAGCTCTATGCCCGCGAGGATGATGATTTCACCCCGGCAGATCTGTCGCAGGCGGTTGCAGCCGGTAATATTGCCCTTTACCGCAACTCTCCGGCGCAGATGTTGTTGAAGTCTGTTCCGGATGAGCAGTTGTTGATCTCAAGTTTTCCTCAATATTCGGCCAGACAGTTATTGCATAAGCGAGTACGTTATTGGTGCCAGGCGGATATCGCGGTACAGGACGTCTTGCGGCAGTTGGACCAAACTCCGGCGGCGGTGCGTCCTGTATTGGAATTGGCACACTTGCGCCTTTATCTGGCGTTCTCCGGCGGTACGGCTCCTGAGCGGGTCGAAGCCTGGCACAAGGCGCTATTGGCATTGCAGCAAAATGGTGAATTTGACGCGCTCTATTATGAGTGGTTTGGCGTTAACCCTTCTCTACAGCCAGCTGAAGTATTGTGGCGTACGCCATAATTTGCTGAGACTCTGATTGGCCTATCAGGCGGTTTCCACCCGGTTGCGACCTCGATTCTTGGCACAATAGAGGGCATCGTCGGCCAATTTCAAAAGCTCTTCAAACTCCTTTTCCTTATCCAGCGTGGCAATGCCGACACTAATGGTAACCATGGGGCCATCTTTCATGTCATCGGGGTGAGATTGGGCTATGGTCTGGCGCAGACGTTCGGCGATTTTAAAACACTCTTGCTTATCGGTTTCCGGTAACAACAACAGAAACTCTTCACCGCCAATCCGCCCCAGCAGATCTTGTTCGCGGATCAGGGTTTGGCTCAGACTTGCCAGATGTTGCAAGACCTTATCGCCACCATCGTGACCAAACTGATCATTGATATCCTTGAAGTTATCGGCATCGAAGAGAATCAGAGATAAGGGTTTACCGGTTGCCAATGCCTGGTCGAATAAGGTTTCACCTTTGTAGTAGGTGTAGCGGCGGTTAGCCAACTGAGTCAGGTGGTCTGTGTGGGCAATTTTTTGAAACTGGCGTGATTTGCGGGTTTGCTTAAAGGCCATGACCGCCGTGATGAGGATGATGATGCTGGCAAGAACCAGCACCGCCAACTGCAATAGACGGTTTTGTCGCAGTATCTGTACCTCTTGCTCTTTCAGACGTTCACTTTCCAGCAGCCGTTGGTTCTCCTTGGCCATACGGTCGGCGTTGAAACGGGTACGCATCTCTGTAGTGCGATAAGACTGTAGTTTGTTGTCCAGCTCAGAGTGCAGGGAGATATATAATTTCAGTACCTTGGTAGACTCTTGCCATAGTCCTTGGGCGGCAAATACCTCGCTCTTGAGCAGGTAGAGCTCGGCCAGGCCGCGGTCATTATTGATATCCCTGAAACTTTTTTCGGCTTTTGCCAGTGGTGCCATAGCTTGTTCTGGATGCCCTTGGCGCAGCAGTACCTCGGCACTATAGAGTTGCATAAAGCTGTAATATGCCCCCTGCTGCTCGGTAATAAAGGGTCTGGCACGCTCCAGTGCCGCTATGGCATCCTCGACTCTCCCGAGTTTCAACAGTGAACCGGCCATATTGACCGAAACCCCGGCCGCCTCTATAGCTATCCCTTGCTGTTTGAAATAGTTGTAGGAGAGCTGGAATTTGGCCACAGCCGCCTCGAAATCGCCTAACTCTTCAAGGGCTAATGCCATATCGCCATTGATGATATAGGCCAGATCTTCTCTACCACTCTGGCGGTAGAGCTGTTCCAGTTGACGATAATAGTTGAGTGCACTCTGTGGATCGCCGAAGCGGCGAAGACTGGTGGCCAGATCGATCAGGTTAAACTGGCCCCAATAATTCAGTTGCAGTTGCTCATAGAGTCGCTGAGCCGTCAACAGATCTTCCAGCGCCAGCGCAAAATTGCCCTGAAAGGAATACATGGCGCCGCGCATACTGCGGGTATCGGCGATCAGGCGATGATCTTCGAGGTGATAAGCCTGTTCCAGCGCCAGATCGTAATCGGCTCTGGCCTGTTCCATATCCCCCTTCTGTTGGGAGTACCAGCCATGACAGAGACGAAAATCGGTTAACGCGTCGGGATAGGACTGATTGGCCGGAGCATCTAACTGTTGGTTGGCAAAGGTAATGGCGGCATCGATCTGGGCTGCGCTTTGCGAGTCAAAACCCCAGCAGCGTGCTCGCCTTAGCCTTACCTGTCGGTCATCATCATCGTCCGCCAATAACTTAGCTATCTGATCCAGTGTTTGCTGTACTTTCGCCGCGTTATTGATTTGCCCATCTTCAATAAGCTTAAACAGTTGATCAGCCTCTGGGTTGTCCTGTGCCGCGGCATAGGGAGATATGCCGGACAGAAGCAGCAGAGTGAGGACTGATTTGAGAAAATAGGGCTTCACGCTGACCGAGTACGTTGTGTTTAAATCATGTGCTTAAGCATACGCACCAAGCTTGAGACTGACCAGAGTTAATTGTGGATTAACCCAATCGCTTCGGTGATTTACTGTTGCAGCAATGCAGGTGAACCGCGATTTTTCCCGTGGTGATGCTAGAACTGGGGAGAGGTTGATGGAATGGATTGCCCTTTATGGCCGATGTTATACTCGCCGCCAACTGCTTTTAGACGGAATACACAATGACTCAAGTTGATGCTCAATACCGGCAACAGGCACATAGTGCCGCCATCAATATCTGCTCTCAAGTTCTGCCCATGGATAAGTTGCCGACGGCGCTGAAAGAAGCCTATGACAATCTTTTTGAACAACTGTTGGAGGATAAGGAGTCTGAGTTCAAACAGGCTTGGGACAAGTTGCCGCCAAGTGCCGCCAAGTTGTTGCCGAGAGCCGATTTTCACGGCTTTTTTATCGCGTCGGCCTGGTTGCAACTGAGTTTGATGGCCCAGGATATCGCCCAGTTGGCGGATACCGATAAGGCCATTGCCGAGCAGGAATATAGCGGCATATATGATCGTATTTCACAATCGGCGCTCAAAGAAAGTGTACGCAAGTTGAAAAAGGCCCGTACCGATAGGCGCTTGCTCAACAGTATTCGAGATGTGATAGCCAATGGCTAAATAAAAAACCGGCATTATTTTTAATGCCGGTTTTTTTATGGGCACGGACGCTCTTAGAAGGAAGTACGTTTGTAGCGGCGATACTCAGGTTGCCAGAAGTTACTCTCGATAGCCTGTTGCAACATCTCATCGGAAGTCGGCAATGCGTGGCCTTGCTCGATGGCGACCTTGCCGACGGCAAAGGCGATGTGCTTGCTGACCTTCTGGATCTCTTCCAGCTTAGGCAGCAGGGAACCACTGCCGTTGAGTGCCAGCGGTGAGCATTCTGCCAAGGCGCGGCTAGAGGCCATCAGCATCTCATCAGAGACCCGCTTGGCACCACTGGCCAATACCCCAAGGCCTATGCCGGGGAAGATATAGCTGTTGTTGCACTGGGCGATTTCATAGGTCTGGTTGTCTATGACCACAGGCTCAAAGGGGCTGCCGGTGGCAACCAGCGCCTGGCCATTGGTCCAATGCAGAATATCCTTGGGCGTGGCCTCAACCCGGCTGGTGGGGTTGGACAGTGGGAACACTATCGGTCTTGGGCAGTGGCTGTGCATGGCGCGGATGATCTCCTCGCTGAACAGCCCTGGGGCGCCGGAAACCCCGATAAGCACTGTTGGCTTGCCGTTGTTGACCACATCCAGCAATGAGATGTTGTCACCAAAGTTGCTCCATTGCTGCAGCTCTTCGCGCTTTTGCGCCAGCTTCTGTTGGAATGGCAACAGGTTGGGCATATTGTCTTGCAACAGTCCCCAGCGATCGACCATAAACACCTGGCGCCTGGCCTGCTCATCACTGATCCCTTCGGAAACCATCTGCGCAATAATCGCTTCGGCGATGCCACAGCCTGCGCTGCCGGCGCCGAGGAAGGCAACTCTTTGCTGGCTCAATTGAGTGCCGGCGGCCTTACAGGCGGCGAGCAGTGAGCCAACTGTGATGGCGGCGGTTCCCTGAATGTCATCATTGAAACAGCAGTATTTATCCTTGTAACGCTCCAGCAGCGGCATGGCATTTTTCTGGGCGAAGTCTTCGAACTGGATCAAGGCCTCGGGCCAGCGGCGATGAACCGCCTGCATAAAGGCTTCAATAAATTCCAGATATTCTTCACCGCCTATGCGCTGGTGGCGCCAACCCATATACATGGGATCTTCCAGCAGATGCGGGTTATCTGTTCCCACATCCAGGGTTATGGGCAGAGTGTAAGCCGGACTGATGCCGCCGCAACTGGTGTAGAGCGACAACTTTCCAATCGGGATCCCCATACCGCCGATCCCCTGATCGCCAAGCCCCAAAATACGCTCACCATCGGTAACCACTATCACCTTCACCTTGTGACGGGTGGAGTTGTTGAGGATGTCGTCGATGCGATCTTTGTTCGGGTAGGAGACAAACAGGCCGCGGTTACGGCGGTAGTCTTTGGAGAAGCGCTCACAGGCCAACCCGACGGTTGGGGTGTAGATGATAGGCATCATCTCTGTGATGTGGTTCTGAACCAGACGATAGAAGAGGGTCTCGTTGGTGTCCTGGATATTGCGCAGATAGATATGCTTGTCCAGATCATTGCTGAAGTTCTTGAACTGATCGTAGGCGCGTGAGGCCTGCTCTTCGATCGTTTCAATCACGTAGGGCACCAGGCCTTCGAGGTTGAAGAAAATACGCTCTTCCTCGGTAAATGCACTACCTTTGTTGATCAACGGCGCTTCGAGAATAGCCGGACCGGCAAAAGGCAGATATAAGGGGCGTTTATTATCGTCCATGGCTAACCTTTTTATGTTCTTTGCTTGTGGATGACGGGCTGTGATCTAAATCCGCATAGGTTACCATGAAATGTGATCTTTGTTGCTGGTGGGCGAGGGCTTGTGCAAAATATTTGTTTAAAACGCGGCAAGTTCGGTTGCCGGTGTCAGAGATGGTAATGACACAATACGAAGAACCAGGCGAATGCCTGGTTCCAAAGGAGATATCAGCTGTTGCTTGTTGGCTTATTTACCGCGATATTTAAGTGACAAGCCCTTGATAAAGTTACGCATCAACTGATCACCACAGTAGCGGTAATGCTTGTGCTCCGGATTGCGGAACAGGGCGCTTAGCTCAGCCTTGCCGATACGGAAGTTGGCCAGTTCAAGAATGGCAATAATATCTTCTTCTTTCAGTTCCAAGGCGATTCTGAGTTTCTTGAAGATGATGTTGTTGTTCAGGCTGGGTAGCGGCTGCGGAATGCCACTGCCGGGACGCAGGCCGCGTTTGTCGATGATCACGGCATCGAGAAACTGGCACAGGGTACGATCGTCACAGGGACGGAACCCTTCTTCATCTTCTTTCTTGAGCAGGCCGGCCAGCTCAGCTTCACTCATTTCACGCTTCATTTTGGCGTAGAGACGCAATACCTTGGAGTCGTTGAAATTAAAGACAAAGCGCAAGCGGCGCAGAATATCGTTGTTGGTCATGAATGTCCCTGGGCCGGTTTGACTTCCGGCTTAGTTTTAACACTGTCTGGCGATTGACTTAGGTGCGTTAGGCGCGGAGGCTCCGCAATATTGCGGCATTATACCTAAAAGCCGGGCAGATTTGCCGCTTTTTCCAGTGGACAGTTCGCGGCCGTTTCACGCACCGCTTGTCGCAGCTTGTCGTGAAGGGCGAACACCCGGCCTATATCTTTGAGTGACCAAGAGGTGTTTTCCAGCACCACCAGATTGAAGCCCGAGTCCGGATAATAAATCGCAGTGCTGATATAACCCGCTATGTAACCACTGTGGCTGAACTCCAGGGGCAACTCAGGGCTCAGTTGTATTCCGGCGGCATAATTCAACTCGCCCCAACGATGGGGGCGTTTGCCTCTCGGCGCCAGCAACTGTAGATAGCCGCCACGGCTAAGCAGTTGCCCCTGATGCAGAGCCTGCTGAAAATGGGCAAATGCAGAGGCGGAGCCAATAAGGGCGCCGCTGGCCAGTAGCTTATCTGTGAGAGTCAACTGCTCGGCCACGCTTTCAAAGCCGCTGTCTGTCTCGGCTCTTCCTATTGCCAGATTGGGTAACTGTTCCTGGATACTTTCAATACTGCCGGTGCGGGCCTTGAGCTCAAGCCCCTCGGCATCAAAGAAGCGCTGCAGCAATTGGGTACTGCTGCTGCCTTCACGCTTGAGGATCTCGGCCAGCAGCCAATAATTGTCATTGCTGTATTTAAAATCGCTGCCCGGGGTGAACAGCAAGGCTTGTCCTTGGATGCCTATGCCGGATGTGTGGCTCAGCAGCATGGCGACAGTGATGGCCGGATCCAGTTCGGCCTCTTTGCCAAGCAGGGGAGCGGCGCTGTCATTGAGCTTGAAATCGCCTCTTTCTATCGCCCGCATCACCAAGACGGCAAACACTTGCTTTGACTGTGAACCCAGCACAAATTGGCTATCGAGGGTGATGGGTTTGCCTTGGCTTTCTCCGGCCGCATGGCTCAGCAGTGTCTTTTTACCTTGCCTTAACTCGATTACGCCGCTGAAGGGCAGGGGGTTTTGCTTGATTATCAGCTGCAGCTGTCGTGTCAGCTCTTGGCTGTGGCAGACAGATGGCGCCGAACCCTTGCCTGGTGCTGGCTCTTGTTTGGGCCCTGGCGCCGCGCTCAGGCTAAGAGTGAATCCCAGCAGGCAGGCCATGGTGATGCCTTTGACTGTCGATGAGAGTTTTAGCCCCAAAAAGCGCGGCTGCGCCAGCGGTGAGCAGTTCATGCAACTTCCTTATTTGATGTAGCAATACCAATAGATAAACAGCAGCGCAAAGCCAAACAGGTAACCGAGTCCCAGCCAGCCCCAGAGTTGCATGCCCCTGCCGTAACGGGCCTCAGTCGGCAGGGTTTTGGAACTCATCAGCCGTAGATTCAACTAGGCAAAGATGCAGGTGGTCATAAAGGCCTGGATCATCACCAATTCCAACAGTGATAGCAAGGCACCCTTAAAGAACAGGATCAGCAGCCAGGCCTACTGCCAGCCAAATTCGGCGCCGGCACGGGTTGATGCCACCAGATTCGAGGCGCCTATGGCCGCCGCGGCCACCAGAACGCCCGGGCCCATGGCGGCCATTAGGTGCCTAAGGTGAATGAAAGAAAAACCTTTGCGATTCAGTATGGTGTCATTCATGGCGCGCTCTTTTCCCGGGCCAGTAAGGATTCGATATTGACCAGCGAGGAACGGATCTCCCTGAGTAACATCAGCTGCTCATAGTTGTTGTCATGTCCATTCGAGCTGGGCTCCTTGTGATCCAAACGCTCTTTTTGTGCCAGTACAGCGGCGCGAAATCCGTCAGCATCGACTATGCCAACCAGGCTTATCAGGGCGTCATTGCCGGATTGTCCGGCGGTTTCCACCTTGAGTTTCTTCAGACCGAACAGGCGCATCAGTGGCCCCTGAATAAGCGCCATGTCGGTGATTTTATCCAAGGGCACAGTATTTTCGGTGCGGGTCAGCAGGCCGCGGCGCACCACTAGCTTACGCTCGGTCAGCTCGGCGCTCATGTTGGCGATATAGCGGCGTGTGCCCCACAAGCCAATGGGCAGCCATAGCAGCAACAAGGGAATGCCGACAATACTGAGGCAGAGGGCTAAGGAAGGTGCGAATAAGTCCTCGTGGCACTCTGGCTTGCACAGCAATTGGTGTTCAAGGCATCTGACTGAAGGCATGCCGGGGCCTGTCGAAGTCGGATAACGCAGAGAGCCGATTGCTGTGCAAGCCCCAAAGGGCGTGGCTTACAGGCCTGCCTGCTGTGTTGTGTTTCTTGCAAAGGGCTTGGGCCATTTGCTGCGAACCACGCCTTGCATCCAAGCCTGTAAGCCGACGCAGAGCACACATGGGACTTGTTTGCACCTTCCCGACTCCAGACATCAACCAATAGAGTCCGAGATTATCGGCAAAGCGGGCCTGAAGCAGTGGCGCGGCGGCTGTGGACATGGCGACTTTCTATATCAGTAAAATCAAATTTACCCCAGTTAGAGGCATTGACTTTAGATATTAAAGAGTTAAGTTGAATCGGTAAATGTTAAAAAAATATGACAACGCGGAAGTTTGTAGTCGTGGTTGTTTTCCACAAAAACAGCTGAAGAAATTAGGGATAATTATGAACAGACCTCACCTTGTCCTGAGTGCCTGCGCCGCGGCACTAGCCTTGACCCCTACCGGAGAATCCTTCGCGGCCGAGGAGTCTGTGGAGCGTATCGAAGTCACAGGCTCGCGGATCAAACGTACCGATATGGAAGGCCCATCGCCCATTCAATCCATAGGCAAGGAAGATATTGCCAACATGGGCTACGACAACCTGCAGCAGTTGCTGGAAAGAATGCCGGCGGCCGGGGCCGGCACTTTCTCCACCCGCGGCAACAGCCAGGACTCTACCGCCAACGGTGCCGCCGCCATTAGCCTGCGTGGCATGGGGCCGGATGCGACCCTGGTGCTGATCAATGGTCGCCGGGTTTCCATCAGTGCCTTTGCCGAAGGGGTCAGCAATTCTTTTGTCGATATCAACAGCATTCCCGTATCGGCCATTGAGCGGATAGATATACTCAAGGACGGCGCCTCGGCCATCTATGGCTCGGATGCCATCGCCGGGGTGGTCAACATAGTGCTGAGGAAAAACATCGAAGGCATTGAAGTCAATCTCGGCTATGGCGCCACAGATGGCCCCAATTACAACGAAAAGACCGCCAGTCTGGTGTGGGGCACCATGAGTGACAAGGGCAGCGCGTCTGTGATCCTGGATTACTTCAGCAACTCGACCCTGAGCGCCGATGAGATGGGGCAGTTTGGTACCGCCAATCAGTCGCCCTGGGGCGGGGAGGATTTCCGTTCTTCCCGGGGCTTTCCGGGGTATTTCTATGTCAACGGCGTCAAGACCATAGATCCGGCTTGTCCGGCCGATTCCACCACATCGAGCGGCAGTTGCCTGTTCGATTACGGCCCCTATAACTTGGTGATCCCCGAGGCCGAGCGCATAGGCGCCATAGGTCAGTTTGAGTATCACCTGAGTGACTCCCTGACCGCCTTTTTGGAGCTGGCGGCTCAGCACAATACCTCCAAGGCTGGTGGCGCCGCCACACCGCTGGATGAAACTGCCGGTTTGACGGTTCCCGGTTCACATCCCAACAATCCTTTTGGTCAGGACATTGACATAGGCCGCTTCCGCACAGTGGATGCCGGTCCCCGCCGCTGGGATATCGAGTCCGACAGCTTGAGATTGGTGGCCGGTCTGCGCGGCAGCTTCAAGGAGTGGGACTGGGAAGTCTCGGCCCAAAAGGGGCGCAGTGAGTCGACCCAGACAGGGGATCGCAGCCAGGGCTGGGTGCGGGTGGACTATCTGCAGGAGCAAATCAATCTCGGCAACTACAACCCCTTTGGCGGCACCATCAACTCACCCGAGGTGATAGATGCCATTACCACCAGTCTGGTGCGTCAGGGCAAGTCACACATTACCGCCTATGATGCCAGCATTTCGGGGCATGCCTTTACCCTGGCAGACAGGGATATCATGCTGGCCGCCGGGATGGAATATCGTGAAGAGGATGTCAGCGATGTGCCCGATGAGCAGTTCCAGCGCGGGCTTATCTTCGGGACTGAAGCGGTTTCCGCCGCGGCCGAGCGCGATCAGTATGCCGCCTACCTGGAGTTTTCCATTCCGGTGACCGACAGCTTCGAGCTGCAACTGGCGGGGCGCTACGATCATTACAGCGATTTTGGCTCCACCACCAATCCCAAGGTGGCGTTCCATTGGGGCATGACGGAAGACTTGAGCATGCGCGCCTCCTGGGCCCAGGGATTCCGGGCACCATCGTTGGCTCAGATAGGCCTGGGCCCTTCGGAAAAGAGTAACTTCTTTAAAGATACCTATGCCTGCGCCGCTCAGGGTATCTCCGAGGCCGACTGTGAGGTACTGGATTACAACACGGTATTTGCCGGTAACCCGGATCTGGACGCCGAGGAGTCGGAAACCTGGAACATAGGTATGATCTGGGCGCCGAGCCAGAAGTTCGATATCGGCTTCGATATCTGGAACATCACCCAGGACAACAAGATAGACGAGCAGCCTCTGGGCGATATCTATGCCGCCAACTGTAATGATCAAAACAGCGCTATCTGTGTGCGCCTGCCCCCCGCCGGTGGCGAGCCGCTCGGGGTGCTTGATGTGATTCACTCAAGCTTTGTTAACTTAAGCTCCCAGGAGGCCCAGGGCCTGGATATCTCGGCTCACTACGGCCTAGAGCTGGACAGCTATGGCGATCTCAAGTTTGGCCTTGAGTGGAGCTATCTGGACAAGTTTGAAAAGGACGGCCTGGATTATACCGGCGAGTATGAGTATCCCCAGTACCGCTGGCTGGCCAGCACTAACTGGACCATGGGCGACTTTGCCGCCAACCTCAATGTCAGCTACATAGGCGAATTTGAGGATACGCCGGATATCAACTTCGACGGCGCCCTCGACTTTACCGAAAACAAGTCACGTATGGTGGATGCCCAGTTCCTGGTGGACTTGCAGGCTTCCTACCGTTTCAACGAGATGTTCAAGTGGACGCTCGGGGTCAACAACCTGTTGGATGAAGAGCCGCCGTTTGCCATAGGCGATGGCGATGCGGATCTCTATGGCTATGTGATGTCTGTGCATAACCCCAGAGGCCGTTTCATCTACACCAAGGTCAGTCTTAACTTCTGAGGCAGGCACCCGGCCCTTGATGGCAAACTGACAAGGGCCGGATGCTAGAGAGTTGAGATAAGAAGTGAGACATAAGAGCCGAGAAATAGGGACTGAGTGACAAGCTTGAGGCAGTGGGAGTATCTTGTTGCTGTTGACCTTATCATCATGGCGCCAGCGGGCGCCTTTTCTGCCATCATACCTGCGTTAGCCATTGCTTATGGCGACAGGGCAATTTAAGGAAAGTAATATGATTCGACTCTATGGCACGCCGCGAAGCCGGGCGCTGCGGGTTTCCTAGTTGTTGGAAGAGTTGGAACTGCCCTGGGAGTTCCACTTTGTGGATATGGCCAAGCAGCAGAACCGCACTCCTGAGTTCCTGGCGCTTAATCCCTGCGGCAAAATCCCCGTGCTCGAGGATGACGGTCTGGTATTGACCGAATCGGCGGCTATTATGCTCTATCTGGCCGAGCGTTACGGTGAGGGGCGTCTGTTGCCCAAGCCCGGCACGGCAGCCTCCGGGCATCATCATCAATGGTTGAGCTTTGTGATAACCGAGTTGGAGCAGCCGTTATGGACCATGGGCAAGCACAGGTTTGCCTTGCCGGAGCAGCAGCGGGTGGCGGCGATTCAAGCCACTGCCGTATGGGAGTTCAACAAGGCCGCGGCCATTGCCGAGCAGTGGCTGCCTGATAGCCCATTTTTGCTCGGTGATGAATTGACTGTGGCCGATATACTGCTGGCCCATACTCTGAACTGGGCCACCATTTTTGAGCAGCAGATCCCGCCCAAACTGGCGGCTTACCGAGACAGGCTTAACCTGCGTCCGGCAATGAAAAAGGCGCTGGACAAAGCCAGCGCCAATTTAACTGATTAATTCAAACTCTGGTTTCAAAGCCGCGGTATTTCAGGGCCGTGATATTTCAGAGCTGCGCGGCCGCCCACTTGGCGCGGCTTTCGCGGCTCTCACCCAGCCCGCCTTGCTGCTCTCTGAAGGCCTTGTAGGCTTCCACATCCAATGGCACCAGGCTGATATCCACTTCCAGCACCAGTTTGCACTCTTTCTTGATCCGCCAGGCAGCGGTGTTGTACAGCTCAGTGAGTGGCAGCGAGCTTAAAAACTCAGGGTTGTACTGGGTGTAAATCGCCTGGGTGGGATAAACCACAAAGGCCAAACGGCGCTTGGGTTCTTTCTTGAACATGGCCTCGATACCATCACAGGTGTTCAGCACCTGCATCTCGATAATATCGTCGATTTCCAGCAGTTTTTTCTGAGCCAGTTCGCTTACCTGCGCCTCGCCCGTTTCCCAGGAGAGCAACTCGGCTTCATCGACTTTCAGCAACTCGGCGGCCTGGGCGGTGCCCAAGCCAAGAGATTGGCGCAGGCACTGAAACTCGATGGCGTTGAGCGGATATTGTTTGGACATAATGCTTCCTGTTTTTTCTATGTGTCTGATGGCGTGGCGCCTAGGGAATGCCGACCTGTGTCAGCTTTGCAGCCAGACGTCTTCGACCCATTGCCAGAATGACTCCCAGCAATCTTCTTCATCCAGGCCGTCCTGGTTCCAGAAGTAGACCACACCTTCCTGATCTATGCAGTAAAAGTCATCACCGGTTTGGCAGATGGCAATCAGATCTCTGGGCATTCCCAGCGACCAGGCATAGGAGGTCACTTCCGGCAGATAGGTGTGGGACTGGGGATCGGCAGCGGTCACCGGTTCCAGGCTGCCATAGATAACATCGCTGGCATGCAGCAGATATTCTTTCAGCTCCGCAGGCAAAGGGATGAGTATTTGCTCTTCGATATCCACCAGATCGTCAAAGCCGGGCAGATCCAGCGGTACAGGAACCTGCTCTGACAGTTCCTGCAGTTGCTCTATGATTTCATGCATGATTTTACGCTTTGGCCGAGGGTCAATGCGCTGGAGTATAGCGGCTTGTTGGCCGCTGACAAGCTTTGTCAGGCGACTATGGTATTTTCTATGCCAAGAGTCTGGGTTTGTTGGCGTTTATAACCCAACCAGGCCTTGTGGTACAGCTTGTGTGATTCCTGGCGTAGCTTCTGGATCCGGGCCAGTTCCAGCTCGCTCAAAGGCCTTTGCTCGCGGGCAGCCTTGCGTTCCATCGCCTGCACCTCTTCATAGACTTGGTGCTCGGCGCCGTTTTTGATGGCGGCAATCTCCCTTAAGTGCAACTGAACTTCGGCAATCAGGCCACTTTTCGGCAGCTGCAGCAGCAGGTTGATATCCCGATAGCCAGAGGCCTTTGGCTGGGCAAACCTGTCTTTGACCTGTAGCACATTGGCCTGTTGATTCAGGGTGTCAAAGGCCTGTTGCAGATCATCAAGGTTGTCGGCTATCAGGGTGGCTCGCACCAGATCTGTCAGAGCGGCGGGGTCGTTATTCAGCTTGTGCGCTACCTTGACTTCGGCCCGTTGACGCTCTTTCACTTTGGCAAGGAGCAGCTCAGTTTCGCTCTGATTGGCTACCTGTGACAGGAGACTGTGCAATTCATTTTGTGCCATCGGTGCCTGCTGATAGAGGGCATTGAGGCTGGAGACGGGCTGCCTTGGGGTGCTAAAGCTTTGTTTCTTGAGGGCATTGAATGGATGGGCCGAGTTTTGGCGCAGGCTGTAGCCGCTGTCGTCTCTCGGTTCAGCTTCATACTCTGAAGGTTGAGCGTAGGCGGTGCGCGCCGAAAGCAGTAACAGGAAAACCAGGAAAGTGCGGAATAATCGGGTCATGGGGCCTCGCATCCAGAATGACTTCTAAGTGGCTTTGACTCCAATGTAGCACTTTGCTCTGAACCCTTGCTGAACCTCAAATGAAACTTTATTCATCTAAAAACAAAGGCGCCTTGAGGCGCCTTTGTTAGCAAGCGTAAAATTACCAGATTTTCACGCGCTGGGCCGGCTCAATATACATGCCGTCACCTGGCTTCACATCAAATGTGCTATAGAACTGCGGCATATTGGACAGTGAACCTATGGCGCGGAACTTGGCCGGTGAATGAGGATCTGTGGCCACTCGGTTGCGCATGGCTTCCTCTTTGATCTTGGCGCGCCAGATTTGAGCGAAGCCGAGGAAGAAGCGTTCATCACCGCTCAGACCATCGATTACCGGAGCCTCTTTGCCCGCCAAGGATTTTTTGTAGGCCTTGTAGGCTATGGTGACACCAGAGAGATCGCCGATGTTTTCACCCAGGGTCAGACTGCCGTTAACGTGCAGGTCGTCAAACACATAGTAGCCGTCGTACTGGGCGATTAGCGCCTTGCCGCGGGCGGCAAACTCTTTCAGGTCCTGTTCGGTCCACCAGTCGCGCATATTGCCTTCGCCGTCGAACTTGGCACCCTGATCGTCAAAGCCGTGACCCATCTCATGACCGATAACCGCACCTATACCACCATAGTTGACGGCATCGTCGGCAGCCATATTAAAGAAAGGTGGCTGCAAGATGGCGGCCGGGAACACGATTTCGTTCATGGTCGGGTTGTAGTAGGCGTTGACAGTTTGTGGCGTCATGTGCCATTCGCCCTTGTCTATGGGGCTGCCCAACTTGGCCAGTTGCTTCTGATGTTCCACTTCACCGGCGCGGATCTCGTTACCGACCAGGTCGTCAGCCTTGATAGTCAGCTTGCTGTAGTCTTCCCACTTGTCGGGATAGCCGATTTTCGGGTTGAACTTGGCCAGTTTTTCCTTGGCGGCGACTTTGGTGTCTGCGCCCATCCACTCCAGTTCATCTATGCTGTCGGCGTAGGCACCGCGCAGGTTTTCCACCAGATGCTCCATCCGCTCCTTGGCTTCAGGGGCGAAGTGGCGCTTGACGTATACTTTACCCACGACTTCACCCAGCAGGCTGTTGACCTTGGCTACACCGCGCTTCCAACGAGGTTCCTGTTCTTGCTGGCCGTTGAGTGTCTTGGCGAAGAACTCGAAGTTTTCTTTATCCAGCGGCTCGCTCAGATCTGAGGCGAAGTGGGTCAACAGCTGCCAGCGCATATATGTCTTCCAGGTCGCCAGATCTGTGTCTTTGACTATCTGGTTCAGACCTTCGATAAAGCTGGGCTGATTAATGATGATATCGGCTTGCTTGTCGGCGCCAAGCGCAGTCAGGTAGGCGTTCCAGTCGATATCCGGCGCCAGTGTTGACAGTTCTTTGACCTCAAATTTGTTGTAGGTCTTGGTGCTGTCACGGCTTTCAACCACATCCCAATGCTTGGCGGCGATGGCGGTTTCCAGCTTCATGATGGCTTCGGCGCTTTGTTGTGGCTCGGCAAAACCGGCCAGGGTGAACATCTTGGCGATATGCTCAACAAAGGCCTTGCGGATGTTGACGAAACGCTCACCTTCGTTGAAGTAATAGTCTTTCTCCGGCAGGCTCAGGCCGTATTGCCAGATATGGGTGGCATAGCGGCTGGAGTCCTTGGCATCAACATCGATATAGAAGGCCATGGGCGTGCCGCCACCGAGAATTTGGCTCTTGCCGAAGTAGGCCGCCAGAGCTTGCTTGTCTTTGATGGCATCTATGATTGCCAGCTCGCTCTCCAGTGGCTTGATCCCCAACTGGTTGAGCGTATCGCTGTCCATAAAGGAGCGGTAAAGATCGGCCACTTTTTGCTCGTCGCTGCCGGGCTTGAGATCTTTGCTCTGCGCCACTTCTTCAATAATGGCTTTGACATCGTCACGGGATTTTTCCCTGAGGTCATAGAATGCGCCTGTGCTGGTGCGATCTGCCGGGATCTCTGTGTTCTTGATCCAGCCGCCGTTGACATAGGTATAGAAGTCATCCTGAGGACGAACAGACTTGTCAAAGTTGGCAAATTCAATCCCCGAGCCCAGGGCTTGGCTGACGGCGGCGGCAGTTGCGGTTTTGGCGACTTCCGGCTGTTTGGCTGTTTCAGCCTGGGTCTCAGCCGTTTTGTCATTACAGGCAGATAGGCCTGCGATGAGTGAGGCACACAATCCCCCAATGAGTACTTTTCTCATGCTGTTTCCTTTTCTTTGTTCTTTGGTGTCCCGCGAGGGGACATTTTTATCAGATTGGCTGCACACCCGTTTGTTCGGGAAAAACCGCAGTGATGCCTATGTTAAGGCCTGTGTGGGAATGTAAACAAGTCCCGCAGCGATGACAGCGAGCCTCGGCGCCGCGGGAGTTGTAAGCAAAGGTTACAGGCGCTTATTTGAGTGAGCGTTTGACAGTCTTTGCCCTTTAGCGTGTCAGGCTCCATAATGGCGCGCAATTGACACGGCATAACTCAAGAGGTTGGATAGCCAAGTGCGTTTAGATAAATTTATCTGTGAGTCTACAGAGCTGACCCGTTCCATGGCCAAGAAGGCGCTGCACCGCGGTGAAATCAGTGTCGATGGTGAAATCGTCAAGGACTCCAGCTTCAAGGTGCGTGATGGCATGAGAGTGTGCTTCGACGGTGAACCTATCAGCTTGATAGGCAACAGATATCTGATGTTGCATAAGCCGGTCGATACCATCTGCTCAACCGTGGATGAGGTCTATCCTTCGGTCATCAGTCTAATGGAGATAGAAAAGCCCGAGAATTTGCATATTGCCGGGCGCCTGGATGCTGATACCACAGGTCTGGTGTTGATTACCGACGATGGTCAGTGGTCGCACAAGCTAACCTCTCCCAAGAAGGAATGCGGCAAACGCTACCGGGTGTGGCTGGCCAGCCCAGTTACTGAAGACTTGATCCCACAATTTGCCGCTGGCCTGGCGCTGCACCGGGAAGAGGGGCTGACCCGGCCGGCGCAGCTGCAGCTGATTAGCCCAACCGAAGTCTTGTTAACCATTACCGAAGGTAAATATCATCAGGTGAAACGTATGTTTGCCGCTGTGGGCAACAAAGTGGAAGCCCTGCATCGTGAGTCAATCGGCGCCATAGAACTGGATAGCGAACTGGAACCCGGTGAGTGGCGTTATCTGACCGAAGCGGAGATAGCCTCGGTAGGCTGAAGAAAAGGCACCAAGGCCAGCCGGAGGCCTTGGTGCGATACAGCTGATTATTGCTGCAGTTTAATCCGGCCACTGATGGTGTTGATACTGACATCGGCTTGGCCGGAACCACTTTGGAATTGCAGCGATTCAGCCTTGGTGTACTTGGCTTTTTTCGGTGAGTCCTGAGTCAGTTGGTTGTCAATCTTGCCACCTGGGCCACCGCTGATATCAAAGGCGGCATTCGGCAGTTTGGCAAACTTGAGTTCAATATCGCCACTGACGCTATCGACATTGGCATTGCCGGCCAGGCTTTGCATGGCAATACTCAAGTCGCCACTGACGGTTCTGGCCTTGAGTGACTCAGGAGCCTTGAGGGTCAATTGACTCTTGCCCGAGACCTGGTCCAGCTCCACTTCTATGGCATCACTCTCGGCGTTTAGTTCGCCGCTCACCAGGCGATAACTCACCTTGCCCAGACTCTGTTTATCCTCAATGTCGCCGGAAACGGTTTCCAGATACAGTTCACCCTGGTTGCTCTGGGTTAGGATACTGCCGGAAACCGTGGTCAGTTGCAGATTGCCTTTGAGATCCTGGCCCTTGATATCGCCACTGACATTGGCCGAGCTGATCTCACCCTCCAACCCTTGAAGGTCATAATCGGCGGAAACGCCTTTAAGCTTCATATTGACTGTGGTGGGCAGAAAGATCTCCAGCTTTGAGCCGTCTTTGTCCCGGCTGTTATAGCTTTTTGGCAGCTTGTCTTCGATAACAAAGCTGCCGCCCTGCTGACCAAACACCAGGCCTTCACTGAGCTCATCCAGCTTGCCCTTGATGGCGACTTCAGCCTTGTCCCAACTGCGGATCTTCACTTCTCCCCGTTGGATCTTGATATTCAATTTGGCTCCGGATTCCAGCGCCGCGCTCTGATCGACCTTCTCGGCCGCATGCAATACTGGGCTCAGCAGCAGGGCTGAAGAGAGTAGGGTTAGTGATATCTTGTTCATATGCTGATTCCTTGTTGGTCGAGTTGAGTGGGCAGTTGTTCACCCCGGGTGAGCAGCTCTATCTCCCTTTGCTGTACCCAAAGCCAGAGTTGCCAAAGTTGTTGATCGGTCGGGTCTTGTTTTAGTGCCTGGAATATCTGCGTGGCGGCTTCCCTGAGTTCATCTATGCCGCGACTGAGCGGCGTGGTCATGCTGACCTTTTGCCATTGGCCGAAATTGACACTGGCTTCCAGTTGTTTCACCTGTTGTTGGTGTTGATACTGCAACTGCTCCAGCATGGCCAGCATCTGTGGGTCGACGCGGCTTTGGGTTTGTTGCAATCCCTGATAGCCGAGCAGAGACACCAACAGCAGGCTGCAGGCGATAGCCAGATTGCGCCAGCCGTTGCTGGATTTTGCGGCCTTGGGTGGCTGAGATTGTTCCAGCCTGGCGGCGATTTCAGGCCAGAGGTCGCGCTCGGGTGTTTTTTCCCGTGGCAGTTGTTCTATCAGTTGTTCCAATGTTGGCTGCTTGTTCATGACAACATCTCCTGAAGCAAGTTTCTTGCCCTGTGGTACTGCGCCTTGCTGGTGCCGGTACTTGTGCCCATCATGGCGGCTATCTCTTCATGGCTGTAGCCCTCAATGGCAAACAGCACAAACACGACTCTGGCCCGCTCGGGTAACTTGAGGATCTTGCGCTCCAACACAGAGGTTTCCTCCGTGTGGGTTGTGGTCGACTCTTCTGTGTCTGCCTCTGTGGTCACCGGCAGAAATCTGGCCCAGAAGCTGCGCTGCTTCTTCAAACTGCTCAATGCCTGATTGACGCTCAGGCTGTGCAGCCAGGTACTGAATTTGCTTTCACCGCGGAATTGGTCCAGCTTCTCCCAGGCACGGATAAAGCAGTCCTGGGTCATCTCTTCTGCCAGTGGCACCTGGCCGGCCAGGCGCAAACACAGTGCATAGACTCTGCCATGGTGCAGGCGGTAGAGCTCGGCGAAGGCAAGCTTGTCCCCCAAACGGGCACGCTGCACCAGCGGGAAGTCCACTTCTTGCTGGTATCTGGTTTCTGTCAGCTGCGGGCTGGCATTCACTGGGCTGTCCTTAATGGTTTGGGCGAGTCATGGTAATTGGATAGTTTGACCCGCTTAAAAGGTTTAAAAACAATTGAAAAAATCTTTGATATTTTTCCTGGAACCTTGGTTTGTAGGCTAATCCTAAATCAAGAGGTTGATTTATTGGCCGCGCCTTCATGGCGGGTTTGATTATGCCTTATCTTGCTGTTGCGCTCGAAACTTGTCGGTTTCCTAAGAGTCTTGCAGGCATGGGACGAGGCAGAATTCGAGGAGGTATCGCATTTTCTGTATGACCTTTCATTTGAGCCGCGCCAATCCCAACAATCCCAAGGCATGAACATAGGGCTTGGTAATCTGTAAAAACGCCCCTCAAGAGTGATGGACTGCTGGCGTGCCAATGGAAAGCGATACTGTTCTTGTGAACGGGGGCGATTACGCAAATTTTGACTTGGTTAATAACTTTTTTGCCATGTAGTAGGACAATGGGGGTGTTTTTCAAGAGGTTAATCATTGACAATATGGGTTAACATTTTTGTTGCCTGTTTAACTCTGCTGACATGGAAACAGAATTGCGACTATTTTTTTAGAGTGATTGTTTTTTATTGAGGTAACACCATGCTTATTCGCCACAAGTTGTTGCTGAGTGCCGCTGTTTCCATTGGCGCCTTGATACTGATGTTTATATTGCAACAGTATTCCAGCTCGGTGCAGACAGAGCTGTCCATCGCCATTCAAAAAGTGGTTGAACTGGACAAAGAAGTATTAAGCATGCGCAAAAATGAGAAGGATTTTTTTGGCCGCTTGGATCTCAAGTATGTTGAGGTGCACCAGCAGGAAGCACAGGCCACGGCGCAGAAGATGAAAGAGTTGGCGGGGATTTTTAAAGAGTACAATCTCCCGGAAGCGCCGATAAACAGCTTTAATCAAGATTTTGCCAGTTATCTGCGGTTGTTTGCCGAAGTGGTGAAATTGCAACAGGAGATAGGCCTGGATCCCAAGAGTGGTCTTTATGGTGAATTACGTTCTGCGGTGCACAATGTTGAGACCCTGGTGGCTGAGAATGAAACACCCGAATTGATGGTGTTGATGTTGCAACTGAGACGCAACGAGAAAGATTTTATGTTGCGGCGGGATCTCAGTTACCTGACCAGATTTGACGCTAACATTGAACGCTTCAACGAGACACTCGATGCCAGTTTGCTGGACTTCAGTGTCCGTAACAATATTCAGCAACTGATGGGCAAGTACCAGCAGAGCTTCAAGAGTTTAGTGGCCAAGGAGCAGGAGTTGGGGCTCGATGAGTCCAAGGGCAAGATGGGACAGCTGCGTGAGGCGATTTTTGCCACTGAAACCTCATCGACCAAGTTACGTGAATTGGCATTGGCGGAAGTCAAGAGTGAGGAAAGAAGTAGCTTTGTGCTGGGTTTGGCACTATTTGGACTCATAGCACTTCTGTTGGTGATTAGCACTGTGGTGATCATTCGCAGCATCATGGGGCCGGTCGAGCGTATTACTGGGGTCATATCCCGCATCGAACGGCAAAAAGATCTATCACTGCGCTGTGAAGTTGGCTCCAATGATGAACTGGGCATGATAGGACGCCACTTCAACAGTATGGTGGGCAGTTTCCAGCAGTTGATAGAACAGGTTATCGAATCAGTGGATGCCATGCGCCATTCCTGTGAAGAGCTGTCCCGCAACGCCATCAGCGCTTCGGAAGGCGTGGCGAAGCAGCTGAACGAAACCGATATGGTTGCGACGGCGATCACCGAGATGGGCGCTACCATAGACGAGATTGCCAAGAATACTGAATTGGCTGCGGGCAAGGCCGAGCAGACCCATAATAATGCTCAGGAAGGTCAGGTTGGCGTTGAGGATACCATCAACAAGATCCAGTCTTTGGCACAGCAGTTGGATCATTCTGCCAATGTGGTCGCCGAGCTTGAAAAAGACAGTCAAACCATAGGCAGTGTGTTGGATGTGATCCGTGGCATAGCCGAACAGACCAATCTGCTGGCACTGAATGCCGCCATTGAGGCGGCCCGTGCCGGTGAGCAGGGCCGAGGCTTCGCGGTAGTGGCCGATGAGGTGCGCAGCTTGGCGATGCGAACTCAAGAGTCGACCGAAGAGATTGCCAGCATCATTCAAACTCTGCAGAGCCGTACCCATTCGATAGTGGATATTATGGAGCAGAGCCAGAAGCAGGGTGGTGAGAGCGCTCAGCAGGCGGCCAGTGCCGGCACCTTGCTTGCGCAGATCAATGCCGATGTCACCAATATCATGGATATGAGCACTCAGATTGCCGCCGCCATAGAAGAGCAGAGTATGGTGGCTGCAGAGGTGAATAAGAATGTGGTGGTGATCCGTGATATTGCCGAAGAATCATCGCAGGCGGCAGAAGAAAATGCCACGGCATCCGATGAGGTTCGTCGCCGCGCCGATTATCTGCATCAGGCTGTGAGTCAATTCAAAATCTAGCTATCCAGGCTCAGATGAAAAACCGCGGCATGTCCGCGGTTTTGTTTTAGTTGCTTTCGCTGACTGTTTTGACACTGCTTTTATCGCTTTCTTTGTCTAGGATACAGACAGTTAGATACTCGCCTTGAACGACCCTTGGGCCACCTAGGGTGCTGAATCATTCAGGATAAAAAAGAGGCCCCGAAGGGCCCAGAGGGAGAGTGGGGACTAAAGCCGGAAGCGAGCCACTTCGGCGCGCATGTTTTCCGCCAGATGGCTTAAGTTGCTGACAGACTCGGTCAACTCATTGGCTGCCTGGGCCGATTGCTGGGTGATGTCGCTGATTGCCATAATGCTGCGATTGATATCTTCGGCCACGCTGCTTTGCTCTTCGGCGGCGGTAGCGATATGGGTATTGAGCTGGGCAATGGAGTCGACCGACACCACTATCTCTTTCAGGGCCTCACCGGCCATATTGGCCTTACTGTTGGCCTGTTCGACCTGGGTGATGCCTTGCTCCATGGCGGTTACGGCCTCCTGCACACCTGTTTGCAGGGTGGCTATCATGGATTCAATCTCCTGGGTTGAGCTGTGGGTGCGACTGGCCAGGGTTCTGACCTCGTCGGCCACCACGGCAAAGCCTCGGCCCTGCTCGCCGGCACGGGCCGCCTCAATGGCGGCGTTCAGTGCCAGCAGATTGGTTTGCTCGGCAATACCCTTAATCACATCCAGTACTCTACCTATGTTTTGGCTTTCATTGGCCAGATGAGTGATCACCTGCGCCGTACCCTGAATTTGTGCGGAAAGCGCCACCATGCTGGCTATCGACTCTTGCACTATCACATCGCCATTGGCAGCACTGGCATCGGCGCTACGAGCCGAGTCGGCAGCGGCTGTGGTGCTTTGGGCTACTTCGGAGACTGTGGCGGTCATTTCATTCATGGCGGTAGCCGTCTGCTCCGTTTCGGCCTGTTGTCTGTGCATGCGCTCGTTAGTTTGTTGGGTGAAGCTGGAGAGCTCTGTCGCCGAGTCGCTGACCGTATTGGCGGCATTGGCAATATTGTTGAGTATCCCCCTGAGGTGCGAGATCACATCTCTTAAGTTATCGGATATCTGCCCCAGCTCGTCGCTATTAAAGGTTTTGAACTGCACGGTTAAGTCCGAGTCGCTGCGAATTTTTTTCAGCTGGGTGAGAATATCGCCTATGGGTAACATGACACTGCGGTTAACCCAGACACTAAGCAGTAAGCTGGCAACAACGGCCACACTGACCAGAGAGATAAACAGCACAACGGAAGAGGAGTAAAGGTTTTGCGCCCGATCCCTTTCCTGTCTGGCGACATCCAACTGCAGGGTGACTAACTCGGCGATCTTGCCGCTGATGGGATCTATCACTTGATAGAGCGGCATGATCTCCTGGTTGAGTTGCCCCTCAATATTGCCGCTCATGGTAGCCAATCGATTTTGCAGACGTTTTATTTGCTCATCGGCAGGAATAAACAAGCGTTTGGCCTCATTGACCAGTTGAGACTCTCTGGCGGTTAACTGAGTGGCTGTGTAGTCCTGCCATTTTTGCTTGATGCTTCTGTTGGCCTCATTGAGTGCGGTACTGGCTTGTTCGGCGCTGAAGTCTCCAGCATTGGCCTTATTGATGGCATCGATAACGAAGACGGCGTAATCATCGCCAATAGTTTTCAGATCTTTGAGTGGTACAACCCGGTCGCTATAGATGTTTTCTACCCCAGAGTCGATTTTGTTCATGATATTGATGGCAATACCGCACAGTAGCAGCATCAAGAGAAGTGGCACGGCCATACCGAGCAACATCTTGTGTTTCAGTTGTAACTTCATGCTTGAGAACCTTAGTCCAGAAGGGAACTTGTCCTTGGATTAGGCCCTGTCATTCCAATTTGTTGAGCCATACAAAAGGTATAGCAAAAAAGTATCGGACGTGTGATACGGGGGAGGGGAGTAAATTTTAGATACAAAAAAACCTCGCATTCGCGAGGTTTAAATGATTGGTACAGGTGAGAAGACTTGAACTTCCACGCCCGTGAGGGCACCAGCACCTGAAGCTGGCGTGTCTACCAATTCCACCACACCTGCACTGTTTTCATTTCGACTCTTTAATGTGTTAATTGGTACAGGTGAGAAGACTTGAACTTCCACGCCCGTGAGGGCACCAGCACCTGAAGCTGGCGTGTCTACCAATTCCACCACACCTGCACTGTTTTCATTTCGACTCTTTAATGTGTTAATTGGTACAGGTGAGAAGACTTGAACTTCCACGCCCGTGAGGGCACCAGCACCTGAAGCTGGCGTGTCTACCAATTCCACCACACCTGCACTGTTTTCATTTCGACTCTTTAATGTGTTAATTGGTACAGGTGAGAAGACTTGAACTTCCACGCCCGTGAGGGCACCAGCACCTGAAGCTGGCGTGTCTACCAATTCCACCACACCTGCACTGTTTTCATTTCGACTCTTTAATGTGTTAATTGGTACAGGTGAGAAGACTTGAACTTCCACGCCCGTGAGGGCACCAGCACCTGAAGCTGGCGTGTCTACCAATTCCACCACACCTGCACTGTTTTCATTTCGACTCTTTAATGTGTTAATTGGTACAGGTGAGAAGACTTGAACTTCCACGCCCGTGAGGGCACCAGCACCTGAAGCTGGCGTGTCTACCAATTCCACCACACCTGCACATTGAGAGTCTAACGTACAGCTAACTATTATTGCAAAGTGGTACAGGTGAGAAGACTTGAACTTCCACGCCCGTGAGGGCACCAGCACCTGAAGCTGGCGTGTCTACCAATTCCACCACACCTGCACATTGAGAGTCTAACGTACAGCTAACTATTATTGCAAAGTGGTACAGGTGAGAAGACTTGAACTTCCACGCCCGTGAGGGCACCAGCACCTGAAGCTGGCGTGTCTACCAATTCCACCACACCTGCACTGTACTGCCTTGCAATTTTCTCAGTCGCCTGAGCACCTTAAAGTTGAAGGTGGTGCCCGAACCCGGAATCGAACCAGGGACACGCGGATTTTCAATCCGCTGCTCTACCAACTGAGCTATTCGGGCGACGGCGTGCATTAAAAGACTTTTACGGTTTTGAGTCAACTCTTTTCTGAGAAATATTTAAAAACGAGGCTCGTTTGAGTAAGTTTTGCTCGAAAAGACGCATATTGTTTAGCTTTTGAACGAAAGCCGCGTCATTGCTGGGTTAGGGGGAAATTAACTCAACCGAAAACCTGGTCGACAAAAGCGGGGCTTGGCTATTTAAGGCAAAGTGCTTTTTACTTTTCCCGGAAAACAAAACGCCCCACATTGATGTGGGGCGTTGGGAGGGATTAATCCTTGAGGAGGTCATTCCCCGGATAGTTGGCTCGCATGACTGTGAGTACATGCTGTTTCAGTTGTTCCTGACCCAACTCACCATAGGCGGTGGCCATGATCTCGAGCGCGCGTTCTATCGATGGAGTGCCGGGATAGGTTTCCATCACCGACTGAGCCCTGATGGCGGCAGCGCTCCAGGCATTCATCTTCAGATAGTATTCGGCCACCTTAACCGAATACAGCGCCAGACGATTCTTCAGGTGCTGCATTCTCTTCTGGGCGTCGGCCGCATACTTGCTGTTGGGATAGGTCTTGAGCAGGCGCTCGAAGTCCTTGAAGGCATCGAGGGCAAATTGAGGATCCCTATCGCTTCTGTCTATATTGAGCATGTCATGAAACAGATAGTTGTCGGCCTGCATATTCACCAGTCCACGCATATAGTAGACATAGTCTATATCCGGGTGAGTGGGGTTGAGGCGGATAAATCTGTCGATGTTGGCGACTGCCGACGGGGTATCATCCAACTTATAGTAGGCATAAATCAGATCCAGCTGAACCTGAGTCTTGTGTGGGCCAAAGGGGAAGCGGGAATCCAATGCCTCCAGTGAACGCACAGCCTTGGTATAGTTACCCAGCTCCATAGAGGTGCGGGCCTGGGAGTAGAGAACGTCCGGAGACAGCTTGCTGCTAATTAAGTCGTCTTCCGGTTTGCTGCTACAGGCCACAATGGCCAGCGAAAAAAAGGCTATGGCAGCGCCTTTGGCAATATTATGCATACTTGAATTCGATTCTTGAGTAAGTTGTTGTTAAGAATTTTTCCATTTCACGATAAAATGGCCGATTCCGAGTGTACCAGAAAGTACACAGTTTTTGACCCCATTAACTGGGGACGGTTCCTATGACGCAAGAGATTAATCTAAAAAGCGAGATATCAGCAACCCAAACCGGTCTGAGATTGGATCAGGCTTTGGCTGAGTTGTTTCCCGATTACTCCCGTACCAGGATCAAGGAATGGATCCTCGATGGCAAAGTGTCCGTCGATGGTACTGTGGTAAACAAGCCCAGAGAGAAGGTGTTGGAATCTCAGGAGATAGAGGTTCACGCCACCCTGGAAGAAGAGGTGCACGCCGAGGCTCAGGCTATCGATCTGAATATCGTCTATGAAGATGACCATATATTGGTGATCAACAAGCAGGCGGGTTTAGTGGTGCATCCCGGTGCCGGTAACAGTGACGGCACTTTGATGAATGCCCTGCTGCATCATTGCCCCGAGATAGAACATGTGCCCAGGGCCGGTATTGTCCATCGTCTCGATAAGGACACCACAGGCCTGATGGTGGTAGCCAAGACAGTTGAGGCCCAGACTCATCTGGTGGCGGCGCTGCAGGCGCGCGACATTACCCGTGAGTATGAAGCCATAGTGCTGGGCACCATGACAGCCGGTGGTACAGTGGATGAACCTATCGGGCGTCACCCGACCAAGCGTACTCATATGGCGGTGCACCACAGCGGTAAGCCGGCGGTGACTCACTATCGTGTGGCGGAAAAATTCCGTGCCCACACCCGCTTGCGCTTGAGGCTGGAAAGTGGCCGGACTCACCAAATCCGGGTGCATATGGCTCATATTGGTCATGTATTGGTGGGCGATCCCGTCTATGGTGGTCGTCCAAAACCCCCCAAGGCCGCCAGTGAAGCCTTCTTCGAAGTGCTGAAAAACTTCAAGCGCCAGGCGCTGCATGCGGTGCGACTGGAGTTGGTGCACCCCATTACCTGTGAGCTGATGAGCTGGCAGGCACCTATCCCCGAGGATATGGTCGAGCTGACCAAGGCGCTGCGTAAAGACACCGAAGAACATCCGCCGGAGTATCTGTAACATGTACGGCTGCCACTGGCCGCTGCCGGCCAATGTCAGAATCGCCATGACCCAGCGTCATGGTGGTGTCAGCCTGCCGCCGTTTGATAGTCTGAATCTAGGGCTGCATGTGGGAGACATTTCCGCATCTGTGCAGGCCAACCGCGCTTTGTTAGCAAAGCGGCTGGCTCTGCCCAGCGAACCGGCATGGCTGGAGCAGGTGCATGGCACAGAGGTGGTCGACCTGGCGCGTGATACCCAAAGGGTTGCCGATGGCAGCTATAGCGATAGCAAGGCGCATGTCGCCGTGGTGATGACCGCCGACTGCCTGCCCGTGCTTCTGTGTGACAGTGCTGGCACCCAGGTGGCGGCGCTGCACGCCGGTTGGCGTGGCCTGTGTGATGGCGTCATCGAAGCGGGAATAGCCCGTTTTCGCCCCGGCTCTGAGCTTATCGCCTGTCTCGGACCGGCAATAGGCAAAACTGCCTTCGAAGTGGGCGGTGAAGTACGCGCCGCCTTTTGCGATAAAGACCCCGAGGCCGACAACTGCTTTGTGGCCAAGGGGGATAAGTTTCTCGGCGATCTGCAGGGGCTTGCCAGACTCAGGTTGCAGCAGGCGGGTGTTCGGCAGATATACGCCTTGGATATTTGCACTTATAGCAACAAAGACTATTTTTCCTACCGCCGCGACGGTCGTACCGGCCGCATGGCCTCGCTGATTTGGCTCATTGATTGAGTGGTTATTTCATTCGTCTGACTTGAAATTATTCAAAGCATCCCCATCTTTAAGCTAACAAAGTAATACCTTATTTTGAGAGTTTCAGGAGGCTGTATGCGACTCGATCGTATGACCAATAAATTTCAGCTTGCTATCTCGGATGCCCAATCTCTGGCTCTTGGCCGTGACCATCAGTTCATAGAACCCGTCCATCTGATGATGGCTTTGTTAAATCAGGATGGCGGTTCAATTCACCCGCTGTTGACCCAAGCCGGTATTCAGGTCAGCACTCTGCGTTCCCTGGTAAGTCAGGAACTGGAGCGCTTGCCACAGGTGGAAGGCACAGGCGGTGATGTTCAGTTATCCCAGGCGCTGATACGTTTGCTGAATCTGTGCGACAAGCTGGCACAGAAGCGCAAAGACAAATATATCTCCAGTGAGCTGTTTATTCTGGCGGCACTGGAAGGTAACGACACCCTGGCACAGTGCCTCAAGCAGGCCGGTGCGACCAAAGAGCTGATGGAGAAAACCATCGAAGCCGTACGTGGCGGCCAGAAGGTAGACGATCCCAATGCTGAGGATCAGCGCCAGGCGCTGAAGAAATACACCATAGATCTGACCGAGCGTGCCGAGCAGGGCAAACTGGATCCTGTTATTGGCCGTGACGATGAAATTCGCCGCACAGTGCAGGTATTGCAGCGTCGCAGCAAGAACAACCCTGTGCTTATCGGTGAGCCCGGTGTGGGTAAGACCGCCATTGTTGAAGGGCTGGCGCAGCGTATCGTCAATGGCGAGGTGCCCGAAGGCATCAAGAATAAACGGGTATTGTCGCTGGATCTCGGTGCTCTGGTGGCTGGTGCCAAATACCGTGGTGAGTTTGAAGAAAGACTCAAGGCTGTGCTCAACGAGCTGGCTCAGGAAGAGGGGCAGGTGATCCTCTTTATCGACGAGCTGCATACTATGGTGGGCGCGGGTAAATCCGATGGCGCCATGGATGCGGGTAATATGCTCAAGCCGGCACTGGCCCGCGGTGAGCTGCACTGTGTCGGTGCCACGACCCTGGATGAATATCGTCAGTATATTGAGAAGGATGCGGCGCTGGAGCGGCGCTTCCAGAAAGTGCTGGTGGATGAGCCCAGTGTCGAGGATACCATCGCCATTTTGCGTGGTCTGAAAGAGCGCTACGAGCTGCATCACCATGTGGAGATCACCGATCCGGCGATTGTGGCGGCGGCGACCATGTCCCACCGTTATGTGTCAGATCGTAAGTTGCCGGACAAGGCCATCGACCTTATCGACGAAGCCGCTTCCAGCATTCGAATGCAGATAGACTCCAAGCCGGAGCCGCTGGATCGCCTCGAGCGCCGTATCATTCAGCTTAAGCTGGAAGAGCAGGCGTTGGCGAAGGAAAACGACGAGGCCAGTCGTAAGCGTCTCGAACACCTGCGCAGCGAGCTGGTGGAAGTCGAGCAGAAGGCGGCCGAACTCAACGAGATTTGGCACACAGAAAAAGCCGCACTGGCGGGCACTCAGCATATCAAGGCGGATCTGGAGCAAGCCAGACTGGATATGGAAGTGGCGCGCCGCGCCGGTGATTTGACCCGGATGTCCGAGCTGCAATACGGCCGCATCCCAGAGCTGGAGAAACAGCTGGATCTGGCGTCTCAGGCCGAGATGCAAGATATGACCTTGCTGCGTAACAAGGTCACGGATGTTGAAATTGCCGAGGTACTTTCCAAGGCGACCGGGATCCCGGTTTCCAAGATGCTCGAAGGTGAGCGGGAAAAACTGCTGCATATGGAAGATGCGCTGCATGAGCGGGTGATAGGCCAGGATGAGGCGGTCGATGCCGTGGCCAACGCCATCCGTCGTAGCCGTGCGGGTCTGGCCGATCCTAACCGGCCCATAGGTTCTTTCCTGTTCCTCGGCCCGACCGGGGTAGGTAAGACTGAGCTGTGTAAGTCGCTGGCCAAGTTCCTGTTCGACACAGAGAGCGCCATGGTGCGGATAGATATGTCCGAATTTATGGAGAAACACTCTGTCTCCAGGTTGGTCGGGGCGCCTCCGGGCTATGTGGGTTATGAGGAAGGGGGCTACCTCACCGAAGCGGTGCGTCGTCGCCCCTACTCGGTGATCCTGCTCGATGAGGTGGAAAAGGCACACCCGGATGTGTTCAACATACTGCTGCAGGTACTGGATGATGGCCGCCTGACCGATGGTCAGGGTCGTACGGTCGACTTTCGTAACGCCGTGGTGATCATGACCTCGAACCTGGGTTCCGACATTATCCAGGAGCAGTTCAGTCACCAAAGTTACGATGAGATGAAGGCTCAGGTGATGAATGTGGTGCAGCACCACTTCCGCCCCGAGTTCCTCAACCGGATCGATGAAACCGTGGTGTTCCACCCTCTGGAGAGCGAGCATATCAAGAGTATTGCCGCGATTCAGGTCGAGTCGCTGCGCCAACGTTTGGCGGAGAAAGAGTTCGAGCTGGAGATCACAGATGCCGCGCTGAGCTTTATTGCCAGAGCAGGCTTCGACCCTGTGTATGGTGCAAGGCCGCTGAAGCGGGCACTGCAGCAAGAGGTGGAAAACCCACTGGCGCAAAAGCTGCTTAGAGGCGAGTTACTGCCAGGGCAGCCGATCAAGGTGGACTATCGCGACGACAACTTGGTGTTTGAGCAGTAATCACACCATAAACAACACACCAAAAACAAAAAGGAGCACTCAAAGTGCTCCTTTTTTTTGCTTGGGTTAAACGACAAATTCAACTGATGGGTTTTAATTCGTCGTCTTTAACCTATCAGTGACTGCGGGCTACGGCGATTTTAGCCAGGCCAACCAGCGCCTGCTTGTAATCGGACTCAGGCAGTATCGAAAGCGCCGCTACGGCCTTATCAGCCTCTTCATAGGCCCTTTGTTGGGTATATTCCAGTGCGCCACAGGTGTTGAGCGCATTGATGATCTCTTCGATATGCTCTGTGCCGTCACCTTGCTCAATCGCCTGGCGGATCATCTGTCTTTGTGTTTCTGTGCCATGGGCTATGGCGTAGATCAGCGGTAGTGTGGGCTTACCTTCGGCGAGGTCATCACCTATGTTCTTGCCCAACTCTTCGGCATCGGCGGTGTAGTCCAGCAGATCATCGGTCAACTGGAAGGCGGTGCCCAGGTATTTGCCATAGTCGGCCAGCGCTGTTTCCATTTCGCTATCGCAGCCGGCCAGCACACCGGCCAGACGGGTTGCAGCTTCAAACAGTTTGGCTGTTTTGCAGTAGATCACCCGCATATAGCTGGCTTCTGTGGTATCCGGATCGTTGCAGTTCATCAACTGCAGTACTTCGCCCTCTGCCAGTATATTGGTGGCATTGGCCAGTACCTGCAAAACCTTCATCGACTCCAACTCGGTCATCATCTGGAAGGAGCGGGTATAAAGGAAGTCACCGACCAGCACGCTGGCACTGTTGCCAAACAGGGCATTGGCGGTTTCCCGTCCGCGGCGCAGAGTGGATTCATCCACCACGTCATCGTGAAGCAGCGAAGCCGTGTGAATAAACTCGATGATGGCAGCCAGCTTCAAGTGTGCTTCACCGCTATAGTCGAGTGCTCTGGCCGCCAGAATCGACAGTAACGGCCGCATACGCTTGCCGCCACCGTTGATGATGTAGAACCCCAATTGATTGATCAGGGCAACATCAGATTCGAGTTGTTTGTAGATCAGTTGATTGACGGCTTGCATGTCGGCGTCAGCCAGCTGACGGATAGCAGTTAAATCCATAGTAGACTCTAGGTATGAAGGAACGCCGAATCGACGGTTCCCGATGTGCTTAAGTATTGTAATGAACTGAAGTTTACCTAAAATTAATGAACAAGACAGTAGCAGAGAGAGCATTGTGCGAGTTAATCCGGTCTTTTTTTCTTCTTCGGTAATTAAGACTTGCCAGTAAGGGATTCTTCGCGTAAACTCCGCGCCCATTGTCATTAAAGTTTTTGTAGCACCCAGACTCATAGTGATGAGCCGGCGTGTTAAGAATTTCGGAGTAAAATAGCTATGTACGCTGTTTTTCAAAGTGGTGGTAAGCAACACCGTGTTGCTGAAGGCCATACTGTTCGTTTGGAAAAAATTGAAGTTGCCACTGGTGAAACTATCGAGTTCGATCAAGTTCTGTTGATCGCTGATGGTGAAAACGTTCATGTGGGTACCCCTCTGGTAGCAGGTGGTAAAGTTGTGGCTACTGTTGTTAGCCATGGCCGTGGTGAAAAGGTAACTATCCAAAAGTTCAACCGTCGTAAGCACCACGAGAAGAAAATGGGCCACCGTCAGTGGTTCACTGAAGTTAAAATCACTGCTATCAACGCTTAATAGGAGTCTGACTCATGGCACACAAAAAAGCTGGCGGTTCTACTCGTAACGGCCGCGATTCAGAAAGCAAACGTCTTGGTGTAAAGCGCTTCGGCGGCGAATCAGTTCTGGCTGGTAACATCATTGTTCGTCAACGTGGTACTAAGTTCCACGCAGGTGTTAACGTAGGTATCGGTCGTGACCATACTCTGTTTGCCCTGACTGACGGCAAAGTTAAGTTTGAAGTTAAAGGTCCTAACAACCGTAAGTTCGTTAGCATCGAAGACTAATCTTCAAACCAGAATTGCTTTGAGCCCCGCCATTGGTGGGGCTTTTGTTTTGGGCGAGAGCCATAGTTTCTGTTTTTTGGCGCCCCACAGGGTTAGGCAGTATAATTGCCCCATTCCTTGGTGCCAGGAGTATGTATGAAGTTTGTCGATGAGGCAGTGATCAGAGTTGAAGCTGGAGATGGTGGCAGTGGCTGCGTCAGCTTCAGACGTGAAAAATACGTGCCGGATGGTGGTCCAGATGGTGGCGACGGTGGCGACGGTGGCAGTGTTTATCTGCAAGCCGATGACAACCTCAACACCTTGATTGACTATCGTTTTGAGCGTTTCCATATGGCCGAACGTGGTGAAAACGGCCGTGGCCGTGACTGTACCGGTAAGGGCGGTCAGGACTTGGTGCTCAAGGTGCCTGTGGGGACTCGGGCGGTTGATGAAGAAACCGATGAGGTGCTCGGTGACTTGACCCAGCATGGCCAGAAACTGTTGGTGGCCAAAGGTGGCTTCCACGGTCTTGGCAATACCCGCTTCAAGAGCAGTGTGAACCGTGCCCCCAGACAAAAAACCCTGGGCACCCCCGGTGAAGTGCGTAGCTTGCGTCTTGAGCTGATGCTGTTGGCCGATGTGGGTCTGCTCGGTATGCCAAATGCCGGTAAGTCGACCTTTATTCGGGCGGTTTCTCGTGCAACACCTAAGGTAGCCGATTATCCCTTTACCACCTTGGTGCCTAATCTCGGTGTGGTAAATCCTCGCCCAGGGCAGAGCTTTGTGGTGGCAGATATCCCAGGGTTGATCGAAGGCGCCGCCGAAGGTGCCGGTCTAGGGATTCGCTTCCTCAAGCATCTTGAGCGTTGCCGTGTATTGTTGCACATCCTGGATATCGATCCTCTCGATGGCACCAGCCCGGCCGAAGCGGCCAAGGCGATTGTTACTGAGCTTGAAAAATACTCGCCCAAGCTGGCTTCCAAGCCACGTTGGTTGGTGTTCAACAAGACAGATCTGCTGCTGGAAGAAGAGCTGCAGGAAAGAGTCGACAGCATAGTCAAGGAGATGGGCTGGGAAGGGGATGTTTATACCATTTCGGCTTATACCCGTGAAGGCACCAAGGAACTGGCTGAAAAGCTCTATGACTTTATCAGCAGTCTACCGGCGGAAGAGCAACAGCAAGATCCGGATGCCGATGTTGAGTTCAAGTGGGACAACTACCACCAGGATAGCTTGGAAGATCTCAACGAAGACTATGATGATGAGTTCGACGATGACTTCGACGACGATGATTACGATGTCGAGGTTATTTACCAAAGATAATATCTGAGCGAGCCTGAACACCTGTGTACGCTGATACCCAAAACGATATCACCCGGCAGGTCGTCCGGGTTGCTCAGCTATTGCTGGCCTACGGCGCTGAATCTGAACTGGTTGAAGAGATCAGTCAGCGTCTAGGCCGGGCACTTGGCTTGGCCAGTGTCGAGCTATCCATCTCCTCCAATTCGCTGGTGCTCACCAGCTTGGTTTCCGGCCGTTGTATTACCACTACCCGGCGCATTCGTGAGCACGGCATCAATATGACAGTGGTGTGCGAGCTGCAACGCATTTGCCTGCTGGCCGAAAAAGGCCTCTATGGCCCCAATGAAGTCCGCAAACGCCTCGCCAGACTGCAACCCAAAACTTACCCCAAGTGGCTGCTTATCCCCATGATAGGCCTCTCCTGCGGCAGCTTTTGTCATCTGTTCGGTGGCGACCTGGCCGCATGCCTTTTCACCTTCTTTGCCTCGGTGATCGGCATGTTTGTGCGCCTGGCCATGGCGCAACGTCACTTCAATGTGTTGGTGAATTTTGCCGTGACCGCCTTTGTCACCAGTTTGGCCGCCCAGTTGGGGTATCTCTATCCTGTGACCCAAACCCCTGAGCTGGCGATGGCGGCCTCTGTGCTGATGCTGGTTCCCGGCTTTCCGATGATCAACTCGATATCGGACATGGTTAAAGGCCATATGAATGTGGGGATCTCCCGCTGGGGGCAGGCGACCTTGATGACTGTCTCTTCCGTGATAGGCATTACCATTGCCATGCAGCTTGGGGGGATTTTCCTGTGATGGACACTCTGTTGTTACTGCTGAATGATGCCTTTTTCTCGGCTATTCCCGCCATGGGCTTTGCCATGCTGTTCAATGTTCCCAGGCGTTATCTGCTTTACTGTGCTCTGGCCGGGGCCATAGGCCACAGCTCACGGACCTTGATGTTGCAGTTTGGCTTGCCGATAGAGTGGGCCACCTTTGCCGCTGCCGCCATCATAGGCATGGTGACTATTGCCTTTGCCAAGCGTCATCTGGCACCGCCGCTGCTGTATGCCGTGGCGGCGATTATCCCTATGATCCCGGGTTCTTATGCCTACAACACTGTGATTGCCTTGGTGCAATTGACCGCCCAGTCACAACTCAGTACCGAGCTATGGGAGCAGGTGGTCACCAATGGTCTGAAAACCGTGTTCATTCTCGGGGCTTTGTCTGTCGGTCTGGCAATGCCTAGCTTGCTGTATTTCCGTACTCGCCCGGTGATTTAATCCAATAATAACAAGGAGCGTATATGCGCATCGCCATGATTGCCGCCATGGCCCATGACAGGGTCATAGGCAAAGATAACCAAATGCCCTGGCACCTGCCGGAAGATCTGCGCCATTTTAAGCAGATGACTCTGGGAAAGCCGGTGGTGATGGGACGTAAGACCTTCGAATCCATAGGTCGTCCTCTGCCCGGGCGCCATAACATAGTGATCAGCCGCCAGAGCGACTATGCCCCGGAAGGTGTTACCCGGGTTTCTTCCTTCAAAGAGGCTGTGGAAGCGGCTGGAGACTGCGAAGAGCTGGTGGTGATAGGCGGGGGCCAGCTCTACCGGGAAATTTTGCCTCAGGCCGATAGGCTGTATCTGACAGAGATAGACTTGCAAGTGGAAGGGGACACTCGCTTTCCGGATTGGGATGACGGTAGTTGGCAGCTAATCGATGAGGAAAGTGGTTGCGGTGTAAACGGTTTGAGTTTTCGCTTTATCAATATGATTAGAAAGTGTTAAATTAAAACAGACTTTTGAACCCTGAAACGTGAGTGGCGTCAGCCACGAAGCGATCCTTATGCCAAGAGTCCCCGGCAGACTTGTCTGCCGGGGACTCTTGGTTTTAATAACTATTACAAAAAGGAGTGTCAGATGCGTCTGTTGCCCGCGGCCATTGCTGCGCTGATTGCTGTATCCTCAGTGTCAGTCCCCTCAACCGCTAAAGCCGAAGATCTTTTGGCTGCCAGTATCTGTGATTACGTCAAGTCCAACGACAAAAACCGCCTGCGTAAGAAGCTGAAAGAGAACCGAGTGAAGCTGCGTAATATCTATTCCGGGCTCTCCTGTGACGGTGAAAGTCTGCTGCGCACCGCCTATCACAGCAACGCCGAAGATACCGGCGAGTTTATTGCCAAACGCTTGTCAAAGACCGAACTGGAAGTAGCGGAAGCCGATGGCAAGAGCATAGTCGACTGGGCCGAAGCCAATGGTTTTGGTGCCAGTATTATCACCCAAGCCATCAAAGAGCGCCTCGGTAGCTGAGGCTAGTACCTTTCTTCGCTCGATATAAAAGCCGGGTTTAATCCCGGCTTTTGCTATCTAACGCTATAACACTCGGGTTTTGGAAAACCATTGCTTTCTTGCTCCAAACAGCAGGTGTGCGAGAACCGTTGTTGAACGCCCTGAAGTTGTGGTGTAAATGCCTCCATGCACAATGGTCAGCTTTCTATCCTTGGTTCGCGCTCTAAAACATGTTGCTGCGCAACTCTCGCCGAGTCACAGGAGCGCCTGTGCGAAAGGCAGTTCCCGGACGTCCTGTCCTTCACTGCATTCAGGCTTCCTGCCTATCCGCACCGCAGGTGATGGGCCACACCATGGCCGGAAGTTCGGCCAATACTAACTTAGATACTTTTAGCTGGAAGCTATGTTAGCCGCTGTGCCAGCGGCCGAAAATCGTGGAGCAAGTGCATCCATGCACAACGGCCAGTTCGCCATCCCTGGCTCTCGCTCGTAGCCAGTCGCTAGGCGACACTCGCCGCCCCACACCCGAGGAAAGGGGGCTGTATCGACTCGCCCCCTTTCCAAACCCCCAGCGACCCGCGACGCAGCGGAAANGCCCCACACCCGAGGAAAGGGGGCTGTATCGACTCGCCCCCTTTCCAAACCCCCAGCGACCCGCGACGCAGCGGAAAACCCCTTGTACTTATGATGCCAATTCGCTATCGCGCCAGACGCTCAGAGTCACACCCATGTGACTCTGGCCCAGCTCAACATCCTGTTTCGCGCTCGCTAGCTCGTCGCTAGGCGACGCTCGCCCACGATTCGACTGAGTTGCGTTAGCATTTGCTGGACAGGAGTCCCAATGCCGTGAACGGCCATGCCTCGCTACGCGATTATCATCAACGCCCTGCGGCCGCTTCGAGCGGGAGTCGGTGCAATTCTCCAAGAATAGTGTTGCTTGAAGTTGCTTATATACCCGCAGACATACACCTCATTTCTAGGCGCAGGCGGAACTGTGACCTTCCGAGCTAGGGATGGCGAGGCAGAGCTTACAAGGATGTACTCGCAGCGTGTCACAGGATCGCCTGTGCGAAAGGCGCACCGCAGGTGATGGGCTACACCGTGGCCGGAAGCTCGGCCAGTACTAGGTGGGACTATGACTGTCAAAAACAGAAAAGAATGCAAACACCCAGTCAATTCTGTTGCAAAAACAACCTAAATCAGGGTTTTGTTGCCTTTGTCAAAACTTGACCTTTGGCTAATTGTTTTAACATTCAATGCTGGCTATTGTATAACCAATTCAAACGCTTAGCTTTAGCACTTCCTTAAGCTTAAGGCCGAGAGCAGCAGCGCTTTTCGGTTTTCAGCGGAATGCAGGGACGAACAGAGTTTGGACCCGTGCGGTAGCCATCGCGTTACTTAACGTTTTTTGTCGGGCCTGAGTTGTAGGGCCCTTGGTTTTAAGGCCCTTAGTTGCAGGGCTTGGAGCGCTTATGACAAGCGCCTAATAACTGATTTTTATACAGTATTATTGACGTTCCAGGAAAAATGCCGGGAATTTGCAGCTAAGTGTGCGCGTTATTTCTGTAACATTTTAGAAAATAACATTAAATTCATAAAGTTAAAAAATACAGCTGGTAGATAATAGGTTTGGAAACCGCGCATGCGCGTTTAGCTGCAAGGGATATTAGGACTAAACTCTATTATATCCAGCGAATACAAACAGATAGCGATGCGCGTTTACACTCCTCCGAGGACCAAAACGCGCATGCGCACTATACAGCTGTTAAATGCCAAAGGAGATTATGTGCAGTATTTGAAGAAAGTAGCGGGTATGGCTTGGAGAATATTCCCGCATTTTATACTGGTTGTTTCAGGTGTATTTCTTTGGTGGTATCTAAATGAGTCCGCGAACAGCTCTACCAATCTATTTGGTTCTTTGGCTAGCGGTATTATCAGTGGTCTAATTACCGCATTATTACTTTTCGTTTTCGCTATTTTATGGCGAAAAAACATCGAGCCTTGGTTTGAAAATCTTCTATATCAAGATGTATGCATTGAGGGGGAATGGTCTGGGATACTGATACCCTACCTTGGCTTAGAGGATCTCGATAGAGCAGCGAAAAGGGCTGCTTGGCGAAGGTTTCAAGAGCGCCTTAGAAAAGAAAGGAAGGCCGAAAGAGGTGAGCCTGTTCCTGCTTTGTCAGTTAGTGAGCAGGGCGAGCAGAGAGAAGTAAGCGCTGAACTTATTCTTCATGACGACTCAGAAGGCAAGCAAGAACCCGAAAAAGAGAAACACATTAAAATAGCTATTCGTTCCGTGCCAATTATCGTAAGAGTCGAAATTTTTAGAACAGGGCATAAAATAAATGGGCGCATTATTGAGATCGGTGGTGCCAGCAAAGTTCACACCTACACTATCTCAGGCACTTTTAAAAACTTAATACTTTCTGGTTGTTATGAAACATGTAGCAGAGATCATATAGATCGTGGGGCGTTGTCGCTCATGTTAAAAAATAATGGCAAGGTGTTTGAGGGTTTCTTTTCTTCATATAGTGACAGTGAACATAAAATAACTCCGATGCAGTGTGTTCTAAAAAAGAAAAACCAGTTGAGTGACGAGTCTAATGGCATTTAACAATCGCAGGCACAGCGACGGCTTTTCCGTTGCGGCTTTGCCTCCACTACAAAGCCGCGCGTGCTGCGGGCGTTGATATGATTCCCTTTGTCAAATAGGTAAAAGTGTCCTTACCGGAGACCCAAAAATCTCCGGTAAGGACACTCTGACAGTCGGACTTTGGCGAGTAAGTGTCGGCGG
>NZ_NGVS01000033.1 GCF_002777975.1 Shewanella carassii
AAACAATTAGCCAAAGGTCAAGTTTTGACAAAGGCAACAAAACCCTGATTTGGGTTGTTTTTACAACAGAATTGACTGGGTGTTTGCATTATTCTCTGTTTTTGACAGTCATAGTCCCACTTAGTACTGGCCGAGCTTCCGGCCACGGTGTAGCCAATCACCTGCGGTGCGCCTTTCGCACAGGCGATCCTGTGACACGGCGTGAATACGTCCATGTAGCCTTGACGAAAACGTCCCTGTTTTCGACGGTCACAGTTTCGCCTGTGCCTGAAAATGAGGTGTATGCCTGCAGATCTTTCAAATAGTTCAAGCTACTCAGGGTCAACAGAATTGCACCAATTCCCCCTCGGTGTCGCCGAAAGCCGTTGGCGCAAATAACGTGGCTGAGGCATGGATGCCGAAGCAGCGCCAGTCGAATCAGGGATGAGCGTCTGAAGCGGTAGTTATTTGTGCCATTAGGCCGAGGGGCGAAGCTCCACGACTTTAGGCCGCTGGCACAGCGGCTAGCATAGCTTTCAGCTCAAAATAGCCAAATAACATTGGTTGGGCCTCCGGCGATGGATGTTTCTCATTGTCTGCCAATGCAGGCATAAAAAGGAAGGGCTATGCCGAGGCCAAGATATACTCAAGTCTGAGCTAGTACATACGCCTTGCATTCAGGTCTGTGAGTTGACGCAGTGCACAAATGGGGCTTATTCGCACTTTCCTAAGCCCCTTTGTTGTTGATTGGTTTTCTTCAGATTAAGCCAAGATTATTTCCATTTATCTCTGAGGAACTCAGGCTCCATATATTCGTCCGGATAACGTCTCTTGCTGTCCCGGCGGCGTTGTTTGACCCGTTTGTTCTTTTGCTTGCCTCTGACATGATCTCCCCATGGAGTATCATCGTCGTCGAAATCATAGTGGTTTGACATGATCCATTTCCAATAACACAGTGCATATAGGTTGCACCGCTCCTTTTTACCTAAAGCATCGGTCAAGCTAAAGTGAGAAATTTAGCGTCTCAAGGTAAAAATTATTGCATGTCTGTCCACGGTTATCTTCAGGCATAAACCTGACTCTTGCTAGCCTTGTTTACGAAAACGAACAACAAACATCCCATCGGCATTGGCTTCAAAGGGCCAAATCGTCAAATACTGCGTCTGTTCACCGCTGAATGGGTGGCTGAGCGTTTCCAGAGTAAACTCGGGCCGCTTGGCCAGGAAGGCATCGACCACCTGGCGGTTTTCGCTGTCCGCCAGTGAGCAGGTGGCGTAAACCAGGGTGCCACCTGGCTTGACTGCATCGCAGGCGCGGCTGAGTATGTCGAGCTGCAGCGCGGGTTTATCGCTGATGGCCTGGCTGTCATCCAACCAACGCATGTCCGGATTTCGGCGCCAGGTGCCGGTGCAGCTGCAGGGGGCATCGACCAGCACGCCGTCGAAGGCTTCTCTGGCAACCGGCAGGGCATCGCTGCGCCAAGGCGCGACCTTGATGTTGAAACCGGCGCGTTTGGCGCGTTTTTCCAATTCATTGAGCGCTGCCGTGCGGATATCCGAGGCGGTAATAGTGCCAAAAACGCCTTTGGCGGCGCTATCTTGCTGCATCAGCGAGCTGAGTTGCAGGCTCTTGCCACCGGCGCCGGAGCAGGCGTCCCACCAGTTTTCGCCGGCTTTTGGGGCGCAAACCTGGCCTATGACCTGGGAGGCCAGATCCTGCACTTCAATAAACCCTTCTTTATAGAGTCTGATTTCATTGAGGTTGATACTCTTGCTGCCAAGGCTGATGGCGTCATTGAAGACGGGGGCGGCGCTTGCATCGACTCCAGCGCTTCTGAGCTCGGCCAGGGCCTTGGACAGCGGCATATTCTGTACCCTGGCCCAGATAGGCGGGCGGCTACAAAGCGCGTCTATCAGCAGCTTTTCCCGGGCCTCTGGCAGCGGCGCCACGGCATGCCAGAACCAGTCCGGTGCCAGGTCTCTTGCCAAGACATGTCGGCCAGAAACCTTGAATACCAATGCGGCGGCGGCTTTGGGGGCCAGAGCCTGCTCAGGCAGGGCGAATGAGTTGCCTGCTTGTTGCTGCCAGGCACAGATAATGTCCGTCCAAGGGTGGGCTTCTATTGCCGCCGCCAATGCCAGGCGCTGGAACCACAGGCTTTGCTCATCGCCATTCTCAAGCTGTTGCAACCAACCCCACCAACGAAACAAGGCAAATAGGGTCTCCCGAATGACTCTTCTGTCTTTGGAGCCGTGTTTCTTGTTGCTGCGGAAATAGTTCGCCAGCACCCGATCGGCACTCTGGCGACTGTCGAGGATTTCGGTGAACAGTGTGTTGATGGTGTTGGCATAACTGGCGGCACGTTTTTGGGCCGGAGTCAGTGAAGGGCTTGGCGCGGTCAAAGGTTTCTCTGCATCAAGTGTGGATAGCAATGGCGCCAATATTAACAGAAGTGCCGCGGCCTGTCCCCGGCACCTTGTTTGCTAATGGTTGCTACTGCTTACTAATGCTTACCACACGACTCAGACTTAACGGGTAACCATTTGCGCTATCTGTTTGGCCCTGTCTTCATCACTCAACTGGTCTCTGGACTCCGGGGTGACTATGCCTTTTTGACAGGCCGGGCGCAGAGCCAGCGTATCGAGCCAACGTTGCAGGTGAGGCAGACCTTGAATATCTATGCCGCTCCAGTCGTAGATCCGCACCCAGGGCCAGGTGGCCATATCGGCTATGCTGTATTCATCACCGGCCAGATAGGCATGTTTGGCCAACTGATTATCCATCACCTCAAACAGGCGCCGGCCCTCGTTTTGATAACGCTCTATCGCGGCCGGGATCTTCTCCGGAAAATAACGGTAGAACACATTGGCTTGTCCCATCATGGGGCCTACGCCGCCCATCTGGAACATCAGCCATTGAATGACCTGGGAGCGCTTCTTGGCATCAACAGGTAAGAATTTCCCCGTTTTTTCAGCTAAGTAAAGCAGGATGGCACCGGATTCAAACACCACGAAATCATTGTTGTCCCTGTCTATGATAGCCGGGATCCGGCCGTTGGGATTGATGGCTAAAAATTCTGGCTGTTTCTGTTCATTGGCACTGAGATCCAGATGGTGTACCCGGTAGGGCAAGCCCATCTCTTCCAGGGCAATACTGATTTTAAAGCCGTTGGGGGTGGCGGCGGTATAGAGTTCAATCATGTGTGTCTCCTAGATTTTATCCTTGCTTTGGCTGGCTCATTGCCGGGCGTTGTCCGGTTTGCTCATACCAGCTCTGCAGCACAGGGAAAGGCTGCAGTGAAATCTGCAGATTTTTGATGAATCCCAATAAGATATAGGCGGTGATATCGGCAATGGAGTAGTTGTCACCGGCCAGATAGGGGGATTCACTCAGGCGCTGCTCCAGCAGAGGCAGGAAAGATTCCAGACGTTTGCGGGATTCTTCGCCCCAGGCTTGAATGCAGGTTTCCCGGTCGCTGTAGATGCCGCTGATATTGCGAAATGCCTGAAAGGCAGGTAACAACCCCTGCAGTTCAACGATGCGCTGCCACATCTCCACCTTTGCTCGCTCGAGCGGCGTGTTGCCAAAGAGCTTGAGCTCGGTAGGGAACAACTCGTCGAGATAACGGCAGATGGCCACAGACTCGCACAGATAACTGCCATCATCCAGCTCCAGCAGCGGAATGCGGCCATTGAGACTCTTGGCCTTGAATTCGGCCGAGAGATTTTCTCCGCCGCGAAGATCGACGTTTACCCGCTCGATATCTATGCCTTTCTCCGCCATGAAAATACTGACTCTGCGGGCACTTGGGGTGGGTCCGAGTTCATACAGCTTCATCTATCTTTCTCCATCTGTCTTGGGTCGTTTAGTTATTTTTCCTGGTTTGGTTTCAGGAAAATGTATTCAAATCTTTTTCGGAACGATCGTTTAGGTTAGACTTTAGGGGATATTAGAACGATCAGTCAAGAATTAATTTGACTAAATATACAGCACGTCATTCGCTGGAAACGCTTGGGAGCAGTATGGCAAGAAGTTGCAATTTTGACCGGGAAGATAAGCTGAAATTGGCAATGGAGCTCTTTTGGCAAAAGGGTTATGCCGCCACTTCAGTGGCGGATCTGGTCGAGCATCTGGGGATCAACAGATTCAGTCTCTATAACACCTATGGCGACAAGCTGAATCTGTACCGGGAGGCGCTGCGTCTGTATCTGCAGCAAAACTCTTTACCATCGCTCGACAGCCTGCGCGCCGAAGGCGCAGGGTTACAGCAGGTAATTGATTATCTTGAGCAGTTTGTGACCCTGCAGCGAGAGCAAAAATACGGCTGTTTCCTGCAAAATGCGCTGCTGGAGATGAGCCTGGAGGATGCTGTCGTACAGCAAGAGAGTCGGCACTTGTTTGACTCCATCAAGGAGGCGTTTGCCAAGGCGCTGACCCACGCCAGAGAGTGCGGCGAGCTTAACAGCGACAATACCGAGGCGCTCGCGGCCTGGTTATTGCTGCAACTGCAGGGGATTCGGGTGCTCGGCAAGGCCGGTTTGCATCAGGAGTTGCAGCAGGCGCTGAGCGTGATGCGCGCTCAGCTTGGACGTTGAACCAGATTCTACCTGGGCGGTTTAAGCCCAGGTACGGCAATCAATAATCCAGTGACAGACATCAATAATCCAAGTCCAGCGCAAAGCACAGATAGCGCATCAACGCCTGGGTGTGTTGGAACTCACTGGCACAGAAGTCGACAAAATCGCTGCGACAAATCTGCTCTTTTGTCAGCATTTTAAGCGCCACAAAGTCTTTGCGTTTCAATTCGTTTATCAATGGGTGGCTTTTATCGAACCCCTTGGGTGGTCGCACCAGGCTGTCACCGTCCATCGTAAACCCATGGCGCCGTAATTCCTCCAACGCCTTACTGTAGGCGCGTGGGTTGTCGTCGATACATTGTCTGATGGCGCCGAGCACCTTGGATTCGGGGCGCCAGATCCCGGCAGCGATAAAGCAACCATCGTTGGCCAGATGCAGATACAACCCGGGAGCGTGAACATCCTTACCCTGAAAATGGCGAAACTGGATCCCGACATTGAGCTTGTAGGGCGACTTGTCGTGACCAAAGCGAGTGTCCCGCTGTGGCCGCATCAAACTGCCTCCGACCTTCTTGGCGACCGCCGTCAATCTGGGAGACAAGGCCTGAATAGGCTGCTGCATCTGTTCAATAAATGTCAGTGCCGGCCCCCTGAGCAGGGTTTCATACTCATCCTGATGTTGCTTGAACCAGGCCCTGTCGTTGTTGTTTTCCAGCCGGGTCAGAAAGGCAAAACCTTGTTCGCTGAAGCTCATCTTTGTTCTCCTTTTTCGTTATGGCGGTATCTCAAGTGAAAGCCGATGGTGAGTCAAGCGCTGTAATATGTATGCCCATAACTGTGCGGGAATATTGACCGTATCTTGAGGGGCAGGTTGAGGCTTTATTATCAATGAATTGAATGAGGTAAAGCGATTCTTGGGTGATTTTTTCACTGAACTGTTGGCGCGGATTTTGATAAATGCTCAATTTTTTGTGTTTTTGTGAGCTGTAATTCTGATTTGGCGCCGATTTTGCAGCATAATGTGTGCTTTGCCTGAACGAAGAATATTAGTAATGACTTCAGAAACTGAACTGCAAAGCCGCTGTGGCGGGAAATGTGAACTCTGTGGAGCCGAAGGCGCTCTGTCTGTCTATGATCTGCCTCACTCGGGTGATCGCACCGATAGCGACATTATGATCTGCGCTACCTGTGAAGGCCAGATTGCCGCTCCGGACACCATGGATGTTAACCACTGGCGTTGCCTGAACGACAGTATGTGGAGTCAGGTTCCTGCCGTACAGGTCATGGCTTATCGCATGCTCAAGCGTCTCAATGGCGAGAGTTGGGCTCAGGATCTGCTGGATATGCTTTATCTGGAAGACGATCTCAAAGCTTGGGGCGATGCCGAGTCTTTGGCGGCCGAGAGCGATGATTCGGCGCCGACACTGGACAGCAATGGCACTCAGTTGGCCGCCGGTGATAGCGTAGTGATCATTAAAGATCTCAACGTGAAGGGCACCAGCTTTGTGGCCAAGCGTGGTACAGCCGTGCGTAACATTGCTCTGACCAACAACCCTGAGCATATCGAAGGTCGGGTCAATGGCACCCGCATCGTTATCCTGAGCTGTTATGTGAAGAAATCATAAGGGGAGTAATTCGCCTCTTTACTGATTGATTCAGTTAAAAACGCCGCAGAAATCGATTTCTGCGGCGTTTTTGCTTTTCAGGCTTGGGAATAGCGGCTTGCTGGCATAATATTCCTTATAAAGAATCTTGCTATAGAGATAGTTATGTCGCAGGAAGAGCTAAAAACACAAACCCACAAGCCACAAGCCCACCAGCCGCAAGCCGCAGCTACCAAGGATGGCGTAGACACCATAGTCAGCCAGTGGTTGGTCGCCGGGGTGACTGACGACCTGCAGCCGATGGAAGTCTTTGGCCGCCTGGCTAGGATCTACAAATATATAGATGCTGAAATCCTCCGTTGCCATAGCGAATTTGGCTTGCGTCAGGGAGAGTTTGATGTGTTGGCAACCTTACGCCGCAGCGGTGAGCCATACACTCTGACTCCGGGGCAATTGCACCAGAGCATGATGCTGACCTCCGGCGCCATGACCAGCCGTTTGGATAAGCTGGAGCAGAAAGGATTCATTTGTCGCAGCCACAGCACCGAAGATCGCCGGGCGGTGAATGTACGATTGACCGCCGAAGGCAAGGCCAAGGTTGAGGCCGCCTTGCCTGCTCATATGGCTACTCAGCAGCAGTTACTCCAGGGGGTATCTGCCAAAGACAGGCAGAAACTGGCTGCGCTGCTCAAGGGCTGGCTGGCAGAGCTCGAATCTTGAGCCATCTGTCTTGAGCAAAGGTAACCTTCCGTCCTTGGCGGAGCCGCGAGGTTCCTTCAGTGCGCTTTGTCTATCATTCAATCTGCAGATCGGGTTGTAAATACCTGAGTTCTCAATCACCAAACCCGAGTTCTCAGCGACTCAGTTGTCTGTTACCGTATTTTATAAACAGATGACGTTGAAGTTGGTTGGCTGAAACTCATTGGTAAGTACCTTTGATGGTTAACGCTTCAATCATAGGTTGGCGTTCCAATAGATGTTAAATATTGCATTATTGACTGAACCCGGGCTGACAGGCATTCAGATCCCGGCTGCGGCCACTGGGCTTTGAGGTTAAGGTAGCTCAGTGTACCGATATGGTTGGGTTTGTTGTTGATAGGATGGATTATGAGACCCTTTGTTCGTGTGGCTGTGGTGTTGGGGCTGGTGTTTTTGGCGGTGATCGCGCTTGGGATCTACAGGTTCAACTTCGCCGAGGACGATCTCTATGTCAGGGAAAACGATATGGTGCGCCCACTGGCTGAATTTGATGGTGGTGCTCAAGGTGTGATGCAGCGGCTGTTCAGCTTGGACACCCGAGAGCCGTTCAGGATCCGTTTGCCGGACAGCAACAAGTCAGTCACTCTTACCGGCTTTAAGGAAGAGCAGCATCTGGCGTTTGGCGAATATCAGGATGAAGTGGTTCGTGGGGAGGTATTGCTCGATTATCGTAAGCTGACCCCCCTAAACTTGCCCGGCAATGCCGAATCGATGCAGTTTGTTGTTCCCTTCGCAGTGACAACCCAGGGCTCAGGTGTGTTCTGGTATTTGGGCATGTTTAGATTTGACTATCAAACAGGCGCCATCGCGCATCTGGCCAGCCAGTTTCTCGGCGACCGAATTGAGATTGAAGCCATTACTCCTAAAGAGCCGTTCGACCCACCTTACAGCGTGACTCTGGCGCTGAAGACCCGCACCCAGGAGCAATCTATGGCCGAAGCGCCGGGCGAGTATGTGGAACGCACTTTCTTTGTGACGTTTACCTCGATTCTGCCGTCTTCTTCCCAATAGGCGCCCGACTGAATGAGCCATAAATCTATGTCTCATCAGGCCGCTTTCCGGGCGCTGACAGACTTTTTCCTTGAATTGGGGCTTGAACCCAGTGCTTTGGCGCCACTCTTGGATAAGGCTCAGCTGAAAAGTTGTCAGGCAGGTGAGGTGCTGCTGGCACAAGGTGGCAAACAGCAGTCGGGCTTTTTATTGCTCAATGGTCTGCTGCGGGCCAGCCACTATCTGAGTGATGGTCAGCAGCGTTGCAAAGAGTTCTATTTCCCTGGCGAATTTTGTCTGCTTTACAGCAGTTTTCTCAGTGCTGAGCCTGCCCGTTATCAGCTTGAGGCACTGGAAAACAGCACTCTGGTGGTCGTGCCCCTGAGCCTGTTTGAGCTTAGCGGGTTTCAGCGCGCCGAGCTTTCATTGCTGCGTGCCCAGCTGCGCTACAAGGAGCAGAAAGAAGCTTTTCTATTGCTCAAGTCGCCAGAGCAGCGCTACCTGTGGTTAAAAAATCATTGGCCACACTGGATAAGCGCCCTGAGCCAGGTGCAGTTGGCCAACTATATCGGCATCACCCCAGAGAGCCTCAGCCGCATTCGCCGGCGTCTTAACCTAAGTTAATGCCATAGCCTCAATGGCACAGCACAATAGCGACCGGTTTCAATCTTCCGAGATACTGTGTTGTCCATTTTTGTTATTTCACAGCTGTTGGTCACTCTGGCGCTGCTTAGCGATCTTTTGTCATTCCAGTTCAGGCCCAGGCGCGCCGTGCTTGCTTGTCTGGTGGTGTCGGGCCTGCTGAACGCGGCGCATTTTATCTTGCTTAACCACTGGAGCCTGGCCATTTTAATGTTGGTTGCCAGTGTCAGATTCTTTGTCAGTATCTTCACCGTCGACAGACGTCTGATGTGGCTGTTTATGGCCGCTTCGGTCACGGCCGTGGCACTGAGTTTCAATCAATGGCTCGATCTTTTGAGTCTGGCCGGCAGTTTGTTGCAGACCAAGGCGGCCTTTTGCCGTGATGACAAACGATTAAGGGAGCTGATGTTCGTCGGCAGCGGTTGCTGGCTGCTGAATAACATCCTGTTGGGTTCGCCGATGGCGGTATTGATGGAGTCTGTGTTTATCGGCAGCAATCTGTTGGGGTACTACCGTTTCTATCTGCGCCGCAAAGGCTCTGCGCCCGTACAAGGGGGCTAATTCATGCGCGCCTTGCCACCGATAATCTTGAATGCAGGCACGCCGCGGATCAGTGCCTGACGGGCGAAGACCTGGCCGCAGCCGGGGCAGGTACAGGGCGTTTGCGTATGATCTGTCAGGATCCGTTCGACAAAACATTTAACCAAGGCGCCTTTGCCGCCCTTTCGATATTTGAACAGTTTTGCCTTGCAGCCGCAGCAGATGATTTCCACCGTCTGTTGCGGTCCTTTTTTATTGGGCTTACTCACTTGCCCGGCAGTTCGGTTTCCAGCTCAATATCAGTGCAGCCCTTGGGACAGCGGATGCTGGCAAGCTCTGAGGTGGATTTTGCCGGTGGCAAGGTGGCACTCAAGGCTTGTTGGCATTTAGGGCAGGGCACTTTTTTACCGGTCAGCAGTTGTTTGATCAGATTCTTCTGCGCCTTGAAGGACTGGGCGCTGCTTTGGTTGATATTGGAAAAGTCGGCGGATTTAGCTGTCATAGGCAGTATCTGAATTCGTCTGTTGCGGGTAAATAAGTCTGCAGCGATTATAGCCTTGCCGGCATGGCAAATAAAAGAGGGGCGCCGGGCGCCCCCTCTATCAATGCAGCTTGAGGTGGGGATGGATTATCCGGGTTATCCCCTTGGCAAACATCAACAGGGTGCCCTTGACCACACCGTGCAGCTCTATCAAATGGCGGCGATAGAGAGAGGTATAGACAAATCTGGCTATCTTGCCTTCGACCATGACGCCTCCGCCAATGAAAGACATGAGGTTGCCGACCGTGTGGAAGCGCGACAGGTTCACCAGTGAACCGAGATCCTTGTAAAGGTACTCTTTCGAGGGAGTTTTGCCGCTGAGCATGGCTATGATGTTATCCGCTGTCATCAAGGCCATCTGCCTGGCGGCCTGGCCCCTTGGCGGCACCCAGCTGCCATCCGGCTGCGGACAAGCGGCACAGTCTCCAATGGCAAAGATATGCTCATCCAGCGTGGTTTGGGCATTGGGTTTGACCAGCAGCTGATGGATATGATTGCTTTCCAGGCCGCCAATGCCGTGGAGAAACTCAGGCGCCTTGACCCCGGTGGACCAGATCACCATATCGCTCGGGATCTCTTCGCCTTCACTGGTAGTCAACGCCTTGGCCGTCACCTGGGTGATACGGGTATTGGTCATCACCCGGACTCCCAGAGTGCTCAGCTCTCTGGCGACTGCCGCCGAGATCTCTTCCTTTTCGACCTTGGGCAGTATTCGTTTGTCGGCTTCAATCAGGGTGACTTCCAACAGGCTGGTATCTATCTTGAAGCCAAAGCCCTTGAGCTGATCCACTGCGTGATGCATTTCGGCCGACATCTCCACCCCGGTGGCACCGGCGCCGACGACGGCGATTTTGATCTTCTCATCCAGCTGTTGATGGCTAGCATAACGCATAAACTTGTTCAGCAAACGCTGGCGGATGGCCATGGCCTGCTCTGTGTTGTCGAGGAAGACGCAGTGTTCCCGCACCCCGGGAATATTGAAGTCGTTGGCGATACTGCCGATGGCAATCACCAGATAGTCATAGTCGATGCGCCGTGATGGCAACAGCTCTTCACCCTTGTCATCACAAATGGGCGCCAGTATCACCTGCTTGGCATGGCGGTCTATGTCCGTCATGGCGCCTTGCTGAAAGTGATAGCCGTGAGCGGCTGCGTGACTGCGGTAACTGATGGCATCGACCCCGACATCCAATGCGCCTGTGGCGACCTCATGGAGCAGGGGTTTCCAGACATGGCTGTCGGCGACATCGATAAGGGTGACTCTGGCCTTGGCCTTGCGGCCCAGTTTATGGCCCAGTTTGGTGGCGATCTCCATACCACCGGCGCCGCCGCCGACGATGACGATATTGGCTAACTCGTGCATTTAATGGCTTTCCTGTTGCAGATTTAAAAACAAATTCTGTTATTCCGGCGGGCGAACTCGGTCGCCCTGGTTTGCATCAACCCCGCAAGGCCTGAATGATTGAGATCTTTAGACTTGGGCCCGCGGTGGAAAGTCTAGCAGTGGCAGGGTTTTCCAACAATTGGCCTAAAAATGGTTTATATCTGGGGTAAGTTTGAGTTTTCTTTTATTAGCTTTTGAAAAATAAGGAAATGATTTTCTCAGAAATGATATTATCTATCTGATTTGTGCCGAAGTGGATCGAATAACTGTGAGCTGTCGCCGTTGTTTATGATTGTTATGTGATCTCAAGCAGGCTTGGCCGTATCTTTGCTCAGAGTCTTATCTTGCGATAACAAAGAGACTCTCAGAAAAGATACGGCTCTTGGCTCGCTTTCGTTAACGAGTCGAAATGGCTTGGCTTGAACCGGCGCTTAAGTTCAGCTGAGTTTCTCCAGGCGAGTTCGACAGTCCTGATAGAGGTGTTCCACTATCTCTTCAACAGAGGTGTCTTTAGTGCACTTGTCCATAAAGACCTTGAGCGTGACTAAGGCATGAGTGCCGGACTTTAATCTTTCGCTGATCATGGCGAAGTAAGCCTCCTCCTTTTCAGCTTTACGCACCACGATATCTTGCGAGCAAAATAACCGATTGCCGGAGTGGGCGTGCCACTTGCTTAGTCGGTCGAGGGCAATTTCCGCCGAGTGATTGATTTCGATGTGATTGCGCCATGTGGCTTCGGCGCTCTGATCCTGATAGTGGGGGCAACGAACAGTGTAATTGATTATCTGAGTAATGGCTGTCATAAGGGATCCTGCCTGGTTGATTCCTGAATTTATCATAGGGGCTGAACTGACAATCGGCCACTGTGACAAGGGTTACAAACGCGGTGGTTTACTCCTTATTGCTTGCTGTTGTTAATCTCATTTAGCCTGTAATCGACAGAAATAAACCGGGGACAGATCCCAATATTTAGCTATTGCCGAATAACCGCTGAAATGCTGAGCTGATGGGCTTGGAAGGTGAATGGAGTACATCTTGGAAATAGCCAAGGCCCGTTCCTTAACGGGCCTTGGCGTATCTGGCACTGACGAATGTCAGATGCAAAAGTGGATTACAACGCGTTGCTGAAAATTTGGCAAATTTCTTCGTGAGTCGCCTGTTTGGGGTTGGTAAAGCCGCAGGCATCTTTCAGAGCATTCTCTGCAAGTACTGGGATATCTTCGGCCTTTACCCCAATTTTGGTCAGGTTTTCAGGGATTTTTACCGCCGCAGCCAATTCTTTTATCGCCTTGATTGCGGCCGCTGCACCCTGCTCATCGTTCATGGTACTAACATCAACACCCATGGCCTTGGCCACATCTTTCAGTCTTGGTGCCGCCACCTGAGCATTGTATTCCTGCACATAAGGCAGCAGGAGTGCGTTACACACGCCATGGGGCAGATCGTAGAAACCACCCAACTGGTGCGCCATGGCATGTACATAACCCAGGCTGGCGTTGTTGAATGCCATCCCGGCGAGGAACTGGGCATAAGCCATCTGTTCACGGGCCTGGATATTGTCGCCATGCTCTACCGCATTGATCAGGTTGGCATGAATAAGCTCAATAGCCTTGATGGCGCAGGCGTCAGTGATGGGGTTTGCGGCTGTGGACACATAGGCTTCTACCGCATGAGTCAGGGCATCCATACCGGTTGCCGCGGTCAGGTTGGCAGGTTTTTTCAGCATCAGCTCAGGGTCGTTGACCGAAATGGTCGGGGTAGTGTGCTTGTCGACAATGGCCATCTTAATATGACGGCTTTCATCTGTGATGATGCAGAAGCGGGTCATTTCGCTGGCGGTACCGGCGGTTGTGTTGATGGCCACCAGTGGCAACTGCGGCTTGGCGGACTGATCCACGCCTTCGTAGTCTTTGATTGAGCCACCATTGGCCGCGACTAGGGCAATCCCCTTGGCGCAATCGTGTGGTGAACCGCCGCCCAGGGAGATCACGAAGTCACAGTCGTTGGCGCGCAGCAACTCAAGGCCTGCTTCCACGTTACCAACGGTTGGGTTGGGTTGAACGCCATCGAATACAGTGGCACTAATGCCTGCTTGCCCCAGCTTCTCGGCGATCTGTCCCACCAGACCTATGCTGACCAAAGGCTTGTCTGTCACTATCAGTGCTCGTTTGAATCCCAGAGTTTGGATATCACCGATAGCATCGTCTACAGCGCCCTGACCCAGGACGTTTACTGAAGGGATAAAGAATTTAGCAGCCATAAGTTCACCTGTATATGCTGTTGAAAATGAAATCTGTATCTCTTTCTTGGTGCCAAACTACTAACTTGTTTGGCCAGAAAGTGTGATGTGTCGCCGGATTCGGCGTGAGAAAGAAAGAAAATTAGAACTTAATTGAAACTAAGTGACGTAAGTGCCGTTTTTATGGCACAGATGAAGATAACGCTCTTTCTTCCATGACAGCTGTGGCCTCCACGGGCACCATGATTGCTTGTTAAGGTGCACAAAACCATTAGTCGAAAGCATGGAATTGTTCTGGTTCAACCCGGCATATTGTCGTTATGACTGAACCCTCTCCTTGGAAGTCCGGCCAATTAAGTACCACATAAGTGGTAGCTAAACAAGTAATTTATGCCAGAGGTTCATGCTCTCTATCTGGCCGCCTATTTGGGTATTGAGGTGCAGACGGCCGCCATAGCGGTAATCCGCCGCGGCAAAGGTACGGTTCATACCAACGGAAACGGCTCTGGCTATGGTATAGGCGGTTCGGTAGCCCTGGTGGAGTATTGCTTGCTCCATATGTGCCAACAAGGCTCTGGCGCAGCCCTGTCCGCGTGCCTGTGGCAGAGTGGCGAAATCTGTCATCTCTGCACTGAGACTCTTGGGATCCTTTTCTGCCGAAGCCAGGGCTATCAGTCGCCCTTGCTGGCGGATCCCAAAGTAGTCGACATCACTGGCCATGCTCTGCCGTAAAAATTCCGGATCTTCAATGGGGAAGGGGTAGCTGGGAAACACCTCGCGATAGAGCTTGGCCATCTGTGGTAGGTCCTCTTCGTGGCAGCGACTGACCTCGGCCGCTGAATGGAATTCAGGCTTGATATCCGTCCTGGCGCGCTCCAGCAGGGTATCCAACTCCGGCAGGGTGCGAAACTGCCTGGTTTTGTCCTGGTAGCGGGCGAGAAATACGGCGTCCTGGCCTTGATAAAATCCTGGGATCCTGGCCTCTTCGCTGAAACCATATGCCAAAAATAGGCCTGCCTTGTGCTCAGGTAGCTTGGCGATGATCTTGCCGTAGCCATGTTGCAGCGCCATCGCATTCAGTGCATCCAGTAAAGGACCGGGAGAGGCATTACCAAGGGAGATCAGATAGATGCGATCATTGGCCGGGCCGTGCTGGATGTGGGCGCCGAGTAAGTTGAGTTGCTGATCAAATTGAGCTCGGGTCATGAGTGTGAACTGTCCTGATGCGAGGTGAGCCTGGGCTTGGGAGCTGGTTGGTGAATGATATTGACCAGCACCAACAAACCGGCGGAGACCAAAATGCCATAGATACTGGGATCCAGACCGAGTTTAGCTAAGCCATCCGGCAGCTTGAGCAGCTCTGTCAGTAGTGCCAGCGCCGTGAGTCCACCTCCTAACATGGCGTAAAGTGCCGCCGTGGAGCTGACTCTGGGCCAAAACAGTGCCGCTAGAGTCGGGATAAACAGTCCGGAAACCATAAAGGCATAAGCATAGAGAATGGCATCCAATACCTGCCTGGCCTGACTGGCGAGGTAGATGGCTGCCAGCCCTAACAATAGAGTGGCAATCATCGACAGTCTCAGGGTGTTGTTCCCTCTGGGATCCAGCCCGAGCAGATCTTGGGTCAGGTTGCCGGATGCCGCCATCAGGCAACTGTCTGCGGTGGACATGATGGCGGAAAAGTATGCCGCGATAATCAGCCCGGTAAAGCCCATTGGCAAGAGATCGCGGATCATCGCCGGCACCGCCATTTCACTGTCCATATGTGGCAACATGACTCTGGCGCACATCCCCAATAAAACGCCGGATATCGCCATCAGGGGATATTCAAGCACCCCGGCCAGATACCAGGCCCGCTTGGCCGTGGCGCTATCTTTACAGGCAAACATTCGCTGATAGAGAGTCATGGCAATTAGCCACACTGGTGTGATGGTGAGTAGCCAATTGATGGCCGTGATGGGATCTATGGCGGTCAGTGACATATGGGACTGCGGCAGACTGCGGCTCAGCCCCTGCCAGCCGCCGACCTCCACCAGGGCGTAGGGCAGGGTAAAACCAATCAAGCCCAGTAATAAAATGAGCCACTGGACGCTGTCGGTATAGATAACCGCCTTGAGGCCCCCAAATACAGTGTAAAGAATGGTGGTTCCGCCTATGACCCAGAGCGCCAACTGCAGCGGCGGCAAGGCATCGAACCCCTTGGGCAGCAGGGTTGCGGCCGCCAGTTTGGCACCGGCGAGGATCTGCGCGCCGGTAAACCCCAGATACCCGATACAGGAGATCAAGGCGGCCAACATGGCGACTCTGGCCCCGAATCTGTGCTTGAGCAGATCTGGATAGGTATAAAAGCGCTCGCCCTGCTCCAGACGTTTGACCCTGGGAATAACAAACACAGCAGATAACCAGGCACCCAGCAAACCGGTAAACAGCAGCCAGCTGCCCGCCAGGCCCATACTGAAGCCGAGACCGGCAAGACCTATGGAAAATCCGCCGCCCACATCCGTGGCGGCAATGGAAAAGCCCACGTGCCTGGCTTTGATATTGCGGCCACCGAGATAGTAGTCATCGCCGTCACTGTGGCGTTTGAAATGGAAGTACCCAAACCCCAGTAAACCTACGAGGTACGCCAGGAAAATCCCATAATCCAAAGGGTGCATGGATCACTCCTGTAGCAGGAATGATACGTCGGCGCTGCGCCCTTCAAAGTTGGTGGCTATCAGACGCTCACCTTCCGGGCCGGCTTGCCTGCTGACATATTCCGGCTGCACCGGCATTTTACCCAGACCGCCGACGCCATCGACGATAAAGGTGGGAATTGCCGGGCCGGATACCCAGCCGCGGATGCCGTGATAGATTTTCAGCATTCGCTGATAACTGACCTGAAACTTGCTGTTGCCCGGCGCCGGATCCATGGCATAGACGTAATAGGGACGTATGCCTATGGATACCAACTCCATTACCAGTTCCTGCATAGTATCTATGCTGTCGTTGACGCCTTTGATCAGCACGCTCTGGTTGCCGAGCATGATGCCGGTTTCCCTGAGCATGGCGATATGTTTGCTGAATAAGGGGGTGATTTCTCTGGGGTGGTTTACTTGGGTGTTGATCAGTGTGACTCGGTTACGCTTCAGTACCCGGCACAACTCGGGGGTGACCCGGGTAGGAAGCTGCGCCAATAAACGGCTGCCGATACGCAGAATTTTCAGATCCGGTCTGGCCTCTCGGATCATCGACAGAATTTCATCCAGCTTGTCATCTGTGAGCAGCAAAGGATCGCCGCCCGACAGAAGCACGTCCTGTACCTCTGTATGTTGGCGCAGATACTCCACCGAGCGACGGATCCTGTCCATGGAGATCACATTGAGCGGATCGGACACCATGCGTTTGCGGGTGCAGTGGCGGCAATAGGAGCCGCAGATGTTGTGCACCAGAAATAACACCCGGTTGGGATACCTGTGCACTATCGAGGTGCCTTCGGGCATCATGTCATCTTCCGCCAATTGATCGCCCATTTCATGGGGCGCGACCTCCAACTCATCCTGCTCCGGGACGTACTGCAACCTAATCGGGCAGTTGGGATCATCTTTATCCATTAATTGGGCTATGTAGGGGGTGATCCTGGCGGCAATCACTTCATAAACTTGGTCATCAACGGCGCGAATATTGTTGAATACCTGGGACAGTTGTTTGTCATTCTTAAAGCTCAGCGACAAGGTTTCTCGCCAGGGGCGATTGGCAACATCAAACTGCATCAGCGCCTGATGGCTGGAAAATGGCCGCTTCTCTGTGATGACTTTCAGTGGAATAGGATTTTCTTCGCTCTTGTACTTCAGGCTGGTGGCCGACATGGGGATAGTCCTTTTCTGATAATTAATGCTCAGTAATTGATTTGAGTTCTAATTGTTAGCCTTCTAATGATTACATTGTGAGGCTTTTGTATCAACAAAAGATGAATGATTTGTTGATTTAAGGTTGCGTCTGTCGGCGGCGGTATTGGGGAAATTCAGCTATTGAGTCGATGGGTTATGAGTTTCCCCGGCTTTTCTGATAAGCTTGCGCCTTTAGGTTATGGGTGATTTCAGTAGCCTTTTTCAAACAAGTGAAACCGTGAGAGTGGGACAGTATCCATGGAAAAGTACGAGCAGTTATTAATCTCGCTGCGCAAAGTGATCCGCGCCATCGACCTGCACTCCAGGCAGCTCAGTAAGCACTCGGGACTCACCGGACCGCAACTGATGGTGATGCAGAAAATCGCTTCCATGGGATCGCCGCTGGCCAAACAGGTGGCGACCGAGATCAATCTGAGTCCTGCTACCGTCACTACCATTATCGACCGCTTGGAAGCTAAGGGGCTGGTCATACGTCAGCGCAGCCAAACCGATAAGCGCAAAGTACATCTGTTACTGAGTGAGTCCGGGGCGGCATTGCTAGGGCAGGCGCCCAAACCGCTGCAGGAACACTTTATCAAGCGCTATCAGGCGCTCGAGGCCTGGGAGCAAAGTCAGTTATTGTCTGCCGTGGAGCGAATCGCCGCCATGATGGATGCCGAAGAGCTGGATGCTGCCCCCATGTTGTTGGTTGGACAAATTCAGCCAACTGATGAAGCGGAAACCACAACAAGTAAACCAGGGGCAAATTAACTTGGGGCCTGGCTCTTTATCCGGCCGTTGTTAGAGTCAACGAATCAGCTCGCTGGGCGCTTCAAGTGGTTTCGAGAGGAACGGCATCGAGTTCGGGCAGTTCAGTGACTTCCTGGTTAATCTCGCGCTCTGCAATACAGCGCCTGGCGGTTTGATTAGCGTTGTTGATGTCGATGCCACTAATGTACTAGGTCACCTTATCCGATATTCATCCACTTGATTCGATGTTTGTCTGGGAGAGGGCATAAATTAGTCAGGTTTTTTAAGGTGCTCTGCTACACTGGACGTGTAGATTTCTTCTTTGTTATTCACAGGCTTGGGAATCGATGGAGCAGAGCATTTTCCTTCCGTTAACACAAAATGCTGCATTTTTGCTGGCATTGGTCTTTATTTACGATGCGATACCCAGGCAAAAGCAACAGGAATACTTTTTGTTGTGGCGTGTGTTGGTCGGCATCATTATCGGCGGTATCTGTATCGCGGTGATGCTGACTCCCTGGCATTATGAGCCGGGGATCTTCTTCGACAGTCGTTCAGTACTTTTAAGTATTTCGGGTTTGTTCTTCGGCGGCCTGCCGACGCTGATTGCCTGCGTGATTACCGCTGCTTTTCGCATCTATCTCGGTGGCGGTGCTGTGCTGGTGGGCGTTGGGGTGATCTTCTCCAGCGGCTTGATAGGCCTTCTGTGGCGTAAACGGCGCAAGCAATCCCTCGCCGATATCGGCTATCTGGAGCTGACTAGTTTTTCTCTGTTGGTGCATCTGGTGATGCTGGCCTGGATGTTGCTGCTGCCCTGGGATACCGCCAAAGGCGTTTTGGCCAGTATCAGTCTGCCTGTGTTGACTCTGTTTCCGCTCACCAATGTGTTGTTGGGGCGTTTGCTTTCCAGACGTTTGGAATTGGAGCGTGACAGTCGGGTGCAGTTACAGGATGACTTTCTGTTTCGTTCCCAGTTTCATGTGGGCAACATAGGGATTTCCATCACCTCACCGGATCAACGTTGGCTCAAGATAAATCCCTATCTGTGCCAGATGTTGGGCTATTCAGAACGCGAGTTGTCTCATATGACTTGGGGGGAGTTGACCCACCCCGATGATCTGCCTGCCGATATGGCGCAGTTCCGGCGGATGCTGGATGGGGAGATCGACGAGTATGAGATGGAAAAACGCTTCGTTTCCAAGACGGGGCGTTATGTTTATACCCATATGACAGTGGCCTGTCAGCGTCAGCATAATCAAGTGCAACTGGTGATCGCCGGCTATATCGACATCACCTCGGCCAAGTTGGCAGAACAGGCCATAGCCGCCAGTCGTGAACAACTTGAACTGGTGCTGCAAAGCGGCCAGCTTGGCTTCTGGGATTGGGATCTTGTTAAGGATACTGTGGCCCGTAATGAACGTAGTGCTGAGATCCTCGGTTATTCACTCAAACAGGTGAATGACAATAAGCGGCTGTGGGTTGATGGTATCCATCCTCAAGACAGGGCTTGGGTGCTGCGTTCTTTGGATGAGCATCTGGCGGGGCGAACCGAGCAACACAAGGTGCAGTATCGCTTGATCCGCCCGGACGGTGAACAGCGTTGGGTGCAGGACACCGGCAGAGTGGTTAACCGCGACAAAGAAGGTAAACCACTGCGGGTTTGCGGCGTGCATGTGGATATTACCGAGCAGAAGCAGTTGGAGGAATCGCTTAAGTTGGCAGCTTCTGTCTATGAGAACTCCTGCGAGGCGATGAGCGTATTGGATGAAGCCGGTACCATAATGACAGTCAACTCGGCATTCAGTGCCATCACAGGGTTTCAACCCGAAGATGTGCTGGGTAAAGACATAGAGATACTCAAATGTCACGATCACAGCGACCAGTTTTATCAGGAGTTGGAGCAGGAACTCAGTCAAAAGGGCCGTTGGCAGGGGGAGATGTGGCTTGCCTGTAAAGATGGTCGTAAGATCATGATTTGGTTGACCATCAATACCATTCAAAGTGATGATGGGCAGCTGAGAAGAGTGGCGTTGTTTTCCGATATTACCGACAAAAAACAGAATGAACGCCTCATCTGGCGCCAAGCCAACTATGATGCCCTGACAGGCCTGCCAAACCGGCGCATGTTCACTGAGCAGTTGGGCAATGAAATTCGTAAGGCCAAGCGTCATGACCATGGTTTTGCGTTGCTGTTTCTGGATCTGGATTTCTTCAAAGAGGTCAACGATACCCTGGGGCATGACATGGGTGATCTGTTACTGGTGGAAACCTCGGAGCGGCTGCGGGCTTGTGTCCGTGAATCCGATGTGGTCGCCAGACTCGGCGGCGATGAGTTTACCCTTTTGTTATCGGATGTGCAGGATCATAATGGGGTTGAGCGGGTCGCTAATCATATCCTCAGTAGTCTGGCCGAGCCTTTTAAGTTGGGCGATGAGACCGCCTTTATCAGTGCCAGTATCGGCATTACCTTGTTCCCTGAAGACGGCCAGACGGCTGAACTGTTGCTCAAACATGCCGATCAGGCCATGTATGCCGCCAAAGATCAGGGCCGCAATCGCTTCAACTATTTCACCGCCTCGATGCAGGAATACGCCAGATATAGAATGCGGCTTATCCAGGATTTGCGTCAGGCCATGGAGCGGCGTGAGTTTGAACTCAGGTTCCAACCCATAGTCGAGCTGGGCAGCGGTCGGGTGTTCAAGGCCGAAGCCTTGCTGCGTTGGAATCATAGCGAGCGTGGCAGTGTTTCGCCGGCAGAGTTTATCCCTATTGCAGAAGACACTGGGTTGATTTTCGATATCGGCAACTGGGTGTTCGAACAGGCGGCGCGTCAGAGTGCCGCCTGGCGTGAAACCTATGGCCGCGAGGTGCAGATCAGTATCAATAAGTCGCCAATCCAGTTTCGCGATGAAGAAAACAGATTTACAGAATGGTTGGAGTTGCTTGCCAGTCTGGGGGTCTCGGGCTCGGGGATCTGCATCGAAATAACCGAAGGCCTGTTGTTGGACGCCAAAATGGGAGTCAGTGATAAGTTGTTGGCCTACCGGGATGCCGGTATTCAGGTGTCTCTGGATGACTTTGGTACAGGTTACTCTTCCCTGGCGTATCTGAAACGGTTTGATATCGACTATCTCAAAATAGATCAATCATTTACCCAGAATTTGGAAACAGATGAGAGCAACCTGACCCTCTGTGAGGCCATCATAGTCATGGCGCACAAACTGGGGATGAAGGTGATAGCCGAAGGGGTAGAGACAAGCGGTCAGGCCGAGATCTTGACCCGTATAGGTTGTGACTATGCTCAGGGCTACCTCTACTCCCAGGCGCTGGATACCCAGGCCTTCGAGCAAAAATATCTTGGCAATCATCAGAACAGCGGCGGTGGAAATGCCAGCTGATAACTTGTGTTTGCGCTATACTCGCCGACCTTTTTATGTTTCAGGTGTTGAAGATGCAGTTTTCTGAAACCCAGCTGCCGGGAGCACTGCTTGAAGCCGTTGCCCAGTGCGGCTATCGTGAGCTGACGGCGGTGCAGCAGCAGGTATTACCGGCGGCATTGGCCGGACGGGATATTATGGCTTCGGCCCAGACCGGCACAGGTAAAACCGCGGCCTTTGGCTTGCCGCTGTTGGCCGCCTTGATTGATGAGTGGCAGCAACAAGGGCTCGCTGAGCCTGAGTATGGCGCCGCGCCGAGAGTGCTTATCCTGACACCAACCCGTGAGCTGGCGCAGCAAGTGGCGACTCAACTGGGCAAATACGCCGCCCATACTCCGTTTCGCATTTTGGCCATTTTCGGTGGCGCCAACTTTAACCCTCAACGCAAGGCGATAGCGGCCGGTATTGAGGTGCTGGTGGCGACCCCGGGCAGGCTGTTTGATCACCTGAGCCAGGATCATCTCAGGCTGGATCAGGTTCAGGCCCTGGTGCTGGATGAGGCTGACCGCATGTTGGACTTGGGATTCTTGCCGGATATTGAACGCCTGGGGCGCTATCTGCCAACCGAGCATCAGACCATGTTGTTTTCGGCGACCTTCCCCGAGGCGGTCAAGCGCCTAGGGCACAAGCTGCTCGATAGGCCAGAATGGTTTGAAGTGGATAAAGAGAGCCGAACTCAGGCGCAGATCCTGCAAAAGGTGTATCCGGTAGACTATCGCCGTAAAGCCGAGTTGCTTGCCGAGCTTATTGGTCGCAATAACTGGCAACAGGTGTTGGCCTTTGTCAGTACCAAGGAGAGTGCCGAGCTGTTGCAGCAAGAGCTGAAACTCGACGGCATCAAGAGCGCCTGCTTTCACGGTGACAAGACTCAGGGCGCCCGCAGCCGTGCTCTGGCGCAGTTCATCGATGGTGAGATTCGGGTATTGGTAGCAACCGATGTCGCGGCCCGAGGCCTGGATATTCCGGCCTTGCCAAGGGTTATCAATCTCGAGCTGCCATCCCAGGCTGATGACTATATTCACCGCATAGGTCGTACCGGCAGGGCAGGGCGCAGCGGCGAAGCCATCTCTTTGGTGAGCCCGGCCGAAGAGCAAAAACTGGCTGAAATAGAAGCCCTGCTCGGTTACAAGCTGCCAAGAGAAGTACTGCCGGGTTACGAGAAGGGGGCGCCGTTGCCGGAGCGTTATTTACAGCCTGTAGAGAAGCCCCGACATGCCAAGACTCACAGGGGCCATAAACCCGGTCGCAAGGGCCAGGCTCCGAAAGGGCCGAGGCGCAGATAGATTAAAGAAGCCTGCTATACTCAATGCGTTGCCTCAATAAGCCGTCGGCAGCGCAGCCCCCTTAACTTAAGGAATAGTAAAGGTATCAGGAGATGAGTATGTGGCGAAAATTAGTGATCTTGCTGTGGTTGAGTATGCTTGTGGCTTGCGGTTCTACACCCAAAGATTGGTCCGGTATGAGTTCAACCGAGATAGCCTCCTGGAAAGAGGCCGGCTTTGACTCCCGAAGCGCCCAGCAGTGGCATGTTGCCGGTTTCGATGCCTCAAGCGCAGGCGCTTGGCAGGATGCAGGCTTTAAACTCCAAGATGCTAAAGAGTGGCACTTGCAGAGTTTCTCTGCGGCCGAGGCCAAGGGTTGGCGCGCCGGTGGCTTTGACTTGGACGATGCCATGGAAAACCGTGCCAAAGGGCTGACACCGATAGTGGATCACGAACTCAAGCTCTAACCGGCCAGGTTCACAGAAATGGGCGCTATCTGCGTCCATTTTGCATCTGTTTACAATTTCCAGCTAACTCTTTCCCTGCTTGGGTTACACTCTGTTGCCTCAATGCTGTAAGGAATGGAGTCACAGATGATCCTCAAACCCGTTGCCACCAATCTGATCACCGGCTTTCTCGGTTCAGGCAAAACCACCTTTATTAAAGCGTTGCTGGCCAATAAGCCCGCGGGCGAGACCTGGGCGGTATTGGTCAATGAGTTCGGTGAGATAGGAATAGATGCCGGTTTGATGGGGCAGAGTGATTCAGGCGTTGTCATACGAGAAGTACCCGGTGGCTGTTTGTGCTGCGCCGCCGGGGTGCCGACTCAAGTGGCGGTGACCCAACTGCTGGCCCGGGCCAAACCCGACAGGTTGCTGATAGAACCCACCGGCCTTGGCCATCCCAAAGAGATTTTGAAAACCCTAAGCTCGAAACAGTTTGCCGAAGTGCTCAGCCTCAAGGCCAGTATCTGTCTATTTGACCCGCGCAAACTCAGTGACAAGCGCTATAGCGAACATGAGAATTTTCTCTCCCAGCTGCAGATAGCCGATATCCTGCTGGCCGGCAAGCAGGACCTTTGGCAACAGCAAGAGTCAATGGTTCTGTCTGGGGGGGAGCCGCAAAATGATCAAGGGTATGAGCCGGAAAGTGATCAGGAGAGTGGGCGGCTAGCTGCACACTTGAGGGAACAGATAGCCGCCTTTATTGCCGCTCAGCAACTGGAAGGGGAGCTGTTCTACTGGTCCAAAGAGCAGAAGCTCAGCGATGAATTGTTGCAGGCTCTGGCTCGGCCGACAAAGGTTAACTTGAACGCTAAAGCCACTCCCATAGGCGCCGGGCTGCTGCGGCAAAATGCCGGTGTGTTTGCCATCGAGCCACTCGGCGTCGAGCCGCAGAGCCCCGAAGCACCCGAGTGGGACGCTCGCGGCATAGTGTTCAAGAGTAACAAAGGCGAGGGCTGTTACAGCTATGGCTGGATCTTTGCTCCGGATTGGCTGTTCGATCTCGAGCGCCTCTATCGCTGGGTCAAGGCACTCGATGTGGTGCGGCTAAAAGCTGTGATGATCACCGCAGACGGCATAGCGGCGCTCAATATGCTCGATGGTGAATTGAGCGTTGAAGAGCTCGATGATGCCATGGACTCCAGGTTGGAAATCATCAGTCGCGCCCCTTTGCAGCCTGAATCTTTGGAGCAGCAACTGCTCGCCATCAAAGTTGCCGAATAACGGCCTGTTCAAGGCGGTGGCATCTGGGTTGATAACTCGGGTACAATCCGCCATCCACTTTTTCCGAGGTGATTGATTTCGGAGTGCTAATTTGAATGGAGGCCGAGCTGGCGCCTCCCAATATGGCCTCTGATATCGAACTTATGGTTTAACACCTTTGATGTTGAGAAAGCGTCATGACCTCAAACAGCGTCCCCCAGACAGAGCAGGATCTCGCCTTACTGCAGCAACCTGTCAGTAAACTCTTTTGGCGTTACACAGTCCCCACAGTGATGTCCATGTTGGTGACCGGCATTTACGTCACCATAGATGGGATGTTTATCGGCCACTACCTGGGGGAAACGGGTCTGGCGGGTATTATGCTGGCTTACCCTGTGGGCGCCATTCTCTATGCGCTCGGTGCGCTTTTAGGTATGGGCGGCGCCGCGCTTATCTCCATCAATCTTGGCCGCGGTGATGTCGCCAGGGCCAGAAAAATTCTCGGCAATACCTTCAGTCTTTGCCTGTTGAGTGCATTGGTGGTGTCGCTTGCCGGTACCATGTTGACCGATGACATTCTGCGCTGGCTGAAAGCCGAAGGTGAGGTCTATGAAGGCGCCTACCAATACCTGTTCTGGTACTTTGCCTTGGGCATTTTCCCCATCATCTCCATGGCCTTCTCGGCGCTTTTGCGGAATGACGGTCGCCCCAGTTTCGTCACCTGGATCCTGGTATTTGGGGGCGTGCTTAACACCCTGCTGGACTGGCTGTTTATTGTGGTCTTTCCCTTTGGCCTTGCCGGTGCTGCCATTGCTACCATGTTGTCCCAGGCGGTTACCGGCGGCCTGTGTCTGCAACATTTCTTTAGCAAGCGCACCCGGCTCAATATCGACTGGCAGCAGATGAAATTGAGCCTGGAGCTGGTTTGGGAAATCGTCAAGCTGGGGATGCCCAGTTTCCTGATGAATCTCTACCTGTCGATTGTATTGACCATGCATAACATGGCGCTGCTCTGGACCGGCACTTCGCTGCATGTGGCCGCCTATGGCGTGGTGAGTTATACCGAAGCCCTGTTTTATTTTGTGTTTGAAGGCATAGCCCTCGGCACACAACCCATTCTCAGCTTCAATGCCGGTGCCGGCCGATATGACAGGGTCAAGCAGACCGCCAAAATGGCGTTTTCTGTCACCTTGATCTGCGCCTTGCTGGGATTGGTGCTTATCTACAGCCGCCCGGAATGGATGGTGTATCTGTTTGCCGGTGACAACCCGACCCTGGCCCCGGTTGCCATTGAGGGCATGTATCTCTATTTCTGGGGCTTGCCGATGGAAGGCTTGATTTTGGTGGGAGCCAGTTTCTTCCAGGCCATCAATCGTCCGGCCGAGGCCTCGATACTCACGGGCAGCAAGTTGCTGCTGATAGGCCTGTTCCTCTGGGTGTTTGCCTGGGCCTTTGGCGTGCCGGGCGTGTGGATCTCCTTGGCATCCTGCAGCAGCCTATTGTGCCTGTGGATGTTCTACAGTTTGAAGCGTACCAAGGTGGCATTACACCAGCCTTGAGCGACAGGAAATGATGGCAAATATTCACCTGCATCAGTGATATATAAAGAAATATTAATTTAGATCTCAGGTTATTTTTGAGCAGGATCATGTTATAAAAGACTATCTTGCATTAGTTCATACTCTTGGGGGAATTTGTGACCGGTAAGCGGATTTTAATTGTGGGCGGCGGCGCCGGAGGATTGGCGCTGGCATCCAAGCTGGGACGCAAATTGGGCCTGAAGGAAGAGGCTGAAATAACCCTGATAGACAAGAGTCCGGTACATATCTGGAAGCCCAAACTGCACGAGGTGGCCGTTGGGGTGATAGATCAATCGGTAGAAGGCTTGCTGTATCGCGACCATGGCCTGAAAAATGGCTATCGCTTCCTGCGCGGTGAAATGCTGCAATGCGATCCCGAAGCCAAGACCATCACCCTGGCCGGAGTCAGCAATGATGATGGCGAGCAGATTATCGCCGAGCGTGAGTTGCCCTATGACTATCTGGTAGTTGCCATCGGCGGGGTGGCCAACAGCTTTAACACCCCGGGTGCCAAAGAGCACTGTATCTTCCTCGACAGCCTCGACAGCGCCAATCAATTTCACCACAAGTTGCTGGACAACCTGTTACTGCTCGATGAAACCAGCGAAAAACTCAGTATCGGCATAGTGGGCGCCGGCGCGACCGGAGTTGAGCTGGCCGCCGAGTTGCATCATGTGCTGGACTCGGTCAAAGAATACGGTTACCTCAATGTCGACAAGCATCATCTGGAAATTCACCTGATTGAGGCGGCGCCCAAGATATTGCCGGCATTGCCGGACAAGGTGAGCTCCAGAGCCCAGTCTGTACTGGATCATATCGGAGTACGCTTGCACATAGGAGTGCAGGTCAAAGAGGTGACCAAGCAGGGGGTTGTGACCCAGGAAGATGTGTTGATCCCCGCCGGACTCAAAGTATGGGCGGCCGGCGTCAAGGGGCCGGATGTACTGCAACAGTTTGATAAGTTGCCGGTCAATAACCGTAATCTTATCGAGGTCGATGCCTGTATGCGGGTCAAGGGCCATAAGGATATCTACGCCTTGGGCGACTGCGCCTTTTTGGTGCAGGACAACGGCAAGCCTGTGCCTCCCCGGGCCCAAGCCGCATCGCAGATGGCGGAAACCCTGTATAAGAATATTCTCAACCGCTTGAAGGGCAAGGCCGAAAATCCTTTTGTCTACCGCGACTATGGTTCATTGGTGTCACTGAGCCGTTTCTCGGCGGTGGGTAATCTGATGGGCAACCTGAGATCCGGCTCCCTGTTTATTGAGGGTTACGTGGCGCGGATGATGTACATGTCTCTGTATCAACGCCATCTGGCGAGTTTGTACGGTTGGTTTTCGGCGTTGGTGTATCGTCTGGCGCAGCGGCTGCTGAAGTGGCACAGGCCCAAACTCAAGTTGCACTGATAAAGTGTTTTGAATCTTATCGCAAAGGCGCTCGGTAGAGCGCCTTTCTAGTGGCTGGAAGTTCAGCTTGCTTGCACCCTAGCGCTCGAGTCTCTGATAACCGGCTCTGGGGTAAAGATTTCGCTGCGAACGCTCTGCTCACGGCGATTGGCGATCAACAGCTCTGTAGCTATCTGGGCAATCTTGCCATTGGGTTGATGCACTGTGGTCAACTTGGGCCAGGTTTGACGTGAGAAGGGACTGTCCTCAAAGCCGACAATCGAGAGCTCGGTGGGAATATCCACCCCTTCCAGCCTGGCGGCAAACAGGGCTCCGGCGGCGATTTCGTCGTTACAGGCGACTATGGCGCTGGGCCGGTTGGCCCCTTTGAGCAGCTTCTTGGCACCCTCAACTCCGGATTCAAATGAGTATTCTCCCTCGATAATAAGCTCGGGAGCCTGGTCCAGGCCGTTATCCCTCAAGGCCTGACGATAACCTTCGAGACGCTCCTTGGTGGATTGGTGCTGATAGTCGCCGCTGAGAAAAGCGATTTGCCTATGTCCGAGATCGATAAGATGTTGGGTAATGGCCACGGCGCCGGATCTGTCGTTAACCAATACCGCCAGTCCGGTATCGGCCTGCACTCTGTCACCAGCCATGATGCGAACATAGTTGGCGCCTATGGCATCCAAGGCTGAGAGTACCTTGGGATCTTCCGACAGCGGCGGCGTTAGTACCAGTCCGGCCAGGCGGGCATGTTTCACCATGGTGGTCAGTTGTTCACAAATACCCTCGGCCTTGGCATCACAGGGGTGGATCAGCAGCTCATAGCCCTTGTCCCGACAGGCGGAAAGAATACCGTTCTGCATATCGATAATGTAGTAGGCATTGGGGTTGTCATAGACGAAGCCTATGACATAAGAACTGGTGGCAGCCAGGTTTCGGGCAGCTAAATTCGGTTGGTAATTCAATGCTTTGATTGCAGCATTGACCTTGTCGATAGTGGCCTGTTTAACCGAAGGCTCATTATTGGTGACCCGGGATACTGTCTTGATGGAAACGCCGGCATATTTAGCCACGTCATTGATGGTTACTTTCATTCAACTTAGTCCGAGATGTCAGGCGAATACTCACAGCCAGCGGGGGCCGGAAGCGGCATGGCCGCTTGTCGAGCATCTTATACTGCTGACTTTTAGCCAGTTTGGCAACGCAGAATTTAGCCATGATTTAGTCTGGGACCAAATTTGTTTCCCGCTACTGTTGATATTCTGGGGTGTATAAAACTCTGTTTGAACGGTTTTTGACCAGCTAAAAAATCTGTTTTACCCCACTAACACAGCAATATGACAGTTTTTGTTTGCTTTGTAGTTATTTTGTTGTGGCAAGGCTGTTAATTATTGTGTAATGTTTGCTCTCGTTCATGACAGCGTTGTCATTCTCTTAAAGGGAATGGTTATGGCAACAAAAAAGATAATAAAGTGATGGAAGGGAAACGAGATGCGAACATCTACCTTTAAGAAAACTGCCCTCGCTGCAAATATCGCTATCCTCCTTGGGGGGGCGGTATCTGTTGGCGCGCTGGCTGCCGAGGCAGCAGATAACAACAGCAACGAAACTGCCAATATTGAAAAAATTGAAGTCCGCGGTATGCGTGCCTCGATGAAGGCTTCGGTCAATACCAAGCGTTTTTCTGATGCCGTAGTCGATGCGGTAACTTCAGAAGATATAGGTAAATTCCCCGACAGTGATGTGGGTGAGTCTTTGGGACGTATTCCTGGTGTCGCCGTTAACCGCCAGTTCGGTCAGGGGCAACAGGTCTCTATCCGCGGCGCCTCGGCACAGTTGACCAGTACCCAGCTTAATGGCCACTCGGTGGCTTCTACCGGTTGGTTCGATCAGCAGGCCATCGACCGCAGTTTCAATTACACCTTGCTGCCGCCAGAGATGGTGGGCTCGATTGAAGTCTACAAATCTTCTCAGGCCGATATTGCCGAAGGGGGCATAGGCGGCACTGTCATCATCAACACCCGCAAACCGCTGGATTTGGATGCCAACTCGGTTTTCCTGAGCGCCAAAGGGGACTATGGTAGTGTCTCGGAAGAGATAGATCCTGAAGCCTCCGGTCTCTACAGCTGGAAAAACGAAGATGAAAACTTCGGTGTGTTGCTTGCCGGTTCCTGGAGCCAGACGGACTATCAGCGCAATGGCATCGAAACCCTGCTTGGCTGGGGTGAGATAGTGCCAACCACCTTCCAACAGGATCGTGAGCGCACCGCAATCAACCTGGTGTTGCAGTATCGTCCCACCGACAGACTGGAATTGGGGCTCAACTACATGAATCTGGAGCTGGACGCCAACAACGCCAACACCTCCATCTTCCTGTTTCCCACTCAGCAAGGCGACTACACCTGTGAGCAGGTCAATGCCGCCGGCGTTTGTACCAAGATAAATCACAGCGATCAGGGCGGCTTTGCCTGGGCACAAACCTGGGCCCGTAAGGCGAGCATGAGCTCGGATACAGTGGATTTCAACTTCAACTATGAAGCGGATAACTTCACCGTTGAAGGCCGCATAGGCCGCACCGAAGCCGAGGGCGGTACCGACTTGACTGCCAACTATGGCAACTCAATCGGTGTCCCGGCTGACTTTGCCGGTATCTATGATGCCACCGGCGACAAGATCAACATCGACATCGCCAACAAGTATTTTGAGGCCGGTGACTTTAACGACCCATTGGCCACTGCCGGTTGGGCGCTGAAGAAGCAGCCCAACACGGATGAAGAAACCTTCGCTCAGTTGGACTTCAACTTCCCGGTAGCCTGGGGCGCTATCAGTGCCATCAAGACAGGTGTGAGCTATGCCGATCATGAAGTCACCCAGATGACAGATGCGGCGATAGTCAACGACGCCAAGGTACTGACCAAGGACGCTTCTGCCTACTACAATGGCACCATGTCATCCGGCGCCGGTTTCACTCTGCCTGAGCCGATATTTGATGCCATGATTGCCGATGCCTATGCCGCCATCGATGGCTTTACCGTCGACAAGTCTGGTTACGGCACCATCCAGGAAGAGAACCTGGCTCTGTACGCCATGGCTACTTTTGCCGGGGAAGGATTCCGCGGTAACTTCGGTTTCCGTTACATCTCTACCGACATTGAGTCTGACTATTACGCGTTGAATGTTCAGGGCCAGTTCGCCGATGATCTGAGCACAGACAAGTCCAGCTATAACGATGTACTGCCGAGCGTTAACATCGCCTTCGACTTGAGTGAGGATGTGATACTGCGCGCCTCAGCCGCTCAGGTGATCTCTCGCCCCAACTACGCCGAACTGTTTGCTACCTCGACCCTGCCGGGTTACAACGATGGCACACCTTATAATGAAAAACTGGTGCGTGGCAGTGTGGCGCTGGAACCATTCAAGGCGACCCAGGCCGACTTGAGTCTGGAGTGGTACTTCAGTGATTCCGGCCTGTTTGCCGCCACTTACTTTATCAAGGATGTCAGCTCCTTTATCACCACCAAACAGAAGCTGAATCAGCAGATAGGTATTGAAGATCCCAATCTGGTAACCGAAGGTGAAAGTTCTTGTGGCGTAGGTATCTATGACTGCTGGACTGTGAGCGAGAAGTACAATGCCGACGGCGGCAGCATAGATGGTATCGAGCTGCAGCTGCAGGACTCCTTTGACAACGGTTTGGGTTACTCGGTGAACTATACTTTTGCCGATGCATCCTCTCCGGCAGAAAACTATCCGGATCGTGTGGGCGTGTTCTCTGACTCATCCAAGCATACCGTCAACCTGGTAGGTTACTATGAGATGGACGACTTTAGCGCTCGTCTGGCTTATAACTGGCGCTCTGAGTATATGATGCGCGAGCTGCCTGGTTTCTACGGTAACCGTCAGCACGAGTCTTACGGGACCTTGGACCTCAGTGCCAGCTACTCGGTAACCGACTATTTGGATATCACCTTTGAAGCGGTCAACATCACTGAAGAAGACAGCATACAGACGGGTGTTTCCCCAATTAGTGCAGAGGATGTGATCAGCGAGTTCAAGGCCGATTACCCAGTGTGGAGCTTTGAAGGCGAAGCCAGATATAAAGTTGGTGTAGCGCTGCGCTTCTAAGTACAGGTCTTTATCTTCAATACCAAAGCCGACCCCAGGGGCGGCTTTTTGCATCAGCTCCCTGAGCGCTTTCCCTGTATCTTTATAAAAATCTTCCTCGGCAAGTCACAGTTTCGCCAGTGCCAGGGAATTAAGTGTATGTTTGCTGACATTTCAGAAACTTCAAGTAACGTAATTCTTGTAGAATTGCACCAGCTCCCCTTCGGAACCGCCCCTTGCCCGGTGTGGTGCGGAACACCACGACTTTAGGCCGCTGACACAGCGGCTAACATAGCTTCCAGCCAAAAAGTTCCTAAGTTAGTATTGGCCGAGCTTCCGGCCACGGTGTAGTCCATCACCTGCGGTGCGCTTTTTGCACAGGCGATCCTGTGACACGCTGTGAACCCATCCCTGGGCGCTCGACGAAAATGTCCCTGTTTTCGACGGTCACAGTTCCGCCAGTGCATGAAAATGAGGTGTATGTCTGTGGGCATATAGGTAGCTTCAAACAAGTTAGTTCTCACAGAATTGCACCAATTCCCCCCTTCGGAGCCGCCGCTGGCGTTGTTGCAAATTGGCGTAGCCGAGACAGGGATGTCGAGGCTCGAAGGTCGAGCAAGGATGCGAGTCCTGAGTGTAGTCAATTTGTTTCATAAGCCAGTGGGGATTTCGGCTACGTCGGGGTGTCCTTGGGGATGCAAGGGGCTTCGGACAAGCAAAGCCCCTTGGCCGGTGTGGTGTGGAACACCACGACTTTAGGCCGCTGGCACAGCGGCTAGCATGGCTTTAGGCCAAAACTCACCAATGAACTTGCTCCTAGCGGCTAGCTAAGTTGTAGCCAATCACCTGCGGTGCGCTTTTCGCACAGGCGATCCTGTGACGCGCTGCGAGTACATCCCTGTAAGCTCTGCCTCGCCATCCCTGGCTCGGAAGGTCACAGTTCCGCCTGTGCCTGGAAATGAGGTGTATGTCTGCGGACACTTCAGATATTTCAAGCTACTCAGTGCTAACAGAATTGCACCAATACCCCCTCGGTGTCGCCGAAAGCCGTTGGCGCAAATAACGTGGCTTTCAACTTAAAATCGCCCATTAGCGCTTGCCGAGCTTCCGGCCACGGTGTAGTCCATCACCTGCGGTGCGCTTTTTGCACAGGCGATCCTGTGACTCGGCGAGAGTTGCATAGCAACATGCTTTCGAGCGCGAACCAGGGATGGTGAGCTGGCCGTTAAACAGGGAAGTTGTTGTGAACCCATCCCTGGGCGCTCGACGAAAACATCCCTGTTTTCGACGGTCACAGTTCCGCCTGTGCCTGGAAAATAGGCGTATGTCTGTAAACTCTTCAGATATTTCAAGCTACTCCATTCTCACAGAATGCACCGATTCCCGCTCGAAGTGGCCGCAGGGCGTTGATGACAATCGCGTAGCGAGGCATGGATGCCGAAGCAGCGCCAGTCGAATCAGGGATGAGCGTCTGGCGCGATAGCGAATTGGCATCATAAGCACAAGGGGTTTTCCGCTGCGTGGCGGGTCGCTGGGGGTTTGGAAAGGGGGCGAGTCGATACAGCCCCCTTTCCTCGGGTGTGGGGTGAAACTCCACGACGTTAGGCCGCTGGCACAGCGGCTTGGCTTTCAACTTAAAATCGCCCATTAGCGCTTGCCGGGCTTCCGACCATGATGTAGCCCATCACCTGCGGTGCGGATAGGCAGGAAGCCTGAATGCCGTGTAGGACAGGACGTCCGAGAACGGCCTCTTGCACAGGCGATCCTGTGACACGGCGTGAATACGTCCCTGTAGCCTCGACGAAAACATCCCTGTTTTCGACGGTCACAGTTCCGCCTGTGCCTGGAAATGAGGTGTATGTCTGCGGACACTTCAGATGTTTCAAGTTACCCAGTGCTAACAGAATTGCACCAATTCCCCCTTCATAAGCCAGCGGGGATTTCGGCTACGTCGGGGTGTCCTTGGGGATGCAAGGGACTTTGGACAAGCAAAGCCCTTTGCCCGGTGTGGCTCGGAAGGTCACAGTTCCACCTGTGCCAGAAATATATGTGTATACCTGTAGCTTCAAATGACTCTGTTTGGGAAGAATTGTACTCTAGTGCGGCCCCTTGCACAGGTAAGACAGTGAGCCAATAAAAAGGCTGCCAAGGCAACCTTCTGATCTCTGTACTGGGATTAATCCAGCAGCAAGTCGATTTGGTTCAGTGAACACAGGTGAGCATAAACCGGTGAGTAGACGCCGCGCTTGGCAAATTCCAGTTTAACCTCATCGCTCAGGGCGTTGAGCTTTTGTTCATCGACGATATAGAGGCCATCTATATTGCTCTTTTCACCCTGTTTGTTGGTTACTGTCAGAGTCTTGGGTTGCAGTAATTCATGGCTGGTCAGGGTCTTGACGAACTGCTTGGTGATTTCACGGTACTCAATCAGGTTGCCGATAAATTCGATGCGGTTTTTCAGGAATTCGGTCTGCTCACCGGTTTCGGTAAACAGGGCTTCGCCCTTGTCTTCGCCGACATGCTTGCTGTTGACATCGATACCGATAAGTACATTTTCCTGGCTGGAGTCACCGGCGGCAAAAGGTTGCATCCGGCACTGCATAGGCAGGTAACGTCGGGTCCAGGTGTTATCCTTGATAAAGCAGTTGCTCTCAGGTTTCAGAGAGGTGATGGCAACCGGCTGGAATTCTCCACTTTGGCTGTTCTTGGCGAAAATGATCGGGAAACTGGTGGCGGCAGGCAAAAATTCCTGCACCAGCAAAGGCAACATATGGTGCTTCTCAAATTCGCTGAAATCTATGCCTGGAGTGACTTTCAGAGCCTTGTGTGCGCCGTTGTTGAGCGGGACGTATTGTGCTGTCATTGTCTTTTTATCCTTGTTGTTATTTGAGGTTCCGTCAGCCAATCAACTGACGCACCGGAAAATAAATCGTCACTGAAATATCGGCGCCAGAACCGCTTCTTCGGTTGTATTAGTACCGCAAACCAGTAAAAAGTTCAGCTTGAGACTTATTGGCTTGTGACCCCAAGCATGCTGCGGATGTTAACAGTGGTCAAACTGGATGTCATTGTTAAAAATATGTTCGCAAACGCTGTTTTCAAGGGGGCTTTGGAAAATAAGAATTGTCAAAAAAATGTAGAAATAAGGTTTTCACTTGTGTATGTTATCGATGACAGCGTTGTCATTGCTTGTGTGACTATGGTGTCTATGGCCATGTTGTCTTGTAAGGTCTGCATGTCGAGGATGAGGTCTCCTTTACATGCCTTCCACAGTTGAGTATCTGTCGGGCGGCTGCGCAACTGTGTTTTCAATACTGTAGTCTCTCCCCGGAAACTAGAGTGGGCTGGGTACTGATTTCAGTACCTGGCCATTTTTTTATCCCGGTTGTCACTCAACATAGCTTGTTGAGGTGACAGCCACTGCTTGAGTCGACAGGGAATATGGCATCATGGTGAAAACAATAATAAGGACAGGAGAGTAACGGAATGAAGTTAACTATCGCGGCGTTAGCCATTGCCTTGAGCTTGGGGCTGACGGCTTGTTCTGACAAGCCGCCGGCAACCGGGACTGAACCAGGGCAGAGCCAAGCCGGTTCTTCGTCAAAAGCCTCGAGCGAAGATCTGACTCAGAATAAGCTGCATAGCTTTGCCCAGAGTTTGCAGCTGAAATATGCCGTGCTGTCCAATGTGCCGGATGACAACTGTGACCCGAGCCGTGCCGAAGGCCGCTGTTTCCAGGCGCAAATCCGCCTGACTCCGAGCGAAGATCTCAGCGCTTCTGACTGGGAAATCTATTTTAGCCAGATGCGTCCGGTACTCTCGGTTGCCTCACCTGAGTTTCATATAGAGCATATTCAGGGCGATCTGCATCGTCTGACGCCAACCGCCGCCTTCGGCGGTTTCAAAAAGGGTGTCAGCGAAATCATCAATTTTCGCGGTGAGCTGTGGCAGCTGTCGGAAATCGATGCCATGCCCAACTATTACATGGTGGTTGAGGGGCTCAAGCCGGAGGTCATCGCCAGCACTGAAGTTAAGCAAGACCCGGATACCGGGCTTGAGTTGCTTCCCTATGTGCAGCCTTACACGGATGCCGAGAAACAATATCGCCGCAGCTCACAGGATAGGCTGCCCTGGGATACCGCCAATGTCGTCTTCGGCCAAAATGCCGATACTCCCGATGATGCCGGCCTTGCGGTGGCAAGCCTTATTCCTAAGCCGGATTCAGTGACTTGGCTTGAACAAACACCCGTCACCCTCAATGCCGGGATTAAGCTTAACCCGAGCCACATAGCTAACGGAGTCGAGCTGCAATCACTCGAGGCGGCGCTCTCGCGCCTACAAAGGCTGGGTGTCAGCCAGAGCAAACAAGGATTGGCGCTTAACTTGCTGCCGCTCAAGGGCGGGCAAAGTGAGCACTATCGACTCGAGATTGAGGCCGGCGGGATAAACCTGGCCGCCGCAGACGCCGCGGGTTACTCCTATGGCTTGGCGAGTCTTGCCGCCTTGCTGCAGTTGCCTGCCGATAATACCCAATCAATAGCACTGCCACAGCTGCGCATTCAAGATGGCCCCAGATACCCGTTTCGCGGCATGCATCTGGATGTTGGCCGCAACTTCCATTCCAAGGCGTTTGTGCTGAACCTGCTGGAGCAGATGGCGGCCTATAAACTCAACGTATTGCATTTGCACATGGCCGACGATGAAGGCTGGCGCCTGCAGATCCCCGGTTTGCCGGAGCTGACCGAGATTGGCAGCAAGCGCTGCCACGATCTTGATGAAAACCGCTGTTTGCTGCCGCAACTGGGCAGTGGCCCCAATCCTGAGACTGAGGTCAACGGGTACTACACGACCCAGGACTATATAGACATTCTCAAGTTTGCCGCCGCAAGACAGATCCAGGTGATCCCGTCGATGGATATGCCGGGGCACTCCCGCGCCGCTATCAAATCGATGCAGGCCCGTAGCCGCAAGTTATTGGCTCAGGGCGACAGTCAGGCCGCCAACCAATATCTGCTGGCGGATCCCGAGGATGCCACTGTCTACAGCTCTATTCAGTATTACAACGACAACACGCTCAATGTCTGTATGGAGTCCAGTTACACCTTTGTCGCCAAGGTGATAGATGAAATTGCCAAGCTGCATCAGGCCGCCGGAGTACCGCTTAAGCGCTACCACATAGGTGCCGATGAGACCGCCGGTGCCTGGCTCGACTCGCCGGCCTGTGAACGCTTTATTGCGGCCAATTCGCAGCGAGTGGCCGACAAATCGGCCCTCGGCGCCTACTTTATTGAGCGGGTATCGCAGATGCTGGCCGAGCGAGGCATAGAGGCGGCCGGTTGGAGCGATGGCATGAGTCACGTCAACCCGGCCAATATGCCGACCCCGGTGCAAAGCAATATCTGGGACATAGTCGCCCACGGCGGCTTCAAGCGGGCGCATGCCCAGGCCAATCTCGGCTGGGATACTGTGCTGTCCAACCCGGAAGTACTCTATTTCGATATGCCGCCGGCGGCCGATCCGAAAGAGCCCGGCTATTACTGGGCCAGTCGCAGCAGCAATAGTCGCAAGTTACACAGCTTTATGCCGGATAATCTGCCGGCCAATGCCGAACAGTGGGGCGATATTGAGGCCAGGCCTTTTGTCGCCGATGACACAGAACAACTCAGCCCACAAGGAAAGCGTCTCAGCGGCCCAATGGCGCCGGGCAGGGGCTTTATAGGCCTGCAGGGGCAACTTTGGAGTGAGACGATTCGCAGCGACACGACCGCAGCCTACATGATTTTCCCTCGCCTCTTGGTTTTGGCGGAAAAGGCCTGGCATAAGCCGGACTGGGAGCTGGCTTACCGGCATCAGGGGGCAAGTTACAGCCAGGATTCCGGTTATTTCGGTGCCGAGCAGCGACAGGCGCAGGCAGAGGATTGGCATCGACTGGCCAACATCCTGGGGCATAAGGAGTTGGCCAAGCTGGATAAGGCCGGGGTGCATTACCGTTTGCCGCTGCCGGGCGGCAGAATCAAGGATGGCAAGCTTGAGGCCAATATCATCTTTCCCGGGCTCAAGATCCAATATCGCCGACCAGGAGCTGAATGGCAGGAGTATCGCGGCCCTGTGGCAATTGCTGCGCCGCTTGAGCTTCGCAGTGTTTCGCCCGATGGCCGCCGCTATAGCCGGGTTCAGCCACTGAATTAGCCTTTAAGCAGATACGGATGTGGGCAGGCGTTAACAGATAACGCCTGCCACGTCTTAGCTTATTGCCTGACTTATTTTTAATGCCTGGTTTTAATACTTGAGTGGCGTTTAAGAGTAGTTAAGGACGCCTGAGTCGCTCAAAGATAGTGGCTTAATGAGTATTTATTGGTTAATTTTCAATATATTAATCAGGTCAAAGTCCTGGTCATGAGTCGATTTATTTCTGCTGATTAAAAATAAATGACAACGCTGTCATTTTTAATGTAACATTAGTTTAACCACATGGTTAACGATAGCTTTAACTTGAGTCCGCTCAGTGGAATGTCACCGGGTAAATCCTGAAAGGCGCCTTACTGCAGCGATTTGTCAGTGTTCCGCCGCGCCAGATTGCGCCGTGACCATAAAAGAAACAGAAAGAGGTCTGCCATGGGGGAAAACCCGACACCGGATGCACAAGTGTATATAGGGATAGACGGCGGCGGCAGTAAGTGCCGGGCAACCGTCTACTGCCGGCAAAAGGGTGTGCTGGGAACCGGAGTTGCCGGTCGGGCCAATCCTTTGCACGGTCTGAGCCAAACTTTCGACTCCATCATAAGTGCTACAGGTTTGGCCCTGGCCGATGCCGGTCTGCGGCAAGCCGATTGCGCCAATATAGTGGCCGGTCTCGGGCTTGCCGGTGTCAATATTCCCAGGCTTTATCAGGAGATCCTCGATTGGAGGCATCCCTTTGCCGCCATGTACCTGACCACAGATCTGCATACCGCCTGCATTGGCGCCCACCAGGGGGAAGAGGGTGCCGTCATCATCACAGGCACAGGTTCCTGTGGTTATGCCCATGTGGGCGAACGGCAATTGTCTCTCGGTGGTCATGGCTTTGCTCTGGGCGATAAGGGCAGTGGTGCCTGGATGGGCTTGAAAGCCGCGGAGCAAGTGTTGTTGTCGCTCGATGGTTTTGCGCCGCAAACAGCCCTTGGCGCCAAACTGCTGGCCCATTTCGGGGTGACAGATGCCCTGGGGATAGTGGAAAACCTCGCAGGACGCTCCTCCAGTTGTTATGCCGCCCTGGCGAGAATAGTGCTGTCCTGTGCGGCCGAGGGCGATGATACCGCCACTGCCATAGTCAGCGAAGGTGCCGACTATATCAGCCGGTTGGCACGGCGCCTGTTTGAACTCAATCCGCCGCGATTTGCCATGATAGGCGGCCTGGCCGAGCCGCTCCGGCCCTGGCTGGCCGACGATGTGGTCGAACGAATCGCCCCCGTGTTGGCGCCACCGGAAATCGGTGCCGTGCACTTTGCCATGCACCAACACTCGCAATTTTCAGCCCGTCCGGCCGATGCCGGCGCATACGACTTAGCAAAGGTGAAACCATGACCCATACCATAATGGAGCGCGAGGCTCGCAGTGCTCCCGAAAAGATTGCCAACCAGTTGCAGGCCAATGACCGGTTAGCCCGGGAACTGGGGCAGCGGCTGCGCGAGTTTGCTCCCAAGTTTGTGATGATTGTGGGGCGCGGTTCTTCTGATCACGCCGGAGTATTTGCCAAGTATCTGTTTGAAATAGAAGCCGGTGTGCCTACCTTTGCCGCCGCGCCTTCGGTGGCCAGTGTCTATGGCAAGCGCTTGCAGTTGGCCGGTGGTCTGGTGATAGTCATCTCTCAGTCGGGACGCAGCCCGGATATTCTGGCCCAGGCCAAGATGGCCCGCGAAGCCGGTGCCTTTTGCGTGGCGCTGGTCAATGATGAAACTGCACCCATTAAGGACATAGTCGATCTTGTATTGCCGCTTCGCGCCGGAGAGGAGCAGGCGGTGGCCGCCACCAAGAGCTATTTGGCTACCCTGTCGGCGCTGCTGCAACTGGCCGCTGCCTGGACCCAGAGCCCTGAGTTGGCCCGCGCCATAGATGAATTGCCCCAGGCGCTGCAGGCGGCTGTGGATGCAGAACCTCAACTGACTGCCGAATCTTTGCAGCACAGCAACAATCTGGTAGTGCTGGGACGAGGACTGGGTTATGCCATCAGTAAAGAGATAGCGCTCAAACTCAAGGAGGTCTGTTCTATCCATGCCGAGGCCTTCTCCAGCGCCGAATTTCTCCATGGCCCTGTGACTCTGGTGGAGAACCACCTCAAAATAGTCGATGTCTGTGTGGCCGATGAATCCTATGCCAGCCATCTTGAGCAGATAGCCGAAGTCGGGCGCCGCGGCGCTGAGTTGGTTCACCTCAAGCAAACCGCCAATGAGGTTCATCCCAGAGTCGCGCCTCTGGCATTGCTGCAGCGTTTTTATATCGATGTGGCCGCTGTGGCCATAGCCAGAGGCATAGATCCGGATCAACCGGCCGGGCTTAAGAAAGTCACCCAAACCCTTTGATTAAAGTGGCCGACGTGCCTAAACGGGACAACGCAGTGGAGAGCAGAGAATGACGCAAACCTTTATCGCCGAGCGCTTGTTCGATGGCAGGCAATATCATCACAATCTGAGCTTTGCCGTGGAGAAAGGCCATCTGCAGGCCTTGGGCTCTGCGGCAGGTTCAGATGCTATCCGCCTGCAAGGCCTGGTCGTACCCGGGTTTATCGATGTGCAGGTCAATGGCGGTGGCGGCGCGCTGTTTAACGGCGAGCCTACGCTCGAGTGTATCGCAACCATAGGCCGGGCCCACGCCAGGTTCGGCACCACAGGCTTTTTGCCGACCCTGATCAGCGACAGAATCGAGGTGATGAACCGCGCGGCCGATGCGGTGGCCGATGCGATAGCCAGGCAAAGCACAGGGGTGTTGGGGATACATTTTGAGGGGCCGCACTTGTCTGTGCCGAAGAAAGGCGTGCATCCACAGCAGTATATCCGCCGAATTTCCGATGCCGAGCTGGCACTGTTCAGCCGTCAGGACTTGGGTGTTCGCTTGCTGACTCTGGCACCGGAAAATGTGGCGCCTGAGGTTATCAGTGCCTTGGTCGAGGCCGGTGTCCGTGTTTGTCTAGGTCACTCCAATGCCGACTATGATACCGTGCGTTCGGCCCTGGCGGCCGGTGCCAGCGGTTTTACTCACCTCTACAACGCCATGTCGCCCTTGGGCTCCAGAGCACCGGGTATGGTGGGCGCCGCCATAGAGGACGAGGCCAGTTGGTGTGGCCTTATCGTCGATGGTCACCATGTGCATCCGGCTGCAGCCAAGGTGGCCATCCGCGCCAAGGCCAAAGGCAAGATGCTCTTGGTGACGGACGCCATGCCACCTGTGGGGTTGGATCAAGATGCCAGTTTTGAGCTCTTTGGTCAGCAGGTGCTGCGCCAGGGCGATAGACTCAACGCCATCACAGGAGAGCTGGCCGGATGTGTGCTGGATATGAATACCGCGGTGCGAAACGCTGTCTCTCTGCTGGGGCTCAGTGTTGAAGAATCCATACGGATGGCGAGCGAGTATCCGGCGGCATTTCTTGGACTCGAGCAGCAAGGCCACTTGGCTGCGGGCAAACGTGCCGATTTTCTGGTGCTCGATAATGAACTCAAGGTGCAAAGCACCTATATCGGCGGTCAATTGGTTTACGCCGCCGAGGAAAGAGTGCGCTGAAATAAGCCGTTGCGCCAAGAACGCGATTAACCCTCTTCACATAAGCAGTGCAGCTTTTACCCGGATAAAGATAATAACAACAGGGAAGCCCTATGACTGAAAAGATAGCGGCGGCAACTGAGACCGCCAACAAGCCCAGGCTGATGTCGCTCGATGCGCTGCGGGGCTTTGACATGTTCTGGATCCTCGGCGGTGAAGCGCTATTTGCCGCTCTCTTGCTGCTGACTACTTGGAGTGGCTGGCGTTGGTTCGATGGCCAGATGCACCACAGCAGTTGGCATGGTTTTACCTTCTACGATCTTATCTTCCCGCTGTTTATCTTCCTCTCCGGCGTTGCCCTGGGTTTGTCTCCCAAGCGTCTGGACAAGTTGGCGTTTGCCGAGCGACTTCCAAAATATAAGCACGCAGTTAAGCGTTTGGCTTTACTGCTGTTTTTTGGCGTGCTCTACAATCACGGCTGGGGGACGGGCATGCCGGTGGCCCTGGATGAGATACGCTATGCCAGCGTCTTGGGGCGTATCGCCTTCGCCTGGTTTTTTGCCGCCATGCTGGTGTGGCACACAGGACTCAGAACCCAGATCTATGTTGCTGTCGTTATCTTGCTGGGATACGCCATGGTGCAGCTGTGGCTACCGGTCCCGGGCGGCAGTGCCGGGGACTTTAGCGCCGCCGGTTCTATCAACGCCTGGGTAGACAATCATTTCCTGCCCGGGATCAGCTACCAACATAAGCCTTATGATCCGGAAGGCCTGTTATCGACCCTTCCTGCAGTGGTCAATGCTTTGGCCGGTGTGTTTGTGGGCCGCTTTTTGCAGCAGCAAAGTCTTTCAGCCTGGGGCAGGGTAGGTTTGCTGTGTTTGGCCGGGCTGGTTTGTTTGGGGCTTGGCTGGCTGCTTAATCCTCTGATCCCGGTTAATAAAGATCTCTGGACCAGCAGTTTTGTGCTGGTGAGCAGCGGCTGGAGTCTGTTGCTGCTGGCGCTGTTCTACGCCGTTATCGATGTGCTTGGGCTGCGTTGGTTGGGTTTCCCCTTTGTGGTGATTGGTTGCAACGCCATCATCATCTATCTCGCTTCCAGTCTCGTTCAGTGGCGCTATAGCAGCGAAAGTCTGCTTGGCGGTTTTATCAATAGCGCTCCCGAGAACTGGCAGCCACTGCTTGGTGTATTGGCCATGCTCGGGGTGCAATGGTTGCTGCTCTGGTGGATGTATCGCAGGCAGTTGTTTATTCGGGTTTGAGGCTTAGGGAAGGTGCGAACGAGTCCTCGTGGCCTTCTCTTTTGTAGAGAGTGGCTTGAACAGCAATTGGCGTTCAAGGCATCTGACTGAAGGCATGCTGGGGCCTGTCGAAGTTGGATAACGTAGAGAGCCGATTGCTGTGCAAGCCCCGAAGGGCGTGGCTTACAAGCCTGCCTGCTGTGTTGTGCTTCTTGCAAAGGACTAAGGCCATTTGCTGCGAACCACGCCTTGCATCCAGGCCTGTAAGCCGATGCAGAGCACACATGGGACTTGTTCGAACCTTCTTTCGCTCGCCGAACAAGCGGTCATCTGCCTGGTTTAAAATTAATGACAGCGTTGTCTTTTTTGTTATTATGACGTAACTTTATTGAAACAAAGCCGTGTATAAAGCTGCCGCGGCATCAAGGTTTCAAGGGTTAAACACCACTCAAGATGGATGGGGCGCCGATAAATTTGGTTGCCAAACAATAAATTACTATAAGAAGCAGGTTTATGAACATGACAGTTGCTACCCCGGCTGACGCAGCCTCAAGAAGCAGTTTTCTGCCTATGACTATCGTAGGTGCGCTGTTTTTCATCTTTGGATTTGTGACCTGGTTGAATGGTTCATTGATCCCTTTTCTGCAAATCATCTGTGAGCTCAATGAGTTTCAGGCACTGTTTGTCACCTTTGCCTTCTACATCGCTTATACCGTGATGGCGCTGCCCATGTCGTCTATCCTGCGCCGCACCGGCTATCGCAATGGCATGGCGGTAGGGCTGGGGATCATGGCCGTTGGCTCTATGCTGTTTATTCCCGCCGCCTTCAGCGCCAACTTTTTGATGTTCCTGCTGGCGCTTTTTGTACTGGGAACCGGCCTGACCATTTTGCAGACGGCATCCAACCCCTATGTGGTGCATATTGGTCCGAAGGAGAGCGCCGCCATGCGGATCTCCATCATGGGGTTGATTAACAAGGGGGCCGGGGTGATAGTGCCTATCCTGTTTACCGCTTTGGTACTGGCTGATCTGGAAGGGTTCACCGCCGGGCATCTGGCTGCCATGGCCCCGGCCGAGCGAGAAGCCCAAATAAGCGAACTGTCTTCGCGTCTGGTGATGCCCTATATCTATATGACGCTGGCGCTTGTGGTACTGATCGCACTGGTGAAGTTTTCTGCTTTGCCTGAAATCGCCTTCGAGGGAGAAGAGGGAGAGCACGCCGACAAGAGCGGTATAGTGCATTTCCCTCAGGTGATCCTGGGCGCCATAGCCATCTTTGCCTATGTGGGGGTTGAAGTGATTGCCGGTGATACCATAGGTCTCTATGGTGCCAGCCTCGACGTCAACAATTTCGCATCCCTGACCTCCTACACCATGGTGTTTATGGTTATCGGCTACCTCTTGGGGGTTAGCTGTATTCCACGTTTTATCAGCCAGGAAAAGGCTTTGCTCGCCTCGGCCTTGGCGGGTATTGCTTGCATCTTTGGCATCATCTTCTCATCGGCCGAGAGCCATGCTATCTCGTCGCTGCTGTGGGGGTGGAGCGGTATTCCAACTATTCCGGATACAGTCACCTTCGTCGCCATGATGGGCCTAGCTCACGCTCTGGTTTGGCCTTCTGTGTGGCCGCTGGCGCTGGAAGGGCTGGGCAAATACACGGCCCAGGGCTCGGCGCTGCTGATCATGGGGATTTCAGGTGGCGCCATACTGCCGCTGATATTCGGCAAGATTGCCCACTTCAGTGACAATGTGCAGTTGGGTTACTGGATAGGCTTGCCCTGTTATCTGTTTATCCTCTTCTATGCGCTGAAAGGCCATAAGATGCGCAGTTGGTAACAGCGATAGTTTAACCCTCCTTGGTGACTTAACTGATCTGGTCGGCAATAGCCGTTTGCTTTAAGTCCCCGAGCCTTTTGGCTCGGGGATCTCGTAATAACTGATGTCTCAGTCACGAACCCAAACACTCTTGTGTCATAAAGAAGTCAATGACGGCTGCCTCAAACCCGAATGGCTTTTTCATCGCAGTCGAAAGGCTTTGACCACTATCAATATCGAGTTCGTGAAGGGGGATTGGAGTTAACCCGGTTACAGCTTGAGGTACTGGCGATACGCTGGTTTTTTAAACCCATCATCCAGGAAGTGAGCTATGGCATTTACCCACTTAAATCTTTGAGCATAACCATCAAGTGTTATTACGCGACCCATTGTCTTCGCCCTGAAAAATTGGCAAGAATCATAAGGCAATGATCTTTAAATTGAAATTTACGGTAGCAAAAAATCACTCAGGCGGAAAGGCGTGTATAGATGTGGTTTGTGTTTGGTTTTTGATAGAGGCACAAGTCCCCATAAATAGGGAGTGCACTCGCAGGGCTCTAATAGAAGGCACTACAAACCTGTGGCTTAGAGATTGGAGAAATCGACCTGGGGCAAGCTCTCAAAACTCGGGCGGGCAAAAAGGTAGCCCTGCATCAGTTCGATTCCTGCTGTTTTGAGCCAAAAACATTCTCCTTGGGTTTCTATTCCCTCGGCCAATGGGGTAATGCCCAAGTCATGGAACATGCTCAGGCAATGTGTCACTATCGATTGGCGAACTTTGTCCGTATCTATATTCCGGATTAACTCCATATCAAGCTTTATGATATTGGTCTGGAAATTTGCCAGCAGATCCAGCCCTGAATACCCGGAACCAAAGTCATCTATGGCGGTTATGAAGCCCAGGGCTCGATAGCATTCCACAATACGTTTAACGTGGTTGCTGTCTTCAATCTTCTCTACCTCAGTGAATTCAAACATGATCCTCTCGGTAGGGAAGTTGTATTTTTTGGCCGCTTCCAGAGTGGTTCGAATGCAGCGCTCGGGTTTATATACGGCATTGGGGAGAAAGTTGATACTCAACATGGAGTCTATGCCAAGCCGCGAGGCCAGCGAGATGGCTTTTATCCGGCACATCTGATCAAAGATATAACGGTTGTGGTCGTTGACCTTGGAAAATACCTGGCCTGCCGCCTCATTGTTTAATCCCCTAACCAGTGCTTCATAACCAAACACGCTGTTATTTTTGATGTTTATTATGGGTTGAAAAGCCATTGAAAAATCAAACCCCAACTCCTTTTTGTTTAGGCAGTTACTGCAGGGGTAGATTTCATAACTTGCTGATCCTTCTAGCATTAAAATGACCTTTTCGAGTGTTTATCCTTAAGGTTAGCTGGCTTTTTATGCTTAAGCAAAGCGGCTTTGGGTTAAGCCACGAGTTAGCGCAAAGGAAGAGGGAAAGGGCGGTCTGCCGTAGAAATCGGGTAAAACCATGGCTGAAGTCAGCGGGAATGATATAAACAAAAACGCCACTCAGTGAGTGGCGTTTTTGCTGTTTCATGGTGCCGGCACCAAGAGTCGAACTCGGGACCTACTGATTACAAGTCAGTTGCTCTACCAACTGAGCTATGCCGGCTAAATTGTGGTGCCCGAACCCGGAATCGAACCAGGGACACGCGGATTTTCAATCCGCTGCTCTACCAACTGAGCTATTCGGGCAACTGAACTGAGTGTCAGTCATCTACTTCGAACCGGGAGTTGAGGCCCGTGTCGTTCGGAGTGCGCGTATAATATAGTTCTGAATTTTTTCCTGCAAGTGCTTTTTCCGCATAAATCCTGTGTTCGCTCAGTTAATGCTCAGAATTGGGCTTTTTGAGCTGAAATCAAACTGATATCGCTTGAAAAGCCAGCAGGCCGCCCATTGCATCAAACTATCTTTGCCTCAATCTGCCGTGTTACCCGCAGCACTGTGGCTCTTTAAGCCCACCTTTTGTCCTTCTTTCTAAAATTTCGAAATAAATAGCCAATATTTAATGATTTTAGTTTTCATTTAGTTTCCATATGATGTGCTTAAGACATAGCTTAAGGATAGAAAATGCTTGCCAACACTCGTCAGGGCTACGGCCTTGTCAGCATTTTGAACCACTGGTTATCGGCCATTGCCGTGATAGGCCTGTTTGGGCTCGGCTACTGGATGGTTGATTTGACCTATTACAGTGCCTGGTATCAGAAGGGGCCGCATCTGCACAAGAGTATCGGCATTTTGCTGTTGGCGCTTACCTTGGTCAGATTGTTGTGGAAACTGCTGAGCCCGTCGCCACAGGCGATACCGGACAAGCCTTTACTGCAGAAGGCGGCCCGTTTGGCGCATTGGGGACTCTACCTGTTGCTGATGCTGATTATGTTGAGCGGCATATTGATCTCCACCGCCGATGGCCGGGGTATCGCGGTATTTGACTGGTTTGAGCTGCCGGGTGTCGGTGAGCTGTTTAACAATCAGGCCGATATCGCCGGGGCGATACATAAATACGCCGCCTATAGCTTAATAGCCCTGGTGGTGCAGCATGCCTTGGCGGCGCTGAAACACCATTTTATCGACAAAGATCAGACACTCGTCAGGATGATTAAACTCAAGAGAGGATAGCAAAATGAAAAAGACCCTGTTTGCCGGTTTGCTTGGCAGCGCCCTGTTATTGCCTTGCGCCGTGAATGCCGCCGACTATGTGATTGATACCCAGGGCGCCCATGCCTCTATCAATTTTAGAGTCAACCATCTTGGCTACAGCTTTGTGGTCGGGCGTTTCAATGAATTTGAAGGCAGCTTCAGCTTTGACAAGGCCAACCCGGCAGATGCCAAGGTGAATGTGACCATCAACACCCAAAGCCTGGATTCAAACCATGCCGAGCGGGACAAGCACTTGCGTTCGGCCGACTTCATCAATGCCGGCAAGTATCCCAAGGCCAGCTTCAAGTCCACTAAGGTGGAGGACAAAGGCAATGGCGAATTGGCGATCACCGGTGACTTTACCCTCAATGGGGTCACCAAGCCGCTTACCATAGATGCCAAGGCTATCGGTGAAGGGCAGGACCCTTGGGGTGGTTACCGCGCCGGTTTTGTCGGTTCTACCGAGTTTGCCCTCAAGGATTACAAGATTACTACCGATCTGGGCCCGGCTTCCACTCACGTCAAACTCGACCTGGTGGTTGAAGGGGTTAAACAGTAACCCACAATAGTTTCAACAGAAGGCGCCGTCGGCGCCTTTTTCTTTGGCCCACAAACGGGCAGCGAAAGTCACCGAAAGTCAGCGCCGATATGGCACAATGAGCGCCAATACAAACAATAGAGCCCGGGTACTTGGGCCGCCGCATCGTTGTGAGCTGAAACCATGTTGAATATCGAAACCCTTGAGCAGCTTAAACAACTGCTCGAAAGCCAACCCGCGGTATTGTTGCTGTTCGGCGGCGAGCATTGCGGCGTGTGTCAGGCGTTGAAGCCCAGAATAAGCGCCATGTTGGCCGACGAGTATCCACTATTGCAGGCGGCCTATATCGATAGTCAGGGCCCTGGCCAGCAGCTATCCGCCCAGATGAGTATCTTTAGTCTACCCGTGGTGCAGGTCTATTTTGACGGCGAAAAGTTTGCCGAGTTGCAGCGGGTATTTTCTCTGGCGGATCTGCGAGAGGCAATCGACAGGCCCTATCGGCTCAGTTTTGAGGAGTTCTAGCCCAAACAATGAGCTTAACTCATGCGGGGAATAGCTCTTGATAGGTTAATTTGAGTCGACAACCGACTATGGTCGTTGATTATTTTATGTGTCAGTATTCGATGCTTGTTTGATTAAGCTATTAAATATAGTTTCAACGCAAGTCGCACCTGCGCCTGGGATTGAGGTTAGATTATGAAGAGAGCAGTGAAGGCAGTCCAATTATCGCTTGAATAGATTCTTAGCAATAATTGGACGCAAAAATGAATAGAAACAATATCTGGAATTACTCATTCTTATACTCTTTGGTACTTCTGGTACCTTTTGATCTGCTTGCTTCACTGGGGATGGACTTATACCTTCCGGCAGTGAATGAAATCGGCACAAGTTTCAAGGTAGGAAGGGAGCAGGTTCAGCTGACGCTGACCATGTATATGGCACTCCTAGGCCTTGGGCAATTGCTGTTTGGCCCCCTCTCGGACAAGCTTGGCAGAAGGCCGATAGTCGTTATTGGCGCTGTCTTGTACTCATTGTCCAGCCTGGCTATTCCCTTAAGTCCGAACTTTGATTACTTCCTGGGACTGAGATTGTTACAGTCGCTGAGCGCGTCTGCACTATTGGTTGCGGCGTTTGCCACGGTCAGAGATGTATTTGCCGAAAGGGAAGAAGGCGTAGTCGTTTATGCCATCATGGGTTCAGTGTTGGCTTGTGTCCCGGCAGTGGCACCGTTTCTGGGCGCCTTGATAGAAAAGCAGTGGCATTGGCAGGGCATATTTTACTTCCTGGGAATATTTGCTGCCGTGGTTGCCGTACACACAGTGTTTAAATGGCCAGAAACCCGGCCAGCCAAAACCCAGCCGTTTCGTTTCAATAGCTTGTTCACCATTCTGGGTTCCAAGATTTTTATTGGTTATACCTTGGCTTATGCAACGGCTATGGGGACCTTCTTCGCCTACTTTTCCACCTCGCCTTCGGTGCTTATGGATACCTTGAGCCTGAGTAAACTCGAGTTCAGCCTCTGGTTCGGCTCGGTGGCGATTGTGATGATACTGACCACCAGGTTCGTCAAGCCTTTGGTTAGGCGTTGGGGAATCAGCGGCACAGTGTTTCGAGGGCTGGCGGGGCTATTTGTCAGTGGGCTTATCCTCTATCTGTGCGAGTGGCTCTTGGGGGTTACCCTGCTGGGCTTTATGCTTCCCATGTACCTGATTGGAGTCAATATTGCCTTGACTTGTGCCGTCTCGGCCAACGGCGCGCTGCACGCCTTCTCCGCTTCGGCGGGTTTGGCAACGGCGCTCTATTATGCGCTGGAAAGCCTGTACTTAAGCCTTATGGTCAGTGTGCTGATAAAGCTGATCCCGCCCGGGACCTCAGCCACCATAGCCGTGTATATCTTTATCTCTTCCCTGTTGGCTGCGGGCTTTATCCTGCTGGGCAGGCGGCAGAGTAAATAGCTTCTTATAAGCTTGCAGGCCACACTTGAGCTTATTCAGGTGTGGCCTTCGCTGTAGTGAGTGACATAAGGCTTCATCCCCCGGTTTCAAATAATGATGATACAGTTAGCAGCCTCGGACTGTTGCTACATCAGCTTGCTTGAGAATGGCGATAATCTGACTATCCGTGTATCGCGATTTTTTATGTCGAATCTCCTGCGTCTAATGTACGAGAAAATTCTACTTTTGGCTGCGGTTATTTTTCGGGGAGACGACATTATTGTGCTAAATATTCCTGCATTTTCGGACTACGTTACTATAAAAAACTGGCTAAAAATCGGTTGCTTGCACCCTGATTACTATTGAGTACTTTGATGGTTGGGTACAACGAAATGTTAAGGAGTGCGTAATGGGAAGAGAGAAAGCAAAGCAACTTCAGAAAGAAGAGGGTTGGAATACCAAGGCGTCAATAGAGGAATATAGGTGTAAGGAGTGTGGGACGTTAATCTCCTATGACGAAAGAGAGTTTTATTTCAAGATTAATCGATGTACATACTGCCACTACACTTTGTCTAAGGATGACTAAATGAAAGGCCCTCTTAATGAGGGCCTTTGTTTTTTTCATATCGGCGTAAAACCATTTCTTACTTTGGGTGACGCTAAACTATAGCGGCTTATTCATCTTCTGCCGGTGGCACATAGCCTTCAATCTGTACTTCCTGACCTTCGAACAGGAAGGCAACCATCTGCTCTTCCAGCAGTTTGCGATCATCGACATTCATCATGTTCAGTTTCTTTTCGTTGATCAGCATGGTCTGTTTTTTCTGCCACAGGCCCCAGGCCTCTTTGCTGATGTTGTCGAAAATGCGCTTGCCGAGTTCGCCGGGATACAGTTGGAAATCCAGGCCATCGGCTTCTTTCTTGAGATAGACGCAGTTAACTGTGCGTGCCATGTTTACTCCTTGGTCAGACTCGGTTCCAGGCTGGCCAATACCCGCTCTGTTGCAGCGGCCAGTCCCACCCGGGAAGGTTGGTTTAAGTTATACCAGAGACAGGGTTTGGGTTCCATTACCCTGTCTTTACTCTGGGCGCTGTGACCTTGGTCCAGCAGCGTGTCTGTGGCTACTTTGCTCTTTAGCCGCAGCAGCATAGGCTGGGCGTCCAGGTGAAAGTGGCTGAAGGTGTGACGAAAACCGGGTAGCTCAGTGATGCTGTGCTCTGCAAGCCCCAAGGCTTTGGCGGCTTGCAGCAGGTTTTGTCTGTTGCTGAACTCGGGGAAACACCAGAGGCCGCCCCAGATCCCGGCGGGGGGCCTTTGCTGCAGCAAGATCTCGCCATCGTGTTCCAGCACCAGTAGCCAGGCTTCTTTGGCCGGAATCGCCTTCTTCGGCTTCTTACCGGGGAAGTCGCCCTGGCGCCCCATTAGCTGCGCCTTGCAATCGCGGGCGACCGGGCACTGGTCACAGGCGGGGCGGGAGCGGGTGCAAATGGTGGCACCTATATCCATCATCGCCTGGTTGTATTTTTGGATCTCGGCCTTGGGCGTGAGCGCTTCGGTCAGCTGCCAGAGTTGGTTTTCCACATCCTTTTGCCCGGGCCAACCTTCTATGGCGCCGTGGCGGGCGAGTACCCGTTTGACGTTGCCATCCAATATGGGGTGATGTTGCCCCAAAGACAGCGACAGTACCGCACCTGCGGTTGAGCGGCCAATGCCCGGCAGTGCCAGTACCGAGTCGAAGTCGGTTGGAAACTCGCCTTGGAACTCATCACGCACCTTGATGGCGGCCTTGTGCAGGTTACGGGCGCGGGCGTAATAGCCCAGACCTGTCCACAGATGCAGCACTTCGTCTGTGTCGGCATTGGCTAGGCTGACGACATCGGGGAAACGGGCAATGAATTTTTGGAAGTAGGGGATAACAGTCGCGACCTGGGTCTGCTGCAACATGATTTCAGAAATCCATACTTTGTATGGGGTCTTTTGCTGTTGCCATGGCAGAGTCTTGCGACCATTCAAGTCGTACCATTTTACGATACGTTCTGCGAAAGAGGCTGTCTTGTTCATCGGCGCAGTGTAGCCGCAGCCAAGGGGCGAAACAAGGAGATTGATGCCCCCAAATGATTGACTTATTTCGTTCTTGTGGATTGTTGGTATACTTTTTCAGCATCAGGGCTTGCACTGTATGGTGAACTTTGGATAATGCCCTTCTTTTTCAAACCTCTCTAGGGGCAAAAATGAGCGAAGTCACAACGGCCGAGTTTAACGAAGAAGGCAAGTATCTGCGCAAAGTAAGAAGCTTTGTGCTGCGTGAGGGTCGCCTCACCAAGGGCCAGGCCCAGGCCATAGAAGCGCATTGGGGCAGCATGGGGCTGGATTATTCCCCCGAGCCTCTGGATTTGAACGCCGTTTTTGCCCGTGAGGCAGACACAGTGCTGGAGATAGGTTTTGGTATGGGCGCCTCTCTGGTGACCATGGCCAAGGAAGCCCCCGAGCTTAACTTTATCGGTATCGAAGTGCACAAGCCTGGTGTGGGCGCCTGTCTTGCCGATGCCGGCGAAGCCGGAGTCACCAACCTGAGAGTATTCCATCACGATGCCATGGAAGTGCTGGAGCACGCCATTGCCGATAATTCTCTGGCGCGGCTGCAGCTGTTTTTCCCCGACCCATGGCACAAGAAACGCCACCACAAGCGCCGCATAGTGCAGCCGGCCTTTGCCGAGTTGGTGCGCCGTAAACTGAAAATCGGTGGTGTGTTCCACATGGCTACCGATTGGGAAAACTACAGCGAACATATGCTGGAAGTGATGAATGCCGCCCCCGGCTATCGCAACCTTTCCAGCGATGGCACTGCAGTGCCACGCCCGGATTACCGTCCGTTGACCAAGTTCGAGGCCCGCGGCCAGCGCCTGGGGCACGGTGTTTGGGATCTGATGTTCGAACGTACAGAGTAATTACACCTGAGGGAGAAGCAGTATGGCTATTCGCAGTCGTCGTTTGCGCAAGAAGTTGCGTGTTGATGAATTCCAGGAGTTGGGATTTGACGTTAGTTGGCGTTTTGCCGACTCTGTGTCGGAGGAACAGATAGATCCCCTGGTCGACCGTTTTATTGATGAAGTCATAGAACCTAGAGGCTTGGGCTTCCACGGTGGTGGCCACAGAGAGTGGGAAGGCATTATTGCCACTCAAAGAATTGGCAAGTGCACCGAAGATGACAGAAGCGCAGTCAAGGCATTCTGGGAAGCTCAGCCAATTAACGAGTTGGAAGTCACTGAGCTTTACGACATTTGGTGGAGTTGATCCCGGACGAGGCCTTGCTTGAGCAGGTGCTCGACAGGGTTCGCCCTCTGATTGGCCAGGGTAAGGTGGCGGATTATATTCCGGCCCTTGCCCGGGTTAATGCCAACAAGCTGGGGATTGCCGTTACTATGGCCGACGGCACCACAGTGGGGGCAGGGGATTATTTAGAGCCTTTTTCCATTCAAAGTATTTCTAAAGTGTTCAGCCTGACATTGGCGCTGACACTCTATGAAGAAAGCGAAATCTGGAGCCGGGTAGGCAAAGAGCCGTCGGGTCACTCATTTAATTCTCTGGTGCAGGTGGAGTTGGAGCGCGGCATTCCCCGTAATCCCTTTATCAATGCCGGGGCACTGGTCATCGCCGACTTGCTGCAGAGCCGCCTCGGGGCGCCCAAGCACAGAATGCTGGAAGTGGTTCGCCGTTTGGCGGGTAATCCGCATATCTGCTACGACAAGGTGGTGGCCGATTCCGAATATCAGCACAGTGCCCGCAATGCCGCCATTGCCTATCTGATGAAGTCCTTCGGTAACTTCAACAATGATGTGGATACTGTGCTGCGAAGCTATTTCCATTACTGCGCCTTGAAAATGAGCTGCGCCGATCTTTCCCGGGCCATGATGTATCTGGTCCAAGGCGGTAAGGCATTGGATGGCAAAGCGCTGATATCACCGCTGCAGAGCCGCAGACTCAATGCGCTCTTGGCCACGTCCGGGCTGTACGATGGCTCGGGAGAATTTGCCTACCGGGTTGGCATGCCGGGCAAGAGTGGTGTCGGTGGCGGCATAATCGCTGTGATCCCCGGTGACATGTCCATCTGTGTCTGGTCGCCGGAGCTTGACCGCAGCGGCAACTCACTCGCCGGTACGGCAGCGCTGGAGCAACTCAGGCTGGCCGTTGGCCGCTCAATCTTCTGAACCCAAAGGCAGCACTCCGCTGCCTTTGTTTTTTACGCCATACCATAGCTTTCAGCCTAAAGTTGCACATTAGGCGCTTGCCGGGTTTCCGGCCACTATCACTATGTAGCCCATCACCTGCGGTGAGCTTTCGCACAGGCGATCCTGTGACTCGCTGCAAGTACATCCCTGTAAGCTCTGCCTCGCCATCCCTGGCTCGGAAGGTCACAGTTCCGCCTGTGCCTGAAAATGAGGTGTGTGTCTGCGGGCATATAGGTCGCTTCAAACAAGTTAGCTCTCACAGAATTGCACCGACTCCCCTTCGGAGCCGCCGCAGGGCGTTGATGATAATCGCGTAGCGAGGCATGGATGCCGAAGCAGCGCCAGTCGAATCAGGGGCGAGTATCGCCTAGCGACGAGCTAACGAGCGCGAAACAGGATGTTGAGCTGGGTCAGAGTCACATGGATGTGACTCTGAGCGTCTGGCGCGATAGCGAATTGGCATCATAAGCACAAGGGGTTTTCCGCTGCGTGGCGGGTCGCTGGGGGTTTGGAAAGGGGGCGAGTCGATACAGCCCCCTTTCCTCGGGTGTGGGGTGAAGCTCCACGACTTTAGGCCGCTGGCACAGCGGCTATCATGGCTTCCAGCTAAAAGTTACTAATTAGTATTGGCAGGGCCTCCGGCGACGGATGTTGCTCATTGCCTGCCGCAGGCTTATGCACAGGCGATCCTGTGACTCGGCGTTAATACGTCCTTGTAGCCTCGACGAAAACATCCTTGTTTTCGACGGTCACAGTTCCGCCTGTGCCTGAAAATGAGGTGTATGTCTGCGGGCATATAGGTCGCTTCAAACAAGTTAACTCTCACAGAATTGCACCAGGTCCCCTTTGGAGCCGTCGCTGGCATTGTTGCCAATTGGTTCGAAGGGGCGACCTGGCCATTGTGCATGGATGCACTTGCTCCACGACTTTAGGCTGCTGGCGCAGCGGCGATTATGGCTTTTAATCCCGAATGCAGTGAAGAAAAGGAACGGTCTAGGCCATCCTGAGTATTCCCTGTTAAACCTTTCTTTGGTTTCTTGTGTCTTATTCATCATAACGGCTACAAGTTGGCAAAATTTGCCACTCGCAGATGGTGGATTTTCATGTTTTACAGCCTTGCTTGATGTTAATTCCTTTAGTATCAGTTAATTATAACTTTGGCACAAAGTCTGCTTTATTCTGAGCCATAAGCGGTAACCAAGTTTACTCGGCAGATTAAAACGAGAGGGAAGACAGAATGAAACAAGCGATTGGTGGATTATCTTTGGTGTGTGCACTGTTTGCGGCGGCGCCTGCTATGGCGATCAACTTTGAGCCAAGAGATGAGCAATGCGAGATGTCGCTCAACTACGACATCTCACTGGAACCCAAGAAGCTGAGCGTCAGTAATCAAGGGAAAGAACACTATCGAATTGAGCCGGGTCGCCTCTATGTGGAAGGTGAAGAGGTGGCCTTGAATGCCGAGCAGAGCAAGCTTGTCAACGAGTACTCGGATGCCATGGCTCAGCAGTTACCCGAAGTCATCTCTTTGGTGGACGATGCCGTCACCATGGCGAGCGAGGCCGTGAGCATGGCTCTGACACCACTCTTGGGTGATGCCGCCGGTGCCAAGTTGGATGAAACCATGGGCAGTCTGCAACAGCGAGTCTATGAAGTGGCTCATCGCAATGGTGACCAGTACTTCCTCGGGGCCACTGAAGAATCGCTGGAAAACGCCTTTGGTGATGAGTTTTCCAAAGAGATAGAGCAACTGGTACAGCAGTCGCTAGGCAGTTTGATGATGGCCATGGGCAGCGCCATGATGTCAGGTGAGGGCGAAACCTTTGATGAGAAGATCAATGCCTTCAGCCAGAAGATGGAAAAGATGGGCAGGGATATTGAAGTGCAAATGGAGTCCCGCGCCCAGGAGATGGAACAGAGAGCCGACGCGCTTTGCGACAACTTCCAACGTTTGCTGGTGCTGGAAGACAAGTTACGCAAGCAGATCCCTGAGCTGGGCGAATTCCAGGTACTGTCCGGCAAGGTTGAACTGCAGCAATAAGATTTAAGTTGGTGATTCCCCCTGTATCTTCCCCTCCCTTGATACAGGGGCTTTTTATTGATTGTCTGTCGATTATGTCATCACTGCGGCGGTTTTTTTGGCTCAAGGCTGTCCTTGGATTAGAGTCAATAACAAAGAATTGGTATACTTCGCAAAAATAATCAAACTGGCACCCAAGTCAGGACTCAGTGACTCTACCCAGTGCGCTTTCCAAAACCCGGCAGCCCACACCCCATTATGGGGTCTTGACGGTGAGGCCCGTCGCTTTTCCAGGAAAGCTTTTACCAGTGTTGTAAACGGCTTAAGGCGACTTTCATGTTAGAACTGTTAGAACCTATCGCTATTTTCACTCATGTCGCCCGTGCCGGCAGCTTCAGTGCCGCGGCGCGTAGGCTTGGAATATCCAAATCCAAGGTCAGTACCCAGGTTGCCGATCTTGAACATAAACTCGGGATCCAGTTGATCCAGCGAACGACCCGTAGCTTAAGCCTCACCGAAGCCGGTAATCTGCTGTATGTGCAGGGGGAAGAACTGCTCCGGGATGCGGATCAGGCGGTGGCCAGTGTGCACAACCTCAATGATGCCACCCGAGGCGTGCTCAAGGTAGGTATCTCCCAGTCATTCGGCACCATGCATATTATTCCGGCATTGCCCGAGTTTATGACCCGTCATCCGGATCTCGAGCTGCAGGTGAGCCTGTTGGACCATAAGGTTGATGTGGTCAGTGAAGGCCTGGATCTGCTGCTGACCATGTCAGAGCAACTGCCTCTGGGGATGGTGGCCCGCCCGCTGATGAAGTGTCAGTTCCTGCTGGTGGCATCCCCCGGGTATGTTGCAGCTCACGGTATGCCGGCCCGGCCGGAGCAGCTGGTGGAGCACAACTGTTTGGTTTACCACGGTGAATGGCATGAGCACAGCGTCTGGCAATTCAAGAAGGGCGATGACTACTGTGAGATAGGGGTTTCGGGTAATTTCAGAGTCGACAATGCGCCGGCGCTCAAGTCTGCTGCTGTCAGTGGGCTTGGGGTGGTTTATCTCGCCAGCTATCTGCTGGAAGATGAAATAGAAAAAGGTACTTTGGTGCCCCTACTTCCCGATTGGCAACTGACTCATCATCTGCCGCTGCAGGCGGTTTATCCCAGACGTAAACACTTGGCCCCCAAGGTGAGTGCCTTTATCGAGTTCATCAAGGATCATATAGGTACGCCACCTTATTGGGACAAAAAATATGCAGATCTGTTTGCCCAACGCCAGGAAAAATAAAGAAATATCGTTCTTATAATAGAACAATGAAAAACACTCAAGTTCCGCTTGAGTGTTTTTTGTTTATATATCATATGGATGTTGGGGTTTTATTGGTTTTTTAACCGCTTTATTGTTTGATGGCCTTTAAAGATTTTTTAATAACTCAGTTGCAGTCTGTTCTGAAATCAATACAATGATTGCAGTTGATTCGGGTGGAACTAACATACGGGTGTGCCGCGGGACTGACCCCTCCTGCTGTAGACTGCTTGGTTCAGCACAGAGTGTTAAGCCCTTATCAATGCCGACCCAGGTTTTCGAACTAAAACAATGTCGGCCTTAAAACCATCATCCTGATTTTGGTTTACCCCGGCCCAGGTGGCCGGGGTATTTTTATGTCTGTTTTCAGGACGGAATCAAGCGCATAAAAAGCCGCTCACGGGAGCGGCAGTTGATTCAGTTTCAAGCCTGGCTTTGCGCGGCTACCCAGTCTTTTACCTCCTGCTCCAGTACATTCAGCGGCAAGGGGCCGTTTTTCAAGACCAGAGTGTGGAAGGCGCGAATGTCGAAACGCTCACCCAGCGCCTCCTTGGCGTAGGTTCTAAGCGCAAGTATCTTGTTCATCCCCACCTTGTAAGCGGTTGCCTGCGAGGGCATAACTATGTGCCGCTCAACCATTTTTACTGCGTCAGATTCGGCATTGGGAGTGTTATCCATGTAATAGGCTATGGCTTGCTCTCGAGTCCATTTCTTGGCATGGATCCCGGTATCTACCACCAAACGGCAGGAGCGCCATAGTTCCATCGCTAATCTGCCAAAGTCTGAGTAGGGATCGCTGTAAAGCCCCATCTCCTTGGGGAAGTACTCACTGTAAAGGCCCCAGCCCTCGATATAAGCCGTGTAAGAGCCGAAGCGACGGAAGCTGGGAAGTCCTTCCAGTTCCTGGGCTATGGCTATCTGCATGTGATGCCCGGGGAGCCCTTCATGGTAGGCCAGTGCCTCCATTTGGTATTTGGGCATAGCCATTATGTCATAGAGGTTGGCATAGTAAGTTCCCGGGCGACTGCCATCGGCCGAGGGCTGGTTGTAGAAAGCCTTGCCGGCAGACTTCTCCCTGAAGGCTTCCACCTGTTTGACTATCAAAGGCGCTTTGGGTTTTACCTTGAATACTTCATCTAGGCGCGAGTTCATGTTATCGATAAGGGCGGTGGCCTCTCTCAGGTAGGCCCGGCGGCCGGCGTCATTGTCCGGGAAGTAGAAGCCCTCATTCTGGCGCATAAACTCGAAGAAGGCTTTGAGATCGCCCTTGAAGCCAACTTTGTCCATGATGGCGCGCATTTCGCCGTGGATCCTGGCGACCTCGTCCAGTCCTAATTGATGAATGGTATCGGCGCTCATCTCTGTGGTGGTGGTATTGGCCAGGGCATTGTTATAGAAGGCGCTGCCGCTCGGGAATTTCCAGACTCCATCTCTGCTGTCGGCCCGTTTTTCCAAGGTTTCGAGATAGGCAATCAGCTTTTGGTAAGCTGGCCTCAATTGTTCTTTGAGGGCTATGGCGGCTTGATCCAGCAGTTTGTCTTGGGTGTCTTCATCCAGCTTGATTTTTGCCAACTTGCCCTTGAAGTCGGCCCAGATGGCGCTGTCCGGCTCACCATCAAACGGCGCGCCATGAATAATATTGCGACTGTCTGAAAGCACATAGGGGAATACGAACTTGGGGGCGATTATGCCTTCCTCGGCGCGAACCTCGAGGGCGGTGATCAGCTGCTCGAACAGCTCAGGAACTCCGGCTATACGGCTGATATAGGCGCGGGCATCGGCTTCGTCGGCTATCGAGTGTTGGTTTATCAACAATGAAGGCACCAGCGAGTGGATGCCGTACATCTGGTTGACCGGGTAGTTGTAGTGGCGGAACTTATCATCGCGGATCTGGCGTTGCAGCTTGGCGGTCAACAGCTCCAGGCTCAACTTGCTCTGTGGGTCCAACTTTGTCGGATCCAGTAGTGACAGACGCTCAAGCTGCTGTTTGGCGCGAGCAAGCGCGGCATCATCGGCCGCATCTCCCAGCGAGTCCCACTTGCCGTAATCTGTTTTGATACCAAGAAAGGTCTGCCGCACCGGGCTGGCGGCGACATCCTCGTTGAAGATGGCTTCAAACAGGGCGTTGGCTTTGGCGGATTCGGCTTTGATGACCTCAGGAGCCAGGTTTGATGCTTGGTTACTCTGCCCTGAGACGGAGGCTTGGGCGAGAAGGGGATAACTGCTGCTTAAAACGGCGCCAAGGGCCAGCGTCAACAGACTTTTTCTTATGGTTATAGGCATGGACAACTTCCTTTTTGCTTGGCAATGGCAGGCCGGATGACGATGGCCCGAGTCAGGAAAGACGCACAGAAACCGCGACTGCTATGGCTCATTTGCGTCTAAAGAAGTTCATCCTAATGAAGTTGAGTAATTAAGTATTGGCGTAAATGTTAGAAAATATTTCCTCTTGCTGCTTTCGCTTTGGCAGCAGCAAGAGGAGGCTAATAAGAGATGGAGTTAACAAAACTGCGATAGCAGATCGTTGACGAACATATGTCCCTTGTTGGAGAGCGTCCAGTAGCCGGGAGTGATCTCTACCAGCCCGCGCTCGGCAGCCTGCTGCATGCCTTTATCCAGGGTGTTGGCCGCAACGCCGGTGCGCGCTTCAAATTCGCTCCAGGGGATGGGGCTCATCAGTCGCAGCCTGTTCATCAGGTACTCCAGCGCCCTGTCTTTGGGCAGTACATCACTTACCTCAAATAGATAATCCTCTGTGGCCAAATAGCCCTTTGGATGTTTTATCTTTACCGTGCGTACTATGCGGTCCTGCTCCGGTAGCGTCAGCTTGCCGTGGGCGCCGCAACCAATTCCCAGATAATCACCGAATTCCCAATAGTTGAGGTTATGGCGGCACTGAAAACCGGGTTTGGCGTAGGCGGATATTTCATACTGCTGGTAGCCAAGGGCTGCAAGTCTTTGCTGGCCCTGTTCATAGATGTGCCAAAGCGCTTCATCGTCCGGCAGCTGCGGCGGGCGTGAATGAAACAGGGTATTGGGCTCTATGGTGAGCTGATACCAGGACAGGTGCGGAGGATTGAGCGCCGCCGCCGTGTCGATATCGGCCATGGCCTCTTCAAAGCTCTGGTTCGGCAGACCGTGCATCAGATCCAGGTTAAAGCTCTGGTATCCGGCTGCGGCAACGCCTTTGGCGGCGTTGACTGCTTCATCCTTGCCGTGAATTCGCCCCAGCAGGTTGAGCTTGTCTTTGGCAAAGCTCTGCACACCGATGGAGAGGCGAGTGACACCTGCGGCGCGGTAAGCGCTGAAGTCATCATGTTCCAGAGTGCCTGGGTTGGCCTCCATGGTGATCTCTATGTCATCGGTAAAGGCAATGCGCCGGTTCACGCCTTGCAGCAGCCTGCCTATCTGGGCAGCATCGAACAGAGAGGGGGTGCCGCCACCGATAAAGATGCTGTGCAGTTGCCGGCCTTGAACATAGTGCAGGTCGGCGTCGAGATCGCCAAGCAGGGCATCGACATATTCTTGCTGCGGCAGCTCACCCTGTTTTCCGTGAGAGTTAAAATCACAGTAAGGGCATTTCTGCACACACCAGGGAATATGAATATAGAGACTCAGCGGTGGCAGCGTCAGCATCAGCCGAGGATCCCCTGTTGTTTGAAGGCTTCAAGCAGCAATTTCAGCGCCTTGCCTCTGTGGCTGAGGTGGTTCTTTTCATCACTGCTGAGCTCGGCGGCAGTTTGCTGGTAACCACAGGGAATGAATACGGGATCATAACCATGGCCGTTGTTGCCCTTGGGTTCAAAACCTATTTCCCCTTCCCAAGCGGCCTGGCAGATGATGGGAGTCGGATCCTTGGCATGACGCATATACACAAGCACGCACTGGAAACGGGCGGTACGGGGGGCTGGCGTTGCCTCTATGGCGCCAAGCAGCTTGTTGTAGTTACCTTCATCCGAGGCGTTGGTGCCACTGTAACGGGCGGAATAGATGCCGGGAGCGCCGTCCAGAGCATCAACTTCGAGGCCGGAGTCATCGGCGATAGCGGGCAAGCCGGTGATTTCGGCGGCATGGCGCGCCTTGATAATGGCATTTTCAACAAAAGTGGTGCCGGTTTCTGCCACTTCAGGCACGTCGAATTGGTTTTGTGGCAACACCTCAATATTGAAGGCGCTGAACATCTCGGCGAATTCTTTGAGTTTTCCCTTGTTGCCACTGGCAAGCACTATCTGTTTCATCTTGGATTTTCCTTATTTCGCAATGCCAGCAATAGTACCATTTTGCAAAAGAGTTTACTCACTCAGCGACAATGAAAAGGCGTGAAAACAAGTAGAGCAGTGGAAGGTTTATCGGTAGCAATCGACATTGGTCTAGGCCAATCTGGTGTGAGCCCGAATGGCCAATGTCGCTTCTTTAAGCCGGCGGTCAATAGCCACTCGGGGCGGCCATAAAAAAACGCCGCTTATTCGGCGGCGCTCTATTGACGGAATGTACCGCTCAATCGACGTAGAATTTCTGTTTGAAGGTCAGAGTGGTGTTGAGCTCGTTGCCGTGTTTGATCAGGATTTGAAAGTTAATCTCCTGATCGTCGCGATAGGGCACCTCGGCAATATAGTAGATGGCATCACCCTCGCGAATTTCGCGGAATTTCAACTGCATTCTGGCATCGATAAGATTGTTGGCCAGGCCGGATATCTCGACCGGTACTGCCGGATTGCCCTCTTCACTGGTATCCAGTACGGCGATATTGATGATACCCGTATAACGGCTGCGTTCTATGCCATAGTTCTTGGCGATGGATGGGGTCAAAAAGGTGCTGCCCAGCGCCATATAGTGGATATCGAAATGGCCGACGGCCTGCTTCTGTTCGGCCTGAGCGACACCGGCCAGAGAGCCGAGGCACAAAAGCAGGGTCAAAAATTTGCGCAACATAATGCTTTACCTGAGGTTAAGTGTGTTGAATTGATTATAGTCCCTTGTCTGCTGCCATGGCATCAGAGCAAGGCCTCGATTTCAGTGGGCAGTATTTTGGGCGCTTCAATACGCACCTGCTTATGGCGGCCCAGCTCTCCCTTGACTATGACTATCTGCCCCTTGGGCACCTTGAAGGCCTTGGACAGATACTTGGTCAGGTGGGCGTTGGCCTTGCCGTCCACAGGTGGCGCGGTAATGGCCACCTTGAACTCTTCACCATGCAGGCCAACCAGTTGATCCCGGCTGGCCTTGGGCTGGATATAGAGATTGAGCAGCAGATCCTGCTGCTCCCAGCTAACAGCTTTCATCAGGCAATGGCCCAGAAAGGAATTGTCTTGGCCAGCAGTATGTTAATGAAATTCATCAACACCATCAGCACCAGCAGCGACAAGTCCAGCCCGCCCATGGGCGGCAGGAAGCGGCGAATAGGCGCCAGCAGTGGCTCGGTCAACTGCATCATCACATACTCAATCGGATTGCGGCCCTGGCTGACCCAACTGAGGATGGCGCGGATGATCAGGATCCAGAACAGCAATACCCCAGCCTTTTTAAACAAGGACACCAGCGCAAACATCAAGGTGGCAACCAGGTTGAACTCCTGGCCCGCCATCAGGGTCAGCAAGAGTATTTTGACCACCACCACCAGCAGAGCCAGCACCACAGAGGCCGTATCCAGACTGCCTATGGAGGGCAGTATCCGCCGCATGGGCGCCACAATCGGGTGGGTGGCCTTGACGATAAACTGGCTGAAGGGGTTATAAAAATCTGCCCGCACCAACTGCAGCCAGATCCTCAGTATGACTACCATAAAATAGAGGTCGAATACGACTGTAATCAGGTAAATCAATGCGTCATTCATGAAAAGTTTCGCTCTTGGGTCGTTTAGAATTCTTTGGCCATGGCTTCAGCCCTGGCAATACAGTTGTTCATTGCTTGCTTGATCAGTCCCTTGAGATCACCCTGTTGGAAGGTTTCCACCGCTTCATGGGTGGTACCGCCCTTGGAGGTGACATTCTGCCGCAGTTGGCCGGCGCTCAGCTGAGGATTTTGAATCACCATCTGTGAGGCACCCAGCGCCGCCTGCTGCACCAGTAACCTGGCCTTGGATTCATCTAGCCCCAGTTCTTTGGCCGCATCCATCATGCCTTCCATAAACAGGAAAAAATAGGCCGGAGAGCTGCCTGCCAAGGCGATCACCAAATTGAGATCCGCTTCTTTGTCTACCCACAGGGTCTCGCCGCCACTGGCCATAATCTGCTGACAAAGATCTTTATCCGCCTGCTCAACCCCACTTGCGGCATAAAGGCCTGTCATGCCACAGCCAAGTTGGGTTGGGGTGTTGGGCATAGTGCGGATAAGCTTAATCTGTTGGCCGAAGTAGTCATTGTATCTGGCGGCCGGGATCCCTGCCGCTATGGTAATAAACAGCTTATCGGCCAGCGGCAGTGTTGCCAGTTGCTCACACACCTGTTGCATCAGTTGCGGTTTGACCGACAGCACTATGATATCGGCCCAGTCACAGGCGGCTTGGTTGTCTGTGGTGGTGAGGATGCCAAAATCGCACTTGAGGGCATCGAGTTTAGCTGTACTTGGGTTGCTGGCCTGGATCAATTCAGCCGGATAACCGCTGCCCACCAGCCCGCTGATGATACTGCGGCTCATATTGCCGGCGCCGATAAAACAGATTTTCTTTTGAGCCATGCTGTCCCCTGTCACTTGTGATTGGAGTGTATCCCGCATCGGCTTTGACCGTGCGGGAGATATTAGTATTTGGGCCAATACTATCAAAAACAAGGTCTCAGCGGCCAATCTCAGATCTTATTGGCTGGTTTATCAGCCGTAGTTACGCTCGCCGAAAATAGCGCTGCCGACTCTGACCATGGTAGAGCCCTTGGCGATGGCGAGCTCAAGATCCTGACTCATACCCATGGACAGGGTATCTACCTGTGGAAACTTGAGCTTCAGTTCGGCAAACAGTTGCTGCATGTGCGACAGCTCCGCCTCAAGCCTTGGACCTTCACCGGCACTGGGAATTGTCATCAGTCCCCTGAGTTTGAGGTTGGGCAATGAGTCCACCAGGCTCGCCAGCTCAAACATTTCGCTCTGTGTTGCTATTCCTGCTTTGGAACTCTCACCCGAAACATTGATTTGAATGCAGATTTCCAGTGGAGGCATGCCTTCAGGGCGCTGCTCCGACAGGCGGCGGGCGATCTTTTCCCGCTCCAGGGTGTGCATCCAATGGAAGTGCTCGGCGACAATTCTTGATTTATTGGATTGCAACGGGCCGATAAAGTGCCATTCTATATCGGGACAGCGCTGTGCCAATTCCATGGCTTTCAGTTGCCCCTCCTGGACATAGTTTTCGCCAAAGCAACGTTGCCCGGCGGCATAAGCTTGTTCAATGTCGGCGACCGGTTTGGTCTTGCTGACAGCCAGCAGCTTGATCTCGCTTGCATTTCGGGACGAAATTTGCGCCGCTTGAGCTATCCTGCGCTGGGCTAGTGCCAGTCTGTCTGCTATTGTTGTCATGATGTAAACTTTTTGGTTGAACGGATATCCCAAACTATGGAAATCACTGAATTATTGGCCTTTAGTGTAAAGCATAACGCTTCGGATCTGCACCTTTCGGCCGGTGTACCTCCCATGATACGCGTCGATGGCGAGGTCAGAAAGATTAATGTCCCTGCGCTTGATCACCAAGGGGTTCACAGACTTGTCTACGACATAATGAATGACAAGCAGCGTAAGGATTATGAAGAGTTTCTGGAAATCGACTTTTCCTTTGAAGTTCCCAATCTGGCGCGTTTTCGTGTCAATGCCTTCAATCAGTCCCGCGGCGCCGCCGCGGTTTTTCGTACTATTCCCAGCGACATTTTGACTTTGGAGCAACTGGGCGCGCCGGAAATCTTCAAGAAAATCGCTTCATATCCTCGCGGCTTGGTGCTGGTAACCGGCCCGACAGGTTCGGGTAAGAGTACCACCCTGGCGGCGATGATAGATTACGTCAATGAGAACCGCCACGATCATATTCTCACCATCGAAGACCCTATCGAATTCGTGCACCAAAACAAGCAATGCCTTATCAACCAGCGGGAAGTGCACCGCCATACCCACAGCTTTAACGCCGCCCTCAGAAGCGCCCTGCGTGAAGACCCGGATGTCATCCTGGTCGGTGAGATGCGGGATTTGGAAACCATACGCCTGGCGATGACAGCAGCAGAAACCGGCCACCTGGTGTTCGGTACCTTGCACACCACCTCGGCGGCCAAGACCATTGACCGTGTGGTTGACGTATTCCCCGCAGGCGAGAAGGACATGGTGCGTACCATGTTGTCTGAGTCGTTGCAGGCGGTTATCTCCCAGACCCTGATCAAGAAAGTTGGCGGCGGCCGGGTGGCGGCCCATGAGATCATGATGGGAACCCCGGCTATCCGTAACCTTATCCGTGAGGACAAGGTGGCACAGATGTATTCTGCTATCCAAACCGGTATGGCTCATGGCATGCAAACCTTGGAGCAGAGCCTGCAGAACCTGGTGAATCGCGGCTTGATCAGTCGGGAGGATGCCATGGCCAAGAGTTCCAACAAACAAGCGAATTTCTAAGGAGTCCCCATGGACGTCAGACCTTTTCTCAAGGCTATGGTGGAGCGCAAGGCCTCGGATCTCTTTATTACCGCCGCCTTTCCTCCCAGTGCCAAGGTGGACGGTGAACTCAGACCCTTGGCGGAAAACGCCTTTACCCCGGCGCAGTCGCTGGAGTTTGTCGAATCTTTGATGACGCCGGAGCAGAAAAAAGAGTTTCACGAGACCCGTGAATGTAACTTTGCCGTGGGCGCCAAGGAGCTGGGGCGTTTCCGGGTCAGTGCCTTCTGGCAACGGGAGTCGGCGGGCTGCGTGATGCGGCGCATCGAAACCAAGATCCCTACTGTGGAGCAGCTGTATCTGCCGCCCATCCTCAAAGACTTGGTGATGAGCAAGCGTGGGTTGGTGATTATGGTAGGGGGAACAGGTACGGGTAAGTCCACCTCACTGGCGGCACTTATCGGTTACCGTAATGCCAATGCCAGGGGACACATACTCACCATCGAAGATCCGGTGGAATTTGTTCACCAACACGGCAAGAGCATTATCACCCAGCGGGAAGTGGGTATAGATACCGAGTCGTTTGATGCGGCGCTCAAGAGCTCATTGCGCCAGGCGCCGGACGTTATCCTTATCGGTGAGATCCGTACCCAGGAAACCATGGAGTTTGCCCTGTCGTTCGCAGAAACCGGCCACTTGTGTATGGCAACCCTGCACGCCAACAACGCCAACCAGGCGCTGGATCGCATCATGCACCTGGTGCCAGAGAGTAAGCACCAACAACTGCTGTTTGACCTGTCGCTTAACTTGCGCGGTATTGTGGCCCAGCAGCTGGTGCCCAAGGTGGACGGCAGCGGTCGGCGCGCCGCCATCGAAGTGTTGATTAACACTCCCAGGGTGGCCAGTCTTATTCAAAAGAACGAGCTGCACGTGCTTAAAGAGACCATGGCCAAGTCCAACGAGCAGGGGATGCAAACCTTCGATCAGGCGCTGTTCAAGCTCTACTGTGAAGGGGAGATCAGTTACGCCGATGCACTGCATCATGCCGACTCGCCGAACGACCTGCGACTGATGATTAAACTCCACAGCAACGACACAGGTAATTCAGGTTTCATGGAGGGGGTCACCCTGGATATGGATTAATAGGTTGATACAGTTTTCAGTAGGATTTTAACTACTCTACTTGGATGAAAGGGCGTCACTCTGACGCCCTTTGTGTTGATATTGAGTGGATTGTTCGAAAAGTGGTGGCGGTTTTGTTATTGTGTTGCGCCTGTTTTGTGAAAGGATGAAAGGGGAATGCAATTGCAGCAAACCACTTTATTTTCAGTTTTGGGGCTGGCGCTGGCCGGTTGTTTCTCTCTGCCGGCCGCGGCCGTGCCGGTTTCCGACGAGCTGGATATCGGCGGAGCGGTACGAGTCAACTATGGCTGGAAAGACTATGATGACGATGCCAAGTTAGAGTTCGAGCTGTTTCGTGCCGATGTCAAATACGATAACGGAGAACTGTTTGCATCGGCTCAGTATCGTTGGTATCAGGATCAGGATGTGATCCAGCATGCCTTCTTTGGCTATCGTTTTTCAGAAAACTCGGACATTCGCCTCGGGGTCACCCAGGTGCCTTTCGGTTTGCTGCCCTATGCGGCTCATTCCTTCTGGTTCGGCGCGACTTATTATCTCGGCTTTGAAGACGACTATGATGCCGGTATTCACTGGCAGTACAACAAGGACGGCTGGCGCTACGATCTCGCCTGGTTTGCCAATGATGAATATGGCGACGGTAGCCGCTTCAAGCGCTATTCCTTCGATGTCGCCACCACAGAAAACGCCCCCTATGAAGAGGCAGGGCAGTTTAACGCCAGGGTAGAGCGCAGCCTGAAGTATGGCGAGTTTGCCCATAAACTGGGCGCCTCTGTGCAATACAGCCGTTTGGACTACAAGCCAATGGCCGGCGCCGTTGCCGGTGAAGACTCTGATGGCCTGGCGGTAGCCGCCCATTGGCAAATGGATTGGCATGCCTGGCAGACTCAGGTGCAGTATCTGCATTATGACTATGACATGCCCGGCGAGCGTCTGGCGCTGTCGGCTTTTGCCTATCCGTTTGAGATAGCGGCCGAGGCTGATGTGCTCACATTTAACCTGTCGCGCAGCATAGACGTTGATTGGGGCCCTATTACTCAGCTCAACTGTTATAACGACTACAGCCAGGTATTTGCTTCGGGGACCGGGTTGGATGACTCGGTGCAGAATGTCACAGGGTGTGCCATCAGTGCCGGTAAGTTCTACTCCTACGTGGACTGGATCGCCGGTAAAAACATGTGGTTTGTCAACGGCCCCGGCATAGGTATTGCCGAAGGCGACAGCAGCTGGCATTCAAGGCTGAATATCAATGTCGGCTTCTATTTTTAACGGCTGAAGCTAAACTGCTGTAGAGTGCAAACAAGAGATCAAACAAATGGAGGTGTTATGCTGAAGACATTCAAGCCCCTGGCAAGATTGAATTTAACCTTGCCGACATTGAAGGGACTGGCTTTGACAGGTTTGGCTTTTACAGCATGGGTTTTGGCACCCACGGTGGCTGTTGCCGGTCAGTGCCCCGATTACCTCAATATCAAGTTGAGAAAGCTCCATTCCCAGGAGTCTGTCGACCTGTGTGAACTTACCCAAGGTAAACCTGTGCTTCTGGTCAATACCGCCAGCAATTGTGGTTTTACGCCTCAATTCAAGGCGCTTGAAGCCCTGCATAAGGGCTACCGCGAGCGTGGGCTGGTGGTGATAGGTTTCCCATCCGATGACTTCTTCCAGGAAGAAAACCAAGAGAAAGATACCGCCAAGGTGTGTTACATCAACTATGGCGTAACCTTCACCATGGTGGCCACTTCAGCGGTTCGCGGCAGCGATGTGAACCCGGTATTTGCTTATCTGGGGCAGCAGGCCGGCGCGCCCAAGTGGAACTTCTACAAGTACCTGGTCAGTGGCGATGGGAAACAGGTGCAGAGCTTTAACTCCAGAGTTAAACCCGATAGCGATGAATTGATCAAAGCGATTGAATCTGTGCTTTAATATCTGACTTATTGATTTTCTATCTGAGGTGATTTTGGCTAAGTTTATCGGTCTTGATAAAGACAAGGGCCACGCCGGGCGTGGTAAAACCGGGATATTGCTGTTGAATCTGGGGACGCCGGACGCACCGACACCCGCGGCGGTGCGGCGTTATCTGGCCGAATTTCTCTCCGATCCCAGGGTGGTGGAGATCCCCAAGGCGCTGTGGAAGCTTATTCTCCATGGCATTATTCTCAGGGTCAGGCCAGCCAAATCGGCGGCCCTTTACCGTGAGGTGTGGACTGATAAGGGCTCGCCACTGATGGATATCAGTGAGCGCCAGACCCGGGCCTTGGCAGAAAAGCTCAAGGCCGAAGGTGTTGAAGCCGAAGTTGCCTTGGCGATGCGTTACGGTAACCCGGCGGTGGGCGATGTGCTCAAACGCCTGCACAACCAAGGGGTCGATAAACTGGTTGTACTGCCGCTCTATCCTCAATATGCTGGCCCTACCACGGGCTCTGCGTTTGATGCTATAGCCAAAGAGTTGACTCAATGGCGTTACCTGCCGTCGCTGCATTTTATCCATACCTACCATGATAATCCGCTGTTTATCGAGGCGCTGGCCGAGTCCATCGAAGCTGACTTTGCCCAACACGGCAAACCGCAGAAACTGGTGCTGTCGTACCATGGTATGCCGGAGCGGAATCTCAAGCTGGGCGACCCTTACTACTGCTTCTGTATCAAGACCTCAAGATTGTTGGCCGAGCGTCTTGGGCTGGCAGAGGATGATGTGATCAGCAGCTTCCAGTCCCGTTTCGGCAAGGCCAAATGGCTGGGCCCTTACACGGATGAAACCATGATGGCTCTGCCAAAACAGGGGATCACAGATGTAGCCGTTGCCTGTCCGGCATTCAGCGCCGACTGCCTGGAAACTCTGGAGGAGATTGCCGGGCAGAACCGTGAGTTCTTCGAGCAGGCCGGTGGTAAGTCATTCCGCTATATAGCGGCGCTCAACGACAGGCCGCGCCATATAGAGATGATGGCTGAGTTGGTTCGTCCCTATCTGTAAGCGCTCGTCCCCCTATCCAGGGCTGCAGTCCGGCAGCCCTGCCAACAATATTTGACACTGCCGCTGTTTGCGGATTGCTTCGCTGCCCTTGTTGCCTGCCACGCTATGCCTTAGCTTGGCAAGTTGAATGTTAATTTATGGTTAACAACACAAGAATAGGGATAAGGCATCATGGATCGCCAGCAGATATATGCCAGCATGGCCGGAGAGGGTCGACTGGATTATGAAAAGTACCTCAATACTCCCAAATTGCTCAGCTGTCAGAAGCCCTATGAGCAGCTGTGTAACGCCGATGAGTTGCAGTTTCAAATAGTGCATCAGTCGGAGGAGTTGTGGATGAAGCTCATCTGTTACACCCTGCTGGAGATTGATGAGCGTATGGCTGCAGGGGAGACCTTCAAGGTGTTGACCCTGTTTGCCCGGGTACATAAGGCGATGGGGTTTCTTATCGAGCAACTGAGTATTCTTGATACCATGTCCATCAAGGATTATCAGGCCATTCGGCTGCAGCTTGGCAACGGCAGCGGTCAGGAGTCACCGGGATTCAGAACCCTGTTGCAGCTTTATAAGCCGCTGTGGCTCACTTTTGAGCGAGTCTACCTTGAGCAAAAGGGGCTGACAGTCGAGCAGATATACAACAGTGAATACCGTCATGATGAAAGCTATATGGTGGCCGAGGCCATGATAGAGTACGACCAGCTGTTTCAGCACTTCCGTTACCATCACATCAAACTCATTCACAGAAGCATAGGCATAGACAGCATGTCGCTGAAGGGGCGCAGCACTGAAATCCTCAACTCAGGTATGAAGATGCAGTTTTTCCCTAAACTATGGCAAATTCGCGGTCAGATGACAGATATCTGGGGCGGTGTTTACGGTGTCAAACGCGACTCGATTGCCGACTGAGGAGCCTGGAATGTCGTTGAAATCGCGTTTTCATCTGCCCGAAGGGCACTATTTTTTGTCCCACTCTGTGGGCGCCATGCCAAAGGGCTGCGAAGCTGCGGTCAGCGAGTTTCTCGGCGCCTGGAAGCATCAAGGCGGTGACGCCTGGCCTGTGTGGCTCGAGGGGGTTGAGCTGTTTTTGCAGCAACTTGCGGCTCTGACCCGAGTTCCCGCCAGTGGCTTTTGCCCGCAGCTGAATCTCTCTTCGGCTTTATCCAAGCTGGTCGGCGCCCTGCCGAATGCCAAGCCCGGTCAGCGGATCTTGGCCACCGAACTGGATTTCCCCTCCATGGGGTTTGTACTGCAACAGGCCGAGAAGAAGGGCTACCGACTGCAGTTGCTTGAGCCGCAAGCCGGGCTGGTGTCTTTGAGTCAGTGGCAACAGGCCTTGGGAGAGGATGTGGCGCTGGCCTTTATCACCCATGCCATTTCTGAAAACGGTCAGTTACAGTCTGTGAGTGAAATTTGCGCTCTGGCCCGAAGCTTAGGAGTAATGACAGTGGTGGACATTGCCCAGTCTCTCGGAATCATACCGATAGATTTGGGGCAGTGGCAGGCTGATGCTGTCTTGGGGTCCTGCGTTAAATGGTGTTGCGCTGGCCCGGGGGCGGCCTTTTTATGGCTCAGCGATAAGTTGGCCCAGACGCTGGAGCCTGTGGATCTGGGATGGTTCTCCCATGAGGCGCCGTTTGAGTTCGATATCCATGATTTTCGCTATGCCAAGGGAGCAAAAAGGTTTTGGGGGGGTACGCCTTCCGTATTGCCTTACATGCTGGCGGCGGCGTCACTGCAGCAGCTGCGCGCTTTCGGCGATAGTCAAATTTATCAACACAATCAGCGCCTGGGGCAGGGGATCCTGGATTGTGCCCTGAGTCATGAATTCAAGGTGGTAACGCCCAATATCAGCGGCGAGCGCAGTGGCACTGTGGTAGTCGATTTCGCCGATAGGCAGGCAGCGCAGCAAGTGTTCAACAGATTGGGGATCAAGACAGACTTGCGCCCAAGATTTGGCTTTCGCTTTTCGCCGCATATCTATACCGATGGTGAGGATATGGAGGTTTTGCTGCAGGGGCTCAGACAGTTGGCCGGCAAAAGGCCCTGATCGCTTGGGGGCAGGGTCTAGGGCCGATCCAGATGGGACTCATTCCTGAGGAAGCCGAAATAAGATTGGACCAGCTGCGGCTTAAACTCCCCGGGAGTCTTTAAGCCGCTGAAGTTTCAGTACTGGTTCTCGAAATAGCTTTCGATGATCAGCACAGCAGAGACGGCATCGATCTGGCCCTTGGTCAGCGCCTTGAAGCCACCGAGTTCAAATAATCTGGCCTTGGCATCGGCCGTGGTCAGGCGTTCATCCTGGGTGGCCACCTTGACACCGAAACGCCCGGCAATACGGTTGGCAAACTTACGGGCTCTCTGGGTCATCTCCTGCTCTGTGCCATCCATATTGAGTGGCAGTCCCACCACCACGAGATCCGGTTGCCATTCTTCGATTAAAGCCGCTATCTGCTGCCAATCGGGAATACCATCCACTGCCTTGATGGATGTCAGTGGGCTGGCACTGCCGGTCAACTGCTGACCTATGGCTATGCCTATGCTCTTAGTGCCGAAATCGAAGCCCAGTACGGTTTTTGCTGTCATTTTGCCTCTGTAATCAAGCGTGTCCCATCTGGCTGGACATTTGCCAGATATCGAATCCCAGTGATTGGGTGGCCTTGAGCCAACGATGCTCATGGGGAGTATTGAACAGTATCTCGGGTGTGGCGGGAATGGTCAGCCAGCTGTTTTCCGCCAGTTCCTGCTCCAGCTGGTGGCGGCTCCAACCAGCGTATCCCAGCGCCACCAGAAAATGCTCCGGCGCCTTTGAGGTGCCAAGAGAGGTCAAAATATCCCGTGAGCTGGTCAGCATTATCTCGTCATTGATGGCAGTGCTGTTGGCCCAATAGGGTTGACTGCTGTGCAGTACAAAGCCCCGCTCCGGGTTCACCGGACCGCCTACCAGTACGCTGTTGTCTATTGAAGGCTTGAGAGATACCTCTTCTGCCAGCTCCATCTGCAGCAGTAACTCATCAACCTCAATGCCTATGGGACGATTGACCATGAGTCCCATGGCGCCCTTGCTGTCGTGCTCGCACACATAGATGAGCGAACGCTCGAAGAAAGTATCATCGAGCGAAGGCATGGCGATAAGAAAATGATTTTGCAAACTGTCCATCATACTGCTCCTGGTACTTGTTGCCTGTCAGCCGCCGGCCAGCTTCACCTTGTAGCCCAGCTTCTCCAGCAGGCCCTGGATTTGCTCACGATTGTCGGTCTGGATCTCGATGTCGAACGCTTTTACTGTGCCGCCGCAACCGCATTGCTTCTTGAGTTTTTGTGCCAGTTCTTTCAGCGCCTTGGCATCCAGTCCCAGCCCCTTGATCACTGAAACACCTTTGCCTTTGCGGCCCTTGCTGTCTTTATGGATCCGCACTATACCATCGGATGCAGGGATGGCGGGTTCTTCCTTGGGCTGGCTGATACGGCCTTTGTCGGTACTGTATACCAAACTGACATTAGGATCTGTTTTCATTGTTGATGCTGATCTATGGTTTATGGGCGCAGTCTAGCAGATTTAGCCTAAGCGCCCAATGGCTTGCTCCAAGCCGCTGAAATCAAAAAAAAGCCACCGTTAAGGTGGCTGGTAAAAAACTGAAATTGTGCAGGGAACAATATCAGCCACCGGCTTGGACGCCGGCAATCACAAGAAGATGTCAGGAAAGTAGTATTCCGCCAAGCACTGCCATCACAGATAAAAAGGCGCAGGGCAGCATCAGTATTCTGAGCTTGGGCAGCAGTAGTGTCAGTGTCGTCAGGACAAAGCCGAAAGCGGCCAGATCAAATGGTGAAATCTGTTGCTCGACCAATCTGGCACCGAGCCAACCGAGAATGAGCAGCGGCAGGATAAGCAAACGTCTGGCTTGATTGATGCTGCCTATTCCGGCCAGTTCCTGCGCCTGTTGTAGCAAAGAATTTCGAGTCAGCAAAACACCACTGGCAATAATAAAGAATGCGAGATACCAAAACATGAGTCATTCACCACTTAACCTACATGATAATCATTATCATTTGGTGCTATACTGAAGTCAAGCTGAATCGGTAAACTAAATTTTGTTAAATTCGGTTGTGGAGCAGAAGATTGAAATGTAAGCTGATTTCATGGGTTTTTATGGCCGTTTCCTGGCCTGGGTAAACGAGGAAATTTCGATGAAGTATCTGATAACAGCCGCAATGGCACTGATGCTAAGTGCTTGCAGTACACTGAATACTGGCTGGGATTATGACCCGGGTGTGAACTTCAGCCAGTACAAGAGCTATGCCTGGGTGGAAAAGCAATCCGAAGACACCAGCTATCATCTGGATGGTTTGATGGATCAGCGAGTACGTGATGCCTTGGATCGGCAGTTGGCACAAAAGGGCTTACAGATTGCTACCAAGGAAAACGCCGATATCCTGGTTAACTATCTGACCAAGGTAGACAAGAAAATCAATGTCGACACTTTCAACACCAACTATGGTTACAACCCATATTGGGGGCCGGGTTGGGGCTGGGGCGGCAATATGCAGACCCAAACCACAGTACGCGAATATGAAGTCGGTACCTTGATTGTGGATCTGGTCGACGCCAAGTCCGGCAAGCTCATCTGGCGTGGCTCAGTGGCTGACACTATTCGCGATAGCGATACTCCGCAAAAGCGAATTGCCAAGGTTAACGAGGCGGTAGCCAGTGTAATGAGCAACTTCCCGCCCAAGGTGGAAAAATAACCTCTGATCCACGCGGGCACATTGTGGGAATTCAACATTGGAATAAAGCGGCATAAAGCCGCTTTATTGTTTTTTAAGCAGTTCACGCAGTAGTTGCCGCATTCTGACATTGACTCTGGAGACCTGACTGGCCGATGACTGGAGTACATCCACATTGGCCTGCCAGCCGCCTACTTCAAAATCCAGCTTTACGGCCTGTAATTCCCCCTTACTCATTGCTTCCTGAGCCAAAGGCCTTGGCAGCAGTGCCCAACCAAACCCTTGTTTGGCCAGCTCCAACAGGACGTAATAGTTGTCGGCAAACCAAACATCCGGCGAGTGCACCTGATCGAACCAGAAATTACTCGAGTATTTGCTGCCTATGACCAGTTGTCTGTGCAGTTTGAGAATATCCGTATGCATGGCACGTATCTCGGCCAAGGGGTGTTTGGGGCTGACTAGTAACTCAAAAGTCACAGTGCCTATGGTTTCAAAGTCCAGGGTTTCGGGGTAAACCGGTTCACTGAACAGCAGGCCCAAAGTGGCTTTGCCTTCCTTGACCAGAGCAATCACATCTTTGCTCGAGGCGCACAGCAAACTCAGGCAAATTTGCGGAAACTCTAGCTCCAGTTGTCTGAGCAGATCGCCGAGGCGGTTGTAGGGGATCCCTTCATCAACCGCCAGAATCACTTCCATTGATGTGTCACTGCCCAAACCTGATACCTGTTGAGCCAATCTGCGGTGCTGCGCCAACACGGCTTTGGCGTAGGGCAACAGGTGATGCCCAGCCGCGGTCAATTGGGGATAACGACCGCTGCGGTCAAAGAGTTGCAGCCCGGTATCCAGCTCCAGATTCATTATCTGCTGGCTAATACCGGATTGCACTTTACCCAGTTGTCTGGCGGCGGCTGAAAAGGAGCCCGTCTCGACACTGGCGACAAAAGCTTCCAATTGTTCTGTGGTTAACATATCACTAATGGTGATGGTATCTAACTTTTAAGTATCTTGATGATAGATGATAATCCGCGGCCTGTTAATCAGAATGGAAATAAGCATGACTACTCAAGAACGTATTTTTCAGGCGCTACTATTCGAAGCCATAGCCCTTATTCTATTAATCCCGGTTGCCTCCTGGGCCACAGGCAGCGCAGTGAGCACCATGGCAGGCGTGAGTGTTTTCTTAAGTGTGTGTGCCATTGTGTGGAACTATTTGTACAACCTGGGGTTTGACCGGCTTTATGGCAATAACCGTGATGCCCGTGGTATTGGGCTCAGGTTATTGCATACCCTGGGGTTTGAAGGTGGACTCATTCTGGTGACGGTTCCCGCTATTGCCTGGGCGCTGGAAACCAGCTTGCTCAACGCTTTCTTTATCGAAGCCGGTATTCTGGTGTTCTTCTTTTGCTACAACCCCTTGTTTAACTGGTTCTATGACAGTTTGCGGCTCAAGTATGTCGGCCCATATCAGCAAGGTGTTAAACAATAAAATGCTGTTCCGTTAATTCATTCACTAATTGTCATCAACCAATAATGGTTTGTCTTGGTTAAAAATACGGATATCTATACAATGTGTCTCTGAAAAACTGTGACTTGAGTCATCAAAGCTTCAATGTTGATTGTGGATTATTCTCTGCAGTGACACAGTCGATACTATGGCTTAAATGAGCGGGGAGAGCCGAGTGATAAGTGGTTGGCGAGTGACTTTAGGCTTGGCATTATTGTTGTTGAGTTGGGGCGTGTTTGCCTGGGGTGACTCAGACGGTGATGGCGTCCCTGATAACAAAGATGCCTGTCCCGGAACTCAGACACTGATACCAGTGAGTGCCAATGGTTGTGTCTTGGACAAGGCCTTTTCTCTGACGGATATCTGTCTGCCAACAACTGCTGCCGGTGCCTATCCTGCAGGTTGCGGCATCGCTGAACCTGTCAGGCTATATTTCGACTTGGGCTCGGCGCAGATACCTCTAGCGCAGTGGCCGCAACTGGCCAAAATGAAAGTTTTTCTAGAGCAATACAATGTAAACCTGAGTATTGAAGGGCATGCCGATATCAGCGGTTCGGATGCCATAAATCAACCTTTATCTGCAGCCCGGGCCGAAAGTGCTAAAGCAATATTGATTAAGGATTATGGTTTTCCGGCGGCGCGATTCAGTACTCGTGGATATGGCAGTAAGCAGCCTGCCGCTGATAATACCAATGTCTCAGGCCGCAGCCTTAACCGCAGGGTTGAGTTTGTGGTCGATTTACCTAAGTAATTTAAACAAGGTGTTAAAGGGAGTTTTATGATGGAAAATCTCGAAGGGCTATTGCAACAGGCGCCTGAGTTAATAGCAGCCTACGGCATCAAGATATTGCTTGCCATTGTTATTTTCTTTGTCGGTAAATATCTGTCTAATGTGGCCAAGAAGGTTACGGCTAAAGTATTGAGTAAACGCAAGATAGACCAAACCGTGGTTTCTTTTGTGGCCAATATGGCTTGGGCAGTGGTGTTTGTGTTCACGGTTATCGCTACTTTGGGGCAGATTGGAATTCAGACCGCGTCTCTGGTTGCGGTTCTCGGTGCCGCTGGTTTGGCCGTGGGTTTAGCGCTGCAAGGCTCACTATCTAACTTTGCCGCCGGGGTCTTGATGGTTCTGTTCCGCCCTTGCCGCGTGGGAGATTATATTGAAGCTGCGGGTGTAGCCGGTACTGTCGATGAAATCACTATCTTTTCAACTCGTCTGAAAACCCCGGATAACAAGGTCATCATAGTGCCCAACTCCACTATCATGAACGGTAGCATCACCAACTACTCGGCTATGGACAAGCGCCGCATCGATCTGGTGATCGGGGTTTCTTACGATGCAGATATCCGTCATACCAAGCAGATACTGACTAGCATTCTCGATAACCATGAAAAAGTACTGAAAGAGCCTGGTTATACAGTCGGTCTGCACACCTTGGCTGACTCTTCGGTCAACTATGTGGTTCGCCCTTGGGTGAAGTCTGCTGATTACTGGGGTGTCTACTTCGAGCTGATGGAGCAGATTAAACAATCTCTGGACGACAACGGCATTGGCATCCCTTATCCTCAGATGGATCTGCATGTCAAAGAGTTGCCTTCCAAGTAAGGCCGCTGCAGCATAACATTCAATGCCGTTCACTGGTTGTGAACGGCATTTTCTTTGGCTTAAATAAAATCCATCTTTGGTGATTATTGTCTCGCCAGGCGTTGGTTTTCTGGCAGGTGCTCAAAGTCACTGCGGAAGGGGTTGATGTCCAGCCCACCTCTGCGGGTGTAGCGGGCGTAGACGGTCAATTTACTGCAATGGCAGAAACGCTTCAGATCGGTGAATATTCGCTCGACACACTGCTCGTGGAACTCGTTATGCTGGCGGAAAGAGATCAGATAGCGCAGCAGTTTTTCCCTGTCTATCTTGGGTCCCTGGTAGCGGATCATCACGCTGCCCCAATCAGGCTGTGAGGTGATCAAACAGTTGGACTTAAGCAGGTTGGAGTTCAAGGTCTCGGCGACTATCTGTTTGTCGTCTGTGCTGTCTTCGAGCCATTTGGGGTTGAACTCATAGTCGCTGACTTCAATATCCAGATCGTCAATGCAGTGCCCCGGCAGCTCAACAACTCTCTGGCTGTTGAAGTGCTTGGGCTCAATCACTCTGACTTTTACCTCGCCATTGGCACAGCGGCTCAGATCTTGGGTCAGGGTCTGCTCGACGGCTTCAGTACTGTCAAAGCGGGTTTGATTGAAACTGTTCAGATAGAGCTTGAAGGATTTGGACTCGATTAAATGCTCACTGTTGAGATCCAGCTGGAACTCGGCGATGGCCACCATGGGCTTGCCCTTGGCATTGAGCCAGGAGAGTTCATAGCCGGTCCAGATATCGGCCCCCTGAAACGGCAGAGGCGCACTCAGGTTGATTGCATCACGGTTGAGTTTGCGGGGAACAGCCTGCAATAGCTCAGGGGCGTAATGCTCTTGATAATCTGTCTGCTGACCCAGTGTCAGGCCAGATAAGGCTTCGGCGTTCCGGTAAGGGTCGTGATTCTGTGTCATCAAGCGGGTTTCCGTGTCAAAATAGGCCACCATTATACCTGAATTTGGAAGTGCGATAAGTGTCTTGTGCCCAGGCGTTGGAGCAATTTCTCAGCCGTTATCATCAAAGTTACCAGTCGAGTCTGGGGGAAGGCCCCAGATATTATGCTAGGGGAGAAGCCTCGCCCTGTTTGCTGCAGGAGGATGGTGAAGATCCGCTACTGTGGCAGACTATTCGCCGTGAACAGCCAGGCAGTTTTGCCAATGTCAGTCATGCGCTGGAGTTGCCGCTGCATGCCGATATCGACGAGTTTTATGGGCAGTTTTTTGCCGCGCATCTGTTGTTTGAAGCCGATTTCGGCGAAGGGGAACTACTGCAGCCCTGGAGTCAGGATGATTTTGAGTTTCTGCAGCAGAATCTGATTGGGCACCTGATGATGAAACGCAAGCTCAAGCAGCCACCGACCTGGTTTATCGGCCTATTGGGGCAAGGTGATGAGATGATCTGTGTGGATAATGAAACCGGTGCTGTCTGGCGCGAGACCCCGGGTGAGCTCCCCTCAAAGAAGCTGGCGGATAGCCTGGAAGAGTTTCTTGTTATGCTGCGCCCCAGAGTGGCGCCGGCGGTCGAGCCAGTGGAGCCGGCCATGGCGGATGTCGACCATCCCGGTCTCTGGGCGCGAATGAAGCTTATGTGGCAACACCTGTTTTCTCGCCGCTGACAGTCGGGGTTGCCACTGTCACTATTGATTGATGAACACTGTTATTGATGAGCCTAGGCTATTGATGATCCCAGGAGAGGTTGGAGACTATCCGGCAGTTATCACAGCGGAAATGAAATAGATCCAGCAACGGGCTGGGTTGGCGCCAGTCCGGGTTGCCGCAACGGGGGCAGGGACGGGCCAATTCGGCTTGCTTACTCTCTCCCCCGACCCGGTAAAGGTAGTAATAGGTCGGAATTTGGGTCAGATATTCGATGCGGCCGCGCAGATCCCAGCCGCGGCGGAACAGATCGCTGTCCGGGCTGGAAAGCTCCTCGAGGGCGGCAAATTCGGCCTTGGTTGCTGCGGCCATCTGCAGTTCATCACAGGCTTGCCACTCGGTTTGCCAACGGATCACCCGCTTGTGATCGCCGTTGAAGGTCGCGGGAATGCGATAGAGTGGAATGGGTAGCAAGTTATCGCCGCTGCGCAGCGGCGAGCACATATGCACATAGCTGGTATAAAGTAGCTGCCAACTTGGGGGCTCCAGGGTGCTGACCTCGGAATTGATATCCTGACCTATGAGCTTTTCCTTGGGGGCCAGCAGTTTGGCCTCGGTTAACTGCTGCAACGCCTGTTTGGCCCAGGGACTGTTGTGCCTGTTGGCCAGACTGGTTTCTTCCGGTAGCAGCAGCCTGACTCTGAACTCCCCGTCCCTAAAGGCCACCGCAAATTCGCGCCCCAATACCTGACCGTTGGCCCGCCAGGCCTCAAGCAGGGTATTGATGGCTTTTTCTGCGGCGCTGATAGTGGTGTTGGCAAAGCATTCAAACCTGAGTTCGCAGACAAACATTATTGCTGGCCCTCAAGCTTGGCGAGTCTTTGTTGCAAGGCCGCGAATTCTTGTTTCAGTTGCTGCTGTTCCTGGCGTAGCTGGCTGATCTCCTGCTGAAGAACTTCTACTGTGGTGACAGCTTGTTGTTGTGGCACGGTTTCTTGCAGTTGAGGTGCGTCTTCAAGCAGTTTTTCCCGTTCACTCTCTGGCAGGGATTTGAAACGCTGCAGACCTTCAACCAGCAGTGGCATTGGTAACTTGTTGCCGAGTCTTGCCTTAATCAGTGCCAGAGAGGGAGTATGGCCGCTTTGGGCTACTGCCGCCGCGGCGGCCATGACCTGTTCCAGTGGAGTGGACATCTTGGTAAAAAACCTCACATTTTCGCCAATAGCTACATAGTGCAGCAGTTGTTTGCTTTTATCATTTTGATATTTATCAGTTTATTTGTTGGCCTGCATGTTGCATAGCGTTTGCTGCATTTGCTTAACAAAAGTTAACATTTGATAAATATAACAAGGAGTGACAATGAACAAGTTATTACTGCCACTGATGGGGATTGCAAGCTTAGGGCTTAGTGCCTGTGTGGTCAATGTCGGCGATCACGAAGCCAACTGGGATGAAAAGGAGTCCTGGCAGCTGCAGCAACAGCAAAATCAGCAACAACTGGCCAAGTTGACTCTGGGGATGGATCAGCAACAGGTGCAGCAGCTCATGGGGCAGGCCGACTTTAATGAAGCCTTTCTCTCCAATGATCAGCAAGTACAGGTACTATTTTACCGTACCCGCCACAGACACAGTGATGGCAAGACCACCAAGGATGAGTGCACCCCCTTGGTGTTTCGCGATCAACAACTGATTGGCTGGGGCGATAAGGCCTACGCGCAGCTGTAATTCACACTCATCCCAATTTCAATCAACTCCTGAGCTGGGCGTCCAAATGGTCTATGGTGTCTGACCATTGGGCGTCCTCGGCCAGAGCCTCTGTTAAAAAAGTGCGCTGCGCTTCATTCCAGAATGGTGCATCCACCAGTTTGACTCCCTCGGGGATAGAATGTGTGCCGATAAAGCCTTCTATCGCCTTGCTGCTGCTGGGGAGTCCCAATTGCTCAAATAAATGGGCCAAGTCTGTGTGGGTGGTATCCATATTCTGACCTCCAGAAGTCCTGACATATATTGCCAAGGTGATGAGTGACGGGTGAACAAGCCTTCATAAAACAGATAGTAAGCCTTATTCCTTTCCCTTAGCTTATACCAATCGAACCGCAGATCCATTGCTTTAAATCGGCAGAGCTTAATATCTCTGTGTGAATGTTGCCCACGGCAGTAGTCGAACGGCCTGATAAGCAAAAGATTGTACTTTGATCCAAAATTGTTAAATTGGAAACTACCCTTTTGGCTGACAAGGACAACAACAAATGGAAACCCAGACTCCCGATTCTCTGCGTGCCGTCTACCTGACGGCAGAAGATTTGCGCCTGGCCGCATCAATTCTCTATAACGCCTATCACGATGATGCGTTTTTTCAGCAGACCTTGCCGGCTGCCAATGCCGCCGAATATGAACAAAAGCTCAGAGCCGCAATTCGTGAAGAGCTCAATGAGCTTTGGCAACAGGAGCAGCCCCTTATTGGGTTGTTCGATGCTGAGCGCTTGGTTGGGGTTGCCTGCGTGGTGACCTCATCACTTCCCCAAGGCGAAGGGCGCTATTGGCATTGGCGTTTGAAAATGCTGCTGGGGACAGGTTGGCAATCGACGCAGAAGTTGATGCAGAAGGAAAATTCCATTCTGGAGCACCTGCCGGCGACAGAGTACGGCGTTATTCAATTTATCGCAGTAGCATTAACCGAGCAACACAAGGGGTATGGCAAGTTGCTCGTCCAGGCGGTATTGGGTTGGTGTGATGAGCAGCCGGAGCTGGAAGGGGTTGGAGTCTTTGTGACCGAGGATGGCCATTCTCATCTGTTCCGAGAGCAAGGCTTTGTACCTGTGGTTGAGCTCAATATAGGGCAGTTAACCGGAGAGTTGCTCTTTTACCACAGTCATACCGATGATGACGTCTACCAATAACAGGAGTTAAGAGTGGAGCAAAAGTACAAGAGTTTTGCCGAGTTTTATCCTTTCTACCTGTCGCAGCATTCCGATCCCGTATGCCGAGGTTTGCATTATCTAGGTTCGACCCTGGTATTGCTTATTCTGTTATTCAGCCTGCTTAGTGGACAATTTGTATGGCTCTTGGCTCTGCCTGTGGTGGGTTATGGCTTTGCTTGGATGGGTCACTTTGGTTTTGAACACAATAAGCCGGCGACCTTTCAATACCCAGTCTACAGCTTGATGGCTGACTGGGTCATGTTGGCCCAATTTGTCAGTGGTAAACGTCGTTTCTGAGTGTTTTTGGTTATTTACCAGTACCAATGTGAGACATGTCTCACAAAGCTGTGCGACAAACATAAGCCTTATTGGCTGTTCTTACTGGCGAATAATTAAATGTTGTTAATAAACAAGTATTTAGCCTTTTATTAGCGACAGCTGAATATTTGTCATTCCCAGCATGTTCTAAAATTGACCATCTCAAAGAGGGGGGCCTTGGGTACACTTAAGTTGTGGTCAGGGCAGGATGCTTTGACAGAGCTTCCAAGGAAGGGCAAGTGTCAGGATGACACGTTTTGGGAAGGCCTATTCAAGGATGAGCTGCAAGGAAGGCTGATAAATGGATTTCAGTCATGGATGACAATCAAGACAGGACGTCTTGAAACCATTCCAGGGACGTTAAAGCCAAGGAAACGGCTCGCATGGAAAGCGGTATCCAAGATGGATACACAGGAGATTTTTTCCGGTAATAAGGAAATTGCCGCGCCAGGAAAGGCCATTTGAGCCAGGAAGGTCTGCTAAGGAAAGCGTTCAGGACGAAGTAGAGGACAGGCTCAGGGATGCCAGCCTTTGGGTTAATGGAAAACTCAACTCATGGACGACAACAAGCTCGTGGATGGGCAAACATGGAAGATGAGTGCCAGGAGGCCATAAGGAGGCTCAAGGGAATTGAGCAGACACCAGGATGGTTGTAAGCAGGGATGAAAAGATAGCTTGGAAGCTGTCATCACTGAGACAAGGTGTCCACAGGAAGAAATTCATACGCATGGAAGGTGCAGGGAGCACAACTCAGCGGGATGGCTGACAGCAGTAAATAGGGCGCGTCTTAGGACGCGCCTTTTCTTTTGCTGTTTTTTCGTATAGGGAGTCATTAAAGCTTGGGTAATTCCGGTACTGATTTATAGCCGATGTGTATTTAACTACACACCGTTTTCCATTAAAGCTGGGCGTCGTGTGCGAGATGTCTCACAAAGTTGTGAGACAAACAAGAGTTAAACAGCGGGTTTTGTCGCTGAAAAACAATTAAGCCATTTAAAATTAATTATTTATGCAATTCATTTCAATTGCTGCAAAAAAGTTGCACGAGTTATTGAACGGTTTCTGTACAACCCTGGGGGCGGGATTGGATTAGTATTTAAATCATCCAAGGACAAGGATGATTCAGGAAACAAGGTCAGGAAGACCTAAACCGTGAGGAACACGGTCCAAGGATGACTCAAGGAAGATGCCTATCAGGATGATGGCAAACAGGGAAAGGTACTGACCCAAGGAATGTGGTCAGCGTCAGGAAGACGAAACAGGATGTATTGAACGGATGCGCAAGGACGATACTGGACACGCTTAAGGATAGAGCAAGGCCCGATCAAGGGATAATCGGGACTAAGGGAACAGGTACGCAAGTACAGGGACTCACCAGGATGGTACAGGGAGCGCAGGACGCACGGCAGACGCATGGATGGTGCAGGGAAGCAACTTAATAGCTGGAAGGCTTAACAGAGAAATAGATGGGCGCGGCTTAATTGTCGCGCCCTTTCTTATTTTAGGGATTTTTTATTTGGGGACTTAAACGGTTCTCAAACTTTGAAGGCGCAAGAGCTTGCTGCCATATTCCTGACTTTTTATCTGTGTAACTGGCCAAACTTTGTTGATTCTTCAACGACGGGAGCGGCTCAGTTTTCTGTCAGATGCAGCAAAATATCAGCGGCACTTACCCGAACGGCACCCCCCTCCTGAGCCACAACCACCACCGACACTGCCTCTGGCCGTTGGCGCTTCATGCCATTCGGGTTCGGGAAAGATGGGCCACTCTATTTTCTGGATCTGTTTGCCGTGCATTAGAATATGGCCGCGATACTGGTTGATGCCATCGGTACTGAACTCAAACATAAAGCGTGCCTTCCAGCACAGACCATTCCGGCCACCTATGCTGGGACGCGCCGACTCCATGGCGATGGCAAGCATCTGCACCTTTTGTCGCTGGCATTCCCTTTCGGCAAATACCCGGCTGAGTTCGGCCATTTGTCGCAGCTGCCAGAAAAACGCAGCAATCATAACCAGCGCTGCGATCAGTAGAAAATCTGTCATCATTCTGTGGTCGCCCTGAACAGACCGCCAATGGCGCCGGATAGGCGGTCACTGCGGTGAGGATTGCGAAGTTCGCTCAATACCTGGGTACGTATCCCGGGTATGGCCACAATATCAGCAAAGATTTGATTAAAGAAGCTTTGCTCCTGTAAAGCCAAAGCCTCGAGATAAATTTTGCGGCATCCATCCTGTTTCAGACTAAGCCAGCAGCGGGCGGCAATGGCGATCAAGGCGTCAATATTCAGCGCTTGTTGCTTGTCCAGCTCAGTTATCGCCTGTTGGCAAAGTTCAGGGTGAGACGCCAAGGCGCGAAGGAAGTAAACCTTATGCTCGGGGGCAGCATCTTTGAATGCCTGGAAGAGCGTTTCGGCAAGCGCCTCTGGCAATAGTATATGTTCCAGTTGCTGGCAAAGGGCTATCTGCACCTCGGCGGCGCCTTTGCTCAACCCTTGTTGCAACAGAGCAGAGTGATCCAATTCATTGACCCGGGCACAGATATCCGCCAGCCCTTGCAGCCCCAAATGTTGCCAGTTTTCGGCAGCCACCTTGCCGCTCAGGTATTGGCAGGCGTATTCATACTGCACAGAAGCGGCTTGTCCCAGTTGTTTGCGCACCAAGGCGTTGAACAGGGCCAGTTTTTCCTGTGGCGGCTTGAAACTGAAGGGATGATTGGCCATCTGTTGCTGCTGAGCTTCGGTCAGTTCACGGGTCAGGTTTTCCCCCATGGCTTCAAGCAACATCTGAATAAACTGGCTGCGTGCAGCGGGGACCAGGAGTCCGCGCTCATCCAAAGGTAATTTCAGGAACCAGATATATTGTTGATTACTGCCATCCCAGAATACCAGGGCAAACTGGGCATGCCCTTGTATGGGGAAGGGATAGGGGCTTTGAAGGGCTTCTATCTGATGAAAAGCCATGGGATCTATGTGTTGCACCCGGCGGCCGAGATCATAGACCTGATATTGGGTGTTGGCGGCGGTGAGAAGTTCGCTGAGGGTAGTGATACTGTCCATGCTCGTTTGACTCTTGTACAACAAATGCGGTGCATTATAGGGATAAGCTTGGCCCGATGGTATGATTGGCGCCAATTTATTGTTTTGGATCTGCGAGGTGACAGATGCCTTTTCTGGCGACTGAAAAACTCCTGTTGGCCATAGAGGCCGAGTTGAAAGCGCAGGGAATGTGGAGCGCAACCGAACCTGGCGTGGCAGCCATGGCCAGTCAGGCGCCTTTTGCCTGTGACAGCATGGCATTTGAAGCCTGGTTGCAGTTTATTTTGTTGCCCAAAATGCGCACGCTGATAGACGCCAAAATGCCGCTGCCATCAGCCATAGCAACTGCACCTATGGCCGAACATGTCTGGGGCGAAGCGCCCGCATACCGTAATTTGATCACTTTGTTGAGAACCTTGGATGAACTCCTTACCAAACAAACAAGATGAGACCCAGCTTCAAGCCGAGATTTCGGAGCAATCTTTAACGCATGTGGATGAAGAGAGCCCCGAGATCCGTATCCTCTATGAAGATGAACACTTGGTTGCCATCCATAAACCGGCGGGATTACTGGTGCATAGAACCTATCTCGCGCGAAAAGAGCGTTTTTTCGCCATGCAGCTGACCCGTGATCTGGTCGGTTGTCATGTGTTTCCGGTGCACAGGTTGGATAGGCCGACCTCGGGTGTCTTGCTGTTCGCCAAGAGCAGTGAAATTGCCGCTATTTTGTGTCAGCAGTTTGCCGGGCGCGAGACACGCAAAGAGTATCTGGCCCTGGTGCGCGGCAATATGCACCAAGCCGGTACGCTGGACTATCCACTCAAAGAAGAATTGGATGCCGTGGCCGATAAACATGCCGACCGCAACAAGGAAGCCCAGGACGCCATTACTCAATATGCGCCGCTGCTCAATGCCGAGATCCCTTTCCCGTCAGGGCGGTACCCCAGCAGTCGTTTTGCCTTGATACGTCTATCGCCGCAGACTGGGCGCAAGCATCAACTCAGAAGGCATATGGCTCATCTGCGTCACCCCATCATAGGTGACACGACCCATGGCGATGGCAAACAAAACCGTTTCTTTCGCGAACACTTCGGCCTCAACCGTTTATGGTTGCTGGCTCAGAGCTTGAGCTTCACTCACCCAACGACAGGCGAGCCCGTCACCATAGTGACAGAGCCGGAGGCCGAATGGCTGCAAGTGTTCGAAGGCCTGGGCTGGGACGAGTCCCAGCTTGAGTCAGACAGCGGTTTGCTGCTGGCTTAGGGAAGGTGCGAATAAGTCCTAGTGGCACTCTGGCTTGCACAGCAATTGGCGTTCAAGGCATCTGACTGAAGGCATGCCGGGGCCTGTCGAAGTCGGATAACGCAGAGAGCCGGTTGCTGTGAAAGCCCCGAAGGGCGTGGCTTACAGACCTGCCTGCTATGTTGTGCTTCTTGCAAAGGACTAGGGCCATTTGCGGCGAACCACGCCTTGCATCCAGGCCCGTAAGCCGACGCAGAGCACACATGGGACTTGTTCGCACCTTCCTTAGGTTTCGTCTTTATTGGTGCGCTGGTGCATCATGTCAAGCAAGGGACGATAGGCGTCGAGTGGGTAGTGGGCGTGGTGCTTATCTTGTTGAGCGGCTCTGAAGTAACACATACGGCGGACATGAGTTGCCCTTTGGTGTTGCTTCTGAAGTTTCTGCTTGCTGCTCTGTCGCATCGCTGCGTTTCCTTATCGCCAGTGGCGTGTCGGCTGGGTGTCTGTTGATGCTTATGCTTGCAGCATAAGCAGACGATACAGTATGGTGGAGAACAATGAGTATTGGTCTCGAGGCGCAGAGTATAACATGAAAAAAGTGAACCTGGTGTTTGGAACTGTCTATGGTAATGCTCAGTTTGTTGCCGAGACGCTCCAGAAGCAGCTCCAGGCCCAAGGCGTGGAAGCCAAACTTTGGCAAAGTCATGAGCTTAACGGGTATGTACCGACTGCCGATGAGTATCTGTTGTTGGTCTCTTCTACTACTGGCCAAGGGGATCTTCCGGATGATATTTTACCCTGGTTTTTGGCGCTGAAAGACACTGCCCCCTACTTGCCAGAGCTTAGGTACGGGGTTATTGCCCTGGGGGACTCGAGTTATGAGACCTTCTGCGGCGCAGGTAAACAATTGGATGAACTGTTTGCGGAGCTTGGTGCCAAACGTATCGGTGAGCGTTTGGAGATTGATGCCTGCGAAACCATGGAACCCGAGGTCGAGGCTCAAGCATGGCTCAACAACTGGCTCCCCCTGTTGAAAGCGGAAGCGGGCGCCTGAAAGGCTTTTCGCAACATTGGTTTAAGTTTGCCCAGCGCTTGAGTCAGGCGCTGCTTGTCCCCATTGCTATCCTGCCTGCTGCCGGTGTGATGAAAGGCTTAGCCAGTACGCCGACAGGTATTTTGTCTCCTTCGCTCAATGAGCTGTTTGCCACCACAGGCGATCTCATCTTCACCATGATGCCGCTGCTGTTTGCCATCGCCATTGCTATAGGTTTTTGCCGCGATCAGGGGATTGCCGCCTTCAGTGCGGCGTTCGGCTATGGGGTATTCAACTCAAGCTTATCGCTGCTGGCTTCGCAAAACCCCGTGCACACTTCGGTTTGGCTCGGAGTGGAGACCATAGATACAGGTATAGCCGGTGGTATGTTGCTTGGGGTGATGACCTGTTTGGCGATGGCTATGAGTCGTCATTTGCGTTTGCCGGCTATCTTTTCCTTCTTTGAGGGACGCCGCAGTGCGCCATTGCTGATGTTGCCATTGGCGGTGTTGCTGGCTTATTTGCTGGCGCTTATCTGGCCACCTTTGGCGCACTATATTGAGGTGTTTTCCAATTGGGCTGTGTATCAAAAGCCGCAGCTGGCCTTTGCCATCTATGGCACTGTGGAGCGTCTCTTGTTGCCACTTGGACTGCACCATATCTGGAATGCACCTTTCTATCTGGAGCTTGGGCAATATTATCAGGATGGTGAATGGCTCAGAGGCGAAGTGGCGCGCTACCTCGCCGGCGATCCCCAGGCCGGCAATCTGGCCGGAGGCTATCTCATCAAGATGTGGGGCCTGCCGGCGGCGGCCCTGGCGATTTGGCGCTGTGCCGACAAGAGTGAACGCAATCGGGTGGCCGGCATCATGCTGTCGGCGGCGGCAACCAGTTGGCTTACCGGGGTGACTGAGCCGATAGAGTTTGCCTTCCTGTTTGTAGCGCCTTTGCTGTATCTGGTGCACGCACTGTTGACCGGGCTGGCTTATGCTGTCTGTATCTGGCTCGACATTCACTATGGGCTGGTGTTTTCCAATGGTTTGCTGGATTTTGCCCTTCTGTGGCATCAATCTGCCAACGCCGGTTGGTTTCTGATCCTGGGTCCCTTGACCGCAGTCATCTATTACCTGATTTTCCGTGCTTCCATCATGGCATTCAATCTCAAAACGCCGGGGCGGCTGGAGCCGGAAACCGCTTCGGGCGGCAATCTGCTGGCCATGATAGGTGCCCTCGGCGGCGCCGCCAATATCCGCAATCTCAGTGCCTGCATGACCCGCTTGCGCCTGAGTGTCGAACACCCTGAGCTGGTAGACAAGTCCCGCCTGTTGGGATTGGGAGCCAAGGGCGTGATAGTGGTAGGGCAGGGCGTCCAGGTGGTGTTTGGCACCAAGGCCGAGACCCTAAGAAGGCTTTTGCAAAAGTATCTGGACAGCCGCTCGGCTAGCCGGGGATAAAGGGCTGCTTTTAATGAATAAATTTTAAGCGTTAGCGGCGAGACTATGGCATATTCAAACTTTAATGCTGCAATAGGAGTCGATATGCCACGCAAAATACTGATGATTGATTGTGCCGATGAATATGGGCTTATCGCCAGAGTCACTGGGGTATGCTTTCAGCACAGACTGAATATCATCAAAAACAACGAGTTTGTCGATAATCAGCAGGGGCGCTTTTTCATGCGTACCGAACTTGAAGGTGAGTTCGATGAAACTAAGCTGCTAGAAGAATTGGCCGAAGTTCTGCCCAAGCAAAACCATATGAAACTGGTGGATGCCGGACGCAAGCGCATAGTGGTGTTGGCGACCAAGGAGGCCCATTGCCTCGGGGATCTCTTGATGAAAACCTACTATGGTGCCCTCGATATGGAAATAGCCGCCATAGTGGCCAACTACGACACCCTGGCACCGCTGGCGGCTAAGTTTGAGGTGCCTTTTCATCATGTCAGCCATCAGGGGCTGGATCGCAGCGCCCACGAGCGTGCCATGTTGGAAATTATCGCCAGCTACCAGCCTGAGTACCTGGTACTGGCCAAATATATGCGGGTGCTCACCCCAGAGTTTGTCGAGCAGTATCCCAATAAGATCATCAATATTCATCACTCCTTTCTGCCGGCCTTTATCGGCGCCAATCCCTATCGTCAGGCGTGGGAGCGCGGGGTGAAAATTATTGGGGCCACGGCGCACTTTGTGAATAACTGTTTGGATGAGGGGCCCATCATTAAGCAGGATGTGATCCCTGTGGATCACAGTTACAGCGCGGCAGATATGGCCAAAGCCGGCCGAGATGTGGAAAAAAGTGTTCTCAGCCGGGCTCTGGCGCTGGTACTCAATGAGCAGGTTGTGGTGTACGGCAATAAGACCTTGGTATTTTAATCCGAGTGTTTTGGGCTCAGTGAGTTCAGCGGAAACTCACGTAGAGTTTTTCCTCCTCTGGGATCATGGCCATATCGGAAATGGTCACTTTGCCGGGCAGGAAGCGGCCAATCTTTTTGGCTGTGCGATCGGCGCCATGACTCATGGCAAATTGATGCAGTGACTCACCATTGCATACTAGTCGAGGGAATACTCGCTGTTCATTGATCCGGTACTCACGCAGGGTGCTGGAAAACTCTATCATGCTGTTGCTGGCACTGGACTTACAGACCTGGATCAACGCCTGCTCAATATAAGGATCCATTGCGGCCTGGGCACTGAGAGAGCCGAAGCTCAGGCCGGCGACAGCCAGTAATACGGCGCCGGTGCGGGTACGTTGGCAAAGGTTCATGGCTTGCTCCTTTTCGGGACGCTTCAAGTACCATTTAAGTACAGTCGTAGCAGCGGCATTTGCCAGTGATTGAATAGGGCTTTATGTCAGCAGTTGTTGCTGCTGGGGCAGGGTGTGTCCCAAGGTGTATAAGTTTGTCTCTTGGTAAGTAAATGTGTCTGCCTGCGCCCTTATGGGCAGAGCAGACACATAGATGGGGATACTGAGCTAATAAAGTGCTTATTGTTTAAGGTCAGCTCCCGAGGGCAAGGGTCAGTCAACCATCCGCAGCAGTTCGTTGATACCCACTTTACCACGGGTCTTCTCGTCTACTTTCTTGACTATGATGGCGGCGTAAAGATTGTACTTGCCGCAGCTGGAGGGCAGAGTGCCTGACACTACCACAGAACCTGCTGGAACTCGGCCATAGTGAATTTCACCGGTTTCGCGGTCATAGATGCGGGTGCTCTGGCCGATATAGACCCCCATGGAGATCACTGAGCCTTCCTCGACCACGACCCCTTCAACGATTTCAGAGCGGGCACCGATAAAGCAGTTGTCTTCAATTATGGTCGGGCCAGCCTGCAGCGGCTCGAGTACGCCACCAATACCGACACCGCCGGAGAGGTGCACGTTCTTGCCAATTTGTGCGCAGGAGCCAACTGTGGCCCAGGTGTCGACCATGGTGCCTTCATCTACATAGGCGCCCAGGTTTACGTAAGAGGGCATAAGCACAGTGTTTTTGCCGATGAAAGAGCCTTTGCGCACTGCAGCAGGTGGCACGACACGTATGGCTTCGGCGCGGAAGCGAGCTTCATCATAGTCGGCAAATTTCTGTGGTACCTTGTCGAAATACTTGGTTTCGGCCCCATCGATTACGCCATTGTCGAAGATACGGAAAGACAGCAAAACGGCTTTCTTGAGCCATTGGTGCACATGCCATTGACCGTCCATTTTCTCGGCCACTCTGGCCTCGCCTCTGTCCAGCATGTCAATCACTCGTTCCACATCGGCGCGCAGCTCGGCGTCAACTGTGGTAGGGCTTATCTGTGCGCGAGCTTCAAAAGCCGCCTCAATACGTTGGCGTAAAGCCTCCATTGGTTTCTCCCGTTTACTTAGGTTGTTGGGGTCCCGAATTGGGACAGGGCACTGATCAGTGACTCTTGCAGCCTTTGTTGCTGGGCTTCATCCAGTGCTAGTCCCTGATTGGTTTGTAGAATAAAAAAGTCCTCGGCGCGTTCGCCTATCGTGGTGATCTTGGCCGCCAGCAGGGTAACATCACAGCGATAGAAGGTTTCACCTATCTTGGCCAGCAGGCCCGGGCTATCCAAGGCTATCAGCTCCATCATACTTGTACCATGGCGGCGGGTCGGCAGAAAACTGACCTGAGTCGGAACTTTAAAAGGTTTCATCTTGCGCGACAACTTGCGAAAGCGCGGGATCTTGGGTTGTTCGCCACTGAGTGCCTTGCCAAGGGCCTTGCGTATGCTTTGTATCCGCGACAGCTGACTGACTGCCTTGCCGTCCTGTTCGAGGATCACAAAGGTATCCAGGGCGTAATTATCCTTGGATGTCATGATATTGGCATCATGGACATTGATATTCTTGTTGTCCAGCACCGCCATCACGGTGGCAAACAGCTTGGGTTTGTCCTGACAGTAAATAAACAGCTCGGTGCCGCCACGGGTGGTGTGTTTGGATACCATCACCAGCGGCTCATCTTGTTTGTGCTTGAGGATCGCTTCGGCGTGCCAGGCGATTTGATTGGGTTGGTGGCGCAAAAAATAATCGGCCTTGAACCTCTGCCACAGTAGATCGAGAGTCTTCTCCTTGAAGCCGCGCCGCAGCAGTTCTTTTTTTGCCTTGGCCTGATGTTCCCGCACCCGGGCGCGGATATCCACTGGCTTTTCTTTACCGCGGGCAAACACCCTTTGGGTGGAAAAATAGAGGTCCCTGAGCAGGGAGCCCTTCCAGTTGTTCCAGGTTTTTTCATTGGTGGCACAGATATCGGCCACCGTTAGGCAGTAGAGATAACTCAAGTGCACCGCATCACGAACCTTGTCGGCAAAGTCGGCCACCACTTCCGGGTCGGAAATATCCCGCCGCTGGGCGACAATCGACATCAACAGATGATTCTCTACCAACCAGCTGACCAAGCGGCCATCGTGATCATTAATACCATGCAATTTGCAAAACTCCAGCGCATCAACGGCGCCGAGTTTACTGTGATCGCCACCGCGCCCCTTGGCGATGTCGTGGAAAATGGCCGCCAATACCAGCAGCCCCTTTTTCGGTAACTGATTAATCAGTACCGAGCCGAGAGGGAACTCCTCTTTTTGTTCCACTTGGGCAAACTTTTCGATATTGAGCAGCAGCCTATGGGTATGTTCATCCACAGTGTAGGCGTGGAAGAGGTCAAACTGCATCTGGCCTTCAATGGCGCGCCAGGCTGGCAAGTAAGCCGACATCACCCCATGTTTGTGCATCAGTGATAGGGCGGCAATACCGCGAGGATGTTTGAGGATCTCCATAAACACTCCGCGGCAACCTTCCCTAGCCATCAGAGGTTGCGGCTGGGCACGTCTGGCTCTTCTCAGGGCCCTCAGGGTTGGGGCGTAAATTCCCTGAATGTTGGAGTTGCGGGCCACATGCAAAAACAGCCTGACGATCTCTTCCGGCTCGTCAAACAGTGCCAAGTCCAAAGCCTCGATAAAGCGGCCGCGGCGCTGATAGTGTTCATCGATAGGCTGGATTTCCAGCGCCTGAGTGTGCCCCAGGGTGGCGCGTTTGAACAGTTGCAGCAGCATCTCGTTGAGCTCCATCACCCGCCGCACTGTGCGGTAATAGCGCTTCATCATCTGCTCTACTGCCAGTTGGGTGGCATCTTCGTAGCCCATTAGGCCGGCTACCTGGCGCTGCAAGTCAAACAGCAAACGGTTTTCGTCACGGCCCGATGCCAGGTGCAGGGCAAATCTCAGCTCCCAGAGGAAGTGCTGACACTCCAGCAGCTCCTCGAGTTCTACCTGCTCCAAAAAGCCGTGTCCGACCAACTCTTCAAGTTTGGCGGCATCGAAGTGGCGCATAGCGACCCAGGCTATGGTTTGAATATCCCTCAGGCCACCCGGGCAGGTCTTGATATTGGGTTCGAGATCGAAGGCGTTGGCTTTGGCGTGGCGGGCACGCTGTTCGTTACGCTTGGCATTGAAAAATTCGCTTGAGGGCCAGTACTGATGCTCGCGAATTTTATCGTAAAGGGTATCAAACAGGATTTCTGGACCGGTGAGCAATCTGGCTTCGAGCAGGTTAGTGGCTATGGTGATGTCCTGACGTCCCTGTTGCAGGGTTTCTTCCAGGGTTCTGACACTGTGGCCTATTTCAAGACCAGCGTCCCAGAGAAAGGCGATGTAGGCACTGAGCCTACTCTCGGCTGCCGGGTCTAGGTTGTCATCCACCAGAAACAGCAGATCTATGTCCGAGTATGGGTGCAGCTCACCGCGGCCGTAGCCGCCGACGGCAATGAGGGCGATGGGATAAGCATTTAACCCTTCGGCTTGCCATTGTTCAATCAGTTGCTTATCGACAAAGCGACAGCGGCTGGCCACCAGTTCGACTATCTTTTCGCGCGAGGTAAACCTGTCAAACAGGGCTTGATTCTGCTCACAAAGTGCCGTTTTGGCTGCCAGCGCTGTGCTCATTCTATTCCTTGGGTGACGCCTTATTTGGCGTGATTGATGATCCTCGGGAAATCTTCCTCGGCACGCAGCGTCAGAACCTCTACACCTGTCTGGGTGATCAACAGAGTGTGTTCCCACTGAGCCGAATTTTTACCATCTGAAGTGGTGACAGTCCAGCCGTCATCCTTATTCAGTACAGAAGTATGGCGACCGGCGTTGATCATCGGCTCAATGGTAAAGCACATGCCGGGGCGCAATATGGTCTTGTCATTGTTTCTGTAGTGCACGACCTGTGGTTCTTCGTGGAAGCCGGCGCCGATACCGTGACCACAGTAATCCTGCACGATTGAATATTTGTCCAGGCCTGATTTGCTGGCCTTGATGAATTTTTCAATTGTGGTGCCAATTTCACCCAGCTGCATGCCGGGGCGAACCTTGCGAATGGCGGCATAGAGGCTCTCCTGGGCGATACGACACAGGCGACGATCTTTCGGGCTGACATCACCTATCAGAAACATCTTGGAAGTGTCGCCATGGTAACCATCTTTGATGACAGTGATATCGATATTGAGAATATCGCCGTCCTTGAGCACGCGATCGCTGGGAATACCGTGACAGATCACCTCATTGATAGAGGTGCAGATGGACTTGGGAAAACCATGGTAGTTGAGCGGTGCTGAGATGGCGCCTTGTTCTTCGGTGTATTTGGCACAGAGATCATTGAGTTCGTTAGTGCTGACGCCGACCTTGACGTGCGGGGCGATCATTTCTAGGACATCGGCTGCCAGCTTGCCGGCGGCGCGCATTTTCTCAATTTCGTCTGCTGTCTTGATGACTATACTCATGGGGTTTTCTCTTAATAACGAGTGCCCAGGCTCGGGGCGAGGCACCTTGTTTGTGAAACGGTAAAATAACGCTCCTGACGTGGCTTTGAACTGGGTTGAAGGCCGACATGAGAGCGGTAAAAAGTTTGTGTTTGCCGGCGATTTATGGTATAAAGCGCGCCGTTATGTTTGACTCTAAGTGACTTTGAGTTGACGACTCTAGGAGTTCGAATTGACTTCAAGTCGGGCTGCCTTCGGTGGGGATCCCATTTCGTTGGCAGGTCAGAGTAAAGATGGCGGCCATTATACATGGCATTTAACCTAAATACTAAATCACACACGTATCGACACATTCTTCGGGGTGCCCGCGGCTTGGCCAAAGGGTCGAAGACATGGGATGCGTGGAGGTCTAACCCCTTAAATTAAGGTATAGAAAATGACTACAGTTTCAATGCGCGATATGCTCCAGGCCGGTGTACACTTCGGTCACCAAACCCGTTACTGGAACCCTAAGATGAAGCCTTTCATCTTCGGTGCTCGCAACGGTGTACACATCATCAACCTCGAGCACACTGTGCCAATGTTCAATGAAGCTCTGGCTTTCATCAGCAACATTGCTTCTAAAAAAGGTAAAATCCTGTTCGTAGGCACCAAGCGCGCTGCCAGTGAAGCCATCAAAGAAGCTGCCGTATCTTGCGAGCAGTTCTATGTGGACAAGCGCTGGCTCGGCGGTATGCTGACCAACTGGAAAACCGTTCGTCAGTCAATCAAGCGCCTGAAAGATCTGGAAACCCAGTCTGTTGACGGTACTTTCGACAAGCTGACCAAGAAAGAAGCGCTGATGCGTACCCGTGAGCTGGAAAAGCTTGAGAAGTCTCTGGGTGGTATCAAGAACATGGGCGGTCTGCCAGACGCCATTTTCGTTATCGGTGCCGACCATGAACACATCGCTATCAAAGAAGCCAACAACCTGGGTATCCCAGTTGTTGCCGTAGTAGATACCAACTCTGCTCCAGATGGCGTTGACTACATCATTCCTGGTAACGACGACGCTATGCGTGCAATCCGTTTGTATGCAGAGTCTGTAGCTGCTGCTGCTAAAGCTGGCCGTGGTCAGGACCTGGCTGTTCAAGCTGAAGAAGACGGTTTCATCGAAGCTGAATAATAAGGTGCGATGCTAGTACATCACCCTTATTAACCAAGAGATATGATTGGTTAACAGGGGCCATATGGCCCCTGTTTTATACCTGCTTATCAACAGGTTAAATTTGTCGAATTATCAATAGAGGATTTAACAATGGCAATTACTGCTGCCCTGGTTAAAGAACTGCGCGACCGTACTGGCGCAGGCATGATGGATTGTAAAAAAGCCCTGACCGAAACTAACGGTGATATCGAAGCTGCAATCGATAACATGCGTAAGAGCGGCGCGGCTAAAGCGGCCAAGAAAGCCGGTAACATCGCTGCCGAAGGTACTATCCTGATCAAAAACGGTGCTGGTTATGCTGCTCTGGTTGAAGTTAACTGCCAGACTGACTTCGTAGCTAAAGACTCCAACTTCCTGGCTTTCGCCAATGAAGTTCTGGACGCTGCCGCTGCTGCCAAAGTATCTGTTGAAGATCTGAAAGCCCAGTTCGAAGAAGCACGTGTTGCCCTGGTTGCCAAGATCGGTGAAAACATCAACGTTCGTCGCGTTGAGTACATCGACGGTGACAAGATGGCTTTCTATCGTCATGGCGATCGTATCGGTGTTGTTGTTACCGGTGAAGCCGATGAAGAAACGCTGAAGCACATCGCAATGCACGTTGCTGCCTCTAAGCCTGAGTACGTTAACCCAGAAGACGTTCCAGCCGAAGTGGTTGAAAAAGAGCGTTCCGTTCAAGTTGAAATCGCTATGAACGAAGGCAAGCCTCAGGAAATCGCTGAGAAGATGGTTGCCGGCCGTATGAAGAAGTTCACCGGTGAGGTTTCTCTGACTGGTCAGCCATTCATCATGGAGCCAAAGAAAACTGTTGGCGAAATTCTGAAAGAGAAAGGCGCCACTGTGACTAACTTCATCCGCCTGGAAGTGGGTGAAGGTATTGAGAAGAAAGAAGAAGATTTCGCTTCTGAAGTAGCTGCCCAAATCGCTGCTTCCAAAAAGGCTTAATCGCCAATTCTTAACCCTCCCAAGACCGCAGCAACTGCTGCGGTCTTGTTATGACCAGGACAGAAAAAGATGAGCACCAATCCAAAACCTGCATTTCGACGTATTCTGCTGAAACTGAGTGGCGAAGCCCTGATGGGTGAAGAAGGCTTCGGTATCGATCCCAAGGTACTGGACCGTATGGCCCAGGAGATTAAAGAGCTGGTTGAGCTCGGCATTCAGGTGGGCGTGGTCATCGGTGGTGGAAACCTGTTCCGTGGTGAAGGCTTGGCTAAGGCCGGTATGAACCGCGTGGTGGGCGATCACATGGGTATGCTGGCGACAGTGATGAATGGTCTGGCAATGCGTGATGCGCTGCACCGTGCCTATGTTAATGCCCGTCTGATGTCTGCGATTCCGCTCAATGGCGTGTGCGATAGATACAACTGGGCCGAAGCTATCAGCCTGCTTAAGTCCGGACGCGTGGTGATTTTTGCTGCCGGTACCGGCAATCCCTTCTGCACCACAGATTCTGCAGCTTGCCTGAGAGGGATTGAAATTGAAGCGGAAGTCGTGCTAAAAGGCACTAAAGTTGACGGCGTATATTCAGATGATCCTATGAAGAATCCTGAAGCCGTTAAATATGATGAACTGAGTTACACTGAAGTTCTGGATAAAGAATTGAAAGTCATGGATCTGGCCGCCTTCACCATGGCCCGTGACCACGACATGCCTATATTGGTCTTCAATATGAATAAGCCAGGTGCGCTGCGCCGGGTTATCATGGGTGAAGATGACGAAGGCACACTGATCAAAACGAAATAACCGACTGATTGCAAAAAGGACATTTAACGTGATTGATGCGATTAAAGAAGATGCACAGGTTCGTATGGACAAGTGTGTAGAAGCCACCAAGGCACAAATGGCCAAGGTGCGTACCGGCCGTGCTCACCCTGCATTGCTGGATTCTATCCAGGTGTCTTACTACGGCACCATGACTCCACTTAAACAGGTGGGTAACATCTCAGTTGAAGACAGCCGTACTCTGGCGGTTAACGTGTTCGACCGTAGCATGATCCAGGCAGTAGAGAAGGCGATCATGAGCTCAGATCTGGGGCTGAACCCTATGTCTGCCGGTGCCACTATCCGTATCCCGCTGCCAGCCCTGACCGAAGAGCGTCGTCGTGATCTGGTTAAAGTGGTGCGTGCCGAGGCCGAAAACGGTCGTATCGCCGTGCGTAACGTTCGTCGTGATGCCAACTCTGCGGTGAAGAACCTAGAGAAGGACAAAGAGTGTACCGAGGACGATGTACGCCGCAGTGAAGATGAAGTACAAAAGATAACTGACGTACATATCAAGAAGATAGACGAGCTGTTGGCCGCAAAAGAAGCGGAATTGATGGAAGTCTGATATTGACTCGCTAAACTAGAGTTGATGCGCCGTGTAGGGGTATACTACGCGGCGTTTGTCTATTTAAAAGGGTTGTTTATTCAGATGTCATCCAATATGGAAGCCGATCCTAAGACTCCAACCAGCACAGGTGACTGCCAGACTTCAGAGTGCTTGCCAGAGCAGCTTTCAGAACTGGTAAAGCAGTCTATCCCGCAGCATGTGGCTATCATTATGGATGGTAACGGCCGTTGGGCACAGGCCCAGGGTAAAGCCAGGGTTTTTGGGCATAAGGCCGGGGTCAAAGCCGTGCGCCGGGCCGTGAGTACAGCAAGGCAACTCGGGGTGCGTTCACTGACTCTGTTTGCGTTTTCCAGTGAAAACTGGCGTCGTCCGGATCAGGAAGTCAGCCTGTTGATGGAACTGTTTTTTACCGTGCTACGCCGGGAAATCAAGCTACTGCACCAAAATGGTGTTCGGCTGAACATCATAGGTGATACCAGCCGTTTCTCCGAGAGATTGCAAAAGCAGATCCGTGCCGCCGAAGAGAAAACCGCCGCCAACTCAGAGCTGATCCTCAATGTTGCTGCCAACTACGGTGGCCGCTGGGACATAATGCAGGCGGCTCGTAAACTGGCCGAAAAAGTCGAATCCGGTGAAATGACCAGCAATCAGTTCAGCGAAGAGGCCTTGGCAGAACATTTGTGCATGCAAAATCAACATGAAGTTGATTTAATGATCCGTACGGGCGGGGATTACCGCATCAGTAATTTTATTCTCTGGCAGGCGGCTTATGCCGAGTTGGTCTTTACCGACACCCTTTGGCCAGATTTTGATGAGCAGGCGTTTCGCCAGGCAGTGGCGACTTTTGCCAGCCGCCAGCGTCGTTTTGGTCTGACCGGAAGTCAGATAGAAGAAATACGCAGCGTATAACATCTTACGAGGGACATTTTTTGCTAAAACAACGAATAATAACAGCAGCTTGGTTAATCCCATTGGTGATGGGAACCATTTTTTTGCTCCCGGCAAGTTATTTTTCATGGGCCTTAGTGGCGGTATTCTTGATTGCGGCGAAGGAGTGGGGCCGCATTATCGACAGCCGTTGTGAGGTCACTCAATGGAGTTTTACCGCCACCCTGGCGATAGTATTGGTGGCGATTAATCTCCTGGTACCGACCGATGCCGTCTGGTCCCGAGGTCAGTTACACCCCATCATGTTATCCATCATTCTTATCGGTGCCTGTTGGTGGCTATTCTCTTTGGTGCTGGTGATCTCCTACCCCCGCAGCGCCAAACTCTGGCAGGGCAGCCCTATGCTCAAGTCCATGTTCGGCCAGTTGACCCTGCTACCTTGTTTTGTTTCCCTGATTGCCCTCAAGGCGCTCAGCAGTCCTGCAGACCCTTATTTTGGCGGTATCCTGGTGTTCTTGGTGATGCTGACCGTATGGGCCGCCGATTCAGGCGCCTACTTTGCCGGTAAGGCGCTGGGACGGATTAAACTCATGCCCAATGTCAGTCCGGCCAAGACTCTGGAAGGTTTACTAGGCGGCCTGCTGACCACCATGGTGGTGGTGGCCGGGGTTTGTTATTTCTCCCCCGAGCAGGAGCTTGGACTGCTGATAGCAGTGACTCTATTTACCGCTCTGGCCTCGGCGCTCGGCGATCTGTCTGAGAGCATGTTCAAGCGCGCCGCCAAAATCAAAGACTCGGGCACTATATTGCCCGGTCACGGTGGTGTGCTGGATCGCATCGATAGCCTGACCGCAGCCTTGCCTGTATTTACCCTTATCTATATTGCATTCTGGATGTAGTGCTATGCAAAACATGGTGATTTTAGGAGCGACTGGTTCGATTGGTGCCAGTACCCTCAGTGTGATCCAACATAACCCGGCGGCATATCAGGTTTATGCGTTGGTGGCCAATACCAATGTCGACAAGATGGCCGAGTTGTGTGCAATCCACCGACCTGAAATTGCCCATATGGTTTGCCCTCAAGCCGCCAAGGCATTGGCCGAGCGTTTGGGTGCCGCCTCGACTATCCGCGTCAGTACCGGCGAGTCAGAACTACTTGAGCTGGTGGCTCACAGCCGGGTCGATACCGTGATGGCGGCCATAGTCGGCGCCGCCGGCATGTTGCCAACGCTGGCGGCAGTCAAGGCTGGCAAGCGGGTGCTGCTGGCCAACAAAGAGGCGCTGGTAATGTCCGGGCGTTTGTTTATGGAAGCCACCCGCCAATCGGGCGCGACTCTGTTGCCGGTAGACAGTGAGCACAACGCCATTTTCCAATGCTTGCCGGAAGCCGTGCAGCAACAGCTGGGCTATTGTGATCTTCAAGGTGCAGGCATTTCATCTATTCTGCTCACCGGCTCTGGCGGGCCATTTTTGAGCGCCGATCTTGCCAGTCTGGCGAGTGTGACACCGGCCCAGGCTATCAAGCATCCCAACTGGTCTATGGGGCCTAAAATTTCTGTCGATTCGGCGACTATGATGAATAAGGGGCTTGAGTATGTGGAGGCGCGCTGGCTCTTCAACGCCAGTGCCGAGCAGCTCAAGGTGGTTATCCACCCCCAGAGTGTGATTCACTCCATGGTGCAGTATCAGGATGGTAGCGTGCTGGCACAGCTGGGCAATCCGGATATGCGTACCCCGATTGCTCATTGCATGGCCTATCCAGAGAGAATTGTTTCAGGGGTTGAACCTTTGGACTTTTTCAAAGTCGGACAATTGAGCTTCTGTGAGCCGGATTTTGCCCGTTATCCTTGCCTTGAGTTGGCAATGACTGCCAGTGCCTCGGGGCAGGAGGCGACCACAGTCATCAACGCGGCCAATGAAATGGCCGTTGCCAGCTTCCTTAAAGGGGAAATTGGCTTTACCGATATCGCCCGGGTCAATGAAGCCTGTTTGGCCCGTGTGCCGCAATCGCCTTTAAATTCCATAGCGGATATTCTGGCATTGGACGGCCAAAGTCGTCAGTATGCCGAGGAAGCTATCGCCGGATGCAAGTGAGGAAAATAAGGTCTGATGTTTGATTTTTTATGGAACCTGGGCGCTTTTATTGTCGCCTTGGGGATACTGATCACCGCCCATGAATATGGCCACTTTTGGGTAGCCAGGCGCTGTGGCGTCAAGGTAGAGCGTTTCTCTATCGGCTTTGGCAAGGCGATCTGGCGTCGCCTCGGCAAAGATGGCACCGAATATGTGATAGCCATGATCCCGCTTGGGGGCTATGTCAAAATGCTCGACGAGCGGGTCGAGGATGTACCCGAGGAGCTTAAAGAGCAGGCCTTTAATCGCAAGAGTGTCTGGGCGCGTATCGCGATAGTCGCTGCCGGGCCGATAGCTAACTTTATCTTTGCCATTTTCGCGCTCTATATTATGTATCTTATCGGCGTGCCTTCACTCAAGCCGGTGATCAGCGATGTCAGACCCGGCTCGCCAGCGGCCGTGATGCAGATAGATAGCCCTCAGCAGATAGTGGCGGTTTCCGGGCAAAAGGTACGCACCTGGGAAGAAGTGAATCTGGCGCTGGTCGGTCATATCGGCGATGACAGTATGAGCTTGACCCTGAGGCCGCTCGACCAGATATCTCAGCCTGACGATGGTCTTGAGCCTTCCGGGCGTACTTATCAGTTGGATATCCGCAACTGGCGTTTCGATCCGGAAAAAGAATCCCCCTTCAGTACGCTGGGGCTGGATATCTTCCGTCCGGATGTGATCCCTGAAGTGGAGACGGTTACCGAGGGCGGTGCGGCCGCCAAGGCCGGGGTCAAGGCCGGGGATATTCTGGTGGCCGTCAATGGTGAGGCATACAGCGACTGGCAAACCTTTGTCGGACAAATTAAAGTATCAGCCGGTAAGCCGTTGCAACTGACGGTTAAGCGCAGTGGTGAGCAACAGACTTTCACTCTGATCCCGGACAGCCGCAAGGGTGTCAATGGCGAAATGGAAGGTGTCATCGGCCTGGCGCCTAAAGCCCCCAAGTGGCCGGACAATATGCTGCTGGATCTGCAGTATGGCCCGCTTGAATCCATTTCGGTGGCGGCAGATAAAACATGGCAACTTGTGGTCGTCAGCTTTAAGATGATCGCCAAGTTGTTTACCGGTGATGTTTCGGTTAAAAATTTGAGCGGTCCCATCTCCATCGCGCAGGGGGCCGGTAACAGCGCCAACATAGGGTTGGTCTATTTTCTCGGGTTCCTCGCCCTGATAAGCGTAAACCTCGGCATTATTAACCTCTTGCCGTTGCCAGTGCTGGACGGGGGACACTTGATGTATTACTTGGTGGAAGTAATAACAGGTAAGCCTGTATCCGAACGGGTACAGGAAATTGGATTCAGATTTGGGGCGGCGTTGCTGCTGATGTTGATGAGCATTGCCCTTTTCAATGATTTTGCCCGACTCTGAGCAAGGACAGACAAATAATTAGAAGTGCGCTATGCGATTGAATAAACTTTTTGCCTCGATGTTATTAGTCGGCGCGTCGTTTTCAGGGAATGGTTGGGCAGAGTCTTTCCAGCCTTTTGAAGTGACCGACATCCAAGTTGAAGGTTTGCAACGAGTGGCACTCGGTGCGGCCTTGCTGAGTTTGCCTGTCAAAGTGGGTGACACAGTCGACCAACTCAAGCTGCAACAGGCGATAAAGAGCTTGTATGCCTCCAGTAACTTTGAAAATGTTCAGGTGTCCCGCGATGGTGGGGTGCTGATAGTGTCGGTGCGTGAAAGACCTACCATCAGTGCCGTGACCTTCGAAGGTAACAAGGACATCAAAGATGAACAGTTGCAGGAAAGCCTGGACGGCAGTGGTGTGAAGGTGGGCGAAGCCCTCGATCGCACTATGCTCTCGGGTATTGAGAAGGGCCTGCAGGACTTCTACTACGGCGTGGGTAAATATGGCGCCAAGGTCGAGGCTCAGGTGATTAACCTGCCTCGTAACCGGGTAGAACTTAAGTTTAAGTTTACCGAAGGTCTGGCGGCCGAAATCCGTCAGATTAACATAGTGGGTAATGAGCGCTTCAGCGACGCCGACCTTATCGGCATGCTGGAGCTCAAAGACTATGTGGCCTGGTGGGATCTGTTCGGCGAGCGCCGTTATCAGAAACAAAAACTGCAGGCCGACCTTGAGACCATCAAGACCCACTACCACAATAATGGTTATATCCGTTTCAAGGTGACCTCGACTCAGGTGGCGATGACGCCGGACCGTAAGGGCCTTTACATCACCATCAATGTCGATGAAGGCGACCAGTACAAGGTTAAGGAAGTCAACCTGACCGGCGAACTCATGGGCCGTGAAGAGCTGCTTAAAGAGATCCTGCCTATCAAGGCTGGAGAACAGTACAACGGCGCAGATGTGACCTTTACCGAAGAGATGTACAGCAAGTATCTGGGCCGCTTCGGTTATGCCTATCCAGAGGTGAAGACTTTCCCTGAGATCGATGATGAGACCAAGGAAGTCACCCTGAATGTTAACGTTAAGCCCGGCAAGCGTGTTTATGTCCGCTCTATCAACTTCACCGGTAACACAGTGACCAAAGATGAAGTGATGCGCCGTGAGCTGAGACAGATGGAAGGGGCTTGGTTGAACTCGGCCTTGGTCGAGCAATCCAAGGCGCGCCTCAACCGTTTGGGCTACTTTGAAACAGTCGATACTGAAACCGTGCAGGTGCCGGGCACAGACGACTTGGTGGATGTGGCCTTCAAGGTGAAAGAGCAGCCATCAGGCTCCTTTAACGCTGGTATAGGTTATGGTACCGAGTCTGGCATGAGCCTGCAGTTCGGGGTTCAGCAGTCCAACTTCCTCGGTACGGGTAACCAGGCCGGGATTAACCTGAACACCAACAAGTACTCCAAGAACGTCAACCTGTCGTATACCGATCCTTATTTCACCAAGGATGGGGTCAGCCTGGGTGGCAGCATCTACTGGAACGAGTTCGATGCCAATGAGGCTAACCTCGAGCGTTATAAGAACAGCTCCTATGGTATTGCACTCAACAGTGGTTTCCCCATCAACGAGTACAACAGGCTCAACGGCGGCATAGGCTATCGTCATAACACCATTTCTGAGATTTCCAGTTATGAGCAGGCGATCCGCTTCTATAACATTTACCGTGACAGTGATGACCCCAACTCTGACTTGAGCTTCGACAACTTCGAACTCAGCCTGGGGTGGTATCGCAGTACCCTTAACCGCGGAACCTTCCCAACCGACGGTTCATCCCAGCGTTTGAGCGGGAAAATGACGGTTCCCGGTTCAGATCTGCAGTACTTCAAGACAGACTTCGATACCAGCTTCTACTGGCCGCTTACCCGTAGCCATAATTTTGTGCTCTTGACTCGAGCTCGTTTGGGTTACGGTAATGGCTACGGTGGTTTCAATGACAACGACCAGATCCTGCCGTTCTGGGAAAACTACTACTCAGGGGGTTCCAGCTCATTGCGTGGCTTCAAGTCCAACTCAGTGGGCCCAAGGGCTTTCTATCTGTATCGCGGCAGCGAGCCTTGTGGACCCAATCCGGATGGTGAAGGTTGTAGCCTGCCGGGCGATCCAAACCAGGTTTACATCAGCTCAGGTCGTTCTATCGGTGGTAACGCCATCGCCACGGCCAGCATGGAGCTGATTGTGCCGACTCCTTTCCTGGATGAGGCTTATAGCAACTCAGTACGTACCAGCTTCTTTATCGATGCGGGTAACGTCTGGGATACGGAGTTTGATTATGACTCCTATCGTTTCTTGCCGGCAGATGAGTTTTCCAAGTTGGCCGACTACAGTGATCCGAGCCGTATCCGTGCTTCCTGGGGGCTTAGCCTACAATGGCTGTCGCCCATGGGCCCCATGGTGTTCAGCCTGGCCTGGCCTGTTAAGGAATACGATGATGACGAGACCGAGATCTTCTCGTTCAATATTGGCAAAACTTTCTAAATTACATAAACTCGGCAAGCATTGCTGAAGAAAAACAAGGAGTCTGACTTTGAAAAAAATGGTAAACGGCGCACTGATGACGCTGATGTTGATGGGTGCTCCCTTGGCCGCACAAGCCGAGAAGCTGGCGGTTGTTGATATGGGCGCCGTGTTTGAACAACTGCCACAACGTGAGCAGATCAGCAACGCACTCAAGACTGAGTTCGGTGATCGTATGGCTGAAGTTCAGAAACTACAGGAAGAACTTCGTGGTTTGCTGGAAAAGCAACAGCGTGATGCCGCACTGATGAGCGAAACGCAAAAGACCGAACTGGTTCGTAAAATGGAATCACTGAAGGCCGACTACCAGCTTAAAGGTAAGGCGTTGGATGAAGATCTGCGTCGCCGTCAGGGCGAAGAGCAAAACAAGCTGCTGGTAAAAGTGCAGAAGGCCATTAACAGTATTGCCGAAAAAGAGAAGTACGACATGGTACTGCAACGCGGCGCTGTGGTCTATGTTAAGCCAGCTGCCGATATCAGCTCTAAAGTGGTTGAAGCCTTGAGCAAAGGCCAGTAAATAGATGAAGTCTTTTTCGTTGAAAGAGCTTGCCCAGCTGTTAGGGGCCGAAGTCCGCGGGGATGACAGTGTGACTGTCTCCTCGGTGGCGACACTTGAAAAGGCGCAGCCGGATCAGATCTCCTTTCTGGCCAACACCAAATATCGTAGCCAGCTGGAGCAGACTCAGGCTGGTGCGGTATTGATCTCGTCTAAAGAGTTGGACGGTTTTGCTGGTAACGCCTTGGTACTCAATGACCCTTATGTCGGTTTTGCCAGAGTTGCGCAATTGCTGGATAGTACGCCTGCCGCAGCAGAGGATATCCATCCCTCGGCACAAATTCATCCCAGTGCCAAACTGGGTGAGGGCGTTGCGGTTGGAGCCAATGTGGTCATCGGCGCCAACAGCATTTTGGGCGAAAACGTCCAGATAGGTGCCGGTACTGTGGTTGGTCAGGATGTCATCATAGGCTCAGGCAGCCGTTTGTGGGCCAATGTCACCGTTTATCACGATGTTCATATGGGGCAAAACTGTATCGTTCACTCTGGGGCCGTTATCGGCTCCGATGGTTTCGGTTATGCCAACGAACGCGGTCAGTGGATCAAAATCCCTCAGACCGGCGGTGTGCGCATAGGTGACAGAGTGGAGATTGGCGCCGGTACTACTATAGATCGCGGCGCGATCGACCATACTGAAATTCATGATGGCGTGATAATCGACAACCAGGTGCAAGTAGCTCACAACGATATCATAGGGGCCAACACTGCGATTGCCGGCTGCACTGTACTGGCAGGCAGCGTGACTATAGGTAAGCATTGTATTATTGGTGGCAACTGCGCGATTTCCGGCCATCTGAGCATTACGGATGGGGTGCACGTCACCGGCAGCACCAACATTACTAACGATGTTCGTGAACCTGGGGTATACTCCTCGGCCACTGTGGCCATGCCCAACAGGCTATGGCGTAAAAATACGGTTCGCTTCCGTCAGTTGGACGAGCTGTTCCAGCGGGTCAAGACCCTGGAAAAAACCGTTAAACCCCAAGATTAATACCGCTGCGTGTTAAGCGGCATGAGGAAACGAGTTCGTGTCTAATCAATTAAATACAATGGATATCAAAGAGATTTTGGCTTACTTGCCACATAGATATCCATTTTTGTTGATCGATAGAGTACTGGATTTTACTCCGGGTGAAACTCTGCATGCGATCAAGAACGTCACCATCAATGAGCCTTTCTTCCAGGGACACTTCCCTGTGCAGCCGGTTATGCCAGGCGTGCTCATTCTGGAAGCCATGGCGCAGGCCACCGGCTTGTTGGCGTTCAAGACCATGAGCGACAAGCCGTCTCCGGACGTGCTGTATTATTTTGCCGGTATCGACAATGCTCGTTTCAAACGAGTTGTTGAGCCAGGTGATCAGCTGCACTTTGAAGTGAAGATGATCAAGGAACGCCGCGGGATTGGCGTTTTCTACGGCGAGGCCAAAGTGGATGGTGAGCTGGTGTGTTCAGCCGAAATCATGTGTGCCCGCAGAGAGATTAGCAAGTGATAGATAAATTAGCTTTCGTTCACCCCGAAGCCAAGATAGGTAAAAATGTCACTATCGGTCCCTGGAGCTACATAGGGGCGGATGTGGAGATCGGCGATGACTGCTGGATCAGTTCCCACGTGGTTATCAAGGGACCCAGCATCATTGGCAAGGGCAACCGGATTTTCCAGTTTGCCTCCGTTGGTGAAGATTGCCAGGACAAGAAATACGCCGGTGAACCTACCCGGCTTATCATGGGTGATAACAATATCATCCGTGAATCTGTCACCATTCACCGCGGTACAGTGCAGGACAACAGCGAGACCCGTATCGGCTCCAATAACCTGTTTATGGCCTATGTACATATCGCCCACGACTGCGTGGTGGGTGACAATGTGATCATGGCCAATAACGCCTCTATTGCCGGTCACTGCCATGTGGGTGACTGGGCTATTCTCGGCGGTATGACAGGGGTGCATCAGTTTGTGCACATAGGTGCCCATGCCTTTACAGCAGGTTGCTCTTTGGTGCTGCAGGACGTACCTCCCTTCGTGATGGCCTCTGGCCAGGCGGCCATTCCCCGTGGTCTGAATATGGAAGGCATGAAGCGCCGCGGTTTTGCCAAAGAGACCCAACAAGCGCTGCGCCGGGCCTACAAGACCCTGTACCGCAGCAGCCTGACTCTGGAAGAGGCTGTCGCCGCCATGGCTGAAGACGCCGCAAAAGAGCCGCAGGTTCAAGCATTTGTTGATTTTGTGACCTCCTCGAATCGAGGAATTATTCGCTGACACAGTGAGAACGAATGACACAAAATAGAAAGTTAGTCTTTGCAATGGTCGCCGGAGAAATCTCCGGCGATATTTTAGGTGCCGGCCTGATGAAAGCATTGCAACAGCGCTATCCGGATGCCCGTTTTATCGGTATCGGTGGCCCCCGCATGGAAGCACTCGGATTCGAATCGCTGTTTGCCATGGAAGAGTTGGCCGTGATGGGAATTGCCGAGGTGCTCTCCCGCCTACCGAGATTGTTGAAGATACGCTCGAGTCTGGTCAAACAGATAACCGCGCTGCAGCCGGATTGCTTTATCGGTATAGATGCCCCGGACTTCAATATCGGCCTGGAGCTCAAGCTCAAGGCGAGCGGGATCAAGACGGTGCATTATGTCAGCCCATCGGTTTGGGCCTGGCGCCCTAAGCGGATCTTCAAAATCGCCCGCGCTACCAACATGGTGTTGTCACTGCTGCCGTTTGAAAAAGCCTTCTACGACAAGCATCAAGTGCCTTGCACCTTTGTCGGCCACACTCTGGCCGATGAGATCCCGATGGAGAATGACAAGCGTCTTGCCAGAGAAGCACTCGGCTTGAAAGTCGAAGCCGAATATCTGGCTATCCTGCCGGGCTCCCGTGGTGGAGAGTTGAAGATGTTGGCCCAGCCCTTTGTGGAGGCGGCCAGGCTGCTGAAACAGCGCTATCCGGATCTCAAGTTTATTACCCCCTTGGTGAATGAAAAACGCCGTCAGCAGTTTCTTGCCGCGCTGGAAACCTATGCGCCGGATCTGGAAATTCATATGACGGAAGGGCGCTCTCGGGAAGTGATGGCCGCCAGCGATGCTATCTTGCTGGCATCGGGCACCGCCACGCTGGAAGCCATGTTGGTCAAGCGCCCCATGGTGGTCGGCTATCGGGTCAGCCCCATCACTTACCGTATTGCCAAGCGGATGATGCAGATAAACCACTTCTCTTTGCCCAATTTGTTGGCCGGAAGGGAGTTGGTGGCAGAGCTTATCCAAGATGATTGCACTGCCGAGCGGCTAGCCGAAGAGGTGGGTAAATTGCTGGATAAAGATAACCGGCCGCTGCTGGCCGAGTTTAGCAAGCTACACAGCCTGCTGGCCTGCAACGCCAGTGAGAAGGCGGCCCAAGCGGTTGTGGCCTTGCTCGATAAAAAAGCCGAGGAAAGATGACAGTCTATAAGCAACTCTCGGAAGCCGAAGCGCAGCTGTTGTGCCAGGGGCTGGTCGCCGGGGTAGATGAAGTGGGGCGTGGCCCCTTGGTCGGCGATGTGGTCACCGCGGCGGTGATCCTGGATCCCGCCAATCCAATTAGCGGCCTTAATGATTCCAAGAAGCTCAGCGAAAAGAAACGCGATGCCCTCTATGAAGAGATCCTGGCCAAGGCGCTGGCGGTCTCAGTCGGTCGAGCCAGCCCGGCGGAAATCGATGAGCTCAACATACTGCACGCCACCATGTTGGCGATGAAGCGCGCCGTGGCGGGCTTGAACGTGTGTCCCGAGAAAGTCTTGGTAGATGGTAATCGGACTCCGGATTTTGGCCTGCCTTCGGCCGCAGTGGTTAAGGGGGATGGCTTGATCCCAGTAATCAGTGCCGCCTCTATCATAGCCAAGGTCACCCGCGACCGGGAGATGGCCGAGCTTGACCTCCGCCACCCTGAATATGGTTTTGCCGCCCATAAGGGCTACCCCACCAAGGCGCATTTCGAAGCCTTGAGTCAACACGGTGTCTTGCCAGAGCACAGGCGCAGCTTCCGGCCGGTACGCGAATGGCTGGAGCAGCATTCATAAGCCGTTCTGAAACCTAAAGATGCAACCAAAAGGGCAGTAGCGACTGCCCTTTTTTGTGGCTCTGACAAGGCGTAATCACAACGGCTATACCTGCTTTGTTTCCCAAAACCGTGCTTGGCTTGCTCCTTTTCATGGGTAAATTTCTGCCCCACATCTGCAATATGTGATCTGCTGATGTAGACGTCAAGTTTATGAAAGTGTTAAATAATGTCTCTTTTTGGTTGCCTGTCGCAATTAATCTATACCGCGCACTGGATCGGGTAACCACAGCTGTACCGTGGTGGCGGTAGAGGAATATTTTGCATTGGAGGCAGTAGCATGGAGCATTCTTTACCTTATGATCCCGTTCATAAGGAGCGTTTTTGGCGTTCAGCGGTGGCGGATATTCGGCCCGAAACTGAGCTTTTTCGTGAGCTCATCCCCAGGCTCCCCATTGATACCAAACAACAACTCTCTTCGGCAGCTTGCTGTTTTGCCCCTCTGCTGAAAAACAGCAATCCTCAATATTCAAAGCCTTTGGTTTTTAATACCTTGGGTTACTGTGAATGCCTTTTAATGGATAGGGACTAGGTTATTCCCCCATCACCCAATTCGACGTATCTATTTGTATCCTTAGGATTGTTTGTGAGCTAAACGTGATTTTTTACGGCGGATTGCTGCTGCTATGTGGTTAATACTTTATGGATGTTGGGGTGGTGAAAATGCTGATTAGAATGATGGTTGCGTTATTTGTCGGTGGCATGATGTTTCCCATCCAGGCTGAGACTTTGGCGCAAGCGCCACAGCAAAGTGATGGCAGCCCCTATATTGATGGTAGCGGAGGGGTTATCCGCAACCTTGCCGAATTGCGTTGGCTCAGTGAAACACCGCAGGCCTGGGATGAAACCTGGGTGCAGAGTGCCGATATTGACGCCAGTGAAACCGCCCAGTGGAATGTGGGTGATCATGATATATCACCGGATACTGCAGATGAGCCTATGGGGTTTAGCCCAATAGGGAATCTCAGCAACTCTTTTACCGGTCGTTATGATGGTGGTGGGTATCGTATTAGCGGTCTGTATATCAATCGCCCCAATTCAGATTCTATAGGTTTGTTTGGCCTTGTTGACACTGGCACCTTGGAACACCTGGTTCTGGGATCTGTATATATCAGGGGCCGAAATAATGTTGGCGCCTTGCTGGGCAATCTTTTTGGTGGAACCGTTAACCATAGTCTTAGCTCAGGGGCAGTTTTTGCTGTTGGAACTGAGCGGAATGAGGCTAATCCTGACCAACGTCCTGGTAGCAATGCGGGTGGGTTGATTGGCTATGTTCATGGTGGCGACATAAGTTACAGCCACTCTTCGGCTAAGGTTACAGTGACGGTGAACTATGTGGGAGTATCTCAACCTGTGGGCGGCTTGGTCGGGCGCGGTTACTCGGGCCAGATTGCTCACTGCAGTGCCAGCGGCCAGGTTACGGGTGTCCATTCGGGTGGTGGTTTGATTGGAATGGCCTCACACCTAACCGTAAATAACAGCTGGGCGGCGGGGGATTTGCATTGTGTGGAAGGGGGAGATTGTGGTGGCTTGATTGGCAATATGGAGGCTTCACTGGTAGCCGATAGCTTTGCCACGGGTTCGGTAAAGGCCGATAGTATTTATGTGGGCGGCTTGATTGGTATGGCCTCTAGAGGGAGTCGAGTCGAGCGCGCCTATGCTACCGGCGATGTCATTGCCGGTGGGTATGGAGGTGGTTTACTGGGGCGCTGTGATTCATCCCTAGATAACAAAGTCACTTATGTCGTTGATAGCTTTGCTCAGGGACGGGTAGATGGTGCCCATAACATAGGTGCCTTGGTTGGGGTAACTTGGTCAGGTTGTAACATAACGAATAGCTATGCCACTGGGGTTAATAAAGCGCTTATCGGTAGCGTTTATGAGGCAGAGCCCGAAGTAGTTAACAGTTTTTTTGATTGCGGTGTTGGCGGCGCAAGTTGCGCTGCTGCTCACGCAAAAACTACCGCCGAGTTGCAACAGTTGCAAACTTTTATTGATGCCGGTTGGGACCTGGGCGATTTCGACAGAGCAGGGACTTGGCGACTGAATCACCAGGACTATCCGAGTCTGACTTTGGCTAAGGCCGCTTTATTTACCACCCAACCCAACGAGTTGTCTTTGGTGGCCACTGAAGATAACTATTATGAATTGCAGTTGCAGGTTGAGGCGCTGCCGGAAAACCAAGCCGTTGAGTTTGTTGTGATGGATGCTCCTGGGTGGTTGCAACTACAGCAACAAGGAACAACGGTACGTGTTTTTGGCACTCCAGCCGATGCCGGTGTAGGGGAGGCCCGTCTATGGCTGCGGAGTATAAACCAAGGCGTGAAAAACGACTTCCCGCTCCAGCTGTTATTTGTCGAAAATATTAATGATTTACCCGCTGCTCAAGATGCGGCATTTGCGACAGCAGAGGATACAGGTATTGATATTGATCTGGCGGCGTTGGTGAGTGATGACGATTTTATTCACGGTGGCGAGCAGCATAAGTTTGTTATTGATGTTCCCTCGGAACATGGCCAAGCCATGATAAAGGGGAGTGTCGTACGCTTTATGCCGATGAGCGATTTTTATGGTACCACCGAATTTGAGTACTCAGTGGAAGATTCCGCTTTGGCACGTGCAGTTGGTCGCATTACGGTAAATGTCTTGCCCGTGGCCGATATCCCGGTCATGGAGCAAGGCCGCATGACGCTTGCCGAAGATAATACAGGTTATCTTGATTTGAACCTGTTGGTGAAAGACCCCGATGGAGATAGTCTCAGCTTCAGTGTGGGGAGCGCTGCTCACGGACAAGTGTTATTGAACGGAAGTGTGGTGCAGTACCTTCCTCATCAAGATTATGCTGGTGTTGATCGTTTCAGTATCAGTGTTTTTGATGGTTCTCATAGAGTAACGGGGGAAGTCTTGGTGATGGTTGTCGGGGTTAATGATGCGCCGATCATGACCGGGGCTCCGAACACCGAAGTGAACCTGGGAGAGTTTTATCGTTTTGTTCCCAAAGTTCAGGACGTCGATGGCGATCAACTGAGTTTTCAAGCCAGTAATTTACCGGCTTGGATGGAACTCAACCAGCGTAGTGGAGAATTACTCGGTAAACCAACAACAGAAGAACATCTGGGACGGCATGAAAATATTGTTATCCGAGTCTCCGATGGGATAGCAAGTGCTTCTCTTACATTTAATCTCGAAGTGATTGGTGAGCCGGAAGCCGACTTCGCTGTCGATGATCATTTGAGTTTGACCCCAACCAGTGATGAGAAGTATCTATTGAATGTGTTAGCCAATGACAAGGTGGCCGCCGGAGAAGCCTTGTCAATAACCGGGGCTTTCAGTCAGGATGGCCAGGTCAGTATCCACGGGAAACAAGTGCAATTACAGTTGTTGCAGCCCTTGAGTCAAGTGAGTTTGGTTTACTACGTTCAGAATGAATCCGGGCAACAGGATAGCGCTAATGTTGTACTGACATTGCAAAGAACAGATATGGGTGAAGTGGTCATTGAAACACCTGCTTTACTTTCAATAGATGCTACCGGAGTATTGACTGAAGTTGTCCCTATTCCGCCGAAAGCCTTTGATGGGGCTGGTAATCCAGTGCCAGTTAGCCGAGTCGATAGTCAGACTCATTTTGTTTCCGGTCGTCACGTTTTAACATGGAAGGCAAATGATGCTCAGGGTAACCCTATGTTTGCCCAGCAACAATTGCATATCCGTCCTCAGGTACTGTTACCGGCTGACGCCCAAGTATTTTTATCTGCCTATGAGCATTACCGAGTCGGAGTGTCGCTCAGTGGTGCGCCTGTCTCTTATCCCGTTACTGTCGAATATCGGCTGATTGATGAAGTCAATGGTCAGCATTCTAATGAGTCCTTAGTGATCCACTCCGGACTCACGGGAGAAATCGATCTGATTATGAGTGGTGATGCACCGGAAGGTGAAGAACCTGTGGCGCGCTATCGTATTGAACTGGAGCCGACAGCCAATCCCGGTACTAAGAATCAATTTGTATTGATGCAAACTCCTGTACCGAATAGCCCTAGGCTCAGTCATAGCATAAAACAAGGAACTGAGTTACGAACTCTGGTAGCGCTTCCTGCGCAGGGAAGCGTCGGGGTGCCGGTGGAGATAGTGGTGACAGTGACGAATGCCAGAGATGGAGAACAATATTTGTTCGATTGGCATGCCGAAAACTTGCCACTGGTAGTTGAAGACCTACTGAGTCAAAGTGTTGCCCGTTTTCAACCCGAGCCGTCCATGGAACCTGGGTTACAGCATCTCTGGGTGGAGGTACGCCGTTTGGGGGCCGAAGAGCAAGAACCTGCATTCAAATACAGTATTTATCTGGAAATGAAAAACCAGTTGCCAGAGCTGTCAGGCACTTTGGATAGCGATGGTGACGGTATTCCCGATCTGACTGAGGGGTTTGTAGATAGTGACCAAGATGGGATCCCTGATTATCTTGATGCCATGGATATCGCTCATGTATTGCCATCTAGGGTCGCGGAACAAAATAGTTACCTGCTCGAGACAGAAGCGGGGTTGATATTGCGCAAAGGCGTGACTATCGCAGAACCTGCTAGTGGTGGTGGGCTGCTCGAACCTGAGCGTGATCCCATAACATTGGAGGCAGATAGACCGATAGTAGGTGGTGTGTATGACTTTGTCATTCAAGGTCTATCACACCCAGGAGAGGTCGCGGCCATTGTGTTGCCACAGTTTAATCCGATACCGGCAAATGCACTTTATCGTAAATACCTTAAACAGGATGGTGCCAACGGGCAGTGGCAAAACTTTGATCTCACTTCCGGAGCCTTATTTTCCGCCAAAGGACAAGCTGGATATTGCCCTTCCGTTAATGCGGCAGAATGGCGCCAAGGATTAAACGAAGGAGATTGGTGTGTCAAACTCCTATTGCGGGATGGCGGTAACAATGATGCCGACGGTGTTGCCAATGGCACCATAGTAGACCCGGGCGGTGTCGCCGTGATTGTGGGAGACAATAGTCTGCCTAAGTTGAATGATGATGAGTTTATTGTATTCAATGATCAGAGTGTTGCCGTATTGGATGTCCTTGCTAACGATCTCGATGCCGAGGACCCCTTATCTATCCTCAGTGCCAAGACCAGCCATGGACAGATCAGCCATGATGGACAGGTGTTAACACTGACCTTGCCTCAAGTGTTACCAGAAGAGATTCAGATCCAATATACAGTGATTGAGTTACGGGAGAGTGGGGTGGTACAGGCCGCAAATGCGCGTGTGAGCTTTAAAGCCAGACCCGTCAAAGATGACTCCGGGGCAATATCATTGGGATACCTGTTCGCGCTGGTGTGGCTGGCATGCTGGCGTTGTGCTTATCACAGATATGGTAAAAGAAGATAGTTTCGGTGTTCGATTAGGAGCCCTGGATTGCAAATCATAGAAACGGGCTGATGGATCCGATATTGACAGGCGGCCTTCTGCATAGGCCGCCTTTATGCAGCGTGTACGCCGTTTATCTTGGCAGTAGTGCAATGCCAATCCCGCCCATTTATACAGCTTTTATACAAACCCTGCGGATATTTACACCCCGTTTTTATACCGGTTTTCATAAGCTTTGACCCTGAAATTAAAGTCTTTTTCAGGAGATATTTACTATGGCTGTTATGGAGTGGGCCGCTTTACTGCTGGCCTTGGGACTATTTGGCTATCTGTTTTTTGCCCTGATGCATCCAGAGGATTTCTGACTATGTTGACTATGGAATCCTTAGGCTTGCCGGCGATTTTTCTAGGGCTCTTGTTGGCGGCATCCCTATTGTTGGCAAAGCCGTTGGCGCTATTAATCCGGCATCAAAAGCCTTTCAAACGCGAGGCGGCGCTATGGTCCGGTATGACTGCGGTATTTGAGGAGATGAACTGGCGCCAATATGCGGCGGCGCTCTTGTGTTTCAATGCCCTTGGCGCCCTGTGCCTGATGCTTATCCTGCTGTTGCAGCAACACCTGCCGCTTAACCCGCAAAACCTGCCGGGGATGGATTGGCAACTGGCGTTCAACACCTCAATCAGCTTTGTGACCAACACCAATTGGCAGGCCTATTCGGGCGAAACCAGTCTCAGTTATTTCAGCCAGATGGCGGGGCTGACGGTGCAGAACTTCTGCTCGGCCGCCACGGGTATGGTGGTGGCCTTTGCCATTATCAGAGCCTTGACAACCAAGGGGCAGACTATGCTCGGCAACGCCTGGTTGGATTTGCTGAGGGTGAACCTCTATCTGCTGTTGCCTCTGGCCTTGTTGATCGCCCTGTTGTTGGTGCAGCAGGGCGTCATTCAGAATCTTGCCGCTTATCTGCCGGTGACCGGGCTGGAAGGTCAACAACAGCTGTTGCCCATGGGGCCGGTAGCATCCCAGGAAGCGATTAAGATGCTGGGTACCAATGGCGGCGGTTTCTTTGGCGCCAATTCGGCGCACCCCTTTGAAAATCCCACGGCGTTGAGCAATCTGCTGCAGATGCTGTGTATTTTCCTGTTGCCCTGCAGCCTGGTTATCGCCTTTGGCCTCTGCGCGGAGGATTGGCGCCAGGGGGCGAGTATTTTGGGGTGTATGGCATTGGTGTTTGTGGCGGCCTTTCTATGGATAAATCACTCTGAGCTGCAACTGCAGCAGATGGCCGACATTCACTTCCCCGGCAATATGGAAGGCAAGGAGACTCGCTTTGGCATCGGAGCAAGCAGCCTGTTTGCCACTGTCACCACGGCAGCTTCCTGCGGTGCGGTGAATGCCATGCACGACTCCTTTACCGCGCTTGGCGGCATGATGCCCATGTGGTTGATGCAACTTGGTGAGGTGATCTTCGGCGGTGTTGGCAGCGGTTTTTACGGCATCTTGCTGTTTGTATTCCTGACAGTGTTTATTGCCGGACTGATGATAGGCCGCAGCCCCGAGTATCTGGGCAAGAAGATTGAAACCCGGGAGATGAAACTTGTCTGTCTGGCACTGCTCTGTTCGCCTGTGATAGTGCTGTCCGGCGCGGCGCTTGGCTTGGTGCTCTCTCCCGAGTCGCTGCAGGAAACCGGCCCCCATGGTTTCAGCGAGCTGTTGTACGCCCTGTCATCGGCGGCCAACAACAACGGCAGCGCCTTTGGTGGCTTCAACGCCAATACGCCTTTTTACAACCTTCTGCTGGCGGCGGCCATGCTACTTGGGCGCTTTGGCGTGATTCTACCTGTGCTGATGATAGCCGGTAGTATGGCTGCCAAACCCGCCCAAGAGGCAGGCCCAGGCACCTTGCCCACCCATGGCTGGTTGTTTGCCAGCATGTTGTTGGGAACCCTTTTGCTCTTTGGCGCCTTGACCTTTATTCCGGCATTGACTCTCGGGCCTGTGGCGGAGCAGCTGACATTCCCGTTGCCGCAAGCACTGACGACAGCTCAATGAATTCAGGGAGAAACAGACAATGAAAACCTTCAGTTTTGATATAACGCCTGATCATCCAAGAGAGACAGGCTGCAACAAGCGTCATCCGGTGCTGCAGATAGATGCCGCCATGCTGAGGCAAACGCTGCTAAGCGCGCTGACCAAGCTGGACCCCAGAGTGCAGCTGAAGAACCCCATCATGTTTGTGGTCTATATCGCCAGTATTCTTCTGTCGCTGGAGGCGGTGGCCATAGGCTTGGGTTGGCGCGCCGGAAATCCCTGGTTCAGCGGTATTATTGCCATCTGGCTGTGGCTGACCTTGCTGTTTGCCAACTTTGCCGAGGCGCTGGCCGAGGGACGCAGCAAGGCGCAGGCCGACAGTCTGCGGGGACTTCGACGCAGCAGCTGGGCCAACAAGCAGACAGACAAGGGGCTTGAGAAAGTACTCGCCGATACTCTGAAGTGCGGTGATATAGTGCGGGTGGAAGCCGGTGAGATCATTCCCTGCGACGGGGAGATTATTCAAGGGGTTGCCTCTGTGGATGAGAGCGCCATTACCGGTGAGTCGGCACCCGTTATCCGCGAGTCCGGTGGCGACTTCAGCTCTGTGGTGGGTGGAACCCGGCTGTTGTCAGACTGGCTGGTGGTGCGCTGTGCCCAGGAGAGCGGCAATACCTTCCTCGATCGCATGATTGCCATGGTGGACGGCGCCAAGCGGCGCAAGACCCCCAATGAGGTGGCGCTGAATATTTTGCTGATCACCCTGACGCTGATTTTCCTGTTGGTCACTGTGACTCTGGCGCCATTTTCCGCTTATGGTGCCATGGACAGCGGCGGCGAGCCTATCTCGATGACGGTGCTGCTGGCGCTGCTCATCTGCCTCATCCCCACCACCATAGGCGGGCTGCTGTCTACCGTGGGTATCGCCGGCATGAGCCGCATGATAGGCGTCAATGTGATAGCCACTTCGGGAAGGGCGGTGGAAGCCGCCGGTGATGTGGATGTGCTCTTGCTGGACAAGACAGGCACCATCACCCTGGGCAATCGCCAGGCGAGTGATTTTCTGCCTGTGGCCGGTATAGCTGAAGAGGCGTTGGCCAATGCGGCGCAGCTGGCCTCTCTTGCCGATGAAACCCCGGAGGGGCGCAGCATAGTGGTGCTGGCGAAACAGAAGTTTGCCATCCGGGAGCGCAGTCTTGCCGAGCTCGACGCCAGTTTTATTCCCTTTACTGCCCAAACCCGCATGAGCGGTATCAATCTGGGGACGAGGCAGATACGCAAAGGCTCTTTCGATGCCATCAGTCAATATGTGAAGGCCAACGGCGGCGAGGTTCCCAAAGAACTGGGAGCCTTGGTGGACAAGGTGGCCAAGCAGGGCTCCACTCCTCTGGTGGTGGCCGAAGGCAACAAACTTCTCGGGGTGATAGCGCTCAAGGACATAGTCAAAGGCGGTATTAAGGAGCGCTTTATCCAGCTGCGCAAGATGGGCATCAAAACCGTGATGATCACCGGCGATAACCCGCTCACCGCCGCGGCCATTGCCGCCGAGGCCGGAGTGGATGAGTATCTGGCCGAGGCCACACCCGAAGCCAAGCTGGCGCTGATTCGGCAATACCAGAATGAGGGCCGCCTGGTGGCCATGACAGGCGATGGCACCAATGACGCACCTGCGCTGGCACAGTCAGATGTGGCATTGGCAATGAACTCGGGCACCCAGGCGGCCAAGGAGGCCGGTAATATGGTGGATCTCGACTCCAACCCCACCAAGCTTATCGAAGTGGTGCATATCGGCAAACAGATGTTGATGACCCGTGGCTCGCTTACCAGTTTCAGCATAGCCAACGATCTGGCCAAATATTTTGCCATCATTCCCGCGGCCTTCAGCACCACCTTTCCGGCGCTCGAGAGCCTCAATCTGATGCGACTGCACTCGCCCGAGTCGGCGGTCATTTCGGCGGTGATCTTCAATGCGCTGATCCTGGTGGCGCTGTTGCCGCTGGCACTCAAGGGCGTGCGTTATCGCGCCATGGCGGCCGCCGCAGTGCTCAAACGCAACCTGTTGTTTTATGGGGTTGGCGGCCTGCTGTTGCCCTTTGTTGCCATTAAAGTCATAGACGCATTGCTTGCCGCTACTGGCTGGATCTGATTGGAGTATGTTATGAAAACCTTGAAAATGGGCTTGTGGGTATTTGGCGTTATCTTTGTCGTGACCGGGTTGGTCTATCCGCTGCTGGTAACTGTTGGCGCCACGGCACTGTTCCCGCACCAGGCAGGAGGCAGCATAATAGAGAGAGATGGCGTCTTACTGGGCTCAGAGCTTATCGGGCAGGACTACAAGGCGGATGGTTTTTTCCATGGTCGCGCCTCGGCCTCGGCTTATGACGCCCTGGCTTCCGGCGGCAGTAACCTGTCGCCCCACAGCCGTGAGTTGCAATCCCAGTGGCGGCAGCGAGCTGCGGCCTTGAATGCCCACAACCCTGGAAATTCGTCTGTGCCTGGGCTGCTGGTCACTGCCTCCGGCAGTGGTCTGGACCCCCATATCTCACCCGAGGCCGCCTACTGGCAGCTGGGGCGAGTCGCCAAGGCGAGAGGGGTCTCAGAGGCGCGGTTAAAGGCACTGATTGACAGCCATATTCGGCAGCCGCCCTTGCCCTTTATCGGCCAGCCTACGGTCAATGTTTCATTGCTGAACCTGGCATTGAGCAAAATGGAGTAATCACTTGTCAGAAATCAGGCCCAATGCCGATTTGCTGCTACAGCAACAGCCGTCCTCCCGGGGGCGGCTCAAAATCTTCTTCGGCGCCTTTGCCGGGGTGGGCAAAACCTATGCCATGCTCAGCGAGGCTCGCAGGCTAAGACTGCAGGGGCTGGATGTACTGGCCGGATTGGTGGAAACCCACGGCAGAGATGAGACGGCGGCCCTGCTCGAAGGCCTGGAGCTGCTGCCGCCCAAAGCGCTGAGCATAATGCACAGGCGTTATCAGGAGTTTGATATCGATGCCGTGCTTGCCCGGCATCCGGCGCTGGTATTGGTCGATGAGCTGGCTCACAGCAACGCTCCAGGATGCCGTCACCGCAAACGTTGGCAGGATGTCAAAGAGTTGCTGGATGCCGGTATAGATGTGTTTACCACAGTCAATGTGCAGCATCTTGAAAGCCTCAACGATCTGGTGGGTGGCATTACCGGTATCAAGGTGTCGGAAACCCTGCCGGACTCAGTGTTTTATGAGGCCGACGAAGTGGTGCTGGTGGACCTGCCACCCGATGATCTGATGCAGCGAATGCGTGAGGGTAAAATCTATCTCTCATCCCAGGTGGAAAGGGCGATAGAAAACTTCTTCAACCGTCAGAATCTCACCGCACTCAGGGAGTTGGCCCTCAACGCCACCGCCGAGCGGCTGGAGCAGCGCAGGCGTCAGGACAATGAGCCCGGCCTCAGGGGCGGCCTGCTGCTGGGGCTGACCCATGGTGAGCAGCAGGAGAAGCTTATTCGCCACGCCATGCGTCTGGCCAAGCGCCTCAACTGCCGCTGGTATGCCCTGCATGTGGAAACGCCCGAGGTGCAGCAGTGGGATGATAGCAAGCGGCAACAACTGCAGGATAACCTCAAGCTGGCCGAGAGCCTGGGGGCCGAGACCGCGACTCTGGTGGATCATGATATTTGCCACGGCTTGCTGGAATTTGCCGGCGAACACAGGTTGGAGCGGATCCTTATCGGCCACCACAGCGGCAAGCGGCAGCTGCCATGGCGTCGGGAGCTGGGCCAGCGTTTGAGAAAGCGCGCCGCAGATGAGGAGATTATCAGCCTCAACCTTGATCAAGCCACTAAGCAGCCCAAGGCTGCCAATCCCAGAGCCTGGCCCAGGCTGCGCCCGGCGAATATTGCCCTGGCTCTGGGTATGTCGGCCTTTTGTACCTTGCTTGGCTATTGGCTGGCGCCCTGGTTTCATGCCACCAACATAGTGATGATCTACCTCTTGGGCACTGTCTTGCTGTCGCTCAGGCTCGACAGAATGAGCGCCTTGTTGGCAACTTTGGTCAATGTGGCCTGCTTTGACCTCTTCTTTGTCGAGCCCAGGTTCTCCTTCTCGGTTGCCGATGCCCAATATCTGATGACCTTCTTCGCCATGGCCATAGTCAGTATCGCCATCACCCAACTCACACATACCACGCGTATTCAGGCGCAAATGGCCCGGCAGCGGGAGCTGCGCACCTATCAGCTGTTTGAGATGTCGCAGCAACTGGGCTCGGCGCAAACTGAGCGGGAGATGGCTGCCATCGCCCAGCAGCATATCGGCAAGAGCTTCGCCGCGGCGGTGGCGGTATTGAAGGCCGAAGAGCAGGGAACCTTGCTGTTGACCAAGGGGTTTACCCGTTATGATTCGGCCATTGCCAAGTGGAGCATAGCCAACAACTGTGCAGCCGGCACCGGAACAGATACCCTGCCCAATGCCGGTTGCTACTATCAGCCGGTAGCGATAGAGCAGCGGGTGCTGGCCATGGTGGTGCTCGAGCCTGTGAGTCTCAGCGGTTGGCTGGCACCTGAGCAGCAAAGGCTGCTCAATGCCTTTGTTTGCCTGTTGGCGCAGGCACTTGAGCGGCTCGAGCTGGCCAAGGCCTCCAAGCAGGCGCAGTTGAATGTGGAAACCGAAAAGATGCGCAGCACCATGCTATCTTCCCTGTCCCATGACTTGCGCACGCCGCTGACGCTTATCCGCAACCAGAGCGACAGCCTGGTGACCAGTCTGGCGCCTTTCCCCGAGCAGTGTCAGCAGGCGCGCCAACTGGCGCAGCGGATAGGCGAAACCATTCGCCTGACCAACAATGTGATGGAGATGATCCGCCTCGAGTCCTGCCATTTTATTTTGCAGCTCGACTGGCAGGATCTGGAGGAGATCCTCGGGGTGACGCTAAGGCAACTGGAACCCAGAACCCAGATTCGGTTGAATATCCCTGCCGAGCTGCCGCTTATCTATTGCGATGGCAATCTCATTCAGCGGGTGCTGTTGAATCTTTTGGAAAATGCATTTAAATATGGCCCGCCAAAGGTACAGATAAGCATCAGTGCCCAGTTGGATGCCGAGCAGTTTTATATCGAAGTGGCCGACAACGGGCCCGGGCTTCCCACAGAGGATGCCAGTTGGCTATTTACCAAGTTTGAGCGCGGCAACAAGGAGTGTGGCATTCCCGGGCTGGGGCTCGGCTTGGCCATCTGTCAGGCGATAGTCTCGGCCCACGGTGGCCGCATCTGGGCCCATAACCGCGAGCAGGGCGGCGCCGTGTTCACCTTCAGCTTGCCCTATGTTTCACCGCCCGAGATGTGCGGCGAAGAAGAGTATTTACCCGAGCAGGAATCCAGTTATGCCAGCATTGATTGAGCCGCAGCCGTTTCATCACAGAAGGGTATTGGTGATAGATGATGCCCAGGAGATCTGTCAGTTTGTCAGTAAGGCCTTGCAGCAGCTGGGGCTTGAGGTGTTCACCGCTCACTCGCTCAATCAGGGCTTGATGGAGGCCTCGACCCGGCAGCCGGATACTGTGATCCTGGATCTCGGCTTGCCCGATGGCGATGGCCAGAGCTTTATTCCCCGCTTTCGCAGCTGGAGTGATGCTCCTGTGATAGTGCTGTCGGCCCGCAGCGATGAAGCCGACAAGGTGCAGGCGCTTAACAGCGGCGCCGACGATTACCTGTGCAAGCCCTTCGGCATAGAGGAGCTGCTGGCCCGGGTGCGGGTGGCATTGAGGCGACACTTACGTCACAGCCATGAGCCGGAGGCTCAGGTGCAGCTGGGAGAGGTCTTGTTCGACCGCCGCCGTCAGCAGCTGAGCCGCAACGGCGAGCCCGTGCATCTGACCAAGACGGAATTAAAGCTCTTGAACGCCCTGCTGGAGCAGCCGGGCAAGGTGTTGACTCAACAGAGCCTGCTGAAACAGGTCTGGGGGCCGACATTTGTCGAGCATGGCCACTATGTGCGCACCTATATGAAGCATCTGCGCAATAAGATAGAAGCTGAGCCCGCCAACCCCAAATACCTGCTGACGGAAATCGGCATAGGTTATCGCCTCGTCACAGGTAAATAATGGAGAGGCCCGGCTCGGCTTCAAGCCTTAGTTTTTGATTTTGTCGCAAAAGCCGCCAGATAACGCCTTTGGCGTGATTTTGCCGACAAGGCGGCCGGTTTTAACTTTGGTGAACCTCTCCCGGCGTGTTATCTTTCCCTATTGATTTTCAGCCAGTCAGAGTAATCGGATTTTCATGTCACAGCCCCGTTTCGTCCATCTACGTGTTCACTCAGACTTTTCCATGACCGATGGTCTGGCCAAGGTCAAGCCCATTCTGGCCAAGGTGGCCGATGAGGGCATGGCGGCAGTGGCGCTGACGGATCAGAACAACCTCTGTGGCCTGGTGAAATTCTACGGTGGCTGCCATGGCGCCGGGATAAAGCCCATCATAGGGGCCGACTTCTGGATGTTGGTGCCCGGCTTTGAAGATGAGTTCTGCGCGCTTACCGTGCTGGCCATGGATAACGATGGCTACCAGAATCTGACCCAGCTGATCTCCAAGGCCTATCTGCGCGGCCAGGTGCGTGACCGGGTCGCTATCGATCAGGAGTGGCTGCTGGAGCACGGCGCCGGTATTTTGCTGCTCTCCGGTGCCCGGGAAGGGGACCTGGGCAAGGCGCTGCTCAAGGGCAACCAGAACCAGGCCCAGGAACTGACCGATTTCTATAAGCAGCACTTCAACGACCGTTACTTTATTGAGCTTATCCGCACCGGGCGCCCGGATGAGGAGCGCTACCTGCACATGGCGGTGGAACATGCCGCCAACACAGGCCTGCCTGTGGTTGCCACCAACCAGGTGGTGTTCATGACCCCGGAAGAGTTTGAGGCCCATGAAATTCGGGTGGCTATCCACGATGGCTACACACTGGCTGACCCCCGTAGACCCAAGAAATACAGCGAGCAGCAGTATCTCAAGACAGAAGCTGAGATGTGCGAGCTGTTTGCCGACATTCCGGAAGCGCTGCAAAACACGGTGGAGATAGCCAAGCGCTGTAACGTTACTGTGCGGCTCGGCGAATACTTCCTGCCCAACTTTCCCACGGGTGAGCTGTCCACCGAAGACTATCTGGTAATGCGCTCCAAAGAGGGACTGGAAGAGCGTCTCGAGTTCCTGTTCCCAGACCCACAGGAGCGGGCGGAAAAGCGCGGCGAGTATGACGAGCGTTTGGATATTGAGCTCAAGGTAATTAACCAGATGGGCTTTCCCGGCTACTTCCTTATCGTGATGGAGTTTATCCAGTGGGGTAAGGACAACGGTATTCCCGTGGGCCCGGGGCGGGGGTCGGGAGCCGGCTCCCTGGTGGCCTATGCGCTTAAGATCACTGACTTGGACCCGCTGGAATTTGACCTGCTGTTCGAACGTTTTCTTAACCCCGAGCGGGTGTCGATGCCCGACTTCGACGTCGACTTCTGTATGGACCGGCGTGACGAGGTTATCGATCACGTGGCCGAACTCTATGGCCGGGATGCAGTATCGCAGATCATCACCTTCGGTACCATGGCCGCCAAGGCGGTAGTGCGTGATGTGGGCCGGGTGCTGGGTCACCCCTATGGCTTTGTCGACAGAATTTCCAAGATGATCCCGGCCGAGCCCGGGATGACGCTGGCCAAGGCTTTTGAGGCCGAGCCTGCGCTGCCCGAAGCCTATGAGGCCGATGAGGATGTCAAAGACCTTATCGACATGTGCCGCAAGCTTGAGGGTGTGACCCGTAACGCGGGTAAGCACGCCGGGGGCGTGGTGATTGCGCCGACCAAGATCACCGATTTCTCGCCGCTTTATTGCGACGCGGAAGGGAAAAACCCGGTGACCCAGTTCGACAAGAACGACGTGGAAACCGCCGGCCTGGTGAAGTTTGACTTCCTGGGTCTCAGAACCCTGACCATTATCGACTGGGCGCTGGGGATGATTAACCCAAGGCTCGCCAAGCTCGGCAAGCCGCCGGTCGATATTGCCGCCATTCCGCTTGACGATGCCAAGTCCTTCGGGGTACTGAAACGCTACGAAACCACGGCGGTATTCCAGCTGGAATCCCGCGGCATGAAAGATCTTATCAAGCGTCTGCAGCCCGACTGCTTCGAAGATATGATCGCTCTGGTGGCCCTGTTCCGCCCAGGCCCCTTGCAGTCGGGGATGGTAGATAACTTTATCGAGCGTAAGCACGGCCACGAGGCCATCTCCTACCCGGATGAGAAGTGGCAACACGAGAGCCTCAAACCGATTTTGGATCCTACCTACGGCATCATCCTCTATCAGGAACAGGTGATGCAGATTGCCCAGACGCTGGCGGGGTATACCCTGGGCGGCGCGGACATGCTGCGCCGGGCCATGGGTAAGAAAAAGCCGGAAGAGATGGCCAAGCAGCGTGCCGGTTTTGAAGCCGGGGCGATAAAAAACGGCGTCGACGGCGAACTGGCGATGAAGATCTTCGATCTGGTGGAGAAATTCGCCGGTTACGGCTTCAACAAATCGCACTCGGCCGCCTATGCACTGGTGTCCTATCAGACCCTCTGGCTCAAGACCCACTATCCGTCTGAATTTATGGCGGCGGTAATGTCCGCCGATATGGATAACACAGACAAGATAGTGACCCTGGTGGATGAGTGTGAGCGCATGGGACTCAAGCTTATTCCGCCGGATGTCAACAAGGGCCTGTTCAAGTTTACCGTCGATGAAGAGCTCAATATCGTCTACGGTATAGGCGCCATCAAGGGCGTGGGCGAGGGGCCGGTCGAGTCGATTCTGGAAGCCCGCAAGGGGGGGCCGTTCAAAGACTTGTTCGACTTCTGCGCCCGGGTGGATTTGAAAAAACTCAACCGCCGGGTGATTGAGAAGCTGATCAATGCCGGCGCCATGGACAATCTGGGGCCACACCGGGCTTCCATGATGGCTACCTTGCCGGAGGCGATACGCGCCGCCGATCAGCACGCCAAGGCCGAGGCCATAGGTCAGTGCGACATGTTCGGTCTGCTCAACGACGACCCAGAGGACAGCAAGCAACAGTTTGTTGACTGCCCGCGTTGGCCGGACAAGGTCTGGTTGGAAGGGGAGCGTGAGACCCTGGGGCTTTACCTCACAGGTCACCCCATCAACCAATATCTCAAAGAGCTCAGGCACTACACCTCCGGGCGGCTCAAGGATATTCACCCCACAGACAGGGGCAAGACGGTCAAGGCCGCCGGATTGGTGGTCGCCACCCGGGTGATGCTGACCAAGCGAGGCTCCAAGATGGGGCTGCTGACACTGGACGACAAGAGTGCCCGTCTGGAAGTGATGCTGTTTACCGAGGCCTTCGAGAAATTCAATCACCTGCTGGAGAAAGACAGGATCCTCATCTGTGAAGGTGAAGTGAGCTTCGATGACTTCTCCGGCGGTAACCGGATGACGGCGCGCAACATCATAGATATGGGCGAAGCCCGCAGCCACTTTGCGGCGGCGGTGGAGCTGGATCTCGATGCGGCAATATTGAGCCCGGAATGGCTGACACAGTTTTATGAGACCCTTTCGCCCTGGCGCGGTGGCTCTGTGCCTGTGGCGATCAACTATCGTCAGGCCCAGGCCAAGGGACAGTTCCGTTTGAGTGACGACTGGCGGGTAAACCCCAGTGATGAACTCATGATGGCACTGGAAGCCATGCTCGGCACAGATAAGGTCAGGATCCTCTTTTAATGTCTCACACTCTGGTCGATACCCTGGTACTCAAGTTAACGGCGCTGCTGGATCAAATCGGCGCCACGGCTGACAACCACCTCTGGCTGGGTTACAGCGGCGGTATGGACTCAGAGCTGCTGGCCTACACCTTGGCGCGCTTTCGCCAGACTCATTCCAATACGCCTTATCAAATCTCCCTGGTGCACGTACACCATGGCCTCAGCCGCAATGCCGATGCCTGGGCGGCCCATTGTCGCCAAAGAGCCGAGCATTATGGCCTGAATTTTGTTCTTCGGAAGGTGCAACTTGAGCTCGGCCCGCGCGTCAGTATCGAGGCCGAGGCGCGGCGCGCTCGCTATCAGGCGATTGCCGAGTTGCTCAATCCCGGCGATATTCTGCTGACGGCCCATCATCAGGACGATCAGTTGGAGACGCTGCTGCTGGCGCTCAAGCGCGGTCAGGGCCCCAAGGGACTGGCGGCCATGGGGCAAGCTCAGCACTTGGCTCTGATATCTAAGGCAGAAAGTTCCTTGGCTCAGACATCCAGGGCAGAAAGTGCGCCATGCTGGCAATTACGGCCCATGCTGGACAGCAGCCGGGCTCAAATAGAGCAGGCGGTGGCGAGTCTCGAGCTGCCCTATATCAATGATGAGAGTAATCAGGACACCCAGTATGACCGCAACTTCCTGCGCGCCGAGGTGATCCCTGTTCTCAAGCAGCGCTGGCCTTCGATTGCCACTACGGCCTCACGCAGCGCCGCCCTGTGCGCCGAGCAGCAGTTGCTGCTCGATGAAGTCAGCGCCGAAAAGTTGCAGCCCTTGCTCGGCCGTTGCTGCTTCAGCGGCGTTAGGGTGCTGGATAGCGCCGGGCTCAAAGTGCTGTCACCCCAGTGGCAGGCGCAGTTGCTGCGGCAGTTTATTCAGATGCAGCGCTTGCCCTTACCGGCGCAGGTACAGTTGCAGCAAGCCTTGGCGCAGCTACTCGATGCCAGGGAGGATGCTCAGCTTGAGCTTAGCTTTAAGGGATTGCTCCTCAAGCGTTATGGGCAACAGATCTATGCCATGGCGCCTCTGCCGGGGGCAGCATTCCAGCTGCTTGATGGCGCAGGTTCGGCTGAAGATTTGGCAGCAAAAAACTCGAAACTGACCCTGAGCCAAAAGCAGCTGCAAGCTTTGAGCCAAGGGCAGAGTCTGAGTGTTGGGCTCACCTCCCCCTGGCAGCGCCTGGAGCTGACATTGGCAGACTCAGGGCCCAGGGTGGCGCTGGCTCAAGTCATGGCCCCACAACTGGCGTCACTATCGGCGTCACTAGGGGCAAAAGTTCAACTATCAGATACCGCTGCTGCGCCTGAATTGCTCATGGGGCTCAAGGGCAGTTACCGCTGTCAACCCCACAATAGAGACAAGGGGCGGGAGCTCAAGAAACTCTGGCATGAACTCGGGGTGCCGCCCTGGCTCAGAGACAGAGTGCCGCTGCTGATGCAAAATGGCCGACTGCTGGCGCTGGCCGGTGGTTTTGTCGAGCGTAGCGCACTGGCCTCTGGTTCTGAACCCGGAATCGTGTTGAAGCTGGTGGCCGATGCAAGCTTTGAGTGACGGCCACCAGAGTTAATTGGTGTTGCCCTATACATGCTGCGGGTTACCGCTTGGGTAATTTAGTGTCTTTATGAGCATGCTACAGCGGTCTGACTTTGACTGTCAGTGATAAGCTTTTGGGGATAGAGTTAACCTTTGTTAATTAATATTCAGTGGCAGCCATCCGCAACTGAATCATCCTGGTTGTTGGTATATTCGTATCGACACTTTGTCTTTTTAGCCTTTCAAATAGTGTTTTTCTAAATTTTTTGCCATTATATTTGTGATTTCTCAATTGATTCGAGATTTTATTAGTTTGTTTTGGTATTACCAATTTACATTCAGGCAGGTTTTTTGTTATAGATTGGTTGTGTTTTTTGATGCCGGTCACATACCTCAATAGATACTCACTGTTAGTTCAGAATGAAAATGTGACTACAAATGACATTTTTCTGCATGTTTACCATTTGTACCCGGGTTGAGTTGTTCGCCGTCCCGGCCTGCCCTTAATCGGGAAAAGCGAGCCAAGCCGTTAACAATGATGAGGAAGAGATGATGTCGCTATCTGAGCAACTCATGGAGTCTGTAGGGATTATGCTGCTCGGTATGGGGTTGGTTTATCTATTTTTGGGGTTGCTGATCTTGGGGATCCGGATATCGGCTCACTATCTGGCACCGAGACCCGGTTTGGAAACGAGTCACTCACAAACGCAGGAAAGAGCTGCGGCTCGCTCCCCCGGCGTAGCTCAAGTCGGAGCGCCCACACCGCAACAGCTGGCAGCCATTAGCTGTGCCATTCACCAATACCGCAAACAGGCTTAACTGCCGTAATCTGATGGATAAGAAAGATGAGTAAAGCTTTAGCATTAACCGACGTTGTCCTGCGGGATGCTCACCAATCACTATTGGCAACCAGAATGCGTATCGACGATATGTTGCCAATCGCCGCCAAGTTGGACAGTGTTGGCTTCTGGTCCCTGGAGTCTTGGGGCGGTGCCACCTTCGATGCCTGTATCCGTTATTTGGGGGAGGATCCCTGGGAGCGGATCCGGGCGCTGAAACAAGCTATGCCTAATACTCCGCAGCAGATGTTATTGAGAGGGCAAAATCTGCTGGGTTATCGCCATTACAGTGACGACCTGGTGACCCGGTTTGTCGAGCGCGCCCATGAGAGCGGAGTCGATGTATTCCGAGTATTCGATGCCATGAACGATGTGCGCAACTTGCAAGCGGCGCTGAAAGCCGTGATTGATGTTGGCGCTCATGCCCAGGGCACAATTTCTTATACCACAAGCCCCGTACATACACTGCAAACCTGGTTGACCATGGCCAAGCAGCTGGAAGATATGGGCTGCCATTCACTCTGTATCAAGGATATGGCCGGGTTGCTCAAGCCGATGGAGGCCTTCGAGCTAATAAGCCGCTTGAAGTCGGAAACCGATCTCTTGATCACCATGCAGTGCCATGCCACCACAGGGTTATCGACTGCCACCTATCAAAAGGCGATTGAGGCCGGGGTCGATGTGCTGGATACGGCCATCTCTTCCATGAGCCAAACCTATGGTCACAGTGCCACCGAGACCTTGGTTGCCATGGTCGAAGACACCGATAGGGCGACCGGCTATGACTTGGCGCTGCTGGAGGAGATTGCCGCCTATTTCCGTGAAGTCAGAAAAAAATATGCCCGTTTCGAAGGGGCGCTCAAGGGCATAGATTCACGCATTCTGCGGGCTCAGGTGCCGGGTGGCATGCTGACCAATATGGAAAACCAGCTCAGAGAGCAGGGCGCCGAGGACAAGCTGGACCTGGTGCTCGAAGAGATCCCCAGAGTGCGGGAAGATCTGGGCTTTATTCCACTGGTGACCCCCACCTCCCAGATTGTTGGTACCCAGGCGGTAATCAATGTGCTGATGGGCGAGCGCTATAAGTCGCTGACCAAGGAGACAGAAGGGGTTCTCAAGGGCGAATATGGCGCCACCCCGGCCAAGGTCAACAGTAAATTGCAACAGCGGGTGCTGCAGGGAGCCGAGCCTGTGAGTTGCCGCCCGGCCGATCTGCTCGCGCCCGAGCTTGAACATCTGCGGGCCGAACTGGCCGAAAAAGCGTTGGCGCAAGGTCTGAGGCTCAGTGATGAGCGCGATGATGATGTGCTGACGTATGCACTGTTCCCGCAAATCGGTCTGCAGTTTATTAAGAACCGTGGTAATCCTGCGGCATTTGAACCCAAGCCAGAATTGGAAGCTCCTCAGCCGCAAGCCACTCAAACCAAGGCCGGTGGTCGTCAGCCCGAGGTTTATACCGTAGATGTGCAGGGCCAGCGTTTTGTGGTGCAGGTCAGTGAAGGCGGTGATATCAGTCAGGTGGCGCCTTTGCCGGTGGCAGAGCCCCAGGCCACCCCAGTGCAGGCCCCTGCTGTTGCCTCTGGCCCGGAGCTGGAGATGAGCGCGCCGCTTTCCGGCAATATCTTCAAGGTACAGGTGGCCGCCGGAGACAGCGTTCGCGCCGGTGATGTCGTTATCATCCTCGAAGCGATGAAGATGGAAACTGAGATCCGGGCTCAGGCCGATGGCGTGGTCAGCCGCATTCTGGTCAAGGAAGGCGATGCCGTCAGCGTCGGTACCAAGCTGTTGGCTCTGGCCTAAGGAGCAATGATGGACGGTTTACTCGCTTTTTGGTCCGAGACGGGAATAGCGCACTTTACCTGGCCGCAGGCCTTGATGATGTTGGTCGGCGCCTTGCTGTTGTATCTGGCAATCGTGCGCAAGTTTGAGCCATTGCTGCTGCTTCCCATCGGCTTCGGCGCCATTCTGGCCAATATCCCCAACGCAGGATTTACCGAGGAAGGTGGGCTGCTCTACTATGTTTATCACGTGGGCATAGATACCGGGATTTTTCCGCTGCTGATCTTTATGGGGGTCGGCGCCATGACAGACTTCGGCGCCTTGATAGCCAACCCCAAGACGCTGTTGCTGGGCGCGGCCGCTCAGTTCGGGATCTTTGCCACCCTGATTGGTGCGATAGCCCTTAACCTGGTGCCCGGGTTTGAGTTCAGTATGCAAGATGCCGGTGCCATCGCCATCATAGGCGGCGCCGATGGTCCGACGGCCATTTTCCTCGCCTCCAAACTGGCGCCTGATTTGCTGGGAGCCATTGCGGTGGCGGCATACTCCTACATGGCCTTGGTGCCGCTTATTCAGCCACCCATCATGCGGGCCTTGACCACGGAAGCCGAGCGGCAGATCAAGATGGAACAGCTGCGGGAAGTCAGCAAGAAGGAGAAGATCATCTTCCCCCTTATGGTGCTGGGAATGACCATACTGTTTTTGCCGACGGCGACCCCCCTGGTGGGCATGTTCTGTCTCGGAAATCTGATGCGTGAGTCCGGGGTGGTGGATAGACTTTCCAACACGGCGCAGAACGAACTTATCAATATAGTCACCATTTTCCTCGGATTGGCGGTGGGTTCCAAGCTCTCGGCCGAGCAGTTTCTTCGGGTCGAGACATTGGGGATCTTGCTGCTCGGGGCGGTGGCTTTCAGCATTGGCACCGCTGCCGGGGTCTTGATGGCCAAGCTTATGTGCAAACTCAGTGGTGGCAAGGTCAACCCCTTGATTGGTGCCGCCGGGGTCTCGGCCGTTCCCATGGCCGCCAGGGTGGTGAATAAGGTGGGGCTAGAGGCCAATCAGCAAAACTTCCTGTTGATGCACGCCATGGGCCCTAATGTGGCCGGGGTGCTGGGCAGTGCAGTCGCTGCCGGTATTCTGTTGGCGGTATTGGGCAACTGAGCGCTTTGAGCGCTTAACGCTGAGTGCCATGACGTTAAAATAACCGGCGTAGCCAGTGGCCGCGCCGGTTATCTGTTTTAAGGCTCGCTAGCGGGTAATCTGCAACGAACGGGTTTTGGTACGCTCTGAGTCGATTCAAGCACTCATTTCAAAGGCTCATATCAAAAGCTTAGGTCGTCAGCCAGATGGCCAGTGACAGCAGGGCTATCAAGGCGCCACTGACGCCTATTATCCAAATAAACCCGCGTTTCCCCTGCGCCAAAGGGACATTATTGAAGTGTAAAAATGCTATCCAGAATAGGGACAGGATAATAGGCAGAAACAAAAGACGGGCCATGATTGCTCACTATTCAAAGGGATATGGCTTAATCATAGACTGGGATACTCACGGAGTACCAGTCAGATGCTTGAATATTGCTCGCTGCAATGCCTTTATCCGCCAGCACCTTAATTAACATCTGTCTCAGTTTCTTGGCTTGGGACAAGTATGGCTCTAGTGGCAGACTCAGCTGGGCAAGGGCGCCATTTTCTTATATCTTTCAGCACTAAAAAATCAGTTTTTATCCATTTATCTATAAAGTCCGCCTGGCCGGGCCTTTGATTCAAGCAGTATGCAGGAAGGTATCTTATGTGGGAACTCTGGCTGATGTTCAGCGGCGCTTTTTTGGCGGCGACATTGCTGCCTGGAGGCTCGGAAGTCTTGTTGCTGGCTTTGCTGGACAAGCAGCCGGAGATGGCATGGTCGCTGCTGCTTAGCGCTACTATAGGCAACACCTTGGGGGCCTTGAGCAGCTATCTACTTGGGCTTTTGGGGCGCAAGGCTGTCACGCCAGAGCAACTCGACAGTGGTCGTCACAAGCAGGCGCTGGCGCTGCTGAAGCGCTACGGTTATTGGGCCTTGTTACTTTCTTGGGTGCCGCTTATTGGCGATATTTTGTGCCTTTTAGCTGGTTGGATGAAACTTCCTCTTACAAAATCCACTCTGATGATTTTGACAGGCAAGGGCCTGCGCTATTTGATAATTGTGTTGTTGGCTTTAGAGTGGCTGCAATGAGTTTTTTGAGTTTGGTTTCTGGTTGAAGGAGTAACGTTTTGAAGAAATGGTTATTGGCGGCGGCAATTTCGGCCGCATTGGCGGGTTGCTCAGTGCAAACCGACACAGGATTGACTGAGGTTTCCTCGGTACAACTGCCGGCGGGAGTGACGCTAGTCGAGTCGGTCACCCCCAAGGCCGGTGAAGTCGGTATCCCTTACAGCAAGTATCGCTTGGCCAACGGCCTGACCGTGATACTGCATCAGGACAATTCTGATCCTCTGGTGCATGTGGATGTGACCTATCATGTGGGCTCGGCCAGAGAGCAGGCCGGACGCAGTGGTTTTGCCCATCTGTTTGAACATATGATGTTCCAGGGCTCTGCGAATGTGGCCGATGAACAGCATTTCAAGATAGTCACCGAGGCCGGCGGCACCTTGAATGGCACCACCAACACAGATCGCACCAACTATTTCGAAACTGTTCCCAGTAATCAATTGGAAAAAATGCTTTGGCTGGAGTCGGATCGCATGGGCTACCTGCTTCCGGCCCTGACCGACAAGAAATTTGAAGTGCAGCGGGAAACCGTGAAAAACGAACGGGCCCAGCGCATCGATAACCGTCCTTATGGGCGGATGAATGAACGCTTCAATCAGGCGTTTTATCCCGCCGGTCATCCCTATTCCTGGCCTGTTATCGGTTGGCCTGAGGATCTCGACCGCGCCACGCCTGACGATGTAAGACACTTTTTCCAGCGCTGGTATGGCCCCAACAATGCCACTCTGACCATAGGCGGCGATATAGATACCGCGCAAACATTGGCCTGGGTCAGCAAGTACTTTGGAGATATTCCCAAAGGGCCTGAAGTAGCAGACGAGGCCAAGCCTTTGGTAACGCTGGACAAGAGCCGCTATATCTCGATGGAAGATAAGGTCCATCTGCCACTCATCCGCATGGCTTTCCCAACCGTTTATGCCCGTCACCAGGATGAGGCTGCGCTGGATCTGCTGGCCAATATTCTCGGAGGCGGCAAGACCTCGCTGGTTTACAAGAATCTGGTGAAAGATGGTTATGCGGTGCAGGCCGGGGTCAGTCATCCTTGCCAGGAGCTTGCCTGTCAAATGTCCATCTACGCCTTGGCCAATCCGGCCAAGGGCGGAGCACTGGCGCCGATAGAGGCCAAGATCCGCGAATCGATTGCCGAATTTGAACAGCGGGGCGTCACAGATGAAGATCTGCAGAAGGTCAAGGTGCAGTTCCGCGCCGACAGTATCTTCTCGCTGCAGAGTGTCTCGGGTAAGGTGTCCAACCTGGCCTATAACCAGACATTCGCCGGTGATCCCAATCAGATAGCCAAAGATTTAGCCCGTTATGATGCAGTGACCAAAGAAGATGTGATGCGGGTATTTAAGCGCTATATCAAGGATAAGCCCAGTGTGGTGATGAGCGTGGTGCCCATGGGCGCCAAGGCGCTGGTGGCCAAGGCCGATAACTTCACCCCGCCTGAGCCAAGGGTTGCCGCCGAAGCCGTTGCCGGGTTGCAGCAGGCCGTAAGTGCCAACAGCAGTTTCGATCGCAGTAAGATCCCCGCTGCTGGCAAGGCGCCCTCCATGCAGGTGCCCAAGCTTTGGTCTGCCCAGCTGAACAACGGTATCAGTGTCATGGGCACTGAAAGCCATGAAACGCCCACTACCGAGCTGGTCATCTACCTCAACGGTGGTCACAGACTGGTGCCGGTGGAAAAGGCCGGGCTCGCCGGTTTGACGGCGGCCATGCTCAATGAATCCAGCGCCAAACGCAGCAGTGAAGAACTGGCCCAGGCGCTGGAGCTGCTGGGATCTTCCGTGGTGTTTGACAGTAGCGGTTATCAAAGCAGCATCCGGATCTCGGCCTTGACCGAAAACTTGGATAAGACCCTGGCGATAGTCGAAGAAAGGCTGTTTGAGCCAGGCTTCAAGGAAGCCGATTTCGAGCGGGTAAAACAGCAACAGTTGCAGAGCCTGCAACATCTGGCCTCGGATCCCAACTATCTGGCCGAAGAGGGGTTCAGTAAGTTGTTGTTTGGCAGCCAGACCAGTCTAGGTGTCAATGATAACGGCACGCTTGAGAGTGTCAGCCAGCTGACGCTCGATGATATCAAGGCTTTCTATAAGGAGCAGTATCGAGCCGGTAACGCCCAACTGGTGGCGGTAACCGATCTGCCTCGCGAGCAGCTAATCGGTAAGCTCAAGGGATTAGAGTCTTGGGGCGGTCAGGCGGTGTCTTTGCCGGCCTTGAGTGAGCTGCCCGAGGGCAAACCCGGAGTGGTATTCCTTATCGATAAGCCGGGAGCAGCCCAGTCGGTTATCAGCATAGGCAAGCGCGCCCTGCCTTACGATGCCACGGGCGACTTCTTCAAGGCTTACCTGATGAACTATCCCTTAGGCGGCGCTTTCAACAGCCGTATCAACCTTAACCTCAGGGAAGACAAGGGCTACACCTATGGTGCCCGTAGCTTCTTCAGTGGGGGGATTGAGCAGGGCTACTTCAAGGCGGGCGCCAGCGTTCGCAGCGATGTCACCGACAAGGCGCTGGCCGAGTTTATCAAGGAGCTCAAGGCTTATCATGATAAGGGGATGACGGCACAAGAGCTTAGCTTTATGCGGGCCTCCATCTCTCAGGGCAAGGCTCTGGATTATGAAACGCCTTACCAAAAGGCCGGCTTTATCCGCATGATCCAGAAGTACGGTCTGAGCGATGATTTTACCGCCCGTCAGGATGAGATTATCAATGATGCCACGCTGGGCAGCCTCAATGAACTGGCCAAAGAATGGTTGGATCCTGCCAGCATGCAAATATTGGTGGTCGGGGATAAAAATCTTATCGAGCCTGGGATTAAGGCAATGGGTTATTCAGTGATCAATCTGCCCTTGTAAAACGACCACTTTGACCCCATATTGATCTTAACCGCGGCGGGTTACGACTCGCTTGCCACTACGCAAGGCGGTGATGCTTCGAGGAGCATCACCGCCTGTGTCTTTTAAATTACACTTGCCTGAAAGGTCGCTTAGGCTTTATTTTTGGGCAACCGTCACACAGAGCAGTCCTGTGCCTTTTGATGCTGAATCATCAAGAGATGAAAGCGGAGCAGGTATGCCCCGGTCTATTGGCCCGAGAAAGGCCTAAGCCGTCAAGCAGAGAACAAGAATTTGAAGTCATTTACCGAATCTGTCGCAATGCTCAAAGGAGCCGAAGGTCGCGCCGCACTTAAGGATATGCGCCGTGGGATTGAGCGAGAAGCCTTGAGAATTGATGCCAGCGGGCACCTGGCTATGGATGGTCATCCCAAAACCCTAGGCTCGGCCCTGACCCACTCGCGGATCACTACCGATTACAGTGAGGCGCTGCTTGAGTTCATCACGCCGGTTACCCACAGCATAGATGAGCTGCTGACCGGTCTCACCGAGACTCATGCTTTTACCCTCAATCAGCTTAAGGGACAACAGCTTTGGCCTGTGAGCATGCCTTGCTATGTGGGCGATGAGAAGGATATTCCCATTGCCCAATATGGCAGTTCCAACTCGGGACGGATGAAGACCCTCTATCGCAAGGGGCTGACCTACAGATACGGCGCCTTGATGCAGATCATCTCAGGAGTGCACTTTAACTTCTCGGTTTCTGACGAGCTTTGGGATCTACTCTATGCCCAGAGCGACAAGTCGGTTTCCCGTTGTGATTTTATCTCGGAACGTTACTTCGGCCTTATCCGTAACTACCGCCGTTTGGTGTGGGTGTTGCCTTATCTGTTTGGCGCTTCGCCGGCGTTGTGCCACTCTTTCATCAAAGAGCAGCAGACAGAGCTGGATTTTGAAAAGATGGGCCGTGGCACCCTGTATCTGCCCTGGGCGACTTCATTGAGAATGAGCGACCTGGGTTACACCAACAAGGAGCAGGAGCGGCTCAGTATCAGCTATAACTCGCTGGCGGATTACCTCAAGGGGATCCGTGCCGCCATCAAGATGCCTTCCGACAACTTTGCCAACATAGGGGTGAAGGTCGATGGTGAATATCGCCAGCTCAACGCCAATGTGTTGCAGATAGAAAATGAGTTTTATGCTCCCATTCGCGCCAAGCGGGTGACCCGTAGCGGTGAAAAACCCTCCGAGGCGCTGGCAAGAGCCGGGGTGGAATATATCGAAGTGCGGGCGCTGGATGTAAACCCCTTCAGTGCCATAGGCATAGAGGCCTCTCAGGTGCGATTCCTGGATCTGTTTCTGCTCTATTGTCTGTTGAGTCCATCGGCGACCACTGACGCTGCAGGTGAACAAGAGATAGCCGCCAACCTCAAGGCCGTGGTGTTGGAAGGGCGTAAGCCCGGCTTGATGCTGAGCCAAAACGGCGAGCCTGTGGCGCGTGAGCAGTGGATGCTGGCACTGTTTGCCGAGCTGCAGCAACTGGCCGAGCTGCTCGATGGAAAGGATGATGACCAGTATCAGCTGGCACTGGCCAAGTGGCATCAAGCCGTTATCGACCCGAATGAGACGCTGTCTGGGCAGGTGATGAAGACCTTGGCGGATAAGGGGCTGGATCACGGCGCCTGGGTGATGGCATTGGCGAAAGAATATCAGCAGCAACTGCTGGATTACCCGTTGAGTGCCGCAACGCTGGCTTCCTTTGAAGCCGAAGCCCAGGCCTCCATCGAGAGTCAATTGCAGATGGAAGCCGCGGATCGTTTGAATTTTGATGATTTTCTGGTTCAGTACTTTGCCAATGAGCCAGCCAAGGAAGCAGTCAGTCAGTGAAGTCTTTGTTGTTAATCTCGGCCGCAGCAGTGTTGTTGTCGGCCTGCGCCAGTGCTCCCGAGCCCGGGCGCGAATGTGGTACGGTTTCAGGTTATCTGGAGCCGGATCGGGAGCAGCAGTTCTACCGCTTGGTGGTCACTCATCTCGATGGCCAACCTGTGATCTCCAAACCCAACTATCAGTTGCCGCCGGGGGAGCACAGCTTTACCGTCTCTGAGCTGATAGATTCACCTGAGCTCAAGGTACGGCTGTCGGCTCGCACGCCCAAGGAACTGAAGTTGCTGGTGGAAGCCGGACAACGTTATCACCTGGCGGCCAAGTTCAATACCGACAGGCGCTATACCGGCAAGGATACCGGTTACTGGGAACCTGTGGTCTGGCAACAGGAAGCACACGAGTGTGAGTTGCCTGAGCCGCAATAGAGCTCACTTTTTCAGAGGCTCAGGTTGCATTTGATGTTTGACTCGGGCGACACTGAGCCCAAGTTCAACCCAAGGCCTGGCCTTTGAAAACTGTGAGATTTTCGTGAAGCAACAGTTGTTATCCAAATTTTTCCCGGTGCTCGCCATTACCGCCTCCCTGTTTTTGGGCGGCTGCGCCACTTCGCCTCCCAAAGATCCCGATAATATCTGCGCCATCTTCAAAGAGCACAGATCTTGGTACAACGCCGCCAAGGATGCCCGCGAAAAATGGGGCGTTCCCGTGCATGTGCCCTTGGCCATGATGTATCAGGAGAGCTCCTTCAAGCATGATGCGGCGCCACCTATGGAGTATTTCTTGTGGATCATTCCCATAGGACGCGCCAGTGATGCTTATGGTTATGCCCAGGCCAAGACCATGACCTGGGATGATTATGTGCGTGAGACCGGTAACAGCTGGGCCAGTCGCAGCGATTTTGATGATGCAATGGATTTTATGGGCTGGTTTATCTATAAGAGCCATAAGATCAATGGTGTGTCCAAGTGGGACGCCCGCAACCAGTATCTCAATTATCACGAAGGCTGGGGCGGTTACAAACGCGGCAGTTACCGCAGCAAGGCTTGGTTGGTAAGGGTGGCCGACAAGGTGGACAATCGCTCCCGCCGTTATGCGGCGCAATATAATCAATGCAAGGAAGATCTGGACGCCTCTTGGCTTTGGCGGCTGTTTTTCGACTAAGCGCAGGCAATAAATCGTGTCAAATACGCGCATAAAAAAATGCCACTCGCTACAGAGCGAGTGGCATTGAATGCGTTTCTAATCTAAATACTAGATCAGGTAAACGTTCAGGCTACAGGCGCCATGGGCACCTACTACCAGTGCTTGCTCGATGTCTGCCGTCTTGGACGGACCGGCGATAAACACCCCAAACTCACCCGAGTCCAGCATGATCTTGTCGGCCGCTTCGTGCATGTTGGCGACAATGGCATCGGCTTCCAATACCAGAAACAGGTTTTCACAGATAAAGGGCGTGATCCTGTGGGACAGAGACTTCTGACTGACCCAGATGGCACCGTTTTCGGCAACACCCACTTGGCCCTTGATCACGGCATAGTCGATATCACGCAGATCATGGCTGTCTTCAGGGACTTCACGGTTACCACTAACCCCTTCCACTTGAGAGATAATCTGCTTGCCTTCGGCAATCAGCGCATCGACCTGTTGTTGCAGCTCGGCAAAACCACCGCGTTTATGCAGCTTGCCGGCAACGGTTCCCAGGTTGGTTTCAAACTGGCCAATCAGGTCGTCCAGTCGAGGGGCCACATCTATGGCGGGCATATCGTGTCCTTCAAGTGCACAGGACTTGAGGGCATCCAAAATAAAAGATTTGCTGGACATCTAATTAGCTCCTGTTTTTCTTGAACCAGGCCTCGAAACTGGAGGCGGGTGCCTTGGGCAGTTCACGGTATTTACCCCAAGCGCCAGAGAATGGCTTGAGCAGGCTGCCGGGCAGTATTCTCAAGCCCAGTCTTGCCATGCTCATGGAGCAGTTCAGCATAGTGGTGCTGGCCATAAACTTGCCGACTAATGGCATATAACCGCCTTTACCATAAGGCAGTTGACCCGACTCGGCCTTGAGGCGACGATGACGGAAGATGATCTTGTCCAATGGCACCTTGGTAGGGCACACGTAGGAGCAAGAGCCGCACAGGGTACAAGCCCAGGCGATGGAGTTGGTGTCATCGTGCTGGGCGCCAACGGCGATGCCGATTGGGCCTGGAATGGTGTAGTTGTAGCTGTAACCACCGCTGCGACGATACACTGGGCAGGTGTTCAGACAGCCACCACAGCGAATACACTTGAGCGACTCGGCCAGGATCTTGTCCTTGAGCATCTCGGTGCGGCCGTTGTCCACAATGATGACGTGCATCTCACCACCGGCCTGAGGACCGCGGTAGAAGCTGGAGTAAGTGGTTACCGGCTGGCCGGTGGCGTTGCGGGCCAGAGTACGCAGGTAAACGGCGGCGCTTTCTACCGATGGTACCAGCTTGTCTATCCCCATGGAGTGCAGCTGCAGCTTAGGCAGGTTACAGCCCATGTCGGCGTTACCTTCGTTGGTACAGACAACCACTGCACCCTTGTCGGCGATGGCCATGTTAACCCCTGTCATGGCCGCATCGGCACTGAGGAATTGCTCTCGCAGATGGGCACGGGCGGCACGGGTCAAATAGGTTGGATCGCTGGCGCCGGCTTCGGTACCTAGTTTTTCATGGAACAGGTCGCCCACTTCCTCTTTCTTGAGGTGAATGGCGGGGACCACGATATGTGAAGGTGGCTGTTTTTTCAGCTGAATGATGCGTTCACCCAAGTCTGTGTCTATGACCTCTATGCCCTTGCTTTCGAGGAAGGGGTTAAGGTGACACTCTTCGGTGAGCATGGATTTGGATTTCACCAGTTTCTTCACCTGGTGGCTGGCCAGAATCTCATGCACGATACGGTTGTGCTCGGCACCATCTTTAGCCCAGTGCACCTGAATCCCGTTCTGGATACAGTTGGCTTCGAACTCTTCTAGATATTTAGCCAGATTAGTCAGAGTGTGCAGCTTAATAGCCGAACCCAGATCCCTCAGCTGTTCCCATTCAGGCAGGCTGCCGGCAGCGCGGTCACGCTTTTCCCGCAGCACCCATAGAGCTTTGGAATGCCAATCGACCCTGGACTCATCGCGGCAGAAGATCTCTGCCTGGTTGGCGTGGACATTCGCCCCTTGTGTCTGTGACATAACTATCTCCCTAAATGGCAGCGTTGAGGATCTGTGCCAGGTGGCGGGTTTCTATCGGCAGTTTTTGACGGCGGACAGTACCATCCAGATGCATCAGACAGGATGGATCGAAGCCAACAATAAAGTCGGCGCCGGTATCTGCGTGAGCGTGAGCCTTGTCTTTGCCCATCTTGGCTGACACCGCGCCTTCATCCACTGCAAAAGTACCACCGAAGCCGCAGCATTCGTCGTAGCGTTCCGGGTAGGTGATCTCAATACCGGGGATACGCTTCAGCAGGGCTTCCATCTTGTTGTAACGTGGGCCCATGTATTCGCTTGGGGTCGCCAGATCCAACATACGGATACCGTGGCAGCTCAGCTGCAGGCTCACCTTGTGCGGGAAGGCTTTAGGGAAGCTCTCGACCGGAGCGACATCATGCAGGAATTCGGTCAACTCATAGAGCTTGGCAATCACGGCCGCGGCTTCAGGGCTGTCATCAAACTCGTGGAAGTTTTCTTTGGCTGCTACCAGGCAGGAAGCAGCTGGACAGACGATAGCGTCACATTCGACACCCTTGAATGCATTGAGCAGCTTCATAGTGGTCTTGCGGGCTTCGTCAAAACAACCCGAGTTGGTCATGGGTTGACCACAGCAGGTTTGGCCTTCAGGTAAAATCACCTGGTGCCCCAGTTTTTCCAGCAGTTCCAAGGTGGCAATGGCCACATCCGGCAGCATCTGGTTGACCAGACAGGGAATAAACAAGGCTATCTTCATTTGGTGTTTCCTAATTGGATGTTGCTTGCGTTAACCGACATTATCTATGTCCGATGTGGTCAGCTTGTTTCTGACTCTTTGTGTAAACACCATCTGACACAGGGTAAATATGTTTGAATATAAGCTTATAACCACACAATAAATAGTGCTAATTCAGTAAATGATTAAAATCTTTTTTGCAAAAATGGAAAAATTGTAACCACTTGATGTTAATTGGTTTTTTGTCATTTAGTTTGTTCGTTAATCCGAACGCATTTCTGTTTACTAACACAGATGAAAAAAGAGGGAGACATAGGCTCCCTCTGACCGTTATCAGCGGCTGCACTCTTCCAGCAGATAGGCCAAGTGGCGGTAGGAAATGCCACTGTGGTGGCTCAGGCCCACTTCACACATACGGTTGGCGTAGTAGCCTTCCTTAAAGTCGGTGGGAATGAGTTTCTTGATGTTACGCAGCGCCGAGGCGTTGATCTCAGGTTTGTAGAGACCTTTCTCACCGGCATAACCACAACAGTCGACACCGGCCGGGCGCAGCACCTTGTCGGAACAGGCATCGGCGATGGCTTGCATCTTGGGTTCCAGCTTCATCTTACGCGCCGAACAACCCAGGTGCAGTGCCACATTGACCTTCTTGGTGAGGGTGAGTTTGGGTAACACCTTGTCGTGCAGGAATTCGACCAGATCCAGCAGCTCAACCTTGGGATTGCCGGAAAGAGCGCGGTAGGTGCAGGACAGGGCATCGACGACTACAGGCAGCTTGCCGCCCTCGGTCATGGCGCTGACCGCCTCGATAAGCTCATCGCGCTTCATATCGGCATTCTTGAAATCCCCTTTGGATTCCCACATCTGGCCACAGCACAGATTGCGGGTATTGTCCGGTGTGATCACGTTATAACCGGCGCGTTCCAGCAAGGTCACGACCACTTCAGGTAGGGTGCGATCATCGGGATCCAGCGGTGTTGGACCAAAGGTGCGGCCACCGCAAGCGGCGAAGTAGACCACGGTTTCTTGGTTGGCCTTGGGAGCCGATGGTTTGGGCAGCTTGCCACCTTTGGGGAAATCCGGGTTCCAGTAAGGCACTTCTTTGGAAATCGCCCGGCCCATGTTCATCAGCCCTGAAGTGATACCCGTACCCGTGAGCTTGTGTATTGTGCCCAACACATCAAAACCTGTGCTAAGCGCTTGGTTGACCGTACCCCAGTGTTTGGCCTGGAAGTCGAGAACCTTCTGCTCTGTGGTGGTGATGTAAGGAGTACGCAGCTTACGAACCAGTTGACCCATGCTGTTGTCTACCGGGCAGGCAATGGTACACAGCTGGCAGGCGGCGCAGGTATCCACCACATCGTATTTGGCGGCGGCGCGCATCTTGTCGGCGGCTTCTTTATCGCCGCTTTGCTCCAGACGTTCGATTTCACGCAAGGTGGCTATCCGTTGTCTTGGGGACAGGTTCAGCGCCGAGGTGGGGCAGGTCTTCTCACAGAAGCCGCACTCGATACACTTATCTACCAGATCGTCCACTACGGGACAGGGTTTGATATTTTTGATGTGTACCTGTTTGTCGTCGTTAAGGATAACCCCTGGGTTCAGCAGGCCTTCGGGATCGAAGATCTGCTTGATGTTCTTCATCAGGGTATAGGCATCGCTGCCCCATTCCATCTCCACAAAAGGTGCTACGGCGCGGCCGGTGCCGTGCTCGGCCTTCATGGAGCCGTCATACTTGTTGATCACCATATCGGCGACCGCTTCCATAAATTGATGGAACTGCTCGATATCGGCCTGGGAAGCAAATTTAGGGGTGATGATAAAGTGGAAGTTACCGGCCAGTGCATGGCCATAGATCACCCCTTCAGGATAGCCGTGCTTATGGAACAGTTCGGTCAGATCGTGGGCAGCACTGGCGAGGTTTTCAACCCGGAACGCCACGTCTTCGATGATCACCGAAGTGCCCTTGGGGCGCTCGCCACCGATAATGGGGAACAGGCCTGAGCGCATCGCCCAGTATTGACCGTATACGGCTGGGTCGCGGCTGAAGCAGATGGGGCGCTCGGTCTCAATATGTGAAAGCTTGGCAATCACATCCTGGGTATAACGCTCCAGAGTCTCATCATCGTTGGCACGGGATTCTATCAGCAAAATCGCAGCGCCTTCCGGCAATTCAGTCAGCCAATCCGGCATACCTTTCTTGCCGGTAACCGCCTTGATGGAGGCCCAGTCCAGCAGTTCGGCTGCGGCCACGCTTTCGCCCTGAATAGGAGGGATTGCCCGGGCAGCATCCTCCATATTGAAGAATACCGCCATGGCAGAGGCCTTGAATTTGGCCTCGTCCACTGTGTGATAGGTGACTTCGTTAACAAACGCCAGGGTACCTTCGGCGCCGACTATGATGTGGTTGATGATATCGAAGGGATCTTCGAAATCCACCAGGGCGTTGAGGCTATACCCTGTGGTATTTTTGATAGCGAATTTTTTGCGAATTCGCGCTGCCAGAGTCTCATTACCGCGGGCCATAGCACCTAAGTCTACCAACGCTTGGAGCAGCTCGGGGTGTGACTGACGGAAGGCTTCTCTGGACTCTTCGCTGCCGGTATCCAGCTCAGTGCCATCGGCCAGCAACAGTTTGACAGACGAAATAGTTTGGTAGCTGTTTTGAGCCGTACCGCAGCACATACCGGAAGCGTTGTTGGAGACGATACCACCCACCATGGCCGAAGCCAGTGTGGCAGGATCCGGACCAATTTTTTTATTCAAGGGTTTGAGGGCGGCGTTGGCATCGGCGCCAATAACTGCAGCCCCCAGGGTGACCTTGTTGTTGTCTTCACTGATCTCCAGGGTGCGGAAACCGTCGAATCCCAGGATAAGCAAGATGCCTTCACCTATGGCCTGACCCGACAGACTGGTACCCGCGGCGCGGAAAGTCACTGGAGCGCCATAACTTCTGGCCACCGCTAGAGTACGTTTTACCTGCTCCAGATCTTCGGCATGTACCACCACTTCGGGCACTATTCGGAAATAGCTGGCATCGGTTGACCAGGCAAAACGGCGTACAGGATCGTCACTGACGGCGGCTTCTCCCACCTGCTTGCGCAGATCGCGGATCACGGCTTCATAGTTGATAGACATAAGACATTTCTCTACACATAGAATTTGGAAATAAAGGCAGCGCCGGCGGCGACTGCCTTATTCAAGGATTATTATTGTTTTAGAACCCGCCCCAGATCACCGCCAGGGTGCCGGCCACTAAGGCATAACCAAGCGCCACAGGCATAGTCTTGCGGATGATTTCAGATTCGCGACCTGCCATACCGACCACAGTTGCTGCCGCGACCACGTTCATTACACACATCATGTTACCGGCGTTGGCACCAATCCCCTGTAGTGCCAGGATAAGTGCATGGTTGGCCCCGATGTTATCGGCCACACTGTACTGCAGGCCGGAGAACATCATGTTGGAGAAGGTGGCCGAACCCGACAGGAATGCACCGAAAATACCGACTATCGGGGAAATCCAGGCCCAAACACTGCCGAGGCTTCCGGCCAGCATATCGGCCAGCGCAACCGGCATGGATTGCAGACCGGCACTGTTAGTGCCTGAGTTGAGGAAGATTTTCACCATAGGCACAGAGGCGCCCAAGGAGATAATGGTTGGCACCATGGATTTGCAGGAAACCGTGACCGATTCCTTAATGGCCTTGGAGTTCATTCTGAACAGGAAGAAGCCCAGAATACACACGGCAACAAAGAAGGCCCCCGGTGCAAAGAAGGTGGCAAATCCGGCTTTGAGCTCGGTGCCCAGCAAGCCGGTCCAGCTGATGTTGAAGCTGTTCAGCCAGACTTTCAGTGGCTGTACCACGCGTGAAAGCACCAAGAGACCGGCCATGATCAGGTAGGGCGTCCAGGCGGCCAACTGAGAGAAACGTGCCTTAGTTTCCACTTGAGCCGTGTCACCCTCTTTGTCGTTTTCGGCAAAGTCATTCCAAGGTGTTTTCGGCAGTAACCAGCCTTTGCGGGCAACCGGGATAACCAGTGCCATGCCGACCAGCGCGCCAATCACTGAAGGGAATTCCGGGCCGGCAAAGAAGTTGATCAGCCAGGCTGGGATGGTAAAGGCCATACCGGCGAACAGGGCGAATTTCCAGATGGCAAAGCCTTCCTTGAAGGACTTGTTGCGGCCGAAGAAGCCTGTCAGTACAGACACCATCACCAAGGGGATCAGCGTACCTGTTATCAGATCTATGGTGATCATATGCATAGCAATGAACTGAGCATAATCACTGAAGTGACCGCCATGTTCGGCAATTTGCGCTGCAGCCATGCTGGTACCGCCTTCGAGCAGCCCCTGCTCCATACCAAAGAGCACCGGCAGACCAATGGCGCCGAAAGACACTGACGTTGAGTCGGCGATCAGCGCAACCACGGCGGCGGCGACCGGCGGAATACCCAAGAGCACCAGCAGTGGAGCACCGATGGCGGCGGGTGTACCAAAACCGGCAGAGCCTTCAATAAAAGAGCCGAACAGCCAACAGATGATAATCACCTGAACCCGGGCGTCTGCGCTGATATTGGTAAATCCGGCGCGAATGGTATCCATGGCTCCCGAGTATTTCAGGGTGTTGAGCAGGAATACCGCACCGAAGATGATGGTCAAAGGGGTAATTGCCGACAGCAAACCTTCAACCACCGAGGCGGCCAGCAGAGTGGTGTCCATCTGCCAGATAAAAACGGCTGCCAGGGCGGTGATCACCATGGAGATAGGCATGGCTCTGGATGCGGGCATTCGGAGCAATACCAGGAACAGCATGACGCTGATCACGGGGGTTAGGCTTGCGAGTAACTGTAGAAATGTCATGGTTGCCTCATCATTTCAAAATTTCATATGTTGCTTGTGCTTATTGTGGTGTTGAGAAAGTGCTGTCGCCTTTCCCATTTTTGTAGTTTTGCGTGCTTATCATGATTAATTTACCCCGAACCAAAATGATCTGGATCATCTTGCTATTTGTATCTCAGTTTAGTTTTTGGTTATGAGAACCGCCCCTGTGTTGTTGCAAAGTTTAATGTGATCAAGATCACTGTTGAATTGATTATTTTCTGGCACTTGAGCGGATGAGGTGGAAAAATAGCCCCCTAGGCCCGGGATTATGGCCTTGTTTTACTCGAAACGGTAATAAAGTGATCCTGTTATTTCATTTATGATTGAAATCTAGGCGTACTATTGAAAATTATAGCGTGATCAATGTCACATCTATTGGCATTTGGTGACTTTTGGATTGTGTCTTATTTAAATTATTTGCATGTAAATCAACTAGATAATTTATTTTAGACCTTTATTTTGTCAGTGACTTGGCTCACTGTTTTTTACGGGGTGGCGTTTTGTGACCTGGGTCACGCGGTGGCTGTTTTACATTTTTCTGAAATCAAATAACAAAAAGCACCTTTCGGGAGAAGGTGCTTGGATTGGTGTGGGTTTGTTATTCGGCAGTAAAAGGCTTTGGGGGGTGAGGTCAGAAAAGTTTACTTCCCCAGCCCAGTTTGTTGCGCAATACGTGAAAGTAGTTGTGTCCCTTCGGATGGATCAGTTTGAGTCGTTCCTGACTGCGTTTCAGCAAGATTTCATCGCCCGGCATCACAGATAAGGTGACATGACCATCACAACTCACTTCCAGGTTTTCGCCGTTTTCCGGTGACACCACCAGTTTGATGGTGCTGGAAGCATCGACCACTATGGGACGACAGGAGAGGGTATGGGGAAACATGGGCACCAAGATCAGCGCTTCTAGGTTGGGGGTCAGTATCGCACCGCCGGCCGACAGTGAATAGGCGGTTGAGCCGGTCGGGGTCGACACTATCATGCCATCGGCACGCTGGCTGTACATGAAATGGTTGTCGATATAGACCTCAAACTCGATCATATGGGCAATCTTGCCAGGGTGCAGCACGGCTTCGTTGACGGCGGTATTGCTGGCCTTCACTTCGCCATGGCGATACACCTCGGCCTCCAGCAGAAATCTGTGTTCAGTATCAAACTCTCCATCCAGTACCTTGGCCAGAGACTCTTCAAAGGCATCCGGAGGCAGATCGGTTAAAAAGCCCAGATTGCCGCGGTTGACGCCGATAACGCCGAGATCGAAGCGTGCCAATACCCGAGCCGCACCCAGCATATTGCCATCACCACCAACGACTATCGCCAGATCGCAATGTTCACCAATTTCAAGTAGATCCACGGCTCGAACATCTTTTCCGAGCTCGGCCGCGACTCGCTCTTCCACCAAGACATCATAACCTTGCATTTTCAGCCAGTGATGCAGGCGCTTGAGGGTCAGGTTGGTCCCCTGATGGTGGGGTTTTCCTATCAGGCCTATAGTATGAAACTCAGTGGACATAGATTTTGGGAACTCTGGGGGTTGAAACGGTCAATTTGATCCCCATAATATGCCCAGAGTATGCAGAAACAAAGCATTTTTAGCTGGAGTAGAAATGAACAAAGAGTCATTTAAAGCAGAGCAGGAACAGGTCGAAGAAGTGGTTGAACAGGTTGAAACCACTGAGGGCGTAGCTGAGGAAGGCGGCATTATCGACGAGCTGACTCAGGCGAATTTCCGTATTGAGGAGCTGGAGCAGGCTTTATCTGACGCGCAGGCGACAGTTCAGGAGCAGAAGGATTCTGTTATCCGAGCCGCTGCTGAAGTTGAAAACATTCGTCGCCGCGCGGCGCAGGATGTAGAGAAGGCGCATAAGTTTGCGCTGGAAAAGTTCAGCAATGAGCTGCTGCCGGTGATCGATAACATGGAGCGTGCTCTGGTGGGTGCCGACAAGGCCGATGAAGCCACCAAGCCTTTGTTTGAAGGGGTTGAACTGACACTGAAGAGCTTCCTATCTGCGGTTGAGAAGTTCGGTGTCAAGCAGCTAGATCCTATGGGTGAAGCCTTTAACCCTGAGCAGCATCAGGCCATTGGCATGCAGCCAAGCGCCGAGTTTCCGGCCAATACTGTAATGCTGGTGATGCAGAAGGGCTATCAGCTCAACGAACGTCTGTTGCGTCCCGCCATGGTAATGGTGTCCAAGGGCGGTGAAGGCATCGATACTCAAGCTTGATTCTTAAGCTTGATATCTAGGCTCTATGTCAGTTTGATATCGCCGCGGAGTTTTTCCCGGCTCGAAAATCAGCCGTAACTCGAGTTACGGCTGATTTTTTATATGTGAGTTATCTCGCCTGGCGGTGACTATATTGGATTGGCTAAATATCGTCGTTGAATTGTCATCGACTTCGAGTGCTGAATCGGGGCTCAGCGGCAAAAGACCTGCGAACCAATCAAACAGTAGTGACATGGAAACGTCAAAATGCCACTCGCGTTGCAGCGAATGGCTATCTGCTCAATCACGGGCGTTTAACTGTACTAGCTTAGCCGTGATGCTCTGTCTTTATCAGCTTGCCGAACTGATCGTAGAAGTTCCAGTCGCCAGATTCACGATTGCTGATATAGCTGCCTTCGGTACGTTTTTCGCCATTGGTCCAGAAGGTCTGCCACAGCCCCTCTTTTCTGTCCCTGAGGAAGGTGCCTTTCTCGGCCAGCTTGCCGTTGTTGTGGAAGTAACTGGCTTCACCCTCTTTCTGGCCCTTGAGCCACTGTTCATGGCTCTGTGGTTTGCCATTTTGGAAGTACTGGCTCAGTTTGCCATCGAGTTTTCCCTGCCAGTAGTTGGCCTGCAGTTTCAACTGGCCGTTACTGTAGTACTGCTCAGACTTGCCGTGCAGTACATCGTCCTTGAATTCCTGACTGGCGGCGAGCATGCCATCTTCAAACCAGCTTTGCCACTGGCCGTTTTTGGCCCCTTTTAACAACTCGCCGGCCAGTTTCTGCTGCCCATTGTCGACATAGTACTCGCTGTAGCTGCCGGTCTTGTCGCCATTGGCATAGGTTTCCTTGCGATAAAGGATGCCCTTGAAGCTGTAATGCTCACGTGCACCATGCAACTTACCCTGCTGCCACAGGCTCTTGATCCTAATATTGCCCTCGGGGATGGTGCCGAAGGTAGGATCGTCCTCTTCGTAGCGGTAGTCTATCCAGGTACCTGTCTTCTTGTTGTCCAGGTATTCTCCAGTAACCCGGCGGCGGCCATGGTAATACTCGGCATATTGGCCATTGAGTTTGCCTTTGACAAAGGTCTGCTCCCGGCTCTTGACCCCTTCGCGATACTGAATCCAGAGCCCGTCCTTGTCGCCGTTGAGATATGCGCCTTCCTCATTGGGATCGCCGTTGGCGTACCAGCGCTTGAAGGCACCATCGAGCGGATAACGATAATCCTTGGCGGCCTTGTCTTTGGCATAGTGGGCCAACTCCCTGGGCTTGCCATTGTCGTAGAAGCTCTCATATTTGCCGACCCACTTGCCGTCTATGACTTCGCCCTGTTCTTGCACTGTGCCATCTTCAAAGTAGCGGATGGACTTTCCGGTTTGCTTATCATGCTGATATTGCAACAGGCTGCGTTTTTCCCCGTTCGGGAAGTAACGGATAAAGTCGCCGTGACGTTTTCCCTGTTGCCATTGGCTGGACTCTTGCAACACGCCGGCGCTGAAATGCTGATATAAGCCATCCAGCAGGCCCATGGCGAACTGGGACTTTTCCAGTGGGTTGCCGTCGATATCGAAACGTTCATACTTGCCATGGCGGGGATATTGACCGTTGTCGCTCAATTGGCTGTCGTGGAAGGTTTCCAGCTCGGCCAACTGGCCATTGGGATGAAAACGTTTCTGTATACCGGTTTGCAGGCCATTTTTGTAATGCTGCTCTATGACCAGCTTGCCTTCACTGTTGAAGTACTCCTGGTGGCCATCTTTTTCGCCGTCACTGAAGAGTTCATTGCCCAGCAGCACGCCTTTATTGTCGAAGGTTTGGCATTGGCCCTGGCGTTTACCTGCGCGGTAAGCACATTTGACCGCCAGTTCACCGCCGGGGTGATATTTCAAGCTTTCGCCGTCCCGTTCTCCGGCGCTGAAACGGGTTTCGCTCTCTTTACTGCCATCATCAAAAAAGCTCTGCCAGACGCCCTGACGTTGGCCATTGGCATCGAATTTGCCCTTGATCTTGATGACGCCCTGGTTGTTTTGTTCCAGATACTCGCCAAAGAGTTGGTTGTTGGCATATTGCTGGCTTTGGGCCAGGGTGCCATTTTCATAGAAGCTCTGCCACTGACCATGGCGCAGGTTATCGGTATAGGTTTCGCTGGCCTTGAGTTTACCGCTGGCGTAGAAGCGCTTGACCAGCTCTTTGTTGCCGCTGCGGTAGAATACGCTTTCATTGAGGCGGCCATTGCTGTCGAAGGTTTGCCATTCCCCTTCCGGCACGCCCTTGTTGAACACCTGTAATTCGGTCATCTGGCCGCTGAGGTCATACATGCGCCAGCTGCCATTCTGATAACCCTGGAAATACTGGCCCTCAATCAATTTGGCATTGTTGCTGTGAAATACCTGCCAGCGGCCATTGGGTAATCCTTGAGAGAAAGTCGCTTGGGTATAACCTTGGTTATCGCGAACGATGGAGATCTCACCATTGAGGGGCATGCCACTGGCCAGATTGTAATAATGGGGGATACCATCTTGCTGCCGGACTTCCACCATTAAAGACGAGAGGTTTTGTGCGGCCTGCGCCTGTTGCAGCGCCGGTTGTATTGTGGCAGCGGCCAGCATGGCCATGATGGTGAGATGTTTGTGCATCGGTTCTCCTTGTTACCTACTGCAGCAATCCCGTCATTGGGATCCAGGTTTTTTCTTAGGAAGTGTGCCTGCTCTTGCGGGCTCTTTTATGGAAGTACATTTGGCTGTCAGCCTGTTTCAGGCTGGATTCAATATCGCCGTTGAAAGGCGCAATGCCGACACTGAAATAAATCGCCACATCCTGAGTAGCCAATTGGGTCTCGACCTGCTGTAAGCGTTCTTTGAGCCAGAGTTCGCTGCCGTAGCAGAGCAGCACAAACTCGTCGCCGCCAAAACGACTGATGAGCGATGGGGCAGGAAAGTTGTGCTTCAACTCGGTCGCCAGACGCTTGAGGGCATAATCTCCGGCGCCGTGTCCCAAGGTATCGTTAATCTGTTTCAGATTGTCCATATCAAGCAGCGCAGACATGGTTTCCACTTTACTTTGGGGCTGCCATTTTTGTGCTTGGGTTTCGAAGTACTTGCGATTGGCTAATCCGGTCAGGCTGTCAAAGTTGGCTAACCTATGGATCTGGCGAGATTTTTGATATAGGGCGATGGCATTGGCGGCTTCGCGGGTCAAAATAGCCACCAAGTCCCTGTCATAGCTGCTGAAGCTGGCAACCAAAGAGCTATCCAGGTTGAGCATGGCATAGAGCTTTTTATCAATATGGATTGGACTGGACAGGGTCGCCCGAATGGGCGGGCTGGCGGCGTTCAATAATAGCGACTGGGCTTCGAGACTGAGACCGCTTCCGGCGTTGATTTTGCGCATATCATTGACCACAACTACCCGGTCGCATTGGCCGTTAGTTAAACGATAGGCAAAAGATTGCTCCAGGGTCATATCCAGCTGTTTTAGCTTGGTCATATCCAGGCCCACAGCCGATTCAAAGTGCAGCTTATTACTGCCGGGTTCCACCAGTATGATAGTGCCCATTTCGGCACCATCGACCATGGCAACGGCTTTACCCAGCAGGGCGTTGAGAAAGGCGTGTTCGGTCTCATATTGACTGGATAGATGTACCAACTCGAAGGTGGCATCATTGACCCCGATGACCTGTTCCAAGTGTTGCCACAGTCGTCCAATATGACCTTGATGGACATAGCATCCCAGACTATAAGCCAGGAAATAGATGATAGAAACACCGCCCCACTGCAGCCAGGGCAGTGTGTCAGTAGGGCTGGTGATCCAGAACAATATGGTTATCAGCAGCAGCGGCAGTAACAGAAGCAGTAGGTGATAGCGCAGATCCAAAGTGTCTATCTTCTGCTTTCTGAGTCCATTCCGATCCGGCAAATTCTGAAAATCCTAAAGTAATACCTGGAATTGAGGTAAAAGGCGGGTTATTACCCGCCTGTTTATCAACTAAACTCCGCCAGTATCCACGTGAGCGGTGCCTGATACTGTGACGGCATCCATTGTTTGAGTTGGCTGATACTGTCTGTCAATGCACTTTTATCCAGTACCGACAGGTTCAGGTGGCCTACCTTACGGCCGGGGCGCACCTCTTTGTCGTACCAGAACAGCTCGGCATTGGCCAGGCTCAGCCAACGGTCGTCCTTATCTATGCCTATCAGGTTGACCATCACACACTGGAAGTTAACCTGAGGCGTCATCAGTGGCAATTCGCACAAGGCCCGCAGGTGCAACTGGAACTGATCCATATGAGTGCCTGCCTGAGTCCAGTGTCCTGAGTTGTGCACTCTGGGAGCCAGTTCATTGACCAGCAGGTGATCGCCCACCCGGAAACACTCCATCGCCATCACCCCCACATACTCCAGCTCATGCATTATGCTGCTGAGCATAGTCTCGGCTTCGGCCTGCAATGGTTGCAATCGCGCCAAGGGGGCTATCGATGCCATCAGAATACCATCCTGATGTAGATTGAGTGTCAGAGGATAAAAGAAGCACTCGCCGCTGCGGCTGCGAACCCCAACCAGAGATACCTCTTCATCGAAGGGGATCGCCTGCTCGGCAATCGCCTCATTACGCCAATCGGCCGGGATAGTGCTCGACTCGGCTTGCTTCAGCCAGTGCTGCCCCTTGCCATCATAGCCGCCGGTGCGGCGTTTCAGTAGAACTCTTTTACCATATTTGTGATAAAGATCATTAACTTGGGTGTTATCGTCCAGCAGTTCCCAAGGCGCTGTGGCCACCTTGAGCTGATCCAGCAGGGATTTTTGGGTGTATCTGTCGGCGAGGCGGCCAAATACCGGGCCATTAATGAAATGACAGTGCTGCGATAATTGCAGGCTCAGGGGCGACTCCGGCCACTGCTCACGCTCGGCAGTAATAATATCTGTGTCTGTCAGCGGCAACTTTTCATCGCTTGGCGCCATGATATCCACCGGGCGGACATCTATCGCCAGCGGTTGGCCGGCATGACGTAACATGGCACCCAGTTGGCCATCGCCCAGTACCCAAACTCTCTTGTCAGCCATCTCAGTCTTCCCTCGGATCCGGATTATCCAGTACCGCGCGGGTTTGAGCTTCGCGGAAGGCTTCGAGGCGCTCGGCCAGTTGCGAGTCCTGAGTTGCCAGCATCTGGCAGGCCAGCAGGCCGGCATTGAATGCCCCGGCTGTACCTATGGCCAGCGTTCCCACGGCAATACCCTTGGGCATCTGCACTATCGACAACAGGCTGTCCATGCCGCTGAGGGCCTTGCTTTGTACCGGCACGCCCAGTACAGGCAAGCGGGTCTTGGAAGCTATCATACCCGGCAGGTGAGCGGCGCCGCCGGCACCGCCTATGATGACCTTGTATCCTTTGTCTGCTGCTGATGCGGCAAATTCCATCAACTTGTCTGGGGTTCTATGGGCCGAAACCACTTCGACATGGTAGGGCACCTTGAGAGAATCCATGATCTCTGCGGCCGCTTCCATGGTGGGCCAATCACTCTTGGAACCCATTACAACAGCAACGAGGGCTTGCATGATAACTCCTTAACTACTGATTTTATTTATAATATTTTGCCTGTTTCCAGGTCGGGTACAGTAACGGACGGTGCAAACCAGTTCCATGAGTGCTCTGCGTGGGCTTACAGGCCAGGATACAAGGCGTGGTTCGCAACGTCCTTAACCCGGCGTTGTTCCCAAGGCCGGGCGATAATGGCTGCAGATAATATCATGACAGGACGGCGCGCGCTGCCCTTGAACACTGTGTTTCGGACAAAAATCAGCCCGAGTAAAAGATGCGATAGAGGCGGCCTTTGGCATCATCGGCTATCAGCAAGGAACCATCCGGTAACTGCAGCACATCGGCGGGGCGTCCGGATACGGTTTCGCCCTTGAGCCAGCCTTCGGCAAACACCTGAGGTTCACCGGCCTTGCCCTGTTTTATCGGCACGAAACGCACTCGATATCCTACCTTGCTGGACCGGTTCCAGGAACCGTGCTCGGCAATAAAAATGCCGCCGTGATAGGCCTTGGGGAAGCTGTCGCCGCGATAGAAGGTCATTCCCAGCGCCGCTACATGGGCGCCCAGCTTGACTTCAGGAGGGCTGAAATCGGCGGGCTGCTTACCTTTGCCGAATTCAGGATCCAGGGTATCTCCTTGATGAACGTAGGGATAACCAAAATGTTGGCCGCGCTGACTCAAATGATTGAGCTCATCGGCTGGCATATCGTCTCCCATCATGTCGCGGCCATTGTCGGTAAACCACAGCTGGCCACTGATAGGGTCGAAGTCGAAACCGACACTGTTGCGCACACCGGCGGCTTCGAGCCTCGGTTGTTTGCTTTGGAGATCCAGGCTGATTATTTTGCTGTAGTCGCTGCCGGCATCACAGATATTGCAAGGCGCGCCTACGGGTATATACAGGCGGCCGTCGGCGGCAAACTTGAGGTATTTCCAGCCGTGATGCTTATCTGAGGGTAAGTCATCATAAAAGATTCGATAGCTCGGGGAAGCACTCTGACTCAGCTGTTGCTCGATATTGTCAAAGGCGAGAATTTGGCTCACGGCGCCTACATAGAGAGTCAGGTCCCGAAAGGCTAGTCCGGAAGGCATATTGAGCCCGGAGGCGATCACTTTGACCTTGTCGTGGCGGCCATCGGCATCTGTATCGATTGCGGCATAGACTTTACCTTCGCCGCGACTGCCGATGAAGAGTGTGCCCTGGCTGCCAAGCGCCATCTGGCGGGCATTGGCGACATTATCCAGATAGACTTCTATCTCAAAGCCCTGGGGCAGGCGGATATCCTTCAGTTCCGATGGCGCTGAATTTTTAGCCAGTGCAGAGCCACTCACAGTAGCTGTCAGCAAAGCCGCCGTCGAGAGAGCTGCTGCAAGTGAAATAGCGCGGCGCAGCGGGCGCAGTGAAACGGATGAATGCTTAGACATAAGGCCTCCTTGCGGTTGGGCATATCAGTATGACCTGAAATGAAGGCGAATAAAAAGGGAGGCTAAGCCTCCCTTCAATTTACTTTCTAACCAGCTCGTTATTTGGCGGATGCTTTACTGCCAAGGACGGTGCTTTTTTCCATCAGTCCCAACGCCGACAAGCCGGTGATCACGTCCAAATTGGAGGTCATGCCGTTGCCGCCACTGCCGTTGATATAGTTCTTCGGCATATCCACCTTGAAGTTGGGCAGGTTCTGATACAGGGAGTTGGCCACATCCCGGTTCAGCTCGGCCAGATACACCTTCTCATGGGCACCCAGTGCCTTGTATTTCGCCGCCAGTACGTCGGCTTCGGCTATCCCTTTTTCACGGATCGCCTTGGCCTCAAACATGGCCGAGGCCGAGTTGGCTTTCTGGATCTCTAGGTTGGCCTGGGCGATTTCCAGCTCCTTGGCCTTGCTCAGGGTGGCGATATCTTTCTTCTTACGTTCTTCCACCAGTTCACGCTCGGCGATTTGCCGCGCCACTTCAACCTCTTTTTGCTGGGCAATAACCGCCAGCTCCTTGGCACGCTGGGCATCCTGTACTTCGCGGGTACGCTGGATCTCTTTGCGCAGCTGCTCTGTCTTGGCCTGGGCCTTGGAGGTTTCCTGCTCCTGAATAGTGCGGATCCGCTCGGCAACCAGTTTTTTCTTATCGGTCAATAGCTTGTCAAGCTGATCTTCCGGCTTGGGATCGCCGATAGTGACCTGGGTGACCGTGATGCCATAATGTTTAAGCGGGTTGTCCTGACGTATCGGATTACCGCTCTTGTCGGTAATAGGCACTGTCTTCCACACCAATTGCTTGGTGGCTTGCAGCTTGTTGGAATCCTCCTGATCGAAGCCCACCGGCACCAGATCCACTTGCTCGACTTCAACTTGGCGCCGTTCAGTGGTGTAGATACCGTTGCTGAGCTGATCTGACAATTGTGCCTTGAACTGATTGAGGCCGCCCTGGAAAAACTCTTCGCCGGTATATTGGGTCGAGGTGATCACAGTGACGTTGCGGGCGTTCTTGATCAACATGGTGTCAATCAGGTTGTCGTTGGAGCGAAACTCCCGATGCATCGTCTTGAGCTGCTCGGGATCATAAGACAGCTTGAAGCGGAAAGTGGCCGGTACCTGGCCTGTGTAGGTATCGGCAAAACGTACCTGCAGCGCCGGCAGACGTTGGTAGAATACCTCGCCCTGGTTGTTGCCAAAGGAGACTGTAACGACCTGATCATAGCGGGTTATTTTCGACAGAAACGGCATGCGAAAGTGGATGCCGGGCTCGGTGAACACATCCAAAGAGCCGGTAACATTGTTTTGATGCACATAGGTGTAACCGGCATCTGTCATCAATACTGAGCTTTGGGCAATACCCAGGGCCGCCAAAACGCCCACCCCAATCAGAATGCGCTTGGGGGTAAAATAGGATTTAAAACCTGAGGCACTTTTCAGTTCCATCTAATCTTCCTTAATTGAGTTCCAATACGAAATTGACATAATCCGGGTATTTCTGCTGCCAGGCATCATCAAAGAAATGCCCGCCCTGATGCGGTTTGAGCTGCAGTTGATTACCCGGGCTAAAAAATTGTTCCAGCTGTTTATCCAGCGCCAGATTACTGCTGTGCTCCTGTTCGCCGTATGAGATAACCAGTCGCTTACCGGCGGGCGCCGAAGCCTTGATTTCGGTTTGCATGCCGCCTGCCGACAATAGCAGGGCGCCGACATAATCATTCGGGTGTTTGGCCAGCAGGTGCGCGCTGTGAAGGGCACCCTGGGAAAAGCCCATCAATGCTACTTTCTGCTTGTTGACAGGGCTGGTCTTTGCCGCCTGGGCTAAAGCCTGCTGCACCGCCTGGTGACTGGATTCGGTTTCGGTTCTGGCCCAGCGGAAGCTGTGCTCATTGAGCTTTTCCGTGCCGTTGATCCCGATAAATATTGCCCGTTCACTTGTCAGCAGTTTGGCCATATGGGCGCTGTTACTGCCTTCTGTGCCATAGCCGGATAACCAGACCAGCACGGGCCAGCCACCTTCAGGGGCAGCCCCCTGAGGTCGGTAGATATAAGCTGTACCGGCATCTTTTGCATGCTGAGGATAACGGCGTTTAACATTATCCAGCACGGTGCGGTACTCATCCGAGTCTCTGATGGCGTTAAGTTCGTCGTCTTCCTCGAGCATGATATATTGCCACAGGCCGCGGCTGTCGGCTTGCAACAGCATTTCGATGGCTTGCTCTTTAAGTTCCAGCATTGCCAGAGTACCGGCGGCTTGATAGGGCGCCCAGATATTACTGCTATCGCGCTCTGTGGCCATTAGGTAATAGGCGAGGGCGCCTGCGTAGTTGTTGTAGCGGTTTTTTTCATTATCCCCTTGGGCGATGAAGTCTTCCGCATTGGCTTGACTCAGATACAGGTTGGCTATCGGGCTCAACGTCTGCCAGCGGATCTCCGCCTCCGTTTTTTCTTCATCTGCCAGTGCCAGTTGGCTTAGGCAGAGCAGTCCCAGCCCGGCTCCCCATCTCAACAGGTGGTAGAGCTTAGTGTGTTTGGTTTCCATCCCCAGTCCTTTGTCGTGTGGCGGTGATCCGCATCGCACTTTTTCGAGAGTTTTTAGTCAGCGCGCATACTAGCAGATTCGCTTTAGTGGGGGGATAGCCAATTTCTTACAATTGTGTCAGTAGTTTGCGATGGTTATTGTTTGGGGAGGATAAGCGAGCGCCCGGGTAAAACCGGGCGCGGGAAGATACAAGCAACGGCACGTTAACGCTATTGTGCCGGTTTGCTCTGGAGGGCTTCTGCACGAGTTTGACCATCCGTGCTGAGCGGCACCTGTTCTTCAATCAACTCTCTTAAGGTGGGATAGAACTTGAGTACACCTTCGATAGGTTGAACTTTGGCCTTGGCCAGGGTTCGGATTGGCTGGAATTGCAGATCGGCGACCAGCAGACGGGTATTATTGCTCTGGCATTTGCGTATCAATTTATTCAACGCCGCCATGCCACCGGCATCGAGAATAGACACCCCATCCATATAGAGCACTATGGTCTGTTTGTCCTGAGTCATCTGCGCGATTTCAGCAAAGATGCGCTCCGCCGCGGCAAAAAACAGTGGGCCATTAATCTTAAGTACCACCCAGTCGTCCGGCAGTGGCCGGTCGATGTAGCGTTTATTGTTATTGATTTCATAGAGCCGGGTCATCTCGGCGATCTCTTTCATAAACAGCAGGGCCGCCAACATGATCCCGAAAGAGATGGCGATCACCATGTCGAACACCACAGTTAGGAAAAAGCAGCTTAAGAATACCCAGATATCGCTGCGCGGCGCGGTTTTCAGCAGTTGCCAGGCCTTGGGAGCTTCGCTCATGTTCCAGGCCACTACCAGTAACAAGGCCGCCATGGCCGCCATCGGCAGGAAGGACAGTAAGCCAGCCAGCGCCACCAGTCCCAGGAGTACCACCAGAGAGTGGATAATTGCTGATACTGGGCTATAGGCCCCAGCCTTGACGTTGGCTGCGCTGCGGGCAATGGCGGCTGTGGCAGTGATCCCACCAAAGAAGGGCGCCACTATATTACCTATCCCCTGGCCAAGCAGTTCACTGTTGGCGCTGTGACGCTTACCTGTCATACCATCGAGTACAACGGCGCATAGCAAGGATTCGATGGCGCCCAACATGGCGATGGCAAAGGCGGCCGGGGCCAGGGCCTTAATCATCTGCCAGGATAGCCCCAAAGGTTCGCCATCTGGTCCAGGTTGCAACCAAGGCCACTCAAAGCTAGGCAAGAAGGGCGGAATACCATTGCCTTGGCTGCCATCGGGCAACAGATAATGAAAGCGGCTGCCTATGGTTTCTATTTCTTGCCCAAAACTGCCAAGCAGCAATGCCAGTAGGCTGCCGACTATGATGGCCGGTAGATGCGCCGGTACCGGCAATTTCAGTTTTGGCCACAGCAACATGACCGCTAGAGTGACCAATGCGACCAATAGGCTGGGTAAGTCGGTTTGTGGTAAGGCTTGCACCAACACTTGCAGTTTTTCACCAAACTGCTCCGGCATGCTGTCTATGGGGAGACCGAAGAAGTCTTTCAACTGCAAAACCGCAATGACCACACCTATCCCGGCGGTAAAGCCCAGCGTCACCGACTGAGGAATATATTGGATCAGGCGACCAAGGCGCAGCAGCGCCATGGCTATCAGGATAACGCCTGACATCATCCCCGCTATCAATAGACCTGCTAGGCCAAACTCCTGGGCTATTGGGTAGAGCAGTACCACAAAGGCCGCGGTCGGGCCTGAGATGGAGTAGCGTGAACCACCGGTAATGGCGATGATAAAGCCACCTATGATCGCAGTATAGAGACCATATTGAGGGGCCACACCACTGGCGATAGCCAAAGCCATAGCCAATGGAATGGCGATGATCCCCACAGTGACCCCGGCCATCAGATCCTGGCCAAAATGCTTACCGCTGTATCCTTCCTTGGCGATGACTTCACGCAGGGCATGGCCCAGGCGTAAAGAAAAGAGTTGGGTTCTGAAATTGCTTATGTGAGGCACGTCGACAGGGCTCCATAAAATCGAACCGGCTTGTGACCGGGAAAAAAAGAGCCGTTATTTTAGGCTTCCGTTAATGACCCTTGTGTGATGTCTGGCTCAGAATCAAAATTTTAGGCTTTTTTTTATTGTGGAAGTATGTTTGGTGTTTAAGTGGTTATTTTCGCGATAGAAGAAGGCCTTTGGCTATGGCCTTTGGCTTTTTATTTCCATTTTCTTATCTGGCGATAACCCTTTTGTCCTTGGCATCCGTTTGCAATAACAATAGCCGAATAAGGAGAAATGTTATGAAGGCGACAATGTTGCCAGGCAAATGCAAGGTGAGTACCAAAGGGAAGATGGGGATAAATCAAAGCGCCGCCATTGCCGGGCGCCGGTATTATCTTAGCCTATGGGCCATTCTAGTTGGCAGTTTGGGGTTAGCCGCCTGCCAGCCACAGCAGTCCCATGAGCCACCCAAGGTAGCCAATCAAGCGAGTGAGGCTCAGTCCTCTGAGGCTGAAACTACTGTGCTGCCAAGCAAAGACCCCGGGCGGGATATCGCGAATGCTATAACCCATGCGCAAGCTCAGAAGTTAGCCGTCAGCACCGTCGCATCACCTCGGACTTTGTACCAGCCGAGTGTCCAGCCAAGAAGCTTGAGCGTGCCTGCTGAGTTGACTCTGGCGGATGTGAATTATCCCAGCGCCACAGTGCTTGCCAATGGCTCGGAGGTGTATATCGCCAACGGCATCATGGTGGCGGGCGAAACGCCGTTATCGACCTTTTCCGTTGATGTGGACAGTGGCAGTTACAGCCTGATGCGGCTCAGTATCAACCTGGGAGCATTGCCAGCCAAGGGCACTGTGAGAGTCGAGGAATTGATTAACTATTTCGACTACAACTACCCACAGCCGGACAAAGGCGAGCCTTTCTCCATCAGTACTGAGCTGGCACCGTCGCCTTACAATGAAGGCAAGATGTTGCTGCGTATCGGGCTTAAGGGCTATGAAGTGCCAGTCAGTCAGATAGGCGCCGCCAACCTAGTGTTCTTGCTGGATGTGTCTGGCTCCATGTCATCGCAGGACAAGTTGCCGCTGCTGAAATCGGCCATCAAAATGCTCAGCGACACGCTCACCTCTGAGGACAAGGTGTCGATAGTGGTCTACGCCGGTGAGGCCGGCGTAGTACTAGACGGTATCAATGGCGCCGATAGCGAGAGCTTAGATGCCGCTTTGGCTGAGCTTAAGGCCGCCGGTGGCACCAACGGCGGCGAAGGCATCCAAACAGCTTACCGTTTGGCCCGCAAGCACTTTATCAGTGGCGGGGTAAATCGGGTTCTGCTGGCCACCGACGGCGACTTCAATGTGGGCCTGACCAGCAGGAAGGAGCTGCTGGCGCTGGTTGAACAACAAAAGCAGCAGGGGATTGGCCTGACAACTCTGGGGTTTGGCCTAGGCAACTACCGCGACAGCATGTTGGAGCAGTTGGCGGATAAGGGTAATGGCCAATACGCTTATATCGATACCTTGAGCGAAGCCCGCAAAATCCTGGTGGAGCAGCGTAGCGGCACCCTGCTGACCATAGCGTCGGATGTCAAAGTGCAGCTCGAGTTCAACCCGGCGCTGGTGGCTGAGTATCGCCTCATCGGCTATGAAAACCGCGCCCTCAAGCGGGAGGATTTCAACAACGATAAGGTCGACACCGCCGAAATGGGCGCAGGGCATGCGGTGACGGCTCTGTATGAGCTCAGCCTTACGGATTCAAATAATCTGGCCAACGATGCATTGCGCTATGGTCGCGACCCTGTCAGCGGCAAGGAAAAATACAGCCGTGAAGAGCTTGGCTATCTGAAACTGCGAGCCAAACCGCCCTTGAGTGAGAGTAGCAAAGATAGCAAGAGCCAGCTTTATACTCACGCCATTCGCCTGGATTCGGCCCACAAGTCGCTTGCGCTCGCCAGTGATGATCTGCGTTTTGCTGCGGCGGTAGCCGGGCTTGGGCAACTACTTAACGGTTCAGTATATCTGCATGACTTTGACTGGCGCCAGGTCACCGAGCTTGCCGATTCGGCCAAGGGCGAAGACCCATACGGTTATCGACATGAGTTTGTCAGCCTGGCTCGCAGCGCCGCACTGTTGGCCGGGCAAGGCGCGCTTAAACCCAGACGCAAAACCGTGGCAGGGCTCTCTGTAGCAGGGTAACCCGGGATTAAGAAAGCCATGATTAACAAAATCAGGGCCGAATCTATGCCCGAACCCGCTCGAACCTATGCAAGCCGCCGGATTTAAGCCGCTGGAATAGGGGCATAGGCAAAACTGAGACCCAGAGTCGCGCCATTGGGGTTTACAGTCCAATGGCGTGGGGGCAAACTCTCATCCCAATAACCAATTAAGCTGCCGGTCAGGAGAGAGAATTTGGAACAGCAAAGGCAGACGGGAATGCCAAGTGGAGAGGATGAGACCTGGATGCTGGCTTATGCCGCCGGGGATGCCCAAGCTTTTGAGCGCCTCTATCTTAAACACAAGGGCGGACTCTACCGGTATTTTGTCCGCCAGTTAAGTGACATGGCCTTGGCTGAAGACTTGTATCAGGAAACCTGGAGCCGGGTGATCAAGGCGGCGCAGAGTTATCAACCCAGCGCCAAGTTTACTACCTGGCTGTACCGGATAGCTCATAACCTGCTGATTGACCATGTGCGGGCGGTTAAACCGGTCGACAGTCTCAGCATAGATGAGGATGAGCCGGATGCGCAGGCCAATCTGCTGGGCCCACAAACCGCCGAGCCGGATAGCGAACTGCAGCGAAGTCGTCAGGTCGCCTGGCTTAAGGAGTGCATCGGCCTCTTGCCCCAGGTGCAGAAGGAAGCCTTCTTGCTAAATCAGGAGTCCGGGCTGACGGCGCAACTGATCAGCGAAGTGGTCGGGGCGACGCTGGAGGCCACCAAGAGCCGGATACGTTATGCCTATCAGAGTCTGCGTGACTGTTTGGGGCGCAAGACCCAGGAGAGCATTGAATGACAGAGAACAAACGCGATGATGCTGCCACGCCAGACTCGCAGATAGATGCGCTCTATCGTGAAGGTGCTGTCGAGCAGCCGCCTCTAGCCTTGGATCAGCAAATTCTGCAGCAGGCGAGGGACAACTGCCGTCAAGCACCAGAGGTGATCCGTCCGGCGCCCGGATTCTGGCAAAAGCACAGATATGGCCTATCCGCCGCGGCTTCTGTGATGCTGGTGGCAGGGTTGTTTATTCTGAATCCCGAACTGCGAAACTCATCGGCGCCGCAGCTCAGTGCTCCGGCCAGTCTGGAAATCAGCCTGCAGCCAGATAGCGCTGAAGATGCGGCGCAGCCCGCCAGACTTGAGCCGATGGCGGCGCCGCAGCAGTCCATGGCCGCCAAGCGAGCGGCACCTCAGGAACAGGCTGTTCAGCAACAGGACATGCCTCCTCAAGAAAGTGCTGCAAAGAATCGCGCCGTGGCAGAGGACACTGTGCAGCAAAGAGCGAGATTGGCCCCCAGGCAGCAAGCTCTGGCCGCGTTGCCAAGGGATATCGACGGCCGTTTGGATCTGCTGACAACTACCATCGAAGCCGGTGAACTTGAGCAGGCGGCAGTGCTGGTACGAGGCATAGCCGCAGATTATCAACTGACGCTGCCGGATACCTTGGCCAAGGCCTTGAGCGCAAATGAGGCGGCCCAGATGGAAGAAGCGGCACTGCGGCAACTGAAGCAGCAGTCCTTTATCCATCAGGATACGGCGCCCGAGAATGCGCAAGTACTTAATAAGGAGCAGAGCGAGCGCTGGCAAGCCTTGCTTGAGCGTCTCAAGCAGAGTCTCGAAGCCAAAGAGAATCACTGAGGCTAAAGACAGAGCTTAACTTAAAAAGAGTTATCGGGAAGCCCGTCAGTTTCAATCCATCACGGGGCAGGGAGCCTGCCCTCATTTTAATAACAGGAGTTTTTATGTTGACCGCCGATGATGTTATCCAGGCACTCGAGCTTGAGCCCCATGTTGAGGGCGGGTATTTCGGTCGTTCATTCGTCTCGGACAGCCGGTTTGATGACAGCCGTAACCTGTGGACCAGTATCTACTTTATGCTCAAGACGGGTGAAGTGTCCCACCTGCATCAACTGACGGCCGATGAGATGTGGTACTTCCACAGCGGTGAGTCGCTGACCATCTATATGATCTCCGAGCAGGGTGAACTGACCGAGGCGCAACTCGGGATGGACTTGGCCAAAGGTGAGCGGCCACAGGTCTTGGTGCCCAAAGGCACTATTTTTGGTTCGGCAATGAATAATCCGGGCTATTCGCTGGTAGGTTGTATGGTGGCACCTGGCTTTACCTTCGATGACTTCAAGCTGTTCGGCCGTGATGAACTGCTTGAGCGTTTCCCTCAGCATCAGGCGTTGATAAACCGCCTGACCCGCTAGCGGGCGTTACAAGGTTTAAGCTTATTTTGAGCCGTGATTTTTAAACCGCCTTTTTGAACCGTCAAATCCCCGGGGGCAGCTGCCAACCTGCTCCCGGTCTTTTAGCCCGACTTAGCGGGTAATTCTCAGTCCCATTGCCGCCCAGGTGGTGCTGATATTGGCCTAAGCCGGGGTTAAGTACCGAAACTGAGTTTTATTTCAGGGGGTTATTCCCGGGCACTTTGAGCTTGGCTCTTCCCCGGAAAAGATAGCGCCAGGGAGCCCGGGAGTAACAGCAAACAACCCAGGCTGTATGCCAGCAGATCCAGCCAGTCGAAGTGGCTGCCGATAACGATTCGTGCTAGGCTAATATGGCCCAGCCCCAGCTTATCCACCAAGCCAAAGGCCTGGCCAAATTCTATGGCGAAGGCAAATGCCAGTACCAAGGGAAGCAGCAGCCGACTTGCCCAGGGGCTCACGGTTTTAAGGGCGCAAAACATCAATATTACTACCAGCAGATCGCCGATAAACCCGCGGATGAAGCCGGGCGGGGCGTAGCGGGCTATCAATACTTCAATACCGAACAATAAAACTGTGGCTAAGGCAAAATGCCAGCGCTTCAAACCATCGAACCAGGGCACAGGTTTCATTGGGCCTCTCCCGTCAGCAAGTCGGCGTTTTGCTCGGCAAAAAGGTGCATCTGCTCCAGCAGCGGCAACAGTGCCATTCCAAGCGCGCTGAGACGATAGTCGACTCTGGGTGGCACTTCAGGGTAGAGAGTACGGGTGAGTACGCCGTCTTGCTCCAGCTCCTTTAGCTGAGCGGTCAGCACTTTTTGACTGACACCGGGTAGATGCCGTTTTAGGTAGCTGAAGCGCTGTGGCTGCTGTTGCAGCAAGAACAGGATGGCGGGTTTCCATTTGCCGCAGATCAGCCGCAGAACCTGATAGGCCGGGCAGAGAGGGGCTTGCTGATTGAGTGTCATAAGGCTTGGCGCAAGTTACTTTGGGGTAACTATGCCACCAATTTGTGCCTCCTTGTAGCGAACGCGCAGCAGTTTTATGATTTTATCAGGAAGGTCCTGATGGCGCTCTCTTGAAAGAGAGCGGCTAAAACAGTGACAGGTGTTCAAGGCCTATGACTTGTTTGCATCTTCCCTGACATTTATCCGCAAACCAAGGGGAGGGTTGAATGACCACTCTACTGCAAATCGATTTTGAATTTCCCACCGAAATGATGGGCGATGCCCTGACAGAGCAGGCCAAGCCTCTGGCCGAGTCCATTACCCGGGAGCCGGGTTTCATTGCCAAAATCTGGACCGAAAACCCACGCAGCGGCGAGGCCGGTGGCATTTATCTGTTTGAAGATGAAGCCAGCGCCGAAGCTTACGCCTGCATGCACTCACAACGAGTGGCGGCCATGGGCGCCCACAACATACGCATCAGGCTGTTCGATGTGAATGAACCCTTGAGCAAAATTACCCACGGCTGGCCGCTATCAGTTTGATTTTTCAGTATGCCTGCCGACACATTTGCTAAAACTTCTGTCGTCGGCAACAGCTGAATCCCGCCGCTTTCTCTGTTAACTTGTTGGGCTCGTAAAACCGCGCTAACTGATTAATAACAGAGATAGAGGCATTGATGAAACTTCGTCACTCCGTGGCCTGCTGTATGCTGGCATTGGGAACTTTGGGCAGTGCAGCCGCCTATGCCGCAGAAGCGGGTCAGGGCTATTACCGTTCGCCCGCGATTCATGACAACACCCTGGTGTTTACTGCCGAAGGGGATATCTGGACTCAGACACTCGGGCAGGATAAAGCTGCCCGTTTGACCAGCCTGCCGGCCGAAGAGTTGAATGCCAAGATCTCTGCCGATGGAAAATCGCTGGCGTTTACCGCCAACTATGATGGTGCCCAGGAAGTCTATGTGATCCCCATGAGTGGCGGGCTTGCCAAGCGCGTCAGTTTCGAAAATAGCCAGGTACGGCTACAGGGCTGGACCACAAATGGCGAAATTCTCTATGCCACAGACAATGCCCAGGGGCCGGCGAACTACTGGGTGCTGCGTTCGGTAAACCCGGATACTTTGACAACCCGCGATCTGCCGCTGGCCGATGCCATAGAAGGCGTGGTTGACCCAGAAGGTGAGTATGTCTACTTCAGCCGCTTTGGGCTGCAAACCACAGGGGATAATGCCAAGGTGTACCGCGGCGGCGCCATGGGTGAACTGTGGCGTTATCAACTGGGGCAGGACAAAGAGGCCGTGCGGCTGGCCAAAGAGCATCAGGGCTCGCTGCGTCATCCCATGCTGTGGCAGGGGCGGGTCTATTTTGTCTCGGATGCCGATGGCAACGCCAACATCTGGTCTATGGCCAGCGATGGCTCAGATCTTAAACAGTTGACTCAATATCGTGATTTCGAAGTGCGCAGCCCCTATCTGGACGGCGGCCGCATAGTGTTTCAGCTGGGTGCCGATATTCACCTGTGGGACCTGGCTTCCGGGCAGGAGCAGAAGCTGGATCTGCGTCTGGCCTCAGACTTCCCCGAGCGGCGTGAACATTGGGTTAACGATCCGCTCGATTTTGCCACCAGTGCCAGGCTGGCCCCGGCAGGAGACAAGGTGGTCATCACTGCCCGCAGCCATGTGGCGCTGGCGACTACAGATGGTTCCCGCCTGGTAGAGCTGGACTCGGACGGCAAGCATAGAATGCGCAATGCACTGATGAGTCATGACAGCCGTTGGGTCTATGCCATCTCGGATGCTTCCGGTGAGCAGGAGATCTGGCGTTATCCCGCCGATGGCAGCGCTGGCGCCAAGCAGCTGACCCAAGATGGCAACACATTGAGAATGAGCCTTGAGCTGTCGCCCAATGGTCGTTATTTGGCTCATGATGATTATGCCGGTAATTTGTGGCTGCTGGATCTCAAAGACGGCAGTAATAAGAAGATAGTGACCCACAACGAAGGTCTCGGCCCCTATGTCGATATCCGTTGGTCGCCGGATAGCCGCTTCCTGGCCTTGACTCGCTCGGAAGTCGGTGCCCAGCGCAGCCAGGTAATGCTCTACTCGCTGGAATCTGCCAAGGGCGAGATGTTGACCAGCGACAAGTACGAGTCTTTCTCGCCCAGCTTCAGCCCGGATGGCCAGTGGCTCTATTTCCTGTCAAACCGTGAGTTCCAGGCCACTCCATCTTCGCCTTGGGGCGATCGCAACATGGGCCCCGTATTTGACAAGCGTAGCCAAATCTTTGCCCTGGCATTGAGTCAGGATGCCAGTTTCCCATTCCAACGTCCCAACGAGTTGCAAGGCGCTGTTGCCGGTGATGACAAGGCCGCTGACGATAAGCTGCAAGTGGATTGGCAAGGCCTGAAGTCGCGGCTGTGGCAAGTCCCCATCGAGGCGGGTAACTACCAGAATTTGCAGGTGCTGGACTCGGGGCTCTATCTGCTCGATAGCGATATCACAGGCGAACAGTCGGCGCTCAAGCTGGTAAGGTTTGACCCTTTGAGCCCCAAGCTGGAAACCTTCGCCGATGATGTGCGCGATTATCAACTCTCGGCCGATCAGAGCAAGGTATTGCTGCGTAAGCAGAGCAATCCCAAAGAGATGGTGATAGTGCCAGTGGGTGACAAACTGCCGGGCGATCTCAGCAATGCCGTGGTGCAAACATCCCAGTGGCAACTCGCCATTCAACCGCATCAGGAGTGGCAGCAGATCTTTGAAGATGCCTGGCTTATGCACAGAGACTCCTTCTTCGACAAGAAGATGCGCGGGGTCGATTGGCAAGCCGCCAAGGCCAAATATCAGCCATTGCTGGACCGACTCACCGACAGACATGAGCTGAATGACATCTTCACTCAGATGATGGGGGAACTGGATGCGTTGCACTCTCAAGTGCGCGGCGGTGACTTTGCCAAGGATCCCGACATGCCCAAGGCCGCCGAGCTGGGTGCACGTCTGAGTCAGGTGAAAGATGGTGTCAAGGTCAGCCATATCTATCGCACCGACCCTGAACTGCCGATGCAGGCCTCACCGCTGGCGCGTCCCGGAGTCGATGTCCGCGATGGCGACATCATCACCCATATCAATGGCCGTAAACTGGCTACCCTGGCGCAGCTCACCTCTATGCTCCGTAATCAGGCCGACAAACAAGTGCTTTTGGGCCTCAAGCGCGGCAGCAAGCAGCACAAGGTAATAGTGCAGGCCATCAGCAACCGTGATAACGCCAAACTCAGGTATCTCGATTGGGTCAATGCCAATGCCGATAAGGTGGCCAAGGCCAGCGATGGCAAGATAGGTTATCTGCATCTGTATGCCATGGGCAGTGGTGATATTGAGAGCTTTGCCCGCGAGTTTTACGCCAACTATGACAAGGAGGGGCTGGTTATCGATGTGCGCCGCAATCGTGGCGGTAATATCGACAGCTGGATCATTGAAAAGCTGCTGCGTAAGGCCTGGGCCTTCTGGCAACCCACAACAGGCGCGCCTTATGTCAACATGCAGCAGACGTTCCGCGGCCACCTGGTGGTGCTGACAGATCAGTTGACCTACTCCGATGGTGAAACCTTCTCAGCTGGCATAAAGGCCCTGGGACTGGCGCCCTTGGTGGGTAAACAGACGGCGGGCGCCGGGGTTTGGCTCTCGGGCCGCAACAGCCTCACTGACAGGGGCATGGCTCGGGTTGCCGAGTATCCTCAGTATGCCATCGATGGTCGCTGGGTACTTGAAGGCCGAGGTGTCAGCCCGGATATCGAGGTAGACAACCTGCCTCTGGCCACTTTCAATGGCAAAGACGCCCAGCTTGAGCGGGCTATCAGTTATCTCAAGGATGAACTGGTACGCGAACCGGTACCAGCATTGAATGCTCGCCCCATGCCCCCCAAGGGCGAAGCGGACGATATTAAGTAAGCATGCAGTGATAAAAAACAGGGGATGCATTTGGCATCCCCTGTATAGGTGTTAGGGTGTTACCGGCCAAGTGGTTCCCGGGCCGGTGGCACCCGTTTTTATTGCTCAGAAATTAATTTCCACTTCGGTATCTGCCGCCAGTGAGTTGGCGATAAAGCAGTTAGCATGTGCCTTTTCGTGGATCTTTTCCAATGTTTCCCTATCTATCTCAGCACCTTCGGCAAAAGTCACTTCAGGATTCAGAATCATGCGGGTCACGGCGATTTTACCCGACTCTTTTTTGCCGATTTCTGCGGTGGCGTTATCCCGGTAGCTCTCGACCGGCAAACGCTTCAAGTGAGCTATGGTCAGGAAAGTCAGCATATGGCAGGACGATAATGCCGCCAGCAGGCTCTCTTCCGGGTTGACCTTGGCTTCATTGCCTTTGTATTCGGGGGCTGCTGACGCCAGCAGTTGTTGGCCAGTACCAAAGTCTATCTGATGATCGCGATTGAACTCTCCCTCGGGCGCCGGGCTGGTTTGCCAGGATACGGTCAGATGAAAACTCAATTGGATGCTCCTTGAGACGGTTTGCTAAGTAGCGGCCACTATAGCCTATTTGCCAAACCCTTGTCTGCCACTGGCTATCAGGATCCCGCCTGGCTGGATTTTTCTCAATAAAATCAAGAAGGGTGTAGTGTTAATTCATTGTTTTTAAAGATGATTGTATAAATTCTCGTAATTAGTTCTTTGGTCTTAATTCTTTGGTCATTCCACCTACTTTAGTCTTGCATCTCAAGTCTGGCGGCGCTATAACAACAGTGTATGTAAATACATTGTTTCATATGTTAATAAAAATAACGTTTCGAGATAGATCGAAATACTGATCAAAGACAAATTGCAGGAGAACATTATGCAGGCATTTTACAAGCCCCTCGCAGCAGCGGTCACCCTGGCGCTGTGCGTCGGTGCACAGGCTGCAGATAATGAGCGTTATATCGTTAAGTTCAAGGAGGGGAAAGGCCCCAGCACTATGGCGCAGATGAAGGCCATGGGCGCCAAAATGGAACTGGATTTGTCGGCCCACAACGCCGCCGCTTTTTCTATTCCGGCCCAGGCTCTCAAGGGCCTGGCCAACAATCCCAACGTGGAATATGTCGAAGCGGATGTGAAACGTTTCCCGCTTTCACAGATAATGCCTTATGGTATTCCCATGGTGCAGGCCGACCAACTCAGTGACGCCCAGACCGGCAATATGAAGGTCTGTATCATAGACTCAGGTTACCAGTTGGCCCATGAAGATCTGTCGGGCAACAATGTCGATGGCACCAATGATCCCGGTACCGGTAACTGGTACACAGATGAAAACCATCATGGTACCCATGTGGCCGGGACGATTGCCGCACTCAACAATGGTGTTGGTGTGGTAGGGGTTAACCCCAACGGCAATCTTAACTTGCACATTATCAAGGTGTTCAATGCCGATGGCTGGGGTTATTCATCCAGTCTGGTTGCCGCACTGGACAAGTGTGAGCAGGCCGGTGCCAAGGTCATCAACATGAGTCTGGGTGGCAGCTTGAAGAGCCGCACCGAGGACCGCGCCTTTGCCGCCGCCGACAGCCGCGGCATTCTGAGTATTGCCGCCGCCGGTAACGACGGCAATACCCGTCACTCCTATCCGGCATCTTATAACTCTGTGGTGTCGGTTGCCGCAGTGGATGCCAACAAGCAACATGCGGATTTCTCACAGCGTACCAGTCAGGTTGAGCTCTCCGGCCCGGGTGTCGGCGTACTTTCCTCCGTGCCTATGGGCACTGCGTTGGTGGCTGCTGCCGCTGTTGCCGGCAATGGTTACGAAGCCATAGGTATGGAAGGCTCACCTACAGGTAGCGCCGCCGGTACTCTGGCTGACTGTGGCACAGGTGAGAGCCAGTGTGATGCCGCCGGTAAGGTGTGTTTAATTCAGCGCGGTAATATCGCCTTCTCCGACAAGGTGCTCGCCTGTGAAAATGGCGGTGGTGTTGCGGCCATTATCTACAACAATGAGCCGGGGGCCTTAAACGGGACTCTGGGTGAGGTGGTTACCGCCATTCCGTCTGTGGGTGTGAGTGATACTGATGGTGCGGCCATGTTGGCGGCAGTCGGCAGCAATGCAAGCGTTGATATCGGCGCGGGTAACTATGCTTACTTCGACGGTACTTCGATGGCGACACCTCATGTGGCCGGGGTTGCGGCCTTGGTGTGGAGTCATTTCCCTCAATGCAGCAACAGTGACATTCGTGCGGCATTACGTGCCACCGCCGAAGATCTCGGCGCTGCCGGCCGTGATGATGAGACAGGTTATGGTCTGGTGCAGGCCAAGGATGCAGTGGATTACCTGACCGCCAACGGTTGCTCGGGCGGTGGTACCGGCGGTGGCGGTGACACAGGTGGTTGTAAGGGCAAAGGCTGTAAGAGCCCTAAAAATCCTCGCTGATTGCTGGCTCTCTTTTGAGATACGCACTAAAAAGCGCTGCTGTTGCAGCGCTTTTTCATGGCAGAGCTGGAGACAAAATTAGATAAGGTATCCCACAACCAAAACAACCGGCGCCAACATCAATGCTTTCGGCAGACTGCGACCGAGATAGCTGAGTTGTAAAACCACAGGCAGGGCAGCCAACGTCATCAGGCCGAAAAACAGTATGCTGCCATAACCCCAGCCATACCCCATGCCACAAAGCACAAAGCTTGCCAGCAGGGCCAACCAACCGCCCGCATACAGCAGGCGGCTTTCCAGAGTTTTGGGAGCGCGCCCCATGGCTTCACGGAAATGACCAAACATGGACATAGCCAGCAGGCCAAAGGCGAGATAAGTCAACGCAATAAGTGCAATCATCATCCGCGCACCGCCTGGAGTTTTTGGGCCTTGGCCGTTTGTTTCATTGGCTGCCTCCCCAAACGCTTGAAGGCAAATAAGCCAAGGGCAGCAAAAGTCAGCACCAGCAGATCAAATCCCGCCAATTGCCACTGACCGGCCGCGAGGTTGCTCAGCAGGTTGGCTGGCGAGGTCAGGGCGTTCAGCAGCGGCAAGAACGCCAGTGCGGCAGTCAGCGCCGCTAGTTGAGCGCGCCACATGGCTCTGTCTCTGCGCCAGATAGCCAGCAAGCCACTGATCAGCAGCAGAATAAAGAAACTGTGAACCTCCCATTGACTGCGGCCAGGCAAAGAGGTCGGCAGCAGGCGATTGGCATAGAAAAAGGCCACTGTACCCAGAGGCAGGCCGAGGATAAACATCAGGTTCAGCGTTTCCACCAGGCGCAGACCCAGGCTGGGCTTGGCGCCCTGACTGATGGCTTTTTGTTGTTTCTGGCGAATCTTAACCGCCCACATCAAGGTGCCGCTGGCTATCATCACGCAGCCGCTCAGCCCCAGAAGGAAGAAGATCCCCCTCAGTGCGGGGCCGGAGAAACGGGCGGTGTGCAAGGACATCATGGCGTCGTGAGTCGCCTTGGCGGCGCTGATGTCACTGTCCGCGCTGTAGAGAAGATCGCCATCAGTACCGCTGAACACCATAAACAGCTCCCGCTCTGTGACTTGCTCGCCTGTGTTGAAAGTGACCATGACCCGGCTGTTGGCATCATCCGGGTTGATCACTGACACCGACTTGAGCGGCAGTTCGGCAAAGGTTTGCTGCACCTTGGGCAGGAAGCTTGCCAGTGGCAATTGAGGCGCGGCTTCATTGGCGGCAGCTATGCGGGTAAAGCTGCTGCCGGGACGGGCTTCATTGATAAATTCCCGGCGGTCACTGTCATAGTTGACCAATATGCCCCAAGGCATATAGATGATCATCAGGGTGATAAGCCCGGTATAAGTGATCATCAGATGAAACGGCAGCGCCAGTACCGAGCTGACATTATGGGCATCGAGCCAGGAACGGCTACCCTTGCCGGGACGGAAGCTGAAGAAGTCCTTGAAGATGCGCTTATGGATCACTATTCCTGAGATGATCGCCAGCAACATAAACATGGTGCAGAAACCGACAATCCAGCGGGCCGTGATGGCAGAGATATAGTGCAGATCGAAATGCAGGCGGTAAAAGAAGTTACCGCCGCGGCTCTCCCGCACTTCAGTCACATAGCCGCTGTTATCGGCCTTGACTAGATGTTCACTGAAGGCGCCGCGGCGCTGCCCCGGCTCCGGCGGCTGTTGCCAGCCATAACTCAACATGGGGTGGCGCTCTGTGGGGAATTCAATCAGCCAGCGCTGGGCGTTGACCGCATTCTGCCTGAGATAATCCTCGCCCAGACTCAATTGCTCAGTAAGGCGGGTGTTATCGTAGGATTGGAACACCTCCTTGTGTAGCTCGGGCTGATTCCACAGGCTGATTTCATGGCGATAGTAGCTCAGGGTTCCGGCAAAAAACACCAGTAGCAGCACCCAACATACCAGCAGACCCACCCAGGTGTGGAGCCAGGTCATGGTTCGGAAAAAACTGTCTTTCATCTCAAACCCCCAGCAGTTTCAGTGTGCCAAACAAGGCGACCGCCAGCAGCAGGATTTCTTGCCAGGCCCGCAAACTGCGTTTGACGCAAAATACCCTGATAACCACCAGGGCGTAGATCAGAAAAGACAGCATCATGGCGCTTACTGTACTGTCGATACGGCTCATAGGCAGGCTTACAGCCAATAGGGCACAGGCCAAAGAAGCGATAAGATAACCGCCCAAAATGGATGCCAGCGCCCTGCTGATAATGGTCAGGGCTTGGGGATGGCGCCTGGAAAACTGTAACAGAGATAGAGATTTCATCATTGTTGCGGATAGTGCATTGGCCACTAAGGGAAACTGGTGCGCTGATTCTAGCTTAATAATAATTAATGATAAACATTACCATTCGTGTTTTACCTGTAAATAACTTAGGGCCCAACCTAACCCGGTTTGATATTAAAGAGGCGAAGTATTGGTCTAATGAGCTCGGAAACCAATATAGATGGCTCAAACGGAAGTGATATCGGGGTCACCATTGGTGCAAAGCTGTTCAAAAAGATGAACTCTGGATTAATTTTGACCAAATGAGAGAGGAATAAGGCACTTATTTGAACATTGGCCCTTGTGTTTTACGCTGAAAGCCCCAAGCTCTATAAGTGAATCAGCAGAAAAAAGGAAAACCTATGAAAATTCAGCTTTCAGGTCATCATGTTGAAGTCACAGCAGCAGTACGTAGCCATATCGAAGAGAAGTTTTCCAAAATCGCCAAGCATTTTCCCAGCCTGATCGGCTTGGACATCATCATTGCCAAAGAGCATGGCGTACATCAGGTTGATATTCGAACTAATTACGAGGGGGTGGCAGTCGCGGCCTCCGGCAAGAACGAAGTCATGTATCCGGCTATCGCCGAGGCAGGCAAAAAACTGGAAGCGGCGCTTAAGCACAGAAAGGGGCAACTCAAGGCCGATCTTCATGAAAAACCCGAGGTGACCACGCCGGAAATAGCCCACGAGATCATCCAGGAAATGGAACTGCGTTAATTCAAGAACTTAACCTTGATGCAGAAATAGAAAAGGGACCAGATGGTCCCTTTTTCATATTCTAAATCTTTGAGATTATTCGATGATCTCGGCGTTGTGATAGACATTTTGCACGTCATCACAGTCTTCCAGTGCGGCAATAAACTTATCGAACTGGGCGACATCTTCACCGGACACTTCCACCATGTTCTGTGGCACGAAAGTGATCTCTTCCATCTCAAAGTTGATCTCGGGGAAGGCTTCCAGCAATGCCGTCTTGGCCTTGTAGAATTCGGTGTTGGGGGCGTAGACACTGATCATGCCGTCTTCCAACTCGACATCGGCAACATCGACATCGGCCATCATCAGAACCTCGAGCACCACTTCATCATCTTCACCGGGGAAGACAAATACCGCCTGGTGATCGAACATGTGGGCCACAGTGCCTGGGCCACCCAGCTTGGCATCATTCTTCACAAAGGCCTGACGAACCTCGGTGAAGGTGCGCTTGCCGTTGTCGGTCAGACAGTCGACGATCACCATGCAGTTACCCGGGCCGAAACCTTCATAGCGGGCAGTATCATAGTCTTCACCGCCACCGCCTTTGGCCTTGTCGATGGCCCGGTCGATGACGTGTGCCGGTACCTGATCTTTCTTGGCGCGCTCAATCAGGCGCCGCAGTGCCAGGTTACCGTCGGGATCGACACCGCCACCCTTGGCACACACGTAGATCTCTTTTCCGTAACGGGAGTAGACCTTGGTCTTCTGTGCGGCCGTTTTGGCCATGGATTCCTTGCGGTTTTGATATGCTCTGCCCATCTTTGCAATGTCTCATCAATGCGTTGAAAAAGAGTGGCAGATTCTAGCAGCTTTCCCGCACTAAATGCACCTGTCGGCCCGTTGGGCTGCCGGCAGTGTGAAGCTACGCCTGATCATGCTTACCGTCTCCCGCCGTAGAAGCTCATTGCCTCACTATAGACTTATGTCCAATTCGGCAGAGCGCCATGCTTTGGGTTATGCTGAAAACTCAAGGATCCCTTATTTGGTGCAAACCAACAATAAGGATAGGAAGGGAGGCTGCATGTCTGAGGAAAACCGTATTTGGCCTATGCTGGCGGGTTTGCTGCTCGGGGCGCTGGCGCTGGGGTGTGTCCAGTTGGCTTTAAGTGCCGACAATCTATTGCTTTCACTGTTTGGATGGTGTCTTGCGCTTATTGGCCCTGTATTGGCGCTGCGCTGGGCTTCCCGCCCTGTGGTTCAAAATGCCAAGCAGGCATCCAGCAAGAGCGTAGGTGATGACAAGGCGGCGCAGCAACTGGGCCGGGATGCCAGTCGTATCGCTATCGGCGCTGCCGAAGTGTCTCACTTTGTTGACCAACTTAAATTCACTCTGGATTCCAGCGGCCAGCAAGCCGGGCAAATTGCCGTGGCGGCCAATCAGCTGAGTCATACTACAGTGGCTTTGAGCGAACATGCCGAAGTGGTGCTCAATCAGGCACAGGCATCGCGCAGTGTCAGCATCGAAGGGCGTCAGTATGCCGCCAGCGGTTTTCGTGCGGTTGAAGCCTTGAGCCAGGATGTCGATAAGGCCGCCTCCGGCGTGGGGCAACTCAAGGCGCAGGCCGATGCCATAGGCAAAATCACCGAAGTGATTGACAGTGTTGCTGCCCAGACCAATCTGTTGGCGCTCAATGCCGCCATTGAAGCCGCCAGAGCCGGAGAGGCTGGCAGGGGCTTTGCCGTGGTGGCCGATGAGGTGCGCAGTCTGGCGGCCAAGACCGCAGAGGCTACTCAGAATATTGCCGCCATGTTGACCCAGATTAGAGAGCTGACCGATGGCACCTCACAACTAATGAATCAGGTGGTTAGCCAAACGGCCGGCGCCGTGGATGCCATGAATTCACTGGAACAGAGGTTTGACAGTATCGCTTCGGGTGTCGAGGACTCGGCGCAGGCGTTGGAGCAGATTGAGGCCGCGTTGCGTGAATATCGCGGCACGACGGCAGATATTTCCAATGCCATTACCCATATCAGCGAGTCGCTGACAGATACAGGTCATCGCAGCGAGCAGATCTCCCGTCAGGCTTTTGGGCTGTCGCAGACCACAGAGGGAATGTTCCGGGCGCTTTCGCATTGGGATACCGGCAGTTTCGATCAGCTTATTCTCAAAGAAGCGCAGCAGGCCGCCAAGGCTTGCGGCCAAGCGTTGGAGCAAGGGTTGGCGGAAGGCAAGTTTACTGAGCAGCAGCTGTTTTCGCCGCAATATCGGCCGATAGCGGCGACTGAGCCACCCAAATACAACACCGCCTTTGACGGTTTTACCGACAAGCACTTTCCGGCCTTGCAGGAGCCGATACTGGAGCGTCACCGGGAGGTGATTTACGCCGGTGCGGTCGATAAGAAGGGCTACTTTCCGACTCACAATCAGCGTTTTTGCCAGCCGTTGACCGGTGATAGGGAGCGGGATATGCTGCAAAACCGCACCAAGAGATTGTTCAACGACCCAACTGGGATCCGCTGCGGCCAGCACACAGAGCCGGTGCTGCTGCAGACCTACAAGCGTGACACGGGTGAGGTGATGCACGATCTTTCTGTGCCCATCTATGTTAAGGGCAAACACTGGGGTGGCTTTCGGATAGGCTTCAAGGCCCAGTGATGCTGTAGTGCTACTGCGCCTTGGGCGCTCAAGGCTTGCGGCTGGCTCAGAGACTCAGATGCTCAAACAGCTCTGTGGCCAGGGCACTGAGTTCATCGGCGCTCGGATGAGTATGGGCATAAGTGCGCAGGCCATAAATACCCATCATCAGAAACCGGGTCAGCTGCGCCGGATCTTTATCGGCGGCCAGTTCACCTTGCACCTGGGCCTGCTGCAGTATCTGCTGCAACGCCGTTTGCCATTGCTGTAGATGTTGGCTCACTCTCTGTTGTACAGCCAGATCTTGCTCACCCACTTCGCTCAAGGCTTTGACCAAAAGGCAGGCCTGGCTGGCATCACAGCTGAGGCACTCGCTGACTATGTTGTCCAGATAACGCCGCAGGCATTCGAGCCGTGAACCCTCGGCCGGGAAAAAGCCCTGTAGCTGCTGCTCGCGATCGGCGTGGTACTGATCAATCGCCGCCAGAAACAGCCCGTGCTTATTGTCAAAGGCACAATAGATAGACCCCGGATGCAAGCCGGTTGCCCGGGTCAGATCCTGCATACTTGTCTTGCTGTAACCCTTGGCCATAAAGGCATTCATGGCGCTGCGCAGCACTTTCTCGCGATCGAATTCGGCGTTTCTCATAAGATGATTTCCCACTGTGATGCGCCGAGTTTACTGCAATTTGAATATTTGTTCAAAAAAGGCTTGAATGATCATTCAACAATCTTTATCTTGAACGAACATTCAAATAGGGGCTCAGCTCCTCAGGCTCTGAATAAGGCGAATGCCAGTGACTGAGCCGTTAACTCGCCAAGGGCAGGAACCATGTACCAGAACTTGTTTGAACAGTATCGTCTCAATGACAGCATCACACTCAATAACCGCTTTATGATGGCGCCGCTCACCCGTTGTATGGCCGATGCCGATTTGGTGCCGACCGATGCCATGTTGGCTTACTACGCCCGCCGCGCCGAGGCTGGGCTGATCATCAGTGAAGCCACCATCATTCGCCCGGATGGGCAGGGCTACCCCAACACTCCTGGGATCTTTACCCAGACTCAGATTGCCGGTTGGCGCCGGGTGACAGATGCCGTGCATGAAAAGGGCGGTAAGATTTTTGCCCAGCTGTGGCACACAGGCAGGGTCGCGCATCCGCACTTCTTTAATGGTGAGCATGTGTTGGCACCATCTGCCGTGGGCGTTGAAGGTACAGTGCCGAGAATGCGCGAGCTGAGCTACCAAACTCCAAAGGCGGCCAGCAAGGCCGAGATTGCCGAACTGGTGCGTGATTACGCCAAGGCGGCAGAAAATGCCATTGAGGCCGGTTTCGATGGTGTGGAGATCCACGGTGCCAACGGTTATCTCATCGATCAGTTCCTGCATTATGACAGCAACCGACGTGAAGATGAGTACGGTCAAACGCCTGAAAACATGAGCCGCTTTGCCCTGGAAGTTGTGGATGCCACCATAGCCGCCATAGGTGCAGATCGCACGGCGCTGCGTTTGTCACCCGGGGCATACTTTAATATGAGCGCCGATCCCCGTGACCGTCAGGTGTTTGATTATCTGCTCGCCGAGCTTGGCTGCCGCCGATTGGCCTATCTGCACGAGGGCATGTTTGACGACAGCATGCGCTTTGACTTCCTTGATGGCCGGGTATCGGACTACATGCGCCGTCACTACCAGGGAAATCTGGTGGGTGTGGGTGGCTACAGCCCGGAAACGGCCGCCGAGGCGATTGCTGCCGGGCGTTTTGACCTGGTCGCCATAGGCCGTCCCTTTATTGCTAACCCTGACTATATCGCCAAGGTTCGCAGCGGCGAGCGCCTGCAGGATTACTCGGATGAGATGCTGGCCACTCTCGACTGAAGCAGAACATCCCGTTCGGAGTCTTATCCTTAACCCGCTTAGCCATGGTGCCATCGAGATGCAGTATTGGCGACGCCCGGCGTCCTTGTAGAATTACCCCATATTTGGCGAGTATTTTGGCATACTCGCCGTTTTTTTGATTGTCTCCAGTCCTAGATTGAACTACAGCATTAATTCAGGGACATCTGATTTCAAACAATAAATTTGTTGAGAATGGCATCTTGTTCCCTGACATGCTCGGTCTGGGTCTGCATCGCCGAGTTGGCCTGCATTGCCGAATCAGATACCTGTACCGATAGATCCTTGATCCTGACAGTGTTGTTGTTGATCTCTTCGGCCACCAGACTCTGCTCTTCGGCGGCCGAGGCAATTTGCAGATTCATGTCGGTGATCTGTTGAATGGCATCGCGGATCCGGTTCAATGCTTCGTTGGCGCCTTCGGCCTTGGTAACGGCTTCTTGAGTGGTGTCCTTACTTTGATTCATCACATCGGCCACGGCGCGGGAACCGGCCTGCAACTGCTCTATCATGGCGCGAATTTCTGTGGTGGATTCTTGGGTACGCTGTGCCAGAGTGCGCACTTCATCGGCCACCACGGCAAAGCCGCGGCCCGAGTCTCCGGCCCGGGCGGCTTCGATGGCAGCGTTGAGTGCCAGTAGATTGGTCTGATCGGCAATATCATTGATAACACTCAGAATCGTTGCGATATTGCTGGTGGCGGTTTCCAGTTCTTTGACCTCTTGTACTGCCATCTCTATCCGTTCTGATAGGGCGTTAATTGCATCTGTAGTGGCGCTGACCACTTGAGTACCAACACTGGTGGCGCTGTCGGCGTCTTTGGCCGCGGTGGCTGCGCCCTGGGCATTACGAGCCACATCCGATGAAGTGGTGGCCATCTCATGCATGGCGGTGGCAAGCTGCTCCAATTCATGCAGCTGGGACTTCATGGCGTTTGTGGATTGCTGCAGTTCGGCGGAGGTCATTTCAGAACTCTGCAATATCTGCTGTCCTATGTTCTTGGACTGGGTGATGAGTTGCTGCAGACTGGCGGTAAAACTGTTGAAACCTGATGCCAGAGCCGAAAACTCGGCATCAGTGTCTGTATCCAGTCTCTGGGTCAGATCGCCTTCGCCTGAGGCCACGTCCTGTATCGCCTTGTTGAGGGTTTCCAATGGTCGCATCAGGGCTTTGATCAACATCAATAACAGTGAAATACTGATGATGACGGCGATAATGCTATACAAAACGGAACTGTTGCGTAACTCGCTGACGGCGGCATAGGCGATCTCTTCATCCAGCAGGGCGCCAACATACCAGTTTTCACCGCTAACCTTGGCAAAATCCAGAGTATAAGGTTTTCCATCAATTTCTATTGATTGGTTGCCTTCGGTCAACGTCACTTTCGGTAGAAAATGACTCATGGGCTTACCGTTAAACTCGGATTTGGGGTGAGCGACGATAGTGCCATCGCCGGTAACGATAAATACGTAACCGGCATTGAAGAGTTGTACTTCGTTAACCAGGTTGGCCAGTCGAATCAAACTGACATCGTAGAAGATGGCGCCGATAAATTGTCCTGCATCTTTTACCGGAGTGGCAATGGAAACCAGCATTTCCCCGGAAGCCGCATCGGTATAAGGAGAGGTGATGATCAAGCCATTGGCTCGCTTGGCATCTTTATACCAGGGGCGAGTCCTGGGATCCCAATTGGCGCCAGGATCCCAGTTGGGATCATTGTTGATGTTCGAACCATCGCTTTCATAACCGAAACCCACCAGTAGAAAACTGTTTTTTATTACGGGACGGGTGATCACATCGCGGATGTGCTCAGGCGAGAGATCGGTTTCCAGCAAGCTGGTTGAATAGGCGGCCAGTTTCTTGCGCGAGTCCAGCTCGGCAGAAACCGTGTTTTTGAGTCCATCCATGATTTCGGTCACGCTGGCTCCTACCTGAGCCTGCAGCTGTTCCTGAACTGCAAAGTATTGTTTGCTGGAAAGCAGTGCAACTGTTACCAATAGCAATGCAGAGGAGGCGGCGACAATCTTGTGGCTGAACTTCATTGTTTATCCTCTGATATTTGATGTATCCCATAAATATATAGACAGAAATCAGCCCACCAGCCATTGCAGCCAGGACAATAGGCGATATTTGTTTTACAAGAATAGTGCAAGCCGAATATTGCTGCCGAGATGCCGAGGCATTGGGTGCGGTTGGTATTGAATCTTGTCCCAGGTTAGCCCCTCGCTCTGCTGAACAAGGGGCTGCATGGATTATTGGTTATCGTCTGCCATCTGCTTGATAAAGTTAGCGACATTTTCACCGGCTATGCGACCAAAGACTATGGTATCGGCTATCGCATTACCCGCCAGGCGGTTGGCACCATGGACACCACCAGTGACTTCCCCTGCGGCATAAAGTCCTACAATAGGCTTGCCGTCTTTAGTCAATGCCCGGGTGTCAGTGGCGATTTTAAGGCCGCCCATAGTGTGGTGAACCGCAGGCTTAACCTGCACGGCATAGAGCGGGAAATGCAGATCATCGGCCATATTCTTGCGGCCAAAATCGCTGTCCTTGCCACTGGCCTGAAAACCGTTATAGCGTTTGACGGCGGCGGCTGCCGTTTCGGCATTCATTTGGGTTTTGGCGGCCAGCTCTTTGGCATCGGCGGCTTTGTAGATGATACCCAGCTCCAGCATGCCCCGCAGTTGCCCCAGACGTTCAAACACGGTTTCATCAAATACCAGCCAGGCGTCTTTTCCGGGTTGAGCCCAGATGCACTCGGAGACTTTGTCCCTGGGGCCCATCTCGTCACAGAATCTGGCACCATCGCGGTTCAGCAATATGGCACCGGCGCCGCGTGCTGTGCCGGAGATGACCCTTTTACCGGCCGCTGCTGTAGGGAAGGCCTGGATTTGGTCGATATCTACAGTATCCACGCCAATGGCGGTGGCAAAGGTGAGCGCATCGCCAACATTACCTGGGTTATTGGTAGAGTCCACCCCCTTGAGATCCGGTCTGTATTTGGCGACCAAGGCATTGTTGCGGGCAAAGCCGCCGGAGGCGATCACCACGGCCTTGGCTGCCAACAGGTTCACCCCACTGTGTTTCCCTTGCACCAGTACTCCGGTGATTTTGCCTTGTTTATCTTGCACTAAGCGTATCACCTTGCTGTTGGTACGAGTTTCAACTCCAAGTTTTTCGGCCGCATTTTTCAAGGTATTGATGATTTCCGGGCCGGACTTGGCGCCGCCGCTGGGCCGGTGCAGACGTTCGGCACTGTGGCCACCGGCACTGGCCGCGGAAGTCATATCTGCGCCCAAGGCCATCAACCAATCGATACCGGCACTGCCGTTGTTGACCAGGGTATGCACCAGATCCGGGTTATTGAGTTGGTGCCCACCCTTCATTGTGTCCTGATACCAGAGCGCCTTGCTGTCCTGATAACCACGAAACGCCTGGGTCAGGGTCTCTGCCGAAGCCATGCCACCGGCGGCCAGCATGCCATTGCCACCTATATAGGGTTGTTTCTCAAGTAAAACCACATCCTTGATGCCGTGCTGGCGGGCCGATACGGCCGCCGCATGCCCGGCGGCACCGGCGCCAATGACCAGAAGCTCATGCTGTTCCACCGGACCTGCGGCCAGCGCCTTGTCTATGGCTTGCTGAGATACTTCGGGGAAGACATAGGTATCCGCTACCTTATCGTTCGCGGAGAAGGGGATATGAAAACTGCTCTTGAAGCTATCATGGCAGGTCTGACACACCATCACAGGCTCCTTGTGGCCTGAGTGGCAACTGGTGCAGGACAGGTCAATAAGATGACTGTGGTGGGGCGAAAGCGGTTGCTTTACCTGCTGAGCCAACTCCTGCAGCGAGCCGTGGCAACTGATACAAGCCTGGTTTTCCCGAGCCTCGTTGTCTTTTACCTCTATGGGCTGACTGTGGCAGGACTGACAATCGGCGCCAGCCTGTTTGATATGGTGCTCGGCCAGACCCGCAGCAGATACCATGCCGGTATACAGAAATGCAGTACCGGCCAATAACATTATTCTTTTCATGAATATCCTCACACATAGTTTTGTTATGCCTTGATAATATTGTTAATGCATGGGTGAGTTATCAAACCAATCGTTTTCGTCTGTGACGTTAAAAAAACTAAAGTGTTAAGAGAAAATATGAGAATAATTCCACCAATGAAGGCGGTGATTTGTTTTGAAGCGGCTGCTAGACTCAAGAGTTTTAAATTGGCAGCGGTTGAACTGAATGTGACGCCGGGCGCAATCAGTCATCAAATCGCCGCATTGGAAAACTTTGTTGGTAAAGAATTATTTGATCGTAGTCACAGGCAATTGGAGCTCACTCACAGCGGCCGAAAATATTTCGCCAGAGTCGCAATTATTCTACAAAATATGGAGGAGGCCACCATAGATCTTGGGGTTCAGGGGCATAGCCCTTCATTGAAGGTGGCTGTGCCGCCGTCACTCCTGAAAAACTGGCTATTGCCAAGAATGAGCCAGAGCCATATTTATCATAAGGGGATCAGTATCGAATTTATTGACACCCTGGAATATCTTGATTTTGGTAGCAATGGTCTGGATTTGGCAATTAGATACGGTTATGACTCTTGGGATAACTATTATTCGGTACATCTTTTTGATGAGGAAATGGTTGCCGTTTGTCACCCTGAATATTATGCGGTTAATTATGAATCTTTGACGCAAAATGCCGTCGATAATATGACTTTAATATATACCAATAATAGATTGGTACAGTGGGATATAGTATTACAGTACTTTAACATTGAACGGCGAGCACAACAGTCCAGATTGGTATTTCAAAATTCAGTTCAGGCCATAGAAGCCGCGGTCTTGGGCGCGGGAATTGCCTATGTCAACCGCTTGCTGGTGGAGAAGGAGCTGGAGAAACAGCGTTTGGTGATCCCGTTTGAGATCCGCATGCCTGAGCACAAATCGCCTTCATATCATCTGGTCAGCACCTTCGAGCGGATGCAACATGAATCTACTGCGCTGATTTATCAGTCTATTCTGGAAGAGGTAAAACGTATCCCGGAGCGTTCTTCTGTCAGCACAGGTCGGCAGCGGTTGGGGGGTTCAATCCCTTTGGGATAATCAAACGCCGCCCTTGAGCGGCGCTGCTTACTTTAACGTTGGATTACGCTTTATCTTTGGCTTTTAAAGCTGACAGCCTGGCCGAGGCCAGTCCCAGTAAACTGCCATTCGGGTAATGACCGCGCTTGTCGGCCTTGCCGGTTTCCATATTGCACAGCAATGCCATCGCCTCGGTCACATGCTCGACCGTCCAGATATGGAACTTGCCCTTGCTGATGGCGTCCACCACAGGCTTTTTCAACATCAGGTTGTGGGCGTTGGCCGCGGGAATGATCACCCCTTGGGTATGTCTACGCCCCTTGATGGCACAGACATCGAAAAAGCCTTCAATCTTTTCATTGACCCCGCCTATGGGCTGGGCTTCACCGAACTGGTTCATTGAGCCTGTGATGGCAATATCCTGGCGCAGGGGAACCTGGGCGATTGCAGAGATAATGGCGCAGCATTCGGCCATGGAGGCACTATCGCCATCGACCCCGGAATAAGATTGCTCGAAGGTCAGGGAGGTGGTTAGCGGAATATCGGCCTCGCGTCCCAACAGGGTTTTGATATAGGCCGAGAGGATCCACACCCCCTTGGAGTGAATACGGCCGCCGAGGCGCACCTTATGTTCTATATCCAACACTTCGCCTTTGCCAAAGGCTGTGGTCGCGCTGATGCGGTTGGGCAGGCCAAACTGATGATCTGTGGTGGCGATAACCGACAGGGCGTTGACCTGGCCACAGACCTTGCCGTGCACATCAATCAGGGTGGTGCCCTTGTGAAAGCTCTGCATCAGTTGATCCCTGAGACGCGATACCCTTTGCTCCTGCTGCGCCAGTGCCTGCTCCACATGGGCGAGGCGAATACTGCGGGCGTTGGCCGCCTTGGCGCAGTAGTGGGTCTCCCGCAGCAGATTGGCGATATTGGCCGAATGCAGTGACAGTTGGGTTTGGTCATCGGCCTGGCGCGAGCTGAATTCGATTATCCGCGCAATGGCGCTGCGATCGCAGTGCAGCATCTGGTTGTCGTGCACTATCGAGGAGATAAATCTGGCATAGAAGCATTCGGCCTTCGGACTTCTTGGCATCACATCTTCAAAGTCGGCGGTTACCCGAAACAGCTCGCTGAAGTCGGGATCATAATGCTGCAGTAACTGGTAGGTCTGGTTATCACCGAAGAGCACGATTTTGACATCCAGAGGGATAGGCTCCGGCGCCAGTGAAACTGTGCCGGACAGGGAGACTTCACGCTCCAGCGAGCTGAGATCCAGACTGCGGGAACGCAGTGCCCGCTTGAGTCCGTCCCAAACATAGGGCCGTTCCAGCACCTTGACCGCATCCATCAGCAGCACCCCGCCATTGGCCTTGTGCAGGCTGCCGGGGCGGATCAGCGAAAAGTCGGTAAAGACAGTGCCGCGGTAAGTGGCGTTTTCCACATAACCAAACAGGCCGTGATAGGTGGGGTTTTCCTCTACCACCACAGGGAATTTCTGCTCCTCCTGACCCACCAGCAGGTTGACCTGATAGCGCCTGGGCATCTTCTTTTCCAGCGAGGCATAGGCCAGCGCCAGTTGGTCTTCACTCTCCTCTAGGAAGATATCCAGATTGCCGAGCATATCTTTCTGCATCGCCGTCAGAAAAGAGCGGATCTCCGGCAGGCTGCGGTATTCATCCTTGAGCGGCTTGAAGAAATGGCTCAGTACTTCGCGGGCCACCTGTTCATCGTGTTCCTGTTGCTTGGTGCTGAACTCCTCTTCCCATTCGGTCAGTTGGCGGATAATGCCACGCAGGCGCGATTCCAAGTGCTTGATATTCTGTTCAAACAGCTGTTGCTCGGCTTCTGGCAGGGCGAGATAGGTTTCCTCGGTATGCGGCTCTTCGCCGTTCAGCGCCATCAACTGATACTCGCCCTGAGTGTTGATGGAGAGGCTTATTTTCATCCCCTTGGCTTCTTCGCTCAGAGCCAGCAGCGCCGCTTCCTGTTTTTGCGCCAACTGACTCTTGAGCTTGTCGGCGCGGCGGTAATACATCTCGTTGTCAAACGCCAACGGCAGCGCCTTGACCAGCCTGAGAACCAGTTTTTCCATCTCTTTCTTGAAAGTGACGCCCTTGCCGGCGGGCAGTTTGAGCACCTTGGGGGTACGGGTCTGGTCGAAGTTGGCCACATAACACCAGTCGTTAAGTGTCTTGTCGGTAAATTCATGGCGCTTGAGATAACGCAACATCATGGTGCGTTTGCCCAGACCATTTTGGCCTATGGCATAGATGTTGTAGCCCTTCTCCTTGATGGACATGGCAAATTCCACCGCACTCTGGGCCCGCTCCTGGCCTATGATGTCATCCAGCGGCTCCAGTTCGCGGGTAGACTTGACCTCGTCTCCCAGATTGTCGAGATTGGCGGGACGATATACCTGACTGGCATCTAAGTTGGTGACGGCCATGGGCGCTTCCTTGTTCAAATAGGGCAGAGAAAAGTAAAACTGCTTTTTATGACAATAAGATGCGCTGCAGCCTAAAGCAAACGTCAAGCCGAATAAGTCTCTCGGGCGGTTAATTTTTCACCCGTAAGCAACATTTGCTGCCTGAACCCAGGGATAACACCTACCTGTCACCGGGTAGCAGAGTATAATGGCGGTTTGCCCTAAGCTTTATTTTTGAAGGACTCTCCATGGAATTTGCCGCTTTTTCTCTGCCCGAACCGCTACTGACCAATCTGGCCGGACTGGGTTTTAGCAAGGCAACCCAAGTGCAGGCAGAGGCCATTCCTTTGGTGCTCGCCGGCAGCGATCTCCTGGTGCAGGCACAGACGGGCACAGGGAAAACCGCCGCCTTTGCTTTGCCGCTGCTGGCGCGTTTACTGCCCGCCACGACTGATAGAGCAGTAAAACCCGCAGCGCCCAAGGCTCTGGTGCTGGTGCCTACCCGGGAGTTGGCGCAGCAGGTTTTCGATAACATTAAAAGCTATGCCAAGGGCTGCGAGCTGAAGATTGCCATTGCCTATGGCGGTGTGCCGCTCGATGGGCAGCTAAAGAACTTCAAGGATGGCGTCGATCTCTTGGTCGCCACGCCCGGGCGCCTGCTGGATCACCTTAAAAAGCGCAGTCTCAGGCTGGATAAGGTTGAGACCCTGGTGTTTGATGAGGCCGACCGCATGTTGGATATGGGGTTTGAAGATGAGATCTCGGCGCTGATGAAAAAGATGGCCAAACAGCGCCAGACTCTGCTGTTTTCCGCCACCTTCAACGACAACATCTGGCGTCTGGCAAAGACTTTGCTGCAGTCTCCCAAAGTGCTGGAGCTGCAAGCATCAGAGCAGGATGGCAGTATCAAGGAGCGATTGATTGAGCTCGATAGCGAGCGTAAGGCCGCCGCCGTTGCCGCCCTTTGTCGCCGGCACGACTGGCGTCAGGTGTTGCTGTTCAGCCGCACCAAGGAGGGCGCCGACAAACTGGTCTGTGAGCTCAGTGCCGAGGGCTTGGCCGCCAGTGCGCTGCACTCAGATCTGAGTCAGGCTCAGCGGGAGCAGACCTATCAGGCGTTCAAGGCGGGTGAATGCCGTTTGCTGGTGGCCACAGATGTTGCCGCCAGAGGCCTGGATGTAGCGGCCTTGCCTTGCGTTATCAATCTGGAGCTGCCGTTCAAGCGCGAAGATTATCTGCACCGCATTGGCCGCACCGGCCGCGCCGGCATGGAAGGGCTCGCCATCACCCTATTCAGTCGTGACGACGAGCGCCTCCTCGAAGAGCTGGAAGCCATGCTCGACAGACGCCTCCCCAGAGAATGGCTGCCCGGGTTTGAGCCGGATCTCAACCGCAGTTTTGACGCGCCGAGAAACCAGAGTAAAGCTGCCCAAAAGCAGCGGGCCCGCAAGAGAGCGCTTGGTAAAAGATAGCAAGTCTGATTTAGTAGAGCCATCAGGGATGATTTCACGGCGTGCCGAGAAGCCGTTAGGACGAAAGCCCACGGCAGATGCTTGAGAGTTTTGCCGAGTGTAAACCTATGCTGTTCAAGCCGTTTGAGTCGATGCATCCCCTTTATCTTTGGGGTGGCCGATAGGTAGGAAACGCTATTGGGTTCATTCGCCAAAGTGGGTCAGTTGCGCTAAGCTAGTGGCCCGGTTTTCAAGAAACAGTCTCCTGGGGGAGCCATGTTCGTAGTCGATACCCATACCCACACAGTTGCCTCTACTCACGCCTACAGCACGATCCATGATTATCTGGCAGTCGCCAAGCAGAAAGGGATCCGTTTGTTTGCCACCACAGATCATGGTCCGGCGATGGCCGATGCACCGCATTTCTGGCATTTCGTGAATCTCAGGGTGTTGCCGCGGATAGTCGACGGCGTGGGGATATTGCGCGGGATTGAAGCCAATATTACCAATCTGGAGGGGGACATCGACTTCTTTGGTGAGTTCCTGGAAGAGCTGGACTTGGTGCAGGCCGGGTTTCACGAGCCGGTATTCCCTCCCGCCGACAGTGACAGCCATACTCAGGCGCTGCTGAACTGCATTCGCAGCGGCAAGGTCGATATCATTACCCACCCAGGCAACCCCAAATATCCACTGGATCAGGAGCTGATTGTCCGCGCCGCCGCCGAGCATAATGTGGCGCTGGAGATCAATAACTCCTCTTTTGCCTGCTCCCGCAAGGGCAGTGAAGACAGCTGCCTCAATATTGCCAAACTGGCGAAACGATTCGACGCCCAATTGGTGATGGGATCAGATTCCCATGTTGCCTTCAGTCTGGGTGAGTTCCCGCTGGCGCTTGAGATAGTGGATGCCGCCGGTTATCCAAGAGACAGGCTGCTCAATCGCGAGCCATTGGCGCTGCTGAATTTCTTGCAGCAGCGAGGCCACAAGACGCTTGGTGAGTTAATCGACTACTTTGAGCGTGAGGCGGTTGCAGGCTAACCTGGTTCGCCTGCTTTAAGTATACGAGCCACAAAATCCATCAACTGATTAGCCATGAATTCCGAATCGTGACAGCCAAGACTACCCGAATATTGATCACCGGCGCTCATGGCCAGCTCGGACAAGCGCTGCTGGCGAATTTGCCTTGGTTGCCCGAGTTTTCGCCTTCCAGGCTGCGAATGGAGATACCTGAGGCAAGACTGGTACCCGGCAGAGCTGTAGAGCCCCGCAGTGCTGTAGCACCTGGCAGCGCAATTGAAATTGTGGCGCTCGGGCATCAGCAGCTGGATTTAACCTCGGCAGATTTGCCCGAGCGGCTCAGTGAAATCAATGCCGATGTGATAATCAACTGCGCCGCCTACAACGCCGTGGATGCGGCTGAGCAGGATATGGCTGCCGCGATGGCGCTTAATGCCGAGGCGCCGGAGCGTTTGGCCCTCTGGTGCCGGCAACAGGGTGCTTGGCTTATCCATATTTCGAGCGACTATGTCTTCGGGAATGTCTTCGGGAATGATTTGGGAAGTGTTTTCGGAAACGTTTCTGGAAATGCAGCTACCAATATGCTCGGGAATGCGCCCAGAGCCTTGACCGAGAGCGATGTTTGCGAGCCTTTGAGTATGTACGGCCAGAGCAAGCTCGCCGGCGAGCAGCGCTTGCTTAAGGCCAATCCCGGCGCCCTGGTGCTGCGAACCTCTTGGCTTTACAGCCGTTTTGGCAGCAACTTTGTGTTGACCATGCGGCGATTGTTGACCGAGCGTCCGGAACTCAAGGTGGTGGCAGATCAAGTCGGTACGCCAACCTGGGCCGAGGCGTTGGCGCGGCTTATCTGGCAGTTGCTCATCTGGTTTCATCTTAAATCAGAGAAGTCCGCGGTGCTGAGCGGCTGCTTTCATTACGCGGCAACGGGGCAGTGCAGCTGGTATCTTTTCACCCAAGAGATAGCCGAGCAAATTGCTAAGCAGCAGTGCAATTCAGTGAGCAGCTCTCAGGCGGCGGTGCCATTGCAAACCGCGTCGCCATCTCAGGCCGCGTTGCAATCTCAAGCTACATTGCATTCTCAAGCTACATTACATTCACCAGCAAACCCGGCGCCAATCACGCCAGGGTGCCGGATAACACCTGTCAGCACAGCAGAATACGGCGCCTTATTGAATCGAGCGCAGGCGCCGCGCCCGGCGTATTCGGCGCTCGACTCAAGCGCTCTTAAAGATGCCATGGCGGCCATGCCTTCGGCGTTTCGCTGCTATTTGTCAAAAGATTATCCGTCACCCATCTGGCTTTCCTGGCAGGCGCAGCTGGCGCTGATGCTTTCGGGGCTTGGTGCACCTTCCTTGGATTGAATGGGCTTAAACAGGATGAAAAGTAACACAAAATCAGCTGTAGATTATAACCAGTAGCTAAAGGTTATACCCACCAAAGCCGAGTGGCTGGCATAATAAACTATCTTGTTGATCCAAAGGATGAAACCTTGTCGAATAATCCCCCCAAGACCTTGCTTGATGCCAAGCAGCTGACACTCTTGGCCGAGATGGCCCGCGCCGCCGGAGAGGCGATAATGCACTACTATCAGGGCGGCGAACTGGCGATTGAGCGCAAGGCCGATGACAGTCCGGTCACGGCTGCCGATCTTGCCAGTCACGCCCTGTTGCAACAGGCGCTGGCGCGTGAGTTTCCAGCCTGGCCACAGATGTCGGAAGAAGCGGCGGATATCCCCTGGGCGCAGCGGCGGGGCTGGGAAACCTATTGGCTTATCGACCCACTCGATGGCACCAAGGAGTTTATCAAGGGCAACGGCGAATTTACCGTCAACATTGCGCTTATTCACCGAGGCCAGGCGGTCGCCGGTGTTGTCTATGTGCCTGCCACAGCCGTGTGCTATTTGGGTGCGCTGGGACTCGGTGCCTGGCGTGAGACTCCAAATGCGGCTGGATACCAGCGGGTGGAATTGAATGCCCGGGCCGGGGTTAAGCGTCAGGTTCCTGTGATTGTCGGCAGTCGCTCGCACTCGAGCCCGGGGCTTGGCGAGTATCTGCAGCAGCTTGGCGAGCACGAAAAGAAGAGCGTCGGCTCATCACTCAAATTCTGCCTGCTTGCTGAGGGCAAGGCGGACATCTACCCCAGATTGGGCCCTACCAGTGAATGGGACACGGCGGCGGCTCAGGCCGTGCTTGAGAGTGCCGGTGGCCGGGTTTTGGAATATCCAGCAGGCAACAACTTAAAATATAACCAAAAAGAAACTATCCTCAATCCTTGGTTTATCGCATACAGTGCCGATTGGCCTTGCGATTGAAGCAGATATACACACCGGAGTTGCAAGCATGATGCGTATCGGCGTTGATTTGGGCGGCACTAAGATTGAATTGGTGGCTCTGAGTGGCGAAGGGAGTGAGCTGTTTCGCAAGCGAATTGCCACCCCCAGAGACTATCAGGCGACCCTTGAGGCCATCTGTGCCTTGGTCGATGAAGCCGAGACGCAGCTGGAAATGACAGGAACTGTGGGTATTGGCATTCCCGGGGTGATCTCGCCCTTTTCCGGTTTGGTGAAAAACGCCAACTCCACTTGGTTAAATGGCCATCCGCTCGATAGAGATCTCGAGCAGCGTCTGGGGCGCAAAGTGCGGGTAGCCAATGATGCCAACTGTTTTGCGGTCTCCGAGGCGCTGGATGGCGCCGCCGCAGGCAAAGAGGTGGTGTTCGGGGTGATCATAGGCACAGGCTGCGGTGCCGGCATTGCCATCAATGGCAGGGTACATCAGGGGGGCAATGGTATAGGTGGTGAGTGGGGCCATAATCCCTTGCCCTGGATACGCGCCGAGGAGTTCAACAGCACTGAGTGTTTTTGCGGCAAGCATGACTGCATCGAAACCTTTATTTCGGGAACCGGGTTTGTCCGCGACTATAACCAGGCTGCCGGTGCGCAGCTCAGCTCAGGCGCCGAGGTGATGGCATTGGTGGAGCAGGGGGATGCCGAGGCTAGCGCGGCCTTTGAGCGCTATCTTGACCGTCTGGCCCGTTCTCTGGCCCATGTGATCAATCTGCTGGATCCTGACGCCATAGTACTTGGCGGCGGTATGTCCAATGTGCAGGCCATCTATCCGGCATTGCCGGAAAGGCTCAAGCACTATGTGGTCGGCGGCGAGTGCCGAACCCCTGTGTTGGCCAATCTCTACGGCTGCTCCTCCGGGGTACGCGGCGCCGCTTGGCTGTGGGGCCGGGACTGAGTTTGGCGAGGCGCCAGGACCGTATTACTGATATTCGACTTAGGCACTTTAGACACTCTAGGCACTTTAGACAAAAGTGAAAAGCGCTCGAACATGTATTGGGGCAAGTGAGTCCATCGCCCTTCGCCAATCACTGGTCAGCCGAGTAACGCTTCTGTAAGCTATGGCTACTTTTGCCAACCTTCGGATATCAAGCGTGTTCTGGCTGAAAAAAATCCTCTCTCAATTCTTTATGCCCATCCCTCTAACCTTGGTCACTCTGCTGCTGGCCTGTTTTTATATCCGTCGCAGGCCGGGTGTAGCGCGCGCCCTGGTGGTTTTTGCCATCACTTGGGTGCTACTGCTTTCCAGCTCTATCGGCAGCAATACACTGCTTGCCGGGCTTGAGCGTCAGTATCCACTTTATACCGCAGCGCCGGCGCGCTCCTGTGTGGTGATGGTACTGGGTTCGGGCCATGATGATCAGGTTGGCGGACTCGCGCGACATATGTTGTCGGCAACGGCGCTTGAGCGTCTCAGTGAAGGGGTGGCGCAACTCAAAGCGGCCAACAGCAAAGATTGCCTGCTGGCGGTCAGTGGTTGGAGCGGCGGCCTTGAGCAGCAGAGTCATGCCCGGCGTATGGCCGAGGCCGCCATCGAGTTGGGGGCCGAGCCATCGCGAATTCTAATGTTGGAGTCGGCCCGCGATACCATAGAAGAAGCCCTGGCGCTGCGGCAGGCCTTCGGTGCCGGCGCTGATGATAAAGGGATAGATGCCTTGGGTGGCAGACAACTGATCCTGGTCACCTCCGCCAGCCATATGCCAAGGGCGATGCGAATATTCCGCTCGACCGGGCTTGAGCCTCAGGCGGCACCGACCGACTTTCTGCTCAGGCGCGATCACTGGTGGCGCCTGACCACATCCAATCTGGATAAATCACAAAAGGCGCTGCACGAATATCTGGGATTGGCCTGGTTGACTGTTACCGGCCGCTAATGGTCCTGAACCCTGGTTATAGAATGAATAAACGGCTGACAAGCCGCTGACAATAGAGCAAAAGCGTTATGGAAACTATCACAATAAGGCCGGGCAGCAAGCGCAATGGCATTACACTGACTCTGGCCGGAGGGCTGGGCATAGTCCTGGGTTTGGTGTTGTTTATCGGTTGGCCCTGGATGTTTGCCCCGGGCATAGTGTGTTTTGCCCTGGGGGCCGTGTCTTTGGTGCTGGGTATTGCCAAGCAGCTCGAGCCCCATGTCAGTCTTGAATTCAGCGCCGAAGGGCTGAGGTTCTTTCATCGCCGCGGCAGCTTGTTTGTGGCCTGGGATAATATTCAGCGGCTGGATCAGCCCAGAGTCATCCAAGGCATGGAGCAACTGACGCTGCCCTATGTCGGGTTCAAGCTCAAACGTATCAATCCGCTGCTGGATGCCATTTCGCCCAGGTTGGCGACCGGGCTCTTGTCGGAGCAGCGGCCCTTGCTGATGACAGCTGCCGCCCAGGATGAAGAGCTGCAAACACTGGAAGCGGCACTCAGCGCCGAGTTTGAACCCCTGACGGTCAATGATGAGCGTTACAGAGGCGTATTGGCCATGTTTGGCCGCCGTTGCCTGACGCTGGACAAGTACTTGGGTTATCACCTCTATATTCCCGTGGACGCATTGGATCAACCGCCGGAGAGCTTTGTTCGTAAACTGCGGCAACTGTGGCAGCAGAGGGTGTCGGCTACTGAGCGGTAATTTCTGGCTTGAGTGAGTTGAGAAAAGGCAAGGGGACCCGGTTGGGTCCCCTTGTTGTTGCAGAGTTGAGGGAGGGCCTTGCAGGGACAGCCCTCAAGGTACGGTACTAGTGAGCACCCCCTGCGTGTACCTTATCTACGCCATAGGTCTTGCCTTCGGCGTGACAGGTGGCACAGGACTCAACCGGCAGGTTGGCGTCTGTGGCAGCATCACCGGCAACTAAGGCACCATTACTCTTGAAGTGGGCCAGAGCGGCCGCATCAGAGTGAGCGTGACAGGTACGGCAGGATTCGGCAACCGGAGAGATATACTCGCTAGCCGAAATCTTGATTGCACGCTTGGCGGATGTCAGGCCACCATCGGCGGCGAACAGCGGTGTCTCGTCTTTGTGGCAGGCGGCACACTCGGTTTCCACACCTGGGTAGCCGTGCAGCTCGCCTGAAGCGTCACGGAAGATGGCAGCTTCACCCCAGTTACCACTGTGGAAGCGGTGGGCGACTGTCATCAGATCGCGGTTGGCATACAGGAGTCCGGGGACTTCGGCAAATATCGGCTTGCCATCGGCGTCCAGATTACCCGTGTTGTACTCTGAGGTGCCATGATAGGAGCCGTAATAGCTGTTGTTGTGGCAGTCCATACACTGATCGAAGGTGTAGGTGCCGTGGCGGGTACCCTTGATGTAGTCCAGGGTGCCGTGACAGGCATTACACTTGGCTTCACTGGCGCTCATCCGCTCTGCAATGGCAAAGCGGGCTGTGACAGCATCACCACCGTCAAGGTTATAGAACTTAACGCTTGAAGTGGCGCCAATCGGATTGACGGCATCGAAGGGCATGCCTTCGGCACAGGCGGCTATCTTACCTGAGTTATCGACACAGAAGTTGGCCTCGGTACCGACGTAAATGGTGCCCATCGCCTGAGCTTCCGGTACATCAGCAGTCAGGGTCAGCACGCCATTGACGGCGCTGCCGCTGGCAAGACCTGGCCTGCTGCCCCAGCGGGTGACTTCGCCTCTGGTATCCACATTGCCTATCAAAGTAGCGTCTTTATTGAGCACCGCCAGTTGAGCTGCATCTGTCAGTGGTTGACCATTGAAGCTGACATTGGCTGTGATGGTAACCAGTTTATTGCCCGCCGTGGTAGAAGCCGCCGCAGTGGCCGAGGTGAACTCCACAGTCAACAGCTCGGCATATTCAGCCCGTTTACCCACCTTGTGAGCCTGCATAGGGCTGAGTGCTCCGCTGCCATGGCAAGACTGACACTGGCTGTCGTCGGCCTGAGCCAGGTTGAAGTCTGAGTGGCCTACGCCGGTTTCAAAGTTGACATTGATATGACAGCCGACACAGGCTTCGCGGTAGATATTGGCGTTCCAGGAGTCACCGTTGTTGTGGCAACTGGCGCAGTTGTTGAGTTCTGCCGGGAAGCCGATTTCACCGAAGTACTCTTTGGCTTCACCGGAGAGGAAACCCGCGATGTGATGGCCGGCATGCAGCCTGTGAACCATGGGGCCGAAATCAAATACCCAACCTTCGGCTTTTTGGGCTTCGTCCGGTACCAGAGCCGGGTTGTGGCAGGCAACGCACTTCTCAGTGCTTTGGTAGTTGTGGTGCGCGTTTATCTTGGCGATGCGGCCTTCGACTTCGCCGTGGCAGGCGATACAGGCGGCATCTGTTACCGTATCTTTACCTGTGGCTTCAACCAGCTCGCCGGATGCCGGAATATAATCCAGCGGTGTAGAGAGCACCTTGTCTGCTATGGCTGCGCCGCTGGCATCCTTGAGGTTATAGGCGCGCAGGAACAAGCGATGAGGTGCGTTGAGGTCATCATTGGCATTCATAATGGGAGCGACGCCGTCATGTTCCCAAGTGCCGGTATAGGTACCTGGCTCGGCCGGATCTTCAACCAGGAGACAGGCATTGCCAGTCTGACCTCTGGAGCTATAGGTGCCATCCAGGGTGCAATACATGGAGCTGCCCAGTTCCTGAGCCGTGGCATTATTGACCCATTGCAGCGGCGCACCGCTGCCGGAACTATTGCTCATGGCGGTAATAGAGTAGAGGGCGACCTGATCCAGGCCAGTCAGTGGGACTCGCTCCCCTGAGCCATTGGTGGCCGAGGCCTTGAACTTGAGGGCGAAGGCTTCGCCGCCTGCCAGTGTGTTGTCGGCCGGCACTATCTCGAAACTGACATCGCCGGCACTGATAATGGTGGAAGTACCTGAACCTGCGGGGGCTCCTGGCTGTCCGGGTTCGCCTGGTATGCCAGGTTCACCGGGGGCTCCGTCTTTTCCGTCCTCACCGTCCCCGCATGCGGTAAGGCACAATAGACTGGTCAGAGCCAGCGCCAGTAATGACTTATTATGGTTTTTCATCATAGCGTCCCTTTATTCAAATTATAGGTACTGCTTGTGCAGTAACTTGAATATAGAGATACCTAAAAAGATGTATTCAATTGATTGTCGCATTTGTGAATTGCGAGTTAAAAAATTGATAAAGAAATGGCTGAAGTTGAAATCGATAATTGCGTTTTTTGAAATTGATGACGCCGGGCGCTGAAAATCAAAGGTTTGATGCCAAGGTTAATCTTGGAGAATAGCAGGGGGTTTTACTGAGAGAATGTGTTTATTGCAGCCGAGATGAACTCGGCTTGTCAGCACTATTTGGCATGGGGACTGAGTTCTTGGGTGAGCAGCTGCAGCAACTGTTTCCTTTGTGGTTCGGAGTAACGGCGATATTCAGGCGCTTTTTCCACCAAGGTATAGCTTGGTAGTGAAAAAGCCCGCTGGAGTTTAGCCACTTCGGTTTCCGGCAGATGTTGCACCCGCAAACCCGGCATACCCTCGATAAGTGCCATTTCGCTAGGGGTAATAAAAGCCACGCTGCCCATGGTCAGTAGGTGGGCATACCACTCTTCCCTGTCGTGCACTGCGTGCACCTGGGGTAGCGGTATAGCTTGTTGCTGACAGAAGAGTTCCATGCGTTCATTGAAACTCTTTATGCCCATATGGACGAAGGAATATGGGCTGATATCTTCGAGCGTGGGCGTTGATGTACTTTGCCACAAAGGGTGGTCTTCGCGGCAGGCTAAACAAACGCCCATGGTTTGGCCAAGCGAGCTCAATATCAGCTCCCACTGCTCAGGAGGCTCGAGGCTGATCCCCAAGTCCAGTTGTCCTTGGTGAATCTTTTCCGCCGAGTCTTCCTGCCAGGGATAGAGTCTAAACTGCCCCCACTGTTGCTGTGCGTTTTCTCTTCCCAGCTTGATTGCCAGTGAGGAAAGCAGTCCATGCGCCACGGCAATATGGATACAGATGTCGCTCGAGGGTAGACGGCTCTGATGAACCTGTTGTTCCAAACGATGTACTGAATGGATAAAATCGCAGACGGGTAGGTAAAGGTTTTCAGCCAGAGGTGTAGGTTTGAGCTGTTGCTGGCGGCGATAGAATAGCTCATCATCGAAGGCTAATCTAAGAGCCGCCAGGCAGCGGCTTACCTTGGGGGCAGAGACTGCCAATTCTCTAGCCGCGCAGTTGGCGTGACTCGTCTCATAAATGTTTTTGAACACCATGAGGGTAAAAATATCCAGCTCACACAGCTGTTTCAGTAATTGACTCGTCATTCCCTCATTCCATAGGTTGATACCTATTTAGTGGTTGAGGTTAGTTGTTTTGTGACTCAATTACTGTGACATGGTGCAATTTGGTAAAATTTTTGTGAACAATAATCAACTATTGAAACACTCGGTTCGTTTATTTGCCATTTATTCTTGAGTTTGAAATTCGAGACTCGGAGATGACTCGATATCGCTATTTAACTCTTTGATAAGGTTGACTTCTTCCTTGACTCTCATGCCGATAAACTGGCCGCCTTCGAAGATTTCCATCGACTTGCTGGCCACTTCCCCTTCGACTGTTCCTGTGCTGCAGATAATCAATTTTTCACAGCAGAGTTTGCCGCGAAATAGTCCGGAAACCTTGAGTTCCTGGCAGTTAAGTTCGCCATCAACCAAGCCGTTGGCTTCAATGGTCAGCTTGCTTTCGGCGTTGATTTTGCCATAAATGGCACCACCGACCAGGGTCTCGCCATCGAAGTGACTCTCGCCGGTGATCTTGCTGCCCTGGGCAATATAGGTGAGCCCGGTTGTTTTTTTTCTTTTACCAAACATAATGCTTTTTAACAGTTTTTTCTCGGGGCTGCTGATGTTACCCCTTATTGAAAAAGAACAAAACCACTAAAATTTGGCGCTAAGGAGTCAGATTTTTGGCTCTTGACTGAGAGTCAGTCAGGATTCGGCTCTCGTAACTCGATGGCTGAGGCGGGGCAGGGGGCAACGCAGGCGCCGCAGCCGCTGCAGCGCTCGGCATCCAGTACCGGCAGGGCGGTAGCCCCTAAAAGGGGCGGAAAGCGGATCGCCCGCTCGTCGCAGGCATCCTTGCAGCTCTGGCAGACAATCCCCTGGCGGGCGAGGCAACTGTCGGCAAATTGGGCCATGAGCCGCCAAGGCGCTTCGCCAAGAGGCCTGAATACCGGCTGTTCACAGTGGGTGACACAGGCCTGACAAAAGCTGCATTCGGCGCGCTGAAAGTCAAGCTCCGGAAAGCCGCCATCCCCCTTGATTATCACTTGAGTCTCGCAGGCATCTACACAGGCGCCGCAGCGAGTACAGGCGTCGGTAAATTCCGCTTCCGGTTTGCTCCAGGGCGGACGAACCACACCACTCTTGCGGCGACTGAACAGGCGTCTGCGGGACAGATCCATGACTAACCCTTGTAACCGTTAGGATTGTTGGATTGCCAGTTCCAGCTGGAGTCGGCCATATCCTGCAGGCTACGCTCTGCTTTCCAGCCCAGCTCTTTGGCGGCATGGGAGGGGTCGGCATAACAGGCGGCGATATCGCCGGGCCGACGCGGGGCAAACTCGAAGGGGATCGCCTTATTGCAGGCTTTCTCAAAGGCTTTGACCATCTCAAGTACGCTGTAGCCCTGGCCAGTTCCCAGATTATAGGTGACCAGACCAGGATTGGTGGCAAGCTTGTCCAGAGCTTTGAGGTGACCTATTGCCAGGTCCACCACGTGGATATAGTCGCGCACACCTGTGCCATCTATTGTGGGATAGTCATTGCCAAATACGCTGAGTTTCTCGCGCTTACCGACGGCAACCTGAGCGATAAAGGGCATCAGATTGTTAGGGATATCGTTGGGATCTTCACCGATGCGGCCGCTCTTGTGGGCGCCGACCGGGTTGAAATAACGCAAGCGGGCAATGTTCCAGCTGGCATCGGCCGCGGCCAGATCCGCCAGAATATGTTCCACCATCAGTTTGGACTGACCATAAGGGTTGGTGGCGCCGGTGGGGAAGTCCTCGGTGATCGGCAGACTGGCGGGATCGCCGTAAACTGTGGCCGATGAGCTGAATACCAGGTTGCGAACGCCATATTCTTTCATCACCTGACACAGAATAAGGGTGCCGGTGACATTGTTTTCATAGTATCTCAGCGGTTGGGCGACGGATTCACCCACTGCCTTGAGGCCGGCGAAGTGAATCACGGCTTCGAAGCTGTGGTCACTGAAGACTTTCTGCAGGAATGCCTTATTGAGAATATCGCCCTGATAAAAGAGCACGCTCTTGCCGCTGATTTCTTCGACTCTGGCCAGAGCTTCGACACTTGAGTTGCTCAGGTTGTCAATCACCACCACCTCTTTGCCCGCGGCCAGAAGTTCAACCAGAGTGTGGGTGCCAATATAACCGGCTCCGCCGGTGACCAAAATTGTCATGCTTTACTTCCTTTAACCAAATCGCCCAGATAGGCGGCAAATTCACGTCCAAGCTCGGGGTGGCGCAATGCATGTTCCACCGTTGCCTGCATATAACCCAACTTGTTGCCACAGTCATGGCTCTTGCCACGCATGTAGTAAGCATTGACCTGCTGGCTTTGCATCAACATGGCAATGGCATCTGTGAGCTGGATTTCATCACCGGCTCCGGCCGGGGTTTTGCCAAGCAAGGGCCAGATAGCGGCAGGCAGCACATAGCGACCCACTACAGCCAGGTTGGAGGGGGCTTCATCGACATCCGGTTTTTCAACCAACTTAAGCAGAGGCTGGGATTCGCCCGGCTTAAGGTCGTGGCCGTTGACATCGGCTATTCCGTATTGGTCTACCTTCTCGTGAGGCACACCCTCGACCATGATCTGCCCGGTTCCTGTGCGATCGAACAGGCTAACCATTTCGGCCAGGTTATCGCGGGAAAGATCGCTGGCGGCATCGTCTATCAACACATCCGGCAGTAGCACGGCGAACGGCTCATCACCTACTACCGGACGAGCACAGAGAATGGCGTGTCCCAGCCCTTTGGCCTGAGCCTGGCGGACGCTGATCACAGTGACATTTTGCGGGCAGATGGACTGCACTTCATTGAGCAGTTGCCGCTTTACCCGCCGTTCCAGCTGGGCTTCCAGTTCAAAACTGGTATCGAAATGGTTTTCAATGGAGTTTTTACTGGCGTGGGTAACCAGCACGATCTCCTTGATGCCGGCGGCAATGGCTTCGCTGACAACATATTGGATCAAGGGTTTATCTACTACCGGCAGCATCTCTTTGGGAATGGCCTTGGTGGCCGGCAGCATTCGGGTGCCAAGACCCGCAACGGGGATTACCGCCTTGCGGATGGTGGTCGATTTTATCGGCATTCAGATACCTTGGGTGCTCGGGATAAATCAGCCCCTATTGTAATGCAGTGGCACCGAAAAGCCATTTGCAAAAAGGGCTAATTTCCCTGGGGATATGCAAAAAAGCCTGTTTGGAGCACAAAAATAAGCTTCTGACCTCACAGAGTTAAATACCAATTTGTAACTCAATCTTTACAAATTTTCTTCACTTGGCGCCGGAAATAAAGTGTGACCTGGTTAACAAAAGTGCGGCCTTGAGTGAACATGAAATCAGAAACGATTCAGGCAGTGAGTATGGACCATGAGTAAAGCAACTCAATATGTGGCTCGTCACCCAGGCAGTGATGGCCGAATAGATTACCCGCAAGATGAACACGCCATCTGGCAGGAGCTGTATGCCCGCCAGGAACACAACTTGCCAGGTCGCGCCTGCGACGAATACATGCAGGGGCTCAAGGCGTTGGACTTGCCCAAAGACAGGATCCCGCAACTGGGCGAGCTGGATGCCGTGTTGCAGGATACCACGGGCTGGAAGACAGCGGCGGTGCCGGCGCTTATCTCATTCGGGCGCTTCTTTGAACTCCTGGCGAATAAGGAGTTTCCGGTGGCGACTTTTATCCGCAGCAGGGAGGAGTTTGATTACCTGCAGGAGCCGGATATCTTTCATGAGATTTTCGGTCATTGTCCCTTGCTGACCAACCCGGCCTTTGCTCATTTCTCCCATATTTATGGTCAGTTGGGGCTGGATGCCAGCAAGGAAGACAGGGTCTTTTTGGCGCGTCTCTACTGGTTTACCGTGGAGTTTGGTTTGCTGCGTACCCAGACCGACGGCCTGAGAATTTACGGTGGCGGCATTTTGAGCTCGCCTGGCGAGACGCTGTACGCCTTCAGCGACACACCGGAGCGCAGACCCTTTGAACTGCTGGATGTGTTGCGCACTCCCTATCGGATAGACATTATGCAGCCCATCTATTACGAGATAGAGCATATCGATTTTCTGGATGAAATCGCCCGCATGGACATTATGAAGGCGGTTACCCAAGCCAAACGACTGGGACTCTTTACCCCCAAATTTCAACCCAAAGCCAGCTGATACTGGCGGTAATGGCCTGTGTGCAAGCATGCTGGCCACTTTCAAGGAGATGTTATGACTGAACTGGCCAATATGAAGTGCGAAGCATGCCGCGCCGATGCTCCCAAGGTGACAGATGCCGAGCTTGCCGAGCTTATTCGGATGATCCCGGATTGGGGCGTGCAGGTGCGCGATGGCATCATGCAGCTGGAGCGGGTTTACAAGTTTAAAAATTTCCGCCAGGCGATGGCCTTTAGCAATAAGCTGGCGGACTTGGCTGAAGAAGAGTTTCACCACCCGGGGATCCTGACTGAATGGGGCAAGGTGACTGTGACCTGGTGGTCGCACTCCATTAAGGGGCTGCATCGTAACGACTTTATCATGGCTGCCAAGACAGACCAGTTGTTGGATTAATCTTTTTCTAATATATTCAGTGTGTTGATTATCCCTTCACACTGAATCCTTTCCCTTTGTTACAAATCCGCTGTAAAGCGAGCTTGCCACTTGTCTCAGAACCTTCTAACGTATAGGGCGCATTTTTACATCGTCTGCCGACCTCTTTATGCAGGCGATAATCCCAAAGAATCTGAATTATAAAAGGGAATGACAGTTATGCGCTTGGAAGTCAGTTGTCAGGATCGCGTTGGTTTAGCCAAGGATATTTTAATGGTGCTGGAGCGATACGGGATTAACCTTATCGCTATCGATGCCAGTAACAAGGGATTCTTATATTTGCAGTTTGCCGAGGTCGGCTTCGAGACCTTGAGTGAGTTGATGCCCCAGATCCGTAAGGTAGAAGGGGTGCACGACGTCAGAACCGTTTCCTTTATGCCCTCGGAGCAGGAGCATTACGCCCTCAAAACCCTCTTGAAAACCCTGCCGGATGCCGTGTTCTCCCTCGACGGTAAGGGGCGAATTCGTATCGTTAACGAGTCGGCCTTGCTTATTCTGGACATGGCCGAACATGAAGTGATAGAGGAATCCCTCAATCATTGGGTGCAAGGTTTTAATTTCGGCCGTTGGCTCAGCGAGCCCCAGGTGTTGGCGCAGGCCACTCGGGTCTCTATTGGCAACAATGAATATCTGGCCGAAATGCTGCCCATCTATCTACCGGATGAAAACGACAAGAGTATTCTCGCCGGCGCCGTGGTGGCACTCAAGTCGCCAGCGCGGGTGGGCAAACAGTTCAACGCGCTGCAGAGCCAGAGCAGTGGCTTCGATTCAGTGCTGGCCGTCAGCGACAAGATGAAAGAGGTACTCAAGCAAGCCAAGCGTATGGCGCAGCTGGATGCGCCTTTGCTGATCACCGGGGAAACCGGCACAGGCAAAGAGCTGATGGCCAGAGCCTGTCACGATGCCAGCATGCGAAGGGAGAAACCCTTTATCGCCATCAACTGCGCCGCCATGCCCGACAGCGCCGCGGAAGAGGAGCTGTTTGGTTATGTCAGCAACGGAGAAGTGGTTAAACGGGGTTTCTTCGAAGAGGCCAAGGGCGGCACCGTCTTCCTCGATGAAATAGCCGAGATGTCCAAGGCCGCTCAGGTCAAATTGTTGCGTTTACTGCAGGATGGCAGCTTCCGCCGTATCGGCGGTGATGTAGAGGTGCGCGCCGATGTCCGTATCATCTGTTCGACTCAGAAGAATTTGGCGGAGCTGTGTCAGACCGGCGAGTTCCGTGAAGATCTCTACTACCGCATTCACGTACTGAGTTTCCATATGCCTGCGCTGCGTGAACGCAGGGTCGATATTATTCCGTTGACGGAAATGTTTCTCGAACACTACAGCCAGCAACTGTCCAGCCCGGTGCGGCGGATCTCGGCGTCCTGTCGTGATCACCTGTTGACCTATGCCTGGCCCGGTAACGTGCGGCAACTGAAAAACGCCGTGTTCAGAGCGGTATCCATGTGGGATGGTTCGGCCGAATTGACCGTAGAGCAGTTGAAACTGCCTTCCTATGCCGAAGGTTTTGGCTATTTCGACAAGGAGTTTGAAGGCACCTTGGATCAGGCCATGAAACAGTTTGAAGCCGGTTTGCTGCGGCGTCTCTATCCGGCGTACCCCAGTACCCGCCAACTGGCGAAAAAGTTGGGGGTATCCCATACCGCCATTGCCAATAAACTCAGGGAATATGAGATCAGCAAGAAGCGCTGAAGCCCTGTAAAGCGGATTTGCCGCCGGAATGGCTGATATTTAGCCATTCCTTGAGCGCAAAGCCTTTGCCGGCGCTTGCGGGGCGCAAGTGTCAGTGAAAGTTTACAAACCCGTTCTTAGAGCGGCTAAATGTGAAGTGAGTCACAGAGTTTTCATTGCCCGCGGCATGAGGTATTACTGGCGGGATAACAGAAACGGATTGAGTCGGGCACATAGCCTGATGAAAACCATTAATCCGGGCAGAGACAGGAAGGAGCAGGTATGAAATTAGCGACATATGACAATGGACGCCGCGATGGTCAACTCATGTTGGTCAGCCGAGATTTGAAGAAGACAGTGGCTGTTCCCGCCATAGCCCAGACCATGCAGCAATTGCTCGACAGTTGGTCACTGCTGGAACCTCAGCTCAGAGAGCTTTCCGATGCCCTGAATGCCGGCATGTTGGACAATACTCAGGACTTCGATGAGAGTCGTTGTCTGTCACCTTTTCCCCGCGCTTATCAGTGGGCCGACGGCAGCGCTTATGTCAATCATGTTGAGCTGGTACGCAAGGCCCGCGGCGCCGAAATGCCGGAGTCTTTCTGGACAGATCCCCTGGTTTATCAGGGCGGTTCAGACAGTTTTATCGCTCCCAGAGCTGATATCCCGCTGGCAAGCGAAGATTGGGGCATAGATTTCGAGTCGGAAATTGCCGTGGTCACAGATGATGTGCCCATGGGCGTGAGTGCTGAAAACGCCGCTTCTCACATCAAGCTGTTGATGCTGGTTAACGATGTGTCGTTGCGTAACTTGATCCCTGCCGAGCTGGCCAAGGGCTTTGGCTTCTTCCAGTCCAAACCTTCCAGCAGTTTCTCACCGGTGGCAATCACACCGGATGAGCTGGGAGATAAATGGCAGGACACTCGGGTTCACCTGCCGCTGATCACCCATCTGAACAACGAACTATTCGGCAAGCCCAATGCCGGGGTGGATATGACCTTCAACTTTGCCGAGCTGATTGCCCATGTCACCAAGACCCGCCCCTTGGGCGCCGGTGCCATCATTGGTTCTGGCACTATTTCCAACTATGACAGAAGCGCAGGTTCCAGCTGTTTGGCCGAAAAGCGCATGCTGGAAGTGATTGCCGAGGGCAAGGCGGTAACGCCATTTATGGGCTTTGGAGACAGGGTCAGAATCGAAATGCTGGATGATGCCGGGCACAGCATCTTCGGCACGATAGATCAGCAGGTAGTTGAGTATATAGCCGAGTAAAATAACTCGATAACAAAACGGGGCCCTCTGAAGCCCCGTTGGTTTTTATACCGGCTTGGTGTTGCCTCTGAATGTGTTAGTTTGAAGGTTTTGGATACAGCGTTACCAGAGCGGAGTCGCAATCTAAGGCTAGCGAGCTTTGGGAGAACAACTTAATGTTGAAATTATATGGTTACTGGCGCTCCAGCGCCGCTTATCGGGTGCGGATTGCGCTCAACCTCAAGGGGCTTTGCGCCGAGCAGCTCTCGGTTCATCTGGTGCGCAATGGCGGCGAGCAGCATCAGGCCGCTTTCAAGGCGCTTAACCCGCAGGAGTTGGTACCGGCTTTGGTGGTGACGGACGACACTGACGAACGCGCCGAGCTGGTGCTGTCCCAATCGCTGGCGATCATTGAATATCTGGATGAAGCCTTTGGCGGTGAACCTCTGTTGCCGGGTGATATTGAGCAGCGGGCGCTGGTCAGGGCCATGGCGATGGGAATTGCCTGTGAGATCCATCCTTTGAACAACTTACGGGTGTTGCAGTATTTGACTGGAACGCTCAAGTTGGATGACGCGGCCAAGAATGATTGGTATCGCCACTGGGTCGAACAGGGTTTTGGTGCATTGGAGCAACAACTGCAGCAATACTCGGGCAGGTATTGTTTCGGTGACCAGGTCAGCCTGGTGGATATCTGTCTGGTTCCTCAAGTTTATAATGCCAAGCGTTTTAATATCGACTTGTCTCCTTACCCCAATATTTGCCGTATTAATGATGAGTGCCTGACTCTGCCGGCCTTTATTGATGCAGCACCTGAAAATCAACCAGATGCCCAGTAATTTTATTATTTTATAGTCATCTATGCGGTGACTATAAAATAACCTTAAAATTTTCCCGCGTTTGAAAAACCTCTCTTATAAAATGATACCTTTCTGTTAATAATCGGCTTTTTAAAAATAAAGCCTGTTCAGCAATTTGTAACTAATTATTTAAACAATATGCTGTTTTTATTATGTTTATAATCTGTTCTCGATGCATAATTGTTTTTATATTCATCAGCTTATGGGTTCATTGTTTAGCTTACCATAAAGCAACTCAAATAACGTATTCCGTATTATATTTAGGATTTTTCCTGCTTGTTACTTTTCTCTTGTTGAATTGATTGTTACATGTGATACATATGTTAACGCTTGATTTTGACCAAGCTATAACAATAAAAAATACGCCATACCTATTAAAAATCTGCTTCCGAAAACCTGTTTTCGGCGGTATGGCGTTTTATTATCAAAAGGAAAAGAAGTATGCATAAGTCGATTATTGCGCTGAGCATAGCCGCAGTCTTATTGGCGGGGTGTGGCAGTGACAACAACAAGGCACCTGAGCCGGTTAATACAGCCCCTGAGAGTCAGGATGTGACCTATGACGTTCGTCAGTCGGTACGCCTGGATGGTCAACTGGAAGGAAGAGATGCCGAAGGAGGGATAACCTTTTCGTTAGTGGATCCCGGCGAAGTCAAGTTAGGGACTTTGACCATCAATGATGCGGCCAAGGGCAGCTTCAGCTATCAGACCGATGCGTTGGAAGGCACTGAAGTCGTGCGCTTCAAAGTCAGTGACGGCAAGAGCGAGTCTGTCTCAACGCTGACATTGCGTATCGACGGTGGCGACCCTTTGTATCAGCATCAGTGGCACTTGAAAAACACCGGCCAAAACGCCTTTGCCAAGAATCGCGGTGTGGCCGGTGAAGACATGAATGTCAGCGAGGCCATTGCCTCGGGTGTTACCGGCAAAGGCATCATAGTTGCTGTGGTCGATGATGGTCTGGAGGGGCTTCACCCGGATCTCAAGGCCAATGTTATTGAAGGCGGTTCCTATAACCTGATCACCGGCACTATCGATCCTACGCCATTTGCCGACAGTGCATCGCACGGTACTTCTGTAGGCGGGATTATCGCCGCTGCCGGTTGGAATGGCCTTGGCGGCCGTGGTGTTGCCCCCGATGCCAATCTTATCGGCTTTAACTTCCTGGATAGAGATCCCAGCGGTCAGGTCAAGAGCGTGCAAACCTTTGAGAACTTCGCCAAGTCCCACGGTGCCAGTGCTTACAGTGACAATGCCAGGGTGTTTAACCAGAGCTATGGTTATTCAGTGCCTTTCCCCCATGGATTCGATGAAGATGAAAATGAGGTCTATGGCGCCATTAGCCAAAACAGTTTTGACGGCAAGGGCAGCATCTTCGTCAAGTCTGCCGGTAATGGCTACAAATATTACAAGGCGTTCAATACCTTCTGGATCCCCGGTGATTATTTCAGTGCCCCAAAGGAAGGCAAAGTGCCCAACCACGGTTTGCCCTTCCATAATGCCAATATGTCCTCCGACAATGCCAACGTATATAACCTCCTGGTATCGGCAATCAATGCAGCCGGTAAGCGCTCAAGTTATTCTTCTGTCGGTTCCAATGTGTTCGTTACTGCGCCGGGTGGGGAATATGGTGACGATGACCCCGCCATTGTGACCACGGACAGAGCCGGCTGTGACAAGGGCAGTTCGGTTACCGAAGAGCGCCCATCAACGCCTTTTGATGGCGGCCTGCATCCACTCAATCTGGAATGTGACTATCGTTCTACCATGAACGGGACATCGTCAGCAGCGCCCAATACCAGTGGTGCAGTCGCCATGATTATGAGTGCCAACCCTTCACTTTCCTGGCGTGATATTCGCCATATCTTGGCTTCGACTGCCACCAAGGTGGATGCCGATATACCCGCCAAGACGGTTACTATCGGTGAGGGGGATAAGGCGCCTGTCTATGAGGCGATCTCAGCCTGGCAGGACAACGCCGCAGGATTTCATTTCCACAATGAGTATGGTTTTGGCCGGGTAGATGTCAGTGCGGCTGTGGCTATGGCCAAGGACTATAAGGCAGATTTGGGTGAGTATCTATTGACTGACTGGATTGCCAGTGAAAAGGATCTCGATAAGGTGATTCCGGATGCCAGTCTTGCCGGGGTTTCAGACTCTCTTGAGGTTGCCGAGGATATGGTGGTGGAAGCGGTGCAGATTGAGCTCAGTGCCGATCATCTGCGTCTTCCTGATCTGGCGGTTGAGCTGGTGTCTCCGGCAGGTACCCGCAGTGTGTTGATGACGCCTTTCAATGGCTTGGTGTATCAGGGCGTGATGGATCCCAACGATCCGGATGACCTGGTCAAAGGCTATGATAAGACGCCTATGCTCTCAAATGCTTTCTATGGTGAAAACACCAAAGGTGTGTGGACCATTAAGCTGATAGATGTGAACAGCGGTGAATATCAGTTCCTCAAATATGACAAGGGCTATATCAGTATTCCCAATGAGAGTAACGGTATGTTGAAGGGCTGGTCCATTCGTTTTCATGGCCACAAGGCCAAGGCAGCATCTTAAGGAGTAACAGATGAAGATTTCAACAGCAATGATGGCCATGGGGCTAACACTTTTGGCGGCTCCTACGATGGCGCATGATAAAAATCCTTTTGCAGATAACGGCGAGCAGTATCAGCAACAGGGCGATAGAGCCGACTTCCTCGGACTGAAGGATACTTTTTATGTCAAGACAGACAAAGGTGTGCAGAAAGCCAGCAGGTTGAGCCAGGGAGAGCAACTGGTGACTGAGGCCGGCGAGCCATTTGCGACAGTGACCGGAAAGCTGGTGGTCAAACTCAAGCCTGGTATTGATGCCGCGGCCTTTGCTGCCGATTCAGGCCTGAGGTTGGATTGGCAAAATGACACTCAGCTGCTGGTGTTGGCCGCCAGTGAAGGCAGCGATCTCCTGGCTGTGCTTGAAAAGCTGAAGCGGGATCCGCAAGTGATGAGAGTCAAGCTGGATAGGGCGGTACTTAAACACGAGCCCATGTGATCCGCTGAGATGAGCCACTAATACATCGAAAGGCCCGGGTTCCGCCGGGCCTGTTATTTATTGGCCAACAAAAACTCTACAAAGGCCCGGTCGGCCTGGCTCACCGGGCGCTGCTTCTTCCAGGCAATATGCAGGTCGAGATGTACAGGCGGTGAGAAGGGCAGGGCTATGATGTCATCCCTTTCATTGACCACCATTTCCAACACGCTGGTGACGGCAAATCCTTGACTGACAATCTGTTTTATCAGGTTGATCAGGTTAGTTTCAAAGGCGATCCTAGGCTCGAGTTGCAGCTCTCTGGCTCGGCTCAGCATCCATTCACGATGAAAATAACCGGGTTTGAACATCACCAACTCATGGGCGAAAAACTGCTCTAGCGTTACGGCCTCGTTCGTGGCTAAGGGGTGTTCAGGGCTTGAAGCCACCACCATCTGCTCTTTGACCAGTAGACAGGATTCGAATTCGGGCTTGAGGTCATTGGCGGTAATGATGGCTATGTCTACCTCTTCCTGCTCCAGCATCCTCAGGGCATCGCGGGTGCCTCCCTCAAACAGCGACAGCTTCAAGTCCGGGTACTGATGGCGAAAAGCCATCACCCGTGATGGCAGGTAGAAAGAGCCCAACATACCGGGCACGGCAATTCGCACTTCCCCCTTGGCCAGCTCGGCCATGGCCCGAATATGCGCCTCGGCCTGACTCAGCTGTTTGAGGATCAATACCGCATGCTGGTGCAGTGCCAGCCCCTCGGCAGTGAGGCGAATGCCACTCTCCTGACGACTGCCACTGCGATCGACCAGAGTGACACCGAGGGATTGTTCCAGTCGTTTGATACTCTGACTGAGGGCGGGTTGGGCCAAGTTCAGTTTCTCTGCCGCCCGGGTAAAACTGCCGTATTTAACCAAGGTATCTAAGTGTTTTAATTGTCTGATATCCACGTCTTGCCTTACATCGCCATTTATTCTTGGGAGTCTGTTTTTTAGCATAACAAAAATTGATGAAAACGATATTATTTATCTATTATTGTTATGTTTGGCTCGGTGCTAACCTTTACCGCAGTAGTAGTTTTTGTATTGAGGACCAGAGTGAGAAAGGTGGAAACGGCTGGACGACAGCTAAGGGATACCCGTTTGATTTGGGCGCTGTGTGTGGCATCTGTGGTGGTTTATATCAACTTGTATCTGATGCAGGGGATGCTGCCCCTCATTGCCGAGCATTTTCAGGTAACGGCGGCCAAGTCGACTCTGGTGCTTTCAGTTACCAGCTTTACGCTAGCGTTTTCCTTGCTCGGTTATGCCATCGTCTCGGACAGGATTGGTCGTCATCAGCCGATTGTTATCAGCCTCTGGGTTCTGGCGCTGTCCAATATTTTGTTGGTCTTTGTCAAAGACTTCAATGCCCTGGTGGCGGTGAGGTTGTTGCAGGGGATCTTGCTGGCGGCGGTGCCAGCCATCGCCATGGCTTACTTCAAGGAGCAACTCAGTCCACCGACCATGCTCAAGGCGGCGGCAGTGTACATTGCCGCCAACAGCCTTGGGGGGATCAGTGGACGTTTATTGGGCGGGATTATGTCGCAACATCTGTTGTGGCAGGATGCCATGTGGTTGCTGCTGGCGGTGAGTCTTTTCGGAGTGGCGCTGGTCAGTTACTTGTTGCCCAATGCGGTCAGTGCCGCCAAGCGAGAACGGTTGCCAAAACAGTGGCGCTTCTGGCGCGGTGCCCGGGAAGACCTGCGGGGCTTTGTGTATCATCTCAACGACAATCAAATGCGATTGGCTTATTTAATCGGTGGATTGGCGTTTATGATGATGGTCAACCAGTACAGCTTTATTCAACTGCACTTGATGGCATCACCGTATAACTGGAGCCGGTTTGAGGCGACGTTGATCTTTCTCTGCTATTTAAGCGGCACGCTGGCATCTTATTATACGGCTCGATGGATCACCCGCTATGGGCAGTTGCCGCTGTTTAGGATCGCCCTACCACTGATGTTGTGTGGCAGCCTGCTGACTTTGCTGGATACTCAGGTGTGGATCTGTGTGGGCTTTTTACTGACCTCCTGCGGTTTCTTTATCACCCACAGCTGTTGTAACTCCTTTGTGGCTATGCGTGCCAGCAGCCATAGAGCCAAGGCGACTTCTCTGTATCTGTGCTGTTATTACCTCGGCGCCGCAATGGGCGGGCCCTTCCTGATGCTGTTCTGGCAGCGGGGAGAATGGCAAGGCGTGGTGACTGGGTCGATGATTTTGCTGTTTTTGACTTCATTGGCTGTCTGGCGCCTTAGTTGGCGGCAAAAGCAGCCGCTCAAACAGGAGCTGGACACGCCTCAGGGGGTATCGTTGAGGTAGTCTTTATATGCAAAGTCATATCTATGCATCTTGTCGGTAGGGGTTGGATAAAAACCTCGACAGTTTGTGTATCCTTTTGAATAAGCCCTTGCCTGGAGCAAGGGCTTATTCAATCTGCCACCATTTCGGAAACGCGCTTCTATTAGGTTAACAATATGGTGCTTCGACAGCCATCACTGCTGCCGATAGTGCCTTTGACTTCAATGATTAAAATCCTCGCAGTGAATCCAAGTATTCAGGCAGGAACAGGGACACTTGAGGAACATAGGTGATCAGAATAAGGAACCCCAGTAACAGCAGCAGCCAAGGTAGGCATGCGTGGATTACCCAACCTATGCTCTTGCCTGTGATCCCCGAGGTCACAAACAGATTAAGCCCCACCGGCGGCGTCAGCATTCCTATCTCCATATTGACCACCATGATGATCCCAAGGTGAATGGGGTCGATCCCCAACTGGGTGGCGATGGGAAAGAGGATGGGCGCCATGATAAGCAAAATGGCTGATGGCTCCATAAAGTTACCTGCGGCCAGCAACAACAGGTTGACTATGATGAGAAAGCCCCAGGCCGGCAGGCCCATGCCGACTATATTTTCGGCAATCATGTGAGGGATCCGCTCTGTGGTCAATACATGGGCGAACAGCATGGCGTTGCCTATGATAAACAGCAGCATGATACTGACTTTGGCGCCATCCCTGACGACGGCGCGTATCTCTCTGTCGGCCGGTGTCTTGAGTAACCCCAGTAAGCTGTACCCCAGATTGCGGCCTATGGCTTTGACTATTGGCTCACCAGGATTGCGCCAGGCGACATTTTTCAGTGGCCCGATATCGCGATAGCCGAAGACGGCAATGAAATAGGCATAGATACAGGCGACCGCCGAGGCTTCCGTGGGGCTGGCGACCCCGCCGTAAATGGAACCCAGCACTATGACAATCAGCATCAGGCCACCCAGCGCCTTGGCCGTTGAGATAGAGAGCTTGCCAATGCCGGGGAAGGGCAGGGAAGGTAATCCCTTGATACGGGCCACTATATAGATGGCCAGCATGATCAGCATCCCCGCCAGTAACCCCGGGATCAGTCCGGCCATAAACATCCGCGCTGCGGACACTTCAGTGGCCGCCGAATACACCAGCATCACAATCGATGGTGGGATCAGTATTCCCAGGGTACCTGAGGTGGTAATGACCCCGGCGGCAAATTTTTCCGGATATCCGGCGCGGATCATGCCGACGATAACTATGGAGCCGATAGCCGCCACAGTGGCTGGAGAAGAGCCGGAGACGGCGGCAAACAACATACAGGCCATGACCGAGGCCATGGCCAAACCGCCGCGGATATGGCCGACACTGTCCATGGCAAAGTCGATGATCCGCCTGGCAACGCCGCCGGTAGAGAGAAAGGCCGAGGACAGAATAAAGAAAGGGATCGCCAGCAAAGTGTAGTGCTCTGAAGTGGACTCATAGAGCTTCAGGGCCACAGAGGCCAGCGAATCGTTGGAAAACAGTAAAATAGTCAGCATGCTGGAGAAACCCAGTGCAATGGCAATGGGCATGCCGAGCAGCATACAAACAAATAAGACGATAAAGAGGGTCGCTATTGTCATGGCATTACCTACTCATGCTTGGAGTTGTTTTTGTCTTCGCTGGCTTCGTTTTCGTCTGCCAGGTGCATGCTTTCCTTGGCTTCATCGTGGAAGTTGAATCCTTGTGAGCGGTTGGTCAGAATGGCAAAAAACAGTTCAATGAAACGCCAGGTCAACATGGCAAAACCGATAATCAGAATGCTTTGGGAGATCCACAGTGGCACCGCCGGATCTTCCACATCTATGCGCAAGGTCTCCCAGGCAAAGTCGGGGTCCAGTTTGGCCACCAGGGCATGGGGGAAGTCGATATCTTCCATGGGTATCCCAATCTGATACATCTGGCTGAGGTAATCCCAGCTGCCTTTAAGGAACAGGCCGCAATAGATCAAACAGATGACCGCAGCCAGCATGGCGGCGTATTTGCGGCCTGTCCTGGGAAGCTTTTTGACGAAGGCATCGACACCTATATGGGCACCGACTTTAACGCCGTATGACATGCCAAAGAGGACAAACCAACCACAAAGGGTCAATGTCAGCTCTTGCATCCAGAGAAACCCTGTATTGAAAAAGAAGCGGGCAACGACTTCGACAAAGACAAGCACCGTCATCAGGGTGATCAATAAGTTGAGAAAGCCTTCCTCAAAGTAGCCCAAGGCGCGTGAAATCATATTGCTCTCCGCAGAAATTGCGGGGGCCGGAGCCCCCATACTGACTTACTGGTTGGCGGCCACGGCGGCATCTATCACATCTTTGCCGATTTGGTCTTCAAATTTGGCCCAGACCGGTTTCATTGCATCAACCCAGGCTTGGCGTTGCTCAGGGGTGAGCTCAACTACCAAAGAGCGTTTGGAGTCGATGATCAACTGGCGGTCCTGGTCATTCTTGTCACCGGCAATTTTGTTGCCATAGGCAATGGCTTCATCGAGCGCTTCCTTGATGATTTTCCGCTTATCGCCGGGCAGGCTCTTCCAGAACGTGTTAGAGGTCACCACCATGTAGTCGAGTACACCATGGTTACTTTCGGTGATATGGCTCTGCACCTCGAAGAATTTTTTGGAGTAGATATTGGACCAAGTGTTTTCCTGACCATCTATGGCGCGGGTTTGCAACAAGGTAAACACCTCGGAGAAGGGCTTTTTCACTGCAGTTGCATCAACGGCGGCAAACTGGGCCGCCAGCACATCAGAGGCCATAACCCGGAATTTTTTGCCGCTGGCGTCTTTGGGCAACAGCAGCGGCTCATTGGCAGAGAACTGCTTCATACCATTGTGCAGATAGCCGAGACCAACAACGCCTTTTCGTTTCATGGAGTTCAGCAGTTTTTGCCCGGCTTCACTCTGCTGGAACTTGTCGACAGCGGCCATGTCTTTGAACAGAAACGGCAGATCGAACAATTGCAGTTTTTTGGTGTAACGCTCGAACTTGGAAAGTGATGGCGCAACCAACTGCACATCGTTGAGCAGCAGCGCGGCCAGTTCATTGTTGTCTCCGAAGAGTTGTGAATTGGGGAACACACTGACCTGATATTCACCCGGCAGGCGTTCTTCGACCAAGGCCTTGAACTTGAGTGCCATCTGGCCCTTGGGAGTGTTTTCTGCCACAACGTGGGAAAACTTTATCTCTACCGGTTCTGCCTGAACCGAGAAGCTCGCCAATGCGCCGGCCAAAGCCGTCACTTTGGCAAGGTTTTTCAGTGGCTGGGTAAAGAGTGTGGATGGATTGAATGCACTCATGATGTGTCCTTTTTATATGCTCTTGAGTTATTGAAAAATACGTACCCCAAAGTGCGTATCTCCAGCGGGAATACAGCCGACTTTCCCTAAGGTCTGTATTGGGTAACGCAAAGTCGTGCGCCAACCCTGGGACTTGGTTGTAACTTGTTGGTTGCTAAAGTGTAGTTCATTTGATGTCGGTTACGGCTTTTTGCTGTACGCTGAGACCCAGCTCACAGTGTTGCCGGTGATGGGCACTAATGGGGTTAGAGATTACTTGGGTGGGTCTATACGCTTGAGTACAGCGTCACTGGGTAACAGCTCAAGGTGTCCCTGCTCATCAAAGTACCAGCCGGTAATAAAACCTTTTTGACGCATGGTCACCAGATTATGCATCACTTCTCTGGCTTCTTTTTGCGCGGTTTGCTCGTCGTAGTCGTTGGTGTGCTTCAAATAGGCCGCAATGCTGGCGAGGGAAGCCGACTGACTGATTCCTGTCATCGCCTCTATTCCACAAAAAAGATGGTTTCTTGAAGCGTAGTTGAAAATTTAGTCAACGTGAAAGATGCATTGGGATTATGGTCGATAGAGCTAAAGCCTCCGCTGTCCGAGCTAAGGCTCGGCTGAACATGCTATGGGAGCAATACCTATCTCGGAGACTGTCGGCCAGAGCCCTTTTCCCCTGTAGGGTTAGGCTGCTAGAATATGCACACTTTTCATTTGCCTGCCAGACAGGCGTTTATTCTTAAGGTTAGTGTTCAATTATGACCACCAAGACGCGTTTTGCTCCCAGCCCTACCGGCTTTCTTCATGTGGGCGGTGCCCGTACGGCTCTATACTCCTGGTTGCACGCCCGTGCCAATAATGGCGAGTTTGTGCTGCGTATCGAAGATACGGATCTTGAGCGTTCTACTCAGGAGGCGGTTGATGCCATTCTGGAAGGGATGGAATGGTTGGGCCTGAATTGGGACGAGGGTCCTTACTATCAGACCAAGCGCTTCGATCGTTACAATGAGATCATCGCTCAGATGCTGAAAGAGGGCACAGCTTACAAGTGTTATTGCTCTCGTGAGCGCATCGAAGCTTTGCGTGAAGAGCAGGCCGCCAAGGGTGAACGCCAGAAGTATGATGGCTGCTGCCGTGATGCCGCTCCCCGTGATACAGATGAACCATATGTCGTGCGTTTCAAAAACCCCCAGGAAGGCAGCGTGGTTTTTGATGATCATGTTCGCGGCCGGATTGAAATTGCCAACGAAGAACTGGATGACCTAATCATTGCCCGCAGCGATGGTACACCTACCTATAACTTTTGTGTGGTAGTTGATGACTGGGATATGGGTATCACTTGCGTGGTTCGCGGTGAAGACCATATCAACAACACTCCTAGACAGATCAATATCCTCAAGGCCCTCGGTGCACCTGTCCCTGAGTATGCCCACGTATCCATGATCCTGGGTGACGATGGTGCCAAGCTTTCCAAGCGTCACGGCGCCGTGAGCGTAATGCAGTATCGTGATGACGGTTATCTGCCGGAAGCATTGCTGAACTATCTGGTGCGTTTGGGCTGGTCCCATGGCGATCAGGAGATCTTCTCTCTGGAGGAGATGAAGCAGTTCTTCAAATTGGACGATATCAATAAGGCGGCTTCGGCATTCAATACCGAGAAGCTGATTTGGTTGAACCAGCACTATATGAAGTCGCTGGATCCAGAATATGTGGCCGGTTTCCTCGAATGGCACATGCGTGATCAGCAGATAGATACCAGCAATGGTCCGGCACTGGCTGAAATTGTTACTGCATTGGCAGAGCGTAGCAAGACACTCAAAGAGATGGCTGCCTCCAGCCGTTACTTCTATGAAGACTTCGAAGCGTTTGATGAAGCACAGGCCAAGAAACACTTGCGCGGGGTAGCATTGGAGCCCTTGCAACTGGTACAGCAGAAGTTAGCGGCTCTGCCTGAGTGGACCGTGGAAGCGATTCACAATGCCATTGAGTCAACGGCGGCCGAACTTGAGGTGGGAATGGGTAAAGTCGGTATGCCTTTACGGGTGGCCGTGACAGGTGCCGGTCAGTCTCCAGCTGTGGATTTAACCTTATTTCTCATTGGGAAAGCTCGTTGCGAGCAAAGAATCTCCAAAGCGGTTGAATTTGTAGCAGCTAGAATAAATTCCTAAAAAAGGCGTTGACACATTTGGGTGTGCTGCATAGAATGCGCCTCGCAGTTGAGACACAGGGCAGCAAGTTGCTGGCAGTACACTCAAATGCAATGAGAGATAGCTTGGGGCTATAGCTCAGCTGGGAGAGCGCTTGCATGGCATGCAAGAGGTCGACGGTTCGATCCCGTCTAGCTCCACCAACTTCTCTCAATAAGCTCTTTTTAAGCCGAGTTTAAATGCTTAAGTCCGGGGTCCCCTTCGTCTAGAGGCCTAGGACACCGCCCTTTCACGGCGGTAACAGGGGTTCGAATCCCCTAGGGGATGCCAATTTTCGCAGCGTTTCGTAAAACCTGTACTCTTATCACAGAGTTTAAATAGTGAGTCCGGGGTCCCCTTCGTCTAGAGGCCTAGGACACCGCCCTTTCACGGCGGTAACAGGGGTTCGAATCCCCTAGGGGATGCCAATTTTCGCAGCGTTTCGTAAAACCTGTACTCTTATCACAGAGTTTAAATAGTGAGTCCGGGGTCCCCTTCGTCTAGAGGCCTAGGACACCGCCCTTTCACGGCGGTAACAGGGGTTCGAATCCCCTAGGGGATGCCACATTTTCGAGAGATTTTGTTTTTTGACAGAATTTCGGGGCTATAGCTCAGCTGGGAGAGCGCTTGCATGGCATGCAAGAGGTCGACGGTTCGATCCCGTCTAGCTCCACCAAATACTCTTATCACAGAGTTTAAACAGTGAGTCCGGGGTCCCCTTCGTCTAGAGGCCTAGGACACCGCCCTTTCACGGCGGTAACAGGGGTTCGAATCCCCTAGGGGATGCCAATTTTTGCAGCGTTTCGTAAAACCTGTACTCCTTATCACGGAGTCTAAACAGTGAGTCCGGGGTCCCCTTCGTCTAGAGGCCTAGGACACCGCCCTTTCACGGCGGTAACAGGGGTTCGAATCCCCTAGGGGATGCCATATTTTTCGAGATATTTTGTTTTTGACAGAATTTCGGGGCTATAGCTCAGCTGGGAGAGCGCTTGCATGGCATGCAAGAGGTCGACGGTTCGATCCCGTCTAGCTCCACCACTCACCTTTAATAAGGTGAATTAAAACCACCTTCGGGTGGTTTTTTATTATCTATCCCTCCTTATGTCCCTTGTTTCATCATGACTCGGTTAGCTATCCAGGTGCCGCTGTGGCTTGCCGTTACATTTCGGCGTGTATCGCCCCAATACCCGGCAATGGTTTAAATCAAAATTCTGCAACCACATCATTATTAAGGTGGTCAATTAAATTATGATAAGTACCAATCAATTTGGAATTGAGGTACTTTTCACTTTTGACTCGGCGAGTCAACACGTATGCGAAATGATATTATGCCCGTATATAGTTGCTTATTATGTCATTGTTGATGGATATTGAATTTCTACCTCTACCCGGCCTTATCCTGTTTACAGCAAAGATGCTTAAGGATGAGCGAGGCTCTTTTATGGAGTGTTTCCGCGCTTCGGTTTTTGAACAAGCCTTAGCGGATTCTGCTCAGCCCCCAGTGACTCTGGTGCAGGAAAATCACAGTTGCTCTGGCGCTGGAGTGCTTAGGGGGCTTCATTTTCAGTGCCAATATCCCCAGGGTAAGTTGATTCGGGTTATCAGCGGTGAGATCTACGATGTCGCCGTCGATATTCGTCCCCAATCTCCCACCTTTGGAAAGTGGCACGGTTTGTATTTATCGGCACAGAACCGCTGTCAGCTGTGGATCCCACCGGGGTTTGCCCATGGTTTTTATGTGACCAAGGGCCCGGCCGAGGTGATATACAAGTGCAGCGATTATTATCAGCCCGGCGATGAAGGCGCCATTGTCTGGAACGATGCCGACTTAGCGATAGACTGGCCGCTGAATACCGCAATGGGTGAGCCATTACTCTCAGCCAAAGACAGACAGGCCAAGCCCTTTTGCGCTCAAAAGTGGGTTTAAACACGAATATTTGATAGCAATTACTGACTTCCAATCTTTGGCTTAGAGAATGGCTTAGAGAATGGTTAAGCAGAATGGCTTAATAGCAGGTTTGTGTTTTTGAGCTGGCTGAAATGGAGTCAATCTCACCGGGTTAGGAATGCACCGGAGATAGTTGGATAACTATAGAACACCATTCTCTAAATTAGATGGCACTTCTTTTTAGATTACGACAATCTGATTTAATCGTTAGTCGCGAATAAGTTTCCTCATTACTTTGGAGTGAGCAGCGGCAGGCCGTATTCGCCGCTGTTTAACTGTGCTCGTTTGTTAAGGCGCGCTTACTAAAGGCGCCGGCATTCGCGGCACTTGAATCTGGGGAGTGGCTTATCCCCCCTTCACCAAGGAAGAGGACTTCCAACATGAAATCAAGTATCCCATCTCTGACCGCGGTGGCGCTGTCTGTTGCCATGGTATTTGGCGCAGCCAGTACCCAAGCGGCGCAGTCGCCATCGGCCGCTCAGTCTCAGGCCGTAACAACCAACGCCTACTGGTGGCCGCAGCAACTGGATCTATCGCCACTGCGCCAGCACGGCGCTGAATCCAATCCCTACGGCGCCGATTACGACTATGCCAAGGCCTTTGGCTCTTTGGATTTGGACGCCGTCAAAGCCGACATCAAAACCACGTTGATCACTTCCCAGAACTGGTGGCCCGCCGACTATGGTCACTATGGCCCTTTCTTTATCCGTATGGCCTGGCACAGTGCCGGTGTTTATCGCATCTTTGACGGTCGCGGCGGTGCCAGTGGTGGTCAGCAGCGTTTTGAACCTCTCAACAGTTGGCCCGATAACGTCAGTCTCGACAAGGCTCGCCGCTTACTTTGGCCAATTAAGCAAAAGTATGGCAGCCAGATCTCCTGGGCCGATCTCATGGTGCTGGCCGGTAACGTATCCCTGGAGTCCATGGGCTTTAAGACCTTCGGGTTTGCCGGTGGCCGCACTGATGACTGGGAAGCCGAAAAGGTTAACTGGGGCGCCGAAAAACAGTGGCTCGACAATAAACGCCACAATGAAAAGGGTGAATTGGCAAAACCCTTGGGAGCCACCCAGATGGGGCTCATCTATGTGAACCCGGAAGGTCCCAACGGCGTGCCCGATCCCTTGGCATCCGCCCAGGAGATCCGTGATACCTTTGGCCGTATGGCCATGAATGATGAAGAAACCGTGGCGCTGATCGCCGGTGGTCACACCTTCGGTAAGGCTCACGGCGCCCATGATCCTGCCAAGTGTGTCGGCGCAGAACCCGCTGCCGCCGGAATAGAGGAGCAGGGCCTTGGCTGGAAAAACCGCTGCGGTAAAGGTCACTCGGAAGATACGGTTTCCAGCGGCCTGGAAGGTGCCTGGTCTTCCAACCCCACCAAGTGGACCATGGAATACTTAACCTGGCTCTACACCTTCGATTGGGTACAAACCAAGAGTCCGGCCGGCCACATTCAATGGATCCCTGCCGATGGCAAGGCCGCCAATTTGGTGCCTGACGCCCATATCCCCGACAAACGTCATGCTCCCATCATGTTCACCAGTGATATCGCGCTGAAGGAAGACCCGATTTACCGCGAAATCACGACCCGTTTCCTCAATAATCCGGCCGAGTTTGAGCTGGCCTTCGCTAAGGCTTGGTTCAAGTTGACCCACAGAGATATGGGGCCGAAGACCCGCTACCTGGGCAAAGACGCGCCTGCTGAAGATCTGATCTGGCAAGACCCTATCCCAGCGGTCGATCATGTTTTGATCGATGCGGCCGATACCAAACAACTGAAAGCGGCTATTTTTGATTCAGGCCTCAGCGTGCCTGAGCTGGTGAAAACCGCCTGGGCCGCGGCGTCATCTTTCCGTGGCACAGATATGCGTGGCGGCGCCAATGGTGCCAGAATCGCTCTGAAGCCCCAGAGCGATTGGACGGCAAATGACCCCAAGGCATTGGCGAAAGTCATTGGTAAACTTGAGAAAATCCAAAAGAATTTCAACAAGAAAGCCAAGGGCGGTAAAACGGTGTCGTTGGCCGATCTCATTGTCTTGGGCGGCAGTGCAGCCATAGAAAAAGCTGCGGCCGATGCCGGGTTTAAAGTCAATGTTGCCTTTCATCCCGGGCGGATGGACGCGACTCAGGCCCAAACAGATGTAAATTCCTTTGCCGTACTTGAGCCCAAGGCCGATGGCTTCAGAAACTATTTCAGTGATCAAAGCCCGGCATCACCGACCGAAGCTCTGATTGAAAAGGCGAACTTCCTAAACCTGACGGTTCCTGAAATGACGGTATTGGTCGGCGGTCTCAGAGTGCTGAATGCCAACAGCGGTGGCAGCAAGCATGGGGTGTTCACCCAAAGTCCAGGCAAGCTCAGTAACGACTTCTTTGTAAACCTGCTGGATATGTCCACTCGTTGGGAAAAGGATAAGGAGCTAGGTCTCTATCAGGGCCTTGATCGTCAGTCCGGCAAACTCAAATGGACGGCTACGCCGGTCGACTTGGTGTTTGGTTCCCATTCAGAACTCAGAGCCGTTGCTGAAGTGTATGCCGCAGACGATGGCAAGACCCGCTTCGTTGAGGACTTTGCCAAAGCCTGGACCAAGGTGATGGAGCTGGATAGGTTCGATTTGCAGTAATCGTTGACGGCTGATGTAAACAAGTAAGAGAGAGATAATCCATCTCATGAAATCGGCGCAGGCTTTGGCTTTGCGCCGATTTTTCTTGGGGCTTTCCCAAGCGCTATTTCTATTGGATTTGGGGATGAGCTGTTCGGTCAAACACAAAACTTCAGCTTCCGGCTCGTCGCATACGCAGTTAATTTTTTAGAACCTGACTCTATTGATTCACATATCAACGGACGTGCAATCGAGTCAGATAAAGTTTAGCCCATGGCCAAATAACCAAATTGGCTGATTGGATTTATAAAAGAGCATAAACCGTGTGGATAAAGCCATTAGCCGCTATTGAGCCAGATTGGGGGATTGCCTACAATATCGCGAGTTTTATTTACCCAAGATGAAGATTATGACCGATACCAAAGTACCCCCCGCTCTGCCGGATCGCCTTTCTATCAACCCACGCAGCCCACACCATGTGGCCGAAGTGTTTGAGTTCGATGTGGGCATTCGCATCAATGGCAAAGAGCGCAATGACGTGGAAGAATACTGCATCAGCGAAGGCTGGATTAAAGTCGCCTCTCACAAAGCACTCGACCGTCGCGGCCAGCCCCTGCTGATGACCATCAAAGGCACAGTAGAAGCTTTTTATAAGTAAGCTTATCTGCCAATTAACCCCTGAGGGCTATCCGTAAGGATGGCCCTTTTTTGTTACTTGGAAATTGAACTGCCAAGGTCACTGACCATAGGGAGGATTATCGCAGCCCAAAAACGTGGCTGGGCAGTGAAGATGAAAACGTGCTCAAGCAGCTATCTGAACTTATGGGAACGGTAGCAGAGTTGGCAAATATCTTTGCCAGTCATACCCACAGCACCCGCCCAGCATCGAATGAGGTTGGAGACTTCTCCCGCAAGGCGAGTGCAGTAGAAGCACAAAAGGCCAGGTTCTACCCCATCACCAAGTAAACCCAAATCAGTTCGCGCTGCAGCACAGTCATCACAGACTATTCTCGATACTTGGTCAGTTTCAAAATGGGGAAATGAACAGGCTTCCGATAATGTCTCATAGGCGTTCATACCTACGGGTATTCAGCTCCAAGAAACAGTGCATTTAGAGATTAACGAGATATTTGCGCACGACATCCTCATGTATTCAATTCAACACAAATAATGGGAAAGTTATGAATGATATAGAAGTGACCACTCGTTTGAGTTCTGATGAAGCCGAGCAAAAAGACGTTAACCTGAAGTTGAAGCTTAAACGAGTGCCGGTAGCAGGTGAATTTATTGAACGTGAAGGAGCAGTGTTTAAGGTTGAGGCAGTAATGCACTACGCTGACAGCAACAGAGTAAGCCTCGATATTGGCTTTGGATTTCCTGATGTAGACCTTGAAGCTGAACGTAAGAAATTGCATGAATCCGCATACAGACGACGGAAGAGGTGAAACCTGCACTCTGACTTGGAGGCCTAGCGCCTCCATTTTTATTTCAGGCCATCCGCACTCTTCCTCACCCTCCTGCGCGGTTTGCACCTCAAAATTTTTTCAGTTTTGAATTTGTTCAGTTTATGGTACCACCAAGCGCAGACACTGGGCCTGAGAAAGGATCGAAGATCTGAAAAGATCGTGGTTAATTTCACTGTTTTACAGTTCTACTAGGTTGGGTTGACCATGGGTGCAGGCGTAAAAGCCGCAGCAGCACGGGGTTTTGCGTGGATTCCGTGAGGGTATGAGAGAAAACCAGAAAACGGCGGCCATACTAAAGCAGTTGATCAATAAGACATTAAAAGGATCCAGAACTGAAAAGGATGGATGTGGCAGCACCAGTAATTTCTCTGCTGCCACTTTGCTGCCATTTCTACTAAATTGGCAAAGAAAAAGGGTTAGCATTTCTGCTAACCCTTTGTTTTATTTGGTGGAGGCGGCGGGACTTGAACCCGCGTCCGAAAAACCTACGCTCAAGGCGCTACATGCTTAGTCTCTCTTTTATTTAACCGGTTGAGCTCCGAAAGACAGGATTCCAAACGGTGAGCCTGGTACTGTTTCGCGGTTCACCCCCAGACAAGGTTCCCTCGCTAGCACTATGTAAGGTGACCATCAAATCCACTGCCCATGTGCGAGACCTGTGGTAGATGGCTAGCGGCCTTAGGCTGCTAGAGCGTAGTTATCGTCGTTTGCAACTATAACTGTGCGGCTTTTTACGAGGCCAACCGCCCCTCGGCATGCTCCCGGAGTTTCGCGAATCCCGTCGAATCCAGAATCGCCCCCGTGATGTTTTGATTGTAACCCCTTTACCGCCGGCTTACCAAGGCTTTAATTGGCAAAGGACAATCACTTGCTGGTTATCCGCACAATTTGCATGCGAAATAACGGCAAAATATCAGTTACTTGCTTTTCATGACCCGGGCTTTTTCGATAGCCCAGTCACGTTGTTTAATATCGTCGCGCTTATCGTGGGCTTTCTTACCTTTACCCAAGCCTATCTCAACCTTGACCCAGGCCCCTTTGCGCCAGTACATGGAGATGGGCACTATGGCGTAACCCTGCCTTTCAACCAAACCGGCCAGACGGTCCAGCTCACGGCGATTGAGCAGCAGTTTACGCATGCGGGTTGGGTCGCAGACCACATGAGTCGATGCCGCGCTGAGTGGGGTGATATTACAGTTGTGCAGGAAGGCTTCGCCATTTTTCAGCATGACAAAGCTTTCCGACAGATTCACCTTGCCGGCGCGGATGGATTTGACCTCCCATCCCATCAGGGACAGACCGGCCTCGAATTTTTCATCGAAGCGATATTCAAAGGTCGCACGCTTGTTCCGGGCAATAGTTGCCGGAGCGTTCGCGGATTTTTTTGCATTCTTCTTAGCCATAGGCTGGCTATTATACGCAGCAGCCACCAATTTGGAATTGGCCTGGAAGAATATTTTGAGTTGTGGGCAGTAGCTTAGGGTTTTGTTGCTGGCTTTTTGAGCGCTTATGGTGGCCGCTCCCATTGCAGGGGAACAAAGGATGCGTTTTTTGACCGGCATGCTAAAATCCGGGTCTGTTTTTGAGTCAGCCAAGAGTATCAACCAACGGATGCCACAGATTTCCCGTAGTGTTCTGGTGCGTTACAGCGCGATGCAGATGTACCAGCTAGTCAATGATGTCGAGTCCTATAAAGAGTTTCTTCCCGGTTGCGTTGGCGGTAAGGTGCTGGAGTTTGATGGCAAAACCATGCTGGCGTCGGTGGATATCAGTAAGGCTGGGATCAGCAAAACCTTTACCACCCGTAATCAGGTGGTGGAAGGTAAGAGTATCGAACTGCAACTGGAGAATGGTCCTTTCAAGCATTTGACCGGCCATTGGTATTTTACCGAATTGGCCGAGGACGCCTGTAAGGTGGAGTTTGAGTTGAATTTTGAGTTCTCCAGTTCCTTGGTTGGTATGGCATTCGGCAAGGTGTTCAAAGAGTTGGTTACCTCTATGGTGACGGCTTTTACTCAACGGGCAAAGGAAGTATACAGTGGCAAGTGAACAGGAAAAATTCAGTGTTGATGTCATTTATGCCTTACCGACACAACAGAAGGTGATCAGTGTTTCCGTGACGCCGGGTACCAGTTTTATCGAGGCTGTGCGTCAGAGTAATATCCAGGCTTTTTTCCCTGAGATTGATTTGGAGACGGTGAAACTCGGCACCTTCAGCCGTCAGGTCAAACACGATGATGAAGTTGAACCCGGGCAGAGAATCGAAATCTATCGCCCCTTGATTGCCGACCCCAAAGAGGTGCGCCGCAAGCGCGCCGAAAAAGCGGCCGAGGAAGGGCGGATCAATAAAGTGACCGGCGCCAAAATCAGCTGAGTGACTTGGGTAAAAGCAAGAGATTAAAAAAGCGCCCATTGGCGCTTTTTTAATCTCTTTGTCTGTGCAAGCTTGGAATTCGAAATTACTTGCCGTCCTGCTCGTGCTTATTCATCTTAGCGGGATCTTGCTCTTCAACCAGAGGCTTTTCATCACCGCGTTGCTGCGGGATCTGCGGCGTCAGCTCTGGGCTGTTGGCCATTGGCAGGCTGCTTTGTTCCAGCGGGGTATTGAATTCATTACTCAGTTCATAATCCCCTGTGACTTTGGCCAATTGATCGCCCTTGAAGTGTAGGATCAGTTCCTTATGGGTAATACTGGCATCACGACCACTCTTGTAATGGTAAACATAGTACCAGGTATCATCCTTGAAGCTGTCACGCAGCACCGGACGCCCAAGCACAAATTCCACCTGTTCCTTGGTCATGTCGATGCGCAGCTTTTCCACCTGCTGAGGCTCCATATAGTTGCCCTGTGGAATATCAGGCTTGTACACCAGCCAGTCAAAGACACTGCAGGCACTGAGAGAGAGGGTGAGCGCGCTGACGCTCAGCAGGGTAAGACTTTGCTTTTTAATTGACATTGAATGTGCTACTTCATGAAAAACTGTCGGCCATAATACCCAAGCCCAGCCCGTGCTGACAAGGGCTATTGACTCGGCGCTTGAGGCTTCGACAACATTAAAGTGACTTGGTTCGTTTCGCTGTTGCCAAATTGTTGTATTAGCATCGATCAATGCTGGGCAAACAGATGAAACGGGTCGTTTAGCTGTAGCTTTTATGTCTGTTAGCCGATATGGAACATATTGATGTGGAATGGAAGTCGGCCCGCTGGTAATAAACCCGTATAACCATTGAAAATCATTTTATTTTAGAGGGTTAATCGAAGAAGATTTTCATTAGTAGCCACTCATTTTTAGCGCTTAACTCTGTCATAATGAGTCAAATATTCCCGCCACTTGAGGAATAGCCTTCATGTCGTCATGTTTTGAGGAGTGTTGATGGACCAGGCCAACATCTTTACTTCAGTGCTCATGTTTTTGCTCGCCGCCGTAGTATTGGTTCCGCTGGGCAAACGCTTCGGTATAGGTCCCATTCTCTCTTACCTCGCCGCCGGGGTCTTACTTGGTCCCGGCGGCGTTGCTGTTGTGTCTGAGCCAGCGGCAGTACTTCATTTTGCCGAGCTTGGGGTGATCCTCATGTTGTTTGTGATGGGGTTGGAATTAACCCCCGGCAAACTCTGGGAGCTTCGCAGTGCCATATTTGGCCTTGGCAGCGGTCAGTTGCTGCTATCCTGGGTCGCGGTCAGCGCCTTGGCGTTCAGTTTTGGGCTTTCGATTGAAGCCGCCGTGATTATTGGCGCGGCGCTTGCGTTATCTTCCACCGCCTTTGCGGTGCAGTTGATGAATGAGCAGCGGCTGCTTACTACTCCAGTTGGACGTGATGCCTTTGGTGTCTTGCTGATGCAGGATCTGGCGGTGATCCCCATGATGCTGCTGATTACTTACCTGGCGCCGAGCGGCGCCGATCCTGCTCATCATGCCGTGCCCTGGTATTGGACCTGTGTGGCGCTACTGGGCTTTTTGCTGGTAGGTAAGTACCTGCTTCCCAAAGTATTGCAGTTGGTGGCGGCCAGTGGGGTGCGCGAAGTGCTGACGGCATTTTCGCTGTTACTCGTGATGGGCAGTGCGGCACTGATGGCCTGGCTCGGGCTGTCGGCCGGTATGGGGGCTTTTTTGGCCGGTATCATGTTGGCCAACTCTGGGTACCGTCATCAGCTTGAAACCGATATAGAACCCTTTAAGGGCTTACTACTGGGGCTGTTCTTTATGGCCGTGGGCATGACCATGGATCTTGGCTTGCTGCTGAAGGAGCCTTTGGCGTTGCTGGCGATCCTCTTTGGCATGTTGGCGGTCAAGACTCTGGTGCTGATGTTGCTAGGAAAATTTAGGCACCATACCTGGCGCAGTGCCATGGTGCTGGGTTTGATCCTGGCAGAAGGCGGTGAATTTGCTTTTGTCCTGCTTTCCCAAGCGCAGCTGTCGGGGATTTTGTCTGAAAAAATCAGCCAGATGTTAGTGTTGGCCATAGGTTTGTCGATGGCGATAACCCCTTATCTGCTTAAGCTATTTAGACTACTTGGCAAACCGGCCGAAGCCAGCCGTCTGCCGGATGTGATAGAAGCTGCCGACAGTGAAGTGGTGATCGCTGGTTTCGGTCGCATGGGGCAGATAACCGGCCGTATTTTGGCATCCTCTGGGATCCCGTTTGTGGCGTTGGATAAAGACGCCCGCCACGTTGATGTGGTGCGCCAGTTTGGTGGTGAGGTGTACTTTGGTGATGCCAAGCGGCTCGATATGCTGTTTTCGGCCGGTTTGCCCAAGGCGCGGGTGATCTTGGTGGCGGTTAATAATGTGGAAGATTCATTGCAAATAGTGACTCAGGTGAAGACTCACTTCCCCCATGTGGCCGTTATCGCCAGGGCTCGTGACCGTAACCATGCCTATCGTTTGATGAGCCTGGGGGTGACTTCGGTATTTCGGGAAACCTTTGGCTCAGCGCTCAGTGCCAGTGAGAGTGTGTTGCAAACACTGGGGCTGAGTCAGGTACAGGCCAATGAGAGAGTGAAAATATTCGCCGAACATGACAAGGCGCAGGTCGAGGCCGGGGCCAAACATAAGGACGACCTCAAGGCGCTTATTCGTTTGTCCAACAAGGGCAGGGCGGAGCTGGAGTCATTGATGCGTGCAGATAAAGACAAGGGCCTGTAAAGGCCCCTGATACCGAAAGCGCGCCAATCGACGCGCTTTTGTGGTTTAGAAGCGGTAGCTGACACTCAACTTGGCGTTGCGTTCGGCTCCCGGCATGCCGCCAAGGAACATTGCCTTGTCGTAGTAGCGGGTGTTGAACAGGTTATTGAGGTTCAGCTGCACATTCCAGTCATCGGCCTTGTAGGCGATGGCCGAGTCCCAAACTGTGTAGGCGGGCACTTTGCCATCCGGGATCCCGAAGGAATCCGAGTTGGTGCTGCGCTCGTCGACATAACGAACCCCAAAGCTTATAGATAAGGGGTGCGGCAGCGCCTGCCACTGATGACTGTAAGTGACCCAGGCACTGGCACTGACCTGAGGAACCCCTTTCTGGCGGCTGTTGTAGCCGCTGGAGTTGGGGTCATTCTTGTTGCGTGCATCCTGATACAGACCATTGAGGTTTATCAACCATTCTTCATTGAGGTGGGCGTTGAGATCCAGCTCGGCACCTGTGGTCTTGTCCTTGCCATCGTAGAAGAACTCGGGCACTGAGATGTTGTAATCAGGCGCGCCTTCTTTGTCATTGTATTCCGGGTTGCCGTAGCGCAGGTTAGTGCGCTCGCTCTGGAACAGGACCAAGGAGCCGAGCAACTGATCGTCAAAGCCCTTGAAGCGCATACCGAGATCATAGCTCAGGGACTCTGAATCCTTTCTGTCCGCTGCGCGGCCACTCTGTGCGCCCGTTACGGCACCGAGCACGCTGTAAGCCGTGCGCCCCTTGGCATGATTGACGAAGAATGACAGGTTATCGGTCGGCATATAAGTCAGACCCAGATTATAGGTCATACCGTGATCTTTGCTGTCCTGCTCCGGAGTCGGATCTTTTTTAGGGGTGCCCAGATGAGTGTACTTCTGCTCAATCTCATTGAATGCCACACCCACCCTGGCAGTAAAGGTTTCACTCAGGTAACCCACATACTGCATGCCCAGGCCCCAGGCGCGGACTTGCTTGTTGTAGTTGTCCTTGAGATCAGGGTTGTAGTCCTCAAAGGCTTTGTCGCCCCAGTTGGGGTTACGGATATCCAGAATATAAGGTAGTTCACCGCCGCCATCTTTGTCGTATAGTGCCCAGCTCTTATAGGCGATATCTCTGTCTTCCAGGTTGGCATTCAGCAACAGCTCACTGTCTATCCCTGCCAAGCTGAAGTTGTAGCGCATATCGGCAAAGTACTGCCAGGATTTCTCGTGGGCATCTACCTTGCGGTATTCCTGTCTTCTGGCAGCATAAGGGTACAAGACATCATCAATCACCAGTGGCGCGCGGGGATCGGCGTTGATCACGTCTACGGATTTGACCTTGCGTTTCCAGTACACATAGTTATAGGCGCCAGTCTGGCGGATGAACCCGGACTGATAGTCTCGATACTGTAACTGCTGATTAAGTTGCAGATTGTCACTGAGGGCGATGTTGTGGTTCAACTTGAAGCGCCACTCTTCGCCTTCATTGGGTCTGCTGATGGGAGAGGCCAGGCTGGTATCGCCTATGTCGAAGGGTTCGATTCCATCGCTCGCCACCAGGGAGTCGGCCAGTTGTTGCCGCTGCGCCTCGATCAGTTGAATGCCGGCGCCATTGGGGTCGTTAACCAAATCTTGCCAGCTGACTTGTGCGCCGCTCAGGCCACCGGTAGAGGCGGCGTTGTAGATACGTATCGGGTGGCCTACAGAGTCTACTTGAACAGAGTCTTTAATCCAGGCAGCCGACAGCACCAGATCTTGAGCGTTTGAAGGCAGAATTTTCAACGAGGCATAGACTTCATCTCTGTCGCTGCCGATATCACGATAGCCATCGCTACGGGCATGTTTGGCCACCAGGCGATAGGCCAGGGTGTCGCTCAAGCCTCCGGTAGAGTCGAGCCCCAGGTTGTAACTGTTCCAGGAGCCCACTTCGGCGCTGACTTCTGTGCTGTCCTGAAATTGAGGTTTCTTTTCAATAAGGTTGATGATCCCGCCGGCGCTGCCCATACCATAAAGTCCGGTCGCCGGGCCTTTGAGCACCTCAACCGCTTCCACATTGGTCATGGAGCGAGTGGGATTAAAAGTGTTGCCGAGTCCTGCGCCACCGTACATGCCGTCATAGGTGTAGTTGGCGTCCAGGCCACGGATCACCAGGTTATCACCTATGCCGTAGTTGTTGCCTGCTTGGGTAACACCACTGATGTTACGCACCAGATCCTGCAGCGAGTCGGCCCCCTGGGCGGCAAACAGCTCTTTATCTATCACCACCAAAGCCGCCGGAGTTTCCATCAGCGACATATCTGATTTTGTCGCCAGCCCTGAATTCATTACCACCTTGTTTTGTTTGCCATAAACAGTAATGCGTTCCACATCCTGTGATACTTGTTGTGACTGAGTCGCTTGGTTTGCCTGTGCGGCCTGTGCCATGGTCAGCGACAAACAAGCCGTCACAGCCAGAGATATTGCGGATTGCTGCATTTGAGATCATCCCCCTCTAAAGTAGGTTGCGAATGATAATGGTTTTTATTTGAGTTGCAACAAAAGTTTCAAATTGTGTCAGTTGAATGGATATTTTTTAACTAACTCACTCAAATCCTGTTTTGGATGCAAGAATTGGCAAGTTTTTGAAAAAAATTTAAAAAAAACCACTTTTTTATTCGGGCTGACCAAAGAATTGGCCCTTGTTGATCACTATACGCAAGTCATAAAAAACAGATCTCGATCACATTCACATATAACCTTTACGTAAAGGTTAACTTCAAACGCTCGTTTAACATCTGCCTTGGTTGCGTTTTTGTTAAATGTTTATTTTTGTTGGCTATTTTGAGTTGACCCTAGCGGGAGTTCGAAACAGAAAAAGGTGGATTAGACTTAAGTTTTAAGTGTGTTACGCGGAAATTATTTTTTACATTGTGTTATTAATTTTCGTAATAAATTACTTTGCTACTAGTGTGGTCAAGTTGTCTGACATTTTTCTTAAATCTGAAGGTTGAGTCCTTGCTGTTTTGAATTTTTTCGTTTTAAAACAGCATATTGGTTATTTTGTTTTGGCTTGGTAATACCAATTTTGAGTCAAGTTAAAGCTTAGTTTTTGACGGTTTTTTCGACATTTTGACTGTTGCAAATACAAATGTTTATCGATAGGTTTTAGTACGAAACGAACATTTGCAGGGTTTGGCAGGCTTTATTCTGCCTCCCAGGGAGACAGCAAGATGATAGCAGAGACAGTCGCACAGCAAGGGCTCAGTATTAAGGGGGCCGAAATACCGCAGCAGCAGAGCCTTTTTACTGAAGGTGCGCTCAACTTCCTCGAGGCTCTGTGTCGGGAGTTTGCTCCGGAAGTGGCCAGCTTGCTGGAAAAGCGTGAGCAACGTCAGCAGCGGATAGACGGCGGCGAGTTGCCGGACTTTTTACCGCAAACCCGAGCCATTCGAGATGGTGATTGGCAAATTCGCGGTATACCGGCGGATCTTAAAGATAGACGGGTCGAGATCACCGGGCCTGTGGATCGCAAGATGATCATCAATGCGCTCAACGCCAATGTAAAAGTCTTTATGGCCGACTTCGAAGATTCACTGGCACCCAGCTGGCAGAAGGTGGTCGAGGGCCAAATCAATCTGCGTGACGCCGTCCGCGGTGAAATTGATTTCACCGCGCCGGAAACCGGCAAACACTATCAATTGCAGGCCAACCCCGCGGTATTGATTGCCAGAGTGCGGGGGTTGCACCTGCCGGAGGCGCATGTCGAATTCAACGGTAAGCCTATTCCCGGCTGCTTATTCGACTTTGCTTTGTACTTTTATCATAACTATCGCCAACTGCTTGCCAAGGGCAGTGGACCTTACTTCTATATTCCCAAGTTGGAGAGCCATCTTGAGGCGCGCTGGTGGGCCAAGGTGTTTGCCTTCGCCGAAGAGCGTTTCTGCCTGCAGAGCGGCACCATCAAGTGCACCTGCCTGATTGAAACTCTGCCGGCCGTGTTTGAGATGGAGGAGATCCTCTATGAGCTGCGCTCCAACATAGTGGCGCTCAATTGTGGCCGTTGGGATTACATTTTCAGCTATATCAAGACCTTGAAGAAGCATCCTGATCGTATTTTGCCGGACCGCCAGCAAGTGACCATGGATAAGCCGTTTCTCAGCGCCTATTCACGCCTGCTGATCAAGACCTGCCACAAGCGCGGCGCTCTGGCGATGGGCGGCATGGCGGCCTTTATTCCCGCCAAGGATCCGCAAACCAATGCCCAGGTGCTGGAGCGGGTTCGCAAGGACAAAGAGCTTGAGGCCCGAAACGGCCATGACGGTACCTGGGTGGCACACCCTGGCCTGGCTGATACCGCCATGGGGATTTTCAACGAATATATAGGTGAAGAGCACGCCAACCAGCTGCATATCACCCGCGACGTGGACGCACCCATCCTGGCGGCCGAGCTGCTCAAACCCTGTGATGGTGAACGCACCGAAGAGGGGATGCGACTCAATATCCGTATTGCACTGCAGTACATAGAAGCTTGGATTGGCGGCAATGGTTGTGTGCCCATCTATGGCTTGATGGAAGACGCAGCCACAGCGGAAATCAGCCGCGCCTCTATCTGGCAATGGATTCAGCACGGGCAAAAGCTTTCCAACGGCAAGCCGGTGACCAAGGCGCTGTTCAGCGCCATGTTGAAAGAAGAGTTGGCCAATGTGCGTGAAGAGCTCGGCAGCGAGCGTTTCGATAACGGCCAATTCAAGCAGGCGGCAAGCTTATTGGAAGAGATCACCACAGCCGATGAGCTGGTGACCTTCCTGACTTTGCCGGGCTACGAGCTGCTTACCCGATAACCTCATAACCATTTACGGCAGTTGCCCGCGGGGGCTGGGTGGCTGCCAAATTACCCTACGAAGGAGAGTTAAAATGACCAAGGCAACACAGAATTCACGTCAGGCGCAGATAGAAGCTTTGAAAAAAGATTGGGCTGAAAATCCACGTTGGCAGGGCGTTCGCCGTCCATATACCGCCGAAGAAGTTGTGGCATTGCGCGGTTCAGTGGTTCCTGAAAACACTATCGCCAAGCGCGGCGCAGCTAAGTTGTGGGAACTGGTTAACGGCGGCGCGAAGAAGGGCTATGTTAACTCTCTCGGCGCTTTGACCGGCGGTCAGGCCGTGCAGCAGGCCAAGGCCGGTATCGAGGCCATCTACCTTTCAGGCTGGCAGGTGGCGGCCGATGCCAACCTGGCGGGCACCATGTACCCGGATCAGTCACTCTATCCGGCCAACTCTGTGCCTGCTGTGGTGGGACGGATCAATAACTCTTTCCGCCGCGCCGATCAGATCCAATGGAACCAAGGCAAAAACCCGGAAGATGAGGGCTATGTCGATTACTTCCTGCCGATTGTAGCCGATGCGGAAGCCGGATTCGGTGGCGTGCTGAACGCCTATGAGTTGATGAAGTCCATGATAGACGCCGGCGCCGCCGGGGTGCACTTCGAAGATCAGCTGGCCTCAGTGAAAAAATGTGGTCACATGGGCGGCAAGGTTTTGGTGCCGACTCAGGAAGCGGTACAGAAGCTGGTGGCGGCCCGTCTGGCAGCCGACGTATCTGGAGTGGATACTCTGGTGATTGCCCGTACCGATGCCAACGCCGCTGATCTGCTGACCTCAGATTGCGATCCCTATGATCGCGACTTCATCACCGGAGAGCGTACCCAGGAAGGTTTCTACCGGGTGAAGGCTGGTTTGGATCAAGCCATTTCCCGCGGGCTTGCCTACGCACCTTATGCCGACCTTATCTGGTGTGAAACCGCCAAGCCAGATCTGGAGGAGGCGCGCCGCTTTGCCGAAGCCATCCATGCCCAGTATCCGGATCAACTGTTGGCCTATAACTGTTCTCCTTCGTTCAACTGGAAGAAGAACCTGGATGACGCCACCATTGCCAAGTTCCAGCAGGAGCTTGCCAACATGGGCTACAAGTACCAGTTCATCACTTTGGCCGGTATTCACAACATGTGGTACAACATGTTCGATCTCGCCTACGACTACGCCCGCGGCGAAGGCATGAAGCACTATGTTGAGAAGGTTCAGGAAGCCGAATTCGCTGCTGCGCAGAAGGGATACACTTTTGTGGCGCATCAGCAGGAAGTGGGTACAGGTTACTTTGATCAGGTGACCAATGTTATCCAGGGCGGCCAGTCCTCTGTCACGGCTCTGAGTGGTTCGACCGAAGAAGAGCAGTTTTAATCCCCTGTGTTGGCGTCCTCGGGCGCCACTTCCCCGGAAATGAACCTACGCCATTTTCGGGGGTAATTTGTGACTTCCCAGTCATTTGAGCCTTGTTGCTTGTGTTTTGGCGACTCATTGAGTCGCCTTTTTTTGTTGTAATTGTGTTATTTCTTTGAAGTTTGTGCTTTATTCATAACAAGAGTTCCATTCTCAAGCCCACCACTGGGCCAATACCTGAAAGAGTTGAGTCGTATTTGAAATCAGCCAACAAGGGGGTGGATTACTGGACCCGCAGGATCAGTGATCAGGAAATGCCCGCACTTTGCTCAACAATAAGGACATTGGAAAAACTCGCCAAGGACGATGTCTCCTCCATGGCGATTCTGGGGCGCAGCATAATGCACGACAATGCGCTCACTTCCCGTATTTTGCGGGTGGCCAACAGCGCCATCTATAACAAGGGAATAAGCCCTGTTACAACGGTCAGCCGCGCTGCCGTGGTACTGGGGTTCGACACCATCCGCAATATCTGCATTACCGCCAAACTCCTCTCCAGTTTGCTGGAAAGCAAAAATCTGGCGCCCTCGGTTTATCAAAGGTTGCTTAAGCTGATGGCTCAGGCGTTTCAGGCCGCCATGTTGGCCAAGATGATGCTCGATGGCTACGATGAGGAGTTGCAGGAAGAGGCGTTTATTGCCGCGCTGCTCTATCACTTGGGTGAGAGTGCCTTTTGGAGCACGGGAGCCGAACTGGCCGAGGAGCTGGATTCTGCCCTCAGCGCCGAGAGTGATGCCGTAAACAGGCTCAATCTGGTGCGTGAGGCGGTCGGGGCTTCATTCAATCAGCTCAGCCAGGGGCTGGCCCGCAGTTGGGGCCTGGGTGAACTCTTGTGCAAGTCGCTCAGCAATCCCGATGAACGCACGCCGGAAATTCGCAGTATTTTTCTGGCCAATAAACTCAGCGAAGCGCTGGCCGGCGCCGCACTCAAACCCGAGGAGCTGGAGCGGCGCCTAAAACAAGCCGCCGATATGCTGCAGCTGGATACAGATGAGTTTCGTGGCCGGGTCCTTCGCTGCTCCAACGCTACTGCTAAGTTGGCCGAAGCCTATGGCGCCAAGGTGCTTATCGAGTATCTGCCGGACACAGATCAGCTGCTGCCCCAGGAGAGGGTGGCTGAGGTTGTAGTGCGCGAGGCAAATCTTGCGTTCCAGCTGAAAAAACTCAGAGAGCTGACCGGCTTTGCCGTTGAGAAGACTGATTTCAATAAGGTAGTGACCACGGCATTGGAGGGAATACTCGAGGGTATTGGTCTCGACCGCTGCGCCGTGCTCTTGCTGTCACCGAGCAGGCGCATGTTGCAACCGAGAATCGCGCTTGGGGACGGCGCCGAGGAGATGAAAAACGACTTTATTCTCGAGCTGGAAGGCCGCGGCACCTTGCTGAGGGATTGTATTGAAAATCAGAAACTGGCCTGGCAGGGCGAGGGGGCCGACAAAGCCGTATTAGGAGAACAGCTGGCGAGAAAAGTCCCCGCCAGTGGTTTTATGCTGGCACCGCTGAAAGTGGACAATAAGGTAATAGGCGTCTATTACGCCGACAAGGCCAGTTCGGGCCGGGACATTCATCCTGAAGATTTTGACAGCTTTGGCCACTTCGTACAGCTGGCCAACATCTGTTTCTCAGTTGCCTTCAGGCACTGATTTCTGCTTTTTGCGATACAGCTTTATCTGATCGGTAATTCTGGGCGCCAGGGCGTTGGGAATGGGGAAACTCAGGCTGTATTGCAGTATTTGCCAGCCTTTTTCGGTTTTGACAAGCGTGCCTGTGCCCCGTCCAAGCCCATAGGACTGGCTGTCCAGTAGTTCATCGAACACTATCACATCGCCGTGTTGTACCAGGCGGCGCGAGGAACTTTGGTAAGTCCAGCCCTTGGTGGCACGGGCATACTGCTCAAATTCAACCATATTCCAGTATTCACTGGCATCTGTACCGATAAACCCCGCATCGGGGCTGAAGAGGCTAAAGTAACTGTCCCAGTCGGCATTGGCAGCACTTTGGTGCAGCTTATCCAATACCGAAGCGGCCTGAGCTTGGCTATCATCGAGCTGGCCGGTTTGCTCCTGGCCGTTTTGATTGCTGGCTTCCAGGCTATTTGCCAAGGCTGAATGGCCGTAAATCGGTAGCAGCAACGCTGTAGTCAGCAGCAGAGGCTTAAGGTGCAACATAATGTTTCCTCTTATAAATTTTTATTGTCGGCCCCAGCTTAACCCAATTGGGCACAAGATGTGAGCCAAAAGGGTTTTCTGTTTGCAGGTATGCAGTTGAAAGCTGGCCTAGTGCCAACTCAGGGGATCGAGACGATAGAAGCGGCTCAGCTCCTGGTAGAGTGACGGATAATCGGCTCTCATCTGCTGCGGCTGTTCGAAGAACACCTCGCTTATGACGGCAAAGAACTCGGCCGGATTGGTGGCGCCGTAGTAACTGAATAGGCTTGGCTCACCACTGGCGGCCTGAGCCTGCAGTTTGGCAAACTCTCGGCCAAGCACCTGCGACCACACAGGGTAGGCGTTGAACTCGCCGAGCCTAGGAGCGCCATTGGCATCGCCTGCTTCCTGATCCAGTTGATGGGCAAATTCATGGATCACAACATTCCGGCCGTCTGCCGGATCGGCGGCGTCATCCAGGGTATTTTGCCAGGAAAGGACGACCTTCCCCTGACCCCAGGATTCTCCCGCCAATAACCTTTGGCTGTGCCATTCCAGGCCATTGGCATCCCGCTGCTGCTGGCGAACAATAAAGGCCGATGGGTACACCAGAATTTGTCTCAGGTTAGGGTAATAGTCGGTTTGGCGATTGAGTAACAAGAGACAGGCCTGCGCGGCTATGGTCAGGCGGATTTCATCATCTATCTCCAATCCGTCGCAACCGACAAACTGCTTTTCCGCCAGAAACACCTGGATGTGTTTCTTGAGCTGCAGTTGCAGGTCACTGGGCAGGGAACGGAAATAGGGCATACGTTTTTTCAGGATAGTGCGCCATTCTTTGGGGAAAGGCTTGGCGCGTATCTTGTCTCTGCGTCTGCGATCCCGCCAGGACTGGCTGAGGAGCCAACCTATGGCGCTGGCGCCGGCGGCGAGGGTGATCAGAATGGCCAGCATGATCCGGCTCCATGGCTAAAGCGTCTAATCAGATCTGTGGGGGCTCAGTGGGAATAACTCAAGCTCGGCGCATGAAAAATAAGCAAAAAAAAGCTGACAGCAAAGAGGTTGAAACCTGTTATCGGCTGTCAGCAAAGGGTGGGAGTGTCAAACAGTCCACGCAGTTCAAGGGAAAGGAATCAGTCAGGCATAAACTTCTGCTCCAACTCGCGGCGCGCTTGCGGCGTCAGGCTGTGATGATGCTTGATAAGCAAACGTATCAGGCGTGACTTGGCAATATCACAGTCGCTGGCCATTTCGGCCAGGTGGCTGATAGCCGTTTCACTCAGGGTGAAAGTTGCCTTGCGAAAAGGTTCGTGGCGGCGTTTGGGTATCAGCTTTTGCTGAGTAGCTTCCTGCTTGGCGGAAGCTGTATTGGAATACCGCTGCTCGACCGGCATAGTTGCCGCCGATTGCTGTGTTTGCCCCATGGCGTAATAGATGGCACCGTCGATAAACTCATCCAGGGATTGCATGGCCAACATACGCTTACGGGCATCGACCTCAGATGGCGTAACGTTTTTCTTCAGATCGGCCAGTCCCATACTGAGTCCTCATGCTGTTGAGTTGGTTGGTCATCAGGCGGCTGCGGATCTCAGTGGCATTCTGTGCCTGCAGCATTTCGCAGGCGATGGCACGGATCTCGGCGGCGGCCTTGCCCTTGGGCTCGAATTCAATTACCGAGCGGCCGGACTCTTCGCTGTCATCATAGATGTTGCGGCTGTAGGTAATGGCATCCAGCACATTGATATCATAGGTTTTGCAGACTTCCTTGGCCTCGATAATACGGCTGGCCTGGTTGGGCAGGTTAGGGCATTGGGTGATGACAAAAGAGGCGCGCATCTTGGGGTTTATCATCATGCAGGTAGCGACTATGTCGTCCATATGGCTGACGGTTTTAAGATCGCGGCGCTTGGGCCTGAGGGGCATGAGTACATGGGAGGCCACTGACATGGTGGCACGCAGCGCCAGGTTGTCCTGGCCGCCGCAATCGACTATCACATAGTCGTAGTGTTGCTCCAGACTCAGCAGATCGTTGCGGATTTTGCCATAGAGTTGAACGCAGTTGATCCCGGCTAGCTTGCTGTCGTTGTTGCGGGCCTGGATCCAATCAGAGGTGGTTCGCTGAGGGTCGCAATCCACCATGATCACCGATGCGCCACATTCCACCGTGAGAAAAACGGCAATGTTTTGTGCCAGGCAGCTCTTGCCGCTGCCCCCCTTTTCACCGCCAACGAGTATGATCATTGTCTTGCCCTCTGAAAGCCTGTTATTAAGTTATTTGCTCTTTCCCTGATGGCTTACAACTTTCCTTGGTTCGGGAGTGTTCCCAACCTGATGTTTGCCGTGTCGCTGCTTTTCTGCACTCCGAAAAGTTGTCGCTGGCGGAGATGGACAGTGAACGGTAAAGCAAATGTAAAAGTTAATTATCTGTTGGTCAACTTGATGATTTTTATTGGTTTTTACTGTTTTTATTGCGTCATGTTTTTGGCGTTGTTCCTTGGGTTGCCGTAATAATGGCAGTGTTGCCGGTGAGGGGAAGTGGCCTGGGAAATTATCAATAAAATTATGCTGTTAAAAAAATGTTTCCGCGTCATTTATTTGTTAAATCGGCTCGATGTTTGGGGTGGAATCGCCGGAGTTGCTTTTATGACGCAGTCGATGCCGCTTATCGGAATTAAAAATAATTTTTTAGATTTAAAAAGTATAAATAAATGTGATCTTACTCGATTTGACAATTAATCAAATTCTTAAGATTTTACCGCCTGGGCCGTGCTGTAGACCTTGCCAAATTATATTGTGCGTTTGAATTGGTTTTCGTTCTAGCCTGGTTCTTGTATTGATTAGCTTTTTCGTTGTTTTTGAACCTATGATTGCATGTCTTTGCCGCTGGTATCGCCGATTCTCGACAAGGTATACTCCCCTCTTTATCTGCCAACGGAGAGAGCATGCAGCCGGAACAGCAGTTGTTGGAAGCCATCAATCAGACCATGCCTTTTGGCAAGTACGCCGGACGCAAGTTATTGGAGTTGCCCGAGCCTTATCTGGTGTGGTTTCATTCCAAAGGGTTCCCAGAGGGTAAGCTTGGGCAGCAGTTGGCGCTTATCTATGAGGTAAAGCTCAATGGTCTTGAGTCCATGCTGCGACCCTTACTGCGCCCTTGAAGCTGTCAAAAGTGTGAGCCCTATTAGCGATTTATGATGTAGCTCATGCTTTAATTAAATTTCCAACGACAACAGGAAACAATAGACAATGGCAAAACTGGCAAAGATCTTGGCAACCGCGGCTTTGGCAATGGGTATCTCTTCAGCCTGGGCACAAGGTGTGGTGCACGAAGGCACAGTAGTCGACACCATGAACAGCGGTGGTTATACCTATGTACAGATTAAGGAAGCCGATAAGACATTCTGGGCGGCAGGGCCTCAGGTAGCGGTGGCCAAGGGTGACAAGGTGCAGGTAACCGAGCAGATGTGGATGAATAACTTCACTAGCAAGACCCTCAACCGTACCTTTGACAAGCTGATGTTTGTTGGTGAAATCGATAAGAAGTGATTTCATCCGCTCTCTATTAAAGTCGCGACTCTGTTCGCGGCTTTTTTATTTGTGCTCCAGGGCTTTGCCTAAGCGTAATTGTCGGGCAAAATGCCCGCAATTCAACTGGCTTGGTACACATAATCATGTTGCGGGTAGAGGTTTATTCTCACTCTCGTCACAGGCACTTGGGGGAACAGATAGCCAATCTGTACCATAGTGCCGTTTCTGCCATAGATGATACTCGCTATAGTGCGGCTCAGCGTCTGGTTTGGTCGACAGCGCCTCGCTCGGGGCGTTACTGGCAATTGAGGCTTAAACGAGCTCAGGCCTGGGTGATGCTTAAGGGCGATGAGCAAAACCCTCAATGTGTGGGGTTTATGTTGCTGGAGACCACCTTCCGTGAGCGAGGTTATATCGCCTGCCTTTATGTGGCGCCCGATAGCCAGCGTCAGGGAGTTGCTTCCGCTTTGCTTGAAGCCGCCAAGAAGTGGGCACTCACTCAAGGCTATCATCACCTGACAACCGATGCTTCCTCTTTGTCCAAGCCAGTGTTTGAACGCGCCGGGTTCCGATTGCATCATAAAAGCTACCAGGAAAAATCTGGCCAGATGTTCGGCAGCTACTTTATGAAGCTGATACTGGCGCCTTTGGTGCATAAGAGCTAAGCCGCCGATGAATTCACCAATGCCCACTCAAGCCGAGCACGGTTTTATTGTTCGCCAAGGTCGCCCCGAGGACTGCGCGGCAATCGCCGAGCTGTTTCATCTGGTGGTAAACGCCAGCACTGAGCATTACAGCCAGGCGCAATGCCAGGCTTGGTCGCCTGCAAAGCGCAGCGAAGATGAGTGGCGGCAACGTTTGCTGGGGACGGCGCTTTGGGTTGCCGAAGATGGTCGCAATTTGCTCGGATTTATTAACCTAAAGCCTTTGAATGCGCCGGGTGAAGCCGAGATAGATTGCCTCTTTACTCACCCCAATGCCCAGCGCCGGGGGATCGCCGCCAAGCTCTACCGGCAGCTATTGAGATACGCCGTCGATTCCGGGGTGCAGTGTTTGAGGGTTGAAGCTTCTTTCTATGCTAAAGCGTTTTTCAGCAAGCAAGGCTTTACAACCTTGAAGCGTAATCAGCATCAACGCCACGGGGAAGTGCTGATCAATTTCAGTATGCAGCTGCAGTTATAACCTAAGCTGTCCTAGAAAATCACCCAAATGAAGTGCCAAGGGCGGCCTTGGGCAAATGCCAAGAAATGCTGCTTGTTATGGTAAATCAAACACCAGGGCGACGATACGCTTGTTGCCGGCCTTGATGGCAAACTCCTCACGTTCGTTGATGTGAATGCCATCGCCACTTTGCAGAGTTTCACCTGCCAGTTGCAGCTCTCCTTCCACCACTTGAGCATAGAAGTTGCGTCCCTTTGCCAACTTGAAGCTTGTCTGCTTGGCAGCGGTCAACTCTAGGCGGTAGATTGCCACGGATACAGTGGCGGCCAGCAATGCCAGACCAAACTCGTAACCGTTGTTGGACATAAACAAGCCGTTGTCCAGGTGTACTGTGACTATCGCCATCAGCATGGTGAAGGCCAACACCGCGGCAGTAGGGCGTTTGGTGTTGACTCAGGGGCGGGAGAACCTGGCGGTCACTGCCCGGCTTGAGGATGCCGTGAGGCAATTGGAAACCGGCTGGGAGGCGCAACTGACATTGGCGCTGGATACTGTCTTGCCACAGGCGCCGCTGCTTTCATTAATCACTGGGTAAACAGCTCACCGTCAGCGTGCCCCATGAGACCCTTGGCGGCTGGGATGCGCTTTATTCCAACCGCACAGAAGATGGGAATAGGAGGGGCTTTCTGCCGCTGCATTTGATCCGGGGCGCCTTGGCCAAAGGAGAGTTGGTGCAGCGCAAAGTGGCCTTGCCAGGCCTTCGCTGCCCATCTATATGGACTGGCGAAAAGGGGAGATGGGAAAGGCGCGAGGCTGGTTTGCCGAGCGCCTGCAAGGCTGTGACTTTGGTTTATGAAGCGGTTGGTTTGTCAGCTCAAAGGGGGAGGGATAACCGCTTTGAATGCTACCGGCTTATTCGCCGGCAGCTTCGGCCCTATGGCTGGTATAGTGCACATGGGGCAATAGCAATTCATCCAGTTTGGGGGCCTTTTTCAAAAAGTTGATGAAGGCGCCCGGTAATGTCAGCGACGGCATCGACTCCTGCCAGCGGGCTTGCAACAGGGGTTCATAGCCCTCTTTCCCGGCTGTGGTGTAACAGGTGGACACTCCGATATAGTGCTGCTCCGGCGCCAGTGCTTGCCACAGGCCATTTGCCCGCAATAGCTCCAGCCGGAATAGTCTTTCTCCCTGCTCTTTGCGGCCATCATAGAAATATCTCAGCCCATAGGTATAGGGGAAACTGCCGGCGCCAGTGCCACGCACGCCGTTGTTGGTGGCGGCGTTGATGGCTGACTCCAGTGCCTGGTAGAGGTGTTCCCCGGCAATTTCATATTTAACCAACGGCAATTCGAACGGTAACAGGCGCCCGAGCACATCGGCTTTGGTCAGCCGCCCCTGGGGCACAGATTGACGCACGCCACCGGCGTTATGCAGCGCAAAGTCCACTCTTTGGTCTTTAGCTCTGGACTCAAGAAACATGCTGCGGCTGACCCAGGGGGCAATTTCACTGCCATGGGGTAGGGTGCGGCTTGGCAGACGGGTGTGCACTAGGGCCTTGGGTACCAGTGCCAGCACCTGATTTGCCATGCTGCTGATCGCCGGGCGGAATTCGTTGGCAATCACTTGCTCCATGGCTTCATCGGTATTATCCCAGTGAATCCCTGGATGTTGCTCCAACATGACCTTGGCGGCTTGGTAGTCGGCTTCGGTGGCAGCTAGTGGGCCGCTCAGCAGAAACTGACGGTCCAGCATAAAGATGTTACTGCCTTCGAGCCGGGTCACCCGGCCGGCGTCATCGAACTGAATGTCGGCGAGCCCCAGGGTTTCGGCATGTTTACCTGCATGGAGGATAGGCACGCCGTTGACGTTTTCACCATAGGGCAGGCATGGCAGGCCAAAACCGCGGAAATCACCCATCAGGGTATGGGTGTGGCCGCCAACTATCAGGCTGATCCCGGGGATGGTTTCGGCCAGTAATCTGTCTTGATCCAACCCTAAGTGACTCAGCACTATGATATGCACTATGCCTTTGGCTCTGAGGGCTTCAACAGTCTTCCTGGTAGTGACAAAGGCATCGGCAAATTTGGTATCGGGATCCGGCCTGGCGATGGCTTTCATTTGATCCAGAGTAATACCGACTATGGCCAGCTGCTTGTCATAGAAAGGTTTTATCAGGCAGCGGCCGATGCCAGAGGTGGTATCCAGATCATGGAGGTTGGCCAGCCCTCGAAGACGCCCGGGCTTATCTTCAGCTTCGCCGCTGAGATCCATATTGGCCGCCAGCACAGGGAAGCCGACCTCTTTGATAAAACCGGCCAGCAGGGCGTTGCCATCGTCAATGTCATGGTTGCCTATGACCATGGCATCGGGTGCCAACATCTTCAGTAGTTTGGCGTTGGCCCGGCCTTTGAACTGGTTGTAATACAAGGTGCCCTGGAAACAATCGCCGCCGTGGAGCAGGATAAAAGGCAGGTCTTGTGCTTGGGCAGCGTCTCTTGCGGCCTTGACCTGAGCCGAGATCCGCGCGTAGCCACCACTGTGACTGTGAAGATCAAACTCGCGTCCCTGAGAGTCAATCTTGAACTGAACCCGGCTGGGATCCAAGTGTGAGTGGGTGTCGTTGAGATGGGCAAGCTTTAAAACATAATCTGTGTGCATATCATCCTCATTCTGCGAGCGGGGATTGTACACCTCCAGAGGCGGATGAAAAAGGGGAGCCTGAGCTCCCCTTTGAATGATGTTGGTGCAGATAGCGTGTTTAGAGTTATTAACCTTCAGCTATGTCTAATAGCACGTCAAAAACCCTGTGATTCATTGGCTGGCTCTCTGTCATCCGAGAGGCGGATCCCCTTATCTTTCATGCGGCGTTTCCAAAGACGTCTTGCCAACTGCTGCATGTCGGTGGCCGGGTCATTGATATCGACAATCTCTAGTCCCAGCAAGGATTCGATTATGTCTTCCAGCGTTACCAGACCTTGACCACTGCCGTACTCGTCCACCACCATGGCTATCTGTGCGTTGCGTTTGATCATCAGTTCAAACAGTGGCAGGATGCGGGCGGTTTCCGGCACTATCACCAAACTACGTCTGAGGTTACCCAGAGGCGCATCGGGATTATCCCGTTCATTCAGCAGCACATCGGTACGATTGACATAGCCTATGATATCGTCGTGGTCCTTATCGAAGATAGGTACCCGGGTGAAAGGCTTGTTGATGTGCTGGCTGACAAATTCGTGTTGAGTCAGGGCGGCCGGTAGAGTGAACATCACGGTTCTTGGAGTCATGATGGCGGTAACCGGCATCTCCTTGACGCTCAGCATCTGGGTCAGAATTTTACTTTCCTGTTCATCCAGTTCACCGGACTCATGACCTATCTTGGCCATGGCGCTCATCTCTTGGCGGATATATTGGCCAGAATCACCTTTGCCGAGCAAACGGGTAACCTTATTGGACATCCAGATAAGCGGCAGAGTGAGTCGTTCCATCCACACCAGTGCAACAGACACGCTGGGGGCCATGGCTCGCCAGTAGTTGGCACCTATGGTTTTGGGGATGATTTCGGAAAAGAATAGAATGAGGAAGGTCAGTACCCCGGAGAATACCCCTAACATCTCATCGCCAAACACTTTGGCTGCCTGGGCACCGGCCACTGCCGCACCCACAGTATGAGCTATGGTGTTGAGTGTCAAAATGGCAACCAGGGGAGATTCGACATTGTCTTTTTGTTTTTGAAGACGTTCGGCAGCATCCGGATTGGACTGCCTCAATGAGGCTATATAGCTGGGAGTCACCGAAAGCAGTACGGCTTCAAATACACTACAGAGAAAAGAGACGCCGATGGCGATTAATACAATAACGATAAGCGTTAGCATAAGGGGGGAATTATCACTCCGATGCAAAGGCCAATATTAGCCCGGTGCTATTCTATCATAGAGCTTGTGAGTTGAAGCTTAATTTTCTGCTTTGCAGATCGACTCATGGGTATAAGAGCAACCGCTGAACTACTGGCTATAGTGGCGGGCTATCTGTATAATTCGCCGCCCTGCTGCAGGTTTTGGTGTTGAGGAAAGTCAAATGAGTGAAAAAAAGATCAATCTTTTGGATCTTGATCGTAAGGCAATGCGTGAGCTTTTCGTTGAATTGGGCGATAAGCCATTCCGTGCCGAACAGCTGATGAAGTGGTTGTATCACTTCGGGATCAGTGACTTTGACCAGATGACCAATATCAACAAACACCTGCGCGCCAAGTTGAAAGAGCGCTGTGAAGTGGTAGCGCCGGAGATCTCCAGCTATCAGAAGTCGGCCGATGGCACCATCAAGTTTGCTATTAATGTCGGCGAAGGTCAGGAAGTGGAAACCGTCTATATTCCGGAAGATGATAGGGCCACTCTGTGTATCTCTTCTCAGGTAGGATGTGCGCTGGAGTGCACTTTCTGCTCCACGGCTCAGCAGGGCTTTAACCGTAACCTGACAGTGTCTGAAATTGTCGGCCAAATCTGGCGGGTATCCCATTTTCTCGGCTTCCAGAAGGAAACCGGTGAGCGTCCGGTCACCAACGTAGTGATGATGGGCATGGGTGAGCCCTTGCTGAATCTGGCCAATGTGATCCCGGCGATGGATATCATGCTGGATGACTTTGGTTTTGCCCTGTCCAAACGGCGGGTAACAGTTTCGACATCAGGCGTAGTACCGGCGCTGGATAAACTGGGCGACGCCCTCGATGTAGCGCTGGCGGTCAGTATCCATGCTCCCAATGATGAGTTGCGTAACGAGCTGGTGCCTATCAACAAGAAGTATCCGCTCAATGAATTCTTGGCTGCTATTCGTCGTTATATCGCCAAGTCCAACGCTAACCGCGGCCGGGTCACGCTGGAGTATGTGATGCTCGATCATATCAACGACAGCACAGAGCAAGCCCATGAGCTTGCCAAGTTGATGAAGGATACCCCCTGCAAGGTTAACCTTATCCCATTCAATCCTTATCCGGGTTCTCCTTACGGGCGTTCTTCCAATTCCCGTATCGACAGGTTTGCCAAAGTGCTGATGGAATACGGCCTGACAGTGATAGTGCGTAAGACTCGCGGCGATGATATCGATGCCGCCTGTGGCCAGTTGGCCGGGGATATACGTGACAGAACCAAGCGTCTGGCGAAAAAACGCATGCAAGCCAATCAAATTTCGGTCACAATGGATTAACTCTTTGTTTGTCCAGATTTATAGGTTTGCCAATGAAGCACGGATTGCCAGGTTTAACGCTCGCGTTATTGCTCGGGGCCATGTTGCCCGGATGTGTGACCGAGCGAACTTATGCCGGCACGGACATTCCGGTCTCGGAACGCCAGTTTGACAAAATTGCCGCTGCCAAGGAACGGACACAGTTAGGCCTGACCTATCTGCAAAAGGGCAACTCCCAACAAGCCAAATATAATCTCGACAAGGCCATGGAATACGCCCCTCATCTTGAGGATGTGCATATTGCCATGGCTTATTACTATCAAACCGTGGGTGAAGTGGTGAAGGCCGAACAGGCCTATGAAGCCGCCATTGAAACCCGCAATGCCAGTGGCGACTCGATGAACAACTTTGGGGTGTTTCTCTGTCAACAGAAGAAATACTCTAAGGCAGAGAAGATGTTCCTAATGGCAATCGACAACCCCAGATATACCCGCACTGCCTCCAGTTATGAAAACCTGGGTATTTGCAGCCGGGATGCCGGGGAAATGGAAAAAGCGCGACTCTATTTTGAGATGGCGCTAAAGTATGAACCCAGAAGACAGGTTTCATTACTGGAACTGACAGAATTGGAGCTTGACGCCCACAACTATGCCGCAGCCAGAATACAATTGGAACGCCTCCATAGGGTGGTCCCCGAAACAGCGGAGAGTTTGGCGTTGGGCATTCACATTGAGCAAGGGTTAAATGATGACGCGGCCGCCAAGCGTTATGGAATACTGCTGTTGGCCAAATTCCCAGCGTCTCCCCAAGCCAAACAATACCGGGCAAGTATGCACTGATGACAGAGTTGAATAATCAAATCAACAAGGATGAAGATGAGAACCAAAAGGTTCCCGGGCAAGAGGATACGCTCGGGTCATTATTGAAAAGCGCACGCGAACAAAAAGGTATCACCATAGAAGATGCGGCCACCAGGCTGCACTTACGCCCCTGTATTGTGGCCGATATCGAGGCCGACTGCTTTAGCAATATAGATTCCTCTACCTATGTTCGCGGTTATGTGAAGAATTACGCTCGCATATTGGGCGTGGATAAAGACGTTATCAACGCTTGTTTGGCGCGGCAGGTCCCCAAGGTGACTGAGCCAACCATGCAAAGCTTTTCGCGCAAGACTAGCCGTCAGGCCAGCGACAGCCGTTTGATGCTGGTGACTTACCTCATCGGTTTTCTGCTGCTGGCTCTGCTGGTGGTGTGGTGGCTGCAAAAGCCTTCTGTGGTGTCCGATGTCGACTTCTCCAAACCAACGGCAGAAGAGATGCAGCAGGCCAAGGAGTTTGAATCGCACCAGGCGCAAATGGCTGAGCAGAATGCACCGCAACAGCCAGTTGAAGTGCTGTCCGACAGTGAGCCGGGCGCCTCTGCGGCATCAAACCCAGCCTTGGAAACCGAGAGTGATACTGAAAGCGCTGAGGTAGAGGCAGACAGTGCCGAGGACAACACCAGCGGTGCCATCGCCAATGTCGAGACGACCGAAGTGCAACCGGCAACAGAATCTGCCTTGGCTGCGGTTGGCATAGAGCTTGATGGCGACTGCTGGATCAAACTCACAGATGCCAACGGCAAGACCCTGATAGATGGCCTGAGATCGCCAGGGCAAACCATCAGCGTGCAGGGTAAGGCGCCTTTTAAACTGGTCTTGGGCGCGCCGCAGACAGTTAGCCTGACATTTAACGGCCAGGCCGTGAGCCTTGCCGATTTCCCCAGCGGCCGGGTAGCCAGACTGACCCTGCCACAGGCATAATAGCACCAAGCAGGATAATTGAAGTGGCGCACCCAGGGCGCCGAGTCAACAGAGCAGAATACGATGTACAGTGAAAATCCGATAAAACGCCGTCCTTCCACCCGCATCTATGTCGGCAATGTACCTATAGGTGATGGCGCTCCCATCGCAGTGCAGTCGATGACCAATACCCGCACTACAGATATAGAAGCCACAGTGGCGCAAATTCGGGCGCTGGAAACCGTAGGCGCCGATATCGTGAGGGTGTCTGTGCCTACCATGGATGCCGCCGAAGCGTTCAAGCTTATCAAACAGCAAGTCAAGGTGCCGCTGGTGGCCGATATTCATTTCGACTACCGCATAGCCCTTAAAGTGGCGGAATACGGCGCCGACTGTCTGCGTATTAATCCAGGCAATATAGGCAATGAAGAGCGTATCCGCGCAGTGGTTGAGTCTGCCCGTGACAAGAATATCCCCATCCGTATCGGGGTAAACGGCGGCAGTCTCGAAAAAGACTTGATGGACAAATACCAAGAGCCCACCCCGGAAGCCTTGCTGGAATCGGCAATGCGTCATGTGGATATTCTCGACAGGCTCAACTTCGATCAGTTCAAGGTCTCGGTGAAGGCATCGGACGTGTTCTTGGCGGTAGAGTCCTACCGTTTGCTGGCGAAACAGATTAAACAGCCATTGCACCTTGGGATCACCGAAGCCGGTGGTGCCCGTGCCGGTGCCGTTAAATCGGCCGTGGGTCTGGGTATGCTGCTGGCCGAAGGCATAGGCGATACCTTGAGAATATCGCTGGCTGCCGATCCAGTAGAGGAGATCAAAGTCGGTTTCGATATCCTCAAGTCACTGCGCATTCGCTCCCGCGGAATTAACTTTATCGCCTGCCCATCCTGCTCAAGGCAGGAGTTTGATGTGATAGGCACGGTCAACGCCCTGGAGCAGCGCCTGGAAGATGTTACCACTGCCATGGATGTCTCCATCATAGGCTGTGTGGTCAATGGCCCGGGGGAAGCCCTGGTGTCCCATATTGGCCTTACCGGCGGTAACCGCAAGAGCGGTTATTATGACGAAGGTGAGCGTCAGAAAGAGCGTTTCGACAACGACAATCTGGTCGATGCCCTCGAAGCCAAAATTCGCGCCAAGGCGCAAATGATGGAAAACCGTATTTCAGTCAAAGAAGCCGAATAATCCCTGATGACGTGAATGTGAACTGGCCAGCGCTGGCCAGTTTTACGTTTGCCGGTGAAGCGCCTATAATGGCTGGCATTTTTGAATTTATAGCCCCAGAGCAAAACGAGTCGAGATAGTGGCAAAACAGATCCAAGCGATTCGCGGAATGAATGACATTCTGCCAACTCAAAGCCCCGTATGGCAAAAAGTGGAGGCGGTACTGCGCGCCTCGGTTGCCTCTTTCGGTTACAGTGAAATCCGCACACCTATCGTTGAGAACACAGACCTGTTCAAGCGTTCGATAGGGGAAGTGACAGATATTGTCGAGAAGGAGATGTACACCTTCGCCGATCGCAACGGTGACAGCCTCACCCTGCGCCCGGAAGGCACCGCCTCGACAGTTCGTGCCGGTAACGAACATGGCCTCTTGTACAACCAGGAACAGCGTTTGTGGTATATGGGCCCCATGTTCCGCCATGAGCGGCCACAGAAAGGGCGCTATCGTCAGTTCCATCAGTTCGGGGTTGAAGTTTATGGCATTAAGAGCGCCGATATCGACGCCGAAGTGTTGATGCTGTCTGCCTCTTTGTGGCAGAAGCTTGGATTGACCGAACATGTTTCGCTCGAGCTGAACACTCTGGGTGACAGCGACGAGCGCGCCGCCTATCGTGAAGCGCTGGTGGCCTTCCTCGAGCAACATAAAGACAAGCTGGATGAAGACAGCCAGCGGCGCATGTACAGCAACCCACTGCGGGTGCTGGACTCTAAAGATCAGCAGGTTCAATCCTTGCTGGCCGATGCTCCGGCGCTGATGGACTACCTGGGTGAAGACTCCAAGGCACATTTTGCCCGCTTGTGTGAACTCCTGGAGGCCGTTGGTATCCAATACAAGGTTAACCCACGCCTGGTACGCGGATTGGATTACTACAACCGCACCGTATTTGAGTGGGTCACCGATAGTTTAGGCGCTCAGGGCACTGTGCTGGCCGGTGGTCGTTACGACGGTCTGGTGAGCCAGCTTGGCGGTAAAGAAACGCCGGCAGTAGGCTTTGCCATGGGACTGGAGCGGATTGTTCTGCTGCTGGAAACCCTAGAGCTGAACGCCGATGTTGCTGCCGAAGTGGATGTCTACGTGACCGCCATGGGCGATGACTGCGTAATTGAGGCGATGAAAATTGCCCAAGAACTGCGTGAGAAGCTGCCCAAGCTTAAGGTGATGAGTCACTGCGGTGGTGGCAACTTCAAGAAACAGATGAAAAGAGCCGATAAGAGCGGCGCGGGTTTTGCGCTGATTATCGGTGAGACCGAACTGGCCAACAATAAGGTGGCGGTGAAACCGCTGCGGGGTGATGGCGCTCAGCAGGATGTTGAACGCCAGGCCCTGGCCGACTATTTGGCAGAACTGATTAAATAATTTAGAGGGGAAGTGCGGGTGGAAATCTACAGCACAGAAGAACAACAAGTTGAGGCGATCAAGCAGTTCTGGAAAGACTATGGTGTTTCGATAGTCGCTGGTGCCGTAATTGGCCTGGGTGGCCTTTATGGCTGGAACTACTATTCCGATGTCAAAGTGGAACGTGCCGAAGCCGCCTCTCAGGCTTTTAACCAGGCCTTGATGCAAGGCGGTGATGAAGCGACAGTGATGGCTGCTGCGGCCGAATTTGACAAGCAGCATGCCCAGGCCGGTTACTCGGCACTGATGCAACTGATTGTTGCCAAGAGCGCGGTTGAGGCCGGCGATCTGGCAAAAGCTGAAGCAGCCCTCAAAACCGTGATTGCCGCTAAGCCGGGTGATGCCCTGACAGCGGTTGCCACCTTGCGTCTGGCACGTATTCAAGCCGAGCAGGGCCAGGTTGCTACCGCTTTGACCACGCTGGATCAAGTCAAAAATAGTGCTTTTGCTACCCAAAGAGATGAGTTCAAAGGCGATCTGTTGCTGCGTCAGGGCGAAACCGACAAGGCGAGACTCGCTTATCAGGAAGCCGTTAAAAATGGTGGCGTGACGACCAGTCCGGCGCTGCAGATGAAACTCGATAACCTGAATCAGGCATAAGGAAGGCCAATGAAGTCGTGGTGTAAAACCCTTTTGGCTTGTGGCATGGCCATAGGCGCACTGACAGGTTGTGCTTCCAGCGATGTGGAAGAAGAACCCGTGAGTCCACTGCTGGAACTCAACGCCAGCGTATTCCCAGAGGTCAGCTGGAGCGCTTCGGTTGGCAGTGGTGTTGGCGATTATTACTCCCGTCTGCGTCCCGCAGTACGTTACGGCAAAGTCTTTGTCGCCGACCGCTATGGTGAAGTAACCGCCTTTGACGAAACCAGTGGTGAGAAGGTCTGGAGCACCGACTTCAGTGAAGCGTTCCGTGATGGTGCCCTGAAAAAGAACAAGGGCGCCCGTCTGGCATCAGGTGTGACCGCAGCCCGTAACAAGGTGTTTGTCGGCGGTGAGAGTGGCCTATTGGCAGCGCTTGATGCCGAAACCGGTGAAGTGCTGTGGCACGCGGTAGCCGATGGCGAGCTGTTGTCCTTGCCCGCAGTGGCCGAAGACATGGTGGTGGTCAACAGCAGCTCAGGCTCGCTGGACGCCTTTAATGTCGACACAGGTGAAAAGCTTTGGAGCTATGAAGCTTCCTTACCAAACTTGACTCTGCGAGGCACCAGTTCACCGGCATATGCTCAGGGCGGTTTCTTTGTCGGTACGGCCGATGGCAAGGTCGCCGTTGTTATCAAAAACAACGGTCAACCCGCTTGGGAGCAACCGATCTACACCCCTAAAGGTGGCAATGAGTTCAGCCGTATGGCCGATGTCGATATGACGCCGCTGTTGCTGGGTGATAACCTGTACGCGGTGAGCTACAACGGTAACCTGGTGAGCATGGAAATGCGCAGTGGCCGTATTGTTTGGTCACGCAAGTACTCCAGTTTCCACGAGCTAGACAGTGCTGGCTTGAGCCTGTTTCTGGTGGACGATCATAGCCGTGTATACTCAGTGGACAGACGTAACGGTCTGGAGCTGTGGAGTAACTCGGAACTGGTCAACCGGGATCTGACCGCACCGGCTGTGTTCCGGGACTATGTGGTTGTGGGTGACTTTGAAGGTTATCTGCACTTTATCGATCGCAGCAACGGCCAAATTGTCGGTCGGGTGCAGATCGACAGCTCGGGCCTGTTCAGTCAACCTCTGGTGGTTGACGACAAAATCTATCTGCAGACCCGGGATGGCAAAATTGCCACAGTAACTCTGCCCTGAACCCAGGCTTTGATACTGCCAAGCCCCTGGGAGTGTGTTCCGGGGGCTTTTTATTGAGAAGTTTTAAAGAGGCAAAAAGATGATTCCTGTAGTGGCCCTGGTAGGGCGACCCAATGTCGGTAAGTCGACCCTGTTCAATCGTCTGACCCGCACCCGTGATGCACTGGTGGCGGATTACCCAGGCTTGACGCGGGATCGTAAATACGGTCGTGCCTATCTGTCAGGTTACGAATTCATCCTGGTGGATACCGGCGGTATTGACGGCACCGAAGAAGGCATAGAAACCAAGATGGCCGAGCAATCGCTGGCGGCTATCGAAGAAGCGGATGTAGTGCTGTTTCTGACAGATGCCCGCGCCGGTTTGACCGCGGCCGATCAGGCCATAGCCCAACATCTTCGTAGTCGGCAAAAGACCACCTTCGTGGTGGCCAACAAGATTGACGGTATCGATGCCGATTCCGCCTGCGCCGAATTCTGGGCCCTGGGCCTGGGTGAGGTGTATCAGATGGCGGCGGCTCATGGCCGCGGCGTTACCAATATGATTGAGTATGCGCTGGCTCCTTTTGCCGAGGCGATGGGGATTAACCCGGATGCGCCCGAGGAAGAGAAGGTCGACGAGCGTCAATACACAGAAGAGGAAGCCGAAGCCGAACAGGCCAGACTGCAGGACCTGCCTATCAAGCTGGCGATTATCGGCAAGCCCAACGTGGGCAAGTCGACCCTGACCAACCGCATCCTCGGTGAAGAGCGGGTAGTGGTTTATGATGAGCCGGGCACCACCCGTGACTCCATCTATATTCCAATGCAGCGTGAAGGCCGTGAGTACGTCATCATAGATACCGCCGGGGTGCGTCGCCGCGCCAAGGTGCATGAAGTCGTTGAAAAGTTCTCGGTGATTAAAACCCTGAAAGCGGTTGAAGACGCCAACGTGGTGCTCTTGGTTATCGATGCCCGTGAAGGTATCGCCGAGCAGGACCTTGGTTTGCTGGGTTTTGCCCTCAACGCCGGTCGGGCGCTGGTGATTGCGGTCAACAAGTGGGACGGCATAGACAACGACGTCAAGGAAAGGGTCAAGAGTGAGCTGGACCGTCGTCTGGGCTTTATCGACTTTGCCCGCATTCACTTTATCTCGGCGCTGCATGGCACAGGCGTGGGTCATCTGTATGAATCCATCGAAGAAGCTTACGACAGTGCTACCAGACGGGTGTCCACTTCGCTGCTGACCAAGATCATGCAGATGGCGCAGGACGATCATCAGCCGCCTCTGGTCAATGGTCGCCGGGTCAAACTCAAGTATGCTCACGCCGGTGGTTACAACCCGCCTATCGTGGTGGTACACGGCAACCAGGTATCCAAGCTGCCGGATTCCTACAAGCGCTATATGATGAACTACTACCGCCGCTCGCTGAAGGTTGTGGGTACGCCCATCCAGCTGCGCTTCCAAGAAGGGGCCAACCCCTTTGAAGGCAAGGGGGAGAAACTGACCCTGAGTCAGGAAAGACGCCGCAAGCGGATGATGGCGCACATCAAGAACAAGAAAGCCTGATAGGGTTTTCGCAAAACAAAGCCGGGTTTGACCCGGCTTTGTTGTTTCTGATGGCCAACATCACACCTGAATTGGGGGGGATGTTTAATCAAGGGCCAGTGAACTGGAATAATATCTACGAACGACTCACAGTTGGGTCCTTTCCTAGCGAGGAGCATGTATCTGATTGATGCTATTCCTCTATGATAGCTTCAATTCTTGAGAGCAGCGCGCCCTGTTTCAACTGGGTGCGCATCTGCTCGCCGACTAGGGCGTCCTGGCTGTTTTCGAGGACTTTCCCGGCTTCGTTCTTGCTGATGCTGTAACCTCTGGACAGAGTCGATAGTGGGCTGACACTTTCCAGCGAATGGGCGCTGGCCCCCAGGCGTGCCTTGGCCTCTTTCAGTTTATCGGCTATGGCATCCTGCAACTGTTGACCGAGATAATTCAATCTGCTGCCTTCCAGGCTCAGCTTGTGGGCCGGGCTCTGGGATTCGAGGCGGCTCTTGAGCTGTAGCTGTCTGTGTTCCAGCCGGTGCAAGCGATTGTTGATGGCGGCCGTCATTCTCAGTTGCTGCTCATCAAACTGCTGTACCAGCTGCTCCAGCCGCCGCTTGGGATCCTGGCGTTGCAATTTGTGATCCAGCAGTGACAGCTGTTGGCGTTTGGCTAAGTGCCAGTGTTGCCAGCCCTGGCGCAGCCTGGCCATGGCAGTGGTCAGCTTTTGCCGCTTGTTGTCGACATCCTGGGATACTAGCTCGGCGGCGGCCGATGGGGTAGGGGCACGCAAATCGGCGACATAGTCACTGATACAGGTATCCACTTCATGGCCCACCGCTGAAATTACCGGCAGGGCGCTGTTGTAGATGGCGTGGGCCAGATTTTCATCGTTGAAACACCACATATCTTCCAGGCTGCCGCCACCGCGGGTCAGCAGTAACAGATCCACTTCCAGCCTCTGGTTGGCCACGGTGAGTGCCTCAATAAGCTGGTTGGTGGCAGTACCACCCTGAACCTGTGAGGGGTAGATCACCACTTCGATGGAAGGATCGCGGCGTTTCAGTACATGCAGTACATCGCGTATGGCAGCGCCAGTGGGGGAGGTGATCACCCCGATGCGCTGGATATTGGCCGGTAGTGGTCGTTTGGTATCGGCGGCAAACAGGCCTTCGGCCGCGAGCTTCAGCTTCAGCGCTTCATACTGCTGTGCCAGCAAGCCATCACCGGCCGGCAGCATGGTTTCGATAAGCAGTTGATAATCGCCCCTTGGCTCATACACACTCAGGGCGGCTCGCACCAGCACTTGCTGGCCGTTGACCGGGCGAAAGGTCACGTTCTGGTTGCGGCCACGGAACATGGCGCAGCGAATTTGCGAATGATTGTCCTTGAGTGTCAGATACCAGTGGCCCGAACTTGGACTGGCAAAGTTGGAAATTTCACCATTGAGCCAAATTCTGCCTAGGTTTCCCTCCAACAAGGCGCGAACTTCGGCATTGAGGCGGGAGACGGTATATACCTGTTTTTTGGGCTCTGGCATGGAATTTGCGTTCAAATTGGAATTTTTCTCTATTTTCCCATTTACCACCCCGGGGTTGCAAGGTATAATGCCGCCGCAATATTTCACCTTCAATCTAACCCCCGGGGAGATGTTGCAATGCTACGATTAATTAAAGAAGCGCTTACCTTTGACGATGTGCTGCTGGTTCCGGCCCACTCGACCGTTCTCCCTAATACCGCTAATCTCAAGACCCGTTTGACCGACAAGATCGAACTGAATATTCCCTTGGTATCCGCCGCAATGGATACAGTGACCGAAGCTCGTCTGGCGATTGCCATGGCGCAGGAAGGTGGTTTGGGCTTTATTCATAAGAATATGAGTATTGAGCAACAGGCTGAAGAAGTTCGTAAAGTGAAGATCTATGAAGCAGGTGTAGTCCAACAGCCTGTGACTGTGAAGCCTTCTACGACTCTGGCCGAACTCAAGGTATTAACCGAAAAGAACGGATTTGCCGGCTATCCGGTAGTAAATGAAGCCAATGAGTTGGTGGGTATTATCACTGGCCGTGACGTGCGCTTCGTGACCGATACCAACCGCCTGGTTTCTGAAATCATGACCCCGAAAGAGCGTCTGGTGACTGTACCTGAAGGCACCAAGCTGGATGAAGTACAAAAGCTGATGCATTCCAACCGCATTGAAAAAGTACTGGTTGTGAATAGTGAATTCCAGCTCAAGGGGCTGATCACAGTTAAAGATTTCGAAAAAGCCGAACGTAAGCCCAATGCCTGTAAAGATGAGCTGGGTCGTTTGCGTGTCGGTGCCGCTGTTGGTGCCGGTCCAGGTAACGAAGAGCGTGTTGATGCGCTGGTCAAAGCCGGTGTCGATGTACTCTTGATTGACTCTTCTCACGGCCATTCTGAAGGCGTTTTGCAACGTATTCGCGATACCCGTGCCAAATACCCGGATCTGCAGATCGTTGGTGGTAACGTGGCAACAGCCGAAGGCGCCCTGGCGCTGGTTGAGGCCGGTGTGAATGCGGTTAAAGTCGGTATTGGCCCTGGTTCCATTTGTACTACCCGTATCGTTACCGGTGTGGGTGTACCACAAATCACTGCGGTTTCTGATGCTGCCGCTGCTGTTAAACACCTGGGCATCCCTGTGATTGCCGATGGTGGTGTTCGCTTCTCCGGCGATCTGGCCAAGGCGCTGGCGGCCGGTGCATCATGCATCATGGCCGGTTCCATGTTTGCCGGTACCGATGAATCTCCAGGCGAAACTGAACTTTACAAGGGCCGTGCTTATAAGTCATACCGTGGTATGGGGTCTCTGGGCGCCATGTCAAAAGGCTCTTCTGATCGCTACTTCCAGAGCGACAACGCTGCCGACAAACTGGTACCTGAAGGTATCGAAGGCCGCGTTCCCTATAAAGGCAAAATCAAAGAGATTATCCATCAGTACATGGGCGGTCTGCGCTCCTGTATGGGGCTGACAGGTTGCGCCACCATTCAGGAATTGGGTGAAAAGGCCCAGTTCGTCAAGGTGACTTCTGCCGGTATGGGCGAATCCCACGTTCACGATGTGACTATCTCCAAAGAAGCGCCGAACTACCGTTCAGGCGTTTAACAAATTCGGGGCGGCATGAGTGTCGCCCTTGGTTTATAAGCAGATAAAAACTGTGCCTGTTACGGCAGGCACTGCAATCAAACTAAAGAGATAAAGGTTATCAATGAGCAATATTCATGAGCACAAGATACTGATCCTTGATTTCGGATCCCAGTATACCCAGCTGATTGCCCGTCGTATCCGCGAAATTGGCGTTTACTGTGAACTCTGGGCCTGGGATGTCAGTGAAGAGCAGATCCGCGAGTTTGCCCCTCAGGGCATTATTCTGGCCGGTGGTCCCGAGAGTGTCACCGCCGACAATTCTCCCCGTGCCCCTGAGTATGTGTTTAACGCAGGCGTGCCTGTACTGGGTATCTGCTACGGCATGCAGACCATGAGCGAACAGCTGGGCGGCAAGGTTATCCAGGGCATAGGCGAGGGTGAGTTCGGTTACGCGCAAATCGAACTGCTGGCCGAATCTGCACTGTTCAAAAACATCGAAGATGCCGTTAATGAAGCCGGTCGTCCATTGCTGGATGTATGGATGAGCCACGGTGACAAGGTCTCGGCCATCCCTGAAGGTTTTGTCGCGGTTGCCAAGACCGAAACCTGCCCATTCGCCGCCATGGCCAATGAAGCCAAAGGTTTCTACGGCGTGCAGTTCCACCCTGAAGTGACCCATACCCGTCAGGGCAAGCGCATGCTGGAGCATTTCGCGCTGGAGATCTGTGGCTGTGAAGCCAAGTGGAAACCCGCTTCCATCATCGAAGACGCCGTTGAGCGCCTGAAAAAGCAGATAGGTGACGACGAAGTAATCCTGGCGCTTTCCGGTGGGGTCGACTCCTCTGTTACCGCCATGCTGCTGCACCGCGCCATCGGCGACAGACTCACCTGTGTGTTTGTCGACAACGGCCTGTTGCGTTTGAACGAAGGCGAGCAAGTGATGGAGATGTTCGGCGACCACTTCGGTCTCAACATCATCAAGGTTGAAGCCGAAGACAGATTCCTCAATGCCCTTAAAGGCGAAAATGACCCTGAAGCCAAGCGCAAGATCATCGGCCGGGTATTTGTGGAAATCTTCGACGAAGAAGCCGGTAAGTGCGTTAACGCCAAGTGGCTGGCCCAGGGCACCATCTACCCTGATGTTATCGAGTCTGCCGGCAGTGCCACAGGCAAGGCCCATGTGATCAAGTCACACCATAACGTCGGCGGCCTGCCGGAAGATATGGAGCTGGGTCTGGTTGAGCCGCTGCGTGAACTGTTCAAAGACGAAGTACGCAAGATTGGCCTGGAGCTGGGCCTGCCTTACGACATGCTCTATCGCCACCCATTCCCTGGCCCAGGCCTGGGTGTACGGGTACTCGGCGAAGTCAAGAAAGAGTACTGCGATCTGCTGCGCCGCGCCGATGCCATCTTCATCGAAGAGCTGCGCAAAGCCGAACTGTACGACCGTGTCAGTCAGGCCTTTACTGTGTTCCTGCCGGTTCGCAGCGTAGGTGTAATGGGCGATGGCCGTAAGTACGACTGGGTTGTGTCTCTGCGCGCCGTGGAAACCATCGACTTTATGACTGCCCATTGGGCTCACCTGCCGTACGACTTCCTCGGCCGGGTGTCCAACCGCATCATCAATGAAATCGACGGTATCTCCCGCGTGGTGTACGACATCTCAGGCAAGCCACCGGCAACGATAGAGTGGGAATAATTCCTCTCGGGATCGGGTTTTAAAAAGGCGCTTCGGCGCCTTTTTTCTATTGGTACTTTATCTGCCTTAAATTGTGGGATTTGTGAATAGTTTTATAGGTTTTTTTGGGCATAAACTGATTATGGAGTTTAGCTTTCTACCCCAAAACCTTGCGGAGGTATTTGGTTTCTTCGCTTTGATTTTCATTCTGATGCTGGCTTTCTATTTTTTGGCAGTGGCTGTACAACACCGTATACGGCCCGAAGATGAAAGCCATTGCCGACAAAATGGAGGTATTCCAAAACAGGTTGGCCGGGCGTGCCTACAAGGACATAACGAGATCGGTCGATCAAATCGACAAAATGAGACGCTGGCAGTTTGGCAGCTACAAGTAGTTAGAAGGTACATGTTGCCTGTGATGGTGCACCGGTCCGCATTTCCATATACATCTGACCGATATGGTGATCACACAATATATGGTAAAGCTGTAGCTCGTTTCTGGACAGAAGTGTGTTGGTGTATTTGCTAATTTAGTGTTTAACGGATTGTATGGGGTACTGCAAACCTCTACCTATTGGCCAAATTCACTCATCTACTACTAGCCAAGCATCAGAATGCAACCTTCCCAGCAATAGCGACTTCGTTACGTTTATTGGAAAAAGTACACAATAACAAGTAAATTTTGATGGAGTAACCATCTGATTTACTTCTACTACTTGAGTGAAATTTGCTGCCCTTCTGGTAATATGAAAGAGCCTTTATTAAGAGGTCAAACTAGTCAATCTATAAAGTTCAAGTTGGTTCCTATGCAGAAAAAGTCAGTAACTAAGCCACCACTATATCAAGGCCACGCTCTTTCATTAAATCAACTTACGCCTGAGGACTTTGAAGACTTTACTTATCAATGCTTAACCATCTTGAGCGAGCATATCGGCCTCGAAATGCAAAGTGGCCGTCAGCCTGCTGCTGATCAAGGTTTTGATTGCGTTGCAAAAACGCTGGATACCAACAGTATCGTTTGCATACAGTGCAAACGATACTCAAGCACTAGCTTGAGTGTGGATCTTACGGCTAAAGAGATCATTAAAGCTGCATTAGATGCGGCAATCAACGGTTCAACAGTTGAGCAACACTACATTATCACTTCAGGAACAGTAGCTGGTAATTTAAGAATAGCTCTTAGGCAGGACAACTACACAGATATTAAATCTAAGTGTAAAGAAATCATTTCCAAAGGTGATTTTCAGCCTAGTTTGCTCAACAAAGTAAAAGAGCTAGGGTTATCAAGTTATACCTTAGTTTCCGACTACTTGGACAACATTAAAAAACTGATAGTTTGGTCTGGTACCGATTTTACAAATAACCTCTTAATCGTATGGGATAAGCTAACTAATATCATTGAAAAACACTATTCTGTTGAAAGAGTATTAAAAGATTCACCTACGCCTAACTTTAATACAGTAGAGTATTGTGAAAAAGTAGCTAATAAAGGAACTCGATTTGTCGGGCTTTGGTATAGCCATACTAACCTACCGAATAATCTGGTTAGCAACACACGTGTAGAGACAATAGGAAACGGTTTCCTGTCAACCGAAGACATTGCTAATCTATTGAGAAGTGGAAACAACGTCGTTCTCTCATCATTGGGTGGCAGCGGTAAGTCTAGTACTTTAATTAACTTAGCTAGTACGCTAGTTAAAGATGCATTCGATATAGAATTTTTGCCTGTACTTATAAAATTAAGAAGTTACTCTAGAGGTAACTTAGAAAAAGCCATCAATCAATCACTTGATATTTCTTATGGTTCATGGAGGAGTTTACCCTACAAATGTATATTACTTCTTGATGGATTAGACGAAATGATTCAAAGCGATACACAGGCTTTTTTTGACGAATTATCAGCAATAATTGGTAATAATTCTTTTATTCTATCATCAAGAAACACAGGTGTTTCCGTAGAAACTCTTGCTGAAAAGGTTGATTGCTGTCTTGAGATCAAGCCTCTATCCTATCGGGATGTTGTAAATATTTCTTCAAAATCAATGCTAGAAAGTGAGCAAAATAAATTTTGTAATCTATACAGAAACAAAATAGGAAGTGTTGGATTTAACTTTTTATTCTCTCCTTTTGCTCTATCACTCTCAATTAAATACTATCAAGACTGTGGGAAATTGCCTGAAAGTTTAAACGAAATTATTGAAAACTGGATTTCTTCTAAAGTTAAACTTGATAAGTGTAGGATCAAGAATACATCTCTCATTGTAAATAAACTACCCTATTTTAAAGTGAAAGAAGCTTTTTCACTTGTTACATATAAAGCCATTTTTCAAAAGGGCTTAACCTCTCTGTCAGAAGCTGATTATTGGGAGCTTTTGGGGGAAACATATAATGAGCTGACTACTCAAGGTTTATCTGTAGCGAAGATGTTGAGCTTTGAGTCATTCTTGGAGTTGCTTGAACAGCATGAAATATATGTCAAGGACAATGATGGTGTTTACTCCACGCCTCATAAGATAATCTCAGAATACTTAGCTTCGATTGAGTTAAGCAAAAACTGGAGAAGCCATAAAAATAGCTACCTACACTCTGAATATGATATTTGGTTATATTGCAGCACATTCATTAACAATGAAGAAAAACAAGAATTTATTGAATTTATGTTCGAATGCGATCTTTCACTAGCGACCAAGGTCGCTAAACAATATGGCGGGGATTTTATAGAGTTTGTTGAAGAAAGAATACTCGAACTAGAACAAAACTTTGAAGTGATAATTAGAAGTAATGCTATATATTCTCTTGGTATTTTGGGTACTCAGAAGTGTATTGAGCGGCTCAAATCTAGTGAAGGTTTACTTGATCCTCATCACCAATATCAGCGACGAAGAGCGCTAGCTATCAATGGCGACCGTGACACACTGATTAGCATTCTCGCAGATAACGAGATCAAGGCACAGATGCCTATGAAGATATCAGGAGGTGAATATGAGATTTGGTTTCAGTGTCCTCCAACTCTTATTACTGAGATCGCTAGAGAGCGTCTGAATACTTGGAAAAATGATCAAACCACTCCTGTTTGTATGAGCCTAAGAACCTTGAGAATTTTTGGTGATAATTCTGATATTTCTAACATCAAACTTATATTGCAGGAAACATCAAAGGAGCAAGAGTTTAATGATGCTGCCGTGACTCTTTACAGTATAGATAATGAGTGTCTGATAGAGTCGCTAGAACTATTGGCAGAACCTTCAAATGACAAGTCATATTGGGCAAAGAAAAACCTCACAGCACTTAATTTTAATTGCAATATTGATGATGAGATCACTTTTTTTATTGAGCAAGGGCTAAAGTCTCAAGAAGAACTAAGTGACCAGAGCTATATGTATGGAATGCATAGCTTCGTTGAGTTCATCTGCAAGAATAAAATAACTGATGAACATATTGAAAAGCTCATTAGTGCGTATAGAAAACTAAATTTTCCAAGTGATTTTTATTATTGCAATCTATTTTGGTATATCGCTAATTCCACTAAATCTGATAAATTTATGCCCTTGGTAGAGTCCGCTTATTTGCGAAATAATCCTTCGGAGATAAATAATGCTATCGCTTATCTAGCAAAGCTTGATTCTCTTGATATAAGTCAAAAGTTAAAAAACAAGATAGATGATTATTTTAAATCACTAGATAGTGAACTAAAAGGCATTTATCACAACTACATCCACTTCTATTTTAAACATGGTTCAAAAGATTTAGCAAAGAGCTTGCTTATTGACGAATTTAATAGCACATTTGGTAATCTTGATCCCCAAACGATAACTAGAGAACAATATATTTCATTTAATTTTCCTAACGCCTCAATCTTTAACATACTATCTAAATGCGTGAGTGAAATTGATTTCTCCATAGAGATGTCACTAAAGTTCCTGTTAGTATGCAGTGAACACATGGCTGATATAGCCTTGTCAAAATATAGCATATTAAACAAAATAGATAGAGCCACACTAGACAATTATGCAGAACAAATAAAAGATGATTCTGTTAGAGTTTCTGAAGTAAGTTACTTGCTTAAAAATAATTTATCAAGCATGCCTTTAATACAACTGGAAAAGTATCTACCATACTTTCTTTCCCACCATATGTACTATCCGACATTAGAGGCTTTATATAATAAATATTGGAATGATAATTTAGCCCGTTCCTTTCTAACGTGCTTTATCACACATAACTGGAGTGATGTCTCTGCTCAAATGTTTGATAAATACATCAACTTCTTTTTGACCTTATTTACTAAGGAGCAGTTAGAGGAGTTTGAAAGTCAACGCACTACGGATGTCAACGTTTATATCGAAAGGATCTACAGAATTTGGCTTGGCTCATACAAGGTACACTACCAAAAACTGTAGAGACCTTGGATTCAGTCCTTGCTTTTTGCATGGCATTACTCAAAATATTGCAAAAGCCTCATGTGCAAGTTTGGGGAGCGATTAGTGCTGACACGCTTTGGGGCAAAAGTGTGTTATGGGCTTTAGCAACAAGAGTCAGTACCACTTACTCTGACTCGATATTGAGGTAGCGTTACTTGGTCGAGGATTTACTCGGCTTTAGATCCGGAGTGTTTCCTGGTGTTTTTTTATTGTCACGTCGACGCTGATCTGGCTTGCCAGTCGACTTGGCTATTGGTTTTGGTCCTGGTTTCAAACCCATGATTTAATCCTTTTTTTAATGAGGACACTCCTCATGCGGGATCTTGGGGCAATGCCGATGGCTTTCAAGGTGTGTATGAAAAATAATCCAAAAATATCCCCAAGGTTTCTTGCTGGTAACTCAGGTTTTGATGCTGGATTTAAAATCCCCAGCGACAGGCGGGAGACATATGATGGATAGAACTAAATCTGGTCCGTATTTACATATTGCTGAAGAGAAACAAGCGCTTCGTTGTGATATGGCTAATCCTCCATCTGGGCCAAAGCCGAACTAAAACGTCGACGAGCAGCAAAGAACAAAAATTATGCGCATGGTATATATGATGTTATCGAGAGTAATTTATTTTTAACTGCCTATTATTTAAGTGTATTTTCTTACCATTGATATTGGAGTAGGGGGAGAACAAGCCCTCTCGGGATAGTGATTTAAAAAGGCGCTTCGGCGCCTTTTTACTGTTTTGGGGCGCGATACCAAAGGAGGACTCCGGCGTTTGCGAGCATTATCCGTAGAAATCAGTTTGTTAAAAATGAGTGTTTCAGCTGGTAATATTTGCTATAAATGCAAAAAATGCTGATGATGTATTTAGGTAAGAATGATGAAAACACGCTCCGATGACTTGGCAATACTGCTGGCGGTTGTAGACAATGGTGGCTTTTCTCCGGCAGCTGAGCTTTTGGATATCCAGGTCTCGCGGGTTTCAAGGGCGGTGAGTAAGGTTGAGAGTCAGCTTGGGGTTTCAATACTCAATCGTACTACGCGCCGCATAGAATTAACCGAGGAGGGACGGCAGTTTATTGATACAGTTCGTCTTGGTTTGTCGCAAATTCAGCAAGCAGAAGAAGAGATTATCACCAGAGGGACATTACCCAAGGGGCGTCTACGCGTCGATGCCGCAAGTCCGTTTGTGTTTCACCAACTGGTGCCGCTTATCCAGCCCTTTATGCAAGCCTTTCCGGATATTGAACTGGAACTGACATCCAACGAAGGGTTTGTTGATCTGTTGGAAAAGAAGACAGATTTAGCGATTCGAATAGGTTCTTTAAGCGATTCGACGCTGCACGCACGGCCGCTCGGAAAGAGTTTGCTCTATGTTGTCGCTTCGCCTGAGTACCTGGCAAGACGCGGATTTATCAATAAAAGCAGTGAGCTTATTCATCACGATTTATTGGGTTTTTCCAGCCCTAAAACCCTTAACGATTGGCCGCTCAAAGGGATTGGTCGTATCACCCCAACAATAACATCGAGTAACGGTGAAACGGTGAGACAACTGGCATTACAGGGCAATGGTATCGCTTGCTTATCGGGATTTATGGTGAAGAAAGATATCAGTGAGGGACGTTTAATCCCTTTATTGGAAAGAGAAAAAATCACCAATATAGGACGAGAGCAGATTAATGCCGTTTATTATAAATCCTCCAATGTTGCCAAGCGTATCTCTGCTTTTATTGACTTTATTCAGCCTAAATTGATGCTATGACTCGGCTTTGGGCAAGGTCTCTTTGCGGTTTGCGTCGGCGATAATTCAGTCCTCCTCTAACGTTATTTGTACCTTCCATGGTTCAAGGGAGTCGAATGCTTTTCCTTATCTGGCATTGGGCTTTCATTTTATTTGGCAATTTTTGCGTATATGACAAAAATGATTTGTCTTTATTGCTCTCAATGCCTCTCTTGGGGTTTGTTACTATGCCGGCCATCACATGAGAGGGCTTTTCTATGACGCAATCACTTTTTCAATCGATCAAACTGGGTGAGCTATTGCTCAACAACCGAGTTGTCATGCCACCTATGACGCGCTCAAGAGCCAGTCAACCAGGCGATGTGGCCAACGAGATGATGGCAACCTATTATGCGCAGCGTGCCGGTGCGGGCTTGATTGTCTCTGAGGGTACACAGATTTCCGCCATGGCCAAAGGTTATGCGTGGACGCCGGGGATCTATACTCCCGAGCAGATTGTCGGTTGGCGCAGAGTTACTGAGGCTGTGCATGCCAAAGGCGGTGCGATTTTTGCGCAGTTGTGGCATGTGGGGAGAGTGACTCATCCGGACAATATTGGTGGTTTGCAGCCTATCTCGTCATCAGACATTAAGGCTGAGAACGTGAAAGTGTTCGTCGATAATGGCAGCGACAAACCCGGTTTTGTCGAGGTGGTTCAGCCCAGGGCAATGACAAAGGCCGATATAGAGCAAGTTATCGCTGATTATCGTCAAGCAGCGCTCAATGCTATTGAAGCCGGTTTTGATGGTATTGAATTACATGCCGCCAATGGCTACTTGATTAACCAGTTTATTGATTCCGAAGCAAACAATCGTGGTGATGAGTACGGTGGCAGCCTTGAAAACCGTCTTCGTTTTCTTGATGAAGTGGTTACGGCATTGGTTGACGCCATTGGGGCAGATCGCGTTGGGGTGCGTCTGGCACCGCTGACTACACTCAACGGCACCGTGGATGCAAACCCTATTGAAACCTATACCGCTGCTGCAGCGCTACTCAATCGACATCGCATTGTTTATTTGCATATTGCCGAAGTGGACTGGGACGATGCGCCCGATACACCGCTTTCGTTCAAGCAAGCGCTCCGTGAAGCCTATCAAGGAGTGTTGATTTATGCCGGTCGCTATAACTTGGAGAAGGCAGAGCAAGCCATTAACGCTGGCCTTGCCGATATGATAGGTTTTGGTCGGCCTTTTGTTGCCAATCCAGATCTGCCGGAGCGTTTGCGACAGGGCTATCCCTTGGCTGAACATGATCCCAACACCCTATTTGGGGGCGGTGAAGCAGGGCTCATTGATTATCCAAGTTATCAGGCATAGGGGGTAGCATGTTAACAGCATTCCATGGTCAAGTATTAAAGACCAACAATCGCATCGTCATGGCTCCCATGACACGTTCACGTACTTCTCAACCGGGAGACATTCCCAATGAGATGATGGCGGAGTATTATCGGCAACGCGCCAGTGCCGGGCTCATTATTACAGAGGGAGCACCGGTTTCAGCCATCGCGAGAGGCTATTCGATGACCCCCGGGATTTATACCCCTGAGCAGATCCAAGGCTGGAAAAAAGTCACTCAAGCTGTCCATCAGCAAGGGGGAAAAATCTTTGTTCAGCTTTGGCATGTGGGGCGTCGCAGCCATGTTAATATCGCCGGCTCGCAACCTTTGGCACCATCGGCAATTAGCATTCCAGATCAGGTATTTGGCCCGTTGGCTGAAGGCGGCTTCGGTATGGTGGCAACACAACAGCCAAAAGCGATGACGGAAGCTGAGATTAAAGCCACTACCGCAGATTTTGTGCAAGCAGCCCAAAATGCAATGGAGGCGGGGTTTGACGGCGTTGAAGTGCACGCCGCGCATGGTTATCTGTTCGACACTTTCTTAAGGCTGGAAAGTAATCAACGACAAGATCAATATGGCGGTAATCAAGAGAATCGGATGCGTTTCTTGCTGGAAACGCTACAGGCGCTCTGTGAGGCGATTGGCGCAGGCAAGGTCTCTGTACGTTTGTCCCCTTATGTTAACGAAGGCTTTGCCAATGAGGACCCGGAAATCGTGCCTTTGACGTTGGCCTTGCTGGAAAAGTTGCAGCCGATGAATCTTGCATATGTACACTTTTCGGAGAATATCTCCCGTTACTCGGTAGTACCCGAGGCATTTCGTCGCCAGGTTCGCAGTGTATATGGCAATCCTATTATGGTGGCGGGCAAGCTGACCAAGCAAACAGCGCAAAGCTTACTCGACAAACAGTATGCCGACTTTGTTGCTTTTGGTACGCCTTTTGTGACCAATCCGGACTTGGTTGCCCGTTTTACCCATGACTGGCCATTGGCTGAGTTCGATGCAGATGCAAGGCTAACTTTATATGGTGGTGGTGAACAAGGTTATATCGATTACCCAACTTATGAGGTATAAGCCGACAGGGTTCATTGGTTTCCCTGCTGCAGGAATACTGAGGGGATAAAATCTGGGGTTACATCATGTCCAAGTCAGTTCAGCATATAAGGTAAGAATAAGAAGATGAAACAGAACATTGTCCATATTGCACTAGTAGTAAAAGACTACGATGAAGCAATTGATTTTTATACCAATAAGCTTCAATTTGAGCTTATTGAAGACACTTACCAACCAGAGCAAGATAAGCGCTGGGTTGTGGTTGCGCCGCCCAATTCCCACGGAGTGGCTTTGTTGTTGGCAAGGGCTTCAAAACCTGAGCAATTAGACTTCATTGGTAATCAGGCGGGTGGTCGTGTATTCCTTTTCTTGAATACCGATGACTTCTGGCGAGACTACGAGCGTATGAAATCAGTAGGTATCGAGTTTGTACGTGACCCCCAAGAGCAGGATTACGGTACGGTAGCGGTATTTAAAGATTTGTATGGCAACCTTTGGGATTTACTTCAGTTGAATCCTGAGCATCCAATGGCGAAAAGGCAAGCATAACAAATGGCTATGGCGTCAATGGTTATTTTCCCACCTGACGCTGGCTTGTTAAGTTTCCCTGTAGCCGGAAGTCGTTGAATGCCTGTTAACTCCACACAGTTAACCCACACTCGGCGATTGCAATATCTCTTCATCCACCCAATGGAGCAGTTTCTTGATGGCTTTGGATAGCACCTGGTTCTGACGCACTATGTAACCCAGGCTGGCGGAGGGGAAGCTGGGCAGCGGGGTAATGCTGGACTGCAAATTGAGTTTCGGGTGCAGGGCGAAGTCCGGCACTATGGCGATGCCGAAGCCGGCTTCGGCCCAGTCTATTTGGGCATCCACGCTGCCCACTTCCATGATGCGGTATTCCGGCAGTTTGAGCTCAGGTAGTGCCGGGTCAATCAGATCCCGGGTGCGGGTGTCGTGTCCCAGCAGTATCAAGGTTGGTGCTTCCTGCGGGCTGGGGACTTTTCCTCTCTGCCAGGCCTTGAGATCATTGCCCAAGGCGTACCATTTCACTTGTTTCAGCTCGGTAAAATGCAGCGGCTGACTCTCTTTTTGCGCCATCACAAAGCCGAGATCGGCCTTGGCACTTTTTACCAGGTCTGCCGCCTGCGAGGAGGTGGTGTTCAGCAGTGTCAGGTCGATGCCGGGGAATTCGGTTTTGAACGACTGAAACGGGCCTATCAGCAGCCATCTGGAAATAATATCGCTGGCGGCTATGGTCATGGTGCCCTGGCACAGATCATTGATGGCGTTGAGATCGGCTTGGCAACTTTGCAACTCCATCAGGGTGTTGTGCGCACTCCTTAGCAAACGCTCACCGGCTTGGGTCAGCCGAAATGGATTACGCTCAATCAGCTTTACTCGGGTAGTTTGCTCCAACTGCTTGATATGCAAGCTAACATTGGGTTGAGTCATATGCAGCTCATTGGCTGCCTTGCCGAAGTGTTCGAGGCGGGCCAGGGTGACAAAGGTTTTAAGCCAGTGGAGTTCGAGCATAGCAACCTCTTTAAGAGTTTTTTTTAAGCGGTACTTTTGCAGCGTTAGGGCTGGTGCCTTATGGTTGGCGGCTTGGCCTTGGTCTTAGTCATGGCCTTAATCATGGCCTTGGTCACGACAATTGCCCGCTATCTTCGATTCCGAAGCAAAATATCCCGATATGGATTTCTTATCAAGCCAATAATGATTATTAATTTTTCTTATTTATGCCGTGGTCATAGGATAGACAGGTTTTTGTTTAGGAGAACTGGAAATGTCGTCTATCGTTGTAGTTGGTGCAAACTGGGGTGATGAAGGTAAAGGCCGTATCGTGGACTATCTGGCAGATAGCGCAGCGGCGAGTATACGTTTTCAGGGCGGCAATAATGCCGGCCACACAGTGGTGAATGACTTTGGTACATTCAAACTGCATCAACTGCCTAGCGGCGTATTCAATCCTGGTTGTTTGGCGGTATTGGGCCCTGGCATGGTGATAAGCCCGGCGCCACTTTCCGAAGAGATTGCCGAGGTAAAAGCCGCCGGTGTCAATGTCAATCTGTGCATTTCCGACCGGGCGACTCTGTGCCTGCCAATCCACGCCATTGAAGATACTCTGGAAGAAGAGCGTCTCGGTGACGGCGCTTACGGTTCTACCCGCCAGGGCATTGCCCCGGCTTACGGTGACCGGGTAATGAAAAAAGGCATTCTGGTGGGTTGGTTAAAGCAGCCTGAAGTACTGCGTGAACGTATCCAGTTTATGCTGGACTGGAAACTGCCGCAGCTCAAGGCGCTGTATCCCTCCTTTGAATTTTCGCAAACCGCAGAAGAGATGACAGCTTGGTTGCTGGAAGTGTCTGCCCCTTGGCGTGATGCCATCTGCAACGTGAGCGAGCCACTGAAAGCGCTGCAGGCAAAAGATGAAAACCTGTTGTTTGAAGCCCAGTTGGGCGCGGGTCGTGACCTGGTTTACGGTGAATACCCTTGGACCACTTCTTCCAACGTGACCGCCGCTTATGCCGGTCTCGGCAGTGGTTTACCAGCACTGCGCCCCGAGCGGGTGATTGCCGTAGCCAAGTCCTTCAGCTCATCAGTGGGAACCGGCACCTTGATTACCGCCATGGAAGAGCAGGACAGCTTCCGCGAAGCCGCCAATGAGTACGGCGCGGTAACCGGGCGCCCTCGTGATATGGGCTATTTCGATGCCGTGGCCACCCGTAATGGTGTCGAGCTGCAAGCGGCAACCGAAGTGGCACTGACCAAGCTGGATTGTTTAAGTGGGATGCAGGATCTGAAAATCTGCATCGATTATCAGGGCGATCACAGCGAAAACCCGATTTGGCCACAAACCTCAGCCTTGGCGCCGGTTTATGAGCAGATGGAAGGCTGGAGCGAAGACATCACGGCTTGCCGTACCTTTGAGAGCCTGCCTCTGGCGGCGCAAAAGTATGTGCAGCGGGTTGAAGAGCTGATGGGCGTACCGGTAAAAATGATCTCTGTCGGCCCAGAGCGGGCGCAGATGATCCTCCGCTAACGGTTTTTCTCAGTGCATTGGGGCGGGTGTGTGAGCGCCCCAAAACAATGCGCTGGAAGTCTCTGACAGCAACAGGCTGTATATTGAAGGCCTCATTCACTCGGTTGGTGAATGAGGCCTTGTCGTTTGCAGCTCTTGCTTATTCACGTGAATGCTTTGGATTGCGTTTATTTCCCGGTATGAGCACACAAGTCTGCAAGAGTGTGAAAGTGTGCCGCTTTGTTTCAATCTACAGACTGAGAGCCAAAATCTGGGCGGCAAAGGGATAAGTTGTTAGCGCCGCTACTGAGCGGCAGTTTGGCGGTATCACGCATGCTGTTATACTGGCGCCGCATTGAGAACGGATGGGTAAAATGACAGAGAATCGCGACTTACATTGGATGCAGTTGGCCATGGAGATGGCGCAAAAGGCTGAGGCCCTAGGGGAAGTGCCGGTAGGGGCGGTGCTGGTCAAAGATGACCAGCTCATTGCCTGCGGCTGGAACCAACCTATTGCCGCCAACGACCCCTGTGCCCATGCAGAAATCCTCTGCCTCAGGCAGGCGGGCAGTCAACTGGAAAACTACCGTCTGCTGGATACTACCCTCTATGTGACCCTAGAGCCTTGCGCCATGTGTGCCGGGGCCATGGTGCATGCCAGAGTTGGTCGTCTGGTCTATGGCGCAGCCGATCCCAAGACAGGTGCGGCCGGTTCTGTACTGGATCTGGTGCGTCATCCGCTATTCAACCACAAGCTGGCCGTCAGTGCCGGGGTGATGGAGCAGGAATGCAGCGAACAGCTGAGTGCCTTTTTCAGACGACGCAGACAAGAACAGAAGGCATTGAAGCAGGCTAAGAAGCTTAATCCGCCTGTTGCAGAAAATTGAAGAAGAGTTTGTGACGGTTGAGAATGCGTTTGTGACGGGTTTTAACCAGGCTACGGCGGCGGGCCATTGTATTATTAATAATCTTTCTTCTCATAAGCTTACCTTAGTCTATTTAGATGTTTTTGTTAGTGTTTTGGTATCAATGACAAGCTAGCAGCTTCTCGAGCGTTACGCTAGCCCCAAATGAGGGCAGATCCGGCCAAGCTGGATAGTTTGTTGCGAAAATGAGTCGTGTGCAGGGTTTTCAGTCGGGCTGGGCGCCACTGAGCTCGGTTGCTTCCTCGCTCTGTCGTTGCGCCTCAGCCTGGGTTTCTTGCTGGGCTTGTTCTTTAGCCAGCATTTCCTGCTTGGCTTGATTGTCTATCCACACTAGGGTGTCGTAGTAACGGCGGATACTGTCAACATAGTGTACCGCCTCGTTACCTCTGGCATAGCCATAGCGGGTATGTTGGTAGTATTTGCGCTTTTGCAACAAGGGCAGTACCTGTTTGAGATCTTTCCAGGCACTGGGGTTGAGGCCTTTGGCCTGTGCCAACTTACGGGCATCCTCCACATGGCCATAGCCTATGTTGTAAGAAGCGAGGGCAAACCACATCCGCTCCTCCTCCGGAATAGATTCAGGCAAGCGCACCAAAATGTCGCTCAGATAGCGGGCACCGCCACGGATGCTCTGCTCGGGATCGAGGCGATTCTCCACCCCCAACTGTTTGGCGGTTGCCAGGGTCAGCATCATCATGCCGCGCACGCCGGTCGGTGAGCGGGCCCTGGGGTTCCAGTGCGACTCCTGATAACTGGTGGCGGCCAGCTTACGCCAGTCGAGTTCACCGGCATAGGTTTCAAACAGATGGCGGTACTTGGGTAGCTTGCTGTCCACCGCACGGATAAAGGCTCGGGTGTCGACATAGTCGAAACGTTTAACATGGCCGAAGTACTTTTCCACCAAGTGTTCCAGTGTGCCGTCTCTTTGTTCCTGATGCCAGAAACGCAGCAGTTGGCTCATCAGTTGATCGCTGCCTCTGGGGGGCAACAGCCAGACCACAGCCTGTTGTTGCTCCAGCACCTGGCCGGATCTCAGCTCAGGCATAAAACGGCGATTGATATTGATGCTGGTGGAGTCAGAGATGGTGTAGCTGAGTTCGCCGCTGGCTATCATGCTCAGCAGCTCTTCATTATCTTTATCTGCGACCTGTTGCCACTCAAGGTTGGGATTATCTGCCTTGAGTCGGTTGAGGGTTTCCACAAACGACGAGTCGGCTATCACAGTAACAGGCGCATCCAAGGCGTTGAGATCTTTGGGGGCAGGGGTGCCGGCGCGGTAGACCATCACCTGATTGACCCGATAAAGCGGCGGTCCGAGGCGAAACTGTTGTCGGCGGCTGCGGGTATCCGATAGTCCGGCGGCAATCAAATCTATCTCGTTTTGTTTCAGTGCCTGGTAGAGCTCATTGATATTGCCATAGGGCTTCATCTCCAGCGGCTTGCCGAGAAAGTCGGCAAAGCGCGCCGCCATCTCATAGTCAAACCCTGTGTTTCCTTGAGTAGAGGAAACATAGATTTGTGGGCCATAGAGGGTACCCACTCTGAGCTCTTTGGCTTCCTTCACCGCCGGGGTTACCTGAGTTTCATCCACGACAGCTTGCCGGCAGCCGGCCAGCAAGATGATCAGGGTGAGAGTCGCGGTAATTCGTTTCATTATCTATCGGTAAAAGCTCTTAGCCTATCGTTTACTGTCGGGATAGGGTTTATTCCTTTTGTCTGATTTATTTGTAAATAAATTCAATGGATTGTATATCGATTGTCGGCGCTGTTTCCCGTTGATTTAAGCGGAGGTTTTGCGCCGGAGGGTATATTACCCCATAGGATTACTTTATATCACAGGAAACACTGTTTTAAGCAAAGTCTGAGGTGATTTGTAGGGCGCATTTACCTATAATAGCGCCACCTCTGACCCTGTAATTATAAATAATAAGGTGATAAGACGTGATGGAGATCATCCGCGGAGCCCCCGCACTCTCGGCATTCAGAGTGCAAAAGTTGATGCAGGCCTGTGAAGCCGCTCAGCTTCCGGTAAAGCAAATCTATGCCGAATATGTTCATTTGGCTTATTTGAGCGAAGCGCTCAACCCCGATGACCAAGCGCAGTTGAGTAAGATTCTAACCTACGGTCCGGCCATCGAATCCCACGAACCTCAAGGCACTCTTCTTTTTGTAACTCCCCGTCCCGGTACAATTTCTCCCTGGTCTTCCAAAGCCACCGACATCGCCCACAACTGCGGCCTCAAGCAGGTAAAACGTCTGGAGCGCGGTCTGGCTTACTATGTGGAATCCGACGCTCTGAGCAGCGAACAGCTCAAGAGCCTTAAGGCGCTGCTGCACGACCGCATGATGGAAGTGGTACTGGACAGCTTTGAAGCGGCCGATATGCTGTTTGCCCGCACTGAGCCCAAGCCTTTTGTCAGCGTCAACATTCTCGGCGAAGGCCGCCGGGCGCTGGAAATCGCCAACCGCGAAATGGGCCTGGCCCTGGCCGATGATGAAATCGACTACCTGGTCACCAATTTCCTGCGCCTTGAGCGCAACCCCAACGACATTGAACTTATGATGTTCGCCCAGGCGAACTCAGAGCACTGTCGTCACAAGATCTTCAACGCCGACTGGACCATTGACGGCGAAGTGCAGCCCAAGTCGCTGTTCAAGATGATCAAGAATACCTATGAGAAGACCCCGGACTATGTGTTGTCGGCCTATAAAGACAACGCCGCGGTAATGACAGGTTTTGAAGCCGGGCGTTTCTTCCCCGACAGTGACGGCGTTTATCGCTATCACACAGAGCCGATGCATATTCTGATGAAGGTGGAGACCCACAACCACCCGACCGCCATCAGTCCTTATCCTGGTGCTGCCACAGGCTCGGGCGGTGAAATCCGTGACGAAGGCGCTACCGGCCGCGGCTCCAAGCCCAAGGCGGGTTTAACCGGCTTTAGTGTATCCAACCTCAAGATCCCAGGCTTTGTGCAGCCTTGGGAAGGCGACTACGGTAAGCCGGACCGGATTGTGACCGCTTTTGACATCATGATCGACGGCCCTCTGGGCGGCGCCGCTTTCAACAACGAATTCGGTCGTCCGGCCCTGTTGGGTTACTTCCGCACCTACGAGCAGCAGGTTTGCAGCCATAACGGTGTCGAGGTGCGCGGTTATCACAAGCCTATTATGCTGGCTGGTGGCCTTGGCAACATTCGCGAAGAGCACGTACAGAAAGGGGAGATCTCCTTAGGTGCCAAGCTGATTGTACTGGGTGGCCCGGCGATGAACATTGGCCTTGGCGGCGGCGCGGCTTCCTCCATGGCGTCCGGCCAGTCCAGTGAAGATCTGGACTTTGCCTCGGTGCAGCGGGAAAACCCGGAAATGGAGCGCCGCTGTCAGGAGGTTATCGACCGCTGCTGGCAGATGGGCGATGCCAACCCAATCCAGTTTATTCATGATGTGGGCGCCGGTGGTTTGTCCAACGCCTTCCCTGAGCTGGTAAGCGATGCCGGTCGCGGCGGTAAATTTGAGCTGCGTAACGTGCCTTCCGATGAGCCAGGCATGAGCCCGCTGGAGATCTGGTGTAACGAATCCCAGGAGCGTTATGTGCTGTCTGTGGCGGCCGAAAACCTCGATACCTTCGCCGCCATTTGTGAGCGCGAGCGTGCACCATTTGCCGTGGTGGGCGAGGCGGTTGCCGAGCAGCACCTGAGCCTGAGCGACGAGCACTTTGACAACAAGCCTATCGACTTGCCGCTGGAAGTCTTGTTGGGCAAACCACCCAAGATGAGCCGTGATGTAGTGAGTCAAAAGGCGCAGTCTGAGGCGCTGGATGAAGCGTCCATCGATCTGGCACAAGCCGTTAAGCGGGTGCTGACTCTGCCAACCGTTGCCGACAAGAGCTTCTTGATCACCATAGGCGATCGCACGGTAACCGGCTTGGTGAACCGCGATCAGATGGTCGGCCCCTGGCAGGTACCTGTGGCGGATTGCGCCGTTACCGCCGCCTCGTTCGACAGCTATGTGGGCGAAGCCATGTCCATGGGTGAGCGCACTCCGCTGGCCTTGCTGGATTTTGGCGCCTCGGCGCGGATGGCCGTGGCCGAATCCTTGCTGAACATGGCCGGTGCCGATATCGGCTCGCTGAAGCGCATTAAGCTGTCGGCCAACTGGATGTCTGCCGCCGGTCACCCAGGTGAAGATGCCGGCCTCTATGAGGCGGTCAAGGCGGTGGGTGAAGAGCTGTGTCCCGAGCTTGAACTGACCATTCCCGTGGGCAAAGACTCAATGTCGATGAAGACCGCCTGGGAAGACAAGGGCGAGCAGAAGGCGGTTACCGCCCCTATGTCGCTGATCATCTCTGCCTTCGGTGCGGTGCGCGACATTCGTAATACCGTGACTCCTGAGCTGCGTACCGACAAGGGCGAAACCCTACTGCTGCTGGCCGATCTGGCCAATGGCAAGACTCGTCTGGGCGGTTCCTGCCTAGCACAGGTGTTTGGTGAGCTGGGGGATATTGCGCCAGATCTGGATCAGGCAGCCGTATTGAAAGGTTTCTTCGAGGTGACTCAGCAGTTGGTGGCCGAGCGGAGTTTGCTGGCTTACCACGACAAGAGTGACGGCGGTCTGTTCACCACCTTGGTGGAAATGGCCTTCGCCGGTCACACTGGCCTGAAGGTGGATATTTCTGCGCTGGCCGGCAGCGCCCTGGCGCGCCTGTTCAACGAAGAGTTGGGCGCCGTGCTGCAGGTGAGCAAAGACCAAGCCGCCGAGATTATCAAGGCTTACACAGATGCCGGTGTGGATTGTCATCCCATAGCAGAGCTGAGCGACGATGGCTTCATCCGTATCCAGGATCAAGGTGCTGAAATCTATAGTGCTTCACGTACCGAGCTGCGTAAGCTCTGGTCTGAAACCACCTACAGAATGCAGGCGCTCAGGGACAACCCTGAGTGTGCCCGTGAAGAGTTTGACCTCAAGCTGGATGAAACCGATCCCGGCCTCACGGTTAACTTAAGCTTTGATCCGGCAGAAGATGTTGCCGCGCCTTATATCCTTAAGGGCGCTGCGCCCAAGATGGCGATTTTGCGGGAGCAAGGGGTCAACTCGCATATTGAGATGGCAGCCGCCTTCGAGCGTGCCGGTTTTGAAAGCCGTGATGTGCATATGTCGGATATCCTCAGTGGCCGTATCAGCTTGGAAGAGTTCCAGGGATTGGTGGCCTGTGGTGGCTTCTCTTATGGTGACGTACTGGGCGCCGGTGAAGGTTGGGCCAAGTCCATCCTGTTCAACAGCCGTGCCCGTGAGGACTTCAGCCGCTTCTTCGAGCGTGCCGACAGCTTTGCTCTGGGTGTTTGTAATGGTTGCCAGATGCTCTCCAACCTCAAGGAGATCATTCCGGGTACCGAGCATTGGCCGCACTTTGTTCGTAACCGCTCTGAACGCTTTGAAGCGCGTTTCAGCCTGGTGGAAGTGCAGCAAAGCCCATCGCTGTTCTTCAGCGGTATGGCCGGCTCCAGAATGCCGATTGCCGTTTCCCACGGGGAAGGGCGTGCCGAGTTTGCTTCAGCTGCCGCCATGGCAGCAGCCGAGCAGAGCGGCACAGTGGCGCTGCGTTATGTCAATGGTAAAGGTGAGGTGGCCAGCTTGTATCCACAGAACCCTAACGGCTCGCCCAACGGCTTGTCCGGGATCTGTAGCCTGGATGGCAAAGTCACCATCATGATGCCTCACCCTGAGCGGGTGTTCCGCACAGTCGCCAACTCCTGGCATCCGGAAAACTGGGGCGAAGATAGCCCTTGGATGAGAATGTTCCGTAACGCCAGAGTGAAGTTGGGATAAGGTTAAAAATCACCCCGTAAAGGGTAAAAAAAGGCGGGTATTTATAACCCGCCTTTTTTATTTCACTTTTGTTAACTTTTTAAAGTCGTTTAATTTTAATGAGTTAAAAACTTTCTTGTATATTCCCATCTGTTGAAGTAAAGGAATTTGGACCTTATGGACTTTAACCGGCTAAACCTGGTTACATCCCCTAATTCCTTTTTGCCCTTTATGTAAATAAAAAAGCCCCATAGGCATGCCTATGGGGCCGTTCTGCGCTAACAAAACTTCAAGACAAGAAGTTACTCAACAGTGTTTAGCAAACCAGTTGAGACTTGTAAAGTTCAACAAAAACAGGCTTATAGCAGTTAACCAGACGTTCGAAAAATTTTTTCATAGCAATATCTCCACACAAAGTTCAGTCAATGTGCGCGGAGGAAGGTCTGCAGATGTTGCTTTCGGCTGACCTGAGCGTCTCCTTAACACAGGTTATATATTATTCGCTGCCCGCCTTACTTTCAAACTAGAAATAATTCAATTTGAGATTAGAAAATCTAATCCATATTTGTGGTTATATCAATCCATATTTGTCTGTTTTAATATTTGTCTTTGAAAAACAATTTGTTATGGATTTAACGTTAAGATTTGATGATATCTGGATTAGTTGATTTAGGTTTTTAATATGTTTAAAAGTTGTTTTTGTGGCTTTTATGTGGATTTTTCATTGAACTGTTAGAAAATGCTTCTTTAAATGTATTGCTGAGTTTTTCCTAGCATGACTTCGCCTCTATGTCAATCGTCTCGAATGGTGTCTGTGCCACCCTCCGCAAAACCCAGCTAAAGCCCGGAGTTTGATTGATTTGCGTCAAATTCAAGTGGTATAAAATTAGGGCAATTTTTAGCTGAACTAATAATGCAAGTGACTGATATTTAATAATTTAGAAATATCACGACACTGACAAAAGCCGATGCGGATCTCGTTCATTCGCAAAAGCGTGATTCATCTCTCACTTTGCTTGTCAAATACAGATTTTCAAGCTCTTGGCGGGCCAAAGCGCGACAAAGTGAATCATTTGGGTGGTTTACCCGGAACCTCGGGTAGATAAGAAATTAATGAACTAAGCTATCCAACTCACCACCTGCTGTCTTTGATGGGGATCTGAAGGCAACGGGCGGAGCACCATGTAAGGAGTCACAAATGATAGTTGAAGAAGTCGTTGAGCTATCGCGCATACAATTTGCGTTGACAGCCATGTATCACTTCTTGTTTGTTCCATTGACTTTGGGTCTGGCCTTTCTGCTGGCAATCATGGAGTCACTCTATGTGATGACAGATAAGCAGATCTACAAGGACATGACCAAATTCTGGGGCAAGCTTTTTGGTATTAACTTTGCCCTGGGGGTTACCACAGGTCTGGCAATGGAGTTCCAGTTCGGTACCAACTGGTCTTATTACTCACACTACGTGGGTGACATTTTCGGTGCTCCTCTCGCCATTGAAGGTTTGATGGCCTTCTTCCTGGAATCCACTTTCGTGGGTATGTTCTTCTTCGGTTGGGACAGATTCTCCAAGCGTCAACACTTGGCGGTGACCTGGCTGGTAGCCTTGGGAAGTAACTTGTCTGCGCTGTGGATCCTGGTTGCCAACGGCTGGATGCAAAACCCTGTGGGTAGTGTGTTCAACTATGAAACCATGCGTATGGAAATGACCAGTTTCGCAGACGTGGTACTCAACCCTGTCGCTCAGGTTAAATTTGTCCACACTGTGGCCTCTGGTTATGTGGCCGGTGCCATGTTTGTTCTGGCTATCAGTGCCTACTACATCCTCAAGAAGCGTGACCTGCCATTTGCCCGCCGGTCTTTCGCCATTGCGGCTAGTTTTGGTATGGCTTCTATCCTGTCCGTTATCGTCCTGGGTGACGAATCCGGCTACAAGGTTGGTGAAGCTCAGCGGGTTAAGCTGGCGGCTATTGAAGCCGAATGGCATACAGAACCTGCTCCTGCGGCCTTTACTGCGGTTGGTTTCCCTAATCAGGAAACTATGCATACCGACTATGCCATCAAGATCCCATATGTCATGGGGATTATCGCCACTCGTTCAATCGACGAGGAAGTGACTGGCATTAAGGATCTGGTAGCCGAGCACGAAGTTCGTATCCGTAACGGTATGAAGGCTTATGCATTGCTCGAGCAACTGCGTGCCGCCAAGGCCGACCCTGCTATTGAAGAAGATCCAGCGGTTCGTGCCGCCTTCGAAGAGCAAAAAGTTGACCTGGGTTATGGTCTGCTGCTGAAGCGTTACACAGATAAAGTGGTCGATGCCACCGAAGAACAGATTAAGGCTGCCGCTTTGGATTCTATTCCAAGCGTAGCCCCGCTGTTCTGGAGCTTCCGTGTCATGGTGGGCCTGGGCGTTGTGATGTTGGTGGTGTTTGCGGCCGCATTCTGGCAGAGCACCCGTCACCAGATCGAAGAGAAGAAGTGGGTACTCAAAGCCGCACTTTACAGCTTACCTCTGCCTTGGATCGCCATCGAGTGTGGTTGGTTTGTGGCCGAGTATGGTCGTCAGCCATGGACTATCTCCGAAGTGTTGCCGACCTTTGTGTCTGCTTCCAGCCTGACCGCAGGCGATCTCTGGTTCAGTATCATCAGCATTACTCTGTTCTACACTGTGCTGCTGGTTATCGAACTCTTCCTAATGTTCAAGTTTGCGCGCCTGGGTCCTAGCAGTCTCAAGACCGGCCGTTATCACTTTGAAAAACTAGAAGCCTGAGCAGAGGGATTTCATTATGTTTGATTATGAAATAGTAAGATTTGTCTGGTGGTTGTTGGTTGGCGTTTTGCTTATTGGCTTTGCGGTCACCGATGGCTTTGATATGGGGGTAGGTGCCTTGCTGCCTATCCTCGGCAAAGACGACACTGAACGTCGGATCATGATTAACTCGGTTGCTCCTCACTGGGATGGTAACCAAGTATGGCTGATCACCGGTGCCGGTGCTCTGTTTGCCGCTTGGCCAACTGTTTACGCCGTATCATTCTCCGGCTTTTATGTCGCCATGATCATAGTGTTATTGGCGCTGTACCTGCGTCCTGTGGGTTTTGACTATCGCTCCAAGATAGAAGATCCACGCTGGCGTAAGAGCTGGGACTGGGCCCTGTTTGTGGCCGGGTTTGTACCGCCACTCATCATAGGTGTTGCCTTCGGTAACCTGCTGCAAGGTGTGCCATTCAGCTTCGATGAATATATGCGCGCCCACTATGATGGCGGCCTGCTGGGTCTGCTCAATGGCTTTGGCTTGCTAGCCGGTCTGGTCAGTGCCTGTATGTTCATGATGCAGGGTGCTTGCTGGCTACAGATGAAGACAGAAGGTGAGCTGCGCAATCGTGCCGCTGCTACCGCTCAGTTGACTGCTGTATTGCTGATAGTACTGTTTGGTGCCGCCGGTGTGTGGCTGGCTTACGGTATCGATGGCTATGTAGTGACTTCGGCGCTGGATACTAACGCCGTATCTGATCCAACTCAGAAGACAGTGGAAGTGGTTTCCGGTGCCTGGCTGGCCAACTATGACAAGTATCCAATGACCATGTTGTTCCCGGTCTTGGGCCTGTTGGCACCCGCCTTGGTATTGCTGACTAGCCGTTTCGGCCGCAGTGGTTTCGCCTTCCTGTTCAGCTCACTGGCGATTGCCGGTATCATCCTGACCTGTGGCGCAGCTATGTTCCCCTTCGTGATGCCTTCATCACTGGATCCTAACGTCAGTCTGACCATGTGGGATGCTACTGCTAGCCAGATGGCACTGAATGTTATGACTTGGGTGGCAATTATCTTTGTTCCTATTGTGCTTAGTTACACTTGTTGGACCTACTTCAAGATGTATGGTCGCTTGAATCGCAAGCACATTGAAAACAACAGCACATCACTTTACTAAGGAGCCTGGATTATGTGGTATTTCACTTGGATACTCGGCATTTTATTGGCTTGTTCTTTCGGCATTATCAATGCGCTCTGGTTGGAAAATACAGAGAACATGGATAGAGATACTGAAGATAAGTGATAGCTTGAGTTAGAATCGAAAGCCTCCGCTCTGCGGAGGCTTTTGTTTTTCAAGGGGACTATAGTGGCAAATGATAAGCTTGAGCCGAAAGGGCCGCAGCAGGTTAGCGAAACCGAGGCGGTTGAGCTGATCAAAAACTGGCTCAGGCAAGATAGGATGCGGATGCAAGCACTTGAGTGTGTTGCAAACCTTGGGGTCATTGATGCCTGGCTGGCGGCGGGATTTGTCCGCAACCTGGTGTGGGACAAGTTGCACGGCACAGTAACAGCACTAAGCGATATTGATGTGATCTACTATGAGCCGAACGACTGCTCGGAAGTCACCGATAGGGCCTATGAGGTGAGGTTATCTACCATGCTCGACTTACCTTGGTCGGTAAAAAACCAAGCCAGGATGCACCTTAAAAACAATCATAACCCCTATGTTTCAGTGTCTGATGCCATGAGCTACTGGCCAGAGCAGCAAACGGCGTTGGCTGTCAGGTTAAGGGCAGGGGAGTTGCAACTGCTCAATCTGTTCCCACTTGGCCCTTTACTGGCGCTGAAACTCAGTCCTAACCCCAAGAGCACTCCCGGAGTATTCGAGAGTCGGCTCAAGGCCAAGAATTGGTTGGCAGACTATCCATTACTTAAGATCCCATCACTTAAGAGCTAGTGATTCAATCGTCCTTTAATTAAGCCCCCCACTAATCGTTTGCACAATTTGAGCCCTTCTCCTGATTAAGTCTTTGCAGATAAACCACTTTCTTGATGCTGCCATTGGCTGCATTGTCAGAGGTCTCATTGCTGTCGATTGTTAGTTTAAAAAGCTGTTTAAATGGCAGTGTGCAGCATATCACTCTGCTGCTGTCTGTTAATTTTTGGTTGCAAACCTTATGGGTGGCGTAGGTTGAAAAATGTACTTTTCTTTCACTTTGGGGTTAGTGGAGTTTTGAACCGGCTCACTAATTTTAAAGGTGCTATATCAATAAACCTTTAGATTGTGTGATCTATTTCGCGCTTGCGCTATCTAAAACTGGGTACCACTCAAAGCGTTTGATGTAGATCAAAAATGTGAACGAATAAATCTGGCAGTGTGGCCTCAGTTGTTATGAATGTAATAAAAAACAAAGCGCTGTGTTGTCGCTACGGAGTGAGATGATGAAAAAAAATATCGTATCAGGATTGATTGCCGCCGCCCTTTTTTCCACTGTTGCTGCCCCTGCACTGGCCCACAAGGCCGGTGACTTTATCGTTCGTGCCGGTGCCGTTGTAGTCGCCCCGGACGAGTCCAGCCCGGTTGTGGCCGATATCGCCTCTTTTGGCGTGGACAATAACACTCAGTTGGGTTTGAACTTCGGCTATATGCTGACAGATAACTTTGGTATCGAACTGCTGGCCGCGACCCCGTTCAGCCATGACGTATCTCTGGGTGCACTTGGCAAGATTGCTGAAACCAAGCATCTGCCGCCTACCTTGGTGGCCCAGTACTACTTCGGTAATGCCGAGTCCAAGCTGCGTCCTTACGTGGGTGTCGGTGTTAACTACACCAACTTCTTTGACAATGACTTCACCGATGAAGCTAAAGGTCTGGGTCTGGACAACCTGAGTTTGAGCAACTCCTGGGGCTGGGCCGCACAAGCGGGTCTGGATTACCAGATCAACGATAACTGGTTGGTGAATGCTTCAGTGTGGTATGCCAAGATCAGTACAGATGTGAAATTCACTATGGGCGGTGCCGAACAAGTTGTTGATACTGACATAGATCCTTGGGTCTATATGGTCAGCATAGGTTACACCTTCTAATCTCTTTCAAACCTAAGCTCCCAAACCCAACAAACTCCCAACCATAAAAAAGGCGCCGTCGGCGCCTTTTTTATGAAAAACAATGAGAAGTCTATTTTATCCCTATTGTCCCTTGCGTTTCTTCACCTTCCAATGGCGGGTGTTATAGATAAACTCGGGCAGCAGTTTGGTGAGCCAGGCAACTGTCGCCCAGCGTTTGGTGACATAGACCCGGCGCTTGCCTTTTTGCAGGGCGCGGATGATTTGTCCGGCGACTACGTTGACTGGGGATAACCACAGCTTACTTTGTTGTAACGCGGCCTTATCCAGCAACCCCAACTGAATATCCGTAATGGTGATCGGTAGCTTGAGTCTTTGGGCATGCATGGACAGCCCTTCGAGATAGTTCATCCCAAAGGCTTTGGAGGCATGAAAGGCTACGCTGGGACCACCGCGAAGACCGGCAATGGAGTTGATAGCCGCAAGCTGGCCATATCCCTGCTCGCGAAACAGCCTGAAAGCTGTGTTGCAAACGGCGGCAAAGCCACGGACATTGACACTGATGATCTCATCTTCCAACTGCCAAGGCAGATCCGGATGATAGGAGTTGAGCCCGGTATTGACCAACACCAGATGTGCGCCCCCCAACTGTTGCCAAATCTGTTCCAGCTCGGCTATCAAGGTTTGCGGTTTATCTATGTCCAGGCCAAACACTTGAGCCTCGGTTGCCAGGGTGGCGGCAAACTCTTTCAATGAGTCGGGATCCTGTGCCAGCAATGCCAGTTTAGTGCCTTCATCGGCCAGGCGGCGGGCTATTTCACGGCTGAGGAGTGAGCTGGCGCCCACAATAATCGCAGTTGCTTGTGTCATAAGGATATTTGAACTCAAAAATGGAGTCCTATGATAGGATTATCCTCACAGGTTCTCAATGATTAAACTTGGATGTGTAGACATCCAGAAGTCTTTGTGTATGATTAGGAGCTAGCAATGAAAATGACAGGCAACTGGCTGCGCATGCCAATGATGGCGGCTGTAGCAGGAATGATGGCACTCACAGGTTGTGCGACCCCGAATGCCACAGTCGAAATTGATGGCGATGTCTGGTACCGCGAGCGTATTGCCCTGCCACCGGAAGCCGTATTGACGGTTCAGGTTCAGGACGTTTCCAAAGCGGATGCTCCGGCAGAAGTGCTGGCGGTTATTCAGCGCGACAGCGTAACCAGCCCAACGCCTTTTAAGTTCATTCTTGCCCGGGATCAGTTCCAGAGTGGCCACAGCTACAGTGTCAGCGCCAGGATCACCCTCAAGGATGACTTACTCTTTATCAATACCCAGGCCTATCCTGTCAATATCGACAAGGTTGAGCCGGTATCCGTCATGGTGCAAAAGGTAGGGCGCTAACAGGTATACCAAGCCAAGCGCCTTGCCCTGAAAGTTCAGGAGAGGCGCTTTATGCCCGTAAGAATACCCGATAACCTGCCAGCCGCCGACGTTCTTGAGTCGGAGAATATCTTCGTTATGTCCGAGAGCCGGGCGGCGATGCAGGATATACGGCCGATGAAGGTGTTGATCCTCAATCTGATGCCCAACAAGATTGAGACAGAAACCCAGTTGCTGCGGCTGTTGGGCAACACTCCGTTGCAGGTGGATATCGACCTGCTGAGGATCCACGACAAAGAGTCGAAACATACGCCGAGCGATCATCTCAATACCTTTTACCGTGACTTTGAAGATGTACGCCATCGCAACTATGATGGCCTGATCATCACTGGTGCTCCCCTGGGACAGCTGGATTTCGAGGAGGTCACCTACTGGGATCATATCCGCGAGATTATCGATTGGTCACAGGAGCATGTTACCTCGGTACTGTTTCTCTGCTGGGCGGCCCACGCCGGTTTTTATCACCTGTATCAACTCGAGCGTAAGATCCTCGCTGAAAAATGCTCCGGGGTTTATCAGCATAGGCGTATTCGCGCCCACGTGCCCTTGCTGCGTGGCTTTGATGATGAGTTTTATGCTCCGCACTCCCGTTATGCCCAGATGGATGTGGACGAGCTTAGGGCGCATCCCGAACTGACAGTGCTGGCTGAGTCAGATCAAGCAGGTGCCTACCTGGTGATCAGTAAGGATAATCGCAACCTGTTCGTGATGGGGCATCCAGAGTATCGCAAGTCGACCCTTAAAGATGAGTACCAAAGAGATCTAGCGGCCGGGTTGGCGCCCAAGATCCCGCAAAACTATTTCCGCAACGATGACCCAGAGGCGGAAGCGATTGCCCGTTGGTATAGTCACGGTAGTCTGTTGGTGAGCAACTGGCTCAACTATTATGTCTACCAGTTGACCCCTTATGACTTATCGGATCTCAGTGCTATTACGCCCTGGGAACAGAGTGGCTGAGCCGTAACGCCAAATGTTTTGTTGGCGGGAGTCGCAGTCTTGTGATTCCTGTCGCCTAAGTCCAAAAGGGCTTAGCTCATATCAAGCCAGATGGCGTCGGCCTCTACTGCTTATGCTTCCTCAAACTGATACTTCCTTCCCTAACCTTTTCTAAGCCGCAGTGTTTTGGCTTTCTTTCAGGGCACGCGCTGTCATCCTGCTGTAAATCCTCCCTGACAAAAATACCTATAAACAGAGTCCGTATTAGACTAATTATTACTTGCCTTACGTTCGCGTAAACGTCAAAGTGGCAGCAACAGAGTGCAAATTTGCTGCACCTTACACCGCCGGCCTGCTGTTGGGCCGGTGTTTGGGTGCCCAACAAGGGAGTCAACAATGAGTCGTCCTCAGGATATTGTTATCGTCGCCGCCAAACGAACCGCCATGGGCGGTTTTCAGGGCTGTCTTTCCACCGTGCCTTCTCCTCAGCTGGCGGCTTCCAGCATCAAGGCCTTGATGGAAACTACAGGAGTGAAGGGCGAACAGGTCGATGAAGTGCTGATGGGATGTGTATTGCCGGCTGGCCTCGGTCAGGCCCCTGCCAGACAGGCGGTTTTGGGGGCAGGTTTGCCCCAGTCTGTTGGCGCAACCACAGTCAATAAGGTGTGCGGCTCGGGGATGAAAACCGTGATGCTGGCGCACGATCTTATCAAGGCCGGCAGTGCCAATATCGTGATTGCCGGTGGTATGGAGAGCATGAGTCAGGCGCCGTATCTGCTGGATAAGGCTCGCGGCGGCATGCGTATGGGCCACGGTAAGGTGCTGGATCATATGTTCCTCGATGGGCTGGAAGATGCCTATACAGGTGGCGCCATGGGAACTTTCGCCCAGAAAACCGCCGATGATTTTGGCCTGACCCGTGAAGCCATGGACGCCTTCGCCCTGAGCTCACTGGAAAAAGCCAATGCGGCCATCGCCTCAGGTGCCTTCAAGGCGGAGATAGTCCCGGTAACCGTAAGCAGCCGCCGCGGCGATACTCTGATTGATACCGATGAGCAGCCCGGCAATGCCCGCCCTGACAAGATCCCGGCGCTACGGCCCGCTTTTGCCAAAGACGGCACCATTACCGCCGCCAACTCCAGTTCGATTTCCGACGGTGCCGCCAGTTTGATGCTGATGAGCCGTGAGCAGGCTGAAAACCTGGGGCTGGCAGTGATGGCCACCATCAAGGGCCATGCTACCCATTCCCAAGAGCCGGCCATGTTTACCACGGCGCCCGTGGGAGCTATGCAAAAACTCTTGGCACAGACCGGCTGGAGCAAGGATGAGGTCGACCTTTTCGAAATCAACGAAGCCTTCGCCATGGTGACCATGTTGGCCATCAGCGAGTTGGGACTGGATGCCGCCAAGGTCAACGTCAATGGCGGTGCCTGTGCGCTCGGTCATCCGATAGGTTGCTCCGGCGCCCGTCTGCTGGTGACTCTCATTCATGCGCTCAAGGCCCGAGGCCTCAAGCGTGGTATGGCATCGCTGTGCATAGGTGGCGGTGAAGCCACTGCCATGGCGATTGAGATCTGATATCCCGTCGGCCGCGGCAGCGGCCGACAACAAATTAAAGCTATCAACAAGACAGGACACGGCGTCATCAAAAAGCAGCCACAAGAGCTGTTGCCGCGCCGTTCCACTACTTACAAGGAATTCTTATGAGCACACAAGTCAAGCACTACATAGATGGCGAATTCGTCAACGGTTCCGGCAGCAAGCAGATCAATGTTACCAATCCGGCCAACAATGAAACCATCGCCTTTATCAACTGTGCGACCCAGCCGGAAGTTGAGCGCGCCATCGCCAGCGCCAAGGAAGCCTTCAAGAGCTGGAAGGAAGTGGCCGTTTCCGAACGCGCTCGGGTTATGCTGCGCTATCAACACCTTTTGAAAGAACACCATGACGAGCTGGCCACCATTTTGGCCCAGGAAACGGGTAAAACCTTTGAAGATGCCAAGGGTGATGTCTGGCGCGGCATTGAAGTGGCCGAGCATGCCTGCAACATCGCCTCCTTGCTGATGGGTGAAACGGTTGAGAACGTGGCCCGCAGCATAGATACCTACTCCTACACTCAGCCGCTGGGTGTCTGCGCCGGGATTACGCCATTCAACTTCCCGGCGATGATCCCGCTGTGGATGTTCCCGCTTGCTATCGCCTGCGGCAACACCTTCGTCCTCAAGCCATCCGAGCAGGATCCAATGACGCCGCAGCGTCTGGTGGAGCTTTTTGAACAGGCCGGTGCTCCCAAGGGCGTGCTGCAGCTGGTTCACGGTGACAAGACGGCGGTTGATGTACTGCTGTCTCATCCGGATATCAAGGCGATTTCCTTTGTGGGTTCTGTGGGCGTGGGTCAGTACATCTACAAGACAGGCACTGACAACCTCAAGCGGGTGCAGGCCTTTGCCGGTGCCAAGAACCACTGCGTGATCATGCCCGATGCCAACAAGCAGCAAGTGATCAATAACCTGGTTGGCGCCTCGGTTGGCGCTGCCGGTCAACGCTGTATGGCGCTGTCGGTCGCTGTGTTTGTCGGTGCCGCCAAAGAGTGGATCCCTGAGCTGAAAGAAGCCCTGTCCAAGGTGCGTCCCGGTCTTTGGGATGATAAGGAAGCCGGTTACGGCCCGCTCATCAGCCCGGCCGCCAAAGAGCGTGTGCTCAAGCTTATCGCCGAGGGCAAGGCCGAAGGCGCCGAGTGTCTGCTCGATGGTTCCGACTGCACTGTACCCGGTTATGAGTCAGGCAACTGGGTCGGCCCGACCATGTTCGACAAGGTAACCACGGACATGAGCATCTACAAGGAAGAGATCTTCGGCCCTGTGCTCTGCTGTATGGAAGCCGAGTCGCTGGAAGATGCCATTGAGCTGGTTAACGCCAGTCCTTACGGCAACGGCACCTCTATCTTTACCGCCAGCGGCGCCGCGGCGCGTAAGTATCAGCATGAAATTGAAGTGGGTCAGGTGGGTATCAACGTGCCCATTCCCGTGCCGCTGCCATTTTTCTCTTTCACGGGTTGGAAGGGCAGCTTCTACGGCGATCAGCACGCTTACGGCAAGCAGGCGGTGCGTTTCTACACAGAAACCAAGACCATCACCAGCCGTTGGTTCGAGTCTGATATCGCCTCTGGTCCCAACATGACTATCGCACTCAAGTAACAGTGTGAGCCCAAGGGCACCGGCAATGGCCGGTGCCCCTTTTTAATCGCAACAGTAAATAACAAGAGATCCGGCATCACCGGATCACCGCAAGACGCAGAGATCTGCGCACAGGAGTCAAGCATGGATTTCAATCTCAACGAAGATCAGCGCCAATTCGCCGAGCTGGCCCGTCAGTTTGCCGCCGATGAACTGGCCCCATTTGCCGCCAAATGGGATGAGGAGCATCACTTTCCCAAAGACGTGATCCAAAGAGCCGGGGAGCTGGGATTCTGTTCACTCTATTCTCCCGAGTCTGAAGGCGGCATGGGCCTGTCGCGTCTGGATGCCTCGATTATTTTTGAAGAGCTGGCCAAGGGCTGCACGGCCACCACAGCCATGCTGACCATTCACAACATGGCTACCTGGATGGTGACGACCTGGGGCCAGCAAAGTCTGCGGGCCGAGTGGTCTGAAGCGCTGACCACAGGCAGTAAGCTGGCTTCTTACTGCCTGACCGAGCCAGGTTCAGGCAGTGACGCCGCTTCACTTGCTACCCGCGCCGAGCGTGACGGCGATGAGTATGTGATTAACGGCTCCAAGATGTTTATCTCGGGCGCCGGCGCCACCGAGCTTTTGGTGGTGATGTGCCGCACCGGTGAGGCCGGCCCCAAGGGCATTTCGGCCATTGCCATCCCGGCTGATGCCAAGGGCGTTATCTACGGCAAGGCCGAGGACAAGATGGGCTGGAACGCCCAGCCAACCAGACTCATTACTTTTGAAAACGTGCGGGTGCCGGTCAATCATCTGTTGGGTGAGGAAGGCCAGGGCTTTACCTTCGCCATGAAGGGCCTGGATGGCGGCCGTATCAATATCGCCACCTGCTCTGTGGGTACCGCTCAGGCTGCACTTGAGCGCGCCACCGAATATATGCATGAGCGCAAGCAGTTCGGCAAACCACTGGCCGCCTTCCAGGCGCTGCAGTTCAAGCTGGCCGACATGGCCACAGAACTGGTCGCCGCGCGGCAGATGGTGCGTCTGGCGGCATTTAAGCTGGACAGCGGCGATCCCGAAGCCACGGCTTATTGCGCCATGGCCAAGCGTTTTGCCACAGATATAGGGTTTGCCGTGTGTGACAGCGCGCTGCAAATTCACGGTGGTTACGGCTACATCCGCGAATACCCGCTGGAGCGACATTTCCGTGATGTACGGGTACACCAGATCCTGGAAGGAACCAATGAGATTATGCGCCTTATCATCGCCCGCCGCCTGCTGGATGAGCATGCCGGCGAGATCCTCTAAGGCCAAACCCATTTAACCGAATTGCAAGGAGTCATTCATGTCTTTTTTGATTGAGCATATCGAAGGCCACACGGCTGTTCTGACCATCAACAATCCACCGGCCAACACCTGGACAGCCGAGAGCCTCAATGAACTGCGTCTCAAGGTGGAAGAGCTCAACAATGATCCCGATATCTATGCCTTGGTACTGACAGGGGAAGGGGAGAAATTCTTCTCGGCCGGCGCCGATCTCAAGTTGTTTGCCGATGGTGATAAAGGCAATGCCGCCACCATGGCACGCTGTTTTGGCGAAGCATTTGAAACCCTGAGCGCCTTTCGTGGTGTGTCTATTGCCGCCATTAACGGCTATGCCATGGGCGGCGGTTTGGAAGTGGCACTGGCCTGTGATATCCGTATCGCCGAAGAGCAGGCGCAGCTGGCATTACCCGAGGCCACAGTTGGCCTGCTGCCTTGTGCCGGCGGCACCCAGAATCTGACCGCTCTGGTCGGTGAGGGCTGGGCCAAGCGGATGATCCTTTGCGGTGAGCGAATCGATGCCGCCAAGGCCCGTGAGATTGGCCTGGTCGAAGAGGTAGTTGGTAAGGGCGAGGCCCTGAGCGCTGCCATTGCGCTGGCGACCAAGGCCGCCAAGCAGAGCCCATCGAGCGTGACCGTTTGCAAGCAGTTGATCCAGGCCGGACGTAATATGCCAAGAGCTCAGGCACTGCCGCTGGAGCGTGAGCTGTTTGTGGCTCTGTTTGACACCCAAGATCAGAAAGAAGGGGTCAATGCCTTCCTGGAGAAGCGTGCAGCCAACTGGAAAAACGCATAAGGAGGCGCTGATATGAGTCATGAAGTGGTATTTCAGACCCTGGGAACCGCCAGCGGCAAGTTGATTGGTGTGGCGACACTCAATGTGGAAAAAGCACTCAATGCACTGAATCTCAATATGGTGCGTTTGCTGGCTAAGCAGTTGGCTGCTTGGAAACAGGATGAACAGATTGCCTGCGTGATCCTCGACGGCAGCGGCGACAAAGCCTTCTGCGCCGGTGGTGATGTGCGGGCGCTGTATCAGGCGCAGCAGGCCAATCCCGGCAGTTACACCCAGGAAGCCCGGGTGTTTTTCGAAGAGGAGTATCGGCTCGACTTTCAGCTGCATACCTTCGGTAAGCCTGTATTGGTTTGGGGTGACGGCATTGTGATGGGTGGTGGTCTTGGGCTGATGATAGGTGCCAGCCACAGGGTATTGACCGAGCGCTCGCGCATCGCCATGCCTGAGGTCACCATAGGCCTTTACCCGGATGTCGGCGGCAGCTATTTTCTCGGCCGCATGCCGGGTAAGGCAGGGCTGTTTCTCGGCCTGACCGCCTACAATATGAATGCGGCCGATGCCCGTTATACCGGCATTGGCAATCATTTTCTGGCCTCAACGGATAAAGAGCGCATGCTCGATGCCATGGCGACGGTTAACTGGGGCAATAACACCAGTCTCAACCAGCAGAAGCTGCATGATCTGCTCAATGAACTGGAAACTCAGAGTGAAGAGCGTCCCGGCAGTAGCCGCTTGAAGGGCCATCAGGCTCAGATAAATGAGCTGATGACCGGAGATATGGGCGACATTCTCGCCAAGATGCAGGCCCTGGAAACCCAAGAGAGCTGGTTGCAGCGCGCCCGTGACACCATGCTGAGCGGCAGCCCACTTAGCTGGGCGCTGGCCTACGAGCAGTCAAGGCTTGGGACCGATATGAGCCTGGCGGATTGTTTCCGCTTCGAGCTGGGTCTCAGCCTCAACTGCTGCGCCATAGGTGATTTTTGTGAGGGTGTCAGGGCGCTGCTTATCGACAAGGACCGTAATCCCAACTGGCGTTACGGCAAGGGCAAGATAGCACCGCAAGAAGCGGTATCTGCCTTGCTTGAGTCGCCATTTGAACATGAACACCCATTGGCCGATCTGTAACAGATATCGGTAAACAAGATTCCAACAGGGAGAGCAAACAGATGACAACAGTGGCTTTTATTGGTTTGGGCAACATGGGTGGGCCGATGGCGGTCAACCTGATCAAGGCCGGGATGACTGTTCGGGTATTCGATCTGGTGCCGGCGGCGATGCAGAGTCTGGCAGAGCAGGGGGCTATAACTGCCCAGAGCGCCTGTGGCGCAGCGGCGGGTGCCGATGTGGTGGTAACCATGTTGCCGGCCGGCAAGCATGTGCGTAGCCTGTACCTCGGTAGTGAGCAGCAGCAAGGGCTGCTGGATGTTGTGGCCGAGGGGACCTTGCTTATCGATTCATCGACCATAGATGCCGACAGCGCCCGCACTGTGGCGGCTGCGGCGGCCGCCAAAGGGCTTGAGTTTGTTGATGCGCCGGTTTCCGGTGGCACCGCCGGGGCCGCGGCCGGTACGCTGACCTTTATCTGCGGCGGTAGCGACGCAGGTTTTGCCAAGGCCAAACCCGTTCTCGAGTGCATGGGCGCCAATATTTTCCATGCAGGCAGTGCCGGCGCCGGTCAGGTTGCCAAAATCTGCAACAACATGTTGTTGTCTGTCTTGATGGTAGGTACCAGCGAGGCGCTGAGTCTGGGGATAGATAATGGTTTGGATCCCAAGGTGCTGTCAGATATCATGAAAGTTTCGAGCGGCGGCAACTGGACCTTGGAGAAATACAACCCCTGTCCCGGGGTGATGCCAAGCGTGCCATCGTCCAATGACTATCAGGGCGGGTTTATGGTGGATCTTATGGTTAAGGACCTCGGCCTGTCCCAGGAAGCAGCGCTGTCCAGTCAGTCGAGCACCCCCATGGGCGCACTGGCGCGCAGCCTCTATGTCAATCATGCCCGCAAGGGTAACGGTCGTCGCGATTTTTCCAGTATTTTTGAACAATTCAAGCAAGAGAAATAAGGATAACCCAATGGATGTAAAAGGTAAGGTAGTCGCCATCACAGGTGGAGCCGGTGGACTGGGTCTGGCCATGGCGCAGGAGCTGGCCGCAGCCGGTGCCCGTCTGGCGCTGATCGATGTGGATCAGGACCGTCTGGAGCAAGCCTGTGCTCTGCTGGGCGAGACCGAAGTGCAGGGTTATGCGGTGGACATCACGGATGAAGAAGATGTGATGGCAACCTTTCAGTACATTCTGGAAGATTTTGGTCAGCTCAATGTGCTGGTAAACAACGCGGGTATTTTGCGTGACGGCATGTTGATTAAAGCCAAAGAGGGCCAGGTGACAGACCGTATGTCGCTGGAGCAGTTCCAGTCGGTTATCAATGTAAACCTGAGCGGCAGTTTCCTCTGTGGCCGAGAAGCCGCCGCTGCCATGATAAGCTCTGGTCAGGAAGGGGTGATTATCAATATCTCCAGCCTGGCTCGGGCCGGCAATGTGGGGCAGAGCAACTATGCCGCCTCCAAGGCAGGTGTCGCTGCCATGGCGGTGGGCTGGGCCAAAGAGCTGGCGCGCTACAAGATCCGGGCCGCTGCTGTTGCACCCGGGGTTATCGCCACCGAAATGACCGCTGCCATGAAACCGGAAGCGCTGGAGCGCCTGGAGAAAATGGTACCGGTCGGCCGTCTGGGTGATGCCGCTGAAATCGCCTCGACAGTTAAATTCATCATTGAAAACGACTATGTCAATGGCCGGGTATTTGAAATTGACGGCGGTATCCGCCTGTAATTCAATGCTTTGAGATCAAGGCTCAAATAGATATCATCCCTGTTCTTTACCGCGTTTCAAACAAGGACAGGGATGATGTTTTCTTCCACCAGGCAGGTTTCCTTTAACCCTCTATTGTTGTCAACCTCGCTAGTGCTGACAGCTTCGCTCTCCTGTGCTCTTGTGAGCTCACAAGCCAATGCTAGCCAAACCAACGCCAGCCAAACCTTACACACTACTCAGACAGTTCACCCCAGTGAAGCCAAAGCTGCCATACGTCACGAGGAAGGGCGGCAGATTTATGCCGAGCAGATGGAAGGAAAACTGCTCGCCAAAGATGGCCAGAGCTTGCCAGAGGGCGTTGCGCCCAAGACGTTGCTCGATTGGTTGGCGCCGGGACGTTCCCCGGACTTGCTGGCAAGCATAGGCGCCAAACCTTGGGGTAACCAGGGCCTGTATCTGGGCTATGCCTGCGTGGTTGCCGAAGGATCGGATCTTAAATATACGGATGGCAGCGATCTATGCAGTGAGAACTTTGCCGAGCGTCAGACCCATGATTTTTACTTTGCCGTATTTAAGCTGGACCAGGGGAGCTTCCAAGCTGTTGCTACCCACGATGGCCCACTCAATACCTCGGTCAACTGGAACGACTCCAATCTGGAGAGCACAGTGGATGGCGGTTCTGATACAGTACCTCAATCGGTCAAAAAGCTGGATCTGGCACCCTATAAGGTCAATGATCAGTTAACCGCCATAGGGATCCGAGTTGGTTTCAGTGAAGGCTTTGCCGGCGGGGGAGCCTTCTATGAAGCGCTGCAGCTCTATGTGATCGATGGCGATAAGCTGGTGAATATCTTCTCTGAACCCATGTATTTCTATAAAGATCTAGCCGGTGAGCGGGATGAAACCGGCGTCCGCGCCCGGGTTATTGATGAAGGCAAAAATCTGCTGCAGTTTCTTGGGCGTAAACATCAGGGATACTATGATCTGCGCCTGAAAAATGTCGACAATGGCAGCAAAGTGGACTTTCGTTGGTCCAGGGACGCCGAGCGTTATTTGCCCAAAAACGCCGGTTGAGCCGCGCGTCTAAGTCTCTCAAAAGTTATCATTCTGCAATCCAGGGTGTCAGATACTTGTCCGCTTTGTATCACAGACGTTGACAATTCTTGTCCTGGATTGAACAATCCCCCTACTAAAAGGTAAAAGCACCAGAGGTATAAACACTCACCCATGCACTGGCTGGAGAAACAAATCAAGCGCCTGCTTTTGTTGGTGGGAGTCGTGGGTGTCACGGTAATTTACTTTGGATTCTTTTACCTGCTTCTCAGCGGTCGTTCCACTGAACCCATCACCTGGTACTATTTGCTTTCACCTTGGATCTGCATCTTTTTTGGATTATCCAGTATGCAGCAGTACAGGGTTTTGCAGTGGTTCTGCGCCAAATTTAAATAACAATACAAGACTTAAGTTGTAGTAGTTTCAACCTGCCCAGTGGGCGGGTGTTGGGGGAAACGAAACCATGATTTTCAATCCCGGAAAGCAAATTCTGGCCGCAGCGCTGATGGCTTCAGTGCTGCTGGGATGTGGTCAGCCTGCGCAGGAGCAACAAGCGCCTGCCGATAATGAGCAGAGGATTAGCGCCGCTTATGGCAGTTGGGTCTCTCCTTTGGGGGCCGCCGAAGTCTACGGCAGCGCCTCGGTAATAGGCGAGCTGCAGAGTGTCGGTGATGCGATTTACTTCTCGGAATCCAGCCCGGCCGAAGGCGGCAAGGTGGGGATCAAGCGTCTCGAAAAAGACGGCAGCATTACCGGTGTGGTAGCGCCGGCCTTTGGTATCGGCAGCCGCGTTCATGAATATGGCGGTGGCGACTTTCTCGGCATAGGCCAGAGTCTGTTTGTCACCAAGGGGCAGGATCAGCTGTTTTACCGGATAGCGCCCAATCAAGAGGCGCTGGCACTGACGCCCAATGGCACCCGCCATGGCGACTGTATCTCTTATCCCAAGGGCTCACGGATTATCTGTGTCCGGGAAGATCATCGTCAACCGGGAGAGCCCAAGGCCAGTTTAGTGACCATTAACCTGAATTTCTCCGGTGAAGGGGATATCTTTGTCGATGGACACGACTTTATCAGTTCTCCGGCAATCAATGCCGACAATACACAGCTTGCCTGGATCACCTGGGAACATCCCAACATGCCTTGGGATAATACCCGGTTGTGGCTTGGGGATCTTAACCGCAAGGGGCAGTTGACCAATATTCGCCAAATCGCCCCTGAGCATAAGGGCGCGCTGATGCAACCCCTGTTCAGCCCAAACGGCGTGCTTTACTTTATTGCCGACTATGACAACTGGTGGAACCTTTATCGGCTTGATGCCAAAGGCGATATCGAACAGGTTACCCAACTCAAGGCTGAAATCGGCGGCCCTGCCTGGAAGTTGGGGCAGCACGCTTACGCCTTTGAGAATGAAAACACCCTGATAGCCAGCTTCAACAAGGAAGGCGATGCCGGATTGTTGCGACTGGATCTGCAGACCGGCGTCATTGAAGTGCTGGCTGCCGACTTTGCCGATATCAAACAGGTGGTGCAGGGGGCCGACGGGGTTTATTTTGTTGGCAGTAGGCCAACACCCGAGCGCGGCATCTATAAGGTTTCCGGCCGCGGCACAGAACTTGTGTATGCTCCTAAAATTTGTGGTCTGGATCCCAGATACATCTCCCGCGCCATCAATGTGGAGTTCACCACCAAGGGGGGAGACAAGGCTCATGGCTATTTTTATCCGCCGGTAAATGGTGACTACCAACCTCTGCCGGACACCCGGCCACCTCTTTTAATGATGTTGCACGGAGGCCCGACCGCCAAGGCCAACCGCGCTTACAATAGCGCCATTCAGTATTGGACCAGTCGCGGCTTTGCCGTGTTTGAGCTCAATTACCGCGGCAGTACCGGCTTTGGTCGCCAATATCGCCAGAGTCTCTATGGCAACTGGGGTAAGGCCGATGTCGAGGATGCTGTCTGGGCCGCCGGGTTTTTAGTTGACCAAGGCTGGGTCAGTGCTGACAAACTGGCGATTCGCGGCGGCAGTGCCGGTGGCTTGAGCGTGCTCTCGGCCTTAGCCTTCCATGATAAGTTTAAGGCCGGGGTGAGCTATTTCGGGATCAGTGATATCGAGGTGCTGGGCAAGGAAACCCATAAGTTTGAGTCAAGATACCTAGATCAACTGATAGGCCCTTACCCCAAAATGAAGGCTGTATATCGTGAACGCTCGCCCCTGTATCATCTGCAGGGATTCAATGAACCCTTGCTGCTGTTGCAAGGGCTCGAAGATAAGGTGGTGCCACCGAATCAGTCGCAACATATCTACAAGGCGCTGAAAGACAAGGGCGTGCCCACGGCGTTTATCGGTCTGGAGGGAGAGGGGCACGGCTTTCGCCAACCCCACAACAAGATACTGGCGCTGGAATCAGAGCTGGTATTTTACGGCATGGTGTTTGACTTCACCCCGGCGGGCATGTTGCCAACGTTGGCGCTGGATAATGCCGAAGCACTGGCGCGAGCCAGACTGCAAGCCCAAGCGCCTGAGTCTTGATCCTCAGACCTTTTGGGCCTCACTCGAAAGGCCATTTATGATGGCGCATTCAGACTGGTTGCCGCCGCGGCACTGGGATACCAGCTCGCTCAGTTGGGCATGCAGCGAGGCCAGTCTGGCCATCTTTTCTTCCAACGCCTGCAAGTGCCCCTTGGCCAGACGTTTGACATCCTCGGCGCAGCGTTTGGGATTGTGTTTCAGTTGCAACAGATCCCGGCATTCATCCAAGGTAAAGCCCAGCTCGCGGCAGTGCTGCAAAAACTTGAGCGCCTCGATTTCAGCCGCCCGGTACACTCGATACCCATTGGCGCCTCTGTGGGCCTCAACCAAGCCTATGTCATGGTAATAGCGGATACTCTTGATACTCAGACCCGTTGCCTTGGCCACTTCGCCTATTTTCATCGCTGAACTCCTGCCCTGTTGGGACTCTTGTGGGCTATTTTGTCGCGCCGCAAGCGCATTGTTGAGAGTCAGGGCACCTTTTCTATTATGGATAATTATCCGGGCTTGACTCTCCTGTTACGGGAGACTTTAACCTTTATCTCAGTGTTGAGCCAGCCTCGCTTGCGAGGGGCAAAGATGGGAGTTTCCAATGGACCAGATACAATTCACCATAGCGAATATGAAGTGCGGCGGCTGCGCCCGCAAGATAAAGGCCCTGTTCGCCGATGATACCGGCGTAGAAGCCGCTACCGAGGTGGCAGATAAGTCGTTGACGCTGACATTCGCCCCTAGCGCTGAGCTCACCCCCGCCACGGCGCTGGCGAGGCTGAAAGACGCAGGTTATGACGCCGAGCAGGCCGAGATTGCCGCTCCCGGCGCCGGTGACAGCGCGCAAGAGCCCAGTCCTGAACCCAGCCCTGAGGCCCCTGGCAGCTTTAGTTTCCATGTTGCCGATATGAATTGCGGCCACTGTGAGAGTAAGCTTCGCAAGGCGCTGGCTGATGAGCTTGAGGTAGACGTCGACCTTAAAGACAAACAGCTACGGGTGAAAAGTCACAAGAGCGCGGCCGAACTGGCCGAATTGATAACCGGCGCAGGCTTTACCCCGCAAACGCTGGAAGCTGGCAATACAAGTGTGCCGGAAAACTTCCGCTTTTATGTTGGCGATATGACCTGTGGCCATTGTGAGGCCAGTATTCGTAAGGCGCTCAGCGATGAAGCCGAAGTGACGGTCAATCTTAACCAGAAACGGCTTGCACTGAAAAGCCATAAAACCGCCGCCGAGTTGACCGAGCTGTTAAAGGCCGCTGGGTTTACTGCCGAGCCTTGGCGCGATGAGCATGCCGATACTGATACTGATACTGATACTGATACTGATACCGAGACTGATACTGAGACTGATACTGAGACAGAAGCTCAGGCTGACGCTTCGAAATCGGCAGTGGCCGCAACTACAACTGAAGCTGAAACTGGCAAGCATGCCGATAAAGCCGTCAAGCAGAAGGCCGCCACGGCTCACCCTGCCAACCCCACACTACTGTTTGTGCCAGATATGAGCTGCGCCAGCTGCGTGGCCAAGATAGAAAAAGCCTTTGCCGCCAAAGAGGTCGAGGCCAGAGTCAACTTGGCCGATAAGCAGGTGAGCGTAGCCGCAGGTTTGCTAGTGGCTGAAGCCGTTGCGCTGCTGCTCTCGGCCGGGTATCGCGCCGAGCCGATAACGGATGCCGCCAGTGCCATGGCCGACAAGGCCGAGCATGATGCCAGGGAATATCGCACCCGGATCAGGCAGGCCATTGCCGGTCTTGGGCTGGGGATCCCCTTGATGATCTGGGGCCTGGCCGGTGGTGACATGATGATCCACGATAGCCAAAGCCAACTTATCTGGGGCGCCATGGGGCTGTTGACCTTGTTGCTGCTGGTCACCACCGGGGGGCATTTTTTCAGTGGTATGTGGCGCTCACTCAAGGCCAAGAGTGCCAATATGGATACGTTGATCGCCTTGGGTACGGGCACGGCCTGGCTTTACTCCATGCTGGTGGTGCTTATTCCCGGCTTTTTCCCCGACGGCACCCGTCATGTGTACTTTGAAGCCAGTGTGATGATCCTCGGCTTGATTAACCTTGGGCACGCATTGGAGCTGAGAGCCCGCGGCAAGACCAGTGAAGCGGTGCAGAAGCTTATTGGCCTGCAGAGCAATACGGCCATCAAGATCACCGAAAACGGCGATGAAACCGTGGCCATAGCAACGCTGGTGGTGGGCGACAAGCTGAGACTGCGCCCGGGTGACAGAGTGGCGCTCGATGGTGAAGTGCTTTCAGGCAATTCGCTGCTCGATGAGTCTATGCTCACAGGCGAACCCATTCCCGTGGCTAAATCGGTGGGCGACAGTCTGAGCGCCGGCACAGTCAATGGAAACGGCAGCCTTATTTACCAAGTTACTGCCGGGCCTGCCGATACCCGCCTGGCGAAGATTATCGCCCTGGTTCAGGAGGCCCAGACCTCCAAGATGCCCATAGGGCGACTGACAGACAAGATAGCCGCCGTGTTTGTGCCTGTGGTGGTGGTGATTGCGCTGCTGGCGGCCATCATCTGGTATTTTGCCGGCCCAGAGCCCGCGCTGTCTCATGCGCTGGTGGTGCTGACCAGTGTGCTGATCATCGCCTGTCCCTGCGCCTTGGGGCTGGCAACGCCTATGTCCATCATGGTATCTGTCGGCCGCGCCGCTTCCATGGGGGTATTGGTGAAAAACGGTGAGGCGCTGCAAACCGCCAGCAAGGTTAGCTGTGTGGTGCTGGATAAGACCGGCACCATCACAGAAGGTAAGCCCGCCGTCACCCAGGTGGATATTTTCGATGATGCCTTTGATGAGCGCGAGCTGCTGCGCGCCGTGGCGAGCCTTGAGCAACACTCGGGTCACCCCTTGGCGGCGGCGCTGCTGGATGCCGCCAAAGCCAAAGAGGTTGTGCTGAGTGAGCCGCAGGGGTTTGACTATCGCCAGGGGCAAGGTCTGCTGGGGCAGTTTGAAGGCCGGCAGTGGGCGGTCGGCAACAGCAAGCTAATGGACGCACTGGGCATTAGGCTGACCGAGGCGCATCAGGCAAGGCTGGAGCAGGGGGCGGCGCTTGGACACACCCAGGTGCTGGTGGCCCGAGATAATCAACTGCTGGCGTTGGTGGGGATCAGTGACCCAATCAAAGCCGATGCCAAGGAAGCCATGGTCGCGCTCAAGGCCCAGGGCAAGCGCTTGGTATTGCTCAGTGGTGATAACCAGGCCACCGCCGAAGCCGTGGCGCGTCAGGTGGGGATAGAGGAAGTCATCGCCGGGGTGTTACCGGATGAAAAGCAATCCTGGGTCAATAAGTTTCAAGCGCAGGGTGAAGTGGTGGCCATGGTCGGTGATGGGATCAATGACGCCCCGGCGCTGATGGCCGCCGATGTCGGCATTGCCATGGGCTCGGGCACAGAGATTGCCATAGAGAGTGCCGACCTGACCTTGCTTAACCCTAGACTGGGCAGCTTGGCCGGGGCATTTGCCCTGTCGCGGGCGACACTTGGTAACATCAAGCAGAACCTGTTCGGCGCCTTTATCTACAACACTCTGGGGATCCCGATTGCAGCCGGGGTGCTGTACCCGCTGACAGGGATCTTGCTGAGCCCTGTGGTGGCCGGCGCGGCAATGGCGCTGTCTTCATTGACTGTGGTGACCAACGCCAACCGCTTGCGGCGTCAGTCTTTGGATTAAGCTTGTTCAGCGTTCGAGCCGGGGGAATTGCCCCGGCTTTTTATTGTTTTCTTGTTTTATCGCCTTGTTTTTCCTGTTTAAATAAGGGGTTTGCCTTTGCTCAGCACCAATGCCTGCCGAAAAACGCAGCCTTTGGTCAATATAAGCTTGGGGCTGGATATCGCTGGCCAAGTGAGTCACAGCAGGGCTATAGGGAATAAGAAAAAATGGGGAATGAGAAAAGGAATGGGAAAGGAGTAGGAAAATGCAATCCAGAAAATTAACCGCGGCAGCTAAGCTGAGTCTGCTAGGCGGTGTCTTGCTGCTGAGCGCCGTCTCTGTGCCTGCTCAGGCGGGCTGCGGCGAGAAAACCACTGAGTGCATAGTGATCAAGGGTGACAGCCAAAAGACCCTGGAGTGTGAAATCACGGTTTGTGCCAATGTGCACTCATTTCTCAGTCGCTGGCAGTTGGCCGATGGCACCACGCTGAGCACGGATTACACCGAGGACAGCGAGAGCATCACTATCAATGGTGAGCCGGGATATGCCTTGCCTGCGGATATTTTGCGCACTGAACTTGGCTGTTACAGCACTTTTGCAACAAACAAGGCGGAAACTACCTTGGTTTGTGGCCGCGATCTGGATTTTTAATCTGCTAGCAGAAGATTTTTAAAGTCTTTTATAAACAGCTGGTTGCACTTTTTTATCTCAATGAACGACCGCGAGTTCGGTTGATAATTCACGCAGGAATGTTATAGTGCCCGGCTTTATTTACCCGGCCAATCATAGGCCTTGGGCTCTTGGACGCGGCTTTACATAGCCCGGTCCCGCATCTGGATATTTTGGAATCATACAGTGATAACGACAGCTAACATCACCATGCAGTTTGGCGCCAAGCCGCTGTTTGAAAACATCTCGGTTAAATTCGGCGAAGGCAACAGATACGGCCTTATCGGCGCCAATGGCTGCGGTAAGTCTACCTTTATGAAGATCCTTTCCGGTGAGTTGGAGCCAACCTCGGGTAATGTGTCGCTGGATCCCAACGAGCGTCTGGGTAAGCTGAATCAGGATCAGTTCGCCTATGAAGAGCACAGCGTTATCGACACAGTGATCATGGGTCACAAAGAGTTGTGGGCGGTGAAGCAGGAGCGCGATCGCATCTACTCCTTACCGGAAATGAGCGAAGAAGACGGCATTAAAGTGGCCGATCTTGAGATGCAGTTTGCCGAAATGGACGGTTATACCGCAGAGAGCCGCGCCGGTGAGTTGCTGCTCGGGGTGGGTATTCCGCTGGAACAACATTTTGGCCCCATGAGTGAAGTGGCACCGGGTTGGAAACTCAGGGTGCTGCTGGCACAGGCCTTGTTCTCTGATCCCGATGTATTGCTGCTCGACGAACCGACCAACAACTTGGATATCGATACCATTCGCTGGCTGCAGGAGATGCTTAACCAGCGTAACAGCACCATGATCATCATTTCCCACGACAGATACTTCCTCAACTCTGTCTGTACCCATATGGCGGATCTGGACTATGGTGAGCTGCGGGTCTATCCGGGCAACTATGATGAATACATGACAGCCGCCTCACAGGCCCGCGAGCGCCTGGTGGCTGAAAACGCCAAGAAGAAGGCACAGATTGCCGAGCTGCAAACCTTCGTGGCACGCTTCTCTGCCAACGCTTCCAAGGCCAAACAGGCCACGTCCCGTGCCCGTCAAATCGACAAGATCAAGCTGGATGAGATCAAGGCTTCCAGCCGGGTTAACCCCTACATTCGTTTCGAGCAGGAGAAGAAACTGTTCCGTAACGCTTTGATTGTTGAGAACATGAGTAATGGTTACGATGAGCTGCTGTTCAAGGATGTAAACTTTATCGCCGAAGTGGGCGAGCGTATCGCGATTCTGGGTGAAAACGGTGTGGGTAAGACCACCTTGCTGCGTACTCTGATCCACGAGTTGCCACAAAAGAGCGGTACCATTCAGTGGTCTGAAAACCATCGTATCGGCTACTACGCCCAGGATCATGCCAGCGACTTTGAAAATGATATGAACCTGTTTGACTGGATGGGTCAGTGGCGTCTGGAAGGTGATGACGATCAGGCGGTGCGTTCAGTGCTGGGCCGTATGTTGTTCAGCGCCGATGACATCAAGAAATCTGTCAAAGTACTGTCCGGTGGTGAGCAGGGGCGTATGCTGTTTGGCAAGTTGATGCTGCAAAAGCCCAATATTCTGGTGATGGACGAACCGACCAACCACCTGGATATGGAATCGATTGAGTCGTTGAACAACGCCCTCGAACTCTATGAAGGCACCTTGCTGTTTGTCAGCCATGACCGCGCCTTTGTGTCATCTCTGGCCAACCGTATCATAGAGATAAGCGCTGATGGCGTGAGCGACTTCAAGGGCACTTATGATGAGTTCCTGGCCAGCAAAGGCATCGAAGCCTAAGTCTTTTATGGCAGGCTTGGTGTAACACCAAGTAAAAAAATCACAATAAACAAGGCCGGTTCATTGAACCGGCCTTGCTGTTTTTTAAAGGCTTGGATCAGAGGCTGGACTTCCACTTCTGATTACTGTCGCCATGGTGGTGGTAGAGGATAAGAGCCGCGCCGGCTTGTTCTCCCGAGGCATCAAGCACCTGATTGGGTGCCATTCGGCTTGAGAACACGCTGCCGTCTTTATCGAATGCCTGAGCCGGATTGGAAGCATCGTAGGGCACCAGTGCCAACTGGCTATGATCCTGGGTATTGCCACCCGGAATGTGCAGGCACAGTCCCGCGTCACCAGCCAGTTTGATACTGGTTTGCGTTTCAGCTGCAGCTAGGGGTTGGGTTCCCAGCGCAAACAGGCCGGGGATCAGGGCAGAGAACGGACTTTTGGCACTGGGCCAATCTCCATGTCCGATTAGCTTTTCATAGGTTAGTCCACGAAGTTGCTGGTTAATGTAGGTTTATTTCGCAACTGCTAAACTTCTGCACCCTCATGTATATGGCTAACACTGGTTTTAATTAAGCGATTGTTTAAATCTTGTTAAGAAATATTGTCTCTTCGATTTGGTTTTCCAGAATAATCGCATACGATAAATGTAACACTATGTTTCATTGTGTTGAGCGTATATATCCAGGTTAATCTCAGGATCCGCTGTTTATTGTCAGCGAATATCTGAGCTTGAAATCCAATGTATAGCATTTTCAGCTTATTCAATATTGATTTTTAATCAGCTTCTGTATCTCTTTATATCTGTGAATGATTACTCTTACTGGGTGAATATTAACTAGTAACCTTAGAAACCTTTTGATACAAATTACTTTTAAGTTGGGGGTATTGATATGATAGATGTTTTTAAAGTTTCTCATTTGTGATGACTGTAGCTTTATCTGTTCTGTTGAAAAAAGCGTGTTGACATTATTTTTTTTGTGTGTATTTTTGTGTTTATTCTTAATGATTTGAATACGTTTTTAACGTATGGCATTTCGAAGTAATTTTGGCGTATAGCATTTCAAAATGGAATTATAGTTATAAATGAATGGACTCTTCAGAAAGGAAGCTCTTGATTATTCCAATAAAAGGTTGTTGGGGAGTGTTTCTCTAGCTCAACCTTTATCTGTTCACTTTTGGGTTTTCACTGTTTTTTTGAGTGTTTTATCCATAATTTTATTCCTTTATTTTTCAGAATATGCCAGAAAGGAAACGGTGAGAGGTTACTTGCTTCCGGATGCTGGAATAATAAAAACATACCCTGTAAAAGGTGGAATCGTAACCGAATTACATGTCAAGGAGGGTGACAATGTTGTTTCTGGCCAACCAATCGCGGTCATTAGTGTTCAAAGTGGCACAGCGTCTGGCGAAGAGATTGGTGAAAAAATAGTATCTTCTTTATTATCACAAAAAGCCATTCTACTGGAAGAAAAACAGCAACAAAGACAGCTTCACCAGAGCGAATTGTCACGCCTTAAACAGCGTAAAACTGATCTTGCAATTTCACTTTCAGTATTTAATCGCCAATCAGAAATAATGACGAGTAGACTTACTCTGCTGAAGACGGAATCTGAACAATATTCAACTTTACATGGAAAAGGTTATTTATCAGACATTGATTACAGAGCACAAAAGCAAAAACTATTGATAGCTGAGCAAGACTTGGAAGAGGTCAATGCCAATAAGGCGTCAGTTTCATCTGAGTTGAATCAGATAAATGCGGAGTTAGCCTCTAATCCAATACAGTTTGAGCTAACTATTGTGTCACTTGAAAAACAGCTGATAGAGCTACAACGGCAGATAGATGAAATTAATAATACTTACCGATTTGTGATAACAGCTCCAGAGTCAGGTGTAATTGCAGCAGTCTCCATTGTTCAGGGTGAGTTTGTTGCAGTGACCCGGCCCTTAGTCAGTATTATTCCCGAAGGAGCTGAGTTAGTCGCTGAGCTCTTATTACCGACGCGTTCTGCCGGTTTTGTCCGCGAAGGAGATGAAGCCAGGCTGAGATTTGATGCATTTCCTTATCAAAGGTTTGGTTTTTTGGAAAGTCAGGTTGCACGTATTGATAAGGCATTGATTGTAGAGGGTGAGGCGAGTCTACCTATAACTTTAAATGAGCCTGTCTATCGTGTAAGGACAATACTCTCAGCTCAGAGTGTTCAGGCTTATGGTGAATCTTTTAACCTAAAAAGCGGCATGTTGCTTGAAGCCGATATAGTGCTTGATCGACGTTCAATCTTTGACTGGTTATTGGATCCTATTTACAGCTTGAGAGGAAGAGTCGGTTAATATGCAAACCTATACAGATACAACTCAAGATCCTTTGTCTTTGCTGGAGTTTTCCGGTACCAGACATGTGCCATTGGTTATGCAAACTGAAGTAGCAGAATGTGGTCTTGCATGCTTGTTAATGGTTGCCAGTTTTCATGGTCACAAGCAGGATTTATCATCTTTAAGGCAAAGCTTCAACGCCAGCTTAAGTGGAATAAATCTGCAACAGATGATTGCACTAGCCGACAAAATAGGACTATCCAGCAGAGCACTGAAATGTCCTATTGAAGAGGTGGGTAAGCTAGCTTTACCTTGCGTTTTACATTGGGATATGAACCATTTTGTGGTATTGACCGGTGTGACCAAGCGTTACATCTGTATCAATGACCCAGCGCAGGGTAAACGCAAAATGACTCTGCAGGAATTTAGCCTGCATTATACCGGTATTGCGCTGGAATTAGCGCCAAGTGCTGAGTTTAAAAAACAAGATTTACGCGTAAGGATGAAGTTGAGCCAGCTTTGGAGTCGTATGACAGGTCTAAAGCAGGGGTTACTGGCCTTATTGGTATTGTCGGTTATCTTGCAACTATTTTCCCTGGTAGCACCTTACTATATGCAGTGGGTTGTTGATGAAGTTCTCCTTAGTCGAGACCAACCATTGTTATTTGTATTGGCTGTGGGGTTTGGTTTGCTGGTTATTTTGAATGTTGTAACGACAGGGGTCCGCAGCTATTTAGTACTCAGACTTTCCAGCATGATGAATATTCAAATGGGAGTTAATCTGATAAGGCATTTGTTCAAGTTGCCAATGAGTTATTTTGAAAAACGACATATTGGTGACTTAGTATCGCGCTTTGGTTCATTGGCACAAATCCGCGAGCGACTAACTACGGGGTTAACAGAAACGCTGGTCGATGGGATTATGTCACTGGCAGTATTGGTAATGATGCTGTTCTATTCAGTTAAACTAACCTTGGTCGTTATTGTTGCCATACTCTTATACACCCTATTGAGGCTGGCATTATATCAACCATTGAGACGTACCACAGAGGAAACTATTCAATCCCAAGCCAAAGAACAAACCAACTTTTTGGAAAATATTAGGGGTGTCCAAACAATTAAACTTTTTACCTCTGAATATCTAAGGCAGAGCCTTTGGCAAAATCACTATGCGGAGGTGATTAATAGTGAAATCCGTCTAGGTAAGCTTAAGATTAGCTTTGATGTGGTTAATAAATTATTGTTTGGATTGGAAAATGTTATTGTTATCTATTTGGCGGCAATGGCCGTAATGGCTGGCAGTTTAACCGTCGGTATGATTTTGGCTTTTATCGCATACAAGAACCAATTAACCGAAAGAATGACAAACTTTATAGAGCAGCTTATCCTCTTTCGGATGTTAAGATTGCATCTGGAGCGGATCTCCGATATCGCGATGAGTGATATCGAGGCTAACCGTGATGCCAAATTTCAACTACCAGAAGCCAAGGGGGAACTCGAATTAAAAAACGTCAGTTTTCGCTATGCCGATAATGAAGCTTGGATCATAAAAGATCTCAATCTTAAAGTAACATCGGGTGAATCTCTGGCCATTATTGGTGCCTCTGGTTGTGGTAAGAGTACTTTAGTAAAAATTATGCTTGGCTTGCTGAAACCTACTGAGGGAAAAGTATTGCTTGATGGTATCGAAGTTAGCAAGGTTGGGCTAATACAATACAGGAAGCAAATAGCAGCTGTTATGCAGAACGACACCTTGTTATCAGGTTCTGTACTGGACAATTTATGTTTCTTTGACCCGGAGCCGAACCTGCTTAAAGTACAGCAGTGTGCACATTTAGCAGCAATTGATGAAGATATCAATCGGATGCCAATGGGGTACAACAGCCTGGTAGGTGATATGGGGAATCAGTTTTCTGGTGGTCAGGTTCAGCGACTATTGCTTGCCAGAGCCCTTTATAAAAGTCCTAAGTTGTTGTTTATGGATGAGGCCACCAGTCATTTGGATGTGATGAATGAAATACGTATAGGGGAGCAGATAAAGCAACTTGCCATGACCAGAATTATCGTTGCACATCGCCCAGAAACTATTAAACAGGCAGATAGGGTATTGGTGATGCATATGGGGCAACTTCATACGCCTGAATCTTTACAGCAGCAAGGAGCGTAACTTGGTACTTAGGCAGTTTAAGTCAACCTCAATGGGAAAGCTGCTTAAGTCAAAGGCACGGTCAAGGTTTTGCGGCCGACCGTGCCTTTGAAAGGTCGCTTGATGAAAGCATCAAGTAAACACAGTTTCAAAATTTTAGTGAGAGAGAAATTTTATGCAAGAACTAAATGATAAAGAGTTGGAAATAATAAATGGGGGAATTAGTGGGGCAGGATGTTTTACTCTCTCTGCTAGTACTTCCATTATGGGAGGAACTATTGGGGTAATCGCTGGAGGAATTTTTGGGCCTGCAGGTATGGTTGCTGGAGGTGTTTTTGGTGCTACAACAGGGCAAAGGTTCGGTTTGGCAATGTGTTCGATGTTATAAGAGGGGAAGAGAAAAATGCAAGAATTAACAGTTAAAGATACAGAGATAGTGAATGGTGGAATAAATTCTGGAGTATGTTCAGCTGCAATTGTCTCAGGCTCTGCACTTGCCGGCGGCATAGCTGCTGGATACTTCTCTCTGGGTCTAGGGTTCACTGGTGGGGCATCGGCTGGTGCCTTTTTCGGAGGATTTGTAGCAGCTGCGGTGTGCTATAGATAATCTTATGGGAAGGGGGGAACCCCTTCCATTAACAGATAAAGTTAATTATGAAAGATATAAACTTATATATTATATTAGCGTATGTTTTACTTGTTTTTATTTTGATTTTCCCAATTGGCACTCTTTCTAAGATTGTAATTTTTATTGTAGGGCACGTTGTTATCTTGCTAGCTTACATTTTTAAAAGAGGTAAGTAGAAATTATGTTCTAGGATTTTGCTAGTTTTTTAATGTTTTTATATATTGAGTTTTCTATAGCTTTAGGATTTTAGTATTCCTCTTGCGATATTTCAGTTTTTGAAAAAGTTAATGTTAGCTGTCGTTGTCATCCATTATTCCATAGGTTGTTTTTATTGGTAATATTAGTAATTATTTTAGCCAGAGTTTACATGTCATACATTATTGAGTGTTGGAGGTGGAAATGAAGTGGTTAAGTAAAGTGAAGGTAGAAGATCTATTCCCTACAGAGTACGCTTTGGTGGATTCATTTGGGTTGAGCATAATTTTTAAGTTAATCATTTTTGTCGTAGCATTTTCTTGGCTTGGCTTTATTCTTTTTGTTATTGTAAAGTTGTTTTTAAATTAATATGATTACTGCTGAAGTTGAATTCGCGGTGGGTTCTATCACGAAAGGAAACGCTTATTCTCAGTAATGCAACGATTAAATTAGTTAGCGGAGGAGGACTCTCCTCAGCAGGATATAAGATGTTAAAATTTATTTTAATCGGGTTTGTAGTGGTAGGTTTAACTATAATAGGCTTTAGGCATAAACTAGATTTTAGAACGAACACAAAAGGTTTATTTTTAGGGTTTTTATTTATTTCCATTGGATTAACTTTAATACTAAATAACTGATCCTATTTGTGCTGCATCTTGCTGAACCATTGTGGCGCAAGAGTTTCCGGATATGTGATCCTGAAGCCCACCTCATTAGGCTGGTGTTCTAACTGCGTCAAGTTACTACTTGGAGACGATATCGGTTCAGTGATCTACTTTTGGAGCAGTTATTTAGTTTGTTAGTGTTTTTTCTTTGTGGATTTCTTCATAAATTAACCATCATCTGTTGCCAATAGAAATTCTCGATTTAGGAAAGGGAACAGGCAAAGCTTTGGAGGCAAGTTTGGTTGAACAAATAAGAGAATTTACAGCCCGGCTTTGGCCAGTTCGGTCGCCATCTGTTCAAGGCCGCTCAGGCCCTGGATATCGGTTTCCTTGAGTGGCAGTCGAAAGCGGCGCAGTTTGCTAAAGTTTGCGTCTATCTCTTCGAGGTGCACGGCTTCCTGCTGGCGGCGTTTGGCAAGAAAACTGCCATCGGCCTCGGGTGGCAGCAACCGATTGATTACCAAACCGGCCAGCGGTAACTGCTCGGCCTGCAAACTGGCCACGGCGCGGCGGGTTTCCAGAATAGGCAGCTTCTCTGGGGTCAGGACAAACAGCAGCCCTGTTTGCTGCGGATCTTTAATCAGCTCGCGGGTGCGCTGCAGCAGCCGTTGGCGCGCCAACAGGGTTTCGGCTATGGCCTTGTTGCGCGGTGCCATTCCGGCGGTGGCGTGCTCGGCCGGATCGTCGAAGGGGTTATCGACATCACGGCCTCGCCCGGGTGTCAGGTGCGACAGCATGGCGCCGAGCTTCTCTGATTTCTGATTGGCGCTCAGCATACCTTGGGTCCAGGCGGCCATCGCCTCAGGCAGGCTCAGCAGCCTAAGGGTATGGCCGGTGGGCGCAGTATCGAAAATAATCAGATCGTATTCACCGAGGCCGCTTTCCAGAGTCTTGGCAATCCGCTCCAGCAAAGCCGCTTCCTGGGCACCGGGAGACTGTCGGGTGAGACGCATCTGCCGCTCAATTTCAGCGAACATCTCCGGGCGGGTAAAACTTTTCAACTGTTGGCTGACCCGGTCGAGATGTTGGCGCACTTCCTCATCCGGGTCGATTTCCAGTGCATCCAGATTGGGTGCCAGCCGGGTGTAGTGATCGCCTATCTGCTTGGCAAAGGCATCGCTCAGGCTGTGGGCCGGATCTGTGGACACCAAAAGGACTTTCTTGCCGCGTCCGGCCGCCAACAGGGCCAGTGAGGAGGAGACAGTGGTCTTGCCGACACCGCCTTTGCCACCCACCCACAGAATACGTTTGTCGGTCAGCTGCGCCATAGCCCGTCCTTAATTAACATCTTGTTTCAACAGCATCTGAACTGATCCAGCGGTGAGTGGGGCATACCCATACGCAGGTGCCAGTCATGGAACTTTTCCAGCATCAAGGGCTGCAGCTCCAGAGTGTAGTAACTGGCCGGGTTGGGTACCCCCATCATTTCGGAGAAGATCAGCAGCATAAAGAGATCGTCCTGCTCCCTGCGGGCGCGGGCGACTGCCGAGCGAAAAGGGGCGTTATACGCCTCTTCCGCCAGGTGGCTCAGGTCTTTGACCAATGCCTTGATCTTCGCCAGCTTCATCAGTCGTTCTCCGCTGCGGTTTTACGCGCCTTGAGCGAGCGGCTCAACGTGGCACTGCACTCCAGTGAAATGACTATGGCGGCGATCAGTACCACCAAGTCCAGAGTGAACAGGAACCAATCCTGCTTGTCGTAGAAGCCCTTGAGCTGAATAAGTAGGCCCATGGTGGTCATCACCAGCAGGAAGATAAGCGGAGCCAGGGTATACCACATGGGGCGACCCAGTTTCACCAGCATCACTGTGATTACCAGCAGTGTCAGGCCAGCCAGCAACTGGTTGGTGGTGCCAAACAGCGGCCAGATCAGCATGCCACCCGAGCCGTCACCGCCGGCACCGAAGGCCAGCAGCAAGCAGGTACCCACGGCCAGCAGAGTGGCGACGGCGCCATTTTGCATCCAGTTGAGGTTATAGATGCTGCCCCATTCCTGGAAGATGTAACGCTGTAGCCGCAAGCCAGTGTCCATAGTGGTACCGGCAAACAGCACTACCATTACCGTCAGCAGGGTTTGTGCCATGGTTTCATCCATACCTATCCCGGATTCGAGGATATTGGCGCCGCCCTTGATAAAGGCGCTGACGCCCCCCTGACCAAAGGCGTGATAGATGGCCTGCCAGTCGGCCAGGGTCGCAAAACCCGCGGTGGCGGCTATGATGGCCGCCAGTGCCAGAGAGCCTTCGCCTATGGCGCCAAAGTAGCCGACAAAACGCACATCTGGCTCTTTATCCAGCTGTTTTGAGGTGGTTCCGCTGGAAACCAGGCCGTGGAAGCCGGAAATCGCGCCGCAGGCAATGGTAACAAACAGCAGCGGCACTAGGGATGGAGTGCCTTCGGGTACATCGGCATTAAAGGCCGGTGCCACTATGTCAGGCGCGCCCAGAAGCACGGCGCCGTAGAGCAAGCCTAAGCCGATAAACAACTGAATACCATTGATATAGTCCCGCGGTTGCAGCAGCATCCATACCGGCAGCAGCGAGGCGATGGCGGCATAGACAAACAGCAGGATGATCCAGCTCTGGTTATCTGACAGCGGCCCTAGGGTTTCCGGCAATGCCAGCGGCATGGATGGGCCGATATAGATCAGCGCGTACAGTGCCGCCACGCCGACAATGGACACCACCAAGAGGTTGATAAGACGACGGTAGATGAGCTGGCCTATGATGAGTGCCACCACTATGGCGCCCCAAACCGGCAGGGTGGCGCTGGGAAAGTTGATCAACTGCTTGGCAATGACAACGGCAAATACGGCGTTAACCATGAGCAACACCAAAAATATCACCACCATAAAGATGCTGCGGGCCCGCTCGCCGATAACATCACCCGTGACCGCACCTACGGATTTGGCCTTGTTGCGGTTGCTGGCCCAGATGGCGCCGGCATCGTGCACTCCGGCAAAGAAGATGGTGCCGAACACCACCCAGAGGAAGGCCGGTACCCAGCCCCAGATAACCGCAATGGCCGGGCCGATAATTGGCGCGGCTCCGGCCACAGAGGTAAAGTGGTGGCCCCAGAGTACATATTTATTGGTGGGCACATAGTCGATACCATCCTGCATCTCGTGCGCAGGAGTCACGAAGTTGGGATCGACTTTGAAGATTTTTTCGCAGATGAATTTGGAGTAGACAAAATAGCCAGCCGCCATCGCGCCCAGGCCCATTAACATCAACAGCACAGCATTCATGGGACACCTCTTGTTGTTGTTTTGATATGTCGATGTTAATGGAAGGTGGTTGTGGCTGATATCAGACTAAAGTCCTATTCGCTCGCGGCTATCAAGAACAGCATTTTTGCTGTAGGCATTTGTCAGTAAAGCAATAATTGCCTGCAATACCGCTGTGGATGATTTCCCGGCATGTCCAGCACCGATGAGGAGCGCAAGCTGCGAACCCATGGCCTTTATTCTGATACGAGTAATTGAGGCGAGGGCGGCGATTATCGCCAGTTTGTGAACAGATACCGACCATCGAAGCTCATTTTTGACATTTAGTATGGCAAAGCGGGGCGCGAAGGCTTGGCTTTGAGGCTAAAATGGGCCTGCGCCACCGGCATCCAGTGGCGCAGATAATATCAATAACATCACAAAGGAAGCTGGATTGTGACGAAGAAAATTATCCTGGATACAGATCCCGGTATTGATGATGCAATGGCAATTCTGTTTGCCGAAGGCCATGCCGCCGTGGATCTTATCGGTATCACCACAGTATTTGGCAACGCCACCATTGAAAACAGCACTCGTAATGCCCTGTATCTGAAACAGAAATACGGCATGAAGGCAGACGTATCCATGGGGGCGGATAAGCCGCTGTCGCGCCCTCCTGTCGGCCCTACCACCATAGTTCATGGTGAAACCGGTTTTGGCGATCTGCAAGTCAGCGCCGCCGATGTCAGCCTGAGCGCCGATCCCCGTCCGGCTTGGCAATATATTGTCGAGCAGCTCAAGGCGCAGCCGGGGGAGATCACTCTGGTGGCTGTTGGGCCTCTGACCAATCTGGCACTGGCACTGCAGCATGAACCCGGGATCACCAAACTGGTTAAAGAAGTGGTGATCATGGGGGGGGCCTTTGGGGTTAACGGCCATCAGGGCAATGTCAGCCCGTTTGCCGAAGCCAATATCCATGACGATCCCGAGGCGGCCGATATCGTATTTACCGCCGACTGGCCCGTGGTGATTATCGGTCTGGATGTGACCCATGAGAGTTTCTTTACGCCCGAGTATCTGGATAAGCTGCGCGATGAAGCCGGTGAGCCGGGACGCTTTATTCACCAGATAAGCCGTTTCTATCTCGACTTTTACCAGCGTAGCCTGGGAATTTCCGGCTGCCACGTGCACGACCCCTCGGCGATTGCTTATGTGATAGACCCCAGCCTGTTTACCCTGAGAAAGGGGCCTGTGCGGGTGGTCTGCTCCGGGCCAGCTATAGGTCACACAATGCAGAAAACCTATGAGCGGCGCCATCCCCACGATGACTGGAGTGATATGCCGCCACAGAGTGTTGGGGTAGGGGTGCGCAACGAGGCGCTGCTCGAACTGTATCGCAACACCCTGATAGATTTCGGTCGTCGGTAATTATCTTCCAGGATCACCGTTTCGGCTTATTTGTGAGATTTGGCCGAAACGGTACCTCTGGGCATTTGCTCTTTACCACTCAGGGCTTGCGGCTCAGGCAGTTTTGCAGCAGTTTGGCGAAGAACTCGCTGCCCTTGCGGCGGGCAAAGGCGATGTTGCGCTCGGGAATCGACTCAGGATCATCATATTCGGCCAGGGCCTGTTCCATACTGGCTTCACGTATGATGTGCAGGGTCGGATAGGGCGCTCTGTTGGTATAGTTGGCGGCATCATCCTGGGCCTCCCCTTCGAAACAATAGTCGGGGTGAAAGCTGGCCAACTGGTAAACCCCTTCATAACCCTCTTCGAACAACAGCTGCTCGGCAAAGGCCAACAGATCCAGATAGAGGTGAAAACCTTCAAAGCCCCTCGGCAGAATGAACAGGCTGGTTTCCGCTTGTGGGTGCTCATCCAGATATTGGCACTCGTCCAGCAACGCCTGCAAGGCAGTATCCATGCGGCTTTCTTCGCAAACTGTGTAACGAATCGAGTCGCGCTCGACTTCCCGCCTGGCGAAGGGGCAGATGTTGTACTTCATGATCACCTCCTTGACCCAAGCCTGGGTCTGGGCGGCGATAGTCTGGGATCCCATCATGGAGTCTGTGGCCATATTCTGCTCTGTCTCTGTGTAAGGGCGTTATTGGCGGCCATCATAGGCAGCCTCTGGGGTACTGGCAAGCACCAAAGGTACTGAGGGATGAAATACGGCGCCCATCCAAGTGGCGCCGCTTGTTTGCTCAAATTAAAAAAATCAGTAGCTGACTTCCACTTCATAAGAGGTGAACTTGCGGATATTGATTACTCCGGTATCGAAAAGCAGGTATTGCCCCTTGATGCCCATCAGAGTGCCACTGACAACGGCTTCTTTATCAAAGTTATGGGACTTGATCTTCTTCGGAAACTCACTGACCGGGTAGTGAATTTGCGTCTCTGTCTCGGTCAATCTTTCTATCTTGTAATCACCGCGGCTCATTGCCAGCTCGTGCAGGCGGGTTTCGATACTCGGCAATAGCGTTTCGGCCTTGGCCTTGAGATCTATCTCGTCGTTGTTGCCCTTGAGCATCGCCTGCCAGTTGGTTTTGTCGGCAATCAGTTTGGCCAGTTCGACTTCGATGAGGCCGGAAAGCTGCCTGCTGCTGACTTTGAATATCGGCAGCCCCTGGGTGGCTCCCTGATCCAGCCAGCGGGTGGGCAGCTGGCTGTGGCGGGTAATACCGACCTTTATTCCCGAGGTATTGGACAGGTAAACATAGTGGGGCACCATGCAATGGGTGTCGCCCCATTCGGGTTCGCGGCAGGTTCCCTGATCATAATGACAGGTTTCCGGTTTCATCACGCAGAGATCGCAGCTGGCGAGCTTCTGCATACAGACATAACAGTGGCCCTGAGAGTAACTCTTCTTGGTCTTCTTACCGCAGTTGCAGCAGAAGATGTTACCCGTGTGACTCAGGGTTAAACTCTTGCCGATCAAAGGGTTCAACGCCAGGCGCTGTTCAGCCACTCTGAGGGTGTATTGTGCCAGATGGTTCTCGTCCAGGGCGACGGCCATCTTATCCAGTGTTCCAAGCATAACGACAAAACTCTGTTCTTGTGATTTTCGCCAGTGTATCAGTTTTCCTAATAGGAATTATCGATTGCACATCGGTTGCTGCTTTTGCAGGCACTCAAGAGTCAGAGGTCGGGCAGTGGCAGTATCGGGCTCAGGTCAGATTCAGCTTATCCAGTACCAGATCATCACCTATGCTGTAGAGAGATTCGGTCAGGCGCTCCTCCTGCATAGGGTCGGTCAATCCCAGGCTGATGGTGGCCCGAAACAGGGCGATGCCGGTATGGCCCGCGGTTTCAAACTTGCTGCTGAATTGCTCGATATTGATGCCCAGGGCATTGATCCTGTTGGAAATGTCCAGCACCAGCCCGGGCCTGTCGTAGGCCACCAGGTTGAAACTCAGGCGTTTGATATATTTCTGCTGCTGGCCGGCCCTGGCACTGGTGAGCGCCATACCATCGATGCACTCCAGGGCATCAAGTAGGTCATCCCAGTGTTCGCTGGGAACCTCAAGCAGCAAAATAGCGGCAAAAATCCCGTCTATATGACGTAATTCCGAGTCGAGCCAGTTGCCACCGTGGCGGCTGACCGCATGGGCAATCTGCTCAACCAATCCTTTTCTGTCAGGGACTTGCAGTGTGATAAGGTAACGAAGCATGGTAGACAGACTCCTGAATAATGTTAAAAAAAGCTATGTAACACTATTGTCATTTTTGCGTCATATAATCCCAGCCACTCGATAAGGGATGGTCTTACCTGGGTTGGCCGAAACGCAATAACGTACGGTTAATTCGGTAAAAAAGCCTAACAGCTATTAATAATAGAGGTTCTTAATGGAAAGTCAGGTCATTCAGCCTGCTTCTGCGTCGAAAGATCTGTTGGTGAGCAAGGGCTCCGGCCGCAGAGCCTTCAAGGATAAGGCCGCGCAGATAGGGGTAACAGTGGGCGGAACCATGGTGTTCGTCGCCCTTTTGTTGATCTTTTTCTATCTGCTTTACGTGATTAAGCCGGTGTTTGACGGCGCCAGTGTTGAACCCGTCACCGAAGTGAGCCTGCCGGCCAGTTCAGACAAGACGCTGATGGTGGGCAGTGACGAGCAAAATGAACTGCTCTATCGGGTCGGTGACCAAGGCGTGGTGGATTTCTTCAGGGTCAAAGGCGAACAGCAGCACCAACAGGTGAAACTGCCTGTGCCAGATTCGAGCAAAGTGGTCAGCAGCGCAGTCAGTGCCCCAAGCCAGCAGTTGTTTGCCCTCGGACTGGATAATGGTCAACTCTTGTTGGCCGGGGTGGATTTTGGTGTCAGCTATCCCAATAACCAACGCCTGATCACGCCCAAGGTCAAGTATCCACTGGGGGAGTCTGCGCTGACGGTTGCCGAGGATGGCTCGCCACTCAAGAATCTCGCCTTTGGCTATAGCTCGGAGAGCATGAGTTTTGCCTACCAGGACAGCCAGAATCGTTGGCAGCTGACCAAGATGGTCGGCGAAGAGAACATGATGACCGAAGAAGTGGAGTGGACTACACAAACCAGGCCACTGCCGGATGCGCCTTCCCGTACTGAACATCAACTCATGACCCCGGATCAGCGCCAACTGCTGCTGCAGTCCGGCAACAAGATTTTTGTCTACAACATTCAGTATGTGGATGAAATCTCGCTGCAACAGGTGATAGATGTCGAGAAAGCCAAGGCCAAGGTCACCAGTTTGAGCCTGCTGGCGGGCGCCAGTTCACTGCTGGTAGGCTACGACAGCGGTGTGGTGGCCCAGTATTTTCAGGTGGCCAGCGACCGCGGCCGTGTCTATCAGGAGATCCGCGAGTTTAGCGGTTTGGGTAAGGTGGACACTATAGCCTCTGAGTTTTACCGCAAGAGCTTTGCCACAGTAAGCCCCGAGGGTGAACTGTCTTTGCTTTACACCACGAGTGAGCGTGAGCTGTTCGACAAGAAGTTCGATCTCAAGGCGCCGGGTGTTATGGGCTTCAGCCCCCGCTCCAATGCTTTGATCATTGAAGATGGCAGCAAGCTGCACCTGTACGCGGTTGATAACGACCACCCGGAAGTTTCCTGGAGCGCTCTGTGGAACAAGGTATGGTACGAAGGTTACCCTGAGCCGCAGTTTGTCTGGCAGTCCACTTCCGGCTCGGATGATTTCGAAGCCAAGCTCAGTCTGATGCCGCTGGCATTCGGTACGCTCAAGGCGGCGTTCTATGCCATGCTGTTTGCCGTTCCTCTGGCGATTGCCGGCGCTATCTATACCGCCTATTTCATGTCGCCCAAGGTGCGCAGCATAGTCAAGCCCACCATTGAAATCATGGAAGCCCTGCCGACAGTGATCCTCGGTTTCTTGGCCGGTCTCTGGCTGGCACCGCTGATTGAAGAGCATCTGCCCGGCATTCTGGCCTTGCTGCTGTTGTTGCCGATAAGCATAGTGACCAGTGCCTATGCTTGGTCCAAGCTGCCGGGGCGCATCAAGGCGATACTGCCGGAAACCTATCAGGAACTGATGCTGATCCCGGTTATCTGTTTTGTCGGTTGGTTTTCTTTTGCCATCAGCCCGGCAATCGAAGTGGCCTTCTTCCACGGCGACACCCGCCAGTTCATCACCAATGAACTGGGGATCACCTTCGATCAGCGTAACGCGCTGGTGGTGGGTATTGCCATGGGCTTTGCCGTCATTCCAACCATCTTCTCCATTGCCGAAGACGCCATCTTCTCTGTGCCGCGTCACCTGTCGAACGGCAGCCTGGCCTTGGGAGCTACCCCCTGGCAGACCCTGACCCGGGTCGTGTTGCTGACTGCAAGCCCGGGGATATTCTCGGCAGTCATGATGGGCCTTGGCCGCGCCGTGGGTGAAACCATGATTGTACTCATGGCCACGGGGAACACCGCCATCATGGAGTGGAGCGTATTTGAAGGGATGCGGACCCTGGCGGCCAATATCGCGGTGGAAATGCCGGAGTCGGCCATCGGCAGCTCCCATTACCGGGTATTGTTCCTCGCAGCCTTTGTACTCTTTATCTTTACCTTCCTGTTCAACACTGTGGCCGAAGTGGTGCGTCAGCGTTTGCGCGACCGCTACAGCTCACTGTAACGGGAGAGAAATTATGAATAGAACACTAGATGTTTCGCCAATCACCTTAAGGGGTTTGTGCAATGGGTAAGTGGTTTAAATCAGGCTCTCCCTGGATCTGGATGACAGGGGGCGCCGTTAGCCTGAGTTTGATTGCGGTGTTGGGGCTATTGTTACTCATCGCCTGGCGTGGCCTGAGCTATTTCTGGCCCGCGGATATCTATCAGTGGGAGATGCAGGATGACAAAGGCCAGCGCTACACCCTGATAGGTGAACTGTACGACAGAGAAGAAGTGCCGACCGAGCGGTTGAAATCCGCCGGTTATCACTTCAACTCAGAGCCGGGTGAGTTTGTGACCCGTTATCTGGTCAAGACGGGTAACCGTGAGTTTGTTGGCCTGGATTTCCGCTGGATTTTGGAGACAGATATTGTGTCGCGCTCCACCCCGGAAGGCTTGGCCATGATAGAGCGTACCAAGAACGGTAACTTCTACGGCTACCCTGTGGCGGTGATTGAGAAGGGCCAGCGGCTGGAGCTCGGCGGCGATGTGCAGAATTCACTCGAGGAGCATATCGAGCGCGCAGTGGACCTGGCCGATCAGGCGATGACACTGCAGAAGCAGGACATAGGCGCGGTTAACTATGAGCTCGAACGTCTGCGCCTCAAAGAACGTGGCTATGAGCTTGACGATGCCCTGACGCCTGAGCGTAAAGCCGAGCTTGAGTCCAAGCGTCAACAACTGGATCAGCATTACCAAGGGTTGGAAAAGCAGCTGTTCTCTCTGCGTGAGCAAGCCGGGCGCGACTCTGTGATAGTACGCGACATGCGCGGCGAAGAAGTGACCCTCAGTCTGGATTCGGTGCTGGATGTCAGCTATGTCAACCGCATGGGCTTTATCGACAAGGTAGGCCACTGGTTTGTTGGACTGGGACGCTTTATCAGTGACGATCCCCGCGAAGCCAACACAGAGGGCGGGGTGTTCCCGGCGATTTTCGGCACAGTATTCATGGTGTTGCTGATGGCCGTAATAGTGACACCATTCGGTGTGGTGGCCGCCATCTATCTGCACGAATACGCCAAGAAAGGGCCGATCACCAAGATGATACGTATCGCGGTAATCAACCTCGCCGGTGTGCCTTCGATTGTGTACGGGGTGTTTGGTCTGGGCTTCTTTGTCTATATGCTGGGGGGCTCGCTGGATCAGCTGTTCTATCCAGAGGCGTTGCCATCGCCGACCTTCGGCTCTCCCGGGGTTATCTGGTCGGCACTGACTTTGGCGATTCTGACCCTGCCTGTGGTGATTGTTTCCACCGAGGAAGGCTTGTCACGTATTCCAAGCTCAGTGCGTCAGGGCAGCCTGGCTCTGGGGGCCACCAAGGCCGAAACCTTGTGGCGGATTATTATCCCTATGGCCAGTCCGGCGATTATGACAGGGCTTATTCTGGCTGTTGCCCGCGCCGCCGGTGAAGTGGCACCACTGATGCTGGTGGGGGTGGTCAAGTTGGCGCCTACCTTGCCTGTGGATATGAATTTCCCCTTCGTGCATCTTGAGCGTAAGTTTATGCACCTCGGGTTCCATATTTATGATGTTGGTTTCCAGAGCCCCAACGTAGAAGCTGCCAGGCCTTTGGTCTATGCCACCTCGTTCCTGCTGGTATCTGTGATCGTGGCACTCAACCTGACGGCTATCAGCGTGCGCAACCATCTGCGTGAAAAGTACCGCTCGCTTGAACACTAATTGACGATTATCCTGAAGTGATAGGACAGAATATGATTTCGATAGACTCATCGGTAATGAATACTGAGACGCTGGATCTGGCGAACCTGCCTGCCGAAGAGACGGCGCTGGAGATCCGTAACCTGGATTTGCGCTATGGTGACAAGCAGGCGCTGTTTGATGTTTCCATGAAGATCCCTAAGAAGAAGGTCACCGCCTTCATCGGCCCCAGTGGTTGCGGTAAGTCCACCTTGCTGCGCTGTATCAACCGGATGAACGATCTGGTGGATAACTGCCATATCGACGGGGAAATCTTGCTCCATGGTCAAAACATCTACGACAAGAAAGTGGATGTCGCGGCGCTGAGACGCAATGTGGGCATGGTGTTCCAGCGCCCCAATCCTTTCCCCAAGTCCATTTATGAAAATGTCGTCTATGGCCTGCGCCTGCAGGGCGTGAGTAACCGCCGTGAGCTGGATGAAGCCTGTGAGCGTTCACTGCGCGGCGCCGCCATCTGGGACGAGGTGAAAGACAGGCTGCATGACAACGCCTTCGGGTTGTCCGGTGGTCAGCAGCAGCGTCTGGTGATTGCCCGGGCGATAGCCATCGAGCCGGAAGTCTTGCTGCTTGATGAGCCGACTTCGGCGCTGGATCCTATTTCGACCCTGACTATCGAAGAGCTGATCACCGAGCTCAAGTCCAAGTACACTGTGGTGATAGTGACGCACAACATGCAGCAGGCGGCCAGGGTGTCGGATCAGACTGCCTTTATGTATATGGGCGAGCTGATTGAGTACTCGGATACCAACACTATCTTTACTACGCCAAAACAGAGTAAGACCGAAGATTATATTACCGGCCGCTACGGTTGATAAACGCTGCGTCCGAGCAAGGGGAAGCAAATGGAAAACAAGAACCTGAATAAACATATATCAGGCCAGTTCAATGCAGAACTGGAAGATATCCGCAACCGGGTGCTGGCCATGGGCGGCATGGTGGAGCGCCAGTTGGAACAGGCGCTGGATGCCCTGGGCAGCCTGGATACTGAGTTGGCGCAGAAGGTGATCGAGGGCGATCACAAGGTCAACGGCATGGAGGTGATGATAGATGAAGAGTGTACTCGCATCATTGCCAAGCGTCAGCCGGCGGCCAGCGACTTGCGTCTGGTGATAGCCATCTCCAAGACGATTGCCGATCTTGAGCGCATCGGTGATGCCTGCGTGCGTATCGCCAAGGCGGCGCTGGAAAAGCGCAGCAATAATCAGCAGCCGCTGCTGGTCAGCATCGAGTCCATGGGACGCCATGCCACCCGCATGTTGCACTCGACCCTGGATGCGCTGGCGCGGATGGACGCCGACTCGGCGCTGGAGCTGCATAAGGAAGATGCCAAGCTGGACAAGGAATATGAAGGCATTATTCGCCAGTTGATGACTTACATGATGGAAGATCCCCGCTCTATCCCAGGTGTGCTGGATGTGCTCTGGGCTGCCCGCGCGGTTGAGCGGGTAGGGGACCGCTGCAAAAACATCTGTGAGTACGTGATTTACTACGTCAAGGGTAAAGACGTACGCCATGTCTCCTACGAGGAGATGGAAAAAGAGCTGTAAGCTCTTATCCGCGAGCCTTAGAGAAAGCCGCTTGTAGTCAAGCGGCTTTTTTGTGCCTGTGCAGGCTGGTACAGCTCGGTTAGCTGCACCGCCCAGTCAACGGAGTACTTAGTCAACGGAGCTTTTGGTCTACGGGGGACTTGGTCAACAGAGCACTTAGTCAACAGAGGACTTAGTCAAAGCCCAGCCTAGTCCACGCGGTATTCTGCCAGCTCGATCAGGTTGCCGTCAGGATCGCGAATATAGACTGAGTCTATCGGGCCGGTGGCGCCGGTACGGGCGACGGGGCCCTCTTCGATGTCGATACCCACGGCACTGAGATGCGCCATAACATCCTCGAGTGAACCACAGGTGATAAAGCACAAGTCCGCCGAACCACTTTGGGCTTTGGCGGCATTGGGGTAATATTCGCGGCCAAGCTGGTGCAGGTTGATTTTCTGATCGCCAAATTGCAGCGCCGTTCTGTTATCGGCAAAGGTTTGGCGTTTCATGCCCAGTTTTTGGTAGAAGGCAACACTCTGCTCTATGTCGCGGACGGTCAACACCAGGTGGTCCAGTCGGGTTACGCGCATGCTGTTATTCTCCTTGTCGCCCCCGGGAGACTCTGCGGTCTCCCGGGATAATGCACAACATTTTGCTATCGATTTGCGTCTCTGTCAGGATACAGAGTTGAGCGCCTGTTGGGGAAGGGGCAGCCGAGAAACCTTCCTTTGAGCCTCTGTCCTGCGCCTTATACAGTCTTCAATATCAAGAGGAATTCAATGAAACAAACCCTGATCCGCGGCTTGCTTAATCTGCTGCCCATGGCACTTAGTCTCTGGTTGTTCTGGTCCCTGTTTGAATCTCTCGACAGCTTGGGCAAGTTACTCTTCTCTCTGCTGGGCATGGACACTATGTTCACCGGAGCTGGTTTTATATTGGTCACAGCCTTGGTATTTGTGGCCGGTTTACTGTTTTCCGTCAGTCCCATCGTTTGGCTCTGGAGCTGGATTGAACGGCAGTTGATGCGTTTCCCTCTGTTCAAGTCTGTCTATGGCAGTATCCGCGATATTGCTTCTTTGATGAACCGAGATGGCAGTAAGCCCAAGTCACAGCAAACGGTATTGGTGCGTCAGGCCAACGGCGGTTTTGTGGTCGGCTTTATCATGACAGACAAGCCGCCTCAGCCGCTGCTCGATGCCTTGCCCGAAGGGGACTGGGTGCCCGTGCTGTTTCAACTCTCCTATCAGATGGCCGGAGTCACCAGCCTGGTCAGACGGGAGGATTTGATCATGGTGGATTGGTCATTCGAGGAGGCGATGCGTTTTAATCTGACCGCAGGGATCTCGCAGACACCCAAGGACAACGAAGTCAGAAAATGATGCTTTTTTAAGCGGGAGTCGTCATGGACTCCCCATTTTGTCCGTTTTTGTGTATAATCAGCGCCGATTGTTGCCAAAAGTAGCAGTTTGTGTCTGAGTCGATTGCCATTCACTATGCCACGGTAATCTTGTCTGTCCCGCCAAATATTCAATCCCGGCAGGGCCTTATCTCTTCTATTTTCATCAAGCCGAGAGCTTGTCCGCGGAAGGGTGTCACACGCTGCACATAAATATCCTATAAGCTTTTGGTGTGGCTTTGGATAAACGTTGTCCCCGGCCGAGTTCAGTGGTCTTGATGAGCTTGCCGTAGGTTGCGTCGTTTTATCCGTTAAAAGGAGCGCAAAATTTGATTAAGTCGAGTATTAATCCTCCGGTGTTTTTTTCGTCAGTAATCTGTATCGCCTTCATGGTGTTGGTGTGTGCCGTCTGGCCGAATGAGGCGCAGGAGCTATTTAAGTCAGCTCAGTCCTGGCTGGAGCTGAAGGCCGGCTGGCTCTACATCATGGGCGTGGCCATTTTTCTGGTATTTATCATCTTTGTGATGGTGAGTCGCTTCGGTGATATCAAGCTTGGGCCGGATCATGCCGAGCCGGATTACAGCTACAAGAGCTGGATTGCCATGCTGTTCTCCGCCGGTATGGGCATAGGCTTGATGTTCTTTGGGGTCGGTGAGCCTGTGATGCACTATCTGGCGCCGCCGGATGCGGATCCCCAGACAGTTGAAGCCGCCAAAGAGGCGATGAAGATCACCTTCTTCCACTGGGGGATTCACGCCTGGGCCATCTATGCGGTAGTCGCCCTGAGTCTGGCCTATTTCAGCTATCGGCATAAGTTGCCGCTGTTGCCACGAAGTGCCCTCTATCCTCTGATTGGTGAACGTATTTATGGCCCCATAGGTCACTGCGTCGACACCTTTGCGGTGTTGGGTACCATGTTTGGTGTGGCTACCTCATTGGGTTTCGGGGTATTGCAGGTTAACTCGGGACTCAACTATCTGTTGGGTGATTCTTTCCCTATTAGCAGCACTGTGCAGGTGGCACTGATCATAGGTATTACTCTTATCGCCACCGGCTCTGTGTTTTCCGGCCTGGATAAAGGGGTGAAGCGTTTAAGTGAGCTTAACCTCGGGCTGGCTTTTGTGCTGATGATGATAGTGTTGCTGTTTGGGCCAACAGTCGCTCTGCTGCAGTCTTTCGTGCAAAACACCGGCAGCTATTTGAGTGAGCTGGTGAGCAAGACCTTTAACCTCTACGCCTACGAGCAGAAGAATGACTGGCTCGGTGGCTGGACTCTGCTCTATTGGGGCTGGTGGATCTCCTGGTCACCTTTTGTCGGTACCTTTATCGCCCGGGTCTCCCGTGGCCGCACCATTCGAGAGTTTCTGGTAGGGATTTTGTTTGTTCCCAGTGGGTTCACCTTCCTGTGGATGACAGTTTTCGGTAACTCGGCAATTGATGCCATCATGAATCACGGCGCCGAATATCTGGCTACTGCAGTTTCCACCGATGTGTCGGTCGCCCTGTTTACTTTCTTCGAGCACTTGCCGCTTTCCAGTTTGCTATCAGTCATCGCCGTGTGTCTGGTGGTAACCTTCTTTGTGACTTCGTCGGACTCAGGCTCTTTGGTGATCGATAACCTGACCTCAGGCGGCGATGCCGATGCGCCTGTATGGCAGCGGATCTTCTGGGCCCTGATGCAAGGTGTGGTTGCCTCTGTGCTGCTGCTCGCCGGTGGCTTGCAGGCGCTGCAAACGGCAGCGATTGCCAGTGCCATGCCGTTCTTGTTGGTGATGCTGCTTATCTGCTTTGGCCTGTTCAAGGCGCTGCAGGATGATTGGCTCAAAATCAACAGCGTGCAGCTACATACCACCAGCGTGCAGTACGCCAGAACCAGCGTGTCTTGGGAAGACAGGATAGATGTGCTGGTGTCGCATCCCTCCTATGAACAGGCGCGGCACTTTGTCGACAACGTGGCAACGCCGGCGCTGTCCAAGGTTTCTCAGGGCTTCTTGTCCCGCGGTATCAATGCCGATCTCCAATACGATGAAGACAGGGTGAGGTTGGTTATCGAAAATGAAGAGGGGCAGACTTTTGTCTATGGTTTGCGGATCCGCGCCTTTACGCTGCCTGTGACCCATCAGACTCAGGAAGAAGGTGAGGATGAATCACAAAATAACTACTTCCGGGTTGAAGTCTTTCTCGAACACGGTGGACAGTATTATGATGTGATGGGTTATACGGAAGAGCAGATCCAGGCAGATGTGGTGACTCAATATGAGAAACACCTGCACTATCTGCATCTGTCCAGCGCAGAATATGTAGAGGGCCCTTAAGGGCCCGTTCACCGGAAAAGAAAGATGGCAGAACAGAGTAAATTGGATCGGGTGCTGGCACAGGCCCGTGAGTATCAGGCGAGTCGTGAAAAGGGTTATCGGGAGCAGGCTCTCAAACTTTATCCCTGGGTCTGTGGTCGCTGTGCCAGGGAGTTTACCCACAAGAACCTACGCGAGCTGACTGTGCATCACAGAGATCACAATCACGACAACAACCCCTCAGATGGCTCCAACTGGGAGCTGTTGTGTCTCTACTGTCATGACAACGAGCATTCGAGGTTTGAAGAGCTGGTGCAGTACGGCGACACCAGTGAGGCCAAACAGGCGCCGGCCACCTTCAATCCTTTTGCCGATCTCAAGGCGAGAATGGCGGCCAAAGATTGACGACCTCTTTCTCGGGGAACTTCAAAAGACCTCAATAACTGAGACCGAAAAAACCGTCCATCAAAGGGCGGTTTTTTAATCTCAAAGGCGTTGATAAAAGCGATTCTAACCTTGGCTTATCTGTGCTTTTAATACTGACAAAAATTACCATTGACTAATGTAAACCCTTGTTGCAGCTGGGTTTGCTCCGTTTTCCATCACTGATAATAAATGTTTTGCTGAAAAATTGGTCAATGGAATTTGAGCTGAGTGGAAGAATTGCGACAAAGTGTGTTTTGCCCCAGAGTTTGCGTTGGATTGTGCGGCGCGCAGTTTTATACTCGTCTGACAATTATTTCAAATCAAGATGGAAGCAAGCAAAATGACATTAGGGTCTCCTAAGGTAAGCAAGACGCATTCATTTATGACTGTGTCACTTATCGAGTTATGGGAACGTTTCGGTTATTACGGTATGCAGGCGCTTATCGTGTACTTCATGGTACAGCGTCTTGGGTTTGAGGACAGTCGCGCCAACCTGGTATGGAGTGCCTGTGCCGCATTGATTTATGTGTCGCCGGCGATTGGTGGCTGGGTCGGGGATAAAATACTCGGTACCAAGCGCACCATGCTGCTCGGTGCCGGTATTCTGTCATTGGGTTATGCCTTGATGACAGTACCAACTGAAAACACCTGGTTCCTGTTTTCGGCTCTGGGGGTAATCGTTGTTGGTAACGGTTTGTTCAAACCCAACGCCGGTAACCTAGTGCGCAAAATCTATGAAGGGGACGACTCCAAGATAGATAGCGCCTTTACTATTTACTACATGGCGGTGAACGTAGGTTCCACCTTCTCCATGTTGTTGACTCCCTGGATTAAAGATTACGTCAATGCCAACTATGGCAACGAGTTCGGTTGGCACGCGGCCTTTGCCGTCTGCTGTGTGGGCCTGTTGGTAGGCCTGGGTAACTACGCCATAATGCACAAAACCCTGGCCAACTATGGCTCGGAGCCGGATACCCGTCCGGTGGAAATGAATAAACTGTTTACGGTGCTCGGTCTGGCGGCGCTTTCTGTAGTAGCTTCGGCCTTTATCCTTGAATATGAAGATGTGGCCCGCGCCTTTGTTTACACCGCAGGTGTTGCTGTACTCGGTATCTTTATCTATTTGATTAAAAACAGTGATGTTAGTGAGCGGGCCGGTTTGATTGCCGCCGCGGTGCTCACTATCCAAACCGTTTTCTTCTTTATTTTCTACCAACAGATGTCTACCTCGCTGGCGCTGTTTGCCCTGCGTAACGTTGACTGGAACTTCCAGGCGTTCGGTGTCGATCTGTGGACCTGGTCACCAGCGCAGTTCCAGGCCTTGAACCCTATCTGGATCATGTTGCTCAGTCCTGTGCTGGCCTGGGTTTATGCCTCTGCCGGACGTAACAACAAGGATATTTCCATCGCCGCCAAGTTCGCACTGGGCTTTGCTGTAGTGGCACTGGGTTTCTTCATCTACAGCTTCGCCGGCATGTTCGCCGTTGATGGCAAGACCTCTTCCTGGGTGATGATCTGGGGTTACGGCGCTTACTCACTCGGTGAGCTGCTGGTCAGTGGTTTGGGCTTGGCGATGATAGCCCGTTACGTACCTGAGCGCATGGGTGGCTTTATGATGGGGGCTTACTTTGTCGCCTCGGGCATCTCTCAGTATCTGGGTGGTGTGGTGGCCAACTTCGCCAGTGTGCCGAAGAACATCACAGATCCGCTTGAGACTCTGCCTATCTACACCGGCTTGTTCAACAAGTTGGGTATAGCGGCGCTGGTTTGTACCTTTATCGCACTGGCGGTATTGCCGCTGATGCGTCGTTTGACTGAAACTCACCATTCCCATAACGGAAATGGCTCTGCCGACTCAGCGCAGTAATGACTGAGTGACCCATAAACCCAAAAAAGACCGCAATCGCGGTCTTTTTCTTTATTAAAGGCTGGGTTGCCTTAAACGCTTAAGCTATATCACTCTTTTTTGCTTGCATTGCTCTTGTCGCTATGCCCAAGCCTGGCCTCTGCCTCAAGGTATTTGGCTCTACTGATAATGCCGCTGTTTTCCATGCCCGAAAAGGTGTGTTTTCGCTCCGGGAGTTGGGCAATAATGGCGCGTTTCTCTTCATCCGGGCAACGGCTCCAATTGACGATTTCATCTATATGGCGCAGGCAACCCATACAAAAGTCGTCTTCATTGAGGCCGCAGCGCGCCACGCAGGGAGATTGGAGCATTCAACATCCTTCTTATCAATATTCTGTATTCTGTTCAGCGGCGGAGGGTAGCGCCGCGAATTGGCGCGATTGATTTCGCTCGACCGATTTCACTCGACCATATCGTTTGATTGTTTTGTCAGCTTGAATGCACCAGTCTATTGTGGCAGGTGCAAAGGTAACAGCTTTGAGCGGATTTATACCTGAAAACGGTGGCAGCTTTCGTTGCCAGGCCGCTAGGAAAAATGATGACTCGGGCTTTAGGCATAGTTTATTGAAATAATTATCCATTTTTAATCAATTTGTTATGTGAATTTGTCTTTACGGCTGGTTTCCTCCCTTGGCTGTAAAGCTCTCAGTAAGCGGGAGACTCAACCCCAGCTTGCGCAAAGGTGTTGTCCCCTGTTTGCTACTTTGGGTCGCTATTTTCCTCAAAGGCAGCCAGGGGCTATAATGCGACCCTTTTAAGTTAATCGGGCCAGTAAAATGTGTGACTGCCAACAGAACTCCCCCCGGCAAGCCGAGCCAGTGGTCGGCAGGGTTGGAACCCGGCTGACGGCAGTTGATTGCAGTTTGCCCGAGGTGAAAGCAGAGCTTCGACAGCTCAGTCAATTGTTGCTCTCAAGCCGCGCGCTTTGGAGTGTCAGGAGTTTCGAGCACCAAAAGCTTCCCTGGCAGCAGCGTTTTGCCAAGCTGGCCGCAGCGCTTTGGGCACTGGATGACGATGCGCTCGAGACTGTCGATGCCAGTCAGTCATTGTTGTTGGCAACCCTTTGGCCGGCCTTGGCTGCAGATTTGAGCGAGCAGGAATTGGCCCTGTGGGATAAGAGACACTTTGCCTGGCAGCTCTTTGATTATCCGGTACCTGAAAAGGATAACGACCAACCTAAGCTCTGCGCGGCAACTGAGGCTCGGCTCAGCGCCGGTATCAAGGGCCGAAAATGGCAGCAGATAAGCCGCTTTGCCAATACCATAGCCACCCATAACAACCCCTTTCCTTTATTGGAGTGGTGCGCCGGGAAAGGGCATCTCGGGCGCCTGCTCAGCGCCTTGAGCGGCAAGGCGGTATTGAGCCTGGAGTGGCAAGCATCTTTGTGTGAAGCCGGCGAGCTAGCGGCAAAAAAACGTAACTTGCCGCAGCAATTTGTCTGCGCCGATGCCTTTGTTGCCGAGCCTTGTTATCTTAAGCCCAAACAGCATGCCATTGCGCTGCATGCCTGCGGTGAGCTGCACCTGACGCTGCTGCGCCGCGCGGTTGCAAGTGGTACCGCCGTGGTCTCGGTTTCCCCTTGTTGTTATCACCTCTTGCCCTCCGGCGATATCACCCCCTTGAGTCTAGGTGCCCAAGAGCAGGTGCTGCGATTGGATAAGGCGGCGCTGCAACTGCCGCTTAATCACAGTGTTATTGCCAATCAAAAGGCGCGCGCCGACAGGCTCAAAGAGGTCAGTTGGCGGCTCGGATTTGATAGTCTGCAGCGTGAAGTGCGCGCTCGGGACACTTATCTGCCACTGCCTGCGGTGCGGCAGAGTCAGCTGTCCGGCAACTTTAAGGAGTTCTGTCTTTGGGCCGCGGCGCAAAAGGGAGTGCTATTGCCTGAAGCGGTGGATTTTGCCGCCTATCAGCACTTGGGGGAGCAAAGGCGCAGATTAACCGCCCGTATTGACTTGGCGGCACATCTGTTTCGGCCGGTTATTGAACGGTATCTGCTGCTTGATAGGGTGTGTTTCCTGTTGGAGGCCGGTTACCGGGTGCAGCTCGGCGCCTTTTGCGAACAGGCCACCACGCCGCGCAACGCCTTGATCCATGCCTGGTTACCGGATATGGGTGACTGAAGCGACTTTGACCTAAGGGACGATGATGCCCATCGAGTGGCGGAAGATCCGTGCTATTACCCCTTGAGTGCAGTTTTTATTGAATACCCCGCCATTTCTTGTTCAAATGGCGCCAGCCTGGGGCATAAGACTTAATTATCACGACCCCAAAAGATAACAAGGGCACAGAGCGCCCGAGAGAGCGATTGGCTTTTCATGAATTATTCCCGTGTGTATATCAATAGTCTGGCTTATGAGTTGGCGCCGGAAATGGTGTCCAGCCGCGAGTTGGAATCCCGGCTTGCGCCGCTTTATCAAAAGTTTCGTATCCCCATTGGGCAACTCGCTGCCCTGACAGGCATTGAGGAGCGTCGTTGGTGGCCCAAGGGCTTCAAGGTTTCCCAAGGCGCAGTGTGCGCCGCCCAAAAGGCGCTGGCCGAGACTGGGCTGGATCCCAAAGCGCTTGGCGCCTTGGTTTACACCGGCGTGTGCCGTGACCAGCATGAGCCGGCTACGGCCTGTGCTGTGGCTTCTGCCATAGGTATCGGGCGCGACTGCGCCGTTTTTGATATCAGCAACGCCTGCCTGGGAGTCCTGTCCGGTATTCTGGATGTGGCCAACCGTATTGAGCTGGGGCAGATCCGCGCCGGTATGGTGGTGTCCTGTGAATCATCCCGGGAGATAGTCGAGGCGTCCATAGAGCAGATGCTGGCCGAACCCAGCATGGCAAACTTTGCGGCGTCTCTGGCCACCCTGACCGGCGGCTCGGGTGCCGTGGCCGTTATCCTCACAGATGGCAGCTTGCCGCTTACCACCTCCCGCAAGCATCAGTTGCTCGGTGCCAGTCAGTTGGCGGCGCCGGAGCATCATCAGATGTGTCAGTGGGGCTTTGTCGAGGTCGGTAACCGCCTCTACCGCGAGGTAATGCGCACAGATGCCGTTGCCCTTTTGAAGGAGGGGGTGGAGCTGGCACGCCAGACCTGGGAGCAGTTTTTGCATCAGCGCCAGTGGCTTGCCGGACAGGTGGATAAGGTTATCTGTCATCAGGTGGGGGCTGCCAACCGTAAGCAAGTACTGGGCGCCCTGGGCATTGCCGAGCACAAAGAGTTTCCCACCTTTGCCCGCCTTGGCAATATGGGCACTGTCTCTTTGCCTGTGTCGGCGGCGCTGGCCCATGGTGAAGGCTTTTTGCAGGCAGGCGACCGGGTGAGCTTTCTTGGCATAGGCTCTGGGCTCAACTGCATGATGCTGGGGCTGCGCTGGTAAGCCCTTGATACAGGTTTTAGACAATGCCCATTCGACAGGGCCCATTAGAATAGTGCCTAAATAACCAAAATTAACAACAGGATAGCCAATGGCCACCCTAGATACACTCTTCCCGTTCAAGCGTCATTTCATCACGCTCGGCGGCCACAAACTGCATTATGTGCATGAAAAAACCGCCGGGATTAACGGCCGACGCCCCGATGCCGTGGTGATGGTGCACGGTAACCCCAGCTGGTCTTTTTACTACCGTAACCTAGTGCAGGCGTTAAGCGACCAATATGAATGTGTGGTGCCGGATCATATCGGCTGCGGCTTGTCCGACAAACCGGGCGATGATGCCTATGACTACACTCTGGCGCAGCGTATCGACGATCTAGAAGCACTGCTGGACAGTCTGGATATTCGCAGCAATATCACACTGGTGCTGCATGACTGGGGCGGCATGATAGGCATGGGCTATGCCGCCCGCTATCCCGAGCGGATTAAACGCCTGGTGCTGCTCAATACCGCCGCCTTCGGTTTGCCAAAGAGCAAGCCCTTACCGCTGGCGCTGAAAATCTGCCGCGATACCGCGCTTGGCACCCTGCTGGTACGGGGCTTCAATGCTTTCTCGTCCGCCGCTTCCTATGTAGGCGTCAAACGTGCGCCCATGGCTGCGGATGTGCGCCGCGCTTATGTGGCACCATTCAACTCCTGGCAAAATCGAATCTCGACTTTGAGGTTTGTACAGGATATTCCGCTCAAGCCCGGCGACAGAAACTGGGACTTGGTGCAGTCGATTGATGCCAGTTTGCAGCAGTTTACCCAAGTGCCGACCATTATTCTTTGGGGCCTCAAGGACTTTGTCTTTGACCGGCACTTCCTTGAAGGTTGGCAGCAGCGTTTGCCAAAAGCCGAGCTGCACGCCTTTGCCGACTGCGGCCATTATATTCTTGAAGACGCCAGTGATGAGGTGATAGCCCATATTCGCCGCTTTATCGCTGAAACAGCCGTGGCTCAAAGCGCCGACGAACAAGCATCTAACCCTGAAGAAAATGCATCGGCGGAAATCACCCCAGCCGGGAGCGCTGACTGAGATGCTCCCACCCGCCGAAGACTCGCAAGCGGCTGCAAATGAACCGGCCCCAGAGGCAAACTCTGCCAAGGGGCACAACCTGTGTCGCCACCTGAAGCAGGCGGCCATTAGTCAGAGTGAAGACCTGGCGGTTGCAGTGCAGCGCCGCCGCGGTGGCAAGTTCAGTTACCAGGAGCTTGATTTCAAGACCCTGGACAGCGACAGCGATCGGCTTGCCGGGGCCTTGCTCGACTATGGCTTCAAGCCCGGGATGAAAGCCGTGCTTATGGTGACTCCTGGGATAGAGTTTTTTGTGCTTACCTTTGCCCTGTTCAAGGCGGGTATTATCCCTGTGATGGTGGACCCAGGTATGGGGATCGCCAAGCTCAAGCAGTGTCTGGCGGAAGCCGAACCCGACGCCTTTATCGGGATCCCCAAGGCCCATGTGGCCAGATTGCTGTTCGGTTGGGGCAAACCCAGTATCCGCTTGTTGCTGACGGCAGGTGAAGGCTTTCTTGGCCGTAACCCTCCTTGGGGGGGCAGCAGTGTCAGCCGTTTGCTGGCTAGGGCACCCGAGTCAGTCACATTTCCCATGGCACAGCTAGGCGCGCAGCAGATGGCGGCCATCTTGTTTACCAGTGGCAGCACCGGCACTCCAAAAGGCGTGGTCTACAGCCATGGCATGTTTGAGGCGCAGATAACCGCGCTGCGAAATGACTATGGCATTCGTCCCGGCGAGCGGGATCTGTCTACCTTCCCACTGTTTGCCCTCTTTGGTCCGGCGCTGGGGATGGCATCAATTGTGCCTGAAATGGATGCCAGCAAACCGATAATTGCCAGACCGGAAAACCTGTTTGCCGCCATAGAGCACTATGCCTGCAGCAATATGTTTGTGAATCCCGCCTTGCTCGACCGTTTGGGACGCGGCGGAAACGGGCGCCAGCTGCACAGCTTGAAGCGGGTGATATCCGCCGGTGCGCCGGCCGACCCCAAGGCGATAGCGCGTTTCTCCGCCATGTTGGCCGAGGATGTCGAAGTGCTCAACTCCTATGGTGCTACCGAATCCCTGCCTGTCTCCATGATTGGCAGCAAGGCGCTTGGCGCTACCGCCGCCATCACCGACAAGGGCGGCGGCATCTGTGTCGGTAAGCCGGTATCCGGAATAAGGGTCAGTATCATAGGGATCAGTGAAGAGGCCATCGACAGCTGGTCGCCGACTCTCGAGTTGGCGACGGGGGAGATAGGCGAAATCGTCGTTGACGGCGCAGTGGTCAACCAAAGCTACTATCGCCGTGAAGGCGCCAACAAGCAGGCCAAGATTGCCTATGAAGGCCGGCAACTGCACCGGATGGGCGATCTCGGTTATCTTGATGCCGAGGGTCGCTTGTGGATGTGTGGCCGCAAGGCCCACAGAGTGGATGTCATTAAGGACGGTGAGCTGCAAAAACGCTATCTGTCTATTCCCTGTGAGCGGATTTTCAATACCCATCCTCAGGTTAAACGTTCGGCACTGGTTGGCGTTGAACTGACGCAGAATAAGCCTGGCGGCGGGGGGACAGTCCAAGAGAGCGCTTTTCTTGATAGCACTTCTCTTGATAGCACTGTGCCCGAAAAAGCGCCGCTTATCTGCGTCGAGCTTGAGCAATCCCTGTCGCCAGCCGAGCAGCAACAGCTGTTTACCGAGTTGCAGGAACTTGCCGACAAGCAGCCACTGACCCGGGGCATCAGGCATTTTATGTTGCATCCGGGGTTTCCCATGGATGTGCGCCACAATGCCAAGATATTTCGCGAGCAACTTGCCGTTTGGGCGCAAAAACAGTTGGCTGGAAACGGCTGGAAGCCAAAATAGATAACAGAGACAGAAACCCACTATGGCCACATCTGCACCACAATCTCAATCACCTGAGTCAATAGCCTCGTCGCAGGATTTGCCAGCGGCTTTATTACAAGAGACTGCGGCTTTGTCACAAGAGACAGGGCATGATGAACTTCATCCCGAGCTGTTGGCGCTGGCCCGGGAACTCGCGACCCGAGTCAAGCGGGTGTTGGTGACAGGCGCCGGAGGCTTTTTGGGAGAAGCCATATGTCGGCCGCTGCTGGCCGCCGGTATTCAAGTAGTGGGGGTGGCCAGGGGCCATTATCCGGCGCTCGAGGCCATGGGCGCCACCATGGTGCGCGCCGATATTTGCGACAAGCAAGCATTGAAACAAGCCCTCGATGGCTGTGAGCTTATCTTTCACGTTGCCTCCAAGGCTGGAGTCTGGGGCAGCAGAGCAAGCTATTTTCGCCCCAATGTGTTGGGGACCGAAAACATCATCGCCTGCGCCCGTGAATTGGGGATTGGTTATCTGGTCTATACCAGCACGCCGAGTGTCACCTTCGATGGCAAGGATGAGGCTGGTATCGATGAATCCGTTCCCTACGCCAGGCGTTATCTCAACCATTACGGCGCCTCCAAGTCGGAAGCGGAAGAGTTGGTGCTGGCCGCTGCCCAAAACGGCTTGAAGACAGTGGCCATTCGGCCGCACCTGATTTGGGGGCCTGGCGATCCTCATCTGGTGCCCCGCGTGCTGGAACGAGGTCGCAAGGGCCGGCTCAAGTTGGTGGGCCGTGACGATAAGTTGGTGGACACCATCTATATCGACAATGCCGCCTTTGCCCACCTGAGCGCGGCCAGGAGCCTGCTGGCCGAACCTTGTCGCTGCAATGGCAAGGCCTATTTTGTCAGTAACGATCAGCCCCTTACTATGGCGGCCATGCTCGACAGCATTCTTGCCTGTGACAACTTACCCGCGGTGGAAAAGCGGGTACCGGCCACTCTGGCCTACGCCATTGGTGCCATGCTTGAAGGACTATACCGACTGCTGGCTATCAAGCAGGAGCCGTTGATGACCCGCTTTGTCGCCAAACAGCTTTCCTGCAGCCACTACTACGACATCTCAGCCGCCAAGCGCGACTTGGATTACAGGGTTATCGTCAGTATGGAGCAGGGGATGAATAAGCTAAGGCGCTCTCTTGGCCACTCGAACTAAGCTCAAGAACATCATAAGCAAATGATATGTTGTCGCGGTTGCCCGGTACAAAACCTGTGTTTATTTATATCGAATTCAAGGCTAAACACATCAGCTTCCCTCTTGCCGACAGTCGCCTTAGCCTGGGGCAAGTCAGCCTTGAGCACCTTCCTGAGGTGGCAATGCAGGCAAATCCTCTTTGATGCGCGCCATAGCCGCATTGCAAAGTGCCGATAGCGGCAGCATTAGTTTCGACGGTATAGGTTACTCAAACAGCCGCAAAAATTGCGCCAGTACCTGGGGTATCTACCGCAGGATTTTAACGTTTATCCCATGATAAAGAAGGGCGCCGAGCAGAAGGTACCGCCGGATGAGTGGATTGATATTGGCGCCTTTAAGATCTACCCGGACAAGCCCAAACAGGATGAACAGGTGTTGTCGCTGCAGAAATACTGGCTCAAGAATGGCGAGAATCATCTTGAACTTGTGCTGAGCGAAAAGCCTGCCTATGTCGGGGTCGATCCCTTCATCAAACTGGTGGACCGGGACTCGAAAGACAATATTTTCAAGCTCTGATCTTTAACGGCCTACTTGGCGTTTTTACATTTAGGCTTTGTCAGTGAAATCAGCGACTGTCGCAGACAGGCTGCCATTCATCTCCCCGATACTCCGGGCTCGACTATAGTTTATGGATATGGCCAGTCGATGACCGCCTCACCTGACTCGCCATAGAATCACTATGCTTTCGCCAATTCCGCTGGTACTCGAACGGCTGACAGCGCTTTGAGTGACTCAAACTTCTATAAGGAATGGGATTATGTCTATGGTCAGTGCCAAAGAGTTTGCCGACTGGCTTTATAAGCGTTTCGAGCAGGTAGAGCATGGGGTTAGCATGAGCCGTGAGGATATCAACCAGCTTACCGGCAGGCAGAATTTCTCCATGGTGTTTGTCCATGATATCCACTATGAATTGATGCAACACGGCATGGCATTTGTGACAGATACCTCCCGGGAACAGTTCTTCCTGGTGCGTGTCTGTCCCATGCCCTGGCGGCAACAACTGGAGCAGCAATTTGACAAGGAGATCTTCAATAACGTTATCTCCATCAATATGTCCCGCTGAAATAGTTGCACCTATCTGTTTGTAAGTCACAGGTGTTATGAAGGGAGCCCGCTCTACAAGAGTTCTCATTGCCGCTGCAAACACCCCATACGGATGGCAAAGGGCTGACTTAAGTAGGAGGGCCTACGTTAAAGTCCGAACAAAATCATAAAATTAATGCAAATTCACTTGTCGCGGACCCGAGTTTTTCTTACTTTGGAATGAAACTGATTATCAAAGAGGCCACCTATGAATACTCATCTGGAGCTGCAACTGAAACATTGGCTGGAGATAGATCCCGACCCTAAAACCCGGGATGAGCTGTTGAGTCTTAAAGCCGAAGGCAATGAAACTGAATTGTCCGCTCGCTTTGCCGGTCGCTTGGCCTTCGGTACCGCCGGTCTCAGGGGCGTGGTTGGCGCCGGTCCCATGCGGATGAACCGTTTGGTTATCCGTCAAACCACCGCGGGCCTAGGGCAGTATCTGCTCGCCCAGGTCAAGGATGCCGCCAGCCGCGGTGTGGTGATAGGTTTCGATGGTCGTCATGATTCACGTACCTTCGCCCATGATGCCGCCAGTGTGTTGACCGCCATGGGAATTAAGGTGCGACTCACCGCCAAAGTAGCTGCCACGCCACTGGTGGCCTTTGGGGTGAAACACTTTGAAGCCGCCGCCGGTATCGTAGTGACCGCCAGCCATAACCCGCCGCAATACAATGGCTACAAGGTCTATTGGGGTAACGGCGCGCAGATCATTCCGCCACACGACTCAGGTATTGCAGCCTGCATCGACAAGGCTGCCAACGAAGAGCTGCCTTGGCTGGAGCAGAGTGAAGCCACCAAGCAGGGTAAACTCATCTGGCTGCAGGATGATTTCTATCAGGACTATCGCCGCGGTGTGTTCCATGCCGAAGTCTTGCAGCACAAAACGGCGCCCGAAAGGGTGAGCCTGGCCTATACCGCCATGCATGGTGTTGGCGCAGAAATGGCTAAGACAGTGCTCAAGGATGCCGGTTTTACTCAGGTTTATTCTGTCGCTGCCCAGGAAAAACCGGACGGAGACTTCCCAACGGTTAAGTTCCCCAACCCGGAAGAGAAGGGCGCCATGGATCTGGTGATCGCCGAGGCCAAGCAGCATCAGGCGTTGCTGGCCTGTGCCAACGATCCGGATGCCGACAGGCTGGCGGTAGCAGTGCGCCGTGATGATGGCGAATACCAAATGCTCACCGGCGATCAGGTGGGGGCCTTGCTGGGCCACTATCTGTTGTCCAAGGCGCCGGCCAATCAGCGTCTGCTGGGAACCACCATAGTCTCTTCAACCTTGCTCTCCAAAATCGCCAAGGCCAAGGGCGGTGAGTTTTATACCACGCTCACAGGTTTCAAGTGGCTCACCAATGTTGGTATGCAGCGCCAGAGCGACAGCAATAAATTCCTGTTCGCCTATGAAGAGGCGCTGGGCTACACAGTGGGCAGCATGGTATGGGATAAGGACGGCCTGTCGGCGCTGGTGGCTTTTGCCCAGCTGACAGCCGAGCTGGCGGCGCAGGACAAAACCATCTGGGACAGACTGGAAGAGATCTATCGCGACTATGGTTTGCACCTTAATACTCAGGTGAGCATAGCGCTCAAGCCGGGAACGCCGGATATCGGGGCCCATCTGCGGGCCAATCCCCCCGAGTCTATTGCGGGCATGGCAGTATTGGTGACCGAGGATCTCAAATCGGCCGAGCGACGTTACGCCGATGGGCGGCGGGAGATCATTGAATTACCGGCCAGTGATGTGCTGACCTTCCACCTTGAAGGCGGTGCCCGGGTGATAGTGCGGCCCTCGGGAACCGAGCCCAAGATCAAGTGTTATTACGAGGTGGTTGAGCCTATGCAGGCAAGCGACAGCCTGGCAGATGCCGAAAGCCGGGCCAGAGCTGCGCTGGATGCCTTCGTCAGCGGCCATCAGGCGTCACTGCCCAAGTAACCTACTGCCCGGAAAGCCGCTGAGAAGATAGATGAAGGCCCGCACTGCGGGCCTTTTAGGGAAGGTGCGAACAAGTCCCATGTGTGCTCTGCGTCGGCTTACGTACCTGGATGCAAGGCGTGGTTTGTGGCAAATGGCCCTAGTCCTTTGCAAGAAGCAGAACACAGCAGGCAGGTCTGTAAGCCACGCCCTTTGGGGCTTTCACAGCAACAGGCTCTCTGCGTTATCCGACTTTGACAGGCCCCGGCATGCCTTCAGTCAGATGCCTTGAGCGCCAATTGCTGTGCAAGCCACTCTCTACATCAAGAGAATGCCACGAGGACTTATTCGCACCTTCCTTAGGTCATGCTTATTCCCATGCGAATTTTATTGATGTTTTCGCTCAGACTACTGACAACAGGTTGTCAGCAGCACCAGTGCATACTTGTTTTCGTCCTGAGAGCCAAGCTTGTCAGGACGGCGGAGGATGGTCCTCCTGCCACAACTGAATCAACATGGAGATGTGAAAATGTCAGCAGAAATCCCTTTGGTCTGGAGTGAGATCCCGGTTGCCGATATGGCTCGCGCCAAGCGTTTTTATCAAGAGGTGCTGGGGCTGCAGACCCTATGCCTGAGTGTGAGTATGTCAGCGTCAGCCGCACCAGTGGTGATACCGCTTGCTTTGGGCTGATTAAACACCCGCAGATGGCCCCTTCAATGACGGTATCCGTGGTTTACCTCCACCTGGGTGACAAGCTGGGTACCACCATAGGTCAGCTGGAAGCACAGGGTGTGCAAATCCTCTTGCCACCTATGCCCATCAAGGAAGGTGAATGCGGCTATTGTGCCCAAATAGCCGATTCCGAAGGCAACCGACTTGGCTTGTGGGCCATGCAGTTGTAAGCTCAGCGCTGTTATCTTTATCGGGACCGACGCAATGTCGGTCTTTGCTTGAATGAATACCATAGCGCATAGGCGTTTACTCAGTTAGCAAGAATGAAAGGGTGGCAGGCTAGTAGGGCAATGCATGGTGTATTGGGATAAATCGTCATTGGTCAGCGCTGTAAGCCTGGCGTTTCAAGCCAAACTTTGGAAGTCAAATCAAACATCTATAAGGAATGGTATTAAGTCATGCGCCGCGCCGACCGTTTGTTTCAAATAGTGCAGATCCTGCGCCACCGCCGTTTGACCACTGCGGCCGTATTGGCCGAGCGCCTGGAAGTCTCTGTTAGAACCATCTATCGGGATATTCAGGATCTCTGTCTCAGTGGTATCCCCATCGAAGGGGAGGCCGGGCTTGGCTATCTGCTGCGTCAGGAGGTGAGTGTCCCGCCGTTGATGTTCAATGAGGCCGAACTGGAAGCGATTCAATTGGGGATCCGTATGGTGCAGACCTGGGGCGGCAATGAGCTGGGCAAGGCGGCAAAACAGGCGCTTATCAAGGTTGAAGCCGTGGTGCCTGAGCGTTTGCGGGCGCTGCAGAGTTTGATGTTCTCACCGGACTTCTATCTGGATCAGCAAGAGTTTGTTTATCTTGACCCACTGCGTATTGCCGCCAGGCTGCGCCACTTTGTGTTGCTCGACTATCAGGATGTAAAAGGTATTGCCAGTCAGCGCAAAATAAGGCCGCTGGCTATCTACTTTTGGCGCGGCACCTGGACCTTGTTGGCCTGGTGTGAACTGAGAGACGACTTTCGCTCCTTTCGGGTCGACCGTATCGTTAATCTGTCACAGTTGCCGGAGCGTTTCCCCATTACCCCGGGCCAGGAGATGGAGGACTTTGTCCGCCGTATGGAGGATGACTATCAAAGACAGGAGCAAAGCCAGGGCGAAAGCTGATCTTACTGACGCTTGACCGACAGGGCGCTGGCGTGAAAAGCCAACTTTGAACATTCAAAATGTCAGTTCCCCTAAGACATTATTCCTTGCTCCTGCAACAGGTAAGCTATCAAATCTTTCAGGTAATCAAAGCTTTCAAAGGTTTCCCGTAAGTCGAAAAAATTCACTACCCGGTATTCGGCACTGGGGAGGTGAAACACTATGCTGTCCAGGTTGCCTTCATGGCCCAGCTGTAAAAAGTCATCCTGCTCCAGGCTGCAGTGCAATAGTTCGTCGATTGAGTTAAGGATGACATTGTTAATTTGGATGCCATTGGCATACCTGAGTAAATCCAGATAGTCGCGGGGCAGTGAACCTGGTGGAATAGATTCCCAGACATTAAGCAACTGATCGATTTGCGCCTCCGTTGCCGGTGGATTGCAGTATAAATCGTCTTGGTGCTTCTTTAGCGTATCGAGCAAAATGTTCGTCCTCATACAGCGCTGATGCTATTGGGTATAAATCCAGAAAAACACCGCCATGCTGACGATAGTGGTCAGCAGGGTGTTGCGGGTCAGCAGTGCCAGTAAGGCCGCCAGCAGGGCACAGCTGAGGTAGGGATTGCTCAGGCTCAGTTGCAACTCGCCGTCTCGCAGAAACACTATGGGGGCAAAGATGGCGCTTAATACCGCCGGTGCCGAAAAGCCAAGGAAAGCCAGGGTTTTCTTGCCAAGCCGTATCGGCAGCCCGGGCTCAAGCAGTAAATAACGGCTGAGTATTACCAACAGCGCCATGGTCAATATGGTTACCCAAATCATGCCTGCTCCTCGCCTTTATCTTGTGTTGTCTCAACCGGTTTAACTGGACTGCTGCCCAAGAGGCTTTGATAGAGATACCCCACAGCCATGGCGGTTACGGCGGCGATCAGCAGGCCTCCCGGGATTGCCAGTGCTTCACACAGGACGCTCAGCAACATGGCAGTGAGCACACATAAGGCGGTGGCAACATTGACTATCCTCGGCACCACCAAAGCGATAAAGGTGGCTGCGATGGCAAAATCCAGTCCCAAAGAGCCGAGATTATCCATAGAGCTGCCGGCGAGAATTCCGGCCAGGGTTGCCAGATTCCAGCCAAGATAAAAACTCAAACCAGCTCCCAGGGCGTACCAGGGCCTAAGGGTACTTTCCTTGCTTTGATTGGCCACCGCAAAGAGTTCATCCGTGAGCAGAAAACCCAGTGTCAGGCGCCAGCGCAGTGGCAAGGGGCTGATGGCTGGACGCATCGCCATGGCATACAGCAGATGACGCGAGGTGATTAATGCCGTGGTAACCAAAATGGCCAGTAGGCCTGAACCTGCCTTTATCATTCCGAGGGCGACCAATTGCGCCGAGCCTGCGAAAACAAATAGGCTCATGGCTTGACTCTCTACGGCGCTGAGGCCGGTTTCTAGTGCCAGCGAGCCGGCCAATATTCCCCAGGGGATAACAGCTAAAGTCAGTGGCATTACCGCCAGGGTACCCCGTAAAAATTCGCGGCCCCGGTTAAGTTCCTGAACGCATGATGATTGCTGATTGTGTATGGTCAATCTTGACTCCATCTTGATGATTTTTCTGTTTGAACAAATTGGCCCGGAGTGGTGCCGAATGCCCGTTTGAATTGACGGTTCAAATGGCTTTGGTCGCAAAATCCTGAGTCTTGCGCCACCTGGATGGGGGACTACCGGGGATTGTTACGGCCAATCCTGGCCGCCATGAAACAACAAGAATAAGTGTTAAGGTATGATTGAGTGAAAAGGGGCCCACACAGTTAGACCAAGTCTTAAACTGTAACTAAATTAATTGGTTAAGTTTTGCGCAAAGGTCACTTTGGATATAAAGGTTAATCCAAACCCCAGTAAATTTTAAAAAGAAATTTATCAAACCAACTCTATCTTGTACCTATATCGATGCTCAAACTCAGGGCGACCTCATTACAGATGTCTTTACCCGGTAATAAGCGCATCAACCCATTCATTACATTATCAATTCTTTAACTGCTTCTTCTATTGTGAGTTTCTTTTCTGATTTAATCTCTATCGAATCGGTCAATGGTGGAAAGTCTGTTCTACAGAAAGAAGGTGATACTTTATATGAGTAATCTCTTTCTCCTTCTTTGTAGGTTATTTCGTCGCCATGTAGTGATATAGGACAATCAACATCGAATTGTAGGACAAAAATGGATTTTATAATTACATTGCCATTCTCTTCTATTATTTCATTATTGATAGAGTCGAATAGATCCGAAAAGAACCCTCCTAACATATCATCAGCATCAAACTCGTTTATATTAGGGTTGGTACATGTGAGTCTTATGCTTGGAGATAGCTCTAAACCGCCAATTTCTATGATTGGGTAATGTTTATCCTCCACTATTTTTGTTATATCCGATGCGCGTAACTTCTGTGTGGCAAAAAATGTAAAACATTTTACTTCTATCATTTTTCTTTAAAAACAATTGGATGGATTATTGGTATGGAATTATATTTCTCGCTAAATGTCAATGCGAATCGGCAGTTTAGCACGGCAGTTGCAGGGGCCATGATGATGGATTAGATAGCCAAAGTCCGCTGATTATCAAATCTTGGTTCATGAAAATGTCCAATCTCCTACTTCCATCTAACTTATCAACTGGCCGAGACAGAGAGGTAACACGACAAATATGATTGACTTGATACAGATACTATTGAGTTGCCATGAGGCAGGTGAGGCTCCAGTGTTCAAGGCTCACCAAGGTCAGACCTATGTCTATGGCGCTCATCATTATTCCTCTGCCGGGCTCTCTATTTCGCATATTATCCGGCATATTAACCCGGGACCTTGCGTTGGATATTCTGTACACATACCCGTGCCGGTAAGAGAGGGATTGCGACGGTCAATCTTGTCCGCCATAAAGCAGCAAAAAATAAGTTTTTAAGGTATGACTGACTGATTGGGCAATTTCTTGCCCGCCGGGCAATTTTTTGCTCAAGTTCGGGCAATTTTTTGCCCAGCCAATTAGGCTATTTTTTAAACAGTAACGAAATCAATTGATTAAATTTTGGCACGAAGGTTGCCTTAGCTAGGAAGGTTAATCCAAACCTCAGTGAATTTTAAAAAGGAATTTATCATGCCAACACCATGTTATATCTCTATCGAAGGCCAAACTCAGGGCAACCTAACTGCCGGCGCCTTTACTGCGGAATCTGTCGGTGACATCTTTGTGGAAGGTCATGAAGACGAGATGTTGGTTCAGGAGTTCAATCACATTGTGACTGTGCCAACCGACCCTCAGTCCGGCATGCCTTCCGGTCAGCGTGTGCACAAGCCGTTCAAGTTCACCGTCGCGCTGAACAAAGCTGTTCCCTTGATGTACAACTCGCTCTCTTCCGGTGAGAAACTGACCAAGGTTGAGCTCAAGTGGTACCGCACTTCTATCGAAGGTAAGCAAGAGCACTTCTTCACGACCAAGCTGGAAGGCGCCACTATCATAGATATCAACTGCAATATGCCTCACTGCCAGGATCCCAATAAGGCTGACTTTACTCAGTTGGTTGAAGTGTCCATGGCTTATCGCAAGATAGACTGGGATCACGTCAGCGCCGGAACCTCTGGAGCCGACGATTGGCGCAAGCCCATCGAAGCATAATTCATTCAGCAACTGTTTTTCTAAGAGGTGTTCCGGCTGATAGCCGGGCGCCTCTTGTTATCTGATGTAAAGGTTTTGCAAATAGGTTTTCGATGACATTAAAAGAGTGATTCTATCGGATTAGAGTCAGGACGAACTCGAACAAGGATACCGGCTATGTTTTATCTTGGCAGTGGTTTGCGGTTTCATTTCAAGGCAGAAGCGGAGGCGGACGATAGTTTCAACCTGCTGTCGTTTGATTTTGATGAGCAGTTGTCCTCGCCCTTCAAGGGAGAGTTGATATTACTGAGCCGCAGGGATGATATTACTGCCGAGCAGATAGTCGATAAGAATGGCGTCTTGAGTATTTGGCAGGACGGTGTTCGAGTCAGGAGTTTTCACGGCATAATCAGTCGCTTTGCCAAGGAAGACTCGGGCCATAAACAGACCCAATACAAGCTGACCATGGAACCTGCCATGGCGCGGCTGCGGCTGAGACAAAACAGCCGTATCTTTCAGGAAAAGTCCCTCAAACAGATTTTCAGCACCCTGCTTGATGAAATGGGTATCAGTGATTATGCCTTCAGTTGGGATGCACGCTACGAGTCGGAAAAGCGCGAATACTGTGTTCAGTATCGGGAGTCGGACTTTGACTTTATCACCCGTCTTGCGGCTGAGGCCGGGGTGTTTTGGTATTTCGAATTCAGTGACGACAAACATACGCTGATTTTCTGTGATGCCACCAGCAAGCTGCCAGCGGCCAAACAACTATTCCCCTATAACGCCTTGAGCGGCGGTGACAGCGAAGTGCCTTTTGTCCGCAGCTTCAGTTACGCCAAGCAACTGGCGAGTGCCAAGACCGAACTCAAGGATTACAGCTTCAAAAAGCCCGCTTATAGCTTTTTACAGGATGATATTGCCAATCAGCTCGACTTCCAGCAAGCGGGATCTGAAGTGCTTTATGAGCACTATGATTATCCTGGGCGTTACAAGGATGACGCCCAGGGAGAGCTTTTCACGCGCGCCAGATTGCAGGCGTTACGGAATGAAACCCAAATGGCATCGGCAATGTCCGATATTGTTGATGCCGGTGCCGGTATCAAGTTCAACTTGGGCGAACATCCAGAAGCGGCGTTTAACCGTGATTGGTTGCTGGTTGCCGTGAAACACCATGGTGTACAGGGCGCCGCAGCAGAAGAAGGTAACAGTACCACCCCGACCCAATATGATAATGAATTACTTGCCATTGAAGGGCACCTTCCCTGGTTACCGCTTCCGGCCACCAAACCCTTGGTGACAGGGCCACACATGGCTATTGTCGTGGGGCCGGATAATGAAGAGATCTTTTGTGATGAATTTGGCCGGGTCAAGGTGCAGTTTCCCTGGGACAGATATGGCCGGGCCGATGAGCACAGCAGCTGTTGGGTTCGTGTCAGCCAGGGGTGGGCCGGTGGTCAGTACGGTTTTATGGCGGTTCCACGCATTGGTCATGAGGTCATAGTCTCTTTTCTTGAAGGCGATCCGGACCAACCTATCATTACCGGTCGCACATACCATGCTGCCAATCCTGTGCCCTATGTATTGCCGACCAACAAAACCAAAACCGTGCTCAAGACCCAAACCCACAAGGGGCCGGGATTCAATGAGTTGAGTTTTGAGGATGCCGCCGAAAATCAGCTCATCTATTTGCATGCCCAGAAAGACCATAAGCTGGAAATCAACCACGACCAGCACTATCAGGTGGGTAACGATAGAGAAAAGCACATAGGACGGGATCAGCGCCTGAACGTGGGGCAGGATGAGTTTCTGGAAATAGGTCGAGATCAGCAGGCATTGATTGGTCAGGATCAAAAGCTGGAAGTGACCAGAGACAGGCAAACCCTGATCAAGCGTCATTATCGCCTCGAAGTCATGGATCGTCGTCACGAGTACTCCAGAGCCAATCACGATTTGGAAGTGGGCGGCCATTACACCCAGAAGGTTGAGGGAAAGGTGTTATTGGAAGCCGGTGAAAGTGTACTGGTGCACACCAAGTCGCTCACCCTCAATGGCTCGGAGAAAGTCACTATTCAGGGGCCAGGAGGCAAGATACTCATAGATTCCGGCGGGATCACTCTCGAAGCTCCCAATATCAAGCTCAAGGGGCCAGTGGCTGTGACAACCGGGGCCAAGCCCCAATTGGCGACGCTGAAGAGTGCCGCAGAAGAGGGCAACCCGATAGTCGATCTTTGTCCCGATTGCGGAGAATAACAGTATGACTATGGTGAAGGAAAATAGCCTCAAGGCGTTTGGGCCCAACTACTTGGTCTTGGATGCAGCGCTATGCCCAGAGCCCCTGTGGTTTGCCAAAGGGGCCGGAGCCGAGTGTCATAGCCTGTTTGATTACCGGGATCAGGCATTGGTGGATAACGGCCCTTGGTTACTCCATCTTGCGGGACAGGATGAGCTGATACAACTGATGCTGGAGAAAGACACCCATGGCCACAGCGCGCTGTGGTGCAAGAGTGAGCTAGCCCTGCAGTCACTGAAAGAAGCACTGGGGCAAAGGTTGTATGCCGTCAAGCCTGATGGTGAAACTACTCGTTTTCGTTTCTACGACCCCAGGGTCTTACATCATTATTTAACCGAAGAAACGCAGGCCAGAAGAGATGCATTTCTTGAGCCTTTGGGGTCAGTGCTCTATGCATCGCTTAACCCCTTTCGTTTCAATAGCCATTGGCTGAATTGGCAAAGGGAGCCGGACGGATACGGCTGCCAGGCGATATCGATTAAGGAGGATTAATATGGGGACTCCGGTTGCTTTGAAAGGACATCAACATATTTGCCCTATGTTCAGCGGCAATACCCCTCATGTTGGTGGACCGATAAACCAGGGAGAAAGTGCTCTGACGGTCAACGGTATTCCTGTGGCCTTAACCGGGCACAAGTGTGACTGCCAGGTTGGCGGGCCAGATACCCTGGTTCAGGGACATCCGAGTTTGACCGTCAATGGCATCGCCGTGGTATTGCAGGGTGCGTCCACGGCCCATGGCGGCAAAGTCATTCAGGGAGATGCTGCCTTGACAGTGTCTTAAGGAGAAGCGAATGAGCTGGGAATTGAGTCAGGAAATCATGGATGCGATGCCAAACTGGCAAAGGCGAAACCAGATCCATGCCCTCGCACGTCACCTGTTATCACTGGAAAGTCCACCAACAGATGGGCAGGCATGCTATGACTGGCTCGAGCAGCAAGTGAGTCAGGCTTATCAATATGGATTCACCGAGCTGGGCCATCTGCGCTTGGTGGCCGAGGCCTTGTTTTTGGCACAAGTGTCACTCGATGACCCGGAAGTGAGTGCCATAGTCACCAAGACCGGCTTGCCTTCAGGACGAGCGGCTATCTTGTTGCAGTGGGCCAAGGAACAGCAATCTTCTACCATGGAGTCTGGTTATGAGCTGTAACGCTGATTGTAAATGCCGCAAGGGTATTGTGGCGCTGGTGTTCGTCCCCGGCATTATGGGCACCCGATTGATGAATAAAAAGAGTGGCGACTCAGTATGGGATCCTGCTGCCGGGGGAAAGTTCAGTGGTCCCAGCAGTACCGCCATGGAGCTGAAGGCCGAACGTGAAGCCGAGCTTGCTGCGGCGCAGGCGGACGATGATGATGGTTTCTTTGAGGGGATAGGTAAATGGTTTAATCGAAAGTGGATAGGGATAAAGGAAAAGGGACGCGAAATAGCGGAAACCGGCCGTAAGTACCGAACCAAAGCCGCCGCCTGGCCTCGGATCAAAGATTTGATTTTTGCCGGACCAGTGCAACGTAAGGCCTTGTTGGTTGATGGTAACACGGAGTATAAAAAAAGGCCGATTATCGATCGGGATGATCGTTTATTGGAGGTTGATCCTGGCACCGATAAGTATTTCAGGGTCTATACCTCAGTACCCAAGTCGCAGATGGAACTCAAAAAGCGTCGGGGTTGGGGCGAAGTGCTGTGGGACAGTTACGGCCCGCTGCTTCGATATCTTGAGTCGAAGGAGCCATTATTTAAACGCCTGTATCCCGGGCTGCAATTTCCGGTATTTGCCGTGGGCTATAACTGGATGCTCAGCAATAAAGTGGCCGGAGAGCGACTCAAGGATAAACTTGAGGAATTCAGGACGCAGTTACTCAAGGAAGATAAAGAAGGCGATAACCTGGGGCTGACCAGGGACGATATTAAGTTTGTGGTCATCAGCCACTCAATGGGTGGGTACGCCTCCCGCGCCGGCTTTATCTTAAGCGGCCTGGAATCTCAAGTCGAAGCTGTTATCCATGGCGCTATGCCAACCCACGGCAGCCCCTCCACCTATTTTCAGTTTCGCTGCGGCGCCGTCGGCCACGGTGCTTTGGGGCAGGTCGTCAAAATGGTGCTGGGCAAGAACGCCGCCGATACCACGGCAATACTGGGCTTTTGTCAGGGCGGACTGGAGTTGATGCCCAATAAGCTCTATGTGGATGCGGCCAATAAGGGGGAGTGGCTGTTTGTCAATAAGGATCCGGCGAAACAGCCGGAAAAACGAGAACTGTTGCAGATAGGCTATGGCAGTGGCATTTATGATTTCTACCGCCGTTTCGATACCTGGTACAGCCTGGTGCAGCCTCCCTTGTTGGCACCTGAGCTGGCCAATCCAACCGATGAGCAGCTGGAAAAACATAAGGATGCATTTAGGGAGCGCATCGCTGATTGTGAGAAATTTCATGACCAACTGGCGGCTAACTTTCACGCAACGACCACACTACTCTACAGCAATAACCCGGACACCAAGGCGTTTGATACCTGTGAGTGGCAATTGCAGAACAGCTTGACCCCGGGGCTGGAGACGGCGGCGGTGGAGCGCTGGCAAGTCATAGGCGATGAAAACCATGACTGGCTCTCTGTCAAGGGCGAAGTCAAGCTGCTGAGCCGCAGTGAACTGGCGGAGCATCAAGACAAGTTAAAGAGCTGGATGGAGCAGAACCGCTATGGCTATCAGCATGCCCACATGCCGCCTAGGGCTCAAAGTGCCAGCTTCAGGTTGGGTAGCGAGACGGCTAAGGGTGATGGTACTGTGCATGAAGGCGCGGGCAAGTATCCCAAAGGGGTGCAGACTATCGGCTTGGTGGCGACCCAGGATCACCAAGGGTTTTACAATTGCCCCGATGTCAGGGAGCTTATGGTCGGTGTGCTTCAGTCTTGGCTGCCGGATATTCACCAAAAATTCAAGGGGTAGAGATGGCTGAGGGTTATCGCAAGATGATTAAACGCGGGCTGCTCGGCAGTCTGGCAATGGTTTGTTTTTGGCAGGGAGAAGCTGTGATGGCGCAATCGGAAAAAATGCAGGAAGGGCCGGCGAGCATGGTGTTTACCAAACACTGTGTGGGCCGTTTTGAGTTTGAGTTACCCCAAGAGATGCAACTGCTCACCTCGGGTTATGGTCAGCCGCAGTTTTTTATCAACATCTATCATCAGAACAATACCGACCGAAAGAAAGGGGTGATAACCGGTGAGCATAGGCTTGAGCAATGGCTGGCTTATGTGGAGGAGTTGCGTATTAAAGACGCCGAACACTATCCGACCAAATATGTTATCAAAGATCTGGAGCCGAACTTGAAAACGGTGGTGTACTATAAAGACCGCAGAAAGTTAAACAAAGATCCAAACGCCAAGCATTTTTTTGCCAGCTTCTTTTTCAAGGATTTTCCGGAGCAGCAGTTGGGGATCAGTGTTGAAGGCAGTGCCAATGAATTCATTGCCCGCAATGCGCCCAATGTGGATGAGATATTGCAGCAGCGGCTGCAATGGATGCGTCAGGCGATAGATCAGATTGAATATCAGCCCTGGCCGCATAAGCAAGCGGGCGTTTGTTTGCAAAGAAATTTATTAGTTGCCAATCTTCAGCCACTCAAAGACGAACTCGGAGATTATCACGAAAACTATGGGGCAGAGTTTTTTAATGGTGCAGACAAAGGCTCAATGTTTAAGGTGTTAGTGAATGTGTACGGCAAAGGTGAAGAAAAAGCCTTGAAAGAGGAACTGAGCCGCTACAGCGGGATGATGGCCTTTTTCGCCAGCAGCAAGACCAAGGTGGCCGGGCGGGAAGGGCGGCTGTTTATCAGTGATGGCAAATACTCGGATACCCAGCGGGAGTTCACCTGGGTCAGCACCGACAGCAAAATCAACAGTGTCCGTTATGCCCATATGGAGATCAGCGGCAAGATAGAGATCAAGGACTTTCCTGCAATGGCGCCCTTGAATGCCACCGAGATGATAGTGGGGCTGCTCAAAGGCGTGCGGGTTAGAGAAAACGGCATGGTCGGAGTGAAGGACTAGCTATAAGAATGAAAGGTTGGAACTATTGATAGGAGCGAAAGGGAGAAACCTTTGATAAGAGCATGCCAGAAGTCCTTAAGTTTACTGCGGCGAAAGCTGTGGCCCTGCTGCCTAGTTTGTGCGGGTTTTCCGCTTTTGACTTACGCCGAGGAGATACCGCCAAGACCGGCCGGTATGGTGTTTACCAAACACTGTGTGGGCCGTTTTGAGTTTGAGTTACCCCAAGAGATGCAACTGCTCACCTCGGGTTATGGTCAACCGCAGTTTTCTATCGATATCTATCATCAGGATGATAAGGCAGAAAAGCAAGGGGTGATCACCGGTGAGCATAGGCTTGAGCAATGGCTGGAGTATGTGGAGGAATTGCGTAGTAAAGATGGAAAGCATTCACCCACCGAGTATGTAATTAAAGACCTGGAGCCGAACTTGAAAACGGTGGTGTACTATAAAGACCGCAGAAAGTTAAACAAAGATCCAGACGCCAAGCATTTTTTTGCCAGCTTCTTTTTCAAGGATTTTCCGGAGCAGCAGTTGGGGCTCAGCATTGATGGCCGTGCTAACAAATTCATTGCCCGTAATGCCCCCAATGTGGATGAGATATTGCAGCAGCGGCTGCAATGGATGCGTCAGGCGATAGAGAAGATTGAATATCAGCCCTGGCCGCATAAGCAGGCGGGTGTCTGTTTGCAAAGAAATATCTTGATCGCCAATCTTCAGCCACCGATTACCCCTTCAGGGCCTTATCCAACGAGCGCGTATAAGGAAGGCTCTTATCACGAAAACTATCAGGCGGAGTTTTTTAACGGAAAAGATTCACTGTTTGAGATCATCGTAAACGTGTATGGCAAAGGCGAAGAAAAGGGCTTGAAAGAGGAACTGAGCCGCTACAGCGGTATGATGGCCTTTTTCGCCAGCAGCAAGACCAAGGTGGCCGGGCGGGAAGGGCGGCTGTTTATCAGTGATGGTAAGTACTCGGATACCCAGCGGGAGTTCACCTGGGTCAGCACTGACAGCAAAATCAACAGTGTCCGTTACGCTCATATGGAGATCAGCGGCAAGATAGAGATCAAGGACTTTCCGCAGATGGCGCCCTTGAATGCCACCGAGATGATAGTGGGGCTGCTCAAAGGCGTGCGGGTGCGGGAAAACGGCATGCAGGGCGTGGCTCAGCATCGCCCTCAATAAATGTTTAGTTGCAGGCTTGCTTTAGCACCTGCAGTAGCCCGGTTTCAGAAGCTGCCAGCTCAGTTTGTTCGTTTAATACATCTGCCAGTATGGTGTCTGTGGTCAGCGGGTTGGCCAGCACCACCCGGAATACAGTCACGGTTTCTCTGTGATAACGGGCGGGTTGGATCCGGGTGCGGGACACAAAAGATTTGCCTTGTTCACGTTGTTTCTTCTGGATGGCACGAGTGAGGTCATCAAGAATACCATTGATCTCTTTGACCTTTTCAAGATTGCCCTGGGCCAATTGCCGGCTCAGAGCAGTTTGTGCCCAAGAGGGGCACCAACGGTAGGTGAGCAGGCACAACTCGGGCGCACTCACCAGTTCAAATTCGCTGTGTTGCTCAATCAAGCCGGCAAAGAAGCGGGCCTTTTCCAGCGAATTATTGATCAGTATTTCATAGCCTTCCTTGCCGATTATCTGCATGCAGGCATGCACCAGCATGGCCATTCCGGGGCGGGAACCTTCCAGAGTCTGGCTGCCCAAATCCTTGGAACCTTTACGCAAAATATATTCGGCATGATGCACTATCGCCCGCGCCAGTTCAGGCTGTTTGAACAGCACCATACCGGCACCCATAGGAACATACATCTGTTTGTGGGCATCTATGGTCACTGAGTCGGCCAGTTCTATCCCTTTGAGCAGATGGCGATATTTGCTGGATAACAAGCTGGCCCCGCCCCAGGCGGCATCAATATGAAAGTGGCAATTGAGCTCGGTTGCCAACTCGGCCAGCTCAGGTAGAGGATCTATGTTACCGGTTTCTGTGGTGCCGGCGACGCCAACTATCGCCATGACTCGGATGCCCTGCCGGGCCAGCTTGGTGGCCGCCTCGCGCATGGCGTCAACATCGACCTTATTGTTGGCATCGGTCGCGATTGAAACTATGTTATCCCGGCCAATGCCCAACAGATCGGCAGCTTTGCCCAGGGAGTAATGGCCGCGCTCGGACACCAGTATCGCCAGGCTCTTCCAACCGTAGTGGCAGAGCGCCGCGCCTAAGCCTTCGCGATTGATGCCGCGAAATTCACCGTCAGCCTTGAGCAGTTGGTTGCGGGCAATCCACAGGGCGGTGATATTGGCTACAGTGCCGCCGGAGCAGAAGGCTCCCAGAGCATGATTGGCGCTGTGCATCCACTGGTGGTAGAAGTCGGTGGTTTGACCATAAATGAGGTGATGCATCATCCCCAGCACCTGCCGCTCCAAGGGCGTGAAGGCTTTGGAGGTTTCGATTTTGACCAGATTCTGATTCAGGCCCACCATCATTTTCGACAAGGGCAACACGAAGTAGGGCAGCGCCGATGTCATATGGCCGATAAAGCTGGGGGCGGCGGTGTGTACTGAATGCGCCACCAAATTTTGCATCATCTCTTCAGTGTAGTCAGAAACAAATCTGGGTTGACGCGGGATTTCAAAGACCTGGAAATCCTTTTCGATTTCACTCAGGGGCTTTTCCAGTGCGGCGATATTCTGGGTCAGGAAACCGGCGAGATCTTGAGACAATGCCTGCTCTATGCGGCTCAGGGTCGATTCCGGTGCTTCGGGCACGGTAAAGATACGCATCAGAGAGTTTTCTGAGGCGGTGGCCTGGCGTTGCTTGCTGGCGGTCATGGGGCTTTGGTCTCACACTGTATCTGCCTGTGTCTGCACAGGTCTTGAAATGGCAGCTCACTTTACTGCAAGGATTGCGGTCAGACAAGTTGAAACTGAAACGAAAAAGCGGCGGGCCACAGAGGTTGACCCGCGAAAAATCAATTGGCGTTATTCAGTTGCAGAGCCAGCAGCGCGGCGATATTGCTTGAGGTGCGCTGCAGATTGGCTCTGGCTTCGGCCAGCGCCTTGGGCAAGTCGCAGGCCGAGGGAATGATATCAAAAATGGCGCTCATTCCCTGCTCCAGCACCAGCTCTGAACCCACGCCTAGACAGCCGGCAATACCAATCACGGGAATATTGCGCGCCTTTGCCAGGCGCAAAACTCCCATGGGTGTCTTGCCATAGATGGTTTGTCCATCTATGCGTCCCTCGCCGGTGATAACCAATGCAGCGCCTTCGAGTTTGGCATCAAGCCCGACGGCCTGCATGACTATGTCGATACCGGGGCGCAGCTCGGCGCCCAGAAATGCCATCACCCCAAGTCCCATGCCACCGGCGGCGCCGGCACCACTTTGCAGGCGCTTATCTTCAAAGCCGCTCTGAGCCAGGATATCGGCAAAGTGGCCGAGGGCGGCGTCAAGCTCGGCGACCATTTCCTCAGTGGCTCCCTTTTGCGGCCCGAATACCGCCGAAGCGCCGCGCTCGCCACATAAAGGGTTGTCCACATCACAGGCCACTTCAAAATGGCAGTCAGTTAGCGCCGGATGCAGTTGGCTGCAGTCCAGTGTTGCCAAGGCCGCGAGCGCCGCCCCGCCCGGGCCTATCTCCAGCCCGGCACTATCCAATAGTTTAGCGCCCAGCGCCTTGGCCATACCGGCGCCGCCATCATTGGTGGCACTGCCGCCAAGGCCGATGATGAAGTGGCGAATGCCACGCTCTATGGCATCGATAATTAGCTCGCCGGTGCCGTAACTTGTGGTGAGCCTTGGATTACGAAGCGCCGGGCTGACATGATGCAGCCCGGAGGCGGCCGCCATTTCGATAACTGCAGTTTTGGCGCCATGAGTGCCTTCTGTACCCAGAATACCGTAATGGGCCTTCACAGCTTGTCCGAGTGGGCCACAGACTTCAAGCTCGACCAGGTGACCGTTGGTCGCATCGACCATAGATTGCACTGTGCCTTCGCCGCCGTCGGCCACCGGCACTTTGAGGTACTCGGCATCCGGCAGCCTGAGTTTAAAGCCCGCTTCAATTTCATTGGCCACTTCGAGAGCGCTCAGGCTTTCCTTGAAGGAATCCGGTGCTATCACTATTTTCATCTGATTTCCTGTACAACGGGCTGCCGGTGAAACCGGCAGCAGCAAGGGAAGAGTTTAGAGCAGAACCAGGCTAAGCAGCCAGACGAAGATGATGGCGGTGATCCCCTGAATTAGGGTCGCCATAGTCTGAGCCCGGTAGGCCTGGGCTACGCTCATACGGCTAAACTGAGTAACCACCCAGAAAAAGCTGTCGTTGGCGTGGGACACTGTCATGGCTCCGGCGCCTATGGCCATGACGGTCAGCACCCGGCCCATTTCGCTGCCAAGGCCGATATCACCCAACATGGGGGCCACCAGAGCCGAAGTGGCTACCAGCGCCACTGTGGAGGAGCCTTGAGCCGACTTCAGTGCCGCTGCCACCAGGAAGGGCATAAAGATACCTATACCCAGAGCCGACAGTGAAGTACCGATAAAGTCACCGATAGGCGTGGCTTTGATCACAGCGCCAAAAGCGCCGCCGGCCCCGGTAATCAGCAGTATGGGGGCGGCAACAGCCAGGCCCTGTGAGATACGATCGGAAAACTCTTTGACCTTGTTGTCGCCCTTGAGCAGCAAGAGTGACAGCCCCAGGCCTATCATCAAGGCATTGAGCGGTTGGCCGAGGAAATGGAACAGGCTGAACAGCATGCCTTCACCCATGGGCTTGGAGGGGAAGGCGGCGATAGAGCCAAGGCAGATCAGCAAAATAGGAACAAAAATAGGTGAGAACGCCGCCAAGGGGCTTGGCAGTTTGCCATAAGCAGCCTTGAGTGTTTCAAATTCTTCGGCAGAAGCCTTGAGCTCTTCGGCGCCTTCGCCATCCGGCTCAGTGTTCATAAAGCGGTTGGCCCAGAGTAAACCGGCGAAGGCGGCAACGGCAGAAACCAGAATACCTACTGCAATCACCAGCCCCAGGCTGGCTTCCAGTTGCAGGTTACCGGCGGCGGCAATCGGGCCGGGAGTGGGCGGCACAAAGGTGTGGGTAGCATAGAGGCCGGTGGCCAGGGCAACGCTCATGGCAACGCTGGAAACCTGCATTCTATTGGCCAGAGACTGTTTCAGGCTGTTGAGGATCACAAAGCCCGAGTCACAAAACACTGGGATGGAAACGATATAACCTATGATGGACATGGTCAGAGTCGGGAAGCGCTGCCCGAGCACCTTGATGACCACATCGGCCATGGTGATGGCCGCGCCGCTCTTTTCCAGCACTGTGCCTATGATAGTTCCCAGGACTATCACCAGACCTATATAACCAAGAATACCTCCAAAACCACCACTGATGGTTTTGGCGATTTCCCCGGCGGGCAGGCCGAATCCGAAGGCGGCGATAAATGACGCCAGCAGTAGCGTCAAAAAGGGGTGTAGTTTAAATGTTGAGGTGGCGATGACAATAAAGATGATCACCGCCAATAGTACTAGTACCAGGCTCATAAGTGTCCCTTATTGGGTCGTTATTTATGTAGGGGTTGGGGCGCCGGCGCGAAGGCGGGCTGGCGATTATTATCCCAGTTGCCGCGCCGTGATGGCTTTAGGGAAAAATACGGAATTCCCCCCTGAAAGTGGCTAGTTTTTTGTGCGTATGCACAATTATTTGTGTTCCAGACGACTGAGGACCTCTCCCAGGTAGAGTTGCAGCAATCCATCCAGGCTTTGCAGCTCTATGCCGGTGATCTCACTGATACGTTCCAGGCGATATCTCAGGGTATTACGGTGAATAAACAATGCCTTGGCACATTGTTGCTGGTCACCGAAGTGTTGCAGATAGGCGCTCAGTGTACGCAGCAACAGCCCCTTTTTGTCATGTTGCTGCAGTTTGCGAAAGGGCGCTGCCAGCTCCTGACCGCGCCAGCTATTAACCAGCCCGGACAACAATACTGCCAGCGCGTGATCCTGATAGAGGTACTTGGTCTTTTCCGGCGCGCGCTTTTTCCCTAATCTCAGGGTTTCCAGCGCGGTTTGATATGAGCGCCGAATACCGCCTTCACCGGGAAAGAAATGCCCCAGCGCGATTTTGAGTCGGCCCTGGGTGTCGGCGGGCAAACGGGCAAGCAGTTTCTCGATTCGCAGATCCTCAAGCGCCGGATCCCAGCTGCGACCATCGAGAAAGGCGGGTTTGAGGATCACCAACTGATCCATGGCGGTCATGGCCACCAGGTTGTCCCTTTGCGGATACTCGAGTAAACGCTGGATCTCCTTGAGATCAGTGGCCTTGCTTTCGCCTTTGGCGAGTTCTATCACGGCGGCAACTCTGGGTTTTTGCAGATCTATCTGCAGCTGGGCGGCCCAGGCACAAAAATCGCTTTCGCTATAACTGTCACGTTTCAGCAGTTGCAGAATAAACTCTTCCCGCTGGCGTTTATGCCAGAGATCCAGCTCGAGGGAGTTGGCTTGCTCGACCATCATTTCGGCAGTCATTTTCAACAGCTCACCATAGTGCAGCAGCTCTGCCGGATTACCGGTAATGCCGACAACGCCGATTATCTTGCCGTGGTAGTGCAGCGGCAGGTTGATCCCGGGTTTGACGCCGTGCAGGCTGTGGCGACTGCCTTCATCTATCACCACAGTGCGGTTTTGGGCTATGGCCAGAAGGGCGCCTTCATGGACACTGTTGAGTCGCTGTTTGTCGCCAGAGCCGAGGATCACCCCTTGACTGTTCATCACATTGATATTGTGGTCGATGATGTTCATGGTGCGATCCACTATCTGCTGCGCGGTCGCGGCGTCGAGAAAATACATGTGGGCCTCTAATGTGCGAGTAACTCGGTGACTCTCTGCCTGAGCCTGGGTAACAGGTTTTGCTCAAATTCGGGATGCTGTTTAAACCAGAGGCGATTACGCGGACTCGGGTGAGGCAGCACCAGTTTTGTCGGCCACAGCGAATCAGCTTCTGCCACGGCGGTACTGACAGGCGCCTTGGCCAGCGGACTGCCCTTGAGGTGCCAGGCCATGGCGTATTTGCCAAGGATCAGTGTCAGCTCAATATTGGGCAAGGCGGCAAAAAGCCTTGGGTGCCAGGTGGCTGAGCATTCTGGCCTCGGCGGCATATCTCCCTGTTTGCGGCCCTGTTTTTCAACCGTTCCCGGATAGCAAAATCCCATGGGAATGACGGCAAACAGCCGAGGATTATAAAACTGTTCGCGGCTCACCCCCAGCCACTGCCTTAGCCGGTCGCCGCTGGCATCGTCAAAGGGCAGGCCACGTTCATGGGTTATTCTGCCGGGCGCTTGCCCCGCGATTAAAATCCTGGCGTCAGGGTGGGCCTGCAGTATCGGCTTGGGCGGCAATGGCAGTTTATCCCGGCACAGGGTGCAGGCTCGCACCTCATCGAGTAGCGGAAAATCACTGGGCAGAGCGGCAGTTTTCATTATATTTCCTGGTTTTTGATGGATATCAGACCCTACTTAGGCTTCGAAAACTTGGCTCCGAAAATCAGGCTTCGAAAATCAGCTACCAAAAAAGTGTTGCCAGGCCTGAAAGCCTTCATACAGTGTCAGCCCCAGCGCCGTCAGCAGTAACACTATCCGGCTGAGCTTAAAGCCGTTTTCTTTACGCTGTTGCCAATCGCTAGCACTCCAGGCGATAAGCATCGCCGGGATAGTCAGTGGCCAGATGATATTGGCCAGCAGCAACAATAAGGCAGAGGTTGCCAGCAAGCGCCAACCGGCCTGAGCCCCGGCGACCTTGGCCGAGTTTTTCAGTTGCAGTGGCAGCAACGCCAGTGCCACGGCTATCAACACCAGACCGAAGTTCATACTGAGATCGGCAACAGAGGCATGATCCCAGAGGACAAGTAACAGGGTCATGAGCGGAATGGGCAAGGCCCAATAGATATGGCTGCGGACAAACCCAGGGCGGCTATATTGGCCGTTGAAGTAAAAAAATAGCTGCAGTAGCAGGTTAACCAGAGTAAAACCACCCAGCACCAGTATAGTAAACACCCCGGCCATTAAACCGTCGGGTTGTGCGGCCATGGCCGATAGCGGAAAAAGGGCGACCAAGGCACAAGGATATTTCAACTTCATCAATAGATTCTCATCATAAAGGCTGGCCTTACATTGGCTTAAAGGCGAAAGGCTTGCAAGTGCTTGATGGCCGTTATGGGATGGCTCTGAGACAATGAGGAAAAAAGGGGCAGTTCCGTCCGCCCAAGCTCACAAGGTAACAGGGAGGTGGGCCGGGGGAACCGGCCCACGAAAGGTAAACTAATCTGCTGTAGCTTTCTTAGTTTTGAAAGGGAGTGTTTTCAGCAAAGTATTCGTGGCTATCGGCGTTTTGAATCGCCTGGGCCGGGTTACTCAGGGCCAGCGATTTGGCGCCACTTTGGCCGTAGACAATGTCATCGGTTCCCGCCACCACATTGAAGTGACTCATTTCATGGACTATGGTGCCGCCCTTGGAGTCGGTGCCCGATACCGGCGCGCTCCAGAAGGCGTTACACATGTAGATCTTGTAGGGCTGAGTCGGGTAAACGTAGGCGTAATAACTCTTCTTGCAGCTGCAATCGAAGGTGAGCGGCTGATTGTTCAAGGCTGAGTCTATGGCACTGAAGTTGCTGCTGACGCTATTCCAGCGACTACTGTTGTAGCTGCCAAACCAGGTGGCATAACGCACTGAGCTTGAGGGATTGTTGTTGCTCGCGAGGTATTGCTTGCTATCGGCCGCCATGGTGCGGGCGGCGTCCAGTCCCGCCAGAATATCGCTCTGTTGGGAATTGCTGCAACGGCCGGTAAAGCTGATACCGTCGGGCGCCGCGTTGCCATCGCCGCTGCCGGGTTTACCCTTGTTGACGCCGGACTTGAATTCACTGCCTTCCACATAGAAGCTGACCGGATCTGAATGTATCCCTTCTATCCCTAAGCGGGCCAGCTTCTTTTGTTGGCCCGGGTTGGGGGAGAAGAGTTGCAGCGAACTGACATCATAGCTTATCTCGTAGTTGCCACTGCTGCTCATGTCGTAAAGTGAGGACAACTCTACCTGATAGGACACACTCTCACCGGCTTTGAGCTTGATATAGTCCTGTTTGCCGGGCGCCGGGCGTTTGAAATGGGCACCCAGATAGTGACGGTCAAGGCCATCGGCATTGACTTTGAACAGGGATTCCTCCACTCCATCAGCGGCGGTGTACCACTTGAGCAGTTTAACCGGCTGGTTGGCGTCATTGGTCAGGGTCACAGTGACCAACACGTTATCACTGGCCTTATAGCTCTGCTGGCTCATCTCCAGGCTGGCGCGAATACCATCGGCCAGCGCGCTGGTGCTGGAAAGGGCCGCGAGCAAGGCTATTCCTTGTAGTGTATGAGTGATTCTCATGCCATTGTCCTCAGGTCATATAATCTTAATTGTTATAATTGTTACAAGGATGTAACGTTTCGCAGTGTAAGCTGCAAAAAGGGCCGCTGGCAAGAGGAATTTTACCGAATGCTTATTGGTTTGAGGTGAAGGCGGGAAGAGATAAAAAAGCCCGCGAAAAGCGGGCTTTTGAACGTTAAGAGTGAGAGTTACAGACGGTAGTTGACGCTCAACATGATCAGGTGAGCCGTGTAGTCATGGCTGTTGTCACCAAAGCTGACCAGGTTCCAGATACCATCCGGGGCGATATCGTTACCTGCGTCGTTGTCCTCGTATTTCTCCATCTTGTAGTCAAGACGCAGCGCCATTTTCTCAGTAGCCTGATACTGGGCATAGAGGTTAACGTTGTGCACTTTGGCGTAGTAATCGCCATAGTCGCCCGTGATGCCTTGGCGTACCTGAGTGCTGGAGTCCGAGTCAGAGTAGGTGTAATCCAGTCCCAGACGCAGTTTCTTCTCCAGCAGGTTGTCGTAGGCCAAACCGGCACCTATGACGTCCACCTTGTCTTCCACGGTTCCTGTCCAGGTGACAGTGCTGAAGTTGCTGCTGCCGGCCTGATCTGAGTCGATGGTCTGATGGTTGTAGAAGGCGCTCAGGCTGAGATCGTCTGTCAGCAAATAGCTGATGCTGGCGTCATAGCTGAGGTCTTTGGATTCAGTCAAACCGATAACCGTGTTGTTGTAGTCATCCAGCGCATAGCGGGCACCGAAATCCAGGGTCAGAGTGTCGATAGGGCTGTGGGTCACCCTAGCTTCAATCTGAGTGCGCTTGCGGTCGGCCAGATTGTACTTGCGCAGCAACTTGTTGGACTCGGAAGAGGTCCACTCAGATGCTTCGTACTCTGAGCCATCGCGCTTGCCATAGCTGCCCTTGATCCACATATTCCAGTGTTCAAAGTTGTTGAGACTGAAACGGGCCCAAACGCCGTTCTCGTCGGTGATTTCCCTGTCCTGATAGCTGCGTTCATCACGACGGTAGTCATAACCTGCGTCCAACTTCATGCCGTTGGCAATCCGATAATCCATGGCCAACTTGGCCTTGTGACTGGTGTTGTCATAAGGGGTGTTGTAAGCCACACGACCACTGACGTTATTGATACTGATCTGGGTCCATTCCTGGATCTGGGTCTGGTTGTCCCTATCGTAGTAATCATAACTGCCGCTGATCCGCAGATTGCGGGTGGCGCGTTTGACCGCCTTGAGGTTCATCCCCAGGATATCTACTTTGCCGTCCAGGGATTCCTGCGGCAATTGATAGCCGTAACCCGAGGTGATAAAGGCCTCATCCTGGGTCATCTGTCCGGCAAACAAACGGCCGCTGACCACGGCGCCTTTCTGGGCAAATTGGCCGCTCAAGGTCACAGTGTGAGACTCGTTATCCGGATCTAGGCTCATATAGCCTACCCTTTGGGCACCAAAGGTTGGGTTGAAGGCGTTGTCGAATCTCAAGGTCTGGATATCATTCTTGAAGAATGAACCATTGTAGTTGAGTGCGGTAAACCAGTTGTCACCCTTGAGTTTGATCCCGGCCTCGACGGTATCTGTGGTGTAGTCCACAGGCTCGGCCAGCATCATTGACTGGTTGAAGAAGCTGCCGGACGCGGTTTTCAGGCCGGTTTTTTCTTCGCGCATATAGGTGACATAGGTGCTCCACAGCTCTTCCCCCTGATATTCAAGACCTAGGCCTGCGCGCTTGCGCTTGAGCGACAGCTCCAGTGGGCTCAGGCTGTCATACAGCATGGGCATCTCGCTGCTGCCACCGGCTGTCTGCCAGCTAGTCGGCAGTGTCAGGTTGCCGCTGCCTGCTCCCAGATAAGGGCTCATGGCTGAGTCTGTCTTATAGGTGTGGATCTGACGGTAGTTCAGGTTGATGTTGTACTGCCCGAGTTTACCGGCATTGATATCGACCCGGCCGTTTTCCATACCCAGGTTATCGGCTTCGATACTGGCTCGATAGCCGTTTTCACCGCGATAGCTCAGGTCAGCGTCCACCTTGCCGGCAAAGTCATCTTCGGCGGCAAAGGCGTTGGCAGAACGGATATCGTCAGAGTCGTTATAGCCAACTCCGGCGCCAATAGTGCCGGATACACCGGTTTCACTGACGCAACCCTTACAGCTCCAGGCCGAAAACTTGACCTTTTCGGTATTGGCGTTGGCCAAGTCATAACCGTCAGCGGCCATCGCCAGGCTGGCAGGAGCCAGCAGAGCCAGGGTGATCAAATTAAGTTTGAATTTCATCTTCCCGCCTCCTTAGCGTTGGAACAACTTGCCGGATGGATGGTTGGAACCATGGATCTGGCTGTGACAGTTCAGGCAGCTGCGACCACCGGTAAAGGCGTTGTCGTTGACCTGAGAACCCATGCCAGTGTTACCCAGATAGGCACGGCTGGCGTGGCCATCGCTGGCGTGACACTGTTGACACAGTTGCGGAGCGCGGGTCTTAAGCATGCCATCGTTTACACTGCCGTGGGGATTGTGGCAAGTGACACAGTTCTCTGTGACCGGTGCATGCTCCCAGAGTTTTGGGCCGCGCTTCTCCGCATGACAGCTGTAACAAGTGTCATTGACTGATGCCTTGTTCAGATCGGCGTCTGTGGTGCTGCCGTGAGGGTTGTGACAGTCGCTGCACACCATCTGTGCCCACTTCAGCGGGTGGCTGGAACGCTTGTTCATATCAGCCTTTTGCTTGGTGTGACAGCTGGTACAGACTTCCATCTCAGTGTTCTTGGAGAGCACAGGATCCTTGGCGGTATGCACGCTGTGGCAAGAAGCACAGGCAACATCGGCGTTGTCGTGGTGACCGCCGTTCCAGGACATACGCTCGTCATCCTGGTGACAGGAAAGACAGACGCTGTTCTGCTTGTCTGCTGCCAGGGTAGAACCCTTACCGAAGGTAATCATGGGTTCTTTTCCGCCGCGGTTGTGGCTACCCATGGGGCCGTGACAGGCTTCGCATTGGAGTCCTGCCATGGGACTCTTGCTGGAGTCGATGGCGCCATGAACCCCTTTGAACAGGTCCATGACTTTTTCTGACTTTTTGTGGCACATCAAGCAGGAGTCGGCGCCTTTGGGAGAGTAGCTGCCTTCGGCAAACTTCTTATCCAAGGTGGCTTCCACTTCTTCCGGAGTCATTTGGGCGTCCCACTTTGCGGCATGGGCCGCCTGGGTGGCGCCAAAAGATAACACTGCCGTCGCCAGCAGGGCGTTTAGCAGTGAAGGTAGGTTTTTGCTGATTCTCATATTAGGCATCCTTAATTTGTCCAAACCCTTGAAAGACGGGGGAGATAACTCCCCCGGCCTGGGCAAATTACATCTTCACCTGAGTGTGATCTGCGGCGGTTGGCTTGTGGCAGTAGAAACAGGTTTCCAGCTGCGCAGCCTGGTTGGCAGCGGTGTAATCACCATCTACCACAGCGCCGTAGGCTTCCAGTTGCTCCTTGGTATGTACCATGTAGTCACTACCCACAACGTGGCAGGAGGTACAAGTGGCCGTGATAGGCGTGGTGTACATTTCTTTTGCGGTTGCCAGAGCGCCCTTGTTCTTGAAGGCGTCCAGATTCAGCTTACTGTGACAGGCTGAACAGTTACCGCCGATGAGCGAATAGGCTTTCTCACTGTGGGTCTTGTGTAGCTTCATCTCCAGTGCGCCCTTGTTGGCACCGCTGGCATATGTCCCATCTGGAGTATGACAAGTCACACAAGCATCCACACCGACGGTGAGCTTGCCATTCACTTCGCGAGCAAGCTGGTCTGTCATCACAAAGCCGGCATGGTGGCCCTTGTGCAGTTCGAAGGTGTCGCTGTGGCAGCCTTCACAGGTGGCAAAGTCCACTGAGTCGATATGACGGTAGCTAGGCGCATCACCTGACTTGGTTGCAAAGGCCAGTTGAGCTTTCATGCTGGTGGTGGCAACGCCATCGGCACAGGCGATCAGTTCGCTGCCCTGGCTGCACATTTCCAGACCGATAAAGCTAAAGGCGGTATCGGTATCACCGGCACCGAAAGGCAGGTCCTGAACGGTGAATTGCAGCTTGCCGTCAACCAGGGTCACGGCATCTTGCAGCTGGCCGTCTTTAACCAGATCTTTGGCGACCTTGGCTTTATCGCTGCCAGGGCTTTTGTTGTAGCCCATGACAGGGAAGTTAGGGCCCACGTTGGTGATGGTTTCCAGACGCTTGATCTTGGCCAGATCCTTGTTGGCATCCAGAGCATTGCCAGCCTTGTCCAACAGGGTCACAGTCAGAGTGGCACTGTTGTCGGCGTTGCCTGTCATCTCTGCGGCCAGACCGCGCTGAGCGATAACGGCGCGCTTATCAGCGGTTACACCTGTGTGCAGCTCTTCAGTCCACTGGCTATTGTGACAGGCGATACAGTTGGAGTTGTCGGTTTGTTGGCTGTGGCCCTGGCCGGCAGCAAAGTCGATGTTGCTATGGCAGCTACCGCAACTTGCCGCAGTAGGCACTTTGGACCAGTTGCCCCAATCGGGCGTCAGCTCGACATTGGTGTCGTTGTGACAGGATTGGCAGCTGTTAAGCGCATCCAGCCCTAGGTCCTTGTGCTTGGCGTGAATAAGGACATTGAACTCTTTTCCTTCACCAACCCGACCAAGAGTGTGGCAAGTGGCGCAATAGTTGACATCAGGGTAGCCACCGCGGTGTATGACATCAGCTAAATCACCGTGACAGGTATTACAGCTCTCTGTGCTCACTAGCTTGCGGCTATAATCGGCGGCAGCACCTGAGTTGGCATTGAAGTCGACGAAGGCGTTGCTGTTGGGGACCAGAGTGCCGTCAGGCAGTGGTGTGTTGTAAGCACGCAGCAACACCCGCTGAGCCAACTCAGGATTGAAGTTGATTGTGCCGTTACTCAGCTCGCTCAAGGTCTTGCTAAAGGTGTAGCTGTAGCTGCCGTTCTTGTGGTCGATGAAAGTGCCTGCACAGCTGCTGTTTACTGTGCAGTCTTCGTTGCCGAAATATTGCCACTGAGAGGCATTCCCGGCACCGGTTGCGCCTTCTGGTAACAACTGAGCGGCGGCGAAGCGGAACCGCTGCAGGCCAACTACCGGCATATCCTCTTCATTGGTCACGGTAAATTCAACCGTTGGGATTCCGCCTTTGACAATGGCCTGCTCAAAGTTGAAATGCAGCGCTTTGATCTCCCCTGCGGGCTCGCCGCCAGGGTTACCTGGATTACCATCGTTGCCATCATCGCCACCGCAGCCGCCTAAGGCCAGAGTGGCTGCACTGGCTGCCAGCAGCAGTGCGAGTCTGGTTTTTTGTGCGTTCATCATCTTGTTCCCTGCAATAGTTTAAGTACCTGGTTATGGTGGGTTGAGTTGTCTCAACCGCATTGATTATGTAATTGGCCCTTAACCCGACACCGGAAATAGCATTTCCTGCGCAAAGGCTACCCCAAGCGGTGCCGAAAAGCTGTATAACGGGCACTAATGTGTGATATGGATCTCCATGTTAATACTATGGTTTTTCGAGTGGCTCACAAAACAAGATCTGGATCAAAAAATGTTGTTTTATTCATCCAATTTCAAGAATTTGAAATACTGAAAAAGAGAGGCCGAAGCCTCTCTTCAAAGGGAAGGAATTAGTAACCGAATCTCCAGTTGGCGTGTGCTTCCAACAGTTGTGAATCCGTATGACAAGTAGAGCAGGCTTCCTTGACTTGTGGGTATTCACTTGCAGGTACACCGTGGCCTGTACCTATCACACCACCGTTGGAAACTATGTGGTTGATAGTGGTTTCATTCAGGCCGTATGGCGGTTGATGACAGCTGGCGCAAGCGGCAGTCTGTGGCGATACCAGAGTCTGCTCTGTGCCATCTTGAGTCTTACCGAAGGCTACCGGCGCGGCATCGGCGGCAATTTTCTTCAGTGAGAAGCCGTCTTTACCGTGACAGGTTTGACAGTCTGTCTTCTTGAAGAAGCCGCTGCCTGAGCTGTCATACAGATAGTGCTTGGAATGCACTATATACGCCAGGTTGGATGAACCGTCACCCTTCTTGTCACGGGTACCATTGTGGCAGGAGGCACAGCCATCGATGTCGTTGGAGAAACGGTGTGTAATAGCCGTGGTGTGACACTGCTGACATGCAGCCATTTCGGCATGTTGAACCCTTGGTGTCGCATCGACTTTGCTGCCATCGATATTGAAGTAAGTCGTATCGGATGGTACATAAGGGCCGGAGTTGGTAATTTTTCCATCAGCATCAAATTCGCAATCGGCCACGGTTCCTGTGCCGTCAAAACAGACATGCAACTGGCTGCTCAGAGCCACTTTCACTTCTGGCGTAGCCATGACTTCGGCGACTTTGAAAGCGCCATCGCTGAAGGTGACATTAATGCTGCCGTCGGCGCCTGCACTGAAATAGCGATAGCCCACTTTTTGGTAATTAACCAGGAAGTCGTCTTTGACTACGCCGTTGAAGACGATGGCGCTGGTGTCACCACCATATTTATATGGGCTGGAGTCAATCTGCGCCAGCGTCACATTGGTGTCGCCATGCTTGACTGTCATATTGGCCGTGACTGCCTTGTTCGTCTCATCATAGGTCATGCTATTGAAAATGACGCGGGTCTTGGCGGCTTGGGCACTGTCGTTGTTGCTGTAGTGAGCGCGCTCGGCACCACGGGCTCCATCAGGGTCATTGTGGCAGGAAACGCAGTTTTGTTTTTTCTCCTGGATCTGGTTGTTTTCTGCATCCCAGTGCCAGGAAGGTACGGCAAATGGGCTGTTGTGACAATTCAGACAAGTTGCGGAATCTTTGTCGCCTTTCCAAGCATCGGCCAGGGCCAGGTTGTCATCTGGCTGGTGACAGGTCTGACAATTGCTGGCTGATTGCGGATAGATACCGTTGTAGAAGGCATGGCTGTGAATTTCGTGTGCCATTCCCTTGATGGAACCATCGAATTTGTGACTGCTAATCACCTGGCCATTTTCGTCCTTGTCTTCCTTCATGTAACTGTTGTAATCGGTGTGACAGAAGGTACAGCTTTCCAGCGTGACGTGTTTGCCGCCGTGGAATGCCAGTTCACCATCATGACCGGGTCTGTGACAGCTTTGGCAAGTTTCATCGGCGATAACCGGCTTGGGTTTGGCCTGAGTGGTATCAGAGGAGGGCTGCCAGTAGAAGAAGCTGTTGTTAACCAGATTGACGTTGGCCGCGTTGGCTGTCTTGATACCCAGATAAATACCATTGACCATATCGGCCTTATAGTCGTATTTACCCAGAGTATCTATGGCTTTGTTCAGTTTTAGTGTGTAGGTGCCGTCCTGATTGTCAGTCAGGCAATCTTCACAGTTTTTTCCCTGGAAGTAGGAAGAACCTGTGTAGAGACCGTCGCCTTTGTCTTTGTTAAAGTAGCTTAGCCAGATCTCTCTGGCTTGGCCTTCTACATCAGTCAGGCCTTCAATCTCATCTTCGCTGCCGACGCGGCCGAAGGAGACTGCACCAATATCAGTGTTCTTCAGACCAAATACGGCGGCGCCGTTGGCATCAGACAAACTGAAGTTGATAGTCAGGAAACCATCGGTGTCGACAGATGCTGAATTAATATTGGATTTTAGCGTATTGACTTTACTTATGGGGGTTCCAACCGGGCCTGGTTTTCCTGGCTCGCCATCCTTTCCATCGCTGCCACAACCGGTCAGCATTAACGATAGTAAACCGGCTCCCAGCATTGCCGTGGTTGCGGCATTGAAATTAAACCGTTTCATCATGATATTTCCCTGCAAGTGTTTTTAATTATCACTAACCAACGGTTAAATAAAAACAAATGTCATTAACCTTGGCTAATGTGTGGAATTATGTTTCCAAGGCAAGGCTAATCAAGAGTTAAGGAATAAGCAGCCGCTTTCACTCGGATATGTGACTGAGATCGGACTATTTCTTAAGTGGTAGTTAACTTGGTTTTTACTATGTAAATTTGGTTGAATTTTGGTTATGTTGCAAATTGTTACAGCTTAATGGCTTGGGAAAAGTGAACTATTTCAGTCTCGTGTAACTGAAATTACCAGCCTTCATCGGACGGGGGTATGCCATTATATTGGAAACATCTTTTTTAGGATAGGCTGGATAATGAGTCGAAATGCATGGTGTAGCGCGTTTTGTACGTCACTGAGCTAAAGTCGAACCATTGGATAACACCTAAGTAGAAAGTTTACGCACATAAAGAAACTCTTCCCGGAAGAATAGTGGCAACTTGTTGGTAACCTCCGGTTTTCATTGTTGGTCTTTTAAGCCTGTGATAATCGCCAAACTTCTATACATAAAGGTGTATGCCTTGGCTCTTTTGGCATAAAAAACCATTCCCGCCTTAAAGCGGGAATGTTTTTTTTATGAAGTGTTTGATGCATGGACTCTGGTGGTTAACTCTTATTCTTCCTGAGTCCAAGGTATCAAACAATAGTTAGCTCTTAGCCACCGCAGATTGTTAGTTTCCGTGTACTTGCATCAGCTGAGCCGGGGTATGACAGGTGGCACAGGCCTCTTTGGCACGATTACGGACATCGGCCTCATCCATGCCATCCAGAATACCGCCGTTGGCTTGAATATGCGATTTGGCGGCATCACTCAGGTATTTTTGGTGACAACTTAAACAGGAGCCGGCATCTGAGGATACCCAGATATCCGCGCCGCCATTGCTGATGTCACCATAACGCCAGACGCGATCCGCTGACCGACCCAGAGTGATACCTGTGACGCTGCCGGAGGACTCGGCATGACAGGTGGCACAATCGGTTTTCAACACAGTGCCGGACTTAAGCCCTGCATACTTGAGGAAGTGGCCTTCACGCTCGTGTGCCTTCCAGGCAAAGCTTGAGGGGATCTTGCCACCGGGATAATCGGCGTCATTACGCAGTGTCTTATCCGGTGTATGGCAGGTTTGGCAGTTGACACCATTGTCATAGTGATGGATCTCCTTGCCATGACAACTTTGGCACTTGGTCGGATCTATAATGGCGCGGCGGGCCACGGCATCCATACCGCTGTCGACACCATTGTTACCCCAGACAAAGCGATAGGGTTCCTGCTGGATAGCCACAGAGCGAACTCCATCGGTTGCGCAGTCTGTCAATTGAATATCGGCAACACCATAACCGCCGTTATTGAAGCAAGCTTCCAGTGCCGACCAGATTTCAAAGCTCTTGCCATCCGGACTTGTCGGCATATCAAACGCCGGAGTCAGAGTATAGCTCTTGCTGGTGGCATCAAAGCTGCCTTCACTGAGACGAATACGGCGCTGGCTGTAGGAGGCTTCGTTATAGGCAGGGTAGTCCTTGTCTATATCCCAGCCGACTATCATACGGCTGCTCTGATCGATAAAACTCTGCTCCATGGCGTTACCGTCTTTATCCAACACCTGCACTTTAAAGGTCATCTTGCCGGCGTTGCTGCTGACCTCCAACACCTTGACGCTCAGCTCTGCCGCCAGAGTGTAAGCTTGCATCACATCACCGTGGCGTTTGGCTGCGCTGCCGGTACCGTGATAGGTATTGTCAGTGTTGTGGCAAGCCATACAATCAGTGCTGGAGTGGTGGGATGAAGGTTTTTCTGTGTGACAGGCGACACAGGCAGTATTGCTCTTCTCGGCCTTGAATAGGTCGGCATTGTCCGGAGCGCCACTGCCTTCCTGGTGACAGACGCTACAGTCTGAAGCCGGCTTACGGGGGAAGCCGACCACACCATAGTCGTGGACGCTGCCGCCATAACCGACAATCTTGTATGGCGCCGGCACTTCGTTGCCGTCGGCATCATAGGTGTGACGTTCTGCGCCGCGGTGAATGGCGTGGATCAGATAGGTGAACTCCACGCTGTTACCGGACTCAGGATCTCCTGAGGTCGCAGTATGGCAGGAGGCGCAGTTTTCCAGCGCTATCCGCCGTCCGCCGTGCAGCTCCAGGCTGTCCGGTTGGTGACAGGTGTAACAGGCATCTATGGTGACTACATTGCGGGTCTGAATGCCTTCTGTCTTGCCGCTGGACGGTTGCCAATCATAATGGGCATTGGCGGTAATTTGAGGCAGTTTCAGTTCCAGCGTGGCCCTTTGAGTGGCATCGGCATCATAAGCTATGGCCAGCGGCTCTGTGACTTCGGCAATATTGACCTGATAACTATAGCTATAACTGCCGTCACCATTGTCGACCAGGCAGGTCTCGCAGGCGCTGGCGGCTTCGACTCCAGCCTGATACTGAGGCGATGGAATGAGGTTGTCCACCCCATCGGGAACCGATGATGGTTGTTTGAGGCTATTGATATAGGCTTGCCATTGGAATCCCCAGTCGGCTTCTCTGGCTTCCTCACCTTCACCTATGGTTTCGGTCACATGAGTCAGCTGAGCGATACCAAATCTGAGGTCATAATCTTTGTTCAGACCCAGCACTGCCACACCATTGGCGTTGGTCAACATAAAGTCGACCGTGACCTTGCCTGCTTCCACTTTGGCGTCGGTAAACTTGACCTTGAGTGTGGGAGTGGCATCGATATTCACTCCGATCACGCCGTCCTTACCGTCTTCGCCATCTTTGCCGTCACTGCCACATGCCATGAGCGTCAGCGACATCAGAGTGGCCAATGCCAGGCGGGTATGCCCTTTAACCAGTCTTGAGCTTTTCATCATTATTTCCCTGCATTGCTTTGATTGCACGACTGAGCCAGTGTTTAAAGACCGGCTCTTTCCTGTTATTGCCGCCCTCAAAGGGCGGCTTATTGTTGTTACTGCGCGATAGGATGCACCTTGGTGACATCGGCCAGGCCACCCTGCCCATGACAGGTGGCGCAGCTTTCCGTTCCTGCCTTGGCATCGGCTTCAGTGCCTTGGAACACGGCCCCTTGTTGTGTCATATGGTTGCGGGCACTGTCGCTCTGGTGGCAGTTACTGCAGATTGCCGCCGTGGGGCTGGTGAAGCTGCCGTCATTCAGGCTCAAGGGTTGCACTGCCGATTTGAGCGGCAGCGCCATACTCAACACGCCATTTTCATCTTTGCTGTGGCAGTGAGCACAGTTGCCTATGTTCCCCGGGAACTGCAGCGTCTCGAATCCTTCGTAGCGTGCCGAGTGCAACGCATGGATCAGCTGTTTGAAGTCGGCGCTGCTCGCTGATGGATTGGCAGCAGTGGCATCGGCTTGCATATTGGGGTTGTGGCACAGCTGACACTGACCGGCCAAGTCGTTGCGAGCACCGTGGAAGTTCAATTGCTGATCGCCATGACAGCTGCCACAGGTTTCATTGCTGACCACCTGGCGCCTCCCGGCCGTGGTGAGCCCGGCCATGTTGAATGACTGGTGGCTCGACTTGATAACCAGCACACTGGCGGCGCTGTCACTGCAGTCGACCAGCATGCCTTGGCTGGCACAGACGCGACCCTGAATCGCCAGGGTACCTGCATCGGCTTCACTGCCGGCGGGAATGGTCAGTCCATCCAACTGATACTGATAGACACCATTACTGCCGGACAGCGGCGCCACTTCATGTACCCTAATTGAGCGGGCAGAGCGGGTGGCGTAATCAAAGCTGGTGCCCCAGTTGGCGTAGACCCTGAGATCGCTGACAAACACCTGTTTTTCGGCGCTGTCGTTATAGGCTGCACCTGTCTGCGGGTTACTCAGCTTGAGCGAGAAGCTCAAACTGCTGCCGCTGACACTGGCGTTGGTGACCTCGGCCTTGAATTGCCCAAGGGCCGCCAGGTTCTCCTGATTGGCGTGGACTTCTCGGGTCCAATCCGGATTGTGGCAGGCGACACAATTGCTGTTATCCGCTTGCGCCGGGTGACCTTCGCCTTTGACGAAGTCGATATCGTTATGACAGCTGCCACAGGACTCCATGGTTGGCACCCGGAACCAGTTGTGTTGTTCGCTGAGGGTTTCGTCCTCTTTATGACAGGTCTGACAGTCAGACAAGGGTTTGGGGAATCCGGCCAGGTGCTTGGCATGGATCATTTGCGGGAAGATGTTTTCCGGATTGCTAACCCGAGTGGCATTGTGGCAGGTGACACAGGTTTCCACCTGGTTATAGTTACCGCCGTGAAATGCCAGGTCATTGTGACAGCTGTTACAGGTGTCGATGGAGACAATGTTGCGGCTGTAGGCCGGAGCACCCGCAGGTGGCTGCCAGTCGTAATGGTCATTGGTTACCGGCAATGCGGTGCCATCTGCCAGCGTATCACCACCGAGTTTGATCACTACTCTGTGAGTGGCACCGGTGATTTCAGCTATCTCATTCATACCGTCGAAAGGGGCACTGAAACTGTAGGAGTAGTTGCCATTTTTATGGTCAACATAGGTGCCCGGACAGCTGCTGGAGCAGGTCTCTGAAGTGAAATACTGCCACTCACTGCTGTTGCCGGCCCCACTGCTGCCTTCCGGCAACAGCTGTGCGGCAATGAAGCGCCCTGAGGGGATACCGACTACCGGCTCGTCATCCTGATTGGTGACCCGGTAATCTACCCGGGTAATGCCCTCTTCGAGGGCCGTTTCCTTGACCTCAATATTGAGCTTACTGATATTCATCGCCGGCTCGCCGCCCGGTTCGCCGGGGGTTCCCGGGTTGCCATCATCACCACCGCAACCTGAGAGAGCCAACATGGCGGTCAGCAGGGGCGCGCCTAGGTAAAACAGGGGAGTTTTTGGGGTGTATTCCTTTGACATCGCTCTTCGCCTCTTGCTCTTATAGGGAGTAACTCAGTGTCAGCCCCAGATAGTGGGCGTTATAGTCCTGGCCAAGATCTCCAAAGCTGAGTACGTTGGGGATGCTATCCGGGGTTAATCCCTGATTGAGCCAGTCACTGTCCTGATAGTGTTCAAACAACCAATCCAGCCTCAATGCCATCTTGTCGCTGAAGTGATACTTGGCAAAGGCGTTGAAGGTATGACGACGTGAATAGTAATCGCCGTAATCCAGAGTGAGCCCCTGGCTGACGTCCGTCTCACTTTCGCCTTTTGAATATTGCCAGTCGAAGCCCAGATCCAGTTGTTTATCCAGCAACTCGTTATAGTAGATGCCGAACCCGGCGACTGTGCTGCTGTCGCTGGCACGGCTGTACCAACCGCTGGGGCCGAAAGAGGCTGAGCCGGTTTGATCTGTATCCTGCCAGTCCTGATTGAGCCAAGCATTGAGGCCAAACTGGGCTGAGAATTGATAGTTGCCACTGAGGCTGTAGCCCCAACTGTTGACTTCATCCAGGCCGATAAACGTTTCATCATAGTCTTGCTGCTTGTGATTCAGCGCCAGGCTGAACGACAGGGCCTCGCTGAAGCGGTAATCGTTTTGCAGTCGCAACAGGGTTTGCTTGCGATCCGCCAGCCAATACTGACGCATCCAGGGATTATTGGGGCTTTGGCTCAGCTCGGATGCTTGATAACTGCCGCCACTGCGCTCACTGAGTTCACCTTTTAACCACAACTGCCAATCGCGGCTGGCACGCAGGTTCAGCTTGGCAAACACGCTGGATTGGAACAGGGATTCGCGCGCCAGATCGCTATAGCTGTGGTGTTCATACTCGTAACCTGCGTCAAGAGACAGGGCGCGGGTAAAACGGTAGTTGAAGGCGATATCGGCGCTTTGGCGGGTGTGGTCATAGGCCGCGGGTGTGGCACTGCCCTGGTGCCAGCTGTCACTGCTCACCAGTGGCCACTCTTTAAGTTGTGTCTTGTTTTCCCGATCGCGATAGTCATAACCACCGCGAACCGACAAGCCTCTGCTGAGGCGAGCGGCATACTTGAGTTTGAGTTCCAGCACATCGACCTGCATGTCGCCATCGATTGCGGGCAACTGAGGTGAAGGACCATTGATGGTGGCCGGTAACAGCGCCTGATCCTGAGTCATGCGGGTGAATGCCGTGTGCATCAATATTTGATGTCCGGCCTCGGATAACTGCAGATCGGCGCCGACCCTCAATGCCTTGTTATCCGGATTGTCGGCGAGTTGGCCATTATAGGCGGCCCCGAATGTGGGAAAGAAGGCGTTTTCCCAATAGAGTGCCTGATAGTCGTTACTGTATTGGCTTAGGGTCGAATTGAATCCGGCCAGCCAGCCTTTTCCTTTGAAATAGAGTTTGGCTTCAAGCTCGTCGGTACTGTCATCCACTCGGGTGGCCAATGCCGTGGAGTTGGTAAGAAAGTTGCCGTTGGTTTGGCGGGTGCCATCGCGTTGCTCGTGACGGTAATTGAGCCCCGCCTTATAAAAGCTGCCCAGGTAATGGGCATCCAGCGTGAAGCGATCCCGCTTCATTTCCAGTCGCTGGCTTGTCAGGCTGTCATCAAGCCCAGGCATTTGTGAGGTGAGGGCAGCTGCTTGCCAGTTGTCTGGCAACATCAATCTGTTGGCCTGATTGGTATAGGGGCTCATGCCATTGTCCGGGCCGAAGTTGGCCAAGGCGCGATAACCCAGACGGATATCAAAGTGGCCGGGTCTTCCCATGCTCAGGCTGGCACTGCCGGTGTCATAGCCCAGTTTATCGGCTTCAATGTGAGTGCGATAACCCTGCTTACCATAAAAGACGACATCGCCGCCAAGGTGCCCGGTGGCGCCATCGGCATCTGTGCCACTAGTGTTGGCAAACACTGCATTGTCGCCATCATTGTAGGCCACACCGGCTTCGAGCGTGCCGCGGCTTTCCTGTGGCAACTTGCACTGGCCGCAACTCCACTTGTCCTGTTTGAGCTCGGTGCGATTGACCTGTTGCAGCGAATAGCCACCGGCCCAGGCAGGCTGCATCACGCAGGCTATGGTGAGCGTCAGCAGTGACAGCTTCATCTGTGTCTGTTTCTCGATAACCATACTCAGCTCCTTATCGCTGCAAGAGTTTGCCGGATGGATGGTTGGAACCATGCACCTGGGTGTGGCAGTTCAGGCAGGAGTTGCCGGCGTTATAGGCGTTGGGCATCAAGCCGGTTTGCTCATTGGCCGGGAAGTAGGCTCTGGCTGCATGGCCATCGGAGGCATGGCACTGCTGACACAATTGAGGTGGTTTGGCCAGCAACATGGCTTCGTTGACGCTGCCATGAGGGTTGTGACAGCTGGCGCAGTTATCTGTAACCGGGGCGTGTTCCCACAGCTTGGGTCCGCGCTTTTCGGCGTGGCAGCTGTAACAGTTTTCGTTGACCGTCATCTGTTTCAAGCTGGCGTCGCCCAGACTGCCGTGAGGATTGTGGCAGTCGCTGCAAACCATCTGCTCTGTGCGTATCGGGTGAGCGGAGCGCTTATGAATGTCGGCACGTTGCTCTGAGTGACAGCTGCTGCAAACGGCGACTTCGGTTTCACGGCTCTGGATGGGATCCTGGCCTGTGTGTACCTGGTGACAACTGGCACAGGCAACTCCGGCGGTGTCGTGATGGCTGGCACTCCAGCCCAGGCGCTGTTCATCCTGATGACAACTGAGGCAGACGCTGTTCTGCTTGTCGGCCGGTACCGGCGAGTCGGCACCGAAGGTAATCATCGGCTCTTTGCCACCGCGGTTGTGTTTTCCCATGGGACCGTGGCAGGCTTCGCATTGCAGATCGGCCATCGGAGACTGAGAGAGATTAGGGTTGCCGTGGACACCATCAAAAAGCGCCATCACCTTCTGATTCTTTTTGTGACACATCAGGCAGCTGTCGGCGCCCTTGGGGGAGTATTTGCCTTCGGCAAACTTGGCATCCAGAGTGGCTTCAACTTCGGCCGGATCCTGGTTGTCCCAAGGGGTGGCTTCGGCCACAAATGCTAACAAAAACAATAAGGGGAGAGCACAACCCAACCTCCAAAGGTTTGGTCTACTCGAGTTATCCATTTTCATCATTCCATCCTGAGCACAGTCTATGCCGACTTATAGTTATATGTATCTTTCAGTAATTTATTAAATTACTAATGAATAAGAATAGAGCAAAAAAATGACAAGATGCTAACTTTTTGATGACATGCGGGGAGAAAAAGACTGATTTAAAATAGAAAACCTATAAATTGTGATCTTTACCTCATTTTGAGTGGATTGCCCCCCGGCGGTACAATCGATGTACCGGATTTAAAAACAGTGACTTTGAACACCTTTATTTGCGGCCAAACGGTTTATTCGCGCGAACTTTTGTCCCATAATACCCAACACAATTGAAAACTATTATCGTTACCAGTTGAAAAGCTTGATCCAGATAAAGTTATTATTTGACGGTTTCAGGTAGAATCGGAACATTACCCGCATGTTTACATGCCGTTTTCTGTGGTAGAGGCAATGAAGTTAAGTGAATTGAAACCCGGTGATCGCGCCATGATTTCCGAAGTGGGTCACCTGGATCTGCCCGCAGTGGTTAAGCGCAAGCTCCTGTCCATGGGGATCACCCCAAATACCCGTTTTTCTTTGATCCGCAGGGCCCCTATGGGATCTGGCCTTGAGCTGGATATTCGTGGCAGCAAGTTGTGCATGCGTCAAGACCTGGCACAGATTATAGAGGTGGAAAAGGCCAATGACTAAGCAGTTTCATTGCGTCACTGTCGGCAACCCTAATGCCGGTAAGTCGACATTATTCAATGCCCTGACAGGTGCCAATCAACAGGTGGGCAATTGGTCCGGGGTGACAGTCGAAAAGAAGACCGGCCATTTTTCGCTTAACGGCGATGACGTATTTCTAACCGATTTACCCGGCATTTATGATCTGCTTCCCGCCGGTAGCAATTGCGATTGCTCGCTAGATGAGCAGATTGCTCAGCAGTATCTGGCCAACCAGAAAGTAGATGGCATTATCAACCTGGTGGACGCCACCAATATCGAGCGTCACTTGTACCTGACGGTACAACTACGCGAGCTGGGTATTCCCATGGTTGTGGTGCTCAACAAAATGGATGCGGCGGTCAAGCGCGGCATTCGAGTCGATATTCAAGCCATGAGCCGTGAGCTGGGTTGCCCTGTGATAGGAGTGACTTCTAGAGAAGCCAAGGATGTCGAGCGGGTCAAGGAGCAAGTGATAGCGCTGCTGGAAGGGCGGGTTTCCGAGTCGCCTTTGATGCTGCAGTATGATGCCACCATTGAAACCGGCGTGGCAGCGATTATGAGCAGTGACGCTCAACTGAGTCGTGGCCGTGCCTTGGCCATGTTGGCCAATGGTCTGGGCTGTGGTTCTTGCCAGAACAACTCACTCGATGAACAAGTCTCCAGAGTGACAGATAAACTGGCACTTGAGGGCAAAGACATAGAGATCATGGTCGCCACCACTCGATTTGACTTTGTTGAGTGCGTTTACAAGGGCTCGGTCAATGCCGATGGCCAACTGACGCTGAGTGATAAGCTCGATAAATTGGTATTGCATCCTGTGCTGGGTATCCCGGTATTTTTACTGGTGATGTACCTGATGTTCATGTTTGCCATCAACGTGGGCAGTGCCTTTATCGACTTCTTCGATATCAGTGTCGGCGCGCTGTTTGTTGATCACTTCGGAGCTTGGTTGGCTAACATAGGCGCTCCAGCCTGGTTGGTGACTCTGCTGGCCGGTGGTATAGGTCAGGGGATCCAGACGGTATCGACCTTTATTCCGGTTATCGCGGCGCTGTTTTTGGCTTTGTCTGTACTGGAAGGCTCTGGCTATATGGCCCGAGCCGCCTTTGTGGTTGACGGTTTGATGCGTCGCATCGGCCTGCCCGGCAAGGCCTTTGTGCCCATGATTGTCGGTTTCGGCTGCTCAGTGCCTGCCATCATGGCGACCCGCACACTGGGCAGTGAGCGTGAACGTATCGTCACAGGTATGATGGCGCCCTTTATGTCCTGCGGTGCCAGACTACCGGTATATGCCTTGTTTGCGGCGGCTTTTTTTCCTGATTCAGGTCAGAACCTAGTATTCGGTCTCTATCTCATCGGGATTGTTGCGGCGATAGGCACAGGCCTACTGCTGCGCAAGACCTTGTTGCCAGGAAACAGCAGTGCCGTGGTGATGGAACTGCCAAGCTATGAAATGCCCAAACTTAAAGCGGTGGCTTCCCGCACAGGTAAGCGCACCAAGAGCTTTATTCTCGGCGCCGGCAAGACCATTGTTGTGGTAGTAACACTGCTCAACTTTATCAATGCCATAGGGGTTGATGGTAGTTTTGGCCATGAAGACAGCCAGGAGTCGCTGCTCAGTGTCGCCAGTCAGAAGATCACCCCGGTGTTTTCGCCCATGGGGATAGAGGAAGATAACTGGCCGGCTACGGTTGGGATAGTGACAGGGATCTTCGCCAAAGAAGCGGTTGTTGGCACACTCAATAGCCTGTATAGCACAACCTCCAGTGGTGATGGCGAGCTTACGCCTTTGATGGACAGCTTCTCCGAGGCGCTGGCGACCATTCCAGCTAACCTGTTCGGCATAGTGATGGAAGATCCGCTTAAGTTGTCTGTGGGTCATGTTGAAGATAAAAACCTGGCTGCCGAAGAACAGGGGGTTGATAAGTCTACATTCGGTGCGCTGCAGGCAGGATTCAGCGGACAATTGGCGGCCTTCTCCTATCTGTTGTTTATTCTGCTCTATACCCCTTGCGTGGCCGCTATGGGTGCACTGGTGAATGAGTTTGGCAGTCGTTGGGCTACCTTTGCCGCTACCTGGACCTTTGCTCTGGCTTACGGTAGCGCCACTGTGGTCTACCAAGGCGCGACTTTTGCCGAGCATCCATTGCAGTCCAGCGCCTGGATAAGCTTCTTTGTCCTCGCCCTGATTGGTTTCTATATGTGGCTGAAGCGCAAAGGCCGCAAGACCCAGGAGATTATTCCAGGCATTAAGATAGTGACCGAGTAAGGTTGCAGATAAAAAAGCAGCTCTTGTGGCTGCTTTTTTGATCATGGCGCCGGGTTTGACGAAGTGCGCCGCAGTTTTTATTCTAGAAGGATTGTAACCGGGCATGATCTGTAGGATCATGCCTCTTTTCGTTAGACAGCCATTGTTCGCAAAGAGGAATTTCATGAGTCATGTGGACACCGAAGTACGTCCAAGTAACTTCATTCGCAATATCATAGATGAAGATTTGGCGAGCGGTAAGCACACCAATGTGCACACCCGTTTCCCACCGGAGCCTAATGGCTTCCTGCACATAGGCCACGCTAAGTCTATCTGCTTGAATTTCGGTATTGCCAGGGACTATCAGGGCCAGTGCAACCTGCGCTTTGACGATACCAACCCGGAAAAAGAAAACATTGACTATGTAAATTCCATTAAAGCGGACGTGCAATGGCTGGGCTTCCAGTGGGCCGGTGATATTCATTACTCGTCAGACTACTTTGATAGCCTCTACGGTTATGCCGTTGAGTTGATCAAAAAAGGTCTGGCTTATGTGTGTTTTCTCAATGGCGAGCAGACGCGCGAGTATCGTGGCACTCTGAAAGAGCCCGGCAAGAATAGCCCTTATCGTGATACCAGCGTTGAAGAAAACCTGGCGCTGTTTGAAAAGATGCGCGCCGGTGAGTTTAAAGAAGGCGAGTGTTCACTGCGGGCCAAGATAGACATGGCATCACCTTTCATGTGTATGCGCGACCCGGTGATCTACCGGATCAAGTTCGCTCATCACCATCAGACGGGTGATAAGTGGTGCATCTATCCCATGTACGACTTTACCCATTGTATCTCTGATGCGCTGGAAAATATCACTCACAGCCTTTGTACGCTGGAGTTCCAGGATAACCGTCGCCTCTATGACTGGGTACTGGATAATCTGGATGATTTCAAGATCCCCAACCGTACCCGTCAGTATGAGTTTTCACGCCTGAATCTGGAATATACCCTGATGTCCAAGCGTAAGCTCAACGAGCTGGTGGTACGTCAGTTGGTCAATGGCTGGGATGATCCTCGCATGCCGACTATCGCCGGTCTGCGCCGCCGCGGTTACACCCCGGCCTCCATCCGAGAGTTCTGTGATCGCATCGGCGTGACCAAACAGGATAACCTGGTGGAAGTGGGTATGCTCGAAGCCTGCATTCGCGAAGAGCTCAACGACAATGCCCCGAGAGCCATGGCGGTTATTGACCCGGTTAAGGTGATCATTGAGAACTATCCAGAAGGGCAGTTGGAGCATGTCAGTGCGCCGGTGCATCCCAACAAGGAAGAGCTGGGTAATCGTGAGCTGGCCTTTGGCCGTGAACTTTATATCGATGCGGCCGACTTCCGTGAAGAAGCTAACAAGCACTACAAGCGTCTGGTGATGGGCAAAGAGGTGCGTTTGCGCAACGCCTATGTGATCAAAGCCGAGCGTTGCGACAAGGATGCCGACGGTAAGGTCACCACCATTTACTGCAGTTATGACCCTGAGACTCTGGGTAAAAACCCTGCCGATGGCCGCAAAGTCAAGGGCGTGATCCACTGGGTCGAAGCCACCAGCGCTGTGCCTGCCGAGTTCCGTCTCTATGATCGCCTGTTTGTCGATGCCAATCCGGCCGCGGCAGAAACTGTGGATGAAGTGCTGAACCCGGAATCTTTGGTGGTTAAGCATGGTCTGGTTGAAGCCGGTTTGGTACAAGCTGAGGCCGAGAAGGCTTATCAGTTTGAGCGTGAAGGTTACTTCTGCGCTGACAGCAAGGACTCAAGCCCAGATAAGCTGGTATTTAACCGCACAGTGGCATTAAGAGATTCATTCGCTTAATGCTTCGAGGATACAGATAGAAAAGGCGCTCATTGAGCGCCTTTTTCATGTCAGCGCTTACTATTGCAGTATTGGGCCGAGTCCCATGCTCCAGAGGATCACGCTGCCGGCCATCAGAGCGACCAGGAGTACTAAACCTGCAGTCACCACAGAGCTGGCATAGATAAAGCCTTTTTCCTCGGGAATGTTCATTATGATAGGGACCCCGGTATACAGCAGGTATACCGAGTAGCTAAGACCTATCAGGCCTATCACCATAATAAACCAGAGTTCAGGGTAAAGCGCCGCCAGTCCCACCATAAACAGTGGGGTGGCAGTGTAGGAAGCCAGTTCCAGGCACTGGGTAAAGTCCGGATGGGCATCAAAAGTTTGTCCCATCCAATAGGCTAGGTAGGCGAGGGCGAACACACCGAAAACCAGGCCGCAATACATGCCGGCGCACATGATGAAGCCGCTTTGAGCCGTTAGAAACAAGGGTTCTCCGGCACCAGGATTCCAGCCGATATGCACAGCGGCGATATAACTGCAGATAGAAGGGATGAGCGCAATGAGTAGCAGGTGACTGAGACAACTTTTCAATGCCTCATGGTTTTGTTCTATGGTTTGCCATTCCTGTTTAGGATGGGTATACAATCCCATTAAGTGATTCAATACCATTATAATTATCCTTATTCCGCTTTGACTTTTGCTCGCCAAACTGCAGACGAGCGTTTTACCGCTCTGCGTTTATTTATTGAACAAAAACAGCGGGGCGTCAAGTTTGCGCTCCGAGAGGTTGTGGGCATAGCATTGGCTTGCTGGTAGACTTGGCGGCCTTGAAAACTCTTGTGGAAGCTTGACCTCAATGCAGCAGTTACTCGCCCCTGTAAAAGAATTCCTGGCCTGTGAAACCCCTGACAGCTGGATAGCAGCTGCCAAAGAGGAGCATAGACTGGCCGAATTGCTGATAGATCACTGTAATTGTGAGCTTAAGGCGGCACAGACGGCAATGTTTTTGGTACGCAAGTATGCGGTGGACAAGCAAAGTGGCGAGCAGTTGCTAACCTGGGCCAAGCCCTACGAAGAGTTTGTTTATCACAACGACAGGGATATGGCGGCTTTTCTGGCCAGAGAGGTGAAGAAGAACGAGTTGCTTGGTGAGTTGACACCCAGGGCGGGGTTCCCCCATGGCTTTGAGCTCATCGCCAAGATGATCCGCCTTATCAAAGAGGAGTTCCACCACTTTGAACAGGTGCTGGAGCTGATGTTGGCGCGCAATATCCCATACAGCAACATCCGCGCCGGTCGTTATGCCAAGGGGATGATGAAGCATGTTCGCACCCATGAGCCTGCGACTCTGATAGATAAACTCATAGTGGGCGCCTTTATCGAGGCTCGCTCCTGTGAACGTTTTGCCAAGCTGGCGCCTTGGCTCGATGATGAGCTTAAACGTTTCTATATTTCACTGCTGCGTTCTGAAGCGCGCCACTATCAGGATTATCTTTCATTGGCCGAGGCGATTGCCGGCGAGGATATCAGCGCCAGAGTGGCTTATTTTGCCAAGGTGGAAGCCGAGCTTATTCTAGCGCCGGATGATGAATTCAGGTTTCACAGCGGCGCGCCGCTTTAAGCTACTCGATGTTGCGCCAATACTAGGTAAATGCAGATGCCGACAGTGTCGGCAACTGCTGGATTGGGAGGGTTTTATCGGTTATCAGGGCTGGTCAGATTCAATACGGGCCGACACAGCCAAACAGATAAAACCCGAACCGAATAAGCTCAGTTACAGCCGGGTCTGCGGGCTTTTCTCTATGAAAGGCAGGCTAGTCAGTGCTACGTTATCGGCGCTGATACTCAAGACACTTCCCTGCTCATACCAGTCTCCCACCACCAAGCGCTGCTTATTTCCCGCTAATTGATGGATATCCGGTCTATGGGTGTGACCGTGGATCATCAACTCGGCGTCCGTACTGGCAAACAGTTCATCAACCGCACTTGGCTCAACATCCATTATCTCAATGCTTTTCAGCTGATTCTGCATCTGGCTGTTTTGCCTGAGCTTGGCGGCAATATTGCTGCGGGTCTTTTTCGGCAGATGGCGATATATCCAGCGGGGTAATGCCATATTGCGAAACCGCCGAAAACGCTGGTAGGCCTTGTCCAGGGTGCAGAGGCTGTCGCCATGCAGCAGCACTGTCTTGTGGCCATAGAGATCCAGTCGATACACCTCAGGCAGTAAGGTTATCCCCGCTTTGGCGGCGTATTCTTTCCCCAACATAAAGTCGCGGTTGCCGTGGATAAAGTACACCGGCAGGCTGCGGCTGACTTCATAGAGACGCTCGGCCAGCGCCAGGGCAAAGGGCTCGGCCAGATCATCACTGACCCAAACCTCAAACAGATCCCCCAAAATATAGAGGGCGTCGACCTGTTCAAGACCGGTATCGAGGAAGTGATAGAAGGCGTTGAGAATATCTTGGCGATCGGCACTGAGGTGCAGATCGCCGATAAAGAGAGTGCGCATTCAGAAGTTGTCAGTCAGCTATGGTCACTTTCTCGATGATCACGGCTTCCAGAGGCACATCCTGGTGCATCCCGCGGTTGCCAGTGCTTACGCCTTTGATGGCATTAACCACGTCCATACCTTCTACCACTTCACCGAATACACAGTAACCCCAGCCTTGGATTGACTCGTTTTTGAAATCCAGGAAGGTGTTGTCGTTGACGTTGATAAAGAACTGCGCGGTGGCGGAGTGAGGATCGGAAGTGCGGGCCATGGCTATGGTACCTGTCTTGTTTGACAGGCCATTGTTGGCTTCGTTACGCACAGGGGCATTGGTAGGTTTTTGTGACATCTGCTCGGTAAAGCCGCCACCCTGAACCATAAAGCCATCGATAACGCGGTGGAAGATAGTGCCATCATAGAAGCCTTCTTGAGCGTACTTGATGAAGTTCGCCACAGTCAGAGGGGCTTTTTCACTATCCAGCGCCAGTTTGATGTCGCCGTGGTTGGTGTGCAATGTAATCATGATTAGATCCTCAGGATAAATTTTGTTGGCGGATTCTAACTTATCCGACTCCGGCTATAAAGGGCAGTATTCAAGAGCTTGTGGCAATGCTAAACTGCCAGATTCGTTTTACCCACTAATCCTATATTGTTGAAGAGAAAGTCGATGTTGAAGATATACAACAGTCTGAGCCGCCAAAAAGAGGAATTTAAACCGATTAACCCAGGTAAAGTGGGTATGTATGTGTGTGGTGTCACCATATACGACTTGTGTCATATCGGTCATGGCCGGACCTTTGTTTCCTTTGACATGATAGTACGCTACCTGCGTTACGCAGGTTACCAGGTTAACTTCCTGCGCAATATCACTGACGTGGATGACAAAATCATCAAGCGCGCCAATGAAAATGGCGAGAGCTGCGATAGCCTTACCGAGCGTCTCATCGGCCAGATGCACCAAGACTTTGATGCCCTGAACATGCTGCGCCCCGATATGGAGCCAAGGGCGACTCTGCATATTGCCGAGATTATCGAAATGGTGGAGGCGCTGATTGCCCGTGGTCACGCCTATGTGGCCGATGATGGCGATGTGCTGTTCAGCGTCGCTTCTTTCCCTGAATACGGCAAACTTTCCGGGCAGAACCTGGAGCAGTTGCAGGCCGGTGCCCGGGTCGAGGTGGACGAGCACAAGCGCGATCCCATGGACTTTGTGCTGTGGAAGATGTCCAAGCCCGGTGAACCTACCTGGGATTCACCTTGGGGCCCGGGTCGCCCCGGTTGGCACATTGAGTGCTCTGCCATGAACAGCAAACACCTGGGATTGCATTTCGATATCCATGGCGGCGGCAGCGATCTGCAGTTCCCGCATCATGAAAATGAAATCGCCCAGTCTTGCTGCGCTCATGACACGCCTTATGTTAACTACTGGATGCATACCGGCATGGTGATGGTCGACAAAGAGAAGATGTCCAAGTCGCTGGGTAACTTCTTCACCATTCGCGATGTGTTGGCGCATTATGATGCCGAAACAGTGCGTTACTTCCTGTTGTCCGGCCACTACCGCAGTCAACTGAACTATTCGGAAGACAACCTCAAACAGGCCAGAGCCGCGCTTGAGCGAATTTACACAGCGCTCAAAGACCTTGACCTGAGTGTTACAGCCGCGCCTGCCGAAGAGTATGTTGAGCGCTTCAAGGCGGCGATGGATGATGACTTCAATACTCCCGAAGCCTACTCTGTGCTGTTTGAGATGGTGCGTGAAATCAACCGCCTCAAGGGCGTGGATATGGCGGCCGCCTCGGCCCTTGGCGTGTCACTGAAACAACTGGCCGATGTTTTGGGAATTGTCAGCTCTACACCTGAAGCCTTCTTCAAAGGTGAGGGCAGCGATGATGAGGTGGCTGAGATCGAAGCGCTTATTGCCGAGCGCAACCGTGCCCGCGCCGAGAAGGATTGGGCGGCGGCTGACGTTGCTCGCGACAGACTGAATGAGCTGGGTGTGGTGCTGGAAGATGGCCCACAGGGTACCAGTTGGCGCAAGAAGTAATTCTGCAACAGAGCACGGTTTAACATATGACGCGTTGCTCTGGGAGTTAAATACCAATAAAAACGCCGCGATTAAGCGGCGTTTTTATTGAGTCAATGCTTTGAACGCCAGGTTTAAATGCTGCGGCTTGGATGCAGCAGCACTTGGTGTTCGGCAAAGCTTGCTTAGAGCTCCATCACATCAAATTCGACGGCTGGATTAACATCGGTTTCGTAGTCTATGCCTTCGATACCAAAGCCAAACAGCTTGAGGAATTCGGCCTTGTACTCACGGTAGTCGGTCAGCTCACTGAGGTTTTCTGTGGTGATTTGTGGCCAGAGATCGCGGCAATGCTGCTGGATATCTTCTCTCAGCTCCCAATCGTCCAGGCGCAGGCGGTTGGCATCATCTACTTCTGGTTTACTGCCATCTGCCTTGTAAAGGCGCTCACTGAACATACGGTAAATCTGTTCCATGCAGCCTTCATGCAGGCCTTCTTCGCGCATCTTCTTGAATACCATGGCGATATACAGTGGCATTACCGGAATAGCCGAGCTGGCCTGAGTGATCACACTCTTGAGCACAGCGACATTGGCACTGCCACCCTTGGCGGCCAGTCTTTGGTTCAGTTCGCCGGCGGCGCGGTCGAGATCCATCTTGGCTTTACCCAAAGCACCATGCCAGTAGATAGGCCAGGTCAGCTCTGTACCTATATAGCTGTAAGCAACTGTCTTGCAGCCATCGGCCAGCACACCTGCCTTGTCGAGGGCATCTACCCACAGTTCCCAATCCTGACCACCCATCACAGTCACAGTGTCGTTGATTTCCTGCTCTGTCGCCGGTTCAACCGAGGCTTCAATGATGGTGTCTTTGTTGGTGTCTACCGCTGTAGAGCGATATGACTCGCCGATAGGCTTGAGGGCAGAGCGGATCACTTCGCCGCTGTCAGGCAGTTTACGCACGGGTGAGGCCAGTGAATAAACTATCATGTCTATCTGGCCCAGATCGGCCTTGATCAGCTCAATCACCTTGGCTTTGGCTTCATGGCTGAAGGCATCACAGTTGATGCTCTTGGAATACAGGCCTTCAGCCTTGGCAAACTTGTCAAACGCCGCCGAGTTGTACCAACCGGCTGTGCCTGGTTTGGTCTCAGTGCCGGGCTTTTCAAAAAAGACCCCGATAGTGGCAGCGTCGGAACCAAAGGCGGCGGCAATACGGGAGGAGAGACCATAACCACTGGAAGAACCTACCACCAGTACTTTCTTGGGGCCGTTGGCTATCTTGCCTTTGGCTTTGGTGGTGTTGATCTGTTCCAGCACGTTGGCTTCACAGCCCAGAGGATGAGTAGTGGTACAAATGAAACCACGAATTTTAGGTTTAATAATCATGTCTTAGCTTCTTCTTCCGAAAACTGTCATTAGGATAAGTATTTCAACTTGAATTGGTACTGATTTTTTCAAAAAGCCTGCCAACAGGGTAGTGGTTGGAGCAGTTTGACTCATTCTCAACGCTTGCGGGTCAATTGTGCCTGCTCTTGCAGCAACCTTTGGGTGTATTCATGCTGCGGATCATTAAACAGGGTCTCGGTAGCGGCCTTTTCCACCATCACCCCCTTGTGTAGCACCATGATCTTGTCGCTGACATGACGAATAACATTGAGATTGTGGGACACAAATATATAGGAAAGTCCCATCTCTTTTTGCAGCTTGAGCAGCAGGTTGAGGATCTGGGCTCGCACCGAGAGATCCAGGGCCGTCAGGGCTTCATCGGCGATAATGATCCTCGGGTTGAGCATTAAGGCCCGAGCCACAGCTACCCGCTGCTTCTGTCCTTCGGAAATCATATGAGGGTAAAACTCCACATGTTCCGGCAGCAAGCCGACTTTACGCAAAGTCTCAACCACCTGCTCGCTGCGGGCATGGGCCGACAGCCGGGTATTGAACCTCAGCGGCTCATTGAGCAGCTCCCCTATGGTCAGCCTTGGGTTGAGTGAGGTGTTGGGATCCTGGAATATCATCCGGATAAGTCTGCAGCGCTGTTTCAGATCATGGCTGTCGAGTGGCTCGCCATTGAACAGTATTTGTCCGCCGCTGCGGCATTCGGCACCGACCAAAATACGGGCCAGAGTGCTCTTGCCCGAACCGGCTTCACCGGCAATGGCCAGCGTTTCACCGCTGTTAAGCTCAAACGAGATGGGCGCCAAGGCCTCTGTATATTGGCGGCGAAAGCCCTTGTAACCGCTGAAATAGCGTTTGCTCAGGTCTGTGACTTTAAGCAAGGGAGTCGTCATCAATAGGCTCACTCTGGTAGGGGAAATGGCAGGCGTAATATCTGTCTTTATGATGGCTCAGCTGAGGTTGCACCACACATTGTTTACGGGCTTCCGGGCAGCGAGGCCCCAGGCGACAGCCTATCGGCAGATGTTGCAGCGCCGGCACCGAGCCCGGAAGGGTCGGCATCAATGTTTTGTGGGCGGCCGGATTAGAATAGTCCGGCATGTTGTCCAGCATCGCCTTGGTATAGGGATGATAAGGCTGTTCAAGCAATTCAGTGGTGGGGCCGGACTCCATCACCTGACCGCTGTAGAGCACCGTCAGCCGGTTACACCAGTTCGACAGTGTGTCCAGCTCGTGACTGATCAGCAAGATGGCGACGTTCTGCAGCTGATTGAGCTGGGTCAATAGGCGGAATATCTGCGCCTGGGTGCTGGGTTCCATCGAAGCCGTGGGTTCATCGGCGATCAGCAGCTTGGGACGGTTGGCCAGTGCCATGGCGATCATCACTTTTTGGCATTCGCCTTCGGAGAGCTCCCAAGCATAGCTGGCCAGTACACGCCGCGGCTCTTTGACGCCCACCTTGTGCAACCATTTTTGTGCTGTAAGACGTCGTTCTTTACTGCGGCGCCAGAACGGGACTTGCTTGTTTAGCGGCATGGCTTCGATCAACTGACTGCCCACGGTCAGCGCCGGGTCGAAACTGCCGGAGGGGTCCTGAAATATCATCGACATATCAGAGCCCATCAGACTACGGCGTTCTGCATGGGTCATTTCCATCAGGTTACGGCCATCCCACATCATGCGATCGGCGGTGACAGTCCAGTTGGGGCCGGGAATTCCGAGAATGGCCCGCGCCATAAGAGAACGGCCCGAGCCGGATTCACCGACCAGACCATGGATTTCACCGGCATTGACAGTCAGGCTAACTTTTTCCAACGCCTTGACTCGCCCTTGGGGCGTGTCTAACTCTATGGTGAGATTTCGTATATCGAGTAACGGCATAATCAGTTTCTGATGGGCGCAAGCGCCGATCTCAGTCCATCGCCGACCAGGTTGACGGCCAACACACTCAGTAGGATAGCGGCTCCCGGAATAGTCACAGTCCAGGGGGCGGTCAGCAGGTTATCCAGCCCCTGAAAAACCATGGCGCCCCATTCAGATTTGGGCGCCTGAGCGCCGAGATTGAGAAATCCCAATGCGGCAATATCCAAAATGGCCGCAGATATTGCCAGCGTGGTTTGAATAATCACAGTTTCCCAGACATTAGGCATAATCACAAACCAGAATATTTGCAGACCATTGGCGCCATCCAACTTGGCGGCGGTGACATATTCTTTCTGCAACTCTTCATGCACGGCCTGATGTATGGCGCGCACAAACTGAGGCGTGAGTGCGATACCCACGGCCCAGAATACGTTCATCAGCCCGGGGCCCATTACCGCCACCACCAAGATGGCCATCAAGAGTGATGGAATCGACAGTAAGGCATCGAGCAGGTGCCCGAGGATACTCGACTTGAGGCCGCGCATCATCCCTGAGATTGAACCGATAATAAAACCGACCAAGAGCGCGGTGGCGACAATCGCCAGTGCCATGCCGAAGGTATAGCGTGCACCATGCAATAGGCGGGAAAAAATATCCCGGCCAAGATCATCAGTGCCGAGAAAGTGCTCAACCGTGCCGAGGTCGTCCCAAGAAGGGGGCAATAGTAGGGCATTCGGATCCTGGAAATTGGTTGGATAAGGGGCAATCATCGGCCCGAACAGCGTCAGCAATAGCAGGCAGAGTACGCCCCAAAGCCCGGCAAGCGCAAAGGGGTTGGCGGCAAAGGTACGCCAAAGCTTGAGGCTGGGAGACGGGATGTTGTCTTCCTGGTAAGTTTTAATTTGAGGCATAGAGTTCCTTCCTGCTGATAGGGTTGCTGGCCGTGTGCAGCACTTCAATCAGTATGCTCAGAAAGATAATCAGCAGCGCCACCGCCAGCGTACCGCCCTGGATCACAGTGTAATCCCGTTGGTAGATGCCAGATACCAGCCAGGACCCCAGACCTGGCCAGCTGAAGATCACTTCCACCACTATGCCATAGCTGGCAAAGGGCCCCAACATTAATCCCAGGTGTTTGAGCAAGGGGATCAAGGCGTTGGGCAGGGCATGACGCAATACAATTTTGCTGGTTGGCAAGCCTCTGGCTTCGGCGGCGCGGATATAGGTCTGGTTCATCACATTCATCATCGCCGAGCGGGTAATGCGAACTACCACGGTAAAGGGCAGTATAGAAAGTGTCAGCGCCGGTAGAATGATATGCAGAGCGGCATCCTTAAAGGCAGATAAGCGATATTGTGAATCTGACAGCAGGGTATCTATCAGCATAAAGCCGGTCACGGGCTTGATTTCATAGAGCAGGTTTATCTGCCCGGATATCGGCAGCCAACCCAGCCTGACGCCGAACCAGAGAGACAGTGACAGCCCGAGCCAGAATACCGGAATTGAATATCCTGTCAGTGTCATGGCCATAATGGCGTTTTGGGTCAGCTTTTGCTTACTCAACGAGGCCAGCACCCCCAGCGGTACCCCTAGAATGATGGCGAACAAACCGGATACAGTGGCCAGTTCGAAAGACGCCGGCAATACTGCCAGCAGCTCTTCCATTACCGGTTTTTGAGAGGTTACCGAAATACCCAGATCGCCGCTGAGCCTCTGGGTCAAATAACCCATAAACTGGGCCAAAGAGCCGCCATCGAGATGATAATCGGCAATGATTTGCGCCTCTTGGGCATCACTCGGTGCCTGGATCCCGGTCAGGGCGTAGATACGGTCGACCGGAAACAAACTGGTGGCATAGAAGAGCACACCAATCAGCAACAAAGAGGTGGCGACAAAGAGGTTTAGTCTGCGCAATAGGTAAGCAGCCATCATTCTTGCTCCTTGGCGGGTGGCGTTGGGGCATCAACAGCCGCTTTATTGCTGTGGCCTATGTTGGCAAAGGCGATACCGCCGAAAGGCGTCAGGCTGGTTTCGGTCACGCTGGCATTTTTCAGCGCCATACGTTTGGCATGGGCCAGACTCACCAACGGCATATCCTGTGCCAAAATCGCCTCGGCCTGGTGGTACAGCAAACTGCGGCTTTCTCTGTCTGTCACGCTTCTGGCTTGGTTGAGCAGGGCGTCAAACTTGGGGTTACACCAGCGGGAACGGTTGTTGTTGGAGGCGATGGAACCACAACTGAGCAAGGGGGTGAAGAAGTTATCCGGATCGCTGTTGTCGGCGTTCCAGCCGATAAGCACAGAGTCATAGTCACTGCGCGCCAGTTTTTGAGTGAACACACTCCAATCGTAGTTGACGATATTGACCTTGACACCTATGGTCGCTAAATCGGCCTGGATCAGCTCGGCGGTCTTTAGCGCATTGGGGTTGTATATTCGTGCCACGGGCATAGCCCAGATATCCAGTTCCAATTTATCTATACCGGCTTCATCCAGCAGCGCCCTGGCTTTATCAGGAGCATATTCATAGCTCTTGGCCGAGTCGGAATAGGCCCAGGAGGAGGGGGGTAAAATCCCCGTTGCCTCGATGGCCGTATCCTGATAAACCGCTCTGAGCAGATTTTGTTTGTCGATGGCGTAGGCCAGCGCCCGTCTGACCCTGACATCATTAAACGGCGGTTTTTGGGTGTTGAAGGCCCAATAGGCCACGTTCATTCCCGGGCGGCTCTCCAAAACCAGGTTGTCATGCTGTTCAATAACCGGTAACTCACCGGCCTTGGGCAAGGCCGAGACGCTGCAATCACCGGTGATCAGCTTGGCCAGACGGGTGGTGCTTCGCGGTGTGATATCGAACACCAGCATTTCAGACTGCGGCATATTGCCCCAGTAACCGGGGTGGCGCCGATAGCGGATATATTCATTCTTAACGTATTGCACCAGCATGAAGGGGCCTGTTCCTACCGGCTGGTTGTCTAACTGTTGTGGGCTGCCTTTGGCGAGAAGCTGATCGGCATACTCTTTGGAGAGGATCACCGCAAAGTCGGTGGCCAAGTTGGACAGGAATGAGGCATCGGGCTGGGTGAGTTCAAACCTGACTCGGTATTCGCTCAGTTTACTGATGGATTTTATCAGCCCGGCAAGGTCTATGCTTTGGAAGAAGGGATAACCATCCTGAGCTACCTCATGGAAAGGGTGCTGTTTGTCTATGATGCGATTGAAGCTGAACAGCACATCATCCGCATTGAAATGCCGACTGGGGTGAAAGTAGGGCAGATCGTGAAACTGGGTGCCTTGGCGCAGCTCAAACTCATAACTGAGGCCGTCTTCACTTATTTGCCACTCGGTTGCCAGTGCCGGGATGATATCGCCGCTCTCAGGATCATAATCCACCAGACGACTGTAAATCTGGTGCGAGGTGGCATCGATAGTGGTTCCCGAGGTCACCAGCTGCGGGTTAAACGACTCGGGATTGCCCTCGGAGCAGTATACCAGGCCGGACGGCACTTTCTGTTGACCACAGCCGCCAAGCAGCATTGTCAGAGCCAGGCCGGTCAGTATGCTTCCGGTCAGCGTCAGGCGCCGGCATGAGCGGAATAAACGCCCAGTGGCAAGGCTTCCGTAGAGCTTGCTCCTGGAGACTTGCGCCATTGCATCAGAGACTCGCCCGGGGCGTAACGTCAGCAGATTCATTGCAAAATCGTTAGTTATTCAGATGTTGACCGAACATTTTAGCAGTGCAGCCGTTACCTGGGCAATCGGCTTATGCCTTATCGAGCAAATTGTATTTTTTCAGTATGCCTCTGAGCTGATGGTAGCTAAGTCCCAGTAGTTCGGCGGTTTTCTTTTGATTGAACTGGCTGGCACTGAGCGCACGTTGAATCAGGTCGGTCTCGAAGTCTTCACAGCACTGTTTGAAGTCCACCGGGAACTGTATCTGGTTTGCCGAAGGTTCCGGACTATCGTTTGTCGGTGCGGCGGCACTGCCGGCAAGGACTTGATTGTCAACTTCTTCAGCAGTCGCTAACTGGCGATTATGAGTCTTGACCCGCTTGGTGGGTCGGTAGGGCGAGGCAAAAGGGTCGAGCACTATGTTCTCAATCGGTTCGGGGTTATGACCATGGCGATAGACGCTGCGCTCTATGGCATTTTTAAGCTCCCGAATATTACCCGGCCAGTTGTGATCCATCATGGTCGCCACGGCTGCGGCGGCAAAACCGGTAAACAGCTCCAGCTTGAGCTGACGCGCCATCCCCACGGCAAAGTATTCGGCCAATGGCAGAATATCTTCCCGGCGGCAGCGCAGCGGCGGCAGGGTGATCACATCAAACGCCAAACGGTCGAGCAGATCGGCTCGAAACTCGCCAGCTTCCGCCAGACTGGGTAAGTCTTCATTGGCGGCGCAGATTAGGCGGACATCGGCATTGAGGGTCTTGCTGCCGCCCACCCTTTCATATTCACCATATTCAATGACCCGCAGCAGCTTCTCCTGAATGAGGCCGGACGTATTGGCCAGTTCATCGAGAAACAGGGTGCCGCCGTCGGCGCGCTCGAAGCGGCCTTCATGACGCCCCTTGGCGCCGGTAAATGCGCCGGACTCATGGCCAAACAGTTCACTTTCCAGTAGATTTTCACTTAGAGAGGAACAATTGAGTTTGATAAAACTCTGATCCCAGCGCTGGGAAAGATAGTGCAGACGTTCGGCTATCAGCTCTTTACCCGTCCCCCGCTCGCCTATGATAAGCACAGGTTTGGACAGAGGTGCGATTTGGGAAACGTGCTCCAACACCTCCAACAGGGCATTGGATTGACCGATAAGGTTGTCTTGTTGATAGGGATTGGCCACGATAACAGTTAGTCTTAAACGCTAATAATTGGTGAAAATCATAATATGCGGGTAGGTTAAATAAATAAAGTAAAAGTTAAGTTTTATATTATATCATTGATAATGTTGATAAATTAAAAGTTGGCACGGGATCTGTATTACAAGAACCGAGACCCACAATAAATGTAGAGGACAGGATTATGGGAATTTTCACACGTTTTGCCGACATCATTAATGCCAACATCAGTGCCTTGCTGGACAAGGCGGAAGATCCGGAAAAAATGGTGCGCCTGATCATTCAGGAAATGGAAGATACCCTGGTTGAAGTACGTTCTACTTCGGCTAAAGTATTGGCAGAGAAGAAAGAGTTGCTCCGCCGTATTGGCAAAGTGCAGCTTCAGGTGCAGGATTGGCAGGAAAAGGCCGAGCTGGCACTGACCAAAGACAGGGAAGATCTGGCCAAGGCCGCGTTGGTTGAAAAGCAAAAAGCCGCAGCGCTGGCGCAAACTTTGGAGCAAGAGCTCGAGGTAGTTGAAGAGCATATCGCCCGCCTGAAAGAGGAAGTGGGTCAACTGCAGGAAAAGCTGGCCGATGCCAAGGCTCGCCAGAAGACCATCATAATGCGCAAGCAAACCGCTTCTTCACGCCTGGAAGTGAAAAAGCAGCTGGATTCCAGCAAAATCGACAATGCCATGCTCAAGTTTGAACAGTATGAGCGTCGCATCGAAGGGCTGGAGGCTGAAGTTGAGTCCTATGATCTGGGTGGCAAGAAGTCCAGTCTGGAAGAGGAATTTGCGGCACTCAAGGCCGAAGATTCTGTCAGCGCCGAGCTGGAAGCCTTGAAGGCCAAGGTGAAGGGCGATAGCGCCAAAACCAAAAAATAATACAGACTCAGAGGTGATTTATGGATATGGACTTACTGCTGGCACCCCTGATTATCTTCATGATCTTTGTGGCGCCAATCTGGTTGATTCTGCATTACCGCAGTAAACGTCAGGTGAGCCAGGGGCTTACCGAGGCAGAGTTCAAACAGCTTAACGACTTGATAGACACAGCTGACAAGATGGGCCAAAGGATTGAAACACTGGAAGCCATCCTGGATGCCGAGTCCCCGGAATGGAGGCAACGTCATGACTGAATCAGGCAAGCGTACTCTTTACCGCATTCCCCAGCAAAGGAAGATAGCCGGGGTCTGTGCCGGGGTAGCCGAGTACTTTAATCTGGAACCTTGGTTGGTTCGGGTCGCTACAGTTTCAATCCTTTTACTCGGTGGCTATGGAATGGTGATTATCACCTATCTGCTGCTGTGGATGATACTGGATGTCAAACCTTGGACAGCCAAAGACACCCATAAGGACATTGGGGTCAAGAAAAAGGTCTGGCAAGCCGGGGAGCCCGCCGGGCAAGCGCTCAGAGATGTAAGCAATCGCTTTCAATCGCTGGAGCATAGGCTCAGGGCACTCGAACAACATGTCACCTCTGAGCAATTCGAGTTGAAAAGACAGTTCAACAACCTATAAATCCTTGTTCAAGGGGCGGTGCTTACCGCCCCGTTTGTTTGTATCAGGAGAATTATGGCAAGCGTCAGGCAAGAGTTCGGCAAACTCAAACACAAAACTCGTGAGTTGGCACAGCGCACCACAGACAGGCATCTTAGGTTGGCGGTTACCGGCCTTTCCGGCGCCGGCAAGACGGCCTTCATTACCGCGCTGGTGGATAGACTGTTGCGCGCAGGCACCGAGCCTGATGGCAGGGGCTTACCCCTATTTCAGGTGTGCCGCGACGGACGGTTACTCGGGGTAAGGCGGGAGCTGCAGCCGGATTTGACCATAGCCAGTTTTGATTTTGATGCGGCGATTGCCAGTTTGACCGCGGCTAGGCCCTGTTGGCCGGCATCGACCCGCAGCATCAGTGAGCTGCGGCTGACGCTCAAATATGTGCCTACCAAAGGGATGTTGGCAAAATTGGCCGACAGCGCCAAGCTGCATCTGGACATAGTCGATTATCCCGGGGAGTGGTTGCTGGATTTGCCCATGTTGAGCCAGGACTTTAACCGCTGGTCTGAAACCCGCTTTGCCCGGCAATCAACCCTGGAATCCTCGCCTCTTTACCCTAAATTTGCTGCGGCGCTGGCGACGCTGGATTTGTACGCCGATGCCGACGATCAGGCGCTGGCCGCCATTGCCGAAAGTTATCGGTTACTACTGCTGGATCTGGTGCATCAACAGGGGTTTTATCAGGCACAGCCGGGGAGAATGTTGCTGCCCGGAGAGCTGGCCGGTACGCCACTTTTGGCCTTTTTTCCCCTGTTACCTGAGCAACTCAAAGACAAGCAGCAACTGGCATCGGCCGGACGTCGCAGTAATTATCAGGTGCTCAGGCACAGATATCAGCAATATCTGGCCAAGGTGGTCAAGCCCTTCTACCAGGAGTATTTTGCCGGTTTCGATCGTCAGTTAATTCTGGTGGATTGTTTCAGCGCCCTTAATCGTGGCAAGGCGCAGTTTGAAGATATGGCCGAAGCTCTCAATGCCATCAGCGCCAGCTTCCAGTATGGGCAGTCCAATTTGCTGCGACGTTTGTTTGCTCCCCGAATAGATACTCTGCTGTTTGCCGCCAGTAAAGTCGATCAGGTGACCCGGGATCAGCAGGGCAATGTGTTGTCACTGCTCAGCGCCATGTTGGCACCCAGTCGGCAGCAGGCCGGATTTGCCGGCAGTCGGGTGGAAACCATGGCTATCAGCGCCATCAAGGCGACTCGTCACGGTATGGTCAAAGATGCCGATGGCGTGGAGGTGGAAGTGGTCTGTGGCCGGCGCATGAGCGATGGTCAGAAGGTGACCCTGTATCCGGGCGAGGTGCCAAGAGCCTTGCCTGAAAAAGCGTTCTGGCAAAGGCAGGGATTTCATTTCTGTGAGTTTGCGCCGCCCGACAGCCAACCTGAACAAGGCTATGAACATATCCGGCTCGATCATCTGCTGGAGTTTCTTTTGGGCGACAAGTTGAGGTAAGTCGTGGCAAAACACAGTTCAGAAAAGCATGTTGATAATGCTGCCGGCAACGGCAGTCACGCTGATGAGGCGCTAACCACAGAGTTGGCGCCGCAAAGAATTTTCAGTCATCAGCCGGAATCCGCCGCCGAATTGGCCGCGGCCAAGGATTTCCAAGGCGATGGTTTTGTTGAATACCCCACAGAAGCCGAACTGGAACAAGTGCTGAGTGCACAGCCCAAGGCGGATCAACTCATCTCCCTCAAGCCCAAACGCTGGTCTTGGTTGGCGCGTTTGGCCTTGTTGGGCGTGATGGCGGCGGTCGTGGTGCAGACACTGCTCGGTCTTGTCGATGCCTGGCGCGACAGCCCTTGGCTGTTTGGTTTTTACAGCCTGGTGCTTGCTTTGGTGCTGGCCTGGGTAGGCAAGCTTTGTTTCGGGGAATGGCGCAAACTCAAACGCCTGCGCCAGGTGGAAGATACCCAGCAAACCGGGCAACGCCTGCTCGGCAGTATGCAGATGGGCGAAGCGCGCGATTTTATCTATGGTATTTGCAAGCAGATGCCCAAGGGGCCGGAACAGGACAGGCTGCAGTCGCTGCTGAATCCGGAGCAGAATGACGCCGAGCAGTTGCAGCTGTTTGATCAGGTAGTGCTGACCGAGCGTGACAAGGTTGGTATGAAGCTGGTGCGCCGTTATGCGGCCGAATCGGCCCTATTGTTGGCGGCCAGCCCGCTGGCGGTACTGGATATGGCGCTGATCCTCTGGCGTAATCAGAAGATGATCCAGGATATCGCCCGCTGTTATGGGGTAGAGCTGGGTTATTGGAGCCGTATTCGGCTGATCCGCGGGATCCTGGTTAATATTCTCTATGCCGGCACCACAGAGCTTGCCACCGACTTGGGCACCCAATTGCTGTCGGTAGAGATGTCCGGCAAGCTTTCGGCGCGGCTCGGTCAGGGACTGGGGGGCGGTTTGTTGACGGCGAGACTTGGCTATCAGGCGATGGCGCTTTGTCGGCCGCTGGCATTTTCCAGTGCCAGCAAGCCCAAACTGTCGCGGATCCACAAAGAACTCCTGTTGGAGCTGAAGGATTTTTCCGCTTCTGTGCTGGTGAGGAAATCAGAGCGTAACAAAGATTTTACAACCAAGGAGTAATGATTTTTGCTTGCCGATTTGGGCAAGTCTTGCTGACTCAGTATGTTGGTGCCGGGACAACTGAATCATCCCGGGCGAGAAGCCGAATAATAATATAAGGGATGGTCGGACTGACATGGGGAGTTAAGCATGCAACACAAGCAACCAAAAGCACTGCACTCAGCCACACTGGCTATTCATGGCGACCACTCGGGCGAGCCTTCCGGGGCATTGGTGTCGCCTTTATATCAGAGTGCCACCTTCTGTTTTGATACCGCCCAAAGCGGTGGTCGCCGCTTTGCCGGTGAAGAAGAGGGCTATATCTACACCCGCTTGGGTAACCCGACAGTTGCCGAGCTTGAGCGGCGTCTGGCGCTGCTTGAAGGCGCTGAAGCCGCTGCTGCTGCCGCGTCCGGCATGGGCGCGGTATCGGCGGCCTTGCTGGCATACTTGAGCTGTGGCGACCATCTGTTGGCTTCCTCGGCCGTCTATGGTTGCACTTTTTCATTGATGACAGAGCAGTTTGCCCGCTTCGGTATTGAAGTTTCTCTGGTGGATTTTGCCGATCTCGCGGCGGTCGAGGCGGCTATTCGTCCCAACACTCGGGTGATTTTTTGCGAAACCCCGGTGAATCCGCATCTGGCCGTATATGATATCCGTGCCATAGCTGCTATCGCCAAGCGCCATCAACTGACCAGCATAGTGGACAACACCTTTATGACCCCGCTGCTGCAACAGCCTCTGCAGTTGGGAATCGATCTTGTGGTTCACAGCGCCACCAAGTATCTCAATGGCCACGGCGATGTTATTGCCGGTATCATCTGTGGCTCACAGGCGGCGATAACGGCCATCAAGCAACAACAGCTAAAAGATATTGGCGCCGTGCTATCGCCTTTCGATGCCTGGTTGATTTTGCGAGGCCTGAAAACCCTCTCGGTGCGACTCGAACGTCATTGTGATAACGCCGAGCGCCTGGCGCAGTATCTCGAATCCCATCAAGCCGTGGCCAAGGTACATTATCCCGGGTTGGTTTCCCATCCGGGCCATCAGTTTATCGGCTCGCAGATGCGCAGGGCCGGTGGGGTGTTGGCGTTTGAGCTTAAGGCTGATTTGGAGCAGTCCATGGCCTTTGTCAATCGACTGGCACTGTTCAAAATTGCTGTGAGTCTGGGGGATTGTGAGTCGCTCATTCAGCACCCGGCGTCCATGACCCATTCACCCTATACCCAAGAGGCGCGTCTTAAAGCCGGCATTAGTGACAGCTTGCTGCGAATATCGGCCGGGCTCGAGGATGTGGATGACCTGATAGCCGATCTGGAGCAGGCACTGACAGTGATCAGTTAAAAGAGACAAGGCGAGCATGGCTCGCCTTGTTTTTCGGGCTTGCGAGAATCAAATGCCCCAGAAGGTGTGAGCTATGATATAGAGCACCAACATACTGATGACGTTGATGATTAAGCCTACGCGCATCATTTCAGATTGTTTGATATAACCGGAACCATAGACAATGGCATTGGGTGGTGTGGCCACCGGCAGCATAAAGGCGCAGGATGCCGAAATACCTATGAGCACCGACAGCATTACGGGCGATAGCCCCAATGCTTCGGCGATAGCGGCAAACACAGGTACCAGCAGGGCGGCACTGGCGGTGTTACTGGCAAACTCGGTCAGCATCACCACAAAGAAAATGACCGCGAACACGAACAACGACATATGGGTACTGCCGAAGATGTCCGTCATCCAGTGGGCCATGAAGACGCTGGTACCCGTGGCTTTCAGTACGGCACTCAGGGTCAGACCACCGCCGAACAGTATCAGTACCCCCCAATCGGTGGTTTTTTCTATCTTCTTCCAGCCAACCAAGCCAAGCCCTGCCAGCAAAACCACTGCAGAAAGCGCGACTATGGTGTCAAACTGGCTGATACCACCGAGCGCCTCTGACAGGGGCTTACTGAAGATCCAGCAGCAAACTGTGGCCAGGAAGATAAACAGAGTCAGTTTTCCTTGGAAATTCAGTTTTTGATCTTCGATATCTAGCTTACATTCCACCGACAGATCCGGTTTGAAATACAGATACAGGGCGATAAGCATGGTTGGCAACATCAAAGCCACGGTCAAGAGGCCAAACTCCAGCCAGTCGCTGAAGCTCAAGCCGGCCTGGGCAGCGGCAATGGCGTTTGGCGGACTGCCTACCAGAGTACCTATGCCACCAATGTTGGCCGAATAAGCGATACCCAGCAGCATAAAGACATAGGTGTTGTGCTGGCTCTCTTTATCCAGTTGCTGCAAGATCCCCAGTGCCAGAGGCAACATCATGGCCGCTGTGGCCGTGTTGCTGATCCACATAGACAGCAATGCGGTTACCCCGAACAGCATCATACAGGCGATGCTGAGTTTGCCTTTGGAAGCCAGTAATACTTTTTGGGCGATAAGGGTATCGATTTTTTGATGGTGCAGGGCAGCGGCCAAGACAAAGCCACCAAAAAACAAATAGATAATTGGGTTAGCAAAGTTGCTCATGGCAGCTTTGGTTTCAAACACACCAAAAGTCACTGCCAAAACCGGAATGAGTATCGCTGTGATACTCAGGTGAATGGCTTCGGTAAGCCAGAGCACTGCGGCAAATACCAAAATAGACAGGCCGGTATTCACTCCGGGTTCAAAGGGTAAAAAGTTGTGCAGTACAAAAAGCAGCAGAATATCTGCCACCAAGATCAACATGTTACGTTGTTGGGTGCTCTTCTCTGTCTGCGAAGGGGGTAAGCTTTCCGTTTGTTCTAAAGACATTTTCAACTTCCTCGTCTTGTTATTATGGCAAGCAATTTATGGCATGGCTCACATTTATCAAAGGGCTTTTTTGGGTAACTTAACTACCTGGTACATCATGCTTGTATTAGAACCATATCACGAAAGCTGGAAAATTGAGAGAGCGATCACTCAGGCGTGATCTCGTTGATGTGTTTTTTTGTTTCAAACGGTTAACATTGAGGCTTGCTCTTTATATTACTGAAAGAGAATGAAAGTTTAAAACGGTGATGTGTGTCACATTTAGTTATTGTCTTGGTGTCTGATTGTAATAATTTTGGCAATATTCGTGCGCTGGGCTACATTTCTTTAAGGCCAGGGAATACCGGCCTTAACCAATGACAAGGAGTCTTATATGAAAACACCATTCTATGCTTTGCTACTCGCAGCCTCTCTGAGTTCTCCCCTATACGCCGGAGAGCCCACTAAAGACAAAACCCCACAAACGCCGCAAGCCAGCCAAGCACAGGTTCATAAAATCAACATTAATACCGCTTCGGAATCTGAGCTGCAGTTACTGAAAGGGATAGGTGAGGCCAAGGCCAAAGCGATTGTTGAATATCGCAGCAGCCAAGGCAAATTCAAATCCATTGATGAGTTGACCCAGGTCACGGGTATCGGCGCCAAACTGGTCGAGCAGAATAAGCATCTGTTGGTGCTTTGAAAATAAAGATAAGCAAGTTTTTGTTTATCTTATGGTCAATTGGCCGTTATTGAGGGGAAGCTGAGGTAATTCCCCTTGATCCCAGCGGAACCATGATGGATAATCCCCGGCGTTGCAGTAAGGCTGCAAATCTGTGGTGACCCCAGGGTCCCCCCGCAATGATAACTTGTGAACCCGGCCAGGCCCGGAAGGGAGCAACCGTAGCAAGTGACTCATGTGCCGGGGTGTGGCTCTGGGGGAACCTCCAATTCCAAACCTTTTCAAATGGTTAGCTCTGAAAGTACCTAAGGGGTCCACAAGGTGGTCCACTTTGAGTCTAGCTAAAGCCTCTAATCCAGCTCCTTATCTGTATCGATCCCGACATGGTGTCTGGTATGCCCGTGTAGTCGTTCCTGAAGATCGTAGAGATGCCATAGGGAAACGTGAACTCCGCAAGACACTTGCCACTAAAGACAAGCGCGAGGCTGTCCTGAGGTCTTGGGATGTGCTTAAGGCTCTGCATGCCTTGGCTAAAGGCAAAGCATCGGCGATACAATCCCCATCAGCCAGCTTGGAGTCTTCTCAAGGCCGTGCTGTGGTATCGGCTCCAGTCCCTCCTGAGATTCCCCCCGTATCCCCCCAGTTACCTAAGTTGAGTCAGATAGCGGATGAATACAGCCGGGAAAAGGTTTTGGGTGGTGCATGGTCGAAACATACTGAGAGCGTCAACCGCAAGACATTCAGAGACATGATTGCCTTGCTGGGCGACCTTAGGATTGACCAGTTCACCAAGGAGCAGGCTCAGAGGTATAAGCAGCACTACAGTGCCAAGACTGACCTGTCTGTCGCGACAATCAACAAGTACCTGACTCGGGTCACTGCCTTGTTGCAGTGGGCCTCAGCTCACTATGGGACACCCAATCCCATGGCCGGAATGAGCATTCGTGTGTCGGCAAAGGTGAAGGTGTCTAAAGAGCGGGAGGCGCTGACTCCATTCCAAATCAAGCAGTTATTCCAAGCACTGCCCATAGGCAACGCCAAAAGGTATGCCTACAGGTACTGGGTGCCTCGGCTTGCGGCGTACACTGGGGCCAGAGTCGGGGAGTTGGCTCAGTTGTATCTGGATGATTTCACGGTAATTGATGGTCATCCGTGCATCCTTATCCGAGCCAGTCACCCAGACCAATCAATTAAGACCCCAAGCAGCGAGAGGGCCATCCCCATTCACCCTAAGCTGATAGCTCTGGGCTTCCTGCACTTTGTTGAGAGACAGCGAAGCCTAGGTCATCAGCGCCTGTTCCCTGAGTTGCCTAAACAGGAGGCTCGGGGTTACTCCCATGCTGTTTCTAAGTGGTTCCACAACTTCAAAAGGAAACTGGACTGGGGAGAGCGAGAGACCTTGCACGGTATACGCCATGCGGTGGCAACCCAGTTGAAACGCAAGGAGTTTAGCTCTGATTTGGTCGCCGGGTTATTGGGGCATTCCCATGGTTCAATTACCTTCGACCGCTACGGGAAGGAGTACAAGGTAAACAACCTGCTCAGAGTGGTTGAGGCTCTGGATTGGGAGTGAGGGCTGTAGACTCAAAGCTGAGCTCATCCTGAGTAAAAAATAGGGAAGTAACAACTATCCGTGTCGTCCCAGACTTCAAAGACGGACAGCCATACTTCGTGGCTAAAGATGTCGCTGAGACTCTGGGCTTCCGAAGCCCGCAACGAGCCTATAATGCCCACTGTCAGGATAAGATGACCTTGAAGAAGCGAGAAGTAAGCTCCGAAATGGAACGTACTCTGTTCACCTCTGCTACCCAAGCCACCATAACCCTCATCCCAGAGTCAGATGTCTACCGACTGGTAATGTGTTCCACTCTCCCATCTGCCCAAGCCTTCCAAGACTGGGTCTGTGGCACAGTGCTGCCTGCAATCCGTAAGGACGGTGCCTACATCATGGGAGAAGGGAATAAACGGGAAATGAGGGGGGGCTGATGACCGTCCACGGGTCTAGACAACCAACAACGTACCAACTATGTCAAGCCGCGAGATTGCCGAACTGACAGGCAAGCGCCATGACAACGTGTGCCGCGATATTCGCAACATGCTGACACAACTGGGTGTAGCCCAAATCAGTTTTGAATCGGGCTATTTTGACGCCAATAACCAACAGCGTACCGAGTATCTTCTGCCACGCCGCGAGTGCGAGATTCTGGTATGTGGCTATGACGTAGTTCGCAGAGCTGCTGTAATCGACCGCTGGCTGGAGCTGGAGACCAAGCAACGCCAATTGCCCAACATGACCCCGGGGCTGCTAAGGTTTACTGTCGATCAAGGGATGATCGGTTGATCGGAATACCCGTGATGACCGTCACGAAAAATCCATGCGTATACGACTTGATTGTCTCAGGTGAGATCTTGCGGTGGTATGTTTGCCGCCCAGATGAACACCACAGACACACACAGGAGGTAATCAATGACTATGGTCTACATCTTTAATGAATCCCATCCACTAGCTGCTGAGGTCGAGCTGCTACCAGCTTTGCTTACCTCTGAGGCCCACAACGTCAAACAGAAAGACCCAGCCGCCATGGACTGGAAAGAGGTCACTCGAGAAGAAGCCAAGCAGGCACTATCTGAGGGCCTCCCGGTAATCTTCTCTGACGACTGCTGTACTTACCTTAAAGCAGCCTAAGGATGGCCCAGAGGCGCAGGGAGGCGCCAGCATCACCGCGACCGTCTACCCAAATGAAGACGGTATGTACGACCTTAATGACATTCACCGCGCCTTCAAGCTGCCAAAGACTAAGCTCCCAAGCCAATGGAGGCATCGTATTCGCACTGCGCTGGAAACAAGTGCTCCTGCAAAACTGCAGGTGCAAAACTTTGGGGCCGATAGAGGCTTCGCTACATGGGCAACTAAGGAAGCCCTCTATGCCTATGCCATGTGGTGCGATGTTGAGTTCTACATGGTGGTCGTGGATGCCTTTACCGCCCTGACTAACGGGGACATTGAGAAAGCCCAAGAGATTGCCCAGACCGTAGTGTCTGTCCATGAACAACGGGCCACTGAACTGTACCTCCAAGGCCATCACTGAGAGGGATGCATAGTCTGGCATCCACTCAGACGATCTCTGGCTTGACTTGGAGACCCTCAGGACTGACGCCTGACACTCCCGACCAGCAATGGAATCTTGAGGCTGCCTGCTTAGGTGGACAAATAATACTCAGATTCATCGCAAAATTGTGTAGACACAAACCTTAAAGTGTGGTATTTAGCCCGCCCCCGTCTTTAGGTAGTCTTGAGGTATCCTTAGGTCTTAAGGTGTCCTTAGGTCTGAGGCTATGTCTTGGGAGGGATATTATCCTGATTGGTTATACTGGCTGAGGAGAACCTTGGTCTTGAGGATCCTTAGGTCTGAGGAGTCTTAAGGTAAGGGAGACCGATACACGTAGACAGCAACACTTCGGAGGGTTGAGGATTACCTATGGCAGTCCTGAAGTCCCTTGGAGGGCCACTGAAAACAGCAGAGGAAACTGTGTGGCCCAAAGGAAGCGAAGGAGAACCCAAAGTGACCTTGGCTTCTCTGTCGTATATGGAGGGACAATTGGCAGATGGTCTCCTGCTGGTGGTCTTGATGACCGTAGGCGGTCTCAGTGACAACACCAAAACAGGGAGGCAGAGACAAGGAATGCAAAAGATCCTCAGAACGCCCCAGAGCCTCGATTAGCCTCCAGTAATACCTATGGCCTATCCAAGGCTCTGGAGGCTATAGCAGATCATTCAGAGCGTTTACAGGCTCTTATTCCAGTGCCTCTTGACTGTCGCCAGAGACAACCCCAAGACCTCGCTTGCCTTGGATTGCGACAGCCCTTGCTCTCTTGCTTTCTTCACCGCCTCAGTAGTTCCCTTGGCTACAGGGCGGCCAAGCTTCTTGCCTTCAGCCTTGGCCCTTGCGAGTCCTTCCTGAGTACGCTCTACAATGCGGGACTTCTCGAACTCGGCAAAGGCAGTCATCAGGGACAGCATCAGCTTACCTTCAGGCGTGCTGAGGTCGGACACAGGCAAGTCTAGAGACTGTACGCTAATCCCCCTTGAGGTCAGATGCTGTATGGTCTGGAGCACGTCTATGGCATCCCGACCCAATCTATCCAGCTTCAAGACCACTAGGCGGTCTCCAGCTTCCAACTTGTGGTCTATTAGGTTCTTGAAGGCTGGCCGAGCCATGGCTGCTACGCCTCCAGAGATAGACTCGCTAATGATACGACTATCCAGTAGCTCTGGGATGCGCTCCTTGAGCTGGTGGGCTTGAGTCTCGGCATTCTGCTCGACAGTGGAAACACGACAGTAAGCAAAGGTTCTCATGGGTTAACTCTCGGTGGTGTCATAATCGGTATCAAGAATGATCTTGGGGTTCAACAATGTCAAGTGCTATTTTGTTGATACCAGATGAGACCCACAATTCCCAGTGTCATAAAACGATGGTTTGTTGAGCCTATGGATGGTGTCTGTGGTTGGTCTGAGAGTGTCTTGGGGAAACGAAGGGCAGAAAATAAATCGATAGGGGGTACGGGGGGGAATTGGGGCAAAGGCCATATCTAGAAAGGCCTCAGAAATTTTTGGTATTTTTAAGGTGACTAGTAGTCAGGATACAAGCCTAATTAATTAGCGATACTGGACATTAAATTTTTTACTGTCACGACCCAAACCATCTACCCACGACAAAGTAAATGATTCCCTTGTCGCTTTATTGCCAAGCGAGGTTGTTGCCAGCAACTTAACAGATTCTGAACTATCTAGTTCACACGGGAATAGCTCATCAACCTCTGACGGCAGAACAAAATGAGTTCTCTCATCAAAGTCAATCCTAACATCCCTAGCTTGAGTCGAACCAACATTAGTAATAACTAAGTGCTTACTACCATTGCTCCCGAAACCAACAAACCTAGCGGTAAACGCAGCCTTTTCTTTGGTTAACTCACGCTCTTTAGCATTTCTTAAGTCTAATGCCGTTAGTTCTCGCTGTAGGTAGCCTAGTTCCCTAATTAGATCTTCTTGCTTGTTATGCGTTCTAACGCTATGCCATAAAGAGCCGCCAGCAAAAAGCGCTGCTAACACCGCAGCTATAACACTTATAAAATTCACCATACTAACTGTCAATTCCATTACTTTACCTTTTAGTAAACTTAATGTTCTTGCTACCCTTAAATGCTTTCTCGAGAGACTTGGTTAAAGAGTTCTCTACTTCATTCAAAACCTTAGACTTAAACTCTTCCATAAAGTCATCAAAATTCTCTTTATGACCGCAATCTTTACAAATCATAAACTTTTGATGTTCATCAGTATGAACTGGTTGAGCACCACAGATTGGGCACTTTGGCTGTAACGCTTCCTCTGAAATAGACATATCCACTTCTTAATAAAATTAGACCACATTGCAGTATAAAAAACAGTCACCTAAACCATGCTATCACACATAAAGAAGCCCAGCTAATGAAATAGATTAGGAACCTGTCATATCTTGCCATAGGATTAAATGAGTGATACAAATTGTGGGTCATTCAACAGATTAATCCACTTAGGTGTCTTCAAGCGTGTGAATGGATGCTTACCTCGCGTCCTCCCCGCAATGATAACTTGTGAACCCGGCCAGGCCCGGAAGGGAGCAACCGTAGCAAGTGACTCATGTGCCGGGGTGTGGCTCTGGGGGAACCTCCAATTCCAAACCTTTTCAAATGGTTAGCTTGAGATAAACCTTGGTGGTACACAAGGTGGTCCACTTTGAGTCTAGCTAAAGCCGATTTCCACCCCTATCTCTGTTACTCCTGACACGATATTTGATGCGCCAGAAGCGCGACCCTATATAGCGAAGAAATGCCAGTGGCTACCATTAACACTTATGTTTGGTATAAACAGCTAGCTACATGGACTGCGATGGCTTGGCTATCAACTCATTAACGGCCAAAACAAGACAGCCAAGAAGTAAAAGAATAGTCGCAGAGCGGCGACTTTATTTCCGCTGGTGAGGCTCAAACCCAGAGTTATCCATATTTGTGATAACTGGCCTGTGTTACCCCTGCGCTTGCTGATCGGTTTCCAGTTTCGGGGGTAGTTTGGATTTCAAAAACGCCCGCGATTTCTCTAATGCCTGGTAGATTTCGTTGCGCATTCTATCTTGCTCTTGATAGTCACCGTAGAAATAGGTGTCTACCAGATGGTGAATGTAGCGCACTGGTAGTTGATTAAGCGTGATACAAGCCAGATCGGCCACATAGTCGCCCGGCAGCTCGTCCATTAATCCCTCTTCGGCGAGGATTTCCATTAACATCACTTCGTAGTAGTTGCGGATCTCTAACTGCATAGGTGACGCTCCCCAAAGTTTTGCTGCATTACGCTTGGTTTATAGCATTTGGTTTGTAGCCTCTAGCGATATAGCATAGCAGCGGCATGAAATAACTGACTGTGTCTGAGTGTTAATTGTAGAGGGTCTTTGCAGTATCCGCCTCCCGTGACACAGGCTATTGGTATTGCAGCGTCTCTGGCATGACGCAATACGCTCATATCCCGCCGGGATATGCCCTCAAGGCTGAGCCGCAGCAAGCCGAGTTCATCTTCAGCATGTACATCGACTCCGGCGTCATAAAGAATGAGATCCGGTCTATGAGTCAAGATCAGCAAAGGCAGTATCTGCTCCAGCGTTGTAAGGTACTCGTCATCACCAGCGCCTTTTTCAAGCTCGATATCATAGTGAGAGTCTGCTTTACGGGCGGGGAAGTTTTGCCGGCAGTGTATTGAGCAGCTGATAATGTTCGCATCGCCGACTGTCATGCTGGCTGTACCGTCGCCTTGATGGACATCGCAGTCGATAATCAGAACCTTGTCTGCCAGTCCTTGGTTTATCATGCGTATGGCACTGTAGACTAGATCGTTGAAAACACAGTAACCGCTGCCAAAGTCCTGGTGAGCGTGATGGTAACCACCGCTGATATGCAGCGCTATGCCGTGCTCGAGCGCTTTTCGCGCCGCAAGCTCGGTACCCGCGACTGAGTGCAGTGTCCGCGTCAGTAGATGTTCGCTCCAGGGAAAACCTATGCGGCGCATCGCCTTGGGATCCAGTCGATTGTGAATAAATCCGGCAACATATTGAGGGCAATGCACAGAAGCGAGGGCAGTTTGGTTTACAGGCTTTGGAGAACAGAGGCTGAGTTGCCCGGAAAATGGAGTTTGGCACAGATACTCAAACAGACGCTGATATTTGCTGATGGGAAATCTGTGCCGGGATGGTAACGCCAGCCTGGAATAGCTGGCGTGATATACCAAAGGGATCATTTATCAGAGCTGTTTGATGGCCCAGCTCATGAACTCTTTGCGAGTCGCTTCATCGGCCTGTAACCACCAGTACTGCAGCATTTGCTGAGCGTGGGCGGCACTGTCGCCATTTTGGCCACTGGCCTTGGAAGCCGCTGGCATTGTCATGGCGCTGACTGGCGATGGCTGAGTTACAGGGGCCACTGGTTGGCTGGCGGCCATGTTACCTGAAGTTACGGCAGCAGCAGCGGTTTCAACATCAGGTGCATTATTGCCATTGAACAGTTGCGACAGGAAAGAGGTTTCTTTCAGTTGAGTCAGTTCCACCTGGTAGTTGACCTGGCCCTTGTCGGCGCGGGTAATGACGACCTGAGGGGTTTTGGCGAACTCTTTGGGCTTCTTGACGTGGTCACCATCGGCAGGCTTGAGGATATACTCGTTGTCGCCTTCTGCCTTAAGAGTCAGGATGAAAGGAGAAGACTTCACGAAGCTCTGACTATCGGAAAAATCGTCATCGATCATATCGTGGTAACGAATGGCTATCTTGTGGACACCTTCGGACAGTGCCAGCTCAGATTTGTGGTTGAAGTTGCTGGTTTCAATTTCCTTGCCATCCAGTGCCAGATACTCAAAAGACATAGGGATGGTCAGATTGGCCGCAAATACCGAGGAAGTGCTGAGCAGGGCCAGTAGGGCCGAGGCGGTCAAGCGTAGTTTCATTGTTGCTCCTTAACGATTGTAACTCTGATGCGGACGTTCAAATGCCTGAATGCGATCTTCAATATAGCTGATCGCCTGCCTGCACTTACCGAGGCGGCGATGCATCAAAAGGATGTCATTCTGGACGGGGATTTTGTCAGTACTATGACAGTTTTCAAGCTTTGATTGCAATTGTTCAATCTTTTGTTCTATTTTTTTGGCCCAGTTCAGATGTTTGTTCAGCTCTTCGTACAATTGATGGCTGTTTTGCATAACACCCGCGGCTATCCAGCCAAAACCACTTTCCTGATGCCGGCGGCCCTGACGTTGTTGGTAGCTTTGCCGTTTACTGGCCTGCTGCAGCTTCTGGATCCTGGCGTTGAGACCTGTGGTACCCAAGGCCCGTTTCAGGGCGACAAACCTGTCCTGAATGCGTTCGCAGCTTAAGGCTATAGTGTGTTGGGCCAACTGATGGCGTAACTGTTTTTCCAGCTGATCTATGCTCTTGTGCAGCTGTTCCACACAGGGATAGAGTTGGGCACCATGCTGAATAAACAACTCGCTGTTGAAGCGTTCAGTATCCTGCAGCAGTTTGCGCTGCGCTGCTGGCAAAGAGGCATCATGCTGCAGCACTTCCTGCTCCAACTGCCTGAGCTGTTCCCGCAGACGTTGTACCAGTTGGTTGGTGTTCAAAACCAGGCACTCCAGGCTAGATTGGCGGCGATAAGCACCACGATAGCAATAAAGAGTGGCCTGATAAACGGCATTCCAAAGCGGATAGCCGAGTGGGCGCCGATATAAGAACCCAGCATCATACACAAGCCCATCACCACACCTACCAAAAGGTGCACTTTACCTAGCAGCAGGAAAATCATCAATGCCGTGATATTGCTGACAAAAGTCATTGCCCTTGCCAAGGCACTGCTGTGCAGGAAGGGCAGGCGGTACAGCGCGGTCGAGCTGACGGCCCAAAAGGCGCCAATGCCCGGGCCAGCAAAGCCATCGTAGGCGCCAAGCCCCAGCCCCTGAAGTATCTGTTTATGCTTGGCCGGCGTTTCGGTGACGGGTTTACATTGGCTGCAGCCCATGGCTCCGGGTGAAAACAGCGAATAGAACGCGATGGCGATAATAAGCAGTGGCAGAATTTTTTCCAGCCAACGGGTGTCGATGAGATAAACGGCAATACTGCCGATAACGGCGCCTATGGCAGTAGCAATAAAGGCGAACGGCCAGAACTTGGGGGTCAGCAACTGCTTGCGGTAATAGGTAAATGCCGCCATGGAGGAGCCGAAGCAGGCAGCCAGTTTATTGGTCCCCAGCGCCAGATGAGGCGGCATGCCCACTGTCAGCAAGGTGGGAATGGACAGTAGACCGCCACCACCGACTACGGCATCAATAAATCCGGCCAGCAGGCCGACTGCGGCCAATATGGCCCAGCTGCTGGGTTCGAGCAGAATATCCACTTTACATCCTGATTGAGCGCATCATTCGATAACGCGGCGGTAAGGCGGCAGGGCATCAAGCAGCGACGACCCGTATCTTTTGGTTACCAAACGCCTGTCCAATATGGTTATTCGGCCATAGTCCTGCTCTTTTCGCAACAGGCGGCCGCAACTCTGGATGAGTTTCCGTGACGCATCCGGAATAGTCAATTGTAAAAACGGGTTACCGCCTTTCATTTTGACATATTCTGCATGGGCCTGCTCTACCGGCGAGGTGGGCACGGCAAACGGCAGCTTGGTTACTATCAGGTTAGTCAGGTAATCGCCGGGAAGGTCGAGACCCTCGGAAAAACTGCCGGTACCAAAGATAATGCTGGGCTCACCTTTGTCACATTTCTGCTTATGTTGCTCAAGCAAGTGCTGGCGTGGGGCACTGCCCTGGATCAGCGGTTCGGATACCAATTTGTTGCGCAGTAGATCGGCTACCTTTTCCATCTGCCAGTAGGAGGCAAACAGCACCAGAGTGGCCATTTCCCCCTCTACCAACTGCTTTATCTGGCTGGCGAGTTCTTCTGTGTAGGCGTCTTCGGTTGGCTCGGTGCGCATTTTCGGCAGGTAGAGAGTGGCGTTGTTCTCAAAATCGAAAGGGGACTGCAGCGCCAGGTAGCGACTGCCATCATTGAGTGACAGGCCAACCTGATAGGCAAAATGCTCAAAGCGGTTCAGCGCTCTGAGGGTGGCGCTACATAGCACGACACCGGCGGCTTTTTCCCACAACATATGTTCCAGCATATAGCCTACTTCGATTGGCGATGCACTGAAAAGGTAGTCCTGCTGCTTGCCGCTGAGGGCTTCAATCCAGCGGGCGGTGGGGGCACCTTTGGGGCTGTCCTCCTTGGCCATCATCTTCCAGAGCTTTTGCAGGTTTTCCAGGCGCTGCATCATAAAGCCGGTTTCGCTCAAGAGGGCTTCGGCCTGATGCCTTGGTAATTCACCATCCTTGACGCTTTCGCTGAGAATAGCCTGCATCTTATTGAATTGCTTGAGGGCATCGTTGGAGGCCGTGGCCAGGTTTTCTGCCTGAATCAACAGGGCGTCCGGCAGCTTGCCATGTTCGAACCGCAGGCGGTTTTCCGGGTTGGCAAAGAGTTTGGGTTGGGTATCACAGTAGTGGGCAACCTGATTCAGCAGGCCGGTTAATTCTTCGATGCGATCCAGCATCGCCTGCGCCGGGGCAATAATATTGTTGCTCTTTATTTGGTTTTGCAGTTTGGCCGTGGTCTTGCTGACTTTCTCCAGCCAATCACAGGCGCCCCTGAGCGTGGCCTGGGCGCTGGAGAAATCCCTGGCTACATTCGGCAGGTGATGGGCTTCATCGATAACGTAATAGACTTCTTCCGGATCCGGCAGAATCACACCGCCACCCAGTTCAAGGTCGGCCAGTAACAAACTATGGTTGGCAATAAGCACATCCCAGGTATCAATATCTTCGCGGGCCTTGTGGAAGGGGCAGTGGCTGTGACTGGCCAGTTGGCGATGACAGCTGTGTTTGTCACAGGCTATCTGTTGCCACAGGTGGTCTGGCAGCGGTGTCTTGAGGGTATCGAGTTCACCATTCCAGCGGCCATCCTGATAGTCTTTGAGCAAAGCCTGCAACTGCTCAACCTGTGAGGTATCCGGCTTGGTTTGCCACATGGCCATCTGGCTGCCGTTGCCGTCACCGACCAACATCTCAAGCTTGGCCAGGCACACGTAACGCTGGCGCCCTTTGACCAGACCGTAACGGAAGTTGAGTTTGGAGTGTTGCAGAAAAAACGGCAGATCTTTATGCAGCAACTGCTCCTGCAGCGCCACAGTGGCGGTGGCGATACAGACTTTTTTCTTGCTAGCCAGCGCCAGGGGGATGGTTCCCAGAATATAGGCCAGGGATTTACCTATACCTGTGCCCGCTTCAATTACCATGATGCGCCGCTGCTTGTCGTATTCACCGGCAAGTGTCTTGGAGATCTCCGCCACCATATAATTCTGCTCCCGGCGGGAACGGAAGTTGGGCAGTGCGGAGGCAATGTCCTTGTAGATCTCGCGGATCTGGGTCTTTACATGGGCTGCTAGCATGAGACTCGGTTCTGGAAAATTATCCTGTATATAATACCAGTAATTTCTTATGCTAATAAACCTCTAAAACACGATTGTCCCGACTCATGCCCCAAAACATGTCGCAAACCCTGAAAGGCCGTATTCTTACCCGTCATCTGGCTCAGAGAGACGAGGGGTTATGCCTGCAATACTATCTGGCCACCGAGCAGGGGCCTGTGTTGGTTGAGGTGCCGGGGCAGGAACAAGTTTGCTTTGCCAAAGAGCAGGATGCGGCGGCTTTATGCCAGGGTTTAAGCCAGGTGAGGGCCCAGCCGCTGGCGCTGAGAAACTTCGCCAAAGAGAAGGTTGCAGCGCTTTACAGTCGCAGTCGGCAACAGATGCGGTTACTGCAAAAGCAGGCCCAGGATCAGGGAATGCCCTTGTATGAAGCCGATCTTAAACCCCAGCAGCGTTTCTTGATTGAGCGCTTTATTGCGCTCGATGCCGAGTTTTATGGTTATTTCAGCGAGGAAAGCGGCGCACTGACACGGTTTGTTGCCAGTCGCGCCAGGAAAGCCTCGCTGAACAATGTCGGTCTGGCTGTTATTTCCCTCGATCTTGAATGTAGCATGCAGGGCGAGCTCTATTCCGCCGGACTCTACGGTCGTGACCGCGATGGAGCGCTGTTTCAGCGTGTGTACATGATAGGTCAAGCCCAGGACGGGCCCGACTATATCCACTGGGTCAGGGATGAAGCAGCCCTGTTGCAGGCTTTGGTTGACTGGTTCAGTCTCTGGGATCCGGACATCATCATAGGTTGGTCGGTTGTCAATTTTGACCTGGCACTGCTGAGCCGACGATATGCCCATCATGGTATTGAAGCACGGCTTGGGCGCGGAGGCGTGCCCATGTCCTGGTTGGTGGAAGGCAAGTATCGACCGGAAACCCTCTCCTTGCCCGGGAGAGTGGTGCTGGACGGTATAGACTGGCTCAAGGCCGCCTTCTATCAGTTTGAGCGCTATTCGCTCGAGTTCGTCTCCCGCGCACTCTTGAGTGAGGGCAAGGCGATAGATCAAGTTGAAGATCGCGGTCAGGAGATAAGCCAGCTCTTTCAAGAGGATAAATTGGCATTGGCCCACTACAATCTGACCGATTGCCGTCTGGTACTGGATATTTTCGATAAAACCGATCTATTGAATTTTGCTTTGGCCCGGGCGCAGTTGACCGGGTTGGAGTTTGGCCGGGTAGGGGCTTCGGTGGCGGCGTTCAATCACCTCTACCTGCCACACTTGCACCGGGCCGGATTTGTGGCGCCGGCAGCACCGGCCAGTGATGGCCTGGAGAGTCCCGGCGGCTATGTGATGGACTCCATTCCGGGCCTTTACCGGGACATTCTGGTGCTGGACTTCAAGAGTCTATACCCTTCGATTATTCGCACTTTTTTGATCGATCCCATGGGGCTGGTGCAGGGCATGGGTGAACCCGAAGCCGAGACGGTACCCGGCTTTCTCGGTGCTAGATTCAGCCGCAAACAACCTATCTTGCCAACGCTTATCGCTAAGTTGGCCCAAGAGCGGGAAAGCGCCAAGGCTCAAGCCAATGCGCCCTTGTCTCAGGCAATCAAGATCATCATGAATTCGCTTTATGGGGTACTGGGCTCTCGGGGGTGTGTATTCCACGATGCCCGCTTGGCAAGCTCAATTACCATGCGCGGTCATGAGATAATGCAGCAGACCAAACGTTGGATTGAGGATGAAGGCATGAGTGTTATCTATGGCGACACAGATTCGACATTTGTTTGGCTAGGACAGCAGCATGACATCGCGGATCCGCAAGCCTTCGGCAGGGCGTTGGCCGCTAGGATTACCGCCCAGTGGCAACAGCATTTGGCGGATGATTTTCAGTTGCAGAGTCATCTGGAACTCGAGTTTGAGCGCCATTATGAACAGTTTCTGATGCCTACTCTCAGGGATTCAGAAGAAGGCTCCAAAAAGCGCTATGTTGGTGCCAGCCGCAATAGCCAAGGTCAGTTGGATATTATCTTCAAAGGCATGGAGCAGGTTCGCAGTGATTGGAGTCCTCTGGCCAGGCGGGTTCAATACGAGCTGTACCGGCGTATGTTTAATGGCTTGGATGTAGCGGGCTTTCTGGCTACAGAAATAGAAGCGCTCAAACGCGGCGATTATGACAACGAGCTTATTTTCTCCAAGCGGCTAAGGCGTAAGTTGGATGCTTATCAGGCAAAGGCGTCACCCCATGTCAAGGCCGCCAGACAACTGTTGGAGCAGACCGGCGACCCTCGTTATGGCCGTTTGGGCACCCGGATTGACTACCTGATCACAATCAATGGCCCCGAAGCGGTTTCCCTCAGACGTTCAGCCATTGATTATGATTACTACATCGAAAGGCAAATCAAACCGATAGCCGATCCGGTACTTTTCATAATGAAAGAAAGTTTCAGTCAAATCTGTACCGGACAAATGAGTCTAATCTGACGTTGAACTTGTTTCAAAAGGTTAATAAAGTTAATAAATAGTTTTATTGCTGGGTTTTGTCGGTTCTTGTAGTTTTTTTTAAGGTAAAACTAATAGAAAATGTGATTTTTGTCTTTACCGCTTTGCTAACCTTTTGCTAATCTTCGCCACCTTGGATGGAAATAAAACAACGGAATGGGGTAGGTAGACTGAAAACACGTAAGGTTACAGCAAATGAACAAGACTCTCATCGCATCGGTCCTGGCAGGACTCTTGACCATTCCATCGGCGCAAGCCATAGAAATCTATAAAGATCAAAAAAATGCAGTCTCTATCGGCGGTTTCGTTGATGCCCGAGTGATCAATACTCAGGGGGAAACGGAAGTCGTCAATGGTGCTTCCAGGATTAATTTTGGCTTTGAACGTGAGTTGACCCATGGTTGGAATGCGTTTGTGATGCTTGAATGGGGTGTCAACCCATTCGGTAACAGTGATATTGTCTATAGCAGCAAGTTTGAATCAGTCCAGGATGATTTCTTCTACAATCGTCTTGGTTATGCGGGACTGTCCCACGACAAATATGGCACCTTGACCATAGGTAAGCAATGGGGCGCCTGGTATGATGTGGTGTACAACACCAACTATGGCTTCGTGTGGGATGGTAACGCTGCCGGCGTTTACACCTATAACAAGGACGATGGCGCCATCAATGGTACCGGCCGTGGCGACAAGACGGTTCAGTATCGTAATAGTTTTGGCGATTTCAGCTTTGCTATCCAAACTCAGCTGAAGCACGATGGCTTCGATATGGACGAAAGTTCAGGTACCAACCCGTTCCCGCCAAGGGATCATGCGCCAGTTGCCGGCACTGCTGCGACTGCCACAACCGCCACCAAGGTTGAATTCAACAATACTTATGGCATTGCCTTGACCTATGCGGTCAGCAAAGATCTTAGCCTGATGGCCGGCTATAACTATGGTGAGTTTGAAGCGACCCGCGCAGATGGCAGTACTTTCTCTGAGTCTGACTATATCTATGGTGCAGGTATCACTTGGGGTGGTTGGGATAATCAAGGGTTGTATGCCGCTGCCAACGTCAACAAGAACGAGTTCCACGATACAGATAACCTGGGGCGTTTGATCCCTGAATCTTATGGTGTTGAAACTCTGGTTTCTTACCGCTTTGATAATGATATCCGTACTTTTGTCTCTTACAACTTGCTGAATGCCGGCGATGCCTACGAGCAGGCTTACGATGGTGACGTGTTTAAACGTCAGTTTGTGGTAATGGGTGTTCACTATATATGGGATGCCAATACAGTGTTGTATGTTGAAGGCCGTAAAGACTTTTCCGATTTCGAGGGAGCCAAAGAGGCTGAGATGGAATTGTCTGAAGACGATGGTATCGCTATCGGTATTCGCTATACCCTTTGATTTTAATGAGTTGTTCAAAAAAGCGCCGAAAGGCGCTTTTTTTATTGAAAAAAGATAAGTGTAAACATCCCTTTCTAAAAAGAGGTATGTAATACATCTGTTACATCTCGGCTTAAAACAAACATTTTGATAAATTCTCTTTACTTCAAGCTGTTATTGCGCCTGACTCCGGTTCAAAAGCCCTATATTACTGCAATAGCGATTATATTGGCTTTAGATGAAATAATGCTTTCTCTCTTTTGCTGTTAACAATATATGCAATATTCACATCTCAAATGTTGATAAAATGTTTGTTATGTGATTTTATTTGCGTGAAATTGTTGCTGGTTGGCTCATGTGCACCTGCAAACAACTAAAGGATCCGGACAAAGCATCCGGATCCGTTACCAAGACACAAGATGTCGAAAGGGAGATAAGTATGTATAAGAATAATTCGGTAACCAACGCAGTGCGTTTGGCATTGGTTGGTGGTGTTGCGGCAACGGCTTTCAGTGTCCCAACCGTTTTGGCGGCTGAAGAGGGCGCTGATAATGTAGAACGTATCGAGGTAACGGGTTCACGTATCAAACGTACCGACATGGAAACAGCAAGCCCTGTTAGCGTGATCGATGCTTCATCTATCATAGCGTCAGGCGCAGTGAATATTGACGACGTTCTGCAAAAAATGACCTCTGCCGGTGGTGCCATGACCAACGCCGGTATCAACAACGGCTCAGGTGGTAACTCGCGTATCAACCTGCGTGGTCTGGGTGACAACCGTACTCTGGTTCTGGTGAATGGTCGTCGTATGATTGCATCCGGTACCGGTGCGGCTTCTTCTGTTGACCTTAACACCATTCCGGTATCTATGATCCAGCGTGTCGAAGTACTGAAAGATGGTGCTTCTGCTATTTATGGTACCGATGCGATAGCCGGTGTGGTTAACATCATTCTGAAAAGAGATTTCGACGGTTTTGAGATTAACGTTCAAACTGGTCTTTCAGGTGAAGGCGACGCCGACGAGTCCAGCATCGACATGACTCTGGGTAACACCTTTGATAAAGGTAATATCGTCGTTAACGCTCAGTACACCAAACGTGGTGATGCCAGCCAGGCAGATCGTGATTTCTCCAACTGTCCGATTGCAGAGAAAGGTCCTAAAGGAAATCGTAGCCTGTACTGTGGCGGTAGTAGCTACTCTCAAGGCGGTCACATTTGGGGTGACAACAACTTTGGTATCGTAGGTACAGGTCCTGAAGGTGCTTATGCCATAGGTGACAAGGGCTACTATGGTGAGTATGTCGATAACGGTGAAGGCAAGCCTAAGTTCCAGTACTTCGATGGTATGTCTGAAGCGGACCTGAGTGGCCTGGGTGGCACCTATCATGAGTTCAGTGATGCTGATAGATACAACTACGCCAAGGACAGCTATCTGTCGACGCCAATGGAACGTTTGAACCTGTCCATGGCCGGTACTTATGAACTGACCGAATCGATTCGTTTCTTTACCGAAGCCATGTACTCCAAGCGTTGGTCCAACCAGCAGATGGCGCCTCAGCCAATCTGGAACAACTCTGCTTGGGTTTACAATCCTAAGTCAGCCGGTGGTTGGATGACTGATGACCTGCTGCCTTGGGTGCAGCCAGGTGAAGCGCTGGCTTATGGTCGTCGTATGGTTGAATCTGGTACCCGTGACTTTGACTAGGTGGTAGACACCATTCGTATCGTTGTTGGATTGGAAGGTGAGTTTGAAAACGGCTGGACCTGGGATGCTTCTTACAACAAAGGTAAGAATGACTCGACCGATACTTTGGCTAACTTGCACAACTTAGGCTCCATCAACGCCGCAGTACTCGAAGGCACTTTCGATCCTTTCCTGCAATCTTCATGGGAAGGTGAGAGCATCAAGCCATACATCTATACCGAAGTGAACAGCGGGGGTAGTGAATTGGATGTGATTGCAGCGACTCTGTCCGGCGATCTGTTTGAATTGCCTGCCGGTATGATGGGCTTTGCAGCAGGTTATGAGCATCGTAAAGAAGCGGCTCACTATACTCCGGATTCTCTGACTTCACAGGGGTTGGCAAACGATCCTCGCGTTGAGCCTACTGCTGGTGATTTCAGCGTTAATGAATTCTACGCAGAGTTGGCAATCCCACTGCTGAGTGAGCTGCCTTTGGCGCAGCAAGTGGATCTGAGTGCCGCCATGCGTTACTTCGACTACAGCACTTTCGGTGATGATACTACTTGGAAACTGGGTCTGACTTGGCGTGTATATGATGACCTGATGATCCGCGGTGGTATGTCTACAGCCTTCCGTGCACCAACTGTTTACGAGTTGTACGGCGGTAAGTCACCATCGTTCGAGCAGATCGTTCACCCAGCCACCGATCAGGATCAGGCTGAAGTGACTGTTGGTGGTAACGAAATGCTGACTCCTGAAGAAGCCGATATCACTACTCTGGGCCTGGTGTATTCACCAAGCTTTATCGAAGGTCTGTCTCTGACTGTCGATTACTATGATATCGAGATCTCCAACACTATTACTTCAGTTGACAATAACTATGTTGCCAACCAGTGTTTGGATGCCGGTGGTAACAAGATCAACACAGGCACAGCACTGTGTCAGTCTTCCAACATCGAAATCGACAATAGTGGTCGTATCAAGTTCGATAATGGTCTGCAGAACATAGGTGCTACTAATACTTCGGGTTACGACATCAATCTGGCCTATGTATTCGATGCATTTGGTTTGGACTGGAAAGCCGGTTGGGACAGCTCTATCCTGAGTGAGTATGAGGAGTTTGACCCGGATGGTAATGCCGTTGACTATCGCGGTTATATCACTGGGGGCGTAGGTGCTTATGCCAAGTTCAAGAGCAATCTGAACATTACTGCCGCCGGTGACGATTGGAGTGTCACTTATGAAGCTCGCTACATCGATGGTATGGACTCATTTGCTTGTAAGAAGAATGATGGTAGCTGCTACGCGCCTTCAGTAGACAGCGTAGTCTATCATGACCTGTCAGGTTCATATGATATCACCGACCGCATTCGTGTATCCGGTGGTGTCAACAACCTGTTCGACAAAGAGCCTCCATACTATACAGGTAACAACGACTCGAATACCGACCCTTATACCTATGATATGTTGGGTCGCTACTTCTTCGTTCGTGCCAGCATGAAGTTCTAATGACAAGCTTCATCTTATGATGAATTAAGTCAGCTTCATTAAATGAAAGCCCCGGGATGATCCCCGGGGTTTTTGTTTATTCGATCCTGATGAGTCGCCTTAATACTATTACGTAACAATTCGTTCTCAATCCTAGTGTTGACCTGGTATCGACGTGGTTTGGGGTTTGATTGTTTTTTATACTGCCTCAGTGGTTTGATATCGAAACAGTTGGATTAAATGTTATTGGTCTCTAACTTACGCATTACTCCATTTAGGCTTGTGCAAGAGAGAATGCTGCTTTTGTTTTTTTTAATTCATATAAAAATCATGGTATTAATCAGAAATTTCAATAGGGCGTAATGGCGTTTATCGGCTAAGCAAATCATTGACATTTGTATATAAAATGTAAAAAGTGGCTATTGGTGAATAATCGCACAGTTAACCCCGATTTCCGGCGTTTTCATCTCATTTCAAATGTTGACACAGGTCAACATTTTGTGAAATGATGCCAGCGGGTCTATGCCTCCAGGGGTATAGGAAAGGGAAGATAAAAAACTAACAATCACAAGAGAAAGACATACTTGATAGCTTTAGTCGCCGTTGAAATAGGGATATTCGAGGCACTGTTGCTGAAAAGTTAAACCTTTTTAATCACTTCAAATTGGTTGGGAACTATGTCCAAGGTAAGCAATAGAACAAAAATCGCTTCTGCGCTTGTTGGCGCGCTGGCACTCGCCAGCAGCAACTTAGTCGTTGCAGATCCTCTTACCGACGCGCAACAAGCCGCGGGTCGCCTACAGTCAGAAGCCGTTGCGTCACAAAAGAAGATCGATAAGTATTTTGATCAGGCTCAAGATATGCTTTTCGAATATTCCGCCGTTGCTGACGAGCGGGAATCTCTCAAAGCCTACAATGATTATTTGGCTGGATTGGTCGCTGATCAGGAAGCCACAATGAAATCCATTCAGGACGATATCAATGGCGTAGACAAACTGCGTCAGGGTGTTGTTCCTTTGATGTTTAAAATGGTTGATGCCCTGGAGCAGTTCGTGGCTCTGGATCTGCCATTCAAGTCTGAAGACCGTGCACAACGCGTCAAAAACCTTAAAGACCTGCTTAACACTGCCGAAGTGACTCTGGCTGAAAAGTTCCGTCTGATCTTGGATGCGTACAGCATCGAGCGTGAATACGGCAGCTTTGTTGACGTTGAAACCGGTAAGCTGAATCTTGACGGTAAAGAAGTGCTGGTTGATTTCTTCCGCTTGGGCCGTGTAGCTCTGTACGCTCAGAGCCTGGACCAGAAGACTGCCTGGATGTACAACCCTGAAACCAAGGGCTGGGATAAGCTGGATGACAGCTACCTGCGTGACATCACCAAGGGTATTCGTATCGCCCGTAAACAAGGGGCTCTGGATCTGTTTGCACTACCAATTCCAGCTGCGGAGGCTGCACAATAATGAAAAAGCTAATCACTACCGCCGTCGTTGCTGCCAGTTTCTCACTGTCTGCCGGTATGGCCAGTGCCGCTGAGGCGCCTAAGACGATTGACCAACTACTGCAGCAAGTCAAAGTTGAGCGTGCCGCTCAAGGTAAAATCAACGCCAAGCGTGAGCAAGAGTTCCAAGCCGAGCGTGGCGACAAGGCCGCGTTGCTGAAGCGTGAAAAAGATGCGCTGGCTGCTGAAACTCAGCGTGGTAAAGATCTGAACCAGGCCTTCCTAGACAACGAGCGTAAGATTGCTCAACTCGAAGAAGACTTGAAAACCGCTCAGGGTGACTTGGGTGAAATGTTTGGTGTGGTTAAAGGTGAAGCAGGCGATTTCGCCGGTAAGCTGATCAACTCCAACGTCAGTGCTCAGTATCCAGGACGTGACAAGTTTGTTCAGGATCTGGGTGCCCGTAAGCAACTGCCTAAGATTGAAGAACTGGAGCGCTTCTGGGAAGAGCAACTGTTCGAGATGGCCGAGTCTGGCAAAGTGGTTAAGTTTGAAGGCTCTGTAACCGACATCGATGGTAACGTGAAAAACACCACCATCTATCGTGTTGGTGCCTTTAACCTGTTGGCTGATAACAAGTATGTGGTGCTGAACCACGAGCTGGGTCTGATCCAGGAGCTGTCTCAACAGCCTGAAGGTTACCAAGTTAAGCCTATCGCTGACTTTGAAAAAGCCACTTCGGGTACAGCCAAGCTGTATATTGACCCTGCCCGCGGTACTCTGCTGAACATCTTCACTCAGAAGGCCAGCTTCCAAGACCGTATTGAGGCCGGTGGTACCATTGGTTACATCATCATCGCCTTGCTGGCTCTGGGTCTGCTGATCTCGCTGGAGCGTCTGGTGACTCTGACCGTTATCGGTGCCCGCGTTAAGTCTCAGGCCAAGAATGTTGCCAACCCAGGTAACAACGCTCTGGGCCGTGTACTGAAAGTGTACCAAGAGAACAAAGATGTTGACGTTGAGACTCTGGAGTTGAAACTGGATGAAGCTATCCTGAAAGAAACACCAGCACTGGAAACACGTATCTCCATCATCAAAGTATTGGCGGCTATCGCTCCTATGATGGGTCTGCTGGGTACCGTAACCGGTATGATTGCAACCTTCCAGAGCATCCAGCTGTTCGGTACTGGCGATCCAAAACTGATGGCCGGTGGTATCTCTATGGCACTGGTAACTACAGTACAGGGTCTGATTGCGGCTCTGCCACTGATGTTGTGTCATGCTATTGTTGTGGCTCGCAGTAAGTCTATTGTTCAAATCCTTGAAGAGCAAAGTGCCGGTATTATTGCTGAACACGCAGAGAAGAGGGCTGACTAATGATGCTATACCTGATGGACATTTGGGATTCCGTCAGGGGCTTCATGGCCTCCGGAGGCGACGTCCTCTGGCTTGTTGCGGCGGTGCTGTTTCTCATGTGGGTATTGATGCTTGAAAGATTCTGGTATCTGAACTGGGTATCACCTAAGAATCATAAAGAGATCATTACCGCATGGAATGCCAGGGAGGAAACCACTTCCTGGTATGCACACCGTATCCGTGAAGCTTGGGTATCCCAAGCGAAGCAAGATATGAATGCACGTATGCTGATCATCAAAACACTGGTAGCCATCTGTCCTATGATAGGTCTGCTGGGTACAGTGACAGGTATGATTTCAGTGTTCGATGTTATGGCAGTTCAGGGGACGAGTAATGCTCGTCTGATGGCAGCTGGTATTTCTATGGCCACTATGCCAACTATGGCTGGTATGGTCGCGGCATTGTCCGGGGTGTTCTTTAGCACTCGTTTGGACGCCAAGATGAAAATCAGCTTGGAAAAGCTGAAAGACAGCCTGCCACACCACTAGAGAGAGATTGAACATGGCACGTAAGAAGCATTCCAGTGTAGAAGAGGAAGCACAGATCGATATGACCCCGATGCTCGACATCGTGTTCATCATGCTGATCTTCTTCATTGTGACCACCTCGTTTGTGAAGCCATCCGGTTTGGACTACAACAAACCCAAGGCGTCCACAGCGACTTCAAAACCTTCGGCGAACATCTTTATCGGCGTCAGTAAAACCGGCGTAATTATGATGGAAAACCGTCAGGTTGATATTGAACGAGTAACCGCTAACGTAGAACGTATGTTGGCAGAGGCACCAGAAGCCGCCGTTCTGATCCAGGCAGACAAAGAAGCCCAACACGGCTTGGTTGTTAAAGTACTGGATCAGGTGAAGGCTGCTGGTATTGATAAGGTCTCGGTATCTGCGGGGAACGACTGATATGTTAAGAGCACTAGTATCTATCATTATTGGTGCTGCTGTGACTTTTGGTCTGTTCTGGTTTATGGCATTCCTGGTCGGAGGTGGCGCTCAACGTGGCGACACCTCAACCGAAACGCCAGTTATCGAGATCACAATGGACAAGCAGGATTCGAAGGCACAGAAGAAACCAAGGGTGACACCTAAGCCACCCCCACCACCAGAGCAGCCACCGAAGCCAGCGGAAACGCCACCGGATAGCTCTTCTGATATTGATACCAATATGTCATTCAATATGGGTGGAGTAGAAGCAGGCGGTCCAAGTACAGGCTTTAAGCTGGGCAACATGATGACCCGCGATGGTGATGCAACACCTATCGTGCGGATTGAACCTCAGTATCCCATTGCTGCGGCGCGTGATGGTAAAGAAGGTTGGGTACAACTTCGCTTTACTATCAACGAACTCGGTGGTGTTGATGATGTTGAAGTTATCCAGGCTGAACCGAGAAGGATCTTTGATCGTGAAGCGGTTCGTGCACTGAAGAAGTGGAAGTACAAGCCGAAGATTGTTGACGGTAAGCCGATGAAGCAACCCGGTATGACAGTTCAGCTGGACTTCACCCTGAACCAAGGAGACAGATAAGATGCAAAAAGTGAATAAGCTTGCTGCAGCCATGCTGTTGACTTTGTCGGGTAGTGCAGTGCTGATGGCGCCAATCGCCCAGGCCGCTGAGAAGTGTCCTATCGACCAGCGTCAGGCCAAGGCTGTGGGTCAAACTGCTGCCAAAAAGGTACAGAGATCCTTTGAAGCCTATCAGGACGGTAATCTGGACGAAGCAATCGCAGTATTGCTGGAAGCCAACGCCCGTAATGACTTCGACAAGGCCTATATCGCCCGTATGCTCGGTAACTTCTACGCTGAAAAAGGTCAGATGGGTACCTCCATCAAGTACCTGAAGCAGGCAGTAGAAGCCGATATACTCGGTGGAACCGATCACAGTGCAACGCTGAAGTTGTATGCGGATCTGCTGCTGCAGGAGAAGAAGTTTAAAGAAGCTATCACTTACTATAACAAGTGGATGGACTTCTCCTGTAAACAAGATCCTGTGGTCTACCGTCGTATCGGTATCGCCTATACAGAGCTGAAAGACTATCAGAACGTGCTGAAAACCGCGGACAAAGGTTTGTCACTGGCCGAAACGCCCGACAAGAATCTTTACCAGCTTAAGTTCCAGGCTTACTTCAACCTCAAGCAGTACAAGAAAGCGGTTGGTGTTCTGGAAACTATGGTCCCCCTGTTTCAGGACGATAAGCGTCTTTGGGTTCAGTTGGCTCAGCTCTATCTGCTGACCGAGAACTTTGACAAGGCTACAGTGACATACGATCTGGCCTATCAGAACGGTTTCCTGGAAACCGCTGATAACATCACTCGTCTGTCGCAACTGTTGGCGTCCAAAGGTTCGGCTTATCGCGGCGCTGTGATTTTCGAGAAGCATATGAAACAAGGGCTTATCGAAAAAAGTGAGAAAAACCTGTCCATGTTGGCCGGTTTCTTCCACAACGCCAAGGAGCTGAAGAAGGCCGCGGCCTATTATGGTCAAGCAGCTGCTGCCGGTAACGATGGCAAGCTGTACCTGAAACAAGGCCGTCTGCTGGCCTTGGATCAGCAGTTCAAGGAAGCGATTCCAGTATTCAAGCAAGCGCTGGATGCCGGACTGGAAAACCCAGGTGAAGCTCAGTTTGAGCTGGCACTGGCCTACTTGAACCTGAAAGACTATAAGTCGGCTTACCGCCGTGCCGAATTGGCTTCCAAAGATTCCAAGACGGCTCGCAGCGCCACTAGCTACTTGTCATACATAAAAGAGAAAGCGCGGATCCACAACGTTTCACTCTAATGTTATGCCAGTGAAAAGCCCCGTAAGGGGCTTTTTTATTGTCAGCGAGTCAGTGTACTTCCTTGACACGTGAAAGCGTGCTGTCCTGCTCTTCTAGCTGATGACTCAAGGCTTCGACATCAATAAACAAGGTCTCGGGTTTCAACTCTTTATTGGGTAAGCAGATGCAGGCCGCAAGGCGATAATCCAGCTGCAAGTGATGAAACTTACTGTACTCTTCGCTGAAGGCCTTTATTTTTTCGTTAATCCGTTCAATCACTTTCTCTGTCCCCATCTTATCGACGTTGAACAGGCCGAGGGCGAACAGATGGTGGTTCATGCGTCCCAATAGGTCGGTATTGCGCAGCAAGGCTTCTTGTATCTGTTTGGCAAAGAATTCCAGCAGGTGAGGTTGGTTAACTGTTTCATGTATGTGAGGGCAAAGATACAATAGCGCCAGACTCTGGTGATCCCGCAGATGGCGATACCATTCGCGGTGGAAGACTTCCATAAAATAGGTCCGGTTATAGACCCCGGTTTCCGGATCCCTGAAACCCGAGTTACTGAAGGAATAAATCATGGGTTGGCTCCGAGCTAATGAATGTTACAAGTATAGTTAACCAATCCATCTACTGAGTTGTGACAGGAGAATGACGACAATGAAAAAAGGGTTTTTGCTGTGCTCTATTATTTTGGCGTTGAGCGGTTGCTCCAAAGAGGAGAGCAGTTTGGTGACTCAGCCTCAGGCGGAGCAACAGCCCGCTGCGGTAATGGTACAAACGGCAGAGCAGGCTTATCTCGCCATGGTGGATCAGTTCTTCAAGGACTACCTCAAGCTTGAGCCCATCTATGCCACCTTTGTTGGGATCAATGACTATAACGATACTTTCGGTGGCGACCTATCCGAGGCCTACCTCAAACAGCGTCATGAACTCAACAGCCGCTACGCCGCCCAGGCTAAGACCATAGACAGACAAGCCTTGCCCGAACAGTTGCAACTCAGTTACGACATGTTTGTCTATGACAGGGATATGGCGTTGGTGGATGAAACCTTCCCCAGCCGTTTTATGCCAATAAGCCAGTTCTACAGCACAGTGATTACCATGGTGCAGCTTGGCAGCGGTGAGAGTGCCCAGCCTTTCAATACCCCGCAGGATTACGCCAACTGGCAGCAGAGGGTGAAAGGTTTTGTCAATTGGACTGAACTGGCGAAACAACGTATGGATGAGGGCATTGCCAGCAAGGTTGTGCTGCCACGGGTATTGGTCGAGCGGCTTATCCCTCAGTTGCAGGCACAGTTGGTGGACAAGCCTCAAGACAGTATCTTCTACGCCCCGGTGACCAAGATGCCTGAGAGTTTCAACGCCGCCGAACGCGCCTTGATTGAGCAAGAATATCAGCAGATGATCAGTCAAGAATTGCTGCCGGCTATCGCTTCTCTCAAGCAATATTTTGAGCAAACCTATCTGCCGGCCTCGCGGGCCACTGACGGTTGGTGGGCGCTGCCTAACGGTAAAGTCTGGTATCAACATCTGGCCAATGCTCATACCACAACCACTATGGCGGTGGACGATATTCACCAAATCGGCCTCAAGGAAGTGGCGCGGATCCTCGATGAAATGGACAAGGTGCGCCAGCAAGTGGGTTTTGAAGGTGATCTCAAGGCCTTCTTTGCTTCACTGTCATCCGAGCCAGAGTACTTCTTCAGTGACAGGCAGGGCTTAATTGACGGCTATATGGTGCTCAAGGACAAGATCAATGCCGTACTGCCAGGTTACTTCAATGTGATGCCCAAGGCCGACTATGTGGTGAAGCCGGTTGAAAGCTTCCGTGAAAAATCGGCCGCCGGAGCCTCCTATGAAGCACCGGCCGTCGATGGCAGTCGTCCAGGGGTGTTTTACATCAATACCTATAACCTGAAAGCTCAGCCCAAGTGGGGCATGACTACTTTGTCATTGCATGAAGCTGCGCCGGGTCACCACTTCCAAATAGCCATCAAGCAAGAGCTGCAGGGCGTGCCTGAGTTCCAACGTTTCAGCGGTTACACCGCCTTTGAAGAGGGCTGGGCCCTCTATGCTGAATATCTTGGAATAGAGATGGGTTTGTTTGAAGATCCGTACCAGTATTTCGGCAAGCTCTCGGATGAAATGCTGCGGGCGATGCGCCTGGTGGTGGATACTGGCCTGCATGCCAAGGGCTGGAGCCGTGAACAGGCGATTCAGTATATGAAAGACAACTCTCCACTGGCGGAAAGCGACATCATCGCCGAGGTGGAGCGCTATATGGCAATTCCTGGTCAGGCACTGTCTTATAAAGTCGGTCAGCTGAAGATCCTGGAGCTCAGAGCCCGGGCCGAGAAAGCCCTGGGGGATAATTTCGACCTCAAGGCCTTCCACGATCAAATCCTTACCACAGGTTCCTTACCCATGGCGGTGATGGAAGCCAAGATAGATCTCTGGATAGAAAAGCAGCTGAAGCAAAAAGCATCAGCCTGAGACTGAATTTAAGTCGAGTCTTTGATAAGCAAGCTCAAAACGCCGTCATCTGACGGCGTTTTTTATCTTCGACTCACGGCTTACCATTATTGTTGTGTCAGTTAACTTCTGACACAGAATGATATTATACTGGCCGGGTTTGTTCGGTGACCGACCGAAAAAAGGCCACTTGGCCAAGATTACTGAGGAGCAAATTATGGTACAGGCAACAGCAAGACATCTACTGGTAAAAACCGAAGAGGAATGCGCCAGCTTGAAACAACAGATTATCGATGGCGCCGATTTTGCCGAGCTGGCTCGTAAACATTCTGCTTGTCCTTCTGGAGCTCAAGGCGGCGAGCTGGGCTCATTTGGCCCGGGTATGATGGTGCGTGAGTTTGATGAAGTGGTGTTCAGCGCGCCGCTCAATGAAGTACAGGGGCCGGTCAAAACGGCTTTTGGTTTTCACCTGCTTGAAGTTACCAGTCGCGGTTAAGCTGTAAGAGTTTAAGCAAGTGATAGAAATCTATACCGATAGACTCAGGCTCAGGACTCTGAAGGAGCAAGATTGGCCGGCGTTTCTGGCACTGCATTGCGATCCTGAGGTGGGCCGCTTTGTTAGAGATCCCGAACCCGAACCACTGCTCAAAGCCAAGTTTGAGCAGCGAAGCCAGCCTTGGCGTTACGAGTCCGGCGACTGGCTGACGCTGGTGATTGAAGAACTGGGCAGTGGCTATTTTGTCGGCTTGACCGGCTTTTACTGCGTCGATCTCGAACTGGCGCAGGCCGAGGTGGGTTACCTGTTGCATCCGGATATGCAGGGGAAGGGTTATGCCACGGAGTCGCTGCGCGGGGTCATAGATTGGGGCTGTTTGAGCTTCAATATTCATAAGTTCATCGGTCACTGCGCCAATGATAATCTGGCTTCGGCCAAGGTCATGGAGAAGTGCGGCTTCGAGCTTGAGGGAATATTGCGGCACAACTTCCGTATCGGCGGTCTTTGGGTGGATGACAGAGCTTATGGCCTGCTCAGTGATGAGCGTCGTTGACTTCTCTCCCCCAAGCGGATGCTTGCTGCTATAATCCGCCCCAAATCGAGTCAATTCCAGCAAGGCAAGGTCACAGTGACACAGAAAATGAGCGAATTCACCCTCAATAGCGGCGATGAGTATATTGAGCTTTATAAGGTGCTGAAGGCAGAAGGCATGACCAGTGCCGGCGCCGAGGCCAAGCATGTGATTGCCGAAGGGCTGGTGCTGGTCAATAACGAGGTTGAAACCCGCAAGCGCAAGAAATTGCTGCCAGGCGATCTGGTCAACTTCAATGGCGAAACGGTTAAAATAGTGGCGGCGCAATAAGCGCAAGGGGAACAAAATGCAATTTCCAGATGATGACAACGGCAAGATGCTGCAGGCAATGCAGGAGTCGGGTATCGACCTGAGCAAGCCTTTGGATGTGGACTTTTTCCTGGTGTTTGATGATCAGCGCGACGCTGAATCGGCATTGGAAGATTTGAGCCAATCCGAGCAGGCAGGCGAAGTTGAGCTGCAGTTCAACGAAGAGATAGAAAAGTGGGAGCTGATTGTCTGCATCAATATGGTGCCCGAGTATCAGGCATTGGTGGCGCGCGAAACCGAACTGAACAGCTTTGCCGCCGAGTTTGATGGTATGACAGATGGCTGGGGTGTGATGCAGCATCAGGACGGCGATGACGAGTTTGCCGATGATGAGCATGAGTGCGACGACCACTGCCACCACTGAAGATAGTGAGTTATCGCTAAGGAAGGTGCGAACGAGTCCCGTCAGTGGTCTGCGTCGACTTACAGACTCGGATGCAAGGCGCGGCTCACGGCAAATGGCCTAGTCCTTAGCAAGAACCATTCCCCCTAGGCCACCCGAATTTGGGTGGCTTTTTATTGGCTTGTTCTGCTTTTAGCCTCATTTACGATAAGGCGCAAACTCAGACAGCAACCAATCGATAAATAATGCCGACTTACGTGGCAGGCCGCTGGACTTGGGGGTCAACAGATAATAGCTGTAGGGGCTGACAAAGGGTGCTTCAAAGGGGATCACCAGAGTGCCGGCCTTGAGCTGATCTTCGATAAAGAAACGCGGGATCAGCGCCGCTCCCATGCCGCTGGCGGCGGCTTGACTCAGCATATAGAAATGTTCGACGCCAAACTTCTGCTCTGTGGTAAGTTTTATCCCCAGTTGCTTGGCCCAGTAAGGCCAAAGCTCAGGGCGGGTGGTGTGCTTTAGCAGCGTTACCTGGTTGATATCTTCCAGTTGCTTTAGCTTGGGAGCCAGTAGCGGCGAGCACACCAGACACAGCTCTTCATCCATCAGTTTGATCACATTTACTCCCTGAGGTTCACTGGTGGCGGAGCGAATGGCGATGTCGTAGCGGCCGCTGGCAAAGTCGACGGCGAAGTCGCCTATGGTGAGATCCACATACAATTGCGGAAAGCGTGACTTAAATTCCTCCATTCTCGGGATCAACCAGTTGATGGTCAGGCTGGGTAATACATTGATGGCCAGGGTCTGCGCCTTGAGACTTTGACGTTTCAGCTCGGCGGTGGCATTGGCTAGAGTCTGCAGAGCCGCCTGCACCTGTGGCAGGTATTGCCGCCCCTCATCTGTGAGCGCCAGTTGCCTGTGTTGACGCACAAACAGACTGAACCCCAGAAAATTCTCGAGTAGGCGCACCTGTTTGCTGATGGCACCGTGGGTCACATACAACTCCTGCGCCGCGAGGGTGATGCTTTGCAGCCTTGCCGCTGCCTCGAATGAACGCAGGGCATTGAGAGGAGGTAATTCCTGAAGCATGTTTTCTCCGCTGTTTTTTATGTGAGAAAATCTCACGCATAGGCGAGAATAACTCCTTTGCCTTTTGCGGGCAAACTGCGTCTAATAGCGATCCTTCAACTCTGTATTCGACAACATAAAAAATGGCATTTGAACTCACTCTGCAATTGGCTACGGTTCTGTTTTTTGTCGCCTTGGTGGCGGGCTTTATTGACTCTATCGCCGGTGGCGGTGGCCTGTTGACTATTCCGGCGCTTATGTGGGCCGGACTGCCTCCGGCGGCGGCACTCGGCACCAACAAGCTACAGGCCTGTGGTGGCAGTTTCTTCGCCAGCCTCTACTTTGTGCGTAAGGGAATGGTGAATTTGGGTGAGATGAAACTGGCAATTGGCTGCGCCTTTGTCGGCGCCTCAGTCGGTACGATTCTGGTTCAATTGATAGATGCCAGCGTGCTGGAGTTGATGCTGCCGTTTCTTATTTTGGCTATTGGTTGTTACTTCCTGTTTTCCAAGAAAATTACTGAAGATGACCGCGCCAGGGTTCTGACCCCGGGGGTATTTGCCTTTACCGCCGCACTCGGGGTGGGCCTGTATGACGGCTTTTTCGGCCCGGGCACCGGCAGCTTCTTTGCCCTGGCGTTTGTGTCCTTGGCGGGGTTCGGTCTGGCCAAGGCGACGGCTCATGCCAAGGTACTGAATTTTTCCACCAATATTGCTTCGCTCATCTTTTTTGCCCTTGGCGGCAAGGTGGTTTGGCTGCTGGGATTGGTGATGCTGGCAGGGCAGGCAGCCGGGGCGACTCTGGGCTCACGTCTGGTGATCACCAAGGGCAGCAAGATCATCAAGCCGCTGGTGGTGGTCATGTCGCTGGTCATGAGCCTCAAGCTGCTGGCCGATCAATATCAGTGGAGTTTTTAAGCCCAAATAAGACAGACGGCTGAGTGGTAAGCACTCGGCCGCTGAACCTCGGCAGGCGCATATACTATTGCATTGATTTTGCATACCATAAGGCTCACGTATTCGCCTGCAATCTTAGCGCCCAATGAAATTTATCCATACCTCGGACTGGCATATCGGTCGGCAACTGCACAACGAGTCGCTGCTGGATGAACAAGCTTATATGCTTGAGCAGATAGTGGCGCTTGCCGCTGAGCATCAGGTTGATGCCCTGGTGGTCGCCGGTGACATATATGACCGCTCGATCCCGCCTGCCAGCGCGGTTGCCCTGCTGGATAAGTTCCTCAATACCCTGCTCAATGAGCATCACATTCCTGTGCTTATGATAGCCGGCAATCACGACGGTCAGGAGCGGCTAGGGTTTGCGGCGCGGCAAATGGCCGCCAGCGGCCTTTATATTAGCGGCCCTCTGCAAGCGCAGGTTAAGCCGCTTATCCTCAAAGGCCGTGACGGCGATGCCTGTTTCTATCCCATTCCCTATGCCGAGCCGGCGCAGGTAAGGCATGTGCTGGAGGTAGATGCCGGCAGTCATCAGCAGGCGATGGCCTGCTTGCTGGAGCAGGTTCAGGCGCACGACAGCCAAGGCCTGCCCAAGGTAGTGGTGGCCCACTGTTTCCTCGATGGCGGCAATGAGTCTGAATCCGAGCGGCCCTTGAGTATCGGCGGCGCCGATAAAATCGACCCTGCACTCTTTTGCGGCTTTGACTACGCAGCGCTCGGGCATCTGCATGGCCCGCAATACAAGGGCGCCGAGCACGTGCGTTATTCGGGCTCGCCGCTGAAATATTCCTTCAGTGAACACAAACAGAAAAAATCCGTGACTCTGGTGGAGCTGAGCGCAGCTAATACCCCAAAAATCACTCTGCTACCGCTAAAACCCAGGCGGGATGTGAGGGTGATTGAAGGCCTGCTCGATGAACTGTTGCAACAGGGCGAAAAAGATCCGGGGCGGGAAGATTACCTGATGGTGCGTCTGCTCGATACCCAGGCGCTGCTGGATCCCATGGGCAAACTGCGCGGCGTCTATCCCAATGTGTTGCATCTGGAGCGCACGGGCCTGATGTCCCGGCAGCAGGGGCAGGAGATTGGCCGCGACAGAATCAAAAAAGGTGAGCTCGACATGTTCAGCGATTTTTTCAGTCAGGTGCAGGGTGAAGCCATGACAGAGGCGCAGCAGCAGACCATGAGCCGTTTGATTGAAGAGTTGCACAGGGAGCAGGAACAATGAGACCGCTGATTTTGGAAATGCGCGCCTTCGGCCCCTTCGCCGATTGTCAGCGCATCGACTTTACCGAGCTGGGCGACAAGCCGCTGTTTCTGATCAATGGCCCCACAGGGGCGGGCAAGACCACGATTCTGGATGCCATCTGTTTTGCCCTGTACGGCAAAACCACAGGTAACGAGCGGGAAGGCAGCCAGATGCGCTGCGACAATGCCGATGACGGCTTGCTTACCGAAGTGTATTTCAGTTTTGAATTGGGGCAAAAACGCTACAGCATTCGTCGTTGCCCCGAGCAGCAAAGAGCCAAAAGCCGGGGCGAGGGTTTTACCCTGCAAAAGAGCGAGGCGGAACTCAAGCGGCTGATGCCCGATGGCACTGAAGAGTTGCTGGTGGCCAGTAAGGTCACGGATGCCAACGCCTGCATCGAAGAGTTGACCGGCCTGGATGTGGATCAGTTTCGCCAGGTGATGGTGCTGCCCCAGGGCAAGTTCCGCGAGCTTTTGCTGGCAGACTCCAAAGAGCGGGAAAAGATCTTCAGCCAGCTGTTTCAAACCCATATCTATCGCCGCATTGAAGAGCGCCTCAAACAGCAGGCGCTGGAAATCAAGGCAAAGGCCAGAGACTTGCAATCACGCCGCGCCGGGATTTTGGAAACTGCCGGTGTCGAGAGTCTCGAGCAGTTGACTGCAGAAATTGCCGCGCTGTCCCCCGTTTTGGCCGAGGCGATAGGTAACAAACAAAAAGCCAGCGAAGCCTTGGCCCAGAGTGCCAAGACGCTCGATAACGCCAAGGCGTTAACCGCCGAGTTTGAGCGCCGCAAGCTGCTACAAACCCAGCTTGATGCGCTTGAGCAGCGGCGCGCTGAAATCGAGCTGCACCAGCAGACATTGGAGAAAGCCCGCAAGGCTGAAAAGCTGCTGCCAAGCCTCAAAGAGTTGCAGTTTCGCCAGCAGGAGTGGCAGCAGGCTAAAGCCAAGGAGGCTGACTATGCCAAGCAGTTGCAGAGCGCCGAGCAGCGTCTGAAACAGGCTACAGATGACAAGGCAACACTCGCCGAGTTGGATGAGCACGCTAATAAGCTGCTACGGGAGCTTGAACAGCTCGACAAACTGCAGCCGGCTATTAACGAGCTTAAGCAACTGACCGAGGAGCATGAGCTTGGCCTAGTGGAGCTTGGGCGCCTTGAACGGGCAGAGCAGCAGAGTCGCACTGAGCTGGAACAATGGCAGCAGCAACAACAACAGCTTAAGTTAGAGGCGAACGAACTGTTCTCAAGCGCCGAGCGCCAAGGGCCGTTGCATCAGGCACTGGCGGCGTTGAACACTCGCCTGGAGAAGACGGAGCAGCTCGGGCACATTAAGCAAAAATGGCAGCAAGCCCAAGTTAGCATGCAGCAGGCCGAGGCCCATGGTCATCAATGCAAGGCCGAAAGACAGAGCGCCGAAACGGAACATCAAAGGTTGCAACTGGCCTGGCATACAGGCCAGGCGGCTATTTTGGCGGCCAAGCTGCAGCCGGGGCAGCCTTGCCCCGTATGCGGCGGCTTGGAACATCCGGCACCGGCCGATATGGCGCAGGATATTCCGGGTGAAGCCGAGCTCAATCGGGCGAGAGATGCCGAGCAGCAAGCCTCGGCAAGGCATGAGGCGGCCCGCAGCGATTATCGTCATATCAAGCGGCAAACAGAGGAGTTACAGCTCGAACTGCAGCGCTTGAGCGCTGAGCTACAGGCCTTTATCGCCGCGGATGTTACGACAGATGTTACGGCTGATGTTAAGACTGGTGTTACGACAGAGGTTAAGGCTGACGCCGCTATGGATGCCGACTCCTATGTCAAAGCCGATCTCGCTAGCGAAATCGACAGGCTTGAGTCCCGGCGCAGGCAGCTGCTCAATGAGTTGCAACAGGCCGAAGCGGCTCAAACCCGCTTCAATAACTGCAGGAAGCAATTGCAGCAGGCCGAGCAGCAAGTGGAGCAGCGACTCAAATACAGAGAGACTCAATTAAAGCAGTTGCAGCAGCTAAGAGAGCAGTTGAGTCTTGCGGGAGCCCGTAAAGACGCGGCGCTTGCTGCTCTGCCCAATGAATATCATGCTTTGGCAGCCGAGGCGGCGCTTGAACTGATGGCGCGGCAACTTGAGCAAAAGCAGAGTGAGTGGCAACAGCTTAAACAGCGACAGCAAGATATCAATCAACAGTATACCGAGGCCGTCAGCCAGCATAAGGCGCTGATGCAGGCCTTGACATCGAGCCGTGAAGACAGCGCCCGAGCCGAGCAGTTTGCCATCAAAGCGCAGCAAACGCTTGATGATGCCCTGAAGCAATCTGGATTTGCTGATCGCCAAACCTTGGAACAGGCGCAGCTGGATGAAGCGCAGATGCAGGCATTGGCTGAGAAGATAGAGGCCTGGCGCACGCAGCGCTTTGAGCAGCAGGCGCTGCTCAAAGCCATGGATGAGCGGCTCGCCGGACAAAGTCTACCTGAGCTTGGGCAGCTTGAAAGCTTCTGGCAGCAACAGCAGCAGCAACTCGCCGAGGCGGAGTCTGCTTGGCAGACGCTCAATAACCGAATGCAGAGCCTTAAAGGCACAGAAGCCCAGCTCAATAAAGAAGCGCTAGCCGCTCAGGCGCTGGAGCAGGAATACGCCCTAATCGGCACTCTGAGTGATGTGGCCAATGGCAACAGCCATAGCAAGGTGAGTCTGCAGCGCTTTGTGCTCAGTGTTTTGCTCGATGATGTGCTGCTCGAGGCCAGTCGCCGTTTGGCGCTGATGAGCAAAGGCCGCTACCGCTTGCTGCGTAAAGAGGACAGGGCCAAGGGCAATAAGGCCTCTGGTCTGGAGCTTGAGGTGGAAGATGCTTACAGCTCCAAGGTGCGTCCGGTGGCCACTCTCAGCGGCGGTGAGAGTTTTATGGCGGCCTTGTCGCTGGCGCTGGGACTCTCTGATGTGGTGCAAGCTTATGCCGGTGGTATCAAGCTCGATACCCTGTTTATTGATGAAGGTTTTGGCAGCCTGGATCAGGACTCGCTGGAGCTGGCGGTTCGTACCCTGATGGATCTGCAATCCAGTGGCCGCATGATAGGGGTTATTTCCCATGTGTCGGAGATGAAAGAGCAGATAAGCTGCCGTATAGATATCAGCAAGCATGCCTTGGGCAGCAGCATTCGCCTGGTTACAGCTTGATGCAAATGGGGCCGATTTGTTGGACTGTTTTTAAATTCACCCAGTAATCATAGGGTTTTGGCGAATAATACTTGTCTCAGGGACTTTTTTTGATATAAGTTTGCTGTTGGCCCCTTGAAAACAGGGGCTTGAACTATTGGTTTTCAGTTTGAACTCGGTGAGGCGACAGTTGCAGACAGATAGAATTTCCTGGTTGAGTATGATCCCTATGCGTTTGCAGGCCTTGCCCACTTTACACAAGAAGCTGCTGCTCAGCTCAGGCTTATTGGTGGGCGCGGCGCTATTATGGCCCGGGACTCACGAAGTCACCCCACAACGTATTCCCTTGCATCTGGATATTGAAGCTCTGCTGCCTCAAGTCAGCACTGAGCCTTCGGTTGTTGAAGTCGCCGGCCCGGACTTTGAACGTGTGATCCAAAGTGGTGACACCCTCAGCGTATTGTTCCAAAAGGCGGGAGTTGGCCAGCAGACCATGTACAAGGTGTTGGAAGCCGATTTGGATATTCTGGCACTCGATACTCTGCAGCCAGGTAACAGGATCCGCTTTTGGATCGATGAACAGGGCAACCTGACCCAGCTGGAACTCTACTTTAACGCCGCACATCAGGTGCTGTTCAAACGTTTCGATGATGGCGGCTATGGGGTTGAAGAGATCAACATCGAAGGCGTCTGGCAAAATCGGATTGTCAGCGGTGAGATCCAAGGATCTTTCTATCGCTCGGCGCAGCGGGTCGGCCTGAGCGCCGCCGAAATTCAAAAAATTGAGAGTCTGCTGAAGGAAAAGCTCAATTTTGCCCGGGATTTGCGTGCCGGTGACCACTTTTCTGTGCTGATGAATGATCAGTACATAGAAGGGGAGTCGACCGGTGTCAGTCAGGTGCTGGGATTACGCATTCAAAACGGCCGCAATGAAATTACCGCCTTTCAGAGCACAGATGGCAACTTCTATGATGAGAAAGGTCAGAGCCTGGCGCGGGCGTTTCAGCGGATCCCGCTGGAGAAACGCTATAGGATCAGCTCATCATTCAACCCCAATCGCCGTCACCCGGTCACAGGGCGGGTTTCCCCTCATAACGGTACCGACTTTGCAGTGCCAATAGGCACCAAGGTCGTGGCGCCTGGCGATGGTGTAGTGACCCTGGTGACCAATCACAGATTTGCCGGTAAATATATAGTGATAGAGCATGGCAACAAATACCGTACCCGGTATCTGCATCTGTCTAAACCTTTGGTGCACAAGGGCCAGAGAGTCAGTCGTGGCCAGGTTATCGCGCTGTCCGGTAATACCGGGCGTTCGACCGGGCCGCATCTGCATTATGAGTTTCATGTCAATGGTCGGCCGGTGAATGCCATGAAGGCGGATATCCCCATGGCCAGCCAACTCTCCAAAGAGCAGATGCGTGAGTTCAGCCAATTGGTCAGTACCCGTAAGATGATGATGGATCTCGGTTAAATCCGTTTATTGTGAGTGCACCGGCCAGCGTCTTGAGCGCTGGCTTTTTTATAAGCTCATTTTACCCATCCCTCCCTATTTGTTAGGGTGTGGAGAAAACCTGAGTGCAACAGGAGGAAAAATGAAGTTATGGCATGCACTGGTATTGATGTTCTTGAGCCTGGCGTTGCCGGTTACGGCGGCCGAAGAGCCCCCCAAGCCTTATTCTGAGCAGAGTATTTACGACAAGCCCTTGATGGAGCGCTATGTGCTCGATGAGCTCAAGTCGATACGGCAAGACATGCAGTCGCTGGAAAAACGGGTCACGGTTGATATTACCGACCGAGAGTTGGCGGTGGCCGACAAGTCGATGAACTACGCCAATGTGACTGTGACCTACTTCTTTTACCTCATTGCCGCCGCGGTGTCACTGATCGCCTTGGTCGGTTGGCAGTCACTCAAGGATATTCGCGATAAGACCCAGGAGATGGCCAACGAGAAACTGGAGGCGATTGCCGCCCAGTATGAGAAAAAGTTTCAGGAGATGGAGCGTGAGCTGAAACGCAAGAGCCGGATCATTACGGAAAACAACAAGGAAATTGAGCGGATCAACGAGATACACAACTTGTGGATCCGTGCTCAACATTCGCAGACGCCGGAGCAGCGAATCGAGATCTACAACGATATCCTCAAAATACGTCCGGGGGATCTCGAAGCCTTAACCTACAAGGCCGATGCCGCCATGGAAATGGGCGAGTATCACTGGGCGATGAGCATCTGCAACCGGGTGTTGGAAGTGGATCCCAAGAACGCCAATGCGCTTTATCAGCGGGCCTGCGCCTTTACCCGCATGGGCTCGGAAGAGCAGGCGATTTCCGATCTGGAATTGGCTGTGGGCTTCAGTGCCTCACTCAGTGAGGCGGCCAAGGAGGAGAAAGACTTTGATTCCCTGCACGGCTACAAACGTTTTGACGATCTGATCAGCGACGACTGACAGTAATGTCGGGCAATTATCTAGTCCTGCGGCAGGGTTAACCTGCCTGCTGTAGCCGCTGCTGATACTTAAGGGCGCAGCGGCACAGTTTGCCCTTGAGTGCCGGGCAGCCGCCGCAGGGGGATTTCTTAAAGGGGTGCAGCGCAAAGCTCATGCTGCCGGTCTGGGGCTTTAGGCTGTGAAGTTGTCCGAGTTCGACAGAAGCTTGATTGGCGGCAATCCAGGTGCCGGCTCGGTTTTGTAGTTCTGCCTTGAGCAGTTTCTTTTGCGGTTTTTTGAGCTTCTTCTGCCGGGAGAGTTCAGTGGGCAGTTGCTGCTCTAATGCGCTAACCAAGTCTTTGCCAAGGCGTTTGCGGCTGGACTTGCCAAGTGCGGGTAGCGTCTTTTTCAGTGCCTTATTGGCCTGCTTGTGACATATCTTGGAAACATGCTTGCTTATCTTGGGCATAAACCACTCCACACCTTGGCGGTATCCTCATCACTGGCCAAGCCAAAGCCGGTTAAAAGAAGCCATCAGAAGTGGCCTGACGATAACTTTTGAAAAGGCTGTTTGAAAAGCTGACACCAAAAACTAAAGTTGATTTTAAATGAAAACTATTATCAGTCAATATAAGGTTGAGTTTATAACGCTTGGGTTCTTTTGAGGGCAGGTATTGGCGGGAAACGCTTCGAATAACGGCTGGATAGCAACTGGATATATTGCAGAAAGTCCAAGAACCAAACTTTCAGTGCTAAGCGGTTTTGAATGCAGCTCTAACACTCACATTGGGTAGGGATCTTGGTTGGCGTCCAGCAAGCTGAGGTAGATCCTGAGCTCAAACTCCAACTGATGGTAATCAGGCTCCATATAGGTGCACAGTTTGTAGAAAGCCTTGTTGTGTTCTTTCTCCTTCAAATGTGCCAACTCATGCACCACCAACATTCGCAAAAAGGCTTCGGGTGCCCGTTTCAGGCGAGAGGAGATACGGATTTCGTTTTTGGTCTTGAGTTTGTGTCCCTGCTTACGGGCGGCGTAGGTATGCAGCCCCAGCGCCTGATGGCTGAGGCTGATCTTGTCGTCGAAACACACTTTGGCAAGCGGGTTTGATTGACGCAGATAAGTTTGCTTCAGCGCTTGGGTATAGTCCCAAAGCGCTTTATCACTGCGGATCTGGTGTAGCTCGGGATGGCGTTTTCGCAGGTATTCTCCCAGCCTGTCCGTTTGGCTGAGCTGCTGAACTTGCTGCCTGATCTCTTCGCTGTAATGGGCCAGATAATCAAAACCGCTCAAGGGGTTAGACCTTCTTGTAGATCCGCATTTGCAAAAAGGCGTAAGCGGCTTCGAAGGCGTTTTGCTGGAACTTTTTCAGCTCCAGGCCGCTGAAGTCCACTTGTGGTGGATTGCGTTTAAGCTGCTCTTTAATGTTTTGTGGTGTCAGCAGGGTTACCGGCAACTTACCCAATTGAATGGCTGCCTCGAACTTGAAGCTGGCAGAGCTGCCAGCCAGTTTGCCTTTGTATTCGCGCTCGATAATCACGACGTGCTCGACCTGGTAGTCTTCCATCAGCTTATCGAAAGCGAATTGGAATTCCCGAATTGCTTCCTGACTGGCAGGGTTGCTCAAGGTAAATGAGTGACGGCGGCAATCAGGAACGTTGAATACGTCCCCCTGGGCGCTCAGCAAACAGATGACGGCTTCGCCGCCTTTTAATTCAACAGCACAAACTTTCATGGTATTCCTTGTGGTTCATCATGCCGCACCGGCGGCTAATGTTAATCTTATGATTCGGAGTCGCTTTCATTGCCGTTATTTACTGGAGCGGGTTTACGCCTCATTGGGGCATCGCCCACATCCACCCCGGTAATAAAGCGCTTGTCTCTGCCTGACTTGGCCTTGCCCGGTTTAGCCGCTGTTTTGCTGCGGCCCTTGGGTTTGCTGGCTTTGGTATTCTTGGGTTTGCTGCTCTGGCGTTTGGGATCGGCCAGGCCACTGAATTTGGGTTCGAGCCCCTCAAGGGTACTGAACTCGAAGCGGCGACCGAGAAAGCTCTGCACCTTCTTGAAGTTGAACCAGTCCTTGGGACCCACCAGAGACAGGGCATCGCCCTTGGCGCCGGCGCGGCCGGTACGACCGATACGGTGGACATATTCTTCGGCAAACTTGGGCATGTCGAAGTTGACCACCAAGGAGACATTCACCAGATCCAAACCGCGGGAGGCCACATCGGTTGTCACCAGAATTTGCTGCTGGCCGCGGCTGAACTGATCCATTATCTGGTTACGGGCGCTTTGGCGCAGTTCACCACTGAGCGCCACGGCGCTGTAGCCCTCTTGTTTGAGCTTTTCGGCTAATCTGTCGGTATCCTGGCGGGTGGCGGTGAAGATGATCACCTGACGCTGTTGTTCGCGCCTTAGCAGTTCAATCAGCAGCGTCTCTTTATGATCCAGATGGTCACAGAGGAAAATACGCTGGTGTATGTCCTGATGCTCGGCATTGGCGGCGCCAATGGCCACATGCTGTGGGTCATTGAGCAAGGTGGCGGCGATATCATTGACCTCTTCATGTTCCAGAGTGGCCGAGAACATCAGGGTCTGCCGCCGTCTATGGTTGGCGGCGTCGTTGATCGCCTTGAGTTGCGGCGCAAAGCCCAGATCCAGCATACGGTCGGCTTCGTCAAGAATAAGCAGTTCCAGCCCTTCCAGATACAGATGGCGTTGTGACAGGTGGTCGGCAATCCGTCCCGGGGTGGCGACGATAAAGTGTGGATCCCGCGCCAGTGCCTTGGCCTGATCGTTGAAGTTTTCTCCGCCAAGCACACTGATGGCCCGATATTGGGTATTGGCAACCAACAGACGCAGCTGGGCGTAGACCTGGTTGGCCAGCTCACGGGTCGGCAGGAGTATCAGTACCCTGGGATCACGCTTACTGAGCGCCTTGGTGGAGATCACCCTTTGCATTGCTGGCAACAAAAAGGCCAAGGTCTTTCCCGAGCCCGTCTTGGATGAGGCCATCAGGTCTTTCCCGGCCAGCGCCACGGGAATCGCTTCACGCTGAATTTCGGTAGGCTCATCGATACCCATATGTTTAAGGGTTTGCAGCAGACGCTGATCCAGCGAAAAATCGGAAAAATGCAAAGGTGAACTCCTCAATAAAAACGACCGCACATTATAACGGCTTTTACGGCGCTGGGCATGTATTTAGTCAAAGGAGTGTCGAAACACTTGCGACTTTTGTTCAAAAAAGTCGCAAGTGTGTGGCCGGAGTCCTGCCGGATAAAATCTGGAGCAGTACTGGCTTCGGGTGTATGCTGCCTTGACTGTCTAAGCTTAGGCTGCGTGACTGGTAGAAAAATATAAAGGAGAGAGGATGACGCAGAGTCATAACCCTTGTATTGGTATCGCGCTGGGAAGCGGCGCCGCCAAAGGATGGGCCCACATAGGTGTACTCAAGGGACTGGCAGCCATGGGGGTGCATCCGGCCAAGGTCGCCGGTTCATCCATAGGAGCCCTAGTCGGCGCGGCTTATGCTAATGAACGCCTCGAAGAGTTGGAAGACTGGGTGCGTAGTTTTTCCAGTTGGGACGTGTTGGGATTGATGGATATCAGTTGGGGCCGGGGAGGGCTCATCAGTGGTGACCGGGTATTCAGCGCCATTCAGGACCGCATCGGCGATCTCTTGATCGAAGAGCTCAAATACCCCTTTACTGCGGTATCGACCGATCTTTATTCAGGACAGGAGATCTGGTTCAGCCGAGGCGATTTGCGCCAGGCCGTCAGGGCTTCTTGCTCCATGCCGGGGATCATGTCACCTGTGCGTCAGAACCATCGTTGGCTGGTGGATGGCGCTGTGGTTAACCCTATCCCAGTGTCTGTGGCCAGATCCATGGGAGTTGATCTGGTGATAGGTGTCGATCTGCATGGGCACAGACGAGAGCAGTTGCAAATGGTACCTGTGGCACTCAATAGTGCAGAGCCTCAGGCTCAAGGACGGGATATGGCACACGCCTCAGAGAGTGGCTTTATGGATCTGTTGGCCAAGGGTAAGGATTATATTTCCGGTTTGACCGACAAGTTTTCCCTCGGCAACAAGGCCGAGCCTGGGATGCTGGCGGTGATGTCGCAGTCGATGGATATTCTGGAGCAGCGCCACAAGCGCGCGCGCTTGATGGGGGATCCACCGGATATCTTCATTGTTCCCAAGGTATCGGACATAGGTACTATGGAGTTTCACCGTGCCGGTGAGGCGATTGCTGCCGGTGAGAAGGCGGTGCAGCAGGCTTCACATCTGATTGATGCGGCGTTGGGGCGGCTGTAAAAGGCATTGCCTGCAACTGATACGTGTGGGCACACTTCCTGCATAGTCAGCACATCATCAGCATCAGGGTATTTCAAGGCGTTTTTTTGACTATTTCCAGCTAGTTAAGGCTAAAAAACGCACAACTGAATATCTATATGACGGAAAACTGACATGCAGCCTATCCATTCATCAGTGGATCCCAGATTGTCCGGGGTTGATGCCTACGGCGTCAATAATCGTCTTACCAGCGGCAATGGTCTCTCGGTTGTCGATACTGAAACAGTCAATGACAGCAAAAACCAAAGCCAGAACTCGGCCAAAATAGGTCAAGATAGTATCTCTCTTTCCAGTGAGGGACGAAGAGCCGCTAGGGTACAGGAACTGGCCAAGGAGTTTTTCGGCTCTGGTCAGTTCAGTAGTGCCGATTTACCTAAACTCTTGGAACGGCTCTCCGATGAAGGCTTTTTATCGGAAAAACAACTTGGCAGATTGCAAAGCAGTGGTTTGATGGGGGTTGATACTAAGGATAACGCCAGCCTCAAGGAGTTTATTCAGGGGCAGATTGGCCTGCTCAGACAACAGGCCAGCCAAAGCCCTTTACTCAATGCGCTTAAAGGGGCGGACAACCTGATGGGCAATATGGGAATGATGTATTCACCATCAATCTCCTTGGCGGCCAATAAGGTTGCGGCACAGTTGGATACCCTGCTTAAGGGAGAAAATCAAACCGCCGAGAGTGCAGGGAGCAACAGCAATAAGCTAGCGGCCAAGGCCGACTCCGCATTGCAAGATCCACAGCTGTTATCGCGGCTGAGTGGCGTCAGCGCTTTGATGCGTACCGCTGCTGCAGTCGGTAGCCAGCAACAAGCCAGTGGGCAAATCAACAGTTATCTGGCCTTGGCAAAAAGGTAAATTAGGCCCGCCGACTTAGCTTTCGTCCAGGTCCGGGTCAAGGGAAAAATCTCAACAAGTTGTGCTCGTTGGCACTAATCCCAAACTCTTATTCATCATCTCCAATACCATGATCCAGATCATGGTATTGATGGCGGATTTGTCGCTTAATCTCCACATATTGTGCTTGGTTAATAAAACACCACTATATATGGTGTTAAATAAACAACATGGAGACTAATAAAATGCCGGTAGTGATTAAGCGGGACGGGTGCCGTACTCAGTTCGATGAGACAAGAATAAAGGATGCGGTGCTGGCAGCCTCGAGCCACTGCGGTATAGAAGATGAGGACTATGCGGCGACCGTTGCAGCCTTGGTGACTCAGGCCGTGGCTGACAAGGCCGAGGTTAATATCCAGGAACTGCAGGACAAAGTTGAAAATTTGCTGATGGAAGGCCCTTACAAACAAGTGGCCCGCAGTTATATTGAATATCGTCATGATAGAGACATCTGCCGTGAATCCAGCAGCCGTCTGAACCTAGAGATCCGTGGTCTGGTCGAGCAGAGCAATGCGACTCTGCTTAATGAAAACGCCAATAAAGACTCCAAAGTGATCCCCACCCAGAGGGATCTTTTGGCCGGTATCGTCGCCAAACATTATGCCAAACATCATATTCTGCCCAAGGATGTGGTGGCTGCCCATGAGGCCGGTGAGCTCCACTATCACGATCTCGATTATTCGCCCTTCTTCCCTATGTTCAACTGTATGCTGATCGATCTCGGTGGCATGCTGACTCATGGCTTCAAGATGGGCAATGCTGAGATTGAGACACCAAAATCCATCTCCACGGCGACGGCGGTTACTGCACAGATCATCGCCCAGGTCGCCAGCCATATCTATGGCGGCACCACAATCAACCGCATAGACGAAGTGCTGGCGCCCTTTGTGGCCAAGAGCTACGACAAGCATTATCAAACGGCACTCAAGTGGGGGATTACCGACGCCAAGGCGTTTGCTACCGAACAGACCAAGAAAGAGTGTCACGATGCCTTCCAGTCACTGGAGTATGAGGTCAATACCCTGCATACCGCCAATGGCCAGACACCTTTTGTGACCTTCGGTTTTGGTTTGGGTACCAGTTGGGAGTCACGGCTGATCCAAGAGTCTATTTTGCGGATCCGTATGGAAGGTCTGGGCAAGAACCGTAAGACAGCGGTTTTCCCTAAATTAGTGTTTGCTATTCGCGACGGCATCAACCACAAGGCCGGCGACTGCAACTACGATATCAAGCAGTTGGCGCTCGAGTGTGCCAGTATTCGCATGTATCCGGATATTCTCAACTATGAGCAGGTGGTCAAGGTTACTGGCTCGTTCAAGACTCCGATGGGCTGCCGTAGTTTCCTTGGCACCTATGAGGAAAATGGCGAGTTGTTGCACGAAGGCCGTAACAACTTAGGTGTGGTCAGTCTGAACTTGCCGAGAGTCGCGCTGGAAGCCAAGGGGGATGAAGCCGAGTTTTATCGTATTTTGGATCAACGGCTGGCGATGGCCCGCAAGGCGCTGGATACCCGTATCGAACGTTTGGCCAACGTCAAGGCCCGAGTGGCGCCCATTCTTTATATGGAAGGGGCCTGCGGCGTGCGCTTGCGTGGGGATGATAATGTTGCCGAAATCTTCAAAAACGGCCGTGCCTCTATTTCTCTGGGCTACATTGGCCTGCATGAGACAATCAACGCGCTTTATGGTACAGACACTCATGTGTTTGATGATGAGGTTTTACGGCAAAAGGCCGTGGCTATTGTTGCCTACCTCAAGGCGGCCACTGTGCGTTGGAAAGAGGAAACCGGTTATGGTTTCAGCCTTTACAGCACCCCGAGCGAGAGCCTGTGCAGCCGTTTTGCCAAGCTCGATGCCAAGAGCTTCGGTCTGGTAAAAGGGGTCACCGACAAGGGCTATTACACCAATAGTTTCCACTTGGATGTGGAGAAAAAGGTGAATCCTTACGACAAGCTCGACTTTGAACAGCCGTATCCCGAGCTCGCTAGTGGGGGGTTCATCTGCTATGGCGAATACCCCAATATGCAACACAACCTTGAAGCGCTTGAGAATGTCTGGGACTACAGCTTTAACCGTGTGCCTTACTATGGCACCAATACTCCAATCGATGAATGTTACGACTGTGGCTTTACCGGTGAGTTTAGCTGCACCAGCAAGGGCTTTACCTGTCCCAAGTGTGGCAACCATGAGCCAACTCGAGTATCTGTGACCCGCAGGGTCTGTGGTTATCTCGGTAGTCCGGATGCCAGACCTTTCAACCACGGTAAGCAGGAAGAGGTCAAGCGTCGGGTTAAACACCTATAACGACAAACTGGTTTTAAGGAAGGGGTGAAAATTGCTTCCTTCCCTGAATAAAGGCGCCTCACGGGGCGCCTTGTGGATATAAATATGAACTATCATCAATATTACCCCGTGGATGTGGTTAATGGACCTGGTACCCGGGTAACCCTGTTTGTCTCCGGCTGTGAACATCAGTGCCGGGGGTGTTATAACCAGTCAACCTGGGACCCCCGCTCCGGGCATCCTTTCGATGGGGCGATGGCCGACCGGATCATTGCCGATCTCAACGACAGTCGGATCCCAAGACGTGGGCTATCGCTCTCCGGTGGCGATCCTCTGTTCCCGGGTAATCTTGACGCTATCAAGGCCCTGTTGTTAAGAGTGAAGGAAGAGTGTCCTGGTAAAGATGTCTGGCTCTGGACCGGTTATCGTTTGGATGAACTCAGTCCGGCGCAACAAGCCTTGTTGCCACTTATTGATGTGTTGGTGGATGGCAAGTTTGTGCAGGAGCAAGCGGACCCCTCGTTGAGGTTTCGTGGCTCGGCCAACCAGGTGATACACCTTCTTAAAGAGTCTCAACAAGCACAAAAGTGAAAACTGGTTAACACAATTGCTTTTTCCTGCTAAAAAACCCCGTCACCTCGGCTTGAGTTACTGCTATACTGCTGTCCGGCACAGCAACGGCAACCAGGCCGTCCACTCTCAGAGTGTCAGGATTTTGTAAGGTAACAAAATGAATTTGAAGCAGGAGCTGCAACAGCTCAACGATAAGTTGGATCAGTATCGCCGTAAATTGGCTGCAGCAGAACAACGCGGTGACGGTCCTATTATTGCCCAGTTTCAGCGGGAAATCGCCGCTGTGAACAAGCGCATTGCTGCCGTTAAGGGTCAGCAGAGCCGCCAGCTTGGTAAGCAAGGGCAGGGTATCCGTGATTTGCCATTTAGTCGTGAACTCACCAAGGCCGAACAGGCCGACATGGGCAAGCTCAAGAAGTCTGTTAAGGGCTTGGTCGTGGTGCACCCTATGACAGCTTTGGGTAGAGAGATGGGCATTACCGTCGTGACCGGTTTTGCGCCCAAGGCTTTTTAACTGCCGCAGTGACAGCGAATAATAACCAATGAATTCACTTGGGTATTCCGGTTGGTCAAAAAAACGCATAGAATGACCGACCTGAATACTGAGCACGCTTCACTATTATCTTGATTTTGAAGGATGTTAACCGTCTCAGGGAATGAGAGCAGTCGTTAAGGTTAATTCATGTCTATTAAATTTATCGCCACCGCCAAATTGCCAACCCCTTGGGGGGTGTTTGCCATGCATGGTTTCGAAGATACCGAAACGGGTAAAGAGCATGTGGCACTGACTTTTGGTGAGCTCCAAGCCGATAAACCTATGCTGGGACGGATCCATTCGGAATGTCTCACCGGAGATGCCCTGTTCAGCCTGCGCTGCGACTGCGGCTTTCAACTACAGACCGCGATGCAAAATGTTGCCGAAGCCGGGCAAGGCTTTATTCTCTACTTGCGCCAAGAAGGTCGTGGTATAGGGCTGTTGAATAAGATCCGTGCCTACAAGTTGCAGGACGATGGCGCCAATACAGTGGAAGCCAACGAGCGCCTAGGCTTTCCGGCCGATATGCGCAAGTACGATATGATTGCGCCGATGCTGGAAAAAATCGGTGTCCATCAGGTTCGGCTGATGACCAATAATCCTCGCAAAGTGAAGGCGATGAAAGAGCTTGGCATCGAGGTCATCGAACGTGTGCCACTGCAAGTGGGCAAAAACCGTTATAACGAAGCCTACCTGAAGACCAAGTCGACCGAACTTGGCCATATGATGTCTGAGTATCATTTTACTGAAGACCATCAGGACTGAGTCATCAAAGATGAATCCATAGGGGAAGGCTAAAATGAGTAACGGCTTGAGTCGCTTACTGAAGATAACTTCCCCGTGGCTGCTCCTGTTCGCGGCATCAAGCATTGCCGCAGAGTCCCCTGGCCATGCCCGGCCGCCTGACAACTCCCACTATGCCTTTGGCAGCTATCTAGGTAGCGGGGTTTATCGCGCGTCTGAGCAGGATGCCACTGTCATCAGCTTATCGCTGGACTTTACGCTGGAGCAGAGTGAAGACACGGAGTTCTTGCTACGCCTGCCTATCTCGGTGGGCTTTTTCAACTATAGCCTCGAAGATGCCGGTGAGTTTGAGTTGCCTTCCAGTGTCGGTACCCTGACTGTGACACCAGGCTTTGAAAAGCGTTGGCGCCTGGATGATAACTGGCGCATTGAGGCCTATGGCGATCTCGGTTTTGGCAGTAATTTTGACCAAGGCGGTAATGTCGCCATCATGGCTGCCGGCATCAGTGGCTTACGTCATTTTGAACTGTGGCAGGCAGATTCTTTGTGGGTGACACGGTTGAAATTTGCCGCCTACAGTGAACGGGCTTTCAGCATTAGCCAGAGCTTTTCCGTATTGCAAACCGGGGTGGATGTTGGCTTGCCCTATCGCTGGTCCTGGCGGGGGCTGCAGATACAGCCTCGGATATTTGCCTTGGGCTACTGGTACTTTGATCATCTACAGTTTGCCGGCGATCTCAATCGGGATACTCTGGTGTCCGGCAGTATTGAACTGGGCGCCACCCTGGCTCTTGCCAAGCCAGTGCTTGGCATAGACAGATTGGGGCTCAGCTATCGCAGCGGTGATGGGCTGGAGATCTGGCGCTTGGTGTTCAGCATGCCAATCTAAACGACATCAACCCTTGTTGGCAGCATCTTCATCTTGTTTGGCTTTCTCATTAAGCAAAGAGACCAGTTGGCCGCTGACGGCAGCTATCTGATTTTGCAATAATTTGCGCTCTATTTCGGCAGCCTCTGAGTTATCGCCATTGAGTTGTTGCAGTTCCTGTTGTAACTCCTTGAGTTTGTCCTGCAGCTCTTTAATCTTCTTGTCAATGTCTGACATACCCGAGGTCTCTTCCTCGGCAGTTTTCTGCGCCTTTGATGTCTGCGCTGAACTATTTTGGTGCAGCTTGCCACCTAGATCATCGGCCAGCGCTTGGCGCCCAGCAGAAGAAATATTCACTTTATCTTGGCTGTTTGAGCTTATGGCACTGTTTTCTTGCACTGTGTCTTTGGCGGCCACATTAACCTCGCTCAGGCTTCGGGAACCGGTTCCCTGAGTGACCTGTTGACCTAAACCTGCAATGTTCATTGATAAACTCCTTGGTGACAGTAATTATTGGCGCTGATAGTCGTGAATAGAGTATCGACTCCCAAGAACAGAACTTTAACCGTTTTAAGATTAAATTTGTATAAAATATAGCGGCTTGCGTGCTGTATTTGCTTTCATTAATTGGGTTATTTGCCCCAGATATGGGCATTAGTTTGTGGTTTGTCGGCACTGGTTTTTTTGACTGGCTTGGAGTTGATAGCAGGCGCTGAACTGCCCAGCAAATGAGGCGGAATGGGCAAGCCTTTGCTGGTTAGGTAGAGGCGCTCCAATTTTTCCCTGGCCCATTGGGTCTTTCGCAAAAAGGTCAGACTCGATTTAATGCTGGGATCATGGCTAAAGCAGCGCACCCTTATCCTTTGTGCCAGGCCATCAAAGCCGTACTGCTCAACCATCTCTGTGAGTATCGTCTTGAGTGTCAGGCCGTGCAGGGGATCTTTATTGGCTTGAGGGGAATTGGAAAATGTCATCAATGAGCCTTGGCATGTGGTGATAAGAAGCGGCAATAGTATAGCAGCTTTAATCACTAAGCCTTAAAAGTTCGATGCGCAAGTCGATTTGTCGGTTCCGTAAGTCTCATGGCGGAACCAATGGGGCGGGCGATTATTCAGTTGTAGTTCGCTTGGGAGTTTGTGTGCAACCGTTGTGCGTAAAAGACCGGGCCCATTAATGGGCCCGGCGGTCGTGTCAGCGCGGCTTAACGACCGGCGCTGGCCTTGAGGGTATAGTAGCCACCACCATTGTATACCGCCTGATAACCGGCGTTATCCAGCGACTCCTTGGCAATGCCTGAGCGGCGACCGCTACGGCAGTAGACAACTACAGGGGTGTCCTTGGCAATGCCCTGTTTGGCGAAGACTTCGACTATCTGCTCAAAGGGGATATTGATAGCCTCTGGCAGGTGTCCCTCGGCGTATTCTTCCGGGGTTCTGACATCCACCAGCATGGCGCCCTGGGCGACCTTGGTCAGCGCCACCTCGGGAACCATCTGCTCGGCGCGAACGCTGAGGCTCAGCAATAGACCAAACATCAGAGTCGTTAGCCACAGGAATTGGCGTTGGGTACGGGTTACTATTTTCACTTACATTCCTTAATCAGTGGGCCTTGGCCTGTTCAGCCTCCGTTTTCATACCGAATTTACGCATCAGCATGCTGGCAGGACAAAAGCCGGTAAAAGCACTTTGGAATAGGTTAGCGCCAACAAACAGAGTTAGCCATACAAAATTGTGATGGACAGTGGCGGTTAACAGTAATGACAACATCACCATAAATCCGGCAAAGGCCATAGTGGCACGTTCTACAGACATTTTAAGCTCCTTTGGCCGCCTGGGCCTGGTTGATTACTGAGTCGATGCGCTTGCGCATCAGGGCATAGTAAAGTACCGGGATCACCACCAATGTCAGCAGGGTGGAGATCAGGATCCCGAAGATAAGGCTGATGGCCAGACCGTTGAAGATCGGGTCATCCAGAATAAACATGGCGCCTATCATGGCCGCGAGGGCCGTGAGCATAATAGGTTTGGCCCGCACGGCGCCTGAGTGAATGACCGCCTGTTCAAATGGCACTCCGGCAGCGGTTTCCTGGTTGATAAAGTCCACTAGGAGTATGGAGTTACGCACTATGATCCCCGCCAGCGCTATCATGCCTATCATGGAGGTGGCGGTGAACTGGGCGCCGAGCAAGGCGTGTCCCGGCATGACCCCGATAATGGTCAAGGGGATAGGCGCCATAATGATCAGCGGTACCAGATAGGAACGGAAGTGGGCCACCACCAAGAGATAGATGGCAATCATGCCGACCCCATAGGCCAGGCCCATATCACGGAAGGTTTCATAGGTGATCTTCCATTCGCCATCCCAGAGTACGCTGATGGCATCCAGGCCATCGGGTTGGCTGAAATAATGCTGGTTGAAGCCAAGGCCACCTTCTGAGTCGATATCCGCCGCCATTTCAAACATGCCGTACAGTGGGCTGTCGAGCGGCCCGGCCATGTCGGCAATCACCATGATCATCGGGATCATGTTTTTGTGAATGATGGGCGCGTCTATCTGCCCCTTGCGGATTGTCACTAACTCGGCCACAGGCACAGTGCCGCCATGGAGGCTGTCGAGGCGCAGATTAAGCACTGAAGTTAAATCCAGTTTGTCGGCCTCCGGCAGTTCCAGGCGAATGGGCACCGGGCGTTTCTGCATCGGCTTATGCAGCACATTGATATCCTTGCCGCCGACAGCGGTGGCCACCAGATCCACTATGTTGGCGTAGGGTACGCCCAGCAGACTGGCCTTGCTGCGATCGATAAGCACCTGCCATTTCTGCTGTGCCGCCGGCAGGAAGATATCGATATCTACCACATCCTCGGTAGTCTGGAACAGTGACTGCAGCTCTCTGGCCGCCTGCTGGCGAATGTCTTGGCTGGGGCCATAGACCTCGGCCACAATCGGCGACCACACAGGTGGGCCGGGGGGCACTTCCACCACTTTGACATTGGCGTTGAAGCCCCGGGCGATTTGCTGCAGCGGGCCGCGCACCGCCAGGGCTATGCTGTGGCTGTCTCTGTCCCTGTGCTGTTTGTCACTGAGATTGACCTGAATATCGCCAAGCTCCTGACTGTTGCGGACAAAGTAATGCCTGACCAGGCCGTTGAAGTTGATCGGGGCATGGGTGCCGGCATAGAGCTGCAGATGCTGCACTTCGGGTACAGTCACCAGATAATCGGACAAGGCCTTGAGGACTTTTTCCGTCTGCTCCACCGGCGTGCCTTCCGGCATATCCACCATCACCTGGAATTCGCTCTTGTTGTCGAAGGGCAACATCTTGAGCACCACCAACTGGCCAACGGGCAGGGCAACGGCCATGCCTATCAGCACAAACACGCCGGCCACCATGCCTACTCGGGCCTTGCGGCTCTCGAGGAATGGCTTGATAAGCCGGGTAAACAGCCTGAGCATTACAGGGCTGGCGTTGTCGCTATGCCCCTCGCCACCCTTGTGTCTGAGCAGTTTGTGACTGAGCCAGGGAGTGACCACAAAGGCCACCGCCAGGGAGATCAACATGCCCATGCTGGCGTTGATGGGAATAGGGCTCATATAGGGGCCCATCAGCCCCGAGACAAAGGCCATCGGCAGCAATGCCGCAATAACGGTAAAGGTCGCCAGAATGGTGGGGCCACCCACTTCATCCACGGCAGCGGGAATGAGTTCACTCAGGCTGCGTTTGCCCATGGCCATATGACGGTGGATGTTCTCCACCACGACAATGGCATCGTCCACCAAAATACCTATGGAGAAGATCAGTGCAAACAGGGATACCCGGTTGAGGGTAAAGCCCCAGGCCCAGGAGGCGAAAAGGGTAATCGCCAGGGTAATGACAATCGCCACACCCACCACCAGTGCCTCGCGCATTCCCATGGTGAACACCACTAGGATAACCACAGCGGCGGTTGCAAAGATCAACTTGAAGATCAGAGTGTTGGACTTGTCAGCCGCCGTTACGCCATAGTTGCGCGACACGGTGACATTGACATTGTCCGGAATAAGCAGGTTACGGCTCTTTTCCACCTTGGCAAGGATAGCATCGGCCACATCCACGGCGTTTTCACCCGGTTGTTTACCTATGGCTATGGTCACTGCCGGGAAGACGCCTTTAGCTTCTGCTTCGGCGTTGTGACCGTTCTGATGCCAGGCGCCATAGAGGGGGACATCGGCCTTGAGGCTGATATCGGCAATATCACTGAGGAAGACTGGGGCGGCCTTGCCTTGGCTGTCATTGTGCACCGCGACCACCAGTTGCTGCACATCCTCCAGCGAACGCAGGAACTGGCCGGTCTGCACCTTGATCTCCTGGTTATCTTGCACCAGAGACACGGGCATGGAGACCGCATTGTTGGCGCCGAGCGCCCGGTTGATGGCATCGAAGCTGACACCATAAAAACTCATTTGGGCCGGATTGATGCGCACATTGAGCACCAACTCATGGGACCCCATGGACTCGACATCTCGGGTGCCGGGAATGCGTTTGAGTTCGGTTTCGAGCCCATGGGCCACATGAGTCAGTTGCTGAGCCGAGACACCGGGATCCTCTGACCAGAGAGTCAGGCTGACAATGGGCACATCGTCTATGCCCATGGGTTTTATCAAGGGATCGCCCACACCCGCGGCTCTGGGCAGCTTGTCCAGGTTGGAATAGATTTGATTGTAGAGTTTGACTATCGCCTCGTTGCGGGGCACACCCACCTCAAAGATGACGATGATCATAGCGCCATCGGGCTGCGAGAAGGAGTAGAGGGTATCGATGCCTTTTATCTGCGAGATCACTTCTTCTGCCGGCAGGGTAACCAACTGCTCGACTTCGGTCGGTGTGGCGCCGGGGAAGGGGATAAACACATCGGCAAAGGTCACATCTATCTGAGGCTCTTCCTCCTTGGGAGTGACCAAAATGGCAAACATCCCCAGCAACAAGCCCAGCAGGGCCAGGAGCGGCGTAATGGCACTGAGCTGGAAACTGGCGGCAATGCGGCCGGAGATGCCGGTGTTATTTTCGCTGTGATTAGCCATGAGTTCCCCTTACTTGGCCTGGCGCTGCTCGAGCAGCAACTGATAGGCGTTGGCGGCGACTATGTCTCCGGCTTCGAGTCCTGCCAGTATGGTCACGCCATCGTCACGCACATCTCCCAGACGTACCTGTTGCAGGACAAAGTTATCGCCGCGCTTGAGGTAGACGGCCGACAGCTCATTGACGCTGTAAAGCGCTTCTTTGGGCAGCACTATCTCCTGGCGTTTGTCTATGGCAAAGCGCACCTTGACGAAACTGCCGGGCAGCAGATCGCCTGTGTTGGTCGGCAGTGGCAGTCTCACCTGAAAGGCGCGGCTCTGCTCATCACTGAAACCAAAGACCTTGGGGGTAGTGACGTAAAAACTGCGGCCATCGGCTAGGATAACCGTCATCTTGTCTGTGGCTTTGGCGGCTTGAAGAAAACGCTGCGGCAGTTGCATCACCACCCGCATCTCATCGTCGGCAAAACCGGATAGGAGCGGCTGACCGGGAGCGACCGTTTCTCCCTCTTCCACATGTCTGGCCGTGACTATGCCAGCGTATGGTGCGCTGACGACTGTGTATTTCAGTGATTCTTTTGCCTGAATGATCCTCGCCTTGGCCGCGCTGGCCGCTTGGGAGGCTGACTTGGCATTGGCTATGGCCTGATCCATTTGGCCGCGGGAAATCGCGCCCTTGGGAAACAGTTCCTGATAGCGCTTAAGCGTCAGCTGCGCTTCGGTATCCAAGGCTCTGGCTCTGGCGTATTCCGCCTCGGCTGCCGTCAGGGACGCGCCTTGCTCTTCACTGGTGATCTCAAGCAGCGCCGCCCCGGCGGGGACTCGGTCGTTGACATCATAGTAAAGCTTGAGGATCCGTCCCGAGGTCTGGGCCGACACGGTTGCGGCCTTGACCGCCTCGAGCCTGCCGTCCAGAGTCAGCAACTGGGTGTGCTCTGTCTGCTGGACGGTAAGTGTCGTCAGATCTGCAGCATTAAGTGTTTGATTGAACAATAAAGCAGGCAGTAATAGGGTCAGTATTGATGTTATTTTAGGCATGAGCTGCTCTCGAATAAAGTCCATGAGAAAATTCTAATGAATAAAGTGTGGAGCTGCAACTGTTAATTGTTCAGTATAGTTAAATAAGTTATCAAGGTCGTCACGAACGGGCACAGGATAACGGCTAAAAGATCAAGAACTTTGGTCTAAGTTTAAAGCTTTTGACACTGCCGATATTGGGTGGATTCTGAACAAAGAAGCGCTGGATATCTGTCATGTATCCAACATCAGGGGGAAGTGAATATCCTGAAAAGGAGTGAATACTCCTTGGCATAAATAGCTGGCGGGGTTTTTTTGGGCAATCTAGCGCCTTGGTGAAATCGCTTGCTAATGGTTTTTCGCCGCTAGCCGGTTGTTTTAAAATAAAAAGACCGCCCTAAAGGGCGGCCTTGTCAGCTTAAATTTGTTGGAGTTTTGGCTCAGAACTGATAGCTGTACTGCACTGAGTAGTACATGGCTTCTGATTTGGTAATGGCGTTAACCGGGCCAACTACTGCACTGTTTTCTACCAACTCAACCTCTTCACCTTTAACAAAGGCCATGCCGAAGTCGATGGTTTGATGTTGGTTGATGTGGTAGCTCAGGCCAGCGGTGAACCATTGACGGTCAGAGTCTGGGATGGAGATAGAGCTGATTTCATCAACCACACCATTGTCGAACATGTAACCTGCACGCACTGTGAACTGCTCATTGATGTCATAGGTTCCGCCTACACTCATCAACCAGGAGTTTTTCCACTGGTACTGTTTCAGAGGGGCGTTAACATTGTTGGCAATCACAGTACCTGTACCATAAATGCTGCTGACACCATCTTTGGCAGTAATTTGATCAAAGTTGCCCCAACGGGTGTATTGAGCCGTGTAATGAACCGCAAAGTTTTCGGTTAACTGGTGGAAACCGGCCAACTGGAAGATATCGGCCAAAGGCACTTCCAGCTCATCAAACAGGGTTGACGCGAAGCTGCCTGTTTGGCCTAAAGGTGTCAGTGTCGCAATATGGCCACTCACATCGACATTGGGGCTGTAACGGTAGCTCAGGCCAAAACGATTGTTCTCATTCAGCTCAAGCGTGGCACCAACGATGCCGCCAATACCCCAACCATCGGCATCCACATCGACCAAGGGCATTTGATTGTAATAGCGATCCAGGTTGCCTTCGCCATAAACTAAATCCAGTCCGACGCCCAGACTCAACATATCATTGATGCGGTAAGACACACTGGTGTTGAAGTTGATGGTGGTTACTTCGGTATTACCGATCAGATCATAGGGAGCCGCAACTGTCTTGCTATTGACCAATGATGCGCTGTCTGTGCCGGTACCGAAGTTGGAAAAGGCCGCAAAACCGACAGCCCATTTATCGTTCAACGGCTGGATGTAATAGATGTTGGGGATCCATTTGACGCTGCCTGCATCATCAATTCCACCCAGATCCACCTGGCCACCCATGAAGTTAACGTCTTTGATATCTACCTGGACGTCTACAGTAGTGACACCAACCGAGATAGCGGCTTTGTCAAACAGTGCCATGGCGGCTGGGTTACGGGATAACACAGATGCGTTATCGGCGATCACGGCATCACCGGCAAAGGCGCGGCCGATACCTGTGGCGGATTGGCTGTTGAGTTGGAAACCGGCTGCCAGAGATTGGCCACTGATCAGCGCGACAGAAACTGCGATAAGAGTCTTGTTGAAATACTTCATTATTATCTTCTCTTTTTATGTTTGCAGGTTGGCTGTCAGTCTTTAAACCCCACAGACACCCGCCTGTTTAATCCCGTGCATCTTATGGAGGCCCTGTACCGCTAACAACTCCGACCAGATGTGATCTTTTGTAATATTTTGGTTAATTTCAGCGAATGTGCAGCGAACGTGTGACGAACTTACAAATATGGATTGAGCTGTAAAAGCAGCAATAGCTGAATTCAAGGCGTTTGGAGGTACTCACTTGACATGTTGCGCCGCTGTGAAATTGAGTGAAACAATAAATTACAAAGCTGCGGTGCGTTTGGCGTACAAGTGTACGCCAAACCCTGGAAAAGACGTTGAAGAGTCATATCTGAAACAGAGTTAGAGGCTCTGTTTGAAGTGCTTGAATTGCACCTCTGTGACCTCGGATGGCGGCGATAAAAGGCTTATCACAACCCCGGCCAAGGTGGCTAGAATGAATCCAGGCAATATTTCATAGAGAGCGAAGATACCGCTTTCCAATTGTTTCCAGATGATTACTGTCAAGCCGCCAACCAGGATGGTAGCAATGGCACCGTTACGGCTGTAGCCACGCCAAAACAGCGATAGGATCACCACAGGGCCGAAGGCGGCACCGAAACCGGCCCAGGCATAACTTACCAGCCCAAGGACGCTCGCTTCCCGATCTAGGGCTATCACAGCCGAAATGATGGCAATGGCCAATACGCCGATACGACCGACCAACATCAGCTCCTTGCTTGAAGCCTCGGGTCTGAGCCATTTGCGGTAGAAGTCTTCGGTGATCACGCTGGAACACACCAGCAGCTGTGAGTCTATGGTGCTCATGATGGCCGACAAGATCGCGGCGATCAGCAGGCCACCAATCCAGGGGTTGAATGCAGCCTGCGTCAGGTGAATAAATACGGTTTCCGGGTTTTTGAGCGGCGCATCGGCAAAATAGAGCGTTCCGGCAATGCCGGTTGCTAGGGCACCGACCAGGGAGATCAACATCCAGCTCATGGCGATGCGGCGAGAAATTGGTAGATCCTTGACGCTGTTAATCGCCATAAAGCGCGACAGAATATGGGGCTGACCAAAATAACCCAGCCCCCAGGCCAGAGCCGACAACAGACCTATCAGGGTCAACTTATCGCTCCATAACGACAACATGGCCGGGTCCAGGGCCTCCAGGCTTTGGTGACTCTCTGGTTGGGTAAACATACTGACCGGGACTATCAACAGGGCGATTAACATCAAACAGCCCTGGAAGAAATCTGTCCAACTGACCGCAAAAAAACCGCCGACAAAGGTATAGGCCACTATTACGGTGGAACCTATCAGCAGCGCCGTCAGGTACTCTAGGCCAAAGACATTACTGAACAGCACGGCGCCGCCCACCATGCCTGAGGAGGCGTAAAAGGTGAAAAACAACAATATGGTGACGGCAGAAACCAGTTTCAGAAGGCCGCCCTCGTCGTTGAAGCGCTTCTCGAAAAAGTCTGGCAAGGTGAGGGCATTGTCGGCCATCTGGGTATAGATCCGCAGGCGTTTGGCGACTAGAAACCAATTGAGCCAGGCACCGAGCAACAGGCCTATTCCCATCCAGGCCTCGCCCAAACCGCCGAGATAGACGGCGCCGGGTAAGCCGAGCAGCAACCAGCCGGACATATCGGAGGCGCCGACACTGAGGGCGGTCACCGCCGGCCCCATCTTGCGGCCGCCGAGAATATAGTCATCGACCGAATCGGTCGCCTTGTAGGCCCACAGGCCTATCCCCATCATCAGGGCCAAATAACCCAGAAAAGTTATCATTACCGGGGTTTCAATATGCATGCTGGTTTACACTTTTGTGTTGTTGTTTGGCGCGGATACTAGCAAAAGTTTGCTTAAGCGCCCAATGTTGATGGTTTATGTGAGGCAGAACTGACCAGTCCCGATGGTACGGGACTGGGACTGGGGAACGCTATTTCTTATATAAAACTTTGTTTTATTTCTTTTTTAATTTTTTCTATGTCTTGAGGGTATTCGGCCACCAAAACCAGGTAAGCCGAGTCAGTTTTGACAGCCTCGCCCCGGTATTCGCTATCGGCAAAGGCTTCGGCCAGCATCACCCTGTGTTCAGGGGGGACAATAAACACTGTCACCTTGCCGCGTTCACCGGCCAACACCAGGTGAATACTCTCAATTCCCTGAAAATCGCAGAAGGTGCTGTAAAATACCCGTCCTGGTTGGCTGTTGAATCTGACTGTTTCCAATCCTTTGAGCGATGCCAGTTCGGCATTGATCGCTTGATAAGAGATATCGGCATTACTGGTCATGGCCATGGTTTCATGACGCACATGGGCGAGGGCGTGTTGACCTAAGTCCACCGGCCCCTGGCGCCAGAGACTGAAACTGACTCCGGCAACAAAGGCGACGGAGGCCGCCATCGCCAACATCCAGCCTGTACGTTTACGTTGATTATGGTGCACGGCCAATTGTTGTTTCAGCAGCAGTTTTTCGGCCAGATTTTCCGGAACCGGGAGTTTGAGTGCCGAGTTAATTTTGTCATCGAGCGCCTTAAGCTCGGCGACAAAGGCACGATTGCTTTCACTTTGAGCAAGGGCGTCCAGAAATTCGGGATCCTGGTTATAGGGGTCGCCATAGGCCTGGCGGCGAAACTTCAGCTCATCCATTGGATTGACCTCTGACTTTAGAGTGCTCCAGTAGCTCTTTTAACTGATTTCTGGCCCGAAACAAGCGGGTCATGACAGTATTGGGGTTCAGATCCAATAATTGGGCGATTTCATCGCCACTGAATCCCAATATTAACTGTAATAACAAAGGCTCACGGTATTCGGGTTCCAGCTGGGCAATTTGACGCCTGAGCAGATAATGCTCTATATGGTCTTCCTGACTCATGGAGTCGTTATCCTGCCAGTGCTCTTCGCCGACATCGGCATAATCAAACTGCTTACGCTCAAAGCGGCGGGCATTTTCCCGACGTAAAATAGTGATTAACCACGCCTTGGCCGCATTGTCATCCTTCAATGAATCCAGCGAGCGCCAGGCCCGGAGAAACGTTTCCTGGGTAATATCTTCGGCTATATGGCGATCGCCGCAAAGCCAGAAGGCGTAGCGGTAGATATCGGCATGCAGCGCCCTGACCAGGCTATCGTAACGTCTTTGTTTATTCAGCATGTCAGAAATGACCGCATCATTAGACTTTTTCTTTCGCCAGCTATCGAACATTTTCATGCTTGTTTTATTTTTGTCATCGTTAAGCTTAATGGCGTTGCAGGTATTCTGGCAAATGGCGGTGGCATAAAGTGTGTCTAAACCATGAATTGGACTGAGTTTTGCAATATAAACGGATAAAACTCTAAGGCTATTAGCAATATTTTTTGTTTATTTCGCAACTTTTTGATGACAATCGCGAGGCCGATAGCATGACTATGGCGCTAGTTTATGTTGCAACTCCCTCGTTATCTTTAACGAATGTTCAATAGCGGACGAATGAGCTGATGTTAATGGATAAGCATCTCCTCCAATGGGTATGCCGCCTAACCATAACGTTAGCCATAACTTTAGCTTTAACCATGGCGCGGCTTCGCGGCGGCACTTCAGACACTGAAGTTCATTGGGATTACCCCGGGCTTAACAAGCCACTAGCTTGATGAGCCCGGGGCGTGCTGTTAAGGATTCAGCGGCGCCAGCACTGAGGTCGAATCAGCCGCCTTGGAGTATTGGCTCTTGAAGCGCTCAAAGGCTTGCAGCAGCGCCGGGAAATACTGAGTGGGATCGCCGCCTTGTTTGCCATAGCGGCTGGCTTGAATCTTGGCGACGACGGCGGCCAACTCAGGTGCCAGTTTAGGCAGTTCATCGAGTGTGACGCTATGGCCCGTGATATCACTGAGTTCCAGTAGCAACGCCTGGAACACCCGGCTCAAGTCCCCTTGTTGACAAGCCTGGCTCAATCCCGGCCGGGTTTGGCTTGTTTGAGCTTGCGCCACTGTTGCCGGAGCGGTTATCGCTTGCTGTTTGCGCGCCTTTAGCCACAGCACACAGGTGGCCAGCCACAGCGACGCAAACAGGGCGGTCAACCAAGGCCAGAAGCCTGCGCTGAGGTTTGATTCTTCCTGCGGCGGGTTGATGATGGGCTGCGGCATATCGGCCGCGGGGGCTACCTGGATAGTGCGCGCCGGCAGCAGGGCGAACTCCTGCTGCTTTAAATGCGGATTCCACCAAGGCACCTTGATCTCCGGCAGGGTATAACTCCCCGGTTTGGAGGGCACTATGGCAATGGTTTGGGTCAGCTGAGACACAAGTTGGTTGTCGCGAACGAAGGTCTTGCGCTGCGCCTTTTCCGGATAGCTCTTGAGATTGTCCGGCAAGCTCAGTTTCAGCTCCGGCAGGCTGGTTTCATCGGCATTGGATGCCAGCAGTGTCAGGTTGCGGGTAATAGGGCGACCCACTTCAAAAGTCTGCTTGTCATCCCATTCCTCTTTGAGCATCACCAGATCCGATACCAGCCAGTCGCCGTGATATTCGGCCGGGATCGGCTTGATGCTGATCAGCATGCTGTCGCTCTGGGCCTGCATGGGGCGGCTTTCCTGGAAGGTAAACATGCCCCTTCTTGGGGTATCGACCAGCACATCTCCCGAGAAGTTGGCACCGGAAATCGCCAGCTCGCCCGGCTCATCGGCTATGATGCCGTAGCTGCGCTCTATCACCCGAAAACGGCGGCCGTTGACGATTTCACTGCTTTCTTTATCCTCGCCGAGCTGTTTTATCTGGGCACCACTGATAGAGGGGGCCGACAACACTCCACGCTGCAGCTCAACGGCCAGAAAGAGTTTTACCTTGTAGGTGAGCAGCTGGCCGACATAGGCCTCCTTGGCCGAGATACTGGTACGCAGGAACAGGTTTTTTTGCGCCTCCGGGCGGCTACCGGCCGGCATCACCTTCAATTCGATGGCATCGCTGCTGACGCCATCGATACTCAGGGCCGGAATAGTGACCTGACCTGTGGTTTTGGGGGCCAGCATCACTTGCCAGCGGGTTTCCTTGCGGGCATCAAAATTGATGATCTGGGTACTGCGACTGACGCTGGTGCGGCCGACGATAAAGTCTTTCAACAGGGCCGAGGTGTCCAGTGCCTGGGCTTCGAGTTCATCATCTGCCACCACGGACAGCATAAAGTACTCGCTTTCGGTCACGGGATTGCGATCGACCGAGGCCTGAAGCTGTGTCAGTGCCAGTGCCTTGAGCGGCAGCAGACACAGAAGCAATAGAGGAATAAGTCTAGTTACCACTGTTCATTGTCCTTGGGTGTCTCGCCGCGCTGGCGGCGTTTTTGATACTCGAGTTGCATCTTGTTGCGCAGCAAAGTGGCCGGGTCATCCACCAATGCCTTCAGCGCCCGCTCCATTTCGGGGGGCAGGGGCTCGGTGTCATCGAGTGACGAGGCGGCAACTTGTGCCTTAACCTGATCATCGCTTTGCTCATCGTTTGGCCCTTCTTGTTGCTCGGCAAGGCTCGCCGAGTTGGCCTTGTCGGCATCAGACTCTGAGCCATCCTGTTGACCCGCACCGTTTTGACTTGCAGCTGTGCTTGACTCATTTTGCGGCTCTTGCTCTTGCGGCAAAGCAGCCTGCATCTCAGGCTCAGAGTCTGCGCCGGTATTATCCTCGGCATTCTGCGGGTTCTGAGCGCCTTCGGCATTCTTATCAGCATCCTTCTCGGCGGCATTGTCAGCATCATTTTGCTGCGAGTCGGCAGTGGAAGGCTCGCTATTCTCTTTGTTAGCGTCTTTATCTGAGCTCTGGTGCGAGTCCTTGCTTGAGCCTTGGTCGGCTTGGCTGTCTTGACCTTGCTCTTTGTCCTGGTTTTGGCCCTGGCTGTTGTCACCTTGGGCGCTGTCCTGACTGTCCTGACCGCCTTGACTCTGGTCGTTGCCGGACTGAGAACCTTGTTGCTGTTGAGCCTTTTGTTGCTTGCGCAGTTCATCGGCTAAGACCTTATTTTCAGCAGCGTCCTGCATTTGGGGATCTTTTTTCAGCGCCTCTTGGTATCTGTTGGCGGCCTCCTCGAATTGGCCAAGCTGCATCAGGACATTGCCTTGGTTGTATAAGCCTGTGGCACTGTCATCTTGCTCGAAGGCTTGCAGCGCGCCTTGATAATCGCCTGCGCGGTAGCGGGCGCTGCCTTGCCAGGCCGGGTCAACAAACTTGTCGGCGGCAGTGGCAAAATCCTCTTGCTTGAATGCCTGCATTCCCTGCTGATCTCGGGTTTGCCAAAGGTCATCCCAGCCGTTCGCCTGGCTAGGTGGGCAGACAAGCAGGCCAAGGCTCAAGGGCAGCAACAGTACCGGCAGGCCGCTGCGAAAGCTCAAGAGCAGCGGCAACAACAGCAAGAATGCTAGATAGGGGCCAAGGTCGACCCAGGTATCGCCGGCAAGATCTGTTTCTGTGGCATCCGAGCTGGTGGCGAGCCACTGCACCAGCGTTTGCAGATCCTTGCCGTCGTTGCTGTAGGGCACCAAAATGCCGTTCCCGGCACTCGCCAGCTCGCTGAGCATGCCAAAGTCGGTGGCCGGCACTACCACTTCATTTCGGCTGTCCTTGAGCAGTTGCCCATCCGGCAGCCTTATCGGTGCCCCTTGGGATGAACCTATCGCCAGAATGCCCAAGCGGTAGTGACTGCCCTCAATCGCCTGTTTGGCGGCATTGAGCTGACGGCTGCCGACGCCATCTGTCATCAAGATGATATCGCCCTGCAGGTGGCCGCCCTGGCTGAGCAGCTCCTTGGCTTTCTCCAGCGCCGCGGCCAAATTGGAGCCGCGTACCGGCATGATGACCGGGCTCAGGGTTGGCAACAGATTGAGCAGGGTGTTGCGATCCCGGGTCAAGGGACTGATGACAAAGGCGTCACCCGCGTAGGCCAGCAGCGCGGTTTCCCCCTCATTGAGTTGCTCCAGCAGATCCGTGGCGCGGAACCTGGCCTGGGTCAAACGGTTGGGGGCGGCGTCAGTGGCATACATGGACAAAGACATATCCATCACCAGCACCCGTCCTGTGCTGCTGGCAAATACCGGCAGGGGTTTCTTGTAAAGCGCCGGGCCGCTTAAGGCCAGTACTGCCACTAACCAGGCCAGACCAAGCCAGGGCAGGCGGTTTCGGCGGCTTTTGCTGCCTTGGGTCAACAGCAGTGGCGCCAGATGCGGCGCAATATAACGATCCCAGTCAGATTGGCCCGCTTGACGGCGACTTTGCAGCACTAACAGCAATGCCAGTGGCACTAAGGCCCACAGCCATTCGGGACGGATAAAGTGCAAACTCATGATTTCCTCCCCCAAGGCCTTGGCCAGACGCTGAGCAACAGGCTTTGCAGCTGCAATAGTACGCTTAGCGCCAGCGCAAGTCCCAGCGGCCAGTAAAACAGCTCGGATTGCGGCCGGTAACTGAGGGCGTCACGGCTGACGGGCTCCAGCTTGTCGATTTCCTGATAGATCTGCTCTAGTTCTTCGGTATTTCGGGCACGGAAATAACGCCCCTTGGTGGCATCGCTTATCCGTTGCAGCTGGGCTTCATCCAGATCCATCGAGGGGTTGACCCGCTCACGGCCAAACAGGGTGCGACGCTCCATCACATCGGCGCCCACACCTATGGTGTAGATGGTGATGCCGCGCTTGGCGGCAATGGCGGCGGCCTGATCCGGCACTATGCTACCGGCATTGTTGGAGCCGTCGGTCAAGAGCACCAACACCCGGTTGCTGTCTTTCACCTTATCGAAGCGTTTTACCGCCAGGGCAATGGCATCGCCAATGGCGGTCTGTTTGCCCACCAGGCCGATTTGGGCTTCCTTGAGATACTGAGCCACAGAGCGTCTGTCCTGAGTCAGTGGCGCCTGCAGGTAGGCGGCATCGGCAAACAATATCAGGCCGATACGATCGCCGGCGCGGCGCTCGATAAAGTCGCTGACCACTTTCTGGATCAGGGTGAATCTGTCTACCGCTTTGCCATCGAGCACCATGTCTTCAATCTGCATACTGCCGGAGAGATCCACCGCCAGCATCAGGTCCCGCCCCTCTGTGGGCAGCTCTATGGGATCGCCAAGCCACTGTGGCCGGGCGATGGCCAAAAGCAACAGGCACCACAGCAGCCAGAGACTCAAGGGCGCTCTGCGTTTGCTTTGTTGCTGCTCGCGGGCATGGGCATCGACGCCGGGCAGTTGCAGTTGACCACCGCTGTTGACGGCGGGGCGATAGGCAAGCAGCAGCGGCAATGGAATAAGCAGCAGTAACCAGGGCCAATGGAGGGTCAGCATCTTGGTTTACCTCCCTTGGCAAAGTGTTTCGGTGCGCACTTGAGCCAGCAAACACAAAGCGCCCGCAACTCGGCAGGGGCTGCGCTCGGTTGACCACTGTATTGATTTTCGAGCAAAGAGGCGAAGCGCCCACGCAGCTTGGCTGGCAGTGCGTTATCCAGATACTCGGCCCAGGGTTTACCGCTGAGTCCGGCCACCTGGGCACGCTCACCATAACTGATGGCGGTGCGTTTCAACAATGCGCTCATCTTGGATAGCAGCTCCGGGTCCTGGTCCTGCAGCTGTGTCAGTTCAGTCATGGCGGCTTGAGCCACCGCCTTGTGAGCCTTGGCTGCCTGCAGGCGCCGATAGCCAAAGAATACCGCGGCGCCAAGCAGTAACAAGGCCAGCAGCATCAGCAGCCAAATACCGGGAGCCGGAGGCCAAAAGGGCACCTCGGCCGGCAGTTGAATATCCTTGAGCGCACTCAGCGCCGGATTGGCTTGATTGGGATTCATCTTAACAGTGTCAATTGTTGATTGAGGCGCCGGCCGGCATCCAGAGTGCGAACCGGGACCTTGAGTTGTTGCATCAGGGTATCAAACTGCGCCAGGTTGGCGCGCTGACGACCGAGCCAGGCATCATAACCGCTGCGATCCAGGATCAGGCTGCGGCCCGACTCCCGTACCGGCAGGGCAAACTGCCGCGGCAGCTCGAGTGTGCCTTGGCGCATGGGATCTGTTACCACAAAGGCCGCCAGCTCGCAGTGGCGTTTGAGTTCCGACAGCGCCTGCTGACATTCGCTGCCAAAACCGTTGCCGTCTGTGATTATCCAGATAAGGGAGCCGGGTTTGGCCAGTCGTGCCAGACGCTGACAGGCCTGGAGCATTAACGCCTGACCATCTTCATGGGGGCTGTCCAGCGCTTCGAGCTGCGACTTGTGTACCGCCACCAGCGCCGATATCAGTGCCAGGATCCCCTGGTTGCGTGCTCTTGGCTTAAGCTCTCTGTGGGCGCTATCGCCCACCACCAGCGCGCCGAGACGGTCGCCCTGCATGATGGCATTCCAGCCCAAGGTCGCCGCCAGATGCGCCGCCTGTACCGACTGCAATAATAGCTGGGAGCCGAAATAGAGGCTGTGCTTCATATCCACCAACAGCAGAATAGGGCGCTCACGCTCCTCGACAAACAGCTTGGTATGCGCCTTGCCGGTGCGGGCGGTGACCCGCCAATCTATGGTGCGGACATCATCGCCCTGTTGATAGTGGCGCACTTCGGCAAATTCCATGCCGCGGCCCTTGACCAGGCTGGCTCTATGACCGGCCATGGCCGCACGGGCTTTTCCCTGCCGGTCACCCAGAGCGCGGGCGATATTCTGGCAGGCAAGCAGCTCGGCCTCACACAGGTGGAGGCCGTCGGCAAACAGTGGCAGCGAAGAGTCTGTTGCTGCGGCTTTCATCAGGGAACGGCCACCTGATTGAGCACATGGTCAATCACCTGATCGCGGCTGACCCCTTCGGCCTGCGCCTGATAACTCAGCAGCAAGCGGTGGCGCAGTACATTGGGCACCACGGCTTGAATATCTTCAGGGGAGACAAAGTCACGCTGATACAACCATGCACGGGCGCGGGCGCAGCGCTCGATGGATTGGGTCGCCCGCGGGCTGACGCCGTATTCCAGCCACTTGGCAAGCTGGTCGCTGTAGCGCTGAGGCTGACGGGTCGCCATCACCAAGTCGACAATATAACGCTCCAGCGGCTCGGCCAGATACAGTTCCAGCGCTTGCTCCCGGGCGAGGAATACTTCCTGCTGGCCTATGGGAGTGACTTTCTCCATGCCGTGGGTCTTGGCTTCGCTGCGGGACAAACGCAGGATCTCAAGTTCAGTGTCTGCCTCCGGGTAATCCAGATTCAGGTGCATCAGGAAGCGATCAAGCTGGGCTTCCGGTAGCGGGTAGGTGCCCTCGTTTTCCAGCGGGTTTTGGGTTGCCATCACTAAAAACAGCGGCGGTAACTTGTAGGAGTGTTTGCCCACCGTCACCTGGCCTTCGGCCATGGCTTCCAAAAGGGCCGACTGCACCTTGGCCGGGGCGCGGTTGATTTCATCCGCCAGAATAAGGTTGTGAAATATCGGCCCGGCCTCAAATTCAAAGGTCGCGGTTTGGGCGCGATAGATGTCGGTGCCGGTCAAATCGGCCGGCAGCAGGTCCGGGGTAAACTGAATGCGATGAAAGTCGCCCTCAATGCCATCACACAGCGCTTTAACGGCCCGGGTCTTGGCCAGCCCAGGTGGTCCTTCCACTAACAGGTGGCCATCGGCTATCAGAGCGATAAGCAGGTTTTCGGTCAAAATTGGCTGACCTATGATCACTTGATCCAGATAGGTCCGCAGTGCATGAAATCGACTCAAAGGCATGATGCTACTCGTTTTATTTTAAGGCCCAACTATAGACAGCGGTTATGGTAAAGAATTCCCTGCGCCCTTGGCTAGTGTTAAAAAAACAAACAAGTGTTTAAAACCGGCCAACAAGAAGTTAGAATCAGATCACACTTTTAATGGTCAGACCTGTTTAGGGCAGTACGGGTCTCTTATGGAAAAACAATAAAGCGCAGTGTCAGGGCCATTTTCGGCGTGTGCTGCTTAATAAGAGGGTGACAAATGAGTGACAGACAACAGGTAACCAATGCCAGGGGCGAGCGGATTGCCATAGTGGCCGGTCTGCGTACCCCGTTTGCCAAACAGGCGACGGCGTTTCACGGCGTATCGGCGCTGGATATGGGCAAGATGGTGGTCAATGAGCTGCTCAGTCGCAGTGAATTGGACCCCAAGCTGATTGAGCAGCTTGTCTACGGCCAGGTCGTACAGATGCCGGCCGCGCCCAATATTGCCCGTGAAATTGTTCTGGGTACCGGCATGAATTTGCACACAGATGCCTATAGTGTTACCCGTGCCTGTGCCACCAGTTTTCAGTCCACTGTCAATATTGCCGAGTCGATCATGACGGGCAATATCGAAATAGGCATAGCCGGGGGCTCGGATTCCTCCTCTGTGCTGCCTATCGGGGTGTCCCGCAAGTTGGCCCATGCCTTGGTCGATCTCAACAAGGCCCGTACCCTGGGACAGAAGTGGAACATAGTTCGCCGTCTGGGGTTTAAAGATCTCTTGCCTGTGCCGCCTGCTGTGGCCGAATATTCCACCGGCCTGTCCATGGGGCAAACCGCCGAGCAGATGGCCAAGAGCCACGGCATCAGCCGCGCCGATCAGGATGCGCTGGCCCACCGCTCTCATACCCTGGCGAGCCAGAGCTGGAATGAAGGCAAGCTCAAGGATGAAGTCATGGTGGCTCATGTGCCGCCCTACAAGAGTTTTATCGAGCGTGACAACAATATCCGCGACAACTCCTCCCTTGAGTCTTACGCCAAACTCAGACCCGTATTCGACCGCAAGCACGGCAGTGTCACCGCCGCCAACAGTACCCCGCTGACCGATGGCGCCTCGGCGGTGATCCTGATGAGCGAAGGTCGAGCCAAGGCCCTGGGTTACACCCCCATTGGCTATATCAAGAGCTATGCCTTCAGCGCCATAGATGTTTGGGAGGACATGCTGATGGGGCCATCCTACGCCACGCCACTGGCGTTGAAACGCGCCGGTATGCAGCTCGAAGATCTGACCCTGATAGAGATGCACGAAGCCTTTGCCGCCCAGACTTTGGCCAATATGAAGATGTTTGCCTCGAAGAAGTTTGCCGAGGAAAAACTCGGTCAGAGCCGCGCCATTGGTGAAATCGATATGAGCAAGTTCAACGTGCTCGGCGGCTCGCTGGCCTATGGCCATCCGTTTGCGGCCACGGGTACTCGCTTGATCACCCAAGTGTGTAATGAACTGAAGCGCCGCGGTGGCGGTACGGGGCTGACAACCGCCTGTGCGGCCGGTGGTCTGGGTGTGGCAATGATAGTGGAAGTGGAGTAATTGCAGATGGAAAACAGCAACAAGAGTTTTAGCCTCAGCCGCCGCGACGACGGCATTGCCATTCTTTCCATGGATGTACCCGGCGAAAGCATGAATACCCTCAAGGCCGAATTCGGCCCTGAGATCAGCGCCTTGCTGAGCGAAATCAAAGCGGACAGCAGTATCAAGGGCTTGGTGATTATCTCAGGTAAGCCTGATTCCTTCGTGGCCGGCGCCGATATCTCCATGCTCGATGCCTGTCAAAGCGCCGCCGATGCCCGCGAGCTGTCGAGCTCAGGGCATAAGGTGTTTGCCGAACTGGAAGGGTTGAAAATTCCTGTAGTCGCAGCCATTCACGGCGCCTGTCTCGGTGGCGGCCTCGAGCTGGCACTGGCTTGCCATCTGCGGCTGTGCAGTGACGACAAGAAAACCATGTTGGGGGTGCCGGAAGTTCAGCTCGGTCTGCTGCCGGGCGGTGGTGGTACCCAGCGTCTGCCACGCCTGGTGGGGATCACCACAGCGCTTGATATGATGCTTACCGGTAAACAGGTTCGCCCCAAGCAGGCGCTGAAGATGGGGCTGGTGGACGATATGGTGCCCAAGTCGATTCTGCTGGAGGCGGCGGTTGAACTGGCATTGGCCGGCAAAGCCAAGCGCGGTAAAGGCAAAAATAATCAACCTCTGATGAACAAGCTGCTCGAAAGCAACGGCTTTGGGCAGAAAATCATCTTTGATCAGGCCCGTAAACAGGTTGCCAGAAAAACCCAGGGTAACTATCCGGCGCCGGACAAGATCATCGACTGTGTGCGGGTGGGGATGAGCCAGGGGATAGAGGCAGGTTTGGCCACAGAGGCGCGCCATTTCGGCGAGCTGGTGGTGACGTCCGAGTCGGCGGCGCTGCGCTCCATCTTCTTTGCCACCACAGAAATGAAAAAGGAAACCGGCGCCGAAGGTGCTGAGCCCAGTCCGGTTCACAAGGCCGTAGTGCTCGGCGGTGGCCTGATGGGCGGCGGTATCGCCTCAGTGACCACCACCAAGGCCAAAATCCCGGTGCGGGTCAAGGATATCAGTGAGCAGGGACTCAGCAATGCGCTGGGCTATGCCTATAAGTTACTGGATAAGGGCGTCAAGCGTCGGCATATGACCCCGGCGGTGCGCGATAAGCAGATGGCCTTGATGACGACGACTACAGACTATGTTGGGGTCAAGGATGCCGACATAGTGGTCGAGGCGGTATTTGAGGATCTCAGCCTCAAGCATCAAATGGTGCGGGATATCGAGCGCGAATGCGGTGAACACACTATTTTTGCGTCCAACACCTCGTCTCTGCCCATAGGTCAGATTGCCGAAGCCGCCGCCAGGCCGGAAAACGTCATCGGCCTGCATTACTTCTCGCCGGTAGAGAAGATGCCGCTGGTGGAAGTGATTGCTCACGACAAGACCTCGCCCCAGACGATAGCCACCACAGTGGCCTTTGCCCGCAAACAGGGCAAGACGCCGATAGTGGTGAAAGATGGCGCCGGTTTCTATGTTAACCGTATTCTGGCGCTCTATATGAATGAAGCGGCGCAGCTGCTGCTTGAGGGCAACAGTGTCGAGAGCCTGGATAAGGCGCTGGTGAAGTTTGGCTTCCCAGTCGGCCCTATCACTCTGCTCGATGAAGTGGGTATTGATGTGGGCGCCAAGATTTCGCCGATACTCGAAAAGGAGTTGGGTGAGCGTTTCGCTGCCCCCTCTGCCTTCGATAAGCTGCTCGCCGATGACCGCAAGGGGCGCAAGAATGCCAAGGGCTTCTATCTCTACGGTCCTAAAGCCGGCAAGAAGAAGGAAGTGGACAAGAGCGTTTATCAAGTGCTGGGGATAGCGCCGGGTGTTGGCGCCGAAAATGCCAACCTGGCAGAGCGCTGTGTGGTGCAGATGCTCAATGAAGCGGTGCGGTGTCTGGAAGAGGGCATCATAGCCTCTGCCCGCGATGGGGATATTGGCGCCATCTTCGGCATAGGTTTCCCGCCTTTCCTCGGTGGGCCTTTCCACTATATAGACACCATGGGCGCCGATCAGTTGCTGGCCAAGCTGGAACGCTTCCAGAGCCGCTTCGGCGACAGATTCGCCCCGAGTGAATTGCTCAAGACCATGGCCGCAGAAGGACGACGCTTCTTCGACTGACACTGATTGGAATGGCTGTTCTTCGAATCGCCTTTGAGTAACAGCACTTTGAATAACAGTGCTTTGAGTTACAGTGCTTCGAATAACAGCGCTGCTTTACTGTAAAAGCGGCCTCAGGCCGCAACCCTCCAACCAAACGCCCCGGTAAGGCTGTAAATCACCGGGGCGTTTTTTTAACTGTCACAACCGGGGATAGGACGTGATATCGGCAAATTGAAACGGGAAAATACCGGGTTATGGGTGATTCGAGTTCCGGGGAAACTCAACGAAATAGGCGAACATTGCCTATTTCGCTGCGCTTTTATTGGTTCAAATCAGAATAACGAGGCGGGTCTGTAGACCCGTCCGTTGAGAGTGACACGCTATATTATTGTCCGAGATCGAATCGACGGGTGGTTTCCATCAGATCGGATGCCAAGCGGTTAAGATCCTGACAGGTGGCTGCCGTATGCTGGGTGCCTTGAGTATTTTCCTCGGAAACCATCTGGATGGTGCTCAGGTTACGGTTGAGATCCTCGGCCACCACGTTTTGCTCCTCGGTGGCGCTGGCAATCTGATTACTCATATCGGTAATAGTGTTCACCGCCTCGTTGATACTGACGATGCTTTCACCGGCCTTGCTGGCCAGTTCCAAAGAGTCTTGCATCTGCGCTCGACTGATCTGCATCGCTTCACCGGCTTCAGCCGTGCGAGCCTGCAACATTTCGATGGTCTTGCTGATCTCTTCGGTCGAGGTCTGTGTACGCTGCGCCAGAGTGCGTACTTCATCAGAGACTACGGCAAAGCCACGTCCCTGCTCACCGGCTCTGGCGGCCTCAATGGCGGCATTCAACGCCAATAGATTGGTTTGGTCGGCAATGCCGCGGATCACGTCCAGCACCATGCTGATGTTATGGCTGTCCTGTTCCAGCTGTTGCACAACATTGGATGCCGAATCCAGCTTGTCGGCAACCGTATCTATGCTGGTGACCGTTTGTTGCACTATGCCAGTGCCTTCATGGGCTGCTTCCATGGCATTATTGGCGGCATTGGCGGCGGCGGTTGTATTGCGGGCGACTTCCTGAAGAGTCGATTGCATTTCATTCATGGCCGTTGCCACTTGATCGATTTCGTTTTGTTGCTGTGACATGCCCTGGGCCGATTGCTCGGAAATGGCGCTCATTTCTGATACGGCCGAGCCGAGTTGCTCAACAGAGGAGGAGATCTCTGTCACCAGTTTTTTCAGGCCTTCCTTCATTTCACGAATGGCCAGGGCCAGTTGCCCGGTTTCGTCGTTGTTGATGCGACCGCTTTCAATCCAGTCACAGAGTTCTCCACGGCCGAGCTTACCTTCGGAAATGGCCCGGGCCTGAGTGACCAACATGGTGAGTGGATTACGGATCTGACGGGTGAGAATGGTGGCGAAAAAGATCACCAGCAGTAATGCGGCTATGGTGATGATAGTGATGCTTAACGTTGCCGAATCATAGTGATGTTCAACTTCAGCCTTGCCGGTATCGGCAAATCCGTGATTGATTTTGACCAATTTTTCAACATCATCAACAATCAAGGCAAATTTCTTTGGACCCTGAGTTAAAAATAACTGTTGTGCTTCGGGGATCCGACCACTGTCCAGTAAGTCGGCTACGCGGTTGTGAAATTCATGATATTCATCCCAATGTTTAACAATCGCAGTATAAGCGTCAGTTTCCTCTTGGTTGAAGAGATTCTTGCTGTATTCATGAAACAGTTTCTTGAGCGTTTGTGCCTGTTTTATCATCACGCCATTGTATTGTTGAGCTGTCTCGGGATCGTCCAAAATCAAGAAATACCCCAGTTCATAGCGGCGAAAATCGGTCACCTGACTACGAATATCATTGGCGATGTTCATGCTGGGAATGTTGGCATCAGTGATTTCGATTACGGCGTCATTCATCTGGTTAAACAGGTAGAGCGAAAACATTCCCATGAAGAGCAAGATTGCCCCAAAAAGGGAAAATGCCATAGCCAGTTTTTTACCTATTGTCAGGTGTCTGAGACTCATAGTTAAACCTTTTTGTTTTATTTGTTAAAACGGTGACTTTATATTATGAAGTCACTTTAGAATGATAGGGGTTACAAACGGAAAATAAAAAACAGACAGTCGAAAAGTATTATGTATCTTAAAGGATGCATAACGGTTCCGACAGGTGTTTACTATGTCGAGTTTGTTCTAAATCTATTTATATTCTTCAAATTTTTTGGTGAATGTTGCCACTGAATTTTTAGTATGATGGATATTTACAGGTAGTAGCCATCCATGGCGCGACAAATTTACACTAAATCAAGAGACATGCTTTCACGCACATTAAATATTATCTTTTAAGATGCCACTTTTGGGAATGACATTTGTCACAATTATGGTGAAACTGAGAATTTTGTATTCACTTTCACACTGGTTATTGTGCTTTAGTTATTAACTATAGATGAAAATGGCGTTAGCAATGGATTAATGAATAATAATTAATGATTGTTGCGATCATCGTTATTTGATTGATGGTTTTTGGTCGGGTGTTGATTCCGTTTTCTTTTTGCTGGCGATTACCTATTTTTAATGTGTTTTGGTTGTTTTTATGTTTTATAAATATTGGTCTGGTTACTTTTTCTATTTTTAAAGCAATAATGAAGTACAATAATTTGATTTGGTTGTTACTCTTTGCGGCTTTCCTAAGTTGATACTAAATTTCACCTTAAAATATTAGTTATTACTGTGCTTGTTGTTTTTTACAGCAAGGACGTGATTAAATAATGCTCATAATTTAAGTTGCTTGTGAACAAAAGTGTGACTCGATTAATATTTAACGGACAAAGTTTAGTGTACCGAATGGGATGCTTGGATCCAGGATGTATAATTAACGTCCATCATATTAGCCCGGTCGAATAAACATTCTTAGAACACATGGTAATGAATTTCCGGGTACTTTAGTTTCGAGCAATGTCATGATAGAAATCCAACTCGATGGTACTCTCATCTCAACGGAAGAAAATAAAACACTTCTGGAAATAGCAACAGAGAATGGGGTTCATATTCCCAGTCTTTGCAATATAGGTAACAGGTTAAATACTGAGTTTGAACATCACTGCAATATTTGTGTAGTGGAGGTGTGTCTTGCCGGCTCACCACCATCTGAGCGTCAGTGTCTGCGGGCTTGTGAAACGCTGGCTCAGCAGGGAATGGAGGTTGTTACCCATTCTGCTTTTCTGAGTGAGCAGCGGCAGCAAGCGCTTAAATACCTGTTACAGGATCATTTTGCCGACTGTGAAGCTCCATGCCAACAGGCTTGCCCTGCGGGAGTGGATGTTCAGCAGTATCTTTACCACTTAGCTCAGGGGAATCACACTGAGGCGGTGAAGGTTATCAAACAAACCTTGCCCATGCCTCTGTCTATTGGCCGGGTATGTCCGGCATTTTGTGAAGCCGAGTGTCGCCGCTCATTGATCGATGAGCCCGTGGCTATTCGACAACTCAAACGTCATGCTGCCGATCTGGATTTGGCGGATATGGAAAGTTATGTCCCGGAACGCCTTCCGGATACGGGCAAGAAAGTCGCTATCATTGGAGCCGGCCCCGCGGGATTGACAGCTGGCTATTTTCTTTCCAATCAAGGACATAATGTTACCATTTATGACGAGGCTCCCCAGGCCGGTGGTTGGTTGAGATACGGTATCCCTGAGTATCGTCTCCCTAAAGCCATTTTGGATAAAGAGATAGAACTCCTTCAGTGTAATGGTTTGGAGATAGTGACAGGATGTCGTCTGGGAAGAGATATTAATCTGGATGAACTGGCTCAAACCCATGACGCTATCTGCTTGGCCATAGGTGCCCAAAAAGCGGTGGAGATGAACTATCCGGGTAGCGATTTGGCGGGATGCTTCCTCGGGGTCGACTATCTGCGCGACTATTGTACGGACAAGAGACTGACAACAGGCAATAAGGTGGCCGTTATCGGTGGCGGGAATACGGCCATAGATTGTGCCCGTACTGCCGTGCGCGAGGGGGCTGATGTCACTCTGATTTATCGTCGTACCAAAGCCAGCATGCCAGCAGAGCCGCACGAGGTGCATGCCGCCGAAGAGGAAGGGGTTAAATTTCACTTCTTGGCTAATCCGGCATGCAATCACGCCGATGAGCATGGCCGGGTACGGGCCGTCACTTTTGACAAGATGCTACTCAGTGAACCCGATGCATCGGGGCGTCAAAGTGTCATTGCCAGCGGTGAGCAGTTTACTGAGGACTTTGATACCGTTATCGCTGCAGTATCACAACAAACCGATCTGTCTTTCCTGGATACACCTAAAAATCAGCTTGCCTCTGGTCAACTGACATTGACGCGTTGGAATACTATTTCCGGTTGCGACCACACCATGTCTGCCGGTATTGACAAGTTATTCGTGATTGGGGATTCTCGCCGTGGCCCGGCTACTGCCGTGGCGGCCATAGCCGATGGGCGGCGTGCGGCTGAAGCGATCAGTCGCCAATTGTCCTCGGGTCTAACATGCGCCCTGAGCCCACGGGCTTTTAACGCTCGCAAGGCTGCCAAGACCCGCATGTTGGACAAGTCGCTTTATCCTGCCTCAAAGGTAGAACCCAGAGTTAAAATGGCTGAATTGCCTGCTGCAGAACGGCTACAGAGTTTTGCCGAGGTCGAGTTGGGATTTAGCCAAGAACAGGCATTGCGGGAAGCGGCCCGTTGTTTGGAATGCGCCTGTCAGTCCAACAAGGATTGCAAATTGCGGCACTATGCCACCGAGTACAAGATCAAAGAAACGCAACTGGACATAAGTCATGCCAGACGTTTTGTTATAGATGATTCGGCTCCGCTTATCACTTTTGATGCCAACCGTTGTATTAGCTGCGGAGCCTGCATCAGCGCCTGCCATAGCCATGGGCATAATGTCATTCGTTTTACTCCCGATCATTACAGTGCCTTGCCTGCGGGAGAAGAGGCGCTGCGCTGCGCTCCAAGGGCCGGTTTCAGCGTTTCCATGGCTGACAGTGAATGTGTGCAATGTGGCCAGTGTGTGCAGGTTTGTCCGACCGGAGCCCTGGTCTACAAAACCGATAAGCGTTATAACCGGGTGACTATGCGGGCGCTGGGCTTATATCGAGACGATCTGTTGTCTGATATTCGGGTCAGTCATGGCAACCCGGGCGTACTGGCTTTTTATCGGGATATGAATACCACGCCCATGGGGGCATTGGCTCATCAATTATTGCATACCCACTATATAGACAGGACTCGACTCGGAGCTTAGATCTGGCTGGCGCCGATAATACTTTGTCGATAAGCTGGAATCATGGTCGGCTATAGGATACCAACCTGAAAACGCTCCCGAGTTCGGGAGCGTTTCAATCGGAGATTATTTCAATTCAACACCTTGATAGTGCTGAGTTAAATGAGTCATTTCAATCGCTGGAACCTGAATTTTGTTTTCCAACAACAGATCGGCCACGCTTTGGTCAAATGAGCGGTAGTGAAGCTTCACTTCCACCTGGTAATGACTGGTTTCACTCGGCAATTCGAATGGATAAGCCACTGTTTTGCTGCCTTTGGCTGGAATTGTATTTTGCACGCTGAATTTGGCGACCTTCCAAGGCTTATGCTCCGAGTTGCCATGAATGTCTACCGAAGTATCTTGAAATACAACTGTATTTTCCGGCAGCTTGTTGTTGGCGTCCAGAGTTCCTGAGCGTAACAGCTCTTTACCCTTATCATCAGTAATAACAACCTCCAGCCATACCTGACGGATGAAGGTTAGGCTGGTTGGCAGAGCATGACCCGCGCGGCGGTTGTGAACCGTGATTTCCAACACAGGCTCCTTGGCTGAACCTTTGACTGAGGCGTTCAATTCAGCCACGGTTTGCAGGCGTTTTGTTGCTTCCTCAGCATGTTCTTTACCGCCCTTTACTCCCAGTAAAGGCGCGACAATGGCATTACCCCCGACAAAGGTATGATCATGAACCAAGGACCTTTGTTTGCCTCCCATACCGGCTTTTCCGCCAAGACCGTGGTCGGCAAGTTGTTTGGCGGGTTTCATTTCATCAGCCACCCGCACCGCGGTTTCTACCGGAACCATGTGACAATCCTGGCATTGGATCCCGGCTTCGGCATAAGGTGAGTTTTTCCACTCCTGGTAGGTGTGTTCCAACGGGAAGTGATTCTCGGTCGGATTAAACACATTATGGCAATTGGCGCAAAATTCTGATTTGGTATGCAGCTCAGAATAAATCACTTTATGGCCCATGGCCTTAGCATCGTCATAGGGACCACGTTTACCACCATCGGTCGACAGTTCAAGCGAGGCGTTGCCATGTTCTCCATTGGCCGTTTTCGCCATATTGGTATCTACCACTGAGTGGCAGACCTCACAGCTGACCCCCTGATTGGCCACGGCCTGAGTGGTAAAACCACCAAACTTTCCGGATTCAGATTTAAACTCAACGGTTTGTGTGACAGTACCTAGAGCGGTATGGCAGCCACCACAAAGATTGCGGGTTGCACCATCGGTTTCCTTTTCGCCCATGGCCCACTCGGCTTGAAATACCGGATCGATAAAGGCGATGGAGTGCATGGAACCTTGCCACCCCTTAAATTGGCGGGGATGGCAGCCGGAGCAGGTTTTGGCATCTTTAAAGCGGCTGATTTCGGGTTGAGTTTGTTCCTTGATAGAAAGATTGGTCAACGGAAATGGCAGGGGGTCGCCGGCCATGGCCGTCAGCGGCAATGTGGTGCTTAATAGCAGCGCGATGGTGGTTTTTTTCATGGTTTTGCAATCAATGTAAATACAGTTGGAGTTTATGGTTAGCCGTCCAATGTGAACCGGCGGCTTGTTAATCTATGCAAAACAGGGTAGGGCGTGTGTCTTATGGATCTCAAACTTGTGATTTCAATGGTTATCTGTTTATTTTATTGTAATCTGCTCACAATAATACCTTTTGTTACATTGCAAAAGCTGTTTTTGTGGGGGTTGTTTGTTTTTTCATTACCACTATATTCTGTTTTTATTGTTATTTTTTAAGTTTAACGCTGCTGAAAGCGTTATTTGTTCAATGTCGAATTATTAGGTCTTTATGTGGTTTAAGTTGGGTTTGAATGGTTGTAAAGCGTGATGAACTTTGTCTACAGTGCCCGGAAGAGGAGAAAGACTTACAAGGAGGCTTGTTGCGTGATAACAGTGACGACTCGTCAAAGGTGGCAGACCCGTGGGTCTGCCTTGTGAGCGTTAGACTCGGGTTATTGGCCCAGGTCGAATCTGCGGGTGGTGTCCATTAGCTCAGAGGCCAAGCGGTTAAGATCCTGACAGGTGGCCGCCGTATGTTGGGTTCCTTGGGTATTTTCCTCGGAAACCATCTGGATGGTGCTCAGGTTACGGTTGAGATCCTCGGCCACCACGTTCTGTTCCTCGGTGGCGCTGGCAATCTGATTACTCATATCGGTAATAGTGTTCACCGCCTCGTTGATACTGACAATGCTTTCACCGGCCTTGCCGGCCAGTTCCAAGGAGTCTTGCATCTGCGCTCGACTGATCTGCATCGCTTCACCGGCTTCAGCCGTGCGAGCCTGCAACATTTCGATGGTCTTGCTGATCTCTTCGGTCGAGGTCTGTGTACGCTGCGCCAGAGTGCGCACCTCGTCAGAGACTACGGCAAAGCCACGTCCCTGCTCACCGGCTCTGGCGGCCTCAATGGCGGCATTCAACGCCAATAGGTTGGTTTGGTCGGCAATGCCGCGGATCACGTCCAGCACCATGCTGATGTTATGGCTGTCCTGCTCCAGCTGTTGCACAACATTAGATGCTGAATCCAGTTTGTCGGCAACCGTATCTATGCTGGTGACCGTTTGTTGCACTATGCCTGTGCCTTCCTGGGCGGCATTCATGGCATGATTGGCGGCATTGGCGGCTTCGGTAGTGTTACGGCCAACGTCCTGCAGGGTCGATTGCATCTGATTCATGGCCGTTGCCACTTGATCGATTTCGTTTTGTTGCTGCGACATGCCTTGGGCCGATTGTTCGGAAATGGCGCTCATTTCCGCTACGGCCGAGCCCAGTTGCTCAACAGAGGAGGTAATCTCTGTCACCAGCTTTTTCAGGCCTTCTTTCATTTCACGAATGGCCAGGGCCAGTTGCCCGGTTTCGTCGTTGTTGATACGGCCGCTTTCAATCCAATCGCATAGCTCGCTGCGGCCGAGTTTGCCATGGGAAATAGCTTGGGCCTGAGTGACCAGCATAGTGAGCGGATCACGGATCTGGCGAGTGAGCATAGTGGCGAAAAAGAACACCAGCAACAAGGAGACGGCAGTAGTGACTATTACGCTGACTATTGCCGATTCATAACTGTATTCCACTTCTTGGCGGCTAAGGTTAGAGAAGTTATCGTTTACACTCACTAGCCGCTCAGCATCGTCAATGATCAACTTAAATTTCTTTGGTCCTTCACTTAAAAATAATTTCTTGGCCTCTACGACTTTGCCGTTATTCTGCAGCGCAGCAACTCGGTTATGAAGGAGCAGATAATCATTCCAATGGTTTACCACTGAGTGGTAAACGTCAGTTTCTTCCTGGTTGTAGAGAATTTTGCTGTATTTATCAAACAACCATTTTAATGTTTGTGATTGTTTTTCCATCACGGCTGTATATTCTCTGGTCTTCTCTGAGTCGTCCAAGATCAAAAAATAACCCAATTCATAACGACGAAAGTTGGTCACTTGATTACGGATATCTGTGGCGATATCCATGCTGGGAATAATTGCATCAGTGATTTCGGTAACCGCTTTGTTCATCTGGTTGAAAAGGTGGAGAGAGAACATTCCCAAGAAGAGCAAAATCGCTCCAAAAAGGGAAAATGCCATTGCCAGTTTTTTACCTATTGTCAGGTGTCTGAGACTCATTGTTAAACCTTTTTATTGTGTTTGTTAGGAATGGTGGCCTGTTTGGAGGGCCAAACTTTAACGAGTGACAGGGCAAGTAAAAAAATAGAGGAATACCGTAAAATCAGTTCAGACTCTTGCTTTTCAAACAAGGGTGCCGGATTGAGCTCAGTCCGTTTGAAGTCAATTTATACCGGTAAACGTTGTTGAATAAGGTAGGTGCAAAAGCTGTCGAACAACAAGCGCTAAAAAATAGCCAGGTGGAAAATCAATATAAGATGTGAAATTACCTGTTATGGGTTACGAAATCATCTTCCTACTTTTGATGTAAAACTGTCACTCGGTTACGGATTATCCTGGAATTCATCAGATTTTGGAAGGATACTCATCACGGTTATGACAATTTGGTAATATTTGTATCAACAAGTGGTTGTTTTTATCGCGCACAGAACTCCGTAGTTTAAATATTAAACTCACTACCTACTTGAGTTGTTGAGCCGCACTGGCTTAATAGGCAAATGGCAACGTTATCGCGAATTAGCCCCGTGTAGGGTATGACTTCAACAGGCTTTGTTGAGGTTTGGCAGGTCGACCCGTCCCTGGTTCTGGACCTGGTAAAGATAATCAAAAGAACCACAGTGGTTCTTTACTTACGAACCCACTTGCCGGAAGCATCCTGAACTATATGGCCTTTGTCGGCGGCAGCAATCGCCTTGGCGCCGGCGAGTTTGGCAACATCATCCACGGAAATTCCGTTTTGACGGGCGATTTTTTCATAGTGTGCCTGGCGTTTGGCATTGATATCCTTAACCAGTGCCGTTACCTCGGCGCTGGATTTGACCACGCCCAAATAGCCGTTTTGCTGTTCCCCCACCAACCCTTGGCTCTTGGCGTCCTGCAAACCTATGGCAAAGACGCAGAAACTCATCAACAGAGCGGCAGTCAGGGTCATCAACTTGGTTTTCATCTGTGTTTTCCTTTCGCGAATTCCGGCAATTTAAAACAGTTCATCATTGGCCAGCAGTTGATCCAGCTCTTTATCGACCTTGATGCGAATTTCATGTTCGATTTTCACATTCAGGTTGATCACAATCGGCTTATCCGGTGGCTCTATCTTGACCGTTGGGGTACAGGCCGAGGCCAATAATAGGCTGGCGGCCAGCGGCAACATAAATTGGGTCTGTTTCACATTCATGTCCTTTTGTGTCCTCACTGCATGGAAGCTTCAATTTGGGTTTGAAGCTTGTCACCTATGGTCAGACTCCTGAGGAGCTGCAGCATGTTCTCCTCATGAGAGTAGTTCAAGTGGATAGGGCGTTCAATCCCCTCGGCCTGACCTTTTACTTCAACCTTGAGCCAGGCCTCACCATCCGGTGCCATATCGTAAGTGCTGGCCAGGGTAGAATATTGCAAGTGTTCGAGGGTGGAAAAGGCAAAGTCCAGATAGGGTTGGCCGGCGCGCATTTGGGCGACAGCCGGATTATTGCCGACCTTGATAAGTCCGCCTGGGGCACGGGCCGCCAGGCGGCCGCCTTTGACCGAGACCTGGCCGTCGGTAATAAATACCGGTAAGACACCATCGAAAATACCGTCGGCGTAGATGCCTTCCTGAGGCTGGATGGCCAACAGTTCTTCCAGGCTCAGGCCCTGCAACACCAAATAGGCATTGGATGGCGCGTTGAGCCGCAAGCGGAAGCTGGGCAGCAGCATTTGTCCCTTGAGTAACTCGCCTTGGCCGCGCACCTGAATATCGGCATCCCGAAATCCGGGCAACAGCTTAGCTTGAGTGCTTTGGTTGTTGTCGAGTTCAGGGGTCAGGCTGAGCTGGCCTTCTAAACCCAGGTTGGTCAACAGCACTCCGGGGTTGAAGGCCTGTACCGAAGCCTTGAGCTGCTGACAGTTGAGTTCGGCCTCTGCCGGCGCCTTGGCTTCCTTGGCCAGTGTCAAACGGCACAAGGCCGACAGGTTGGCACCTTCAAATGGTAACTGACTGATACTGCCGGAGAGATCCGACAGCAGCGGGTTGAAATCCAGTTGCAATTGCAGCGCTCGTCCAAGCCCTTCGAGCTTGAGGTCGGCAATCATATGGGTCTCGCCCCTGAGTACCAACTCAGGAGGCAAGGGCAGGTTCTTGGCCGCCAGCGCCTTGATATCAGCGAGATCCGTATCCAGGGTCCAGCGACTGTTCAAGCGGTAGCCAAGCGGATCTTTGGCCCGCTTGGGCCAGATGGGCATAAAGTCGTGGCGGCTGTGAAGCGGGATATTATCCAGTTGCCAGTTTTCTTCACTGACAAGACGGTTATCCTGCCAGTCAATGGTCTGGCTGAAGCTGCCATAGCCCAGATTGAGCAGGGTTTCGGTGCGAGGTCCGAGCTTGGTATGCCGGGTTTGGCTTAAGTTGAGCCCATCGAAGGCCAGATTCAGACGACTGGTAAAACGCTCATCCAAGAGTTGGCTCAAGAGTGGCAAGTGCCGTTTTTGATTTAGGTTGGCATCCAGGGTTCGACTGAGCCCGGGGCTCAGAAGCGAGGTTTGGGCAATCGACAGTGCCAGCGGCCCGCTTTTAGCCTGCAATTCACCCAGCTGGCTGCTGACCGCGGGTAAAGACAGCTTAAGTTTGCCTTGGTTGAAGCTGCCACTGAGAGGGTCCAGCAGTGACAACTTAAAGCCCGAGAGTTGGATACTTTTATCCTCTATACCGGCTTGAATGGCGCCAGTGCTGAACCCAGGATTGGCCGCGAGGCTGAAGTCCAGTTGTTGCCCTTCGCTTGTCGGCTCCAGTGCCAGCTTACCGCTAAGCGCCATTGATGCGCCCTCATTGAGTTGCAATTCAGCTGCAGCCGACTGCCAGCGAAAACCGCTCGGCAAGGAGGCTTCAAGGCGCCAGTCTGTGCGTGCTTGTTCCAGTGGCAACTGCTCAAGGCTGAGTTGCAGCCCCTGAATGGCCTGTTGCAGCGCCAGTTCGAGTCGCTGCTCGGCCGACAAGGGCTTTGATTTTGAGGCGTTTGGTGAGCTTGAGCCTGATGAGCTAGAGCTTGATAAACCAGAGCTTGAGAAGTCAGATCTTGATAAGCCAAAGCCCGGCGAATTTAACCCTTGAGGCTTGGCGCTTTGCGGCAAAGAAACAGACGTGTCTTGCTGTGCTCTTGCGGCCTTTGGCAGTTGCAATTGCAGGTTTTCAAAGGACAGCTGCAAACTCGGCCGCTCGCCATTACTGAGCGCTGCCGGGCTCAATTCCGCAACACTTGGCCGATTAATTGGCGCACCGAACGACGCTTGCTGCTTCTCTGTCATCAGGGCGGGCAGTAACGGCCGCACTGTCAGACTCGGCAGCGATACCCGCATGGATGTCTCATTGCCCGTTGCCGCATTGCCCTTTGAATCTTTGTCCTTGGCGGGTTTGAGCTCGGCGTCGAGGCCTTGTTCAAGCGCCAGCTCAATTGCGGCGATAAGGGGTTTTACTTGTTTTTTTTCAGCTGGCTCTTGCGCCAAGACTTGCTGCAGCTGCGCCAGTTGTGACTCGAGTTCCGCGGCTTGGGTTGCTGATGCTTGCGCCGATGGGGAGTTTGCTGCGAGCAAGGCAAGCAGTGCTTGGCGCTGAGCCGGAGTGGTTGAAAGCGTGAGTCTCAGCGGCGCCAGCTCAAAAAACTGCTCGCTGGTGGAGCCCGAAAAGCGAAAGCGCAAGCCTGCGCCATCACTATCCTTAACCTCAGCCTCAGCCTTGGCACTGAAACTGGCAGCAGCGTTGGAACTTGGGCACAGAGGGCTATCGGTCAATGAATTGTGTGCCTTAGCTTCCAGAGGCAGCGGTGTTATCTCAAGCGCCACTTGCTCGAGTCCCGGCATGGCAATAGTCGGCGCCGACCAGCAATGGCGCGAGTCTATGTTGCCTTGGGTCAAATCCAGAGTCAGTTGTGAGAAGAGATCTCCGCCAAGGCTCGGCATTAGCTCGGCATGCAATATTTCATCAAGCTTGAAAGCACTGATGAGGGGCGCTGCGGTCGGGTCCTGCTCAACACTTGCCAGCGCCTGTTGCAGCGCTTTGAGATGCAGGTGACTGGTCAGTCGCCAGGCAGGGGCACCGTTTGCGAGTTTGGCTTTCAAGTCGGCGGTTAATGCCAGCAGGGGCGTTTCTTGTCTTGTTTGAGCCTCTTGTAGCCCTCCATGTAACCGGGTGCCCAGCTCAGTAACCAGTTGCCCGGAAGGGCTGAGCTGCAACTTTTGCAGCAGCAGAGTAAAGCTTGGGGTATTACCTGCCTTATCCAAGGTCAGCGACGTATGGGGTGTATCGGATACGCCGGCTTCGGGCAACAGGCTTATTCGGGTCGGCCCCAGGGCTATTTCGGGCACAGAGTTCAAGTCCAGTGCCAGACTCTGACCGCCATCATCACCGCCGGGCAAGAGTAGCTCAGGCGTCAAACTAAAACCGGCGTCTCGGTAGCTGACTTTTTGAAGTTGCGCCATCAACCAGTCGGTGGAGCCAGGGGGCGGCGTCGATGCTTCGCCTGTCAGCAATTGCCAAATCCGTTTGGCACTGACAGGTGATTTGAGCTGGAGCCTGAGTTGATGAAACTCAAGCTCGCTGCCCTGGTAATCAAGCTTGAGATAATCGAAGCTCAGTCTGTCCCAGCCTTCAGGCGCCAGGCGCAACTCATCGATACGAATATCTTGCGCAGCCAGATATTGATTAATATGCGGCAGCAGCCACTGCGGCCTTTCATACAGGGACCAAGCCAGCCCTACCAGCAGGGCACCCGGAAGCAGCACCAGCAGAAGCAACAGGCCAACAGCCCATACCGTCAGGCGTTTCTTGCTTGGGAGTCGATACCTCATTGGTGTTTCCCGGCCTTGGCCGCTCACTCCTGCCAGCGAATTTCTGTGGTCAGAGTGTGACTCTGTTTGGGGGCGAGCACCAGTTTATCTTCCAGCACATTGGCGGCTTCCAGGCAGACCATAGACAGGTAATCCTGCTCTTGGAAACGGGCCAGCCGCTTGGACTTGTCTATCCAGGGGTTCCAAAGTACTGCCGAGTGGCTCTGCTCACGGCTGACAAGAATAGTGCCGTTGGGGGTATGCAGCTTTTGCAGCTCGGACAAGCCGGTGTAAACCCGGTCGGTCTCGCGCTCAAAGCGCACTTCGTCCTCGACTTGTGCATAGGGGCCTTCACCAAACTCGATATATTGGCTGCCGGCAAAGCCTGTGGCGCGCAGTTGGTGGATATCGCCGATGGGGAAATAACTATGCAATGCCTGGGTCAGCGTTACGCTTTGCTCGCCCAGGTTGCGGTTAATCAGGCTGACCCTGAGGCTGTCGCTGAGGACAAAGTCCAGCCGCACCTCGGTATCGTGGGGCCAGTAACGTCTGTCCTCGTCGCTGAGTTTAAGGACAAAGCTCAGCTCTACCCGTTCATTACTGATATGAGTTCGCTCAAGTTGCCACAGCCGGGTACGGGCAAAGCCATGCTGGGGCCAGCCCTCATTGGCATGCATGCCAAACCAGGGCCAGCAGACGGGAATACCGCCGCGAATACCACTGCCCGGCAGATAGTCATCGGCAGGAGAAACCCACAGCAGCGGCGCCTTGCCTTTGGGCACAAAGCTGTCTATCTGGGCACCCTGTAAAAAAATACGGCCGTAGCAGAGTGGGGTATCGATTTCGATATAGTCCAGACCATTGGGGTGTTTGCGGGTGTTGACGCTGGCCATGCAGGATTCCTTTAGCGGGCGAACAGGATAATGCCCCTAGCTTACAAAGTTTTACAGCCCGAGATAAGGGGCTGTTCAAGCGAATTTACGCAGCGCGCTGTTCTTGTATTCAAATAAAGTGATATAAAACTGGTCAGAGGTGCTGAGTTTTTACTCAGAATTGGCTAAGGTGAGACATCAATCACAGGGAAAAGGAAATAAGCATATGGCAAGTTATCAGCCGCCGATGCGGGATTACCGCTTTATTCTTGAACAGTTACTGGATATTTATCAGCAGCCAAAACTGCAGGGGTTCGATGAAATCGACCCTGAGTTGGTCAATGCCATTCTCGAAGGCATGGCCGATTTCAGCACTGGGGTGATGCTGCCGCTCAACAGTGTCGGCGATCTGCAGGGCTGTCGACTGGAAGCCGACGGGGTGAAAACCGCCGAGGGCTTCATCGATGCCTACCGCCAGTATGTGGATAACGGCTGGCCAACGCTGACCTGTGATCCCGAGTTCGGCGGCCAGGGCCTGCCAGAAGTGGTGGGTATCTTTGCCACCGAAATGCAGACCTCCTCCAACATGGCCTTTGCCATGTATCCCGGGCTGACCCACGGTGCATACAGTGCCATCTTTGCCCATGGCTCCGAGGCGCTCAAGGCCAAATATCTGCCCAAACTGGTGAGCGGCGAGTGGACCGGCACCATGAATCTGACCGAATCCCATGCCGGTACCGATCTGGCGCTGCTGCGCACCAAGGCCGAGCCCGGCACTGACGGTTGCTATCTTGTCAGCGGTGAGAAAATCTTTATCTCCAGTGGCGATCACGATCTGGCCGAAAACATAGTGCACCTGGTCTTGGCCAGGTTGCCGGATGCCCCGGCCGGGGTGAAGGGGATCAGTTTGTTCGCCGTGCCCAAGTATTGGGTCAAGGAAGATGGCAGCCTGGGCGAGGCCAACAATGTCAAGGCCAGCGGCCTCGAGCATAAGATGGGCATTCACGGCAATTCCACTTGTGTGATGCTGTTCGACGGCGCCAAAGGCGAGTTGGTGGGCGAACCCCATCAAGGACTCAGAGCCATGTTCACCATGATGAATCAGGCGCGCATGGGCGTTGGGGTTCAGGGGCTGGGCGTCTCTGAAATCGCTTACCAGAACGCGCTGGCCTACGCCAGAGAGCGGGTTCAGGGAAGGGCACTGTCCGGCACCAAGGCGCCGGAGCAAAATGCCGATCCTATTCTGGTGCACGGCGATGTGCGGCGGATGCTGCTGTCGCAAAAAGTCTTCAATGAGGGCGCCCGCGCTCTTATCGGCCAGCAGGCGCTGTGGCTTGATGAAGCCGAGCGGCATCAGGATGCCGAACAAAAGGCCAGAGCCAAGGCGTTGGCGGCGTTGTTTACTCCTGTGGTCAAGGGCTTTATCACAGATAGGGGCTTCAGCGCCTGTGTCGATGCCCAACAGGTGTTTGGCGGCCATGGCTATATCCATGAGTGGGGGATGGAGCAGTTTGTCCGTGATGCCCGTATCGCGATGATTTATGAAGGTACCAATGGCGTGCAAGCGCTGGATCTGGTGGGGCGTAAGCTGATGGGTGACAAGGGCGCGGCGCTGAGGCTCTGGGCCGCAGAGGTGGAGGCCTTTATCGAAGGCGCCAAACCCAAGGCCGCTCAAGATCCCCGGTTTGCCAAGGTGCTCGAAGGTTTGGGCCAGGCGGCAATGGATCTGCAGCGCGCTACCCAAAGCCTGATGGAGTTGGCGATGAAGAATCCCGACAACCTGGGCGCGGCCTCCATGCCTTATATGCAGCTGTTTGGCACCGCTGCGCTGGCGTGGATCTGGGCACGGATGGCCGAGCTGGCGCTCGATGGGCTGGCAGATGATGCCGACGGTTTCTATGCCGGCAAACTGGCCTCGGCGGGTTTCTTTATGGACTACTATGTCAGCAGCGCCAGTGGCTATCGGCGTCAAATTGCCGCGGCCAGTGAATCCATCATGGCCTTCGACGACAGTTACTTCGGTTAATTGCGGTAGCTTCAATACCAAAGGGTCGGTGCAACCGGCCCTTTTTTGTGGTACACCAATAGCTTCCAAGCCAATCGATTCGTCAGTATGGAGTGACAAGATGGATCTGAATTACGACAACAACAATATTTTCGCCCGCATTCTTCGCGGCGAGTTGCCCTGTATCAAACTCTATGAAGATGAGCATACTCTGTCTTTCATGGATATCATGCCGCAAACCAAGGGCCACTTATTGGTGTTGCCCAAAGAACCGGCCGTGACCCTGTATCAGTTGTCTGATGAAGCGGCGGCGGCCTGCATGCGTACCGTCAAACTGATGGGCAAGGCAGTGGAAAAGGCCATGGGGATCCCGGGCTCCACTGTGTTCCAACACAATGGCAGCGCCGCCGGTCAGAGTGTGCCCCATGTACATTTCCATGTGTTGCCCGGCCCGCTCAAAGGTCTGATGGAGCATGCGGCCCATCAAGGGGACATGGATGAGCTGCACACCATAGCCGATAGAATTCGCGCCTGTATCGAATCTTGAGTTGTTCCCCCCAAACAACCGCCTCTTGGCGGTTGTTTGCTATTAGTGCCATCTGAAGCGGGATTGGTTTTAGCGGCACAAAATCTCAATCAGCTTAAAGTCAGTTTGCTGTTGATGAGCAAAGAGAGGTTTGATTGCATAATCGCATTGTATTTACCGGTGGACCGGGTTCAGGCAAGACGTCTGTCATCGACTTTTTACAAAGCTTGGGTTATCCGAGTGCGCCGGAAGTCGGCCGTAAGGTGATCAAGGCTCAACTGGCGCAAGCTGGAAGGGCACTGCCCTGGGATGACAAGAGCGCTTTTCGTGATGCCATGGTTGATGAAGAGCTGGCGCGTTATCAAGCCTTCAGCGGCGATGACGGCATTATCTTCTTTGACCGCAGTATGCTGGATTCCTACGGTTATAGCCTGCTTGAGAACTTAACGATTCCAGAGAGTTTGCTGAGTCATTGCCGTGAGCTTGTTTATCACCCAAGGGTATTCATCTTTCCGCCCTGGCAAGCCATTTACGCCAATGATATGAAACGTAAGCAGGACTTCAGTGAAGCGGTGGCGACTTATCATGCGATGCAAAAAGCCTATGAGGCTTTCGGTTATGAGTTAATTGAAGTGCCCAGATGGTCGGTTGCGAAGAGAGCCGGTTTCATTTTAGCCAAGGTGAGCGAGGCACTGCAAACGCCCTAAGTCGTCGCTCACATTTTCTCCGTTACTTTCTGTTTCTCTGCCATTAAACCAGAGGTTCCGGTTGAATCCCCGGCCCGACCCTACCAAACGCTCAGTTTGAATATTGCCAATATCACAGCACAGGTCAGCAGTCCAAGACCGCCCAAAATACAAACCACTTTTTCAGGGTAGCGTGAACCCAGTTCGGGAAAGAGGATAGCGCCCAGGCTGAAGCTTGGGATCATCTCGTACAGTAACCCCATTCTCTGGTTGCTTGCCGGTGCAAATGGCGGCAGGTAGAAGTAACAGAGCAGATAAATAGCCAAGGTGACAATCGCGAGCCATTCATAGCCCTGAAAGGGCTCATCGGCCTTGAGCAGACGGCGCAGCAGGACAATCATAATCGCCGCGATTAAAAGTAGCATGACACTTCCCTGTAAATAAATTGGCCGCCACAAACTAAGGGATCCGAGCTGAGCTGACAAGCGCAAAAGAGAAAAAGCGCCGCAGGGGCGACGCTTTTTGAGGCTATTTACCAGCTCAGGTGGTAATTGATGGCAAAAGTGCGGCCACGGCCGTGATAGTCAAACATCTTCTCCGGGCCGTAAGTCGGGCTGTAGAAGTAAGCGGCTCGCTGGCCCCAAAGGGTGCTGTAGTCATTATCAAGCAGGTTTTCGATGCCATAGCTCAGGGTGCCGACCGGCAGTTCGATGGAGCCGAGCAGATCCAAAGTGGTATAGCTGCCTAACTCACTTCTCTGGCCATCATTTGCCTTGAAGCGATAGTCAGAGTCGGCGCTGAAGCTATGCTCGGCCTGCAATCTTAACTGCTGGCTGTCACCGCGCCAGGCGATAAAGGCCGTGGCCTTGGAAGGTGAAGCATAGGTGACTGTCTCATCAATCCAGTCGGCGCCATTTTTGATTTCACTGCGAACCAGATGCAGGTTGCTGCCCACCTGCCAGGCGCTGCTGATATCGAAGTTCAGCTGTGCTTCCAGGCCATAGGTGCGTTTATCCTTGTCCTTGACTTCTATGGTCAGATCGCTGCGATTGACCTCAATCACCTTATCAGAGATGGCGTAATACAGACTGGCCTGGGCCTGCCAACGGTCGGCCAGATAGCGCCAGCCCAGCTCAAAGGAGTCTGTCTTGATGCCATCGAGGCGGGAATCATTGATATTAATGCTGTTGGTCAGCTGCAGATAACCATCGGCATCGGCCTGATAGCTGCCGCGACCATAGTATTTGGACAGATCCGGCAGCTCAAAGCCCTGCGAGTAGGCGAGCCACAGCTGTTGATCCCGGCTCAGTTTAGCCACCAATCCCAGGTTAACCAGGCCGACATGGTAGTCTGTGCTGCCGCCCTTGATAGCATCGGCGCCCGGCGCCTTACCCTGGGCAATCGCCACCTGTTGGTTATAGCCGATAAAGTCATCGACGCTGTTGTCCATCTGCTGATAACGATAACCTGCGTTGAGCACCAGATAGTCGTTGATATCCCAACTGCCCTGCAGGAAGGCTGCGATGGACTCGACACTGAAGTCGACATATCGGCCTGTGGTGAACAGCTCCTTCATGGTCAAACCGCCACTCTGGTTGGCGGCGTCGAGATCAAAACTCATCTGATCCGAGTCGAAGCTCTCCTTGTCCCAGTCGATGCCCCAGGTGAGTTTGAGGCTGTCGCTGGGTCTGGATTCCAACACGGCTTTCAGGCCATAAATGCCGGTGTTTTGTGACGAGGCAGAGAAGTTGTAAACCCCGAGGGTTTCACTGACATAAGGGAAGGGGTGAAAGTCGAGATCTTCCTTGCGGTAAAAGCCTTGCAGGTACAAGGTTTGGCCGAGAAAGTCCGCCTGGGTATAGCTGAGGTTCAATAAGGTACGATCGGTTTTGGGACTGCGATCGGCATTCAATCCCTTGCGGCTTTCGAGCAGGGAAGCATCTGAGGTGACGCCGCTGAAGTTTTCCCCCATATAGAGGCCGTGGTCGCCGTCGGACTCATTGTTGTAAAACTGCACCAGGGCACTAAGGATAGCATCGTTAGGGAGGCTCCAATCCAGGTTGGCCATCAGATCATAACCTTGGGTGTACTGCATGCCGGTTTGGGTGATATCCGGCATCACCTGATTGCCGCTGCCGTCGAACCATTGGCCATTTTCCTGCCAGGCGGCACTGAAACGTCCCTTGAGGGTATCACTGCCTCCGGCCACGGCAAAGGCGGCGCGGTAATCCAAGTCATCACTGCCGTTAAAACCCGATTTGAAACCTGCTTCGGCTTCAAAGGTATCCAGGCTGTCGGCGGCTTTTTTGGTCACTATATTGATAGCGCCGCCCAAAGCTCCACCGCCATAGAGGGCTGAGGCGCCGGCCAAGACTTCAATGCGGGCGATGTTAAAGGGATCTATGCTGTCCAACTGGCGGCTGATCCCTCTGGAGGTGTTCATGGATACGCCGTCTATCAGCACCACCATGGCGCGGCCGCGCATGTTCTGACCAAAGTTGGTTCGGCCCTGGCTGGATACGTCCATGGAGGGAACCAGGGCGGCCAGCATCTCTTTCACGCCTTTGCCGCTGTCTATCTGCTCGCGGATGCTGTTTTCATCGATTAGCCAAACCGTGCTGGAGAGCTCGCTTATTTGGGTCGGGGTACGGTTGGCGCTAACCACCATGCGCTCCATCTGGGTTTCTTCGGCCATGGCGGCTCCCATCGGCAGCAATTGACTGCTGACAGCCGCGGCGACAAGGGTCATCCGAACCGTGGATTTGGGCATAACATTCTCCTAAACAACTCAAGGGGTTAAATGAGGCACCAGACAGGGATCCAGCAGGCGAACACCAGGCTGAGCGTCTTCTTGCCGGGTTGGTATCCCAAGGCTAAAGACAGCACCAAGCCTGGTGCTAACAGCAGGATCAACAGCCGGGCATCCAGCCCAAAATTGGCCAATACCAGCATGATTGCCAGCAAGACCAATCCCTCACACCAAAGCAGTTGGTTACAGCGCAACAACAGCGGGGACGTTTCCATATTATTTGGCCTCCTGAAAGATATTGCATTTTAATTGCAAGTGATAATGGTTCGCAATTGAATTTACACTGGGTGGTAAAAGGTGAACTTATGGATAGATGATTATTTCCATAATGAAATCATGGGTATGTACATGGATTTTCGAATAGTGCTTTAATGACTTCCGCGCGGGGCACTTAGTGTTGGCTGTGGCAAAGATGAGAACCTGCTATTGGCCTGGAAAGTTTCGGCCGGGCTTTCATGGTTGATTTCAGCCGCCGATAGGGCATAGATTACGGCAAGGTAGAGAGGGACCATACTGAGATAGCTTGTGATCAGCGCAATGGATGAGTTTACTGGGAAGGCTGCTGTTAACGCGATCTGATGAGCTGGATAAAAGAGATGACGCTGCACTTTTCAGCGCCTAGCCGCATTAAAATGCTCGGCTCAGCCGAAGAGATGAGCATTTTAATCAGTTTGGCAACCTAAGGCGGCTCAAGGGCGCCGGTGCCTGCTCTCTCTATTGAGGTGGATGATTTCACTTTAATAACCAACTCATTGCTTTCAATACCATTCCCCTGGTGCATTACGTTTCCTCCGGGGCTGAGCGGCGGGCCAATAAGGAATTAAGTAGATGCAGTTACCCATAGAGTATTACTGGTTGAAAGCGCATAAATTTGCAGGACTCATGCCTTGGTGGTTTATCGATGAACCCGGCGGACCCGGGCTGAGAATGGAATACCAAAAAGAAACCGGGGAGGACTTTTATCCCATCGCCAGGCGGCAAGATAATGACAGCGTGGCCGGGTTTAAAGTGATTGACGGCGAAATACAAAAAGAGCTGGTCTCTGTCCATTTAACCTGGACAGGAAAGCGCGAGCAGCAAGGTTTTCCGGCCAGGGCCGTGTACAAGGATATTTTTTCTTGGTTGTCAGAAGAAGTCCTTCCCGAAACGGCTGACTGGGTAAGTAAAGAATTCCTGGCGGAGCTTGAGGAGGAAAATAGATAGCTGCGCTGTGTTTAGTTGCCTTGTTCAATCGCCTTGTTCGATTAACTTTGCCCAATCAAGCTTAGTTAATCATGCCATTACCCACAGAGGATTTGCAGCTGGCAGGTGACTTGGCTAGAATTACTGTAATTTTATCCAGTAATTCTGTTCAGTGACAGTCAAAGGACGCAGTGGATGATCCTCTATATCGCCGAAAAGCCCAGCCTTGGGCGCGCCATCGCCGAGGTGCTCCCCAAACCCCATCGCAAACATGAGGGCTATATCGAGCTTGGCAACGGAGATTGTGTTTCCTGGTGTATAGGTCATCTGCTGGAGCAAGCTGAGCCGGATGCTTACGATCCCGCCTACAAGTCCTGGCAGTTAGAACACCTGCCTATTGTCCCGTCCGATTGGCAGATTAAACCCAAAGCCAGCAGTCGCGGCCAACTCAGTGTCTTGCGTAAATTGGTCAAGCAGGCCAGTGAGCTGGTCAATGCCGGCGATCCGGACCGGGAAGGGCAGCTGTTGGTGGATGAAGTGATTGCCCATCTTGGGGTCAAGGGCGATAAGCTGGCAGCGGTTAAACGCTTGTTGATAAGCGACCTCAACCCGCAGGCGGTAAAACGCGCCCTAGGGCAGATGCGCAGCAACCGCGAGTTTGTGCCATTGTCGACTTCGGCACTGGCGCGTAGCCGAGCCGATTGGCTCTACGGCATGAATATGACCCGTGCCTATACACTGCAGGGGCGCAAGGTGGGCTATCAGGGCGTGCTGTCGGTCGGTCGGGTGCAAACCCCTGTGCTTGGTTTGGTTGTCCGGCGCGACCTGGAAATCGCTGCCTTTGTGCCTAAACCTTTTTATGAAGTACTGGCCCATCTTAGCACCCAAGAGGGGAGCTGTTTCAGCGCCCGCTGGCAGCCCAGTGAGGCTTGTCAACCTTGGATGGACGAAGAGGGGCGGGTGCTCTCCCGCGGTTTGGCGATGAATGTGGTCGGCAGGATCACCGGCCAACCCGGCCGGATAGATGAGCTGGAGCGTAAGCAAAGACACCAGGCGCCGCCTTTGCTCTATAGTCTGTCTGCGCTGCAGATTGATTGCGCCAAACGCTTCGGTATGAGCGCCAAAGAGGTGCTGGATACGGCGCAGTCTCTGTACGAACGGCATAAATTGATAACCTATCCGCGCTCCGATAGCCGTCACCTGCCCAAGGCGCAGTTCCAGCTGGCCCCGGCAGTCTTGAATGCCATTACCCAAGGGGCAGCTGAGCTGCTGCAAGGCTGTGAAGCGCCCAATCCCGCCCTTAAGTCTAAGGCCTGGAATGATGCCAAGGTGGACGCCCATCACGCGATAGTGCCTACGGAAAAGACGGCTAACCTCGGTGTGTTGTCACAGCGTGAGCGTCAGGTGTATTTGCAGATCGCCCGTCAGTATTTGGCGCAGTTTTACCCTAATTATGAGTACCTTGAAACCCGCGCCGTGATCGACATTGCCGGAGGTTGCTTCGTGGCCAAGGCCAAACAACCATTGAAACAGGGGTGGAAGCAATTGTTTGGCAAACAAAAAGCCGACGATGAAGCGGAAGATATTCAAACTGCTTTGCCTGAGCTGACTCAGGGGCAGATGCTGGATTGCCTCAAGGGTGAACTAGTGGAAAAGATGACCCAGCCCCCCAAGCATTTTACCGACGCCACACTGCTGGCGGCGATGACAGGCATAAGCCGCTATGTGAAAGACCCAGAGATCCGCAAAATTCTCAAGGAAACCGATGGGCTGGGGACAGAAGCAACCCGCGCCGGGATCATTGAACTCTTGTTTAAACGTGGCTTTTTGAAACGTCAGGGCAAGAATATTTTGGCTACCGAGGCTGGCAGCGGGCTTATTCAAAGCCTGCCTGAAGTGGCCACCACGCCGGATATGACGGCGCTGTGGGAAAGTAGCCTAGATGCGATTTGTCGCCGTGAACTTAAATATCAGGCCTTTATGCAGCCCTTGACGGCTAAACTGGGCGAGCTTATTGAGCAGGCCAAGGCACAACTGCCTACGGCCTTGAGTGGCGTGAAAAGTACAGGCTTCAAAGGACGTAAACGTCGCAGTGGTACTTATGCTACTAAGGCCGGCGCGTTCAAGGGCACAAGCACCAAAAAGAGCACTGGCGATAAGGCCGGCGCCGGCAAGCGCAACTATCGTTCAGCGACCAAGAGCAAAACCAAAGCCCAGTCTGCAACTTCCTGAGAGCTTGCGGTTATTTCAAGCGTCGGTATTGGTTGGATGGGGCATGATACTCGTATCCCAGCGCACTGAGCTTATGCTCCAGTTGGGTAGGTGACAGGTCGAGTTCGTAGTAGAGGGCATCCTTGTCTGGGCAGTTTAGCCTTAGCTTTTCATTGACTATGCCCAACAATATTTCGGCGGGCAGATGTTGTAAGTTTTCCATGTTCCCTCCAAGTGCTCATATAGTGCTCACCTATGATGCAACAGATACAATTGCCGCTGCAATATATTTAAATTTATACAAATCAGTATATTAGTCATCAGTCTGTGACTTTGTATCTTTGAGTGTAGGAGCCGCGATGAGGGCCGACAAGGGGTTGCCTGAGTCGTTGCTGAGGTGGCTTAGCTTAAGGTCGCTGAAAATCAAGGTGTTACCTTTTAATGAACAAATTTGTCAGCTCACTCGTTCCTGCAAGCCACTGCTGACTTATCAAAGTTAATAAAGATACGCTTGAACATGCTTTGATGCAGAAACTGCACGCTTGTTACAACGATATTTAATTCCTCTCACGGTATTTAACGCCCCCCAGTCACGATATTTCACGATTTGACGATCCAGCTCCGGAAACTCGGCTTTGACGGTGGCTTTTTCGTGGCTGGCACGCAAACTGCACCCCTTCGAATAATACATAGAAATATGTCTAATAAATCAGCGTGTTAAACGCTTTTTACTTATAAAAGGGTAATGAATATGAACAAGAAGATCCTGGCACTTATGATCCCGGCTATGCTGGCAAGTGGCGCTTCTCAGGCAGTAGAACTGTATAACGACCAAACCAACAGCGTGAACATGATCGGCTGGTTGGGTTTTGCGGCCTTCAACGATGGCCATGAAACCTCTGTTATCGATAACTTTTCTCGCGTAGGTTTCCGTTTCGATCGTCAGGAACGTGATGGCTGGCGTGCCTTTGCTCACACTGAGTGGGGCATCAACATGGTGACCAGTGATGACAGCCTGGTTTACACCCAAGGCCAGGGCGGTGGTCAGATGCGCGCCGAGAAGAACAGTGACTTTATGTTCAACCGTTTGGGTTATGTGGGTATGGCTCACGACAAGTGGGGTACTCTGACTTTCGGTAAGCAGTGGGGTGCATATTACGATGTTGCCTATACCACAGATATCCTGGATGCCTTCACTGGCTGGTCTGTAGGTGCCTACACCTTTGGTGACGGCGGTCTGACTGGTGCCGGTCGTGCCGATGCTGCCTTCCAGTATCGCAACACCTTCTTTGGCAAACTGCATATCGCTCTGCAGTACGCTTCCAAGCAAAATGATGACATCGCTCTGTTCGACAAAGACGGTGTGGCATTGAATGATGGTTCTGAGCTGAGCTTCGACTCTAGCTATGGCGCCAGCATGACTTACTATGTGACCGACAAGTTCAAGGTTCTGGCCGGTTTCAACCGTGGTGACTTCGAAGGCAACCTGGCCGGTGTCGCCGTTGATGATACCAACCAGATCGTCGGTATCGGTGCTCAATACGGTACTTTCTACCAGTATGCTCCAGGTCGTGATGCCGATGGTCTGTACGTTGGCTTCAACGCTCACAAGAGTAAGCAAAACGAACTGGTTGGCGGCAACCTGTACGATTCTACCGGTGGTGAATTCATCGTGGCTTATCAGTATGAAAACGGTTTCGTACCTTCATTCCTGCTGAGCTATCAAGATCTGGATACAGACGCCAACACCGCTATCAAGGGTGACTGGACTCGTCAGTTTGCGGTACTGGGTCTGCACTACCGTTACAGCCGTGACACTGTAATGTTCGCCGAAGCCAAGATTGACTTCAGCGACATGGATGACAAGTCTTGGGAAGATCTGCAAGACAACAACTATGCAGTAGGTATCCGCTACTTCTTCTAAGGGGCTCCCTTCTTTCCCTGCATTGGCCACCTTAGGGTGGCCTTTTTTTCACTTTTTCTTGCCTAGATGCAAAAGGAGGACAAACGAGACTATGACAGTGAGTAAGGGTCTGTGGTTATCGGCATTATTTAGCCTGTTGGCATTGGGAGAGACTGGTGCCGCCGCGGCATCTACTCGTGTGGAAACCGGTTACCTGGGGTTCCCCGGGGATACCCGTAGCGACAACCGCGGCGCTTTCAACCAGCCTTTTGTGGCGTTGAGCTACTTTAATCGCGATGAGCGTAACACCTTTTATCAACTATTGAAGGTGGAAAATCCGGCTAAAGTCGTCGCCGATAAGCGGGTCGCATTTAAATCTTTGACCATTTGGCATTATCGACTCAATGAAGAGCGAACCGCCTTATGGCTGCAAAATTTTCTCGGTACCCATAAACATCTGACCGAAGACAATTTTTATTTGGGATTAAAACAGCATTTTGATTATGGCTCGCTGCGTTTTAATCTGGGGTTGGCGGGGCACTATACCGTGAGCCAGTCTAATCTGACGGACAGGGATTATTCAGGGTTATCCGGAGTGGTGCTCAATGGCAACAGTTATTACGATTTGCCAGTGCTCCCCAAGGGCTGGAAATTAAACCTGGATTATACAGCGGCTTTTGGGCGTGACCGCGAGCATGCGGCGGTATTTGGTTATGACACTGATTATGGGCATCAGCTATTTGCCGCGCTTTCCGGCCCATTGAGCAAAGATCTGAACCTGAAACTGCAATTGACTCATTACCAAAGTTGGGGCACTGCGCCCAACGATGGTCTGGAATACAGTGTTGCCGTCAATTACGCTTTCTGAATCTATTAAACCAATAAGGCCGAAAGAGAGACTTTCGGCCTTATTATTTTTGAATTGTCGATTAAACAATTCCCAGTTTTTTCATTTTGCTGCGCAGCGTATTGGGGTTGATATCCAACAGCTCGGCCGCACCACCCGGACCATAGAGCTTGCCGCCGGTCACTTTAAGGGCATGTTCAATATACTTGCGGGTCATGGTTTCCAGCGGCACCAGCTGATTACCGGCGTGGCTTGGGTCAACCACTATGGTCTGGCCGCTGGCAGTCGCCACGGCTTCGGTTTGTGGCGCCAGGAAACTGAAGTCCAGTGGGCCGGTCGGGTTTTGAATGATGGCTCGCTCTAGCACATTAATCAGCTCCCGGACATTACCGGGCCAGTTGTATTGGCTGAGAATCGCCAGCTGTTCGGGGCGAATGCGGGGAAGCTTCGCCAGTTGGAATCGAGCGCTCAGCTGTTCAATGAAATGCTGTACCAATAGCGGAATATCTGTCCTTCGTTGGCGCAGAGAAGGGATATCAATCGGGAACACAGCTAGTCGGTACCAGAGATCCTCGCGAAAATCCCCTTGATGCACCATGGCTTGCAGGTGTCTGTGAGTCGCGGCAATCACCCTGATATCCAAATGTACCTGTTCATGACCACCGACTCGGGTGATGGTGCTGTTTTGCAACACCCTGAGCAATCTCACTTGAGCCGAGAGTGGTAACTCGCCGATCTCATCGAGGAAGATGGTGCCGCCATTGGCCTGTTCGAAGTAACCGGCCTTGCGCGACTCGGCGCCGGTAAAGGCACCTTTCTCATAGCCGAATAGCTCTGAGTCGATCAGGGTTTCAGGAATGGCGCCGCAGTTGACTTTAATGAAAGGTTTACCACTTCTGGCCGAGAGTTCATGAATGGCGTTGGCGATCACCTCTTTACCGCAACCAGTTTCCCCCAACATTAGTACTGTGGTGTTGAGGTGGGCGATGGATTGCACCTGTTGCATCACCTGCTTTAGCCCCGAGTTGGCACCGACCACACCATTTTGCACATCCAGCGTGCGTTTCAGGCTGACATTTTGTTTGGCCAAGGCCTGGTTTTCCAGCAGCAGATTACGGCCTCTGAGATTGAGGGCGGTGATTAGGGCAAAGGTGCTCATCTGCGGCGCCAGCATATCGGCGTGTCGTGGTCGGAAGGTACCGGCTTTTTTGGAATAGAAGCCAACTATTCCTAAATGGGTATCCTCGATCGACATCCGCAAGATGATCAGTGAGCGGATCCCGTATATCACCTTGGGGGCTACCTGAGAGGTTACCGGGTCATGGTCAATATCGTTAACAATTCTGACCCTTGGCCTATCTGGGTCCTCCAGGGTTTTGGCTAGACCTTCGGGAAGAGACACTTGGACATTAAGTGTACTGGCCTGGGTTTCACTGGCTTGAGCAATAAATTGTATATCATTGAATTCTTTTCGATAAATATTTATGTACAGACCATCGAGCGGTATAGAGTCGCGCACATAGTCGAAATAGTGTTTCAGTGATGTATCCAGTTGCAGGCTACTGCACAGCCGCCTGGTACACTCGTAATAAAAGTGTTTTTCCATTGATATTTCAAATAAACCGCGAAGTTTCGTGATTGTAGATCTTTATATTTCGTGATTCTGTGGTCGTAATCATAAATCTCCCCCAAAGCACCTCTTTTTGGTTAGTTGGCATGGCCAGTGCAACTGGTTGACTGAGTTCTTTCCCTGCATGAAAGGAAAATAAGTACATGACAGAAAAACAGAAAATAGACAGTAGTCGTCGTCAGTTGCTCAAAGGCGGCGCCGCTCTGGCCGTGACCGGAGTGGGGATGGCTGTCAGCAATGGTGCCATGGCCCAGTGCCGCGAGCAGGCACCGGAATCCTTTGATGAACTGGTAGATGTGTTGGTTGTCGGTAGTGGTTTTGCCGGTATGGCCGCAGCCTTGCAGGCGCGTGAAGCCGGCGTCAGTGTAATGGTTATCGATAAGATGCCTGTTTTTGGTGGTAACTCAACCATTAACGGTGGTGCCATGGCCGTTGCCGGTTCTCCGTTGCAAAAACAAGCCGGTATTGAAGATTCAGTCGATGCCATGGTAGCCGACATGTTGCGCGCCGGTCGTGGCATGAATGATGTTGAGATGCTGAAGCTGGTGTGTAATGGCACAGCCGAATCTTGCCAATGGTTGATTGACTATGGGGTTAAGTGGAAGCCATTTGTACAGCACTTTGGCGGTCACAGTGTTCAGCGTGTGCTGCAAACTGTTGAAAGCTCAGGCGCCGGCATTATCCGTCCTTTGGTTAAGGCGGCTCGCGCCAAAGGCGTGATCATGAAAAATCAAACCAAGCTCGAATCTTTTATCCGTGACAGCGATGGTCGCGTGATCGGGGTCGAGGTTCGTGAAGGTTATTATTTCCCACGCGAACGGACAGGTAAACTACGCACTATCGGCGCTCGTAAGGGCGTGATCATGGCGACCGGTGGTTTTGGTCGGGATATCGAATATCGCATGATGCAGCTGCCTGAGCTGAACAATGATCTGGACTCTACCAACCATCCGGGTGCGACTTCTGAAGCTTTGAAGCAGATGATGCTTCTGGGTGCTAACCCTATCCATCTGGATCAAATCCAATTGGGCCCATGGGCATCACCGGATGAGAAAGGCTTTGGTACCGCCTCTCAGTTCAACACTATTGCCACTTATCCTCACGGTATTGTGGTGGATGTGCGCACCGGTGAGCGTTTCTTCAATGAGCTGGCCGACCGTAAGGCGCGTGCCGATGCCATCATGACCCGCAGAGATGAGCATAACAATCCTGTTTATCCCATCGGTTTTACCAATGCCGAAGGCGCGAAAAATGCGCAAACACTGGATTGGGGTATCAAGTACAAGGTAATCACCAAAGCTGAAACCTTGGACGAACTGGCCAAGGCTTATGGCATGCCTGCCGACAAGCTCAAGGCTCAGGTGGCTCGCTGGAATGAAGCGGTCAAGACCAGAGAAGACAAAGAGTTTGGTCGTCCAATGCAGGAAGCGATAGTGCTGGATAAGGGCCCATGGTACGCAGTGCGTATGTGGCCAAAAGTTCACTATTGCATGGGTGGTGTCAAAGTGAACACCAACTCAGAAGTTCTGCATCTGGTAAGCAATAAGCCTATCCCAGGTCTTTATGCTGCTGGTGAATCCACCGGCGGTATTCACGGTGCCAGCCGTCTCGGTGCTTGCGCCGTGGCCGAAGGTATTGTAACTGGCCGTAACGCTGGCCAAAACTGTGCCGCTGCCCAGTCTGTAGCACTCAAGCAAGCGTAAAATATTCAATAACAAGGAGTAAGATGATGAACAAGTCTCTTATGCTGGCGTCTTTGACGCTGAGTCTAATGTCAGGCAGCGCTCTGGCAATGGAGCAAGTGGTTCTAGATGGTAAACACATGACTCAGGAACAAGCCTGGGCCATTGCCGACGGTGCCAAAGTGAAGGTTGCCTCTCAAGCCCGTACCAAGTTGGTTAAGTCTCATGAACTGCTGATGGAAGCTGCGCGTCTGGGTAAGCCGGTTTACGGCCTGACAGTAGGTGTAGGTCTGAACAAAGACCACAAGCTGTTTGATGCCAACGGTAAACTGAGTGCGGCAGTATTGGATGCGTCTCGCAGCTTTAACTACAGCACATTGCGCGCCCACAGTGCCGGTGTTGGTGAGCCAATGCCTGTACGTCTGACTCGTGTTGCTCTGGCCGTGCGTTTGAACACCATTCTGGCTGGTCAAACCGGTGTTCAGCCAGTAGTGGCTGACCTTTACGAAGCCTACCTGAACAAGGGTATCACTCCAGTTATCCCTTCACAGGGCACTGTGGGTGAAGCCGATATCCTGCTGGCCTCTCACGTAGGTCTGGCGATGATTGGTGAGTGGGAAGTGTTCTACAAGGGCAAGCGCGTAAGCAGCCGTGAAGCCATGGCCGATGCCGGTATTCCTCTGCTGGAGCCTATGGGTAAAGATGCCCTGTCTATCCTGTCCAACAACGCAGTGGCTGTAGCCTATGCAATGAAGGGCTATCAGGATGCCAAGCACTTGCTGGAAGTGTCTCCAACCGTATTCGGTTTGAGCCTTGAAGGTTTGAACGGTAACGTGGCTCCTTTCCTGCCACAAACCAATGACATCCGTCCTTTCCCTTACATTCAGGCAACGACTCAAGATATTCTGGCGCAACTGGATGGCAGCTATCTGTGGCAACTGAATGATGAGCGTCCGCTGCAGGATCCTCTGAGCTACCGTACTACAGCTTATACTCTGGCTAGCGCCAAGAAGGCCTTGGTAGATCTGGGCGAAGTGATCGATATCCAGATCAACCACTCAGACGATAACCCAGCCGTAGTTCTGGGCGCATCCAAGGACTACAGCCAGTTCCCTCAGGTAGCCAAGTACATGGTTGAAGGCAAGGGTGGTGTGTTCCCAACCACCAACTTCGAGCCTCTGCCTGTTGCCCTGGCAGTACAGAACCTGAGCACTGCTTTGACTCACGTGTCTCACAACAGTGTAATGCGCACTATCCACCTGTCTGATGCCCACTTTACCCGTCTGAGCCGCTTCCTGGCCGGTCCGGAAAACAATGGTCATGCTTTCGGTGCAATCCAGAAAGCCTTCGTTGACATGCAGGTGCGTAACAAGCAACTGGCCAGCCCTGTCTCTTTCGATGGTGTCCAGATCGCCGGTAACATCGAAGACACCTTCACTAACCTGAAGTTGGCTTCTGACAACCTGATCCAGATTGTTGACAACACCAACACCATCTATGGCCTAGAGCTGCTGCACTCTACTCAAGCTGTTGATCTGCGCAAGATGCATGACAAGAGCCTGAAACAGGGTAAAGCCACTGGTGCCATGTATGAAGCTTATCGTCAGCAGGTACCTTTTGTAAGCAAAGATCGTCCTTTCACTCCTGATATCCAGGCGTCACACGACTTTATTGCTAACTACTGATAGAAGAGCGGGGCAGGCAACTGCCCCGCAACAGGAAGCCCCAAGATGTTGAAGATAATATCCACTGTTCTTGTTACCTGCGCCTTGATGCTGCCTGGAGCGGCCAATGCCATGAAGATCAAGGACTACCACAAAGAAGTCATGACTGCTGAAAATGGTCGTGTCGATTGTGCCGCTTGCCATGGCGATGCCAAGCGTAAAACCATTCCTGACGCGACGGCTTGTGAAGCTTGTCACGGCACTCCTGAAGACGTTGCCAAGCAGACAGCTCGTCCAGCCAACGCCGGTCATGATGTTGAACCTAATCCCCATGACAGCCTGCACTATGGCACGGATTTGCCATGTACTTACTGTCACCAGGAGCACAAAGAGAGCAAGGTATATTGCAATCAGTGCCATGAGTTCACATACCCAGCGATGAAGCGCTAAAAGGCGATTCGAGTCTCCCTGTATTTGGGGATTGGATTTAACACCGTGCTTTACAGCGCTGTTCTTGATTGGTCGACATAACGCCGAGAAGTTCACCGCTGATATAGTGAATGGTATAAGTCTGTTATTTCCACCGCAGCCTTGGCTGCGGTTTTTTTTGGATAAAAAAAGGTCTGCCAAAAGAGCAGACCCGGACGATACTGAAACAAGCGTTCAAGTAACGCGTCAATGGATGTGGAACCGAGTTCAGTGTGCGCTTTTTAAATTAACCCAAACTGAAATCATCTGAGCTCGATGCCGCGATTGAGGGCGATAAGCTTATCCAAGATCCGTTCACCATCCATGCGTATGCCGTTGTGCTCATATTCAGAGGTTAACCAATACTTGAGGTTGCCGACTCTGGCGGCGGTTTCCAGGCTGTAGGCCTGCTCGACATACATATCTTCGCTGTAGATGGCAGCGGCGACAGGTACGCGGTTTTTGGCGAGAATATTCGGGTCATAGAGTGAAGGCCAATCGGCTTTGGCGGCCAGCAATTCGGCGCAGGCTTTTAGCGGCTTGAGGTTGGCAAACTGCTCAAACATCCAGGGGTAGATCATCTCACCGCTGAAAAGCAGCTCATCGGCGTCCGGGGCAAACGCCGGATATTCGGCCCGCACCCTGTGGGCAGCCCAGTTTGCGGCTTGTTGCTGGCAATAGATAGACTCGTGCATGATGGCAAACAGTGGGTTGGTATTGTAATCCAGCAATTGACAGAACTGCGCCTCAAACAAGGGATTGAGCGCCTTGCCGCTTGGGGTATCTATCAAGGCTTGCTCCAGCAGATAGTAGAGGGCTTCCGGTCCTTGCTCCATGCCTAAGTTGACGCCCAAAAGCTGCAGCATTTCCTGGGTCAGCCGCTCACCTGTGGCCAGGCGCGCATCATGGCTATTGATAAATTCTCTGAGCTCGGCCAGCAAGGCTTTGGCATCTTTGAAACGGGCAAAGAAATCCCGGTTTTTGGCCAACAGGCGTTGATATGTTGCCCGATAAACCTCGGTTGCGGGGCGCTCAAGGGATGGAATACCGCCGGTAATAAAGGCTTCCTTGAGCCCTTGCGGTGCGGCGCTCAGGTATCTGAGTACGCAAAAGCCACCGAAACTCTGACCGAGAATACTCCAGGGCGCATCCGGGCTCAGTTGCGCCCGAATCGCCTCGGCATCACGAATAATATTGTCGGCGCGAAAATGGCTCAGGTACTCAGCCTGATCGGCAGGCGTCAGCCCGCTCAGGGTCTTAAAGCTGACCGGGCTTGAGAGGCCGGTGCCACGTTGATCCAGCAAGAGTACTCGGTACTCTTTAAGCGCTCTTTTGATCCAGCCGCCATTGGCAAGGGGGCGGACGGCACCAAAACCCGGGCCTCCTTGGAAAAACACCAAGAGAGGCAGATTGGCGGCGTTGCCCTGGGGGCCGCGAAGCTCCCGGGCAAAGATTTGCAGTTGTTCCCCGGTGGGATGCTGATAATCCAGCGGCAGAGAGAAGAAGTGTTTGCGGCTCAGGATGCCAGCAAGACGGCTGTCTGTTATCATGTAGGGCCTTGGGCTTGAAGGTTGATAGCCCAAAATAGTATATAAAAATCCCTAAGCTGCAAACCGGCGCCAGATTAAAGCGGCTTATCTGACGCTTTCCTTGCCCGGGATCATTTTTTCTGTTGCCGGGTTGATGGATCATGCATCGAGACGATCTATCGATCATGGAACGATAACAGCCTGCGAGTGTGTGTAATGAAATACCAGATCATCCCAGTGACCCCTTTCCAGCAAAACTGCAGCCTTATTTGGTGTGAAAAGAGTGGCAAAGCCGCGGTGATAGATCCGGGTGGCAACCCAGAGCGCATCATGGATGCCTTGGCGCAGCACGGCCTGCAGTTGCAGTATATTCTGTTGACTCACGGGCACATAGATCATGTCGGTGCCGCCAAGACCTTGGCCACTGAGTGTGAGGTGCAGATCATAGGCCCGCATATCGACGATAAATTTTGGTTGGATAATCTGCCGCGTCAGAGTCAGAACTTTGGCTTTCCCGCTTGCGAAGCGTTTGAGGTTGATCGTTACCTCGAAGATGGTGAGCAGCTTACCCTGGGTGAACAACAGCTGAGTGTGCTGCATTGTCCGGGACATACTCCAGGGCATGTGGTCTTTTTTGATCCTGCCGGGAATCTGGCTTGGGTGGGGGATGTGCTGTTTCGTGGCTCCATTGGCCGAACCGATTTCCCCGGCTCCAGCTACCAAGCCTTACTTGATTCCATCCGTTATAAGCTCTGGCCTCTGGGGGAACAAGTCAACTTTATTCCCGGCCACGGCCCCATGTCCAATTTTGGCGAAGAGCGACGTAACAATCCCTTTGTGGCCGATCAGTTAATGGCCGACTAAAGTCGCCATTGATGAATAAACCCGGACCTTCCGGGTTTTTATTTGATTAAATTTCAATATTTTGTGGTTTTATTACGTCTTTGGGTGTGGTTTTGCACAATATTTAGCCATAAATTAACCAATATTAGCGGTTGATCTGGTTTTTGTTATTAAAAGTGATGTAATTTAGTCAAAACATCGTTTTACTGGAGGCTACCATGCAACAGCGTTGGCATGCAGCAATATCTGCCGGGCTTTTGGCCACTGTTTGGTGTGGGGTTGCCGACACCTTGGATTTGACAACCTGGATAGGTTTTCTGGGGTGCAGTACTTTCTTCGCTCAGGGCCGCCGCGGTTTTGCCGGTCTGCTGCAGGCATGGTGCACCAATACTTCAGGTGTATTCTGGGCCTGGCTTATTATCAGCGGCAGCAGCTTCTTTGTCTCGCCGGTATTTGGCTGGATCTTTACCGGCATCGCCACCAGCGCCATGTGTTTGCAGGCTAGTTTCAGTAAACTCAACTTTATCCCCGGGGCTTTTATCGGCTGCTGTATTACCTTTGCCATGGCCGCAGATATTGCGACCATAATGCCCCCTTTGTTGATCGGCGCCGTGTTTGGTTATGCCATGAGTCGCTTGACGGATCTTATGGGTTATTACCAAACCAGCCGCAATGACAGCGCAAGTTCTGAATCCTTGACTCCTGAGCGGATGGTGGAGTGAGCCAAGCCATACTTGCTGTTTTGGGGCACCTGCTCTTAGGTGCCCGGCTGGGTAGCCCAGGCCTGGTCTAACGGGTTATTCCTGTTCGCTGGCGATGATGGCCTGAATGCTGTGAGGATGCACCTTGACGCAAACCCCGCCAGCCTTGAATGCCAATGTCGGGTTGGCTAAGCGTTCGGCTTCGCCTTTGGGGCTGCTGGCCTTGAGTTTGATCTCCGTGTCGCCATCGAGTGCGGCTTGGGTTCGGGGGCAGAGAGTACGCAGTTGCTCAGCCAGTTCATCACAGCTTTGGGCGCCCCCCGGCAAAACCAGTTCCAGATGTTCCCATCCCTCTTCGGGATAGTGTTTATCGCTGGGGAAGGGCAGCTCGACACAGGGAATTTGCCATTGACCCAATCGCAGAGGCTGCTGCAGTCGTATGATCAGGATAGGGCGGCCGTTGATGATATTTTCCGAAATGATTTCACCGCATTGGGCAAATTCGGCCTTGAGCTTTTCTGCCGCGGCGACAGAGTTGACCCGCAGCGCGGCGTGATCGCACTCGTTTAAACGTTCGAGTCCGAGGCGCTCAATCAGAGGCATAACTTTGTCGGCAAAGGCTTGCCAGTCTGCCAGCAACTGCGACAGAGATTGAAGGTTTTGCATATTTGATTCCTGTTTCAGGGCCAGATTTCTATCGGCGTTCCCGGCTCAATCAACTGCCAGAGTTCATCCATCTCTTTATTGGTGAGGGCGATACAGCCATTGGTCCAGTTAAACTGTTGCGCCTCTTCCGGGGTTAACTCAGAGCGGGGGTTTTGGCCGTGGATCATGATTTGACCGCCTGGGCTTATCCCTAGCGCCTTGGCCCTGAGTCTGTCCTCGTCATTGGGATAAGAGATGTGAATCGCGCGGTAAAAGGCGCTGTCGGCCTTTTTATAATCCAGTAGATAACGGCCCTCGGGAGTACGTTGGTCGCCTTCCTGATACTTGTGGCCCTTGGGCATCTCCCCCATGGCGATGCGATATTCCTTGATCACCTTACCGGCTTTAATCAGGCTCAGACGCGAATCTGACTTGTTGACCAGCACCAAATCCACCTGTGCCGAGGCCAGGGGGCTGTACAACTGGGCAAACGCCAGCAGAAATATTGCATAAACTATATGACGAAACGAAGGGCCCATGGTGCCTGGCTCTGATTATGGTTATTTTGACGCGATAATAACCGAAAACAGGGGCTTTCTTGAAGCCTTTGAGCGCACCTGTCTGTGCTTTTTTGGCCTGCATGGGGTGCGCTTGTCTCTGTGCCGGTGCCAGAGAATATTTGGCACACTCGCCGATGCGTGGCAGACTTACGCCCCTGCCTTTTGGGCATGGCGCCGCGAAAATTGACAGTGCGAGACGTTAAAGGGTCAAGAGTGAGACGCCGTTTGGGTTAGACAGTAAGGAAAGCTTGCCGCATGAATCAACACAAGATGACAGATACGCCACCAGAGCCTGAGCTCAAGCGTAAGCTTAGAATAATCATCTTTGGTACTGAAACGCCCGCCGGTCGCTGGTTCGATATCGGCTTGATCATCTGCATTATTCTCAGTGTTGCCTTGGTTTTTCTCGATACCGTGGCTGATATCCATGCCCGTTTCGGACATATCATCCTGGCACTGGAATGGGCCTTTACCTTGGTGTTCACTCTGGAATATCTGCTGCGGCTCTATTGCTCCAGCAATCGCTTGAGTTATGCTCGCAGTTTTTACGGTGTCGTGGATCTGCTCAGTATCCTGCCCAGTTACCTGGCACTGTTCTTCCCCGGGGCCAATTTCACTTTGGTGATCCGGATTTTGCGGCTGTTCAGAGTTTTTCGGGTACTCAAGCTGCTCAGATACTTGAGTGAGGGAAATCTGCTGCTCAAGGCGATGCTGCAGTCGAGTCGCAAGGTGTTTATCTTCTTTTTCTCTGTGAGTCTCATCATTATGGTGCTCAGCGCCATCATGTATGTGGTCGAAGGCCCGGAAAATGGCTTCAGCTCGATCCCCAAGTCTGTCTATTGGACCATAGTGACCATTACCACTGTGGGCTACGGTGATATCACCCCCAAGACAGATCTCGGTCAGGCGATAGCGGCGTTTACCATGCTCCTGGGTTACTCGATAATTGCTATTCCCACCGGGATCCTTACCGCCGAAATCTCCCAGGAGATGGGCCGTAGCCGCGATCTGCGCCGCTGCGCCAACTGTTTAAAAACCGGGCATGATCACCATGCTATCTACTGTAATCGCTGCGGCAGTGAACTGGAGCCAGTTCCGGAAGAAAACAAGGATTAGGGTGTCAAACAACCAATCATCGGCTAAGACAGTCACTCAGGCAGGCACTCAGGCCGTCACTCAGGCTAAGTTTGTTGAGGGCAATATACTGCGTCACATTCTGGTGATGAGTTCTACTGCGGCCGTTGGGATCTCGGCGCTGTTTGTGGTCGACCTGTTGGATATTTTCTTCCTCAGCATGCTGGGAGAGCTGGAATTGGCGGCCGCCGTGGGCTATGCCGGTACCATCTCTTTCTTTACCACTTCCATAGGTATCGGCCTATCGATTGCACTGGGGGCTCTGGTGTCCCGCGCCGTTGGCGCCAGAGACACCGAAGGGGCCAAGCGTTTGTTGCTCAATGCCGCCATGGTGACCCTGCTGGTATCCAGCCTGATGGCGATAGTGGTGACCGCCTTGATCCCTGAACTGCTGGCGCTGGTGGGCGCCAGGGGACATACCGCCGAGCTTGCCGCCGATTATCTGTATATTCTGGTGCCTTCGCTGCCGATCATCTGTTTGGCGATGGCACTTGGCAGCGCCCTGCGCGCCGTGGGTGATGCCAGGCTCTCCATGCTATCGACCCTGGCGGGCGGCGCGGTCAATGCAGTATTTGATCCCATTTTTATTTTCTTGTTTGCCATGGGCATAGAAGGGGCGGCGGCCGCCTCGGTATTGGCGCGTCTCAGTGTGCTGCTGATCGCGGCAAGAGGGGTGTTTATCAAACACGGCCTTTGGCACCGTTTCGAACTTGCGAGCTTTCGCGGCGATCTGCGCGCCATTTTTGCCATCGCAGGGCCGGCTATGCTGACCAATGTGGCCACCCCCATAGGTAATGCGGTGGTGACCCGGGCGATTGCCGACTTTGGCGACAGCTTTGTCGCCGGTTGGGCCGTCGTGGGGCGTTTGACCCCGGTGGCCTTTGGGATGATCTTTGCGCTTTCCGGCGCCATAGGCCCAATCATAGGGCAGAATTATGGTGCCAGGGCCTATGACAGGCTCAGCGAGTGTTTGACCCGGGCGCTGCAGTTTTGTATCGCCTATGTGCTGGGGATGTCGCTGCTGCTGTGGCTATTGCGCGAGCCTTTGGTATTGGCTTTTGACATGCGCGGCGATTCTGCCGAGCTGGTCCGCTTTTTCTGCCAATATATGGCGCTGTTTTTCCTGTTCAACGGCGCACTGTTTGTGGCCAACGCCTCGTTCAACAACCTGGGTAAGGCTAAGTATTCAACTGCCTTCAATGTGGGCAAGGCCACTATCGGGACACTGCCATTTGTTTATCTTGGAGCCGAGCTCGGTGGGGTATATGGGGTCTTGATTGGTCAGGCACTGGGGTCAGTGCTCTTCGGGATATTGGCGGTGATCACCGCCTATCGGCTGGTGGCCAGAGTGGCCGCCAATGGCCGCCAGCAAGGTCTTGAGGCCGACAGGCTCGATGAGGAGGAACTCTCCATGGCCTCCAGCAGTCCATTGTCGTCTTCCTGTACCCAGATGGGGCAGATGACCGAAGAGCTGGAGCCGATAGCCAGTGCCCAGGCGACCTCGCCCCAGCGGCAGAAGCCTTAACGCCATGCATTAAAGAAGAGCTTGAAAACGCTTTATAGGCTGTCAGATTGGGGCGTCGCGGCGGTATCATTTTCAGCAGTATCGCTGCTTGGTTGTTCAACAGCGCTGCTTTCTGCTTGTTCGGCCGCCGCGATTTTGGCGCGCTCGGCCTTGGAGATATAACCCTGTTTGGCCGGGCCTGAGTTGGGGATCTCTTTCTTGTTTTCCCGGGCTTTGGCACGCTTGGCCAGTTTTTTGGTCAGTTTTTGTCGCTTGTTCATGCAAAATTTCCTGGTACTTCCCACTTGGGATGGGCAAAGGGCAGGCATTTTAGCCTGCCGACGGCCGGGCAACAAGCTCAACCTGCCTGGGGCAGGTTGGGATACTGCGGCGCAAGCGCTTTTCTTAGAGGAACAGGGTCATAAAGACACCGATATAGCTCATGGAAACTGCGACTCCAATGCTGAGCAGAGCCATATCTAACATCAGTGGTCGTTCCGGCGTCTTGGCGGCCTTGATAAGCTCGACCACACTGGTGGGGATCACTATCAGCCCTGAGACTATCAGCAATAAGAAACCGGGGCGGAACAGGTTGAGCTGCAGTGCACTTTGATCCTGCCAAAGGTGGTTATACTGCTCGCCAAACAACAATAACGCCATGGCAACCACGGCCGACAGGCTGGTGGCGAGTAACAACTGACGATTAACCTTGCTGCGGTTAACCGGCTCTTCTATCTCCTGAATGATTCCTGTGGGTTCCATCTCATATGCACCTAAAGCGGAAAACTGCGGCAAAACTAGCAAATTTGCGGTTTTTTTTCAAAAAAATTACTTATTGCCGAAGCGACTCTTGTCCATTTCATTGGCGCCATCGCGGCATTCGCCGCGGATCTCGCCTCTGTCGGACTGCAGCAGACGACTGAGCTCATAGAAGCCTTCGCGGCAATATTGATTCATCTTGAGGGTATTATCGAGCCCAAGTTGTAGCTGCTGTTCAAACACGGCAAGTCTCGCCTCTCGAATGGCCTGTCGTTGACGCATCTCTTTGGCTGTCCTGGGAGCCTCAATAGGATTTTCGTACCGGCCGTCAGCCTTGGGGGCTGTAAGCCGGGCGGTATAGGTGAAGAGCTTCAAACCATCGGCCTTGATATCGGTCTGAAAATTGTCTTTGATGGCACCGGCAAAATCGGCCGGATCTATGTTGGGTTTTGAGCTGCAGCTACTGAGCAGCAGCGGCAGTAATAACAGAAAAAGCGCACGCATAAGCTGGGGTGATTATCCTTATTATTTTTTTGGAGATACAAATTAGTGCTAACTTACTGCAGAATAAACACAATTGCATTAAGGAAGGTGCGAATAAGTCAACGCGGCATCTATGTTTATCGCCTTTATTGGCTGAGCGAATGGTAGGTTATGGTCGAGTATCTTCAACATCTTTTCGATAAGGTTCAATGGCAGCCGGGACTGGCTGACGTGCTCTATGGGGCTCTGCTCTTTGGCTGGTTTGCCTGGATCTGGCCTAAACGGGACTGGCAACGACTGCTGGCGGACAAGAGCTTGCAGTGGCGGGCGCTACTCAGTACCTTGGCCATCAATGGTCTTTGGCTGCTCAATGCCAGCGTAACCGAGGGGATCCATGCGCATTTTCTGGCCTTGGTGACCCTGATGCTGATGTTTGGCTGGCGTTTGGCGTCTGTATTGATGCTGCTTCCGGTGAGCTTCTTTTGCCTGTTTGTCTACCACCAGCCCTGGATGCTGGGACCCATGATGCTTTTTGGCGTGTGTCTGCCACTGCTGCTGGCGTTGACCGTACATAGCTTGAGTTATCACAAATTGCCCAAGCATTTGTTTGTGTTTATTTTTGTGGCTGGTTTTCTCAACGCCGGGTTATCTGTTGCCAGCCATATTCTCGCCTGGTCGGCTTATCTCTGGGCCAGCACGGATTACAGCGCCGCTTACCTAGCGGATAACTATCTGCTGCTTATTCCGCTGCTGGGGTTCCCGGAGGCCTTACTCAACGGCATGGCCGTGACTCTATTGGTAGTGTACCGGCCCGAGTGGCTCTACGATTACTCGGACCGGGTCTATCTCTGGCGTCACTGATCGGTGCGACTGAGTGCAACTATCTTTCATTGCCTAACAAACTAAGCCTGCCATCCGGTAACTTGTTGTTTTTTTCGATATTTGCGTTGGCCTGTGGTGGGGCTTTAGTCTTTGGGGGCGCGGATCACCAGAGTACCGGCGAGTTTGTCATGCCAGCCCTGTTTGCGGGGATCGAAGGCCACCCAGAGATAGCCAAGGCCGAATACCAGAGTAGAGGGGATATAGCCTAAATAGCGCACTATTAGGCTGGCGGTTGATGGCTTTTGCAAAGTGTCGGCGTCAACAATGACGGCCCTTAACACCATCTTGCCCGGAGTCGCGGACTTATAATGCCAGAACAAGATGATCAAGATGAAAGGCAACAGGTAGTTGATCACAACATCGAGCGGGCCCAAGATTAGGGCATCGTTCTCCAATATGGCATCGATGCCAAAGACTAGCAGAGTCAGTGGCACTGTGATGCACATCAACATGAGTGAGTCCAGCAGGGTTGCCGCCAGTCGCTCCCAAAACCCTACATAAATGGGATAGCTGGATTCATTGCTTGCTGCTTCTGCAACGGGCGGTGGAGGCGTCATCCCCGAGGCTCGTTCCGTAGGGATTGTCTGTTCTTGATGAGCCAAAACTGACTCTATGTTGCGTGGGTTTTGCTCCGCTGCCATTTACTCTGTCCCTGATTAATAATTACTGTTGGGACGATACACAGGAATAAAGCTTGGAACAAGCTGTGCCTGCCGTATTGGGACGGCAGGCAAGGGATTGATCAACCAAAACGCTGATTGAGATAGCTGATGATGTCGTTGGATTCGTACATCCAGGTCACTTCACCGGCTTGTTCTATTTTCAAACAGGGAACTTTCATCGTGCCACCGCCGTTTTGCAGAGCACTCTTGTGTGGCTCCTGCTTGGCATCCAGGGTGGTGATATTCAGGCTCTGGCGTTTCATCGCACGTCTTACCTTGACGCAGAAAGGGCAGGCGGGATACTGATATAGGCTGAGGCTACGACATTGTTCATCGATATCCGCCTGCTGCTCGGGTTGCCGCTTAAGCCCCTTGGGTGAAAAAACAAAGTTGAGCAGCAAAATAATCCGCCCCAAGATCCAACGAATAATAAACATAAGCATCCTCTATATAAGCTAAAAACGGCAGGCAGTTTAACTCAGTGGTAGTGAAACTCAAGCCTGGGCTAAGGGTGATGAAGGGGCGGGAGGAGTGCGCCAGAGTCCTTTGTCAGTGCAAAGGTTGCATGCAGAGATGTAAAGGCGCCAAAGAGGCGCCTTTACAAAGTGGCCAGCGTTTTAATCGGCATTGAGCGACAAAATCGCCTGAGATGCATCCAGTTTCATCTCTGTCTTGCTGTCGAGCAGGAAGACTCTTTCCGGGGCGACGGCTGCTCTGTCCACCAGGAAGGCCTTGATGGCCTGGGCCCTGGCCTGAGCCAGATTGGCCAGCTCGTTATTGCTGATCTCCTGAGCGCTGAGCAGTTGGTTGTAAAGGCCCATATGCCAGACGGTGAGCAGGGTATCTTCATCGACTCTTTCACCGTTGGCCTTTTCGGCAAGTCTTTGCTTCACTTTGTCTTTTTCCGCGTCGGCATCCAGTTTTAACTGTTGCTCGAACAATTCCACCAGAGCATCTGCCAGCTTACCCTGGGTGGGGAAGCGACTGGCGCTCAGCTCGTCCGGCAGGGTTGCAAGCTTGCTGGCCTTGAGCAGTTGCTGCTGCAGTTTTTGCTCTGCCAGCGCCTCACTGTCTTCCCGCTGCGCTACGCTGCCTTCAATGCTCAATTGCAGCTTGGGCCTGTCATCCAGCGCCTTGGCCAGCTTGCTCAGCTTATCCTCGGCGTCAGCGTCCAGCGTGGCTATACCGGGTTGGAAAGCGACCAGGTTCAGCTCTTCATCACTGCCAACCAGACCGGCCAATAAAGAGAAGGGGGCGGTGACCGCCTTGGTGATCACATTGGTGATGGCGGTCATCACTATGCTGCCGAAGCTGAAACTTGGGCTGTCGAGATCGCCTGAAACCTGTAAGCCAAGATCTATCACCCCATGTCTGTCTTGCAAAAGGGCGATAGCCAGGGTGATTGGCAAACTGGTGGCCAGATCGGAATCACTGGGTTTACCCAGCTTAAGCTGATCTATCACCAGATGATTGTCGCCTTTCAACTGGTTGTCTTCCAATTGATAGTTGAGCGCCAAAGACAGCTGGCCTTTGTCTATGTAGTAACCGGCATAGGTGCCCGAATAGGGATTCACCGAAGTCAGCTCGACACTCTTGAATACTAAATCCAGATCCAGATAGGGTTTTTCCAGCAGTGGATTCACCTCTCCCTTTAGGGTGACCGGAGCATACTTGTCTATCTTGCCCTTGATATCGACACTGGCCTTGGTTCCCGGGGTAGAGGATAGCTGGCTTATCTTGCCTTCCAGCGCCTCGATACCGGAAGCAAAGTTAGGAGTGAGGGAGTTATCGGCAAAATAGGCCGAGCCGTTTTGGATGGCAATGCTGCCGATATCCAGTTTAAATGCCTTCTCTGCAGCTGCCCTGGCGGTGTTTTTTTCCTTGGCGGCAGTTTGCTGCGCTTGTATGTCGACGTTTTCTTGCGCCACTTGAGATTGAGCATCCGCGCGGAGCAACTCGCCGATGTTGGTGCGCTTATCTTCGGTAATCATCACCTTGGCATAGGGCTGTTTCAAGAATATATTGCTGATTTTGAGGCTGTTTGCTTCGGAATCAAAGCTCATCGCATCTATCGCCATATTCTGCCATTTCAGCAGAGGCTCAAATGCCAATCCATCCTTGATAAGCAGTTTATCTATGTCGGCTTGCCCCTGAAAATGGGCCTTACCTTCGGCGTTGGCAGTGAACTTGCCCTGAGTGCTCAACTTGCCGCTTTCAAACTGCATATTGAGGTAGGGCGCCAGATAGGGCTGGAACTGCTGCAGCTCCAGCTCAGTTAGTGCCAACTCGCCTTTAATCGTGAGAGCCTTGGCATCTAACGCGCCGATGGAGGTGAACTGGCCTTGGCTGGTTTCCGGTGGGTTTTGGGCATCAGAACTCAGCGCCAGCTGCAACCGGTAGTCTATGTTTCCTTCGAGATCGGAACGCACGGGTCCTGTGGTGATGTCCAATGGATAGACACGCCAGTGGATACCATTGCTTTGCTGCTGCTCAAACAAGTTGAGATCGGCCTGTTTGAGATTGATTTTGCCTATGGTCAGGAGCCACTGTTTCTCTTGCCCCAGGGCTTTGTTTGGCTCAGCTGCTGGATGCGCTGTAGCTTTTTCTCGCGCTGTAGCCTTATCTTCTGCAGTGGCTTGTTCTTTCGCTGTGGCCTTATTTTGCGCCTCGGTTTCAGTTGCCGCCTCTGGTTGGGCTAGTGCTGGTTCCACTTGTGCCTTGGCCGCGGTGTTATCGGGCTTGGCATGTGTGGCAGGCAGGGCGGGCATAAAGAGCTGCTGTAGATCCAGGCCTTGCTTATCCAGGCGGGCATCAGCCCACAGGCCTTGCAGCGCCAGTTCGTCGATATCAACACTCTGGTTATCGCCGTCCACCCGAATGTTATCCAGCGCCAACAGCGGCAACTTGACTCTGGCTTGCTGTTGGTCGGAGAACAGCAGATTTTCTAGAATAAACCGGCCCTTGTGGGCATGGTAATGCAGTTGGTCTTGTTGCTGTTTCAACTGGTACTGGCTTTGGAAGCTGAGTTCACCGTCGCTGAGCTTAGCGGCAATAAGCCCATCGGCAAACGGCCAGAAGGGTAGCAGGGAAATTTTGGCCAGTTGCAGCTCGCCGCTGACTTCGAGTGGCTGCAGCTGAAACTGTCCCTGAGTCTGCAACTGTCCATTATCGCTGCCGGTCAATGACAGGGCATAGCGGTTGGCATCTTTCGCCAGTACCGGTTTGTTCTCATCTTCCGGCAGACTGAGACTATATGCCTTGGTATCCAAAGCTTGTAGGCTGAAATTAAGCTTGTCGTAACTGAGCTCTGTATTGGCGACCTCATCCTGGTAAGCGAATTTACCCTCTGTCACTCGGATATCCCGGGCAATGACTCTAGGCGGCGCAGAGGCTTTTTCCGTCGCCTCGGCTTGCGGTGTTCGATTGGCTTCAAGGTGGGCAAGCATATCGCTGAAGTTGAATTGAGCTTGGCCCTTCTCTGACGCAAGTCTTTGCACATTCACTTGTGGTTCAAGGAGATAGATATGATCTATGGCGATGGCCCCTTGAGTCAGCGAGCGCCAAAATGCCAGTTCCAACTCAAGCTGCGTGAAAGACACAAATACTTGCTGCGGGTCGCTCTCCTGCAGGGCGAAGTTATCCAGGCGGACTCTGAGAAGGAAAGGGTTGATGCTGATATCGTTCAGGCTGGCCTGACGCCCAAGCAGTTGTTGCAGTTGCTTGGGTGTTTGCGACTTGATCCCCCAGGGAGCGAGTCCACCGAGCAATAGGGCATAGAGGCCATATGCTAGTAGTAGATAGATGCCGGCCTTGATGGCGAGCGGTGCCTGTCGAAAGCGGCTGATGAGCTGAGTCAGCAGATTGGGCATAGCGGTGTGAGATCCCTTGAAGCAGGTTTGCATCCATAATTGGGCGCTATTCTAACGTGTATTCGCTATTGTTGATAAGGCGGTTTTGTGTTTGGTTTTGTTACCATTGGGCTATTTATCCGGCCGTTATAAAACGCTTCTTTTACCAATCTGTCTGGCCGTTAGAGCTTTAGTTGGCAACATGAATGATCTTTACCAAACGGAGCGGATTTAATCTTCGCCGGATTGAGTGTATGTAATGGCAGCAATAATGGCGCCGCAGGGATCTTTTATCCAGCAGAAGCGACCGACCTGAGGAATGTTTTCCGGGCCGTAAAGGATATCGCCTCCCAACGCCTTGGCTTTGATGGCAACGGCGTCGACATCTTTGACGGTAATATAACCCGTCCAGTTGCTCGGCATGGCTGGCGCCGGACTGTCTGTTATACCGCCAATGCCGATACCTTCGTTTTCTATGATGTGGTAAGGCCCCTGCGGCAACTGCATGGTCTTGAAGCTCCATCCAAAAATTTCACCATAAAACCGCATCGCCCGCTCAGAATCATTGGCGGTCAATTCGTGCCAACTCAAGGCTCCATGGGTGTTAAAGGGGGAGTTCATAGATAGGTTCTCCTGAGACAGGCGGGCTGATAACTTGGCCGTTTTCATTAATTGCCCCGGTTTGTTGAGCCCGCAATGAGTTCAGCTTTGAGTGTAGCCGAGTCAGCCGGGCTTTGTGGGTTTCTTTGGCGGGAGCTCTGGGGCGGGAAGGTAGCCATTGTCGCCTAAATCGGGAGGGCTCAAAGTCCGGCTTACATGGGGCAATCACCGCAAAGTAAGGGCGTTAGCTGATGGACTGGATGTAATCTGCAATCTCAGTGCGCCCCCACTCATGGGCAAACTCAAGTGCTCCCATATTCTTCATTGTTGGGCCGGTATAACGGACCCTTGTATCTATACCCGCTTCCACTAGCCGCTTCACAATATGGAGGTGGCCATAATGTATTGCAGTAAAAAGGGGATTGCGGTCTGGCTCAGAAATATCGAGTCTTGCGCCAAGGCCGATGAAGTAGTTCACGATATCTTCGTTGCCATTCGAAGCCGCCCTATGGATTGGACTGCTGCCACTGATACTGTCTTTGCTATCGATATCGGCTCCCAGCTTGACCAAAGCCTGGCACAATGCCAAGTTGTCATTATCAGCTGCAATATGAAGCATGCTGCCCAGTGGCGTTTGTAATCGAACCAGCTCTGAATTCATCTGCAATAAGTCGATTGCATCAGCGGTTCTCTTCTCCCTGATGCATGCCATCAGAGCCCTTAATTTCAGTATGACTGCTTCGTTCACTTATTTATCCGTCCTGACTTAATGGTTCCCAGTGGGTATCAAGCCTAATGTTTTCTAGAGTATGAGATTTATCAATAGCCGCATGTTGGTTGAGTTTTTCCGACAAAAAATGGGCAAACATTCACCATTGGCCAATAAACCTATGCTGTCGAATAAGGTTTATATGACGGCTTGTTTTATCAATACCTGTAGTGCTGCATTTGACAGAGGGTTACGGCCCCCACTAGGTGCAGAAATTCTTACTATGAGGGTTATCTGGGTTCAGGACTTGTATCCTAAAGTCTGGCGCCAGATTGAACTGTTTTATAACGCTCGATATTCGGTCAGATGTTAATGCAGAACCGAAATCCGAGAAAAATGGGATTGGATCATTATTGATAGCCCACATGTCATTCATTGTTTTGGCTAATTCTCTGGCTTGATCCCAATCACCTGCAAATATCTTGGAGTAATCAAAATGCGGCCATGCCGCAATATCATCCTCCTCTGCCGAATCTTCGCTGAAGAGAAAGGATACACTGATCTCCGAGTGCCAAGGAAACACGCCTACATCAATGATCCTTAGCTCTTTTTCGCCAAAGTCAGCTAAAGCTTGTCGCAATTTCCCTTCTAGCAGTTGCTCAATGTTTTCTCTGCTGTATTCCATATCCATTCCCATTTCTTTTGATGTCTTAATGAAGCTGTATAGCTTTATATGAACTGTTAGACTTCGCGCCTACTGACCTTTCCCGAGATTAGAATCAAGGATGCAAGATGTCGCATGTAGTCTTGCAAGCCGATGTTCAACTATTTAAATTAAAAATACAGTAAAAACCACTATGCCCATAACTCTTGTTGTAATTGTAGGAATTTTGCCAAGCGTTACCAAGTCCAGCAGTAATGTAACATTGTCTTGTTATAATTTGATTGCACTTAAAAACTTAGAAATTGAGTTGTGTAACTTGAAAACACCAAACTCTATATCTACGTAGTACACGTTGCCTTCATTTTTGGGACCACTACCGATAAAAATCATTTCATCGCCTAGGGTGACAGCAATGGGGTTTGCATCAATACCTTCAAGATAAGGGTTATACCTTTCACGGATAGCCGTTACCTCTTCTGGCGGGATTATTTCAACTATCTCCAACTTCTTATCAGGTATAAAATTACTCAACTCCTTATACTGAGCTACATCTATGTATTTTCCGATAATTTCTTCTGTGATGCTTTCCATTACTTCCCCGAGAGGTATCACGCCTCAAGTGGCGCTTCAGTTAGTTGACTTGTTAATTGAAAACTGATGTAAAAAGCAAAAATCAAGCCATCCACTGTAAAACAATAACTTAATCTTCTTTCTGTTTATATCAATATGCAACACCAGATGCAGAAGATTACTCATGATGGCGAATGTGGCCATATCAATGGCAAAAACAGCTCCAGTTCAAACAATAACGATTCCACCCAACCACGGCGGTGGTCATAATTATTACCCGAGTAGGCATCATCATCACACAGAAAGGCACGCCGCACCACGCGGCTGCAACAGTGGTAGTAAGGTGTATCTTCAAGGCTGATTTGAGTTCGGCGAGGGCGCGGAATAATAACCTACTTGTTAAATGCTTAAACAAAACATAGTCGGAGACTAACTACCGCGCCATTAACCTTGGGTATCCATTTTTTTGCCTTCTAAAATTTTAATATCCTAATTAACTTGAAGTTCTGGCTCTTTAGCTGAGTTTAACTTGCCTCTGAGGATACGATACAAACCCCAAGTAACAATAGCATCTGCTGTTATTCCTAAACCAAACATCACTGCAATACTTTGAAGTGTGGGCACAAATATGCCTACTTGATAAAACACAAATGCACCGCCATAAAAAATACAATTGACGATCAAAGATTGATAGAGCATTAGATCGGTACGCCCAATCCCATAAAAGTAGTTATCTATGACACTGTTTAAGCTAAACACGATATAGAATCCCACCATCAGCCACACCAGATCCGTGATCGGTTTAGGGTCACTTACCCCCATTACATTAGAAATAAAACTATTCCACAATGGCGCAGTAAGCATCCAAATAGTAATGATTCCTGTAGTTAACAAGAGGTAGCGATTAACCTGTTTAGGTGTTAGGCCATTATTAATCGCCGCATCCTGTTTTACTAGTTTACCCAAAGCTAAGACAGGAAGTAGCAACCACCCCCAAATAAACTGGTTAGCAATCCAAAATATTCCTGCCTGTTGTACTTGGTTTACCAGTTGCAGGATCATGATAATAAATGCGGCATTACGAACAAAAGACTCAAGACCAGATTTACAGCCAATTATTCCCCACTCTTTGAGCCATTGCTGTTGAGGTACCTTACCTTGCCGTATGTTTAAGCTTACGCCTGATTTTGATAAATAAGTGACAGCTGCTACAGCAAGAAAGCTATTAACAATAATATTGCTAATAGCTATCCCATTTACGCCGATTTGAAATGAGAATGATTGTTTACTGACTAGCAGACAATCGCACATAACTGTCATAACCATTTGCACTATGAGTAATTTATACAGTACGTTTTTCTCGTTTTTCAGCACTAAGACCAACGACAAGAATGCATAAAGGCTAGAAAGCAGAATAGCTAATGACTCTAATCGAATGTATTGAACGGTACTCTCAAACAACTCAGTTTTCTGCTGCATTGCCCCAACGAATTGTGGCGCTAGCCACAATACTAAAACGGTCACAACAAGATAACTCAATACGATAATAAGTAATGAAATACTTGCTCGCTGACGAAAGTCCTTTTCATCGTTGATGACTTTTCCGAGAATAAACGCTAGCGGTACCAAGAGAGTTTCGCTTAGCACCTCATAGCCAACATTTAGCCAAGCTACTTGTGCTGCAATACTGAACGCCCAAGGGCTTGGTATACTCCCCAAAAAGTGGATTCGCGTTGTCGAGTAGATTAACGGTATAAAGCTTGTAAGGATCAACACCAGCCAAAGTTGGTAATCAATTGATCTTCTTTGGTTTTGTTTCAAAATTAAATCTTATCGTTGCTCTTTAGAAAAATTTGAAAAATCAAGCCACCCACTATAAAACAAAACCAGTTCAAACAGTAACGATTCCACCCAACCGCGGCGGTGGTCATAATTCTTGCCCGATTAGGCATCATCATCACACAGAAAGGCTCGCCGCACCACGCGGCTGCAACAGTGGTAGTAAGGCGTATCTTCAAGGCTGATTTGAGTTCGGCGAGGGTGCGGCATAATAACCTCCTTGTTAAATGCTTAAAAAAAGCATAGTCGGAGGCTAACTACCGCGCCATTAACGTTGGGTGTCCACATTTTTTATCAGCGTACAGAACATCAATCTATACTCACCACCTAACATTCTTGCCAAAGGTATCTTTGGCTTGCTCTTCCTGTTGCTTCAACCACCTTGTTCTTTCACCGCTTTCTTGAATATAAATGCTCAAATCACGTATAGAGTCAAATGGAAGGCTATATGGAATGGAACGTAAATAAATAGATTGTACCGCTGTATTAAGGAATAAAGATTTTTGCTCGGGTTGGTTTAAAAACAGCTCCATTAATTGTGGATGATACTCTTTCATATCCTCGCTACCATGTTGACCTGCAGCAGCGTCAACACGATTCGCCATTAAACGAAGAACATCCGAAGTAAAACCATATTTTTCTATAATGTCAATTATATGACCCGATTGATATACCTCATGATCCAAATCATTTTGAAGTAAAAGCTCGATATACAACGGAATATATTTTTCATGATACATACAAAGAGCATAAGCTCCTGGTTCAGCAAGATGGTCTTCATCCCCACCCCAAAGTTCCAAAGTGGTTGTTTTACAGTAATTAGTGATATTGTAGATAAAAGTAACCGCTTTTCGCTCTAAAGTTGGATCAGTCGTAAATTTCTTGAACATCTCCTCTTCACTGACCGAACCTTCGGGAGTCACCACATTAATTTCAATAGGGCAGTTCCAGTCAATATCAGCGCGATACTCGTCGATTCTAGACGAAATATCAACATAAGCGTCGGCTAACTTAGTGAGTGTTTCTAAAGTATTAATTTCATCCACTTCAATATTGATAATAACTTCATCGTTACAGTTGTTAATCGTTTTTTTCACATCATACCTTGGAAATTAAAAATTTACTTATTGCACAAAAACTTTCAGTGCTCCGTTAAGAAGTTTACATAATATAAATAGCTTATAACAGCTATAAAGCACGCATGCGCGTTTTAGTCCTCGGAGTGACCTTTCCCCGAGATTAGTACCAATCTCTTGATGAGATTTTCCAGCTTATGCTGCTTGCTTGGCATTCGCAACGGGCGGCATATAGTTCAGTGAACTATGAGGGCGAAAAGAAAAATCAAAATAAAAAATCAAGCCACCCACTGTAAAACAATAACTTAATCTTCTTTCAGTCTGCGTTCAAGCAGCGCTAGGTGATTTGAGTACGCTGAGGCCGAAAGATATTCGTGAGTTGCAGAGGTTTGATGAAATCGAACCGATTTCACGCAAAAATGCGAGATTTGAGCCGTGCTAGCCCTACCCATGTTCAGGGGATTTCAATGACTGCGGTTGAGATAAATAGCGTGATGTTCAGGCTGTTTGAAAGAACTGGCAACTGGTTGCAAAATGCCGGATGGCGGCGAATAGAATCGGCCGGTACAGTTATCCTCTTGATTGGCTTGACGCGCTATCGGTTCGTTGAGACAACGCATGAACCAACTGATGTCACATAACCTGCTGCGATAAATCGCGATAGTATGCTTCAGCCTGGGCACTTCATACACTTCAATCAGCTCACCCTGGGTGAATTTGCGGGTTAACTCATCACCTTTGAACAGCTTGTGCCATTGCTCAAGCACTTCTCTGTCAGTCCATCGGTTTGCTGTCTCTATATCGATATGCAACACCAGATGCAGATGATTACTCATGATGGCGAATGCCGCCACATCAATGGCAAAAACGGCTTCCAGTTCAAACAGTAACGATTCTACCCAACCACGGCGGTGGTCATAATTCTTGCCCGAGTAGGCATCATCACACAGAAAGGCTCGCCGTACCACGCGGCTGCAACAATGGTAGTAAGGCGTATCTTCTAGGCTGATTTGAGTTCGGCGAGGGCGCGGCATAATAACCTCCTTGTTAAATGCTTAAAAAAAGCATAGTCGGAGGTTAACTACCGCGCCATTAACGNCGGTGGTCATAATTCTTGCCCGAGTAGGCATCATCACCACACAGAAAGGCTCGCCGTACCACGCGGCTGCAACAGTGGTAGTAGGGTGTATCTTCAAGGCTGATTTGAGTTCGGCGAGGGCGCGGCATAATAACCTCCTTGTTAAATGCTTAAACAAAGCATAGTCGGAGGCTAACTACCGCGCCATTAACGCTGGGTGTCCATATTTTTTTCGCGGCTGCAACAGTGGTTATCTTCAAGGCTGATTTGAGTTCGGCGAGGGCGCGGCATAATAACCTCCTTGTTAAATGCTTAAAAAAAGCATAGTCGGAGGCTAACTACCGCGCCATTAACGCAGGGTGTCCATTTTTTCCTACCTTTCAAGGCTGCCTGAATACGTAGCCGAATGCTGGTATGTTCTGACTGCTCAGGCGTATCGGCCATCTTGGCTCTGATGGGGTTGAGGTCAACGTAGGCCATGCAGGTTAACACTGCGGCTTCATCAAGTAAGGCTTGTGACTTAAATCTTCCCTCCCACAAATTTATCCGGAATAAATTTGAACAGCTTTAGCTGGCCCGCAGGGAGAGCGCCAGGGATGGCGGCGAATAAAATCGACCGGTACAGTTATCTTCCTGATTGGCTTGACGCGCTATCGGTTCATTAAGACAACGCATGAACCAACTGATGTCACNCTTGGATTTACTTGTTATATGGCTTGAGGCTAGATTCAAAATGAATTGGAAACAAAATTTACTAATTTTTCAATATTGAACTCATTTACTTGAGTATTATAAATATGCATAGCACCAACATTATGTATTTCTTTTGGCAGCTCGTTACTCGTAAAGGCGAATGGGTCTGGCCTATTATCTCTCTGCCTAGCTAATCCTGAGTGAGTATTTTCTAAAATATATAAGTCACCATATTCATCAATGTCGGATTCTACAAGAACAATATTTATCCCTTTTCCATCTGAGGACTCTATTCCTCCCCATGCTAAAACAGATTTTCGATTTAGTTCAGGCTTAATTAGAAACTCTTTGCGTTCACCCCACATATCATTGCCATAACGTTTAATTACGTCATGCTCAGTAATCTTGTGAAACCAGATGTTCACTTTCTTATTGCTGAATGTAATGTCATACCTCAAATCTCCCATACCATAAGCTTGGTGTATTTTCATACTGCCAGTTGTACCTGAGACTTTATTGAAATCATCAACGAAATCTGAAAGTGGTTTAATGACTTCATTTTCAAATTGAAAATTCAAAATACCTTCTTTTCTCTTTTTCTCACTTTGAATTCGCTGTCTCTCAGACTCTTCTTTTTCAGCCTGCTGGTCTCTAGCAATTTTGTTCTGAATAATTTTATCGATTGCAGATTTATGTGATCCAGTATTTTGTGTAGAACTTAAAAGGTCACTCCTTACATCTTCCCATGAGCTGTAACGCATGTTTGGTCTTTTAGCCATTAATTTATTAATAACAGATGCAACTTTTGGTGATATTCTTGAATTTTCTTCACTTACTAGTTTTGGCACTATAGTAAGGTGTGCTTGTTCCCAATCTAACTGTTGTCCGAATGCATGTTTTAATGCTGCTATTTGATAAAAAACATGTCCGATAGAATACATATCCATTTGGATAGTGTTCTTTTCTGCTCGATAGGCTTCTGGTGCTATATATGGCTCTGTACCCCATCCTTTAAAAGTCTTTGAACGTGTTTTTTCTTGCGCAATTTTGGCCAACCCAAAATCTGCAATTTTAAAAACGCCATTGCTTAGAAAAATATTATCTGGCTTTATGTCACGATGAACTAATATCTTATTTACAGCTTCCATTCCATTAATTATTTGGTGAAATATCTCTAGGCAGACACTTTCATCCAACAATTCTTTTTGGTCTTTGATGAAATCTTCTAAAGAACCATCTTCAGCATACTCCATTACGAGAAATGGTGTACTGGGGTCTGATAGTCCATCGTGAAATCCGTGGTATTGAATCACATTTTCGTGTTGTATTGTTTGTGCTTTATCCCATTCATTTATAAGTGACCGATGATTGTTGTCATCTTGAATATAATATTGTAGAGATTTAAGAGCTAATCGTAATGTTCCATTCTTCTCAAGGATAGAGAAAACATGACCCATTCCTCCCTGACCTAAAAAGGAAGAGATAATAAATTCTTGACCTTGAAAATTAATGGAGTCATTTATCCTTAACATGATTTTTCCTAATGCTTACTATCGATTATGTACGAATGTTGGTTGCCATATAACGCCCGCAACAGGGGCCAATTTGAAGCGCAGCGGAAAATTGGTCCCTGCATGCTTGCGATTGTTATACCTTCTTGGGTAATCTCACAATAGTTTCTGAATCAAACATTTCCGGCGATCCGTCCCAGATTACCTCATTATTTTTTCTTAAGATAAAAAGCATTGATGCTGCTTCGTCTTCTTCTAAACCTGGAAGTCGTCTAATATTTCCTGTTGTCATAGGACCATGCTTGGCCAATGTGGATAGAATAATTTTTTCTTTCTCTTTCCAAGATTTTTCAGATTGCTCTTTAGCCGTGTGATCAATTTTCTCACTTACTAAGTTTTCAATCTGTTCTGCAATAGCGCTCACTTGTTTTTTTGAATCCCCATGACTAGATATGAGAGCCTCAATACTTTCATTAATTTCTTCTTTTAGCTTAACAAAACTATTTTCTATTTCTGTTTTATCTGACCGTGAAAAATCGCTGGAATTCCAAACATGATTTCTCATATCAGTTACTGTATCTTTCATCATTCCAAAGGTATCTGCATATAGCTTTTCGAAAAGAACTTCAAGTCTAGTAACTGTAGAATTAATATTTGACGAAGCTCTCTCCAAATCTTGTGTATTTTTTGTTGACATCTTATAGAACGTTACCGATAGCCAAATCGCAAAGCCACCAATGATCAATGAGACAATAGATGCCACCAATCCTATAATTTCAGTTCCTGTCAAAATATTTCTCCTTACTCTTTAATAGGTATAACAGCTGTATAGTACGCATGCGCGTTTTAGTCCTCGGAGGAGTATAAACGCGCATCGCTATCTGTTTGAATTAGCTGGATATAATACCATTTAGTCCTAATATCCCTTGCAGCTAAACGCGCATGCGCGGTTTCCAAACCTATTATCTACCAGCTGTATTTTTAAGTTTATGAATTTAATGCTATTTTCTAAAATGTTACAGAAATAACGCGCAAACTTAGCTGCAACTTCCCAGCATATTGTCAGGAACGTCAATAATACTGTATAGAAAATCAGTTCTGAGGTACTTACCATGAGCGCTTCAAGCCCTGCAACCAAGGGCCTTAAAACCAAGCACCTTAAAACTAAGCGCCTTAAAACCAAGGACCCTAAAACTCAAGCCCGACAAAAAGCGTTAAGTAAAGCCATAGCTACCGCACGGGCACGACATGTTGTTCGTCCCTGAATACCGTTACAAACGGAAAAGTATCCTTGTCGCAGAGCCTTCGCTTAAGAAAAAGCTAAAGCTAACTGGTTGAATTGGCTATACAATACCCAGTACCTATTAGTAAAACAATTAGCTTAAGGTCAAGTTTTTTAACAAAGGCAATAAAACCCTGATTTTGTGGGGGTTGGCAACATAATTAGCTATTAAAACAACTGTGCCCGGCAAATCATATGAGCAATATTCCAATTGTTAAATTGCCTGTTTCAGTACTTGATGGCTGGGGGCTATTTCAGTTGTTATCGCCGACCAATACCGCTAAGTCTACTTGGGTTTGTGTGCTCGTTGAAAACGGCTGCCAGGATGGGCATGAACGGGAACAGGCTTGGGGGGAGGGCAGCCTAAAGCTGCTGCCAGAGAAGCTTTTCTATGTTAGCCTTGCCTTGTTTAAGAAGTTTATTGTCGTTTTGCCTTTGGCAAATAGTAAGATTTCAACTTGTATTCAGGGATGAAAAATGCAAATACGTTTGGCTACTGAAATGGATTTGGAGCAACTGATCCTGTTGTTTGATGAATATCGGCAGGAACTGGGACAAGAGTCGGATCTCGGTCGTTGTCGCGAATTTTTACGCTCTCGCTTGCAGGAAAATGATTCGATGATCTTTATCGCCACCGAAGGCGATTTCCCATTGGCATTCACTCAGCTCTTTCCTTCATTCTCTTCTTTATTACTCCAGCCCTTGTGGTATCTCGATGATCTCTTTGTATTGCCCGATTACCGAGGTCAGGGAATTGCCAAAGAACTCACTCATAGAGCCCGTACTCTGGCACAGGATGCCAAGGTGTTGGCGGTGAAGCGCAAATTCGGTGAGTCCTTCATGTCCGCAACCGGGGATGACACAGAGCAAGGTCTGTATCACGCACTACTTTAATCTGCTGCCCCCTGTTTGCTACCATTAGCGGGTTTTAATTTCAGGGGATTTTAGATTGAAAACAGCAGTACAACAGACACCTGTGCTCGACAAGAGCGCGGTTACCAATCTCTTGGCGCTGGCCATTATGCTGACCGGCTATGGCATGCACTCAGATGTGTTATTTAACATAGGCCTATTTGCCGTATCCGGCGCCATTACCAACTGGCTGGCGGTGCATATGTTGTTTGAAAAGGTGCCGGGTCTCTATGGTTCAGGGGTGATCCCGGCTCGTTTCGAGCAGTTCAAGCAAGCGATCAGCGAGCTGATGATGGAGCAGTTCTTCTCCGAAGCCAATATCGACCGTTTCCTGTCTACCCGCTCGGACAAGCAGAGCCTGGATCTCTCCGGTGTTATCACCAAGGTAGACTTGGCTCCGGCCTTCGATGCTTTGGTGGCCACGGTTGCCCAGTCATCATTGGGGGGCATGTTATCCATGTTTGGCGGCGCTGAAGCTCTTACTCCGCTCAAGCAACCCTTTATTGAAAAGATGCAACAATCGCTGGCAGATATTGCCAAGAGTGATGATTTTTACGAGCTGCTCAAGGGCGAGCTGGAGCAGCCCGGAGTGATGGCCGATATGCGCAGTCAAATTCAGGATATTGTCGAGCAGCGGTTGGCCGAGTTAACGCCGCAGTTGGTCAAAGAGATGGTGCAGCAGATGATTAAAACTCACCTGGGCTGGCTGGTTGTCTGGGGCGGTGTCTTTGGCGGTTTGATAGGGCTGGTCAGCGTATACCTGCAACGCTTGCTATAACTATGGCTATCAGGCATTGGCGATAAGCGCGGTCAAGTAGCAGCTTTTCAGCATATTAAGTATTACAGCAATCAAGTCGCTCAAGCGGCGGGAGGAAATCCATGGCGTTACATCATACGATTAACTATCTTGAACTTCCCGCCCGGGAACTGGAAGCCACTAAAGCGTTTTTTCAGGCGGTGTTTGGTTGGGGCTTTGTTGACTATGGCCCGGACTACAGCTGCTTTACCCAGGCCGGGATCGATGGCGGTTTTTTCCGTTCATCGGTGAACTTCGATACCCTCAATGGCTGCCCGCTGTTGGTGCTCTACTCAAATGATTTGAATGCCAGCCTGGAGGCCGTCAAGGCCCATGGCGGCGAGATCAGTAAAGATATTTTCAGTTTCCCCGGCGGTCGGCGCTTTCATTTTCGCTGCCCGAGCCAAAACGAGTATGCCGTCTGGTCTGAATAGCCCCGGACGCTTCTCCCTTTACAAGGAAGGATTATGCCTCACTGTATTATTGAGTATTCGGCGCCCCTGGCGCAGCAGTTGCCGGTTGCCAAACTGGTTCAGGCGGTGCACCAAGGTGCCATAGACTCAGGCTTGTTCACACCATCTGCCATCAAGAGTAGAGCACATGCCTGTGAGCATTTCCTGGTAGGGGAGGACAGCACTCAAAGCTTTATCCATGTGCGTTTGGCCATTATGCCGGGGCGCACCGATGAGCAAAAGCAAGCCCTGACCCGAAGCGTGTTTGCCGCACTGGAGCCGATTGCGGCCAAAGCCGACAGTGTATCGCTGGAGGTTACTGAGCTGCATCAGCCAAGCTACCTTAAGCGCGGTAGCTAAGAAGCTAATATGTCCAGGCAGCCAAAGCGCAGTAACAGGGTGGACTCTCCCTGTATTCGCCACTGCTGCCTGGACCTGCAAGATGTTTGCCTGGGGTGTTTCAGGACGCTGGAAGAAATTCTGGCCTGGCATCAGGCAACGGACAGCGAGCGGCAGGCTATTCTCGAGCGCTGTCGGCAGCGACAAGTTGAGCGTGACCAAGTAACGGCCGGGCTTAGAGTGCTGAGAACAAGGCGCAAGTGAACAAGCTCAAAGCAAATAAAGCGGCACAGAAGCGGATTTAAGTTAATGAATAAAGGCGCCATTCGGCGCCTTTATGGTTTTTACTTTAGCTCAATAAGATGCGGTATGCACAGAGCGCACCGCTCGGCCGGAAGGATCTATGATGCCTGACAGGCTCTCATCCCAGGCCAGCGCTTCCGGGGTAGAGCAGGCAACCGATTTACCACCCGGTACCGTCAGTGCTGCCGACTCCAGCGGGAAGTGCTCTTCAAAGAAACAGCGATAGAAGTAGGCTTCCTTGGTTTCCGGCGTGTTGTGCGGGAAGCGGAAACGGGCGTTGGCCAGCTCTTTATCCTCCACCTGGGCGGCGGCATGTTCTTTCAGGCCATCAATCCAGGAGTAACCCACACCGTCACTGAACTGCTCTTTCTGGCGCCAGGCGACTTCGGCCGGGAGCTTATGCTCGAAGGCTTCACGCAGAATATGCTTTTCAATTCGGCCATCGCGCGACATCTTGGCTTCTGGGTTCAGGCGCATGGCCACGTCCATAAACTCCTTGTCGAGGAAGGGTACCCGGGCTTCCAGGCCCCAGGCTGCCATGGCCTTGTTGGCCCGCAGGCAGTCGTACAGGTGTAGCTTGTCGAGTTTACGTACCAGTTCTTCGTGGAAGGCGCGGGCGTTGGGTGCCTTGTGGAAATAGAGGTAACCGCCGAACAGTTCATCGGCTCCTTCGCCCGAGAGCACCATCTTGATCCCCATTGCCTTGATCTTGCGCGCCATCAAATACATGGGGGTTGCAGCGCGTATGGTGGTGACATCATAGGTTTCCAGGTGATAAATCACCTCCTTGATGGCATCCAGGCCTTCCTGGAAGGTGAAGTGCAGCTCATGGTGTATGGTGCCTATGGCATCGGCGACCTTTTGCGCCGCTGCCAGATCCGGCGCCCCTTTCAGGCCCACGGCAAAGGAGTGCAGCTGTGGCCACCAGGCATCGGAGGCGTCGTTGTCTTCAATACGGCGCTTGGCAAAAGTTTGGGTAATGGCGGAAATCACCGAGGAATCCAGCCCGCCAGACAGCAAAACGCCATAGGGCACATCTGACATCAGCTGGCGTTTTACCGCGGCTTCCAACGCTTCGCGCAACTCTTCGCTGGAGGCGCTGTTTTGGGCTACCGCTTCATAGTCGCGCCAGTCACGCTGATAGTATTGCACCGGCGCGTCATCTGCACTGTAGAGGTAATGCCCGGGGCTGAATACTTCCACAGTTTTACATACGGGGACCAGTGCCTTCATCTCGGAGGCGACATAGAAGTTGCCACTGGTATCGCGGCCGGTGTAAAGCGGGATGATCCCCATGTGATCCCGGCCTACGAGGTAGCAGTCCTTGGCCTTGTCATAGAGTACAAAGGCAAAAATACCGTTGAGCTTATCGAGAAAGTCGCAGCCATATTCCTGATACAGCGCCAGGATCACTTCGCAATCCGAGTTGGTCTGGTAGCTGTACTTGTCGCCGAGCTCGGCCTTGAGTTCTTTGTGGTTGTAGATTTCACCGTTGACTGCCAGCACCAATTGGCCGTCTGCAGATAACAGCGGCTGGGCACCGTGTTCGATATCGACAATGGCCAGCCGCTCATGGGCGAGAATGGCTCTTGCAGTGGTATGAATACCCGACCAGTCAGGGCCGCGGTGACGCATCAGTTTGGACATCTCCAGCGCTGTGCTTCTCAGAGCGGCGGCATCAGACTGGATATCGAGAATGGCAAAAATTGAACACATGGTAAGACTCCAAACTTGGTGTTTCTTCAGCAATGGCTCCACTTTGCCTGTAGAATTCTCAAAAGCCAAGCGTTATTTTTAAATATAAATCATAAAAATGGTCTAATTTATAAATTTTAACCTGTTTGTTTGGTGGCTTTTTTGCAGGTTGAATAATTTAATCGCTTAATTGGTGAAAGATCTGCATTTTAGTCTGCTGTAACCGCGTGCAAATTGGCGCTTTCCCAAAGCCGCTGTTTTTATCGGCGATCGATTTATCGGCCCGGAAAACAACACAAAAAGGCGCCGGAGGCGCCTTGGGGGATAGGGAAATGCGTCTGGTTAAATCGCCGGAGTAACGCCGGTTTCTGGTCGCAGGCTGTGAAACTCTGTGCCCTTGAAATAACCCGGGCGGTCGGCCGAATCCGCCAAGCGTTCGGCGGCCTTGTAGTACACGGCGAGATCTTCCAGCGCGCCGGAGAGATCCCAGTTGGCATGATACTCATCGCAGAGGTTGTGATAGCAGCCCTTCATCTGTTGTTTCATCGCTGCTTTGTAGTCAGCGGTGGCCTGATCTACAGGTTCGCTGCCGCCACCGGCAAATACCGCAGGTACGCCATACTGGGCAAAACTGAAGTGATCCGAGCGGAAGAAACCGCCGGACTCGGGGTGTTTCTCTGCCGAGGCATAGCGGCCCTGGGTCTTGAGCGCGGCTTCCAGATAACGCTCCAGCTCAGACTTGCCTTTGCCCACTATGGTGAAGTCTTTGGTGCGGCCATAGATATTGGTGCTGTCGAGATTAATCACCCCTATGGTGTTTTCCAGTGGATAGGCGGGCTGGGCGGCATAGAAACGTGATCCCAGCAGACCTTGCTCTTCGCCTGTGGTGGCGATAAAAGTCAGCGAGCGCTTCAGGCGCTTGCCAGCCTTGGCGTCGGCGGCAAACTCACGGGCGATGGCCAGCATGCCGGCGATGCCGGAGGCGTTGTCCATGGCGCCATTGAACACCTTGTCGCCTTCGGCCGAACTGCTCATGCCCAGATGATCCCAGTGGCCGGTAAACAGAATATGCTCATTGGCGCGGCTGCTGCCCGGCAGAGTGGCAACCACATTGTAGCTGTCGCCATACTCGGCCTTGTTGTCGAAACCTATGCTGGCGGTTTGCCCCAGCGTCAGTTGCGTTGGGCCGAGGGCGGCGCGGCTGATGGCACTGTCCAGTTCAAGCCCGGCCTTGGCAAACACCTTTTTGGCGGCGTCCAGGGTTATCCAGCCTTCCACTGCCACTCGCTCATTGCCGGAGTCCGAGGCCAGATCCTGCTGTGGGCCGGTCCAGCTGTTTTCCACCACAGACCAGGGATAAGCGGCAGGAGCCGTATCGTGAATGATAATGGCGCCCAATGCGCCTTGACGGCTGGCTTCTTCATACTTGTAGGTCCAGCGACCGTAATAGGTCATCGCCTTGCCGTTGAATTTACCGAGATCCGGACGGGCAAAGCCGGGGTCATTTACCAGAATAAGGGCGATTTTGCCCTTCATGTCCAGGCCTTGGTAGTCATTCCAGTCGTATTCGGGGGCGTTGATACCGTAACCGACAAACACCAGCGGCGCGTTGGTGATATCGACGCGTTTGACATCATGGCGACTGCTGAGCACCAGATCCTGGGGATATTGAAAATCGATACCGGCTAACTGTATTGCCTGGGTTTCACTGGCGGTATAGCTCACCATGGGCACTTTTTGCAAAAAGCTGCCATTGACACCGGGCTCAAGCCCCATATCGGCAAAGGCCTGGCTGAGATAGTCCAGAGTCAGCTGTTCGCCGCGGGTTGTCGGCGCCCGGCCTTCAAACTCATCCGAAGCCAGGGTTTGGATGTCCTGGCGAAACTCTTGTTCATTGAAACTGACAACGCGGATGGGGTCGTCGGCAGTATTGGTCTGGCTACAGGCACTCAAGAGTGCCAGGGTACATAGGGGGATCATCAAGCGCATAACGGATCCTGTTGTTGCTTTTATTGTCAGGTATGAAGTGGCAACGGCTTTGCCTTTGCCTGTGCGCTATCATGGACGAAAAAACGCCCCCGGCACAAGCGGAGGCGGTAAAAGGAATGTTACCAATGGTTTCAGATCACGTCGATGTCGGCGGCGCAGGCAAACACATGGTTGGGACGGAAGGGCTCTTTCTCTATGTCTTCCAGCTTGCTGACCCCACTGGTGACCAGTATGGTTTCCAGTCCGGCCTGAAAACCGGCCAGAATATCGGTGCGCATGTTATCGCCGATAATCACGGTATTTTCGGAATGACCATCTATGTGGTTCAGGGCCGAGCGGATGATCCAACTGCTGGGTTTACCCACGTAGAAGGGCCTGCGACCGCTTATTCTCTCTATAGGCGCGCAGAGAGCGCCACAGGCGGGGCTATAAGCCGGGCCATGGGTATCCGGGTTGGTGGCAATAAAACGGGCGCCATCGGCAACAAAACGGGCGGCTTTATGGATCATGTCCCAGTTGTAGGAGCGAGTTTCGCCGACGATAACAAAGTCGGGGTTGATATCGGTAATGGTAAAGCCAGCCTTGTAAAGTTCGTGGGTGAGGGCGCCTTCACCTATGACAAAGGCCTTGCTGCCTTCTTGGTGCCTGAGAAAGTCGGCGGTCGCCATGGCCGAGGTATAGAAACACTCTTCGGGAATATGCAGCCCGGCGGCACCGAGGCGGTTTTGCAGATCTTTGCCCGTCTGCACCGGATAGTTGGTCAAGATGACCAAGGGGTTTCCCTGTTCCAGCACCCGGGCGATAAACTTGTCACTGCCGGGGATTAATTTGTTGTCGTGCATCAGCACGCCGTCTATGTCGCAGATAATACTCTTCATGCGCGTCTCGTTCTGTCCTGATAACTGCCCCTATCTAACGCCATTGGTCATAAAATTACAATTGGCCGCGGTAAAAAGCCGGTAACGGAGCGTCATATCCGGGTAAATTAGGCGGAGAGGTAAGCTTGCGCCATAGCTGTAATAGCCATTGTTGTAATAAAAAAAGGAGCCGTATGGCTCCTTTTCGCTTTAAGTTTACTCAGAGATCAGTCCGGGGCGTAGCCGTTGGGGCCGATGGCTTCATCGTCGAGCCAAGCTTTACCATCGACCATTTTCAACCGGCCCTGACAGAACCAGCGCACCACTATTGGGTAGATGGCGTGTTCCTGCTCGTGCACTCTGGCCGCCAGAGTTGCCACTGTGTCATCGGCAAACACTGGGACTTTGGCCTGCAAAATCACCGGGCCACTGTCCAGAGCCTGGGTAACAAAATGGACGCTGGCGCCATGCTCGCTGTCACCGGCTTCGATGGCGCGCTTGTGGGTATCCAATCCAGGATACTTGGGCAGCAGTGACGGGTGGATATTGAGCATCTTGCCCTGGTAACGGCTGACCAGCTCATCACTGAGAATACGCATAAAGCCGGCCAATACGATGAGATCGGGCTGATATCTGTCGATAGCCGCCTGCAGTCTGGCATCGTATTGGGCGCGGGACTCCTCTTTGCGGGCGATGACGCAACTGGTGTCTATTTCGGCATGATGGGCCCGGATCAGACCATAGGCATCGGCCTTGTTGCTGATCACTCCGACCACGCGCCCGGGCATCTTGCTATCACAGCTGTCGATAACAGCCTGCAAATTACTGCCATTGCCCGAAATCATTACCAATATGCGACAACTCTCCTGCATTAAAGGATCTCCACTTGCTCTTCTTGTTGATTACGATTGGCGATAGTGCCTATCTGCCAGGCGTTTTCACCTTTGGCATTGAGTAGCTCAATGGCGGCGGCGGCTTCGGCCTGAGGCAGGGCAACTATCATACCGACACCACAGTTAAAGGTGCGGTACATTTCATGTTCTGTGATATTACCGGCTTGCTTGAGCCAGTTGAATACGCTGGGCCACTGCCAGGACTCGCCCTGGATAACGGCCTTGGCGCCTTCGGGCAGTACCCTTGGAATGTTTTCCCAGAAACCGCCGCCTGTGATGTGTACCATGGCGTGAACCGGGTGTTTTTCCAGCAGTTCCAGCAAAGGTTTGACATAGATGCGGGTTGGTTCCAGCAGGTGATCGATAAGCGGCTTGCCGTCCAGATCTTGCTGTGGGTCGGCCTGACTGACTTCCAGGACTTTACGGATCAGTGAGTAACCGTTGGAGTGAGGACCACTGGAGCCCAGGGCTATCAGTGCATCACCGGCCTGTACCTTGCTACCGTCGATGATGGCTTCTTTTTCTACCACACCGACACAAAAACCGGCCAGATCATAGTCAGCGCCTTCGTACATGCCGGGCATTTCGGCGGTTTCACCACCGATCAGGGCACAACCGGATTGGAAGCAACCTTCGCCGATACCTGTGACCACGTCGGTCGCCACATTGACGTCCAGCTTGCCGGTAGCATAGTAGTCGAGGAAAAACAGCGGCTCGGCGCCTTGAACCAGCAGGTCGTTGACACACATGGCCACCAGGTCGATACCGACAGTGTCATGCTTTTTGAAGTCAATGGCCAGGCGTAGTTTGGTGCCCACACCATCGGTACCGGAAACCAGCACAGGGTGCTTGTATTTGGTTGGCAGTTCACACAGGGCGCCAAAACCACCCAGGTTGCCCATGACTTCAGGACGGTGAGTGCGTTTGACTACGGACTTGATGTTATTGACGAGTGCGTTGCCTGCATCGATATCGACACCGGCGTCTTTATAGCTCAGTGGGGTAGGGGTACTCACTTGATCCTCTCGGGTACATCGTTATGGATTTTATGCGGCGCTATTCTAGCAGTTTGCCGGGGGGCTCGAAAGCCAAGATTGCACTTTATTCATAGGGATATAAGTCACGATTTACCAGATTTATAAAACTTTCTGTTTTACCGCTGGAACAAATCAACTAAAATCTCACAAATTTGCCCAAATCCGGCTGGTTTGTGCTCTGCACGCCTGGAGCTGCCAGTCTGATTGCTCGTCCCGCCCGCAAGATCAGGAGAAAAAGAATGAAAGTTGTCGAGGTTAAACACCCGCTGGTACGCCACAAAATTGGTTTGATGCGTGAAGCTGAGATCAGCACCAAACGTTTTCGTGAGCTCGCCGCTGAGGTTGGCAGCCTGTTAACCTACGAGGCAACCGCAGGTTTGGAAACCGAAACTGTGACCATTGACGGCTGGAATGGTCCGGTTGAAGTGGAACAGATCAAAGGCAAGAAAGTGACAGTAGTGCCTATCCTGCGTGCTGGTCTTGGCATGATGGACGGCGTACTGGAGAACATTCCCAGTGCCCGCATTTCTGTCGTCGGTGTTTATCGTGACGAAGAAACTCTGGAGCCAGTGCCTTATTTCGAGAAGCTCGCCAGCGATATGGAAGAGCGTTTGGCATTGGTAGTTGACCCCATGCTGGCCACAGGTGGCTCCATGATTTGCACCATAGACTTGCTGAAAAAGCGTGGCTGTAAGCATATCAAGGCGTTGGTGTTGGTTGCGGCTCCTGAGGGCCTTAAGGCGCTGGAAGAGGCACATCCCGATATCGAACTCTATACAGCGTCTGTCGATCAGTGCCTGAACGATAAGGGTTATATCCTGCCTGGTTTGGGCGATGCTGGTGACAAGATTTTCGGTACCAAGTAAGCTTTTGCCGCTGAGCAAACAAGACAAGAAAAGGCGCCTTAAGGCGCCTTTTGACTTGATGTCGGAGCGTACTTAGGCTCAGCTATATCTCCCAACAACCCCCCCAGTAAACCCAAGTAAATGAGTTCTCACGATAGACACCCTCCCAATATCTCTGAGATAAATGGCTTGATTTTGCCATCAAGCCTTTTAGCCCCCTCAAGGCGATCTTTGGCGAGGATGTGCCAGGGCTTTAGCCCCGCCCCTCTGCTAGGATGTCCCGCTTTTAAGCGTGCCGATTCAGGGTTGATGGAATCCACAGATATCTAATGTATAGATGCTTAATGTATAGGTGCCTATGCACAGAGATCAGGACGAACGAGGTTAACTATCTCAGTTTCACAAGCTTTGGGCGAACAAGGTTTAAAGGTGAGCTTTGGGTCGCTGCTTGATACCTTGCCACAGCAGCAAGCCGCCGAGCAGCAGCACCAAAATAACCACGGGCCCACCAACCGCATAATCGTTTAAGGCGATCATCGGCGGCAACTGGGCCGTGTCTTGGTATGATGCATCGGACACAACGATCAGAAGCGCCAAACCTGCTGCCGCCAACAAGGTGATACCGCTGGAACGGCGCCAGTTACGGTGACGGTTGAGAAAACCGGCGAGGGTGAGGCTGACAGCCGCCAGCAAGGCGCCGAAGATAACCATAAAGTATTTTGCCGGTTGTTGCTCCGGCAGGCTCTGGAAGGCACCAAAAATACAGATATAAGCTGAAAAAGCACCGACCAGCAGTAACAGGTAAGCAAACAATATACGCAGCAGTGACATACGGGTCCTTGTTGTCTTTGGGAAAGGGGGCGATTAAAACATAAAAAAAAAGCCCACTTGAAACAAGCGGGCCGCAAAAATTAAATCATTGCAATCAACAAATTGAAGGAAGGAAGTCAAGCATAAGAACCAGGGAAAACTGCCATGAAAACTACACAACAGTTTTGAAGTTCTTGGTTTTCATATTTACCGGGGTAAATACTTCCTGAAAACGAGGCACATTTTAGTGACAGAATGTGTCAGCAACAAGCGAGAAAAACTACGTCATGAGATAAGTAAAACTAATGACACAAAGGTGATGTAGGTCACTTAAATGCACTTATAGCCCGTGTTTCGCTTCTTTACTCAATGTGGCTGCATAAATCTGCAATTTATATAATTAATCCTTGTTGCCGTTTTATTAACATTTGTCATTGTTCAATCCTTGCACAGATTGCAATTTGACGATTGTGTCGGTTTTTTTTGCTTGTATAGTACTTTGCAAGTCGCTGCGTTTGCATTTTTTGCTAAAACGCCGCTGTACGCCTCTTTATTTAGTCGGACAGGAAGTTTCCATGATACTAACTACAAAATTAGCTCGCCCTATGCTGTTGGCGGTTGGTCTGAGCCTGGCGCTCGGCGCTTGCCAAAGTGCTGATAATTCTGAGGGCCAGAATGCGCTGGCTGCCGTTAAGTCCCAGTATCCGGCGACTCGCGCCGAAGTACTGGTTGAAAACATTCACGGTGTTCAGGTTGCCGATCCTTATCGTCACTTGGAAGAAAGCACCCCGGAAACCGAAGCCTGGGTCAAGGCGCAACAGGTTTTTGGACAGGAGTATCTGTCGGCAATCCCCAACAAGCAGGCGGTAGTCGACAGGATCACCACCCTGTGGAACTACGAAAAAATCTCTGCACCCTTTGAAAAGGGTGACAATACCTTCTATTACCGCAACGACGGCCTGCAGGCCCAGTCAGTGCTCTATGTCAAAGACAAGCAGGGTAATGAGAAGGTGTTGCTGGATCCCAACGCTTTCTCCGACAAGGGCACAGTTGCCCTGTCAGGAGTGTCAGTGAGTGACGATGGCAAGGTGCTGGCTTATGGTGTCTCCGAGTCCGGTTCCGACTGGCAACAGTGGCAGTTTATGGATATTGCCAGCGGCAAACTGCTCAGCGACAAGCTGGAGTGGATTAAGTTCTCCTCTGCCGTGTGGGATCACGCCAACGAAGGCGTATTCTATGCTCGTTATGATGCCCCTGCCGGCGGTGACAAGATGGCCGATGTCAACTTCAACCAAAAGGTTTACTACCACAAGCTGGGCACAGATCAGAGCCAGGACAAGCTGGTTTATGAAAGACCGCAAAACAAGGACTGGGGCTTTGGTATCGGTGTCTCTGAAGACGGTGACTATCTGTTGCTGTCTATCTCCCAGGGAACCGACAGCCGCAACCGCTTCTTCTATAAGTCACTCAAAGATCCAAAAGCGGAAGTGGTCGAGCTGATTTCCGAGTTGGAAGCCGAGTACAGCTTTATCGGCAACGACAAGTCAGTGTTCTACTTCAAGACAGATCTCGATGCCCCCAACGGCAAAGTGATTGCGATAGATTTGCGCCGTCCGGCCAAAAAAGACTGGAAGACAGTGATCCCTGAGACAAAGGATCCTATCGCCAGTGTCGGTATCATCAATGATCACCTGGTGGTGAGCTCACTGCATGACGTGCTGGGACAGCTGTCCATCTACTCCATGGGCGGCGTCAAGCGCCAGGACGTGACTCTGCCGGGTAAAGGCAAGATTGCCGGCCCATACGGCAAACGCAGCAAAGACTACTTCTATTACACCTTCAACAGCTATGTGCAGCCGCAGACCACCTATAAGTTTGACTTCAAGACAGGTGAGTCCGAGCTGTACCAGAGCCCTAAAATCGCCTTTAATCCGGATGATTATGTATCCGAGCAGGTGTTCTACACCAGCAAGGACGGTACCAAGGTGCCGATGATGCTGTCCTACAAGAAAGGGCTGAAGAAAGACGGCACCAACCCGACACTCCTGTACGCCTACGGTGGTTTTGCCATCTCCATGACCCCAAGGTTCAGCCCGGCCAATATCGCCTGGTTGGATATGGGCGGCATCTATGCTGTGCCCAGCCTGCGTGGCGGCGCCGAATATGGTGAGAGCTGGCACCAGGCAGGTATGTTCGACAAGAAGCAAAATGTGTTTGACGACTATTTTGCCGCTGCCGAATACCTGCTGGACCAGGGCTATACCAACAAGAGCAAGCTTGGCGCCTATGGCCGCAGTAATGGTGGTTTGTTGATGGGCGCCGCCGTGACCCAAAGACCGGATCTGTTTGCCGCCGTGCTGCCCGCCGTTGGGGTACTGGATATGCTCAGATTCCACAAGTTCACCATAGGCTGGGCCTGGACCAGTGAATACGGCAGTGCCGACAATGCCGAGCAGTTCCCGGCGTTGCTGGCTTACTCGCCATATCACAACGTCAAGTCTCAGGCTTATCCTGCGACCATGGTGATGACGGCCGATCACGACGACAGGGTGGTGCCGCTGCACAGCTTCAAGTTTGCCGCCATGATGCAGGCCAAGCAGCAGGGTGATCAGCCGGTTATCATGCGTATCGAGTCCAATGCCGGTCACGGCGCAGGTAAACCCACGGCGATGAAGATAGATGAAGCGGCGGATATCTTCACCTTCCTGTGGCACAACTTTGGCTTGACTCTGCCGAGCAAAATCGACGGTTAAGCTTAAGTTAAGCCTTAAAAAAATAAACTGGGGCCTACGGGCCCCTTTGCTTTTTCCGCCATTCACAAGCGGATTGTGGATAAGGTATAGTAGGCCTCACTTTTGGCGCATTAAAAGCAAGTGGAAGCATGTTTCGTTGGCCTATCACTGTCTATTATGAAGACACAGACGCGGGTGGGGTGGTTTACCATTCCAACTATTTGAAATTCTTTGAAAGAGCCCGAAGTGAGTGGCTCAGATCTATGTCGGTGAGCCAAACCGCCCTGTTGCAGCAGGATATCGCCTTTGTGGTACGCCACGCCGAGCTGGATTTCTGCAAGGCGGCGCGATTTGAGCAGAACCTTTGGGTGGAAACCCGTGTCTCAGAAGTGAAGCGGGCATCTTTGGTGTTTGAACAGCGCCTGGTAGATGCCGAGGGTGAGTGTTATTGCGCGGCCAGCATTTTGGTTGCCTGTATTTCACTCGAGCGCATGCGGCCACTGGCCATTCCCCAACACATATTGCAGGAGTTTAAAAAAGGTGGAAGCTGAGATTTCGTTTATTGGATTGTTCATGCAGGCCAGTCTGTTGGTAAAACTGGTGATGCTCACCTTATTGTCTCTGTCTATCGCGTCCTGGGCTGTGATTATCCAGAGGCGCAAACTCCTGAATGCGGCCAGGCATAATGCCGAACGCTTCGAACAGAAGTTTTGGTCCGGTGTGGATCTCAATCGTTTGTATCAGGAACTGTCGGCGCGCCAGGACAGTAACTCAGGGCTGGAAGCCATGTTTGTTTCCGGGTTTAAGGAATATGCCCGCCTGTCGAAACTGAACGGCCGGGTGCCTGAGGCCATTATGGATGGCAGCTATCGCGCCATGCGGATCTCCCTCTCCAAAGAGTTGGATAAGCTGGAAACCCATCTGCCACTCTTGGCAACCATAGGCTCCACCAGTCCCTATATCGGCTTGTTTGGGACAGTTTGGGGGATCATGAACTCCTTTATCGCCTTGGGCGCGGTGGAAAATGCCACCCTGGCCATGGTGGCCCCGGGGATTGCCGAAGCGCTTATTGCTACCGCCATGGGCCTGTTCGCCGCGATTCCTGCGGTTATCGCCTATAACAGATTCTCCACTCAGGTGGAAAAGGTTGAGACTTCCTACGCCAACTTTATGGAAGAGTTCTCCGGCATATTGCACCGTCAGGCATACAGCGATAAGGAAGCGGTATGATTCAGGGATATCAGCGCAAGCGGCGTCGCCCCGTCGCTGAAATCAATGTGGTGCCCTATATCGACGTGATGTTGGTGCTGCTGATCATCTTTATGGTGACGGCGCCGATTGTGACTCAGGGGGTGAAAGTGGACTTGCCTCAGGGCGAGGCCGAGCCGCTGCCCGCCGACAGCAAGCCGCCTGTGGTGGCCTCTATTAATGCCGAGGGTGAGTATTTTCTCGACTTGGGTGGCTCACCCAATAATGAAGTGCTGGATCTGGAAGAGATCAGCACCCGGGTCAGCGCCATCATCCAAATGGAGCCGGATCGCCCCGTGGTGGTTAAGGGCGATCGCGCCATTCCCTACGAGCGGGTAATTCAACTTATGGTATCGCTGCAACATGCCGGCGTACCTTCGGTCGGTTTGATGACAGATTCGCCAGAGGAGAAGTAAGTGGCTGGGAAATCTGATTTTACTGTCCCCTTTATCATCTCAGCTGTGCTGCATGTAGGGGTTATTGCGATTCTGGCCATGGGCGTGGACTTTCATGACAAGCCTAAGCCGCAGCCCACCCAGGCGCAGTCTGCGCCTGTGCAGGCCGTGGTGGTCGATCAGCAGAAAGTGGATGACTATGTCCAGAAGCTGAAACAGGACAAGGCCGCCGCCGAGCGCCGTGAGCGCGAGCGGCAGCAGGAGCTAGACCGCCAGGCCAATGAGGCCAGAAAGGCCCGCGAGCAGGAGCAGGAACGGATCCGCAAGCTGGAAGCCGAGCGCAAGCAAAAAGAACTGGAGACCCAGAAAGCCGCCGAAGCTGCCAAGGCTGCCAAGCTGAAAGAGCAGCAGGAGAAAGAAAAGGCCCAGAAGGCGGAAGCCGAGCGTAAGGCCAAGGAGCAACAGCGTAAAGAAGCCGAAGAGGCTGCCTTGAAGGCCGAGCAGAAACGCAAGGCTGAAGAAGCCGCCGCCAAGAAGGCGGAAGAGGAGCGCAAACGCAAAGAGGCTGAGCGTAAGGCCAAAGAGGAAGCCGAGCGTAAACGTAAGGCCGAGGAAGAGGCCCGTCGCCGTCAGGAGCAGGAGTTGGCCGAGGCGCTGGCCGCCGAGCAAGCCGCCTTGTCAGCGACCCGCAATCGTCAGGTCATGAGTGAAGTCGACCGTTACCGGGCGATGATCACCGCCACTATTCAGCGCAATCTGGTAGTGGACGAGTCCATGCGCGGCAGAGTCTGTAAGGTCAAGGTGCGTCTGGCCAAAGACGGCTTTGTCACCAACAGCCAGATCATCGAAGGGGATCCTGTGGTATGTCGCGCCGCCAAGGCTGCCATCAACAAGGCCGGGCGTTTGCCGGTTTCCCAGGAGCCTGATGTGTATCAGCTGATGAAAGAGATTAATTTAGAAGTTAGACCGGAATTCAACTAAGGGAGCCCCATGAAACGAATTGCCAAGAGTCTTATCTGTTTGCTGGCCGTGCTGGTGCTGCCGGCCAAGGCGGCGCTGGATATAGTGATCACCGAAGGGGTGGACGCCGCGCGTCCCATCGCCGTGGTGCCTTTTGTTTGGCAGGGCGCCGGGCCTGCGCCAGAGTCGATTTCGGATGTGGTGATGTCTGATTTGACCCGCAGCGGTACCTTCAAGCCTCTGGATGAATTGTCACTGGGTCAACGCGCCATCAGCAAGATAGACGAGTTCAATGCCGCCGCCTGGAAAAATGTTTCTGCCGAAGCCGTGGTAATGGGTTATGTGAAACCTTATGGCGCCGGTAAGTATCTGGTGAGCTTTGACCTGGTGGACTTGGTCAAGGCGCAGATGCAGACTGGTGGTCCTCAGTCCCGCAGCGAGCTATTGCTAGATAGCCGCGAAACCGTTATCAGCGAAGCGCAGTTCCGCCAGTATGGCCACAGGATCAGCGACATAGTCTATGAAAAGCTGACCGGGAACCGCGGCGCCTTTTTGACCCGTATCGCCTATGTGGTGGTCAATCGCGAGGAAAAGAACCCCTACCGTCTGATGATTGCCGACTACGACGGCTACAACGAACAGATGTTGCTGCGCTCGCCCGAGCCTTTGATGTCTCCTGCCTGGTCTCCGGACGGGCGTAAGCTGGCCTATGTCAGCTTCGAGAACAAAAAGGCTGAAGTGTTTGTTCAGGATATCTATAGTCAGAGTCGCACCAAGGTCACCAGTTTCCCCGGTATCAACGGCTCGCCGAGCTTTTCGCCCGATGGGACTAAGCTGGCGGTGACGCTGTCCCGAGATGGCCAACCTGAGGTCTACGTGGTGGATATAGCGACAGGTGCGCTCAAGCGGATCACCAATCACTATGCCATTGATACTGAAGCCACTTGGTTCCCCGATGGCAAGTCGTTGCTGTTCACCTCAGAGCGGGGTGGCAGGCCCCAGCTATATCAGGTAGAGTTGGCCTCAGGCAAGGTGACCCGCCTGACATTCGAAGGCGAGTGGAACCTGGGGGGAACTGTGACCCCTGATGGCCGCAGTATGATTTTCGTCAACAGAACCAACGGTAAATATAATATTGCCCGTATGGATCTGCAGACGCGTTTTATGCAGGTTTTGACTTCAACCCGGCTCGATGAATCACCCAGTGTTGCCCCTAACGGCACCATGGTGATTTATGGCACTACCTATAACGGCAAGCAGGTGCTGGCAGCAGTATCTGTCGATGGCCGTTTCAAGGCGCGGTTGCCCGTGGGGCAGGGTGAAGTGAAATCACCCGCTTGGTCACCGTTTCTATAACTTATATTTCAGAAGGATAACATGATGGATCTCAACAAGTTGTTTAAGGCAATCGTAATCGCGGCGCCATTACTGGCTCTGGGTGCCTGTAGCTCAACTTCAGAATCAGAAACGGACGCCAGCGGTTCGACAACTTCCGGCAGTGAGTACGGCAATGCTGCCGGCGGCGTGGAAATCGGGGGCGCCAACCCTGTGCTGAGCCCTGAAGAGCAGCAGCGCCTCAAGTTCCAGGAACTGCGTAAAGAACACATCATCTACTTTGATTTTGACCGCAGTGAAGTGCAGACAGAGTTCGCCGAAATTCTGGAAGCCCACGGTACATATCTGGTTGAACACCCTAACGTACGTGTGTTGATTGAAGGTCACGCTGATGAGCGTGGTACGCCGGAGTACAACATCGCTCTGGGTGAGCGCCGCGCCAAGGCCGTTGCCAAGTACCTGCAGGGTATGGGCGTACTGCCAAGTCAGATGAGCATTGTTAGCTATGGTGAAGAGAAGCCTCTGGACATGAACCATACCGACGAGAGCTTTGCCAAGAACCGCCGCGCTGTACTGGTGTACTGATCCCGGCGACAGAAGGACACTAAAGAATGAAGAAAGCCGTTATCATCGCGGCCATGCTTCTGGGAACTGGGGCCGCTTATGCGGCCCCAGCGCCCGTTGAAGATATTGGTGGCGGTTCCAGCGAAGATCGTATCGCCCGCCTTGAGCGGATCATCAAGGCTCGTCAGCAAGCTGAGTTTGATACCATGCGCAGAATGGATACTCTGCAACAAGAGGTGCTGGAGCTCAGAGGCCTGACCGAACAGCAAAACTATCAGATCAACCAGATGTTGCAGCGTCAGCGCCAGCTCTATGACGAAATCGCCAACCTGCAAAGTAAGCCAGCGGCGCCTGCCGTTAGCCAGACTCCATCCAATCTGGTGGCCAGCTCCTCTTTGTCCGAGACCGACAGCTATCAAAGAGCGGTCGATCTGGTACTGAAAGAGCGTCAGTACGACGCTGCAATCCCTGCATTTCGCGACTTTATCAAGCAGTATCCCAACTCGGGCTTTGCCGATAACGCCAACTATTGGCTCGGGCAACTGCTCTATAATAAGAATGAATTTACCGAAGCTAAAACCGCTTTTACCAATGTGGTCGATAACTTCAAGGAATCGGGTAAGCGGGCCGACAGCCTGGTTAAACTTGGGCTGATTGCCGAGAAAACCGGTGATAAAACGGCGGCAAAGAACTACTATCAGCAAGTGGTGAAACAGTACGCAAACAGCGCTGCAGCAAGGATTGCACAGCAGCAACTGGCGGCAATTAAACCATGATTTAACTAAAAAACATCCGCCCAGTTTGTTTTTCATGCAAACGACAAAAAATCGGGAATTTACACTTGCATGAGAATCACAAAGCGGTATTATAGGCGCCCTCAGCACGGCACAGCCTGCTGGGGCGAAACTTGAATGGGTCGTTAGCTCAGTCGGTAGAGCAGTTGGCTTTTAACCAATTGGTCGAAGGTTCGAATCCTTCACGACCCACCAACTTCATGTTTCGTAAACCTTTTTAGTGGGTCGTTAGCTCAGTCGGTAGAGCAGTTGGCTTTTAACCAATTGGTCGAAGGTTCGAATCCTTCACGACCCACCACTGAATGCTCCATCTGTATGGGTCGTTAGCTCAGTCGGTAGAGCAGTTGGCTTTTAACCAATTGGTCGAAGGTTCGAATCCTTCACGACCCACCATCCAGAATATCCTCTATAACATCTTAAGTTCGATATTTCCAAACTACGCAGATAATCAGGCTAATTTAGCTAAAGCTTTTCTACTTTTGTCTTATAGACCTATTGCCAATGTTTCAATTCTGTTAAACATCGGATAGTGCTTCTTGCTAGCTCAATCTGTTTCGGCTGTTGTGCGCTTTGTCGAATGGATTGGCATAACAACAGGGAGACAATCCAAGATGAAACAAGCAAGACTCACCGGGGTGTGCGCTGCAACCCTTCTGGCACTGGGCGGTTTGGGGACGGCTCAGGCATCGGCACTGGACAAGACTGACGTGCAGTTTGGCGGCTATCTTAAGGCCGATATCATGTTCAGTGATTACAGCAATGGTGCGCCCGACTCCAACAATATTTCACGCCAGTTTTATGTGCCGGGTGCCATCTATGGTGTCGATGGCAACGGCAATCAGGTTGCTGACTTCCAGGCTCGGGAAACCCGTTTTAATTTCAAGACGGTAACAGATCTCGATGGTCATACGCTCACCGGTTTTATCGAGCTGGACTTTATGACTCACGCCGATGGTGATGAGCGGGTATCCAACAGCTATTCACCGCGCATTCGTCATGCCTTTATCAGCTATGACAACTGGACCATAGGCCAGACCTGGACCACCTTTATGAATCCGGGAGCCTTGCCGGAAAACCTCGACTTTGTCGGCGCCACCGAAGGTACTCCCTTTGCCCGTCAGGCGCAGCTGAGATACAGCAATGGTGGCTTTCAAATCGCCATCGAAAACCCGGAAACCACTATTACTCCCTATGGCGGTGGCAGCCGGATCACCAGTGGTAATGGGGTGATGCCGGATCTTATCGCCCGTTATAACTTTAAGACCTCGGGTGGCGCCAGTTTCTCTGTAATGGGGATGCTGAGGCAACTTGAACTGGAGACTCGTATCGCCAATCAGGATATAGACAGCACTGAGCTCGGCTATGGCGCCAGCGTGGCCGGGATCATTCCTGTGGGCCGTGATGATATCCGTTTCACCGCCACCTATGGCGAAGGCCTGGGCCGCTATGTGGCGCTGAACTTTGCCAATGGCGCGGTACTGGATAACAATAACGATCTGCAGGCGATAGAATCCTACTCAGGCTTTGTGTCTTATCGTCACTGGTGGAACGAGCAGTGGCGCTCAAGCTTTACCTTGTCCGCTTTCAGCGCTGATAACGATGTGTCTCTGACCGGAGGCAGCGCCAACAAGGAATCCTATTCAGGTTATATCAACCTGCTTTACTCGCCGGTGAAGGCTCTGACCTTTGGGGTAGAGTATATGTACGCCAAGAACGAGCGGGAAAATGGCACAGATGGGGAACTCAACCGGGTCATTTTCTCGGCTAAATACGTGCTCTAACCCTTGTTGCGACCGGGAGCTGTGACTCCCTACTTATGATCCCTATTTATACTCTTAGCCAAGCCACCTCAGGGTGGCTTGCTTTATTCGGTGGCCTAAATATCCAGGCAATGGTGAAATCGGCCTTAAAAGTTTAGGGGCTGTAATATGGTTTTCCTTTATTGCCAAATCCCGCCCTCGGGGGTCATCAACGCCATAAGTGAGCTATGACCGATTTCGTTGCTGATTATTGCGTCTAGCTTGCCAAACACTAATTCGCTATTCATGCCATTGATAACATGTGAAAAGTCATTCTTCACATGTTAATGCTTCGGGTGCAACAGGAGAGATAATTGAAATGTAGGAGCGGCTTACATAGGTGAACCGTTTAAGCCGCCCTTGGGGGATCCAAGCTGAAAGTAAAAAAATGCCCCTCCAGGAGGGGCAATAGGAGGAAGTAAGCTTTTACTCTGTACGGTTGAGTCGCGACTCAATCAGAGTATCAATCACGGCTGGGTCGGCCAGGGTTGATGCATCTCCAAGGTTGGTAATCTCGTTGGCGGCAATCTTACGCAGGAAGCGGCGCATGATCTTGCCGGAGCGGGTCTTGGGCAGGCCACCGGCAAACTGGATAAGATCCGGGGTCGCCAGGGCGCCAATCTCTTTGCGCACCCATTGTCTCAGCTGTTGCCTCAGCTCTTCGGTGGCTTCTATGCCCTTGGTCAGTGTGACATAGGCGTAGATCCCCTGGCCCTTGATGTCATGGGGATAACCCACAACTGCGGCCTCGGCCACCAGATCGTGCGCCACCAGTGCGCTTTCAATCTCAGCTGTGCCCAGACGGTGACCGGAGACGTTAATCACGTCATCGACCCGGCCGGTGATCCAGTAGTAGCCATCTTCATCACGGCGGGCACCGTCACCGGTGAAATACATGCCGCGGAAGGTTTTGAAGTAGGTCAGGGCAAAGCGCTCATGATCACCGTAAACCGTGCGCATCTGTCCCGGCCAGGAATCCAGCATCACCAGGTTGCCCTCGGTAGCGCCTTCCAGAATATTGCCCATGTTGTCTACCAGCGCAGGTTGCACCCCGAAGAAGGGACGGGTGGCCGAGCCAGGCTTGGTGTCTGTGGCACCGGGCAGCGGGCTGATAAGAATGCCGCCGGTTTCGGTTTGCCACCAGGTATCGACAATCGGGCAATGCTCATGACCTATGACCTCGTGATACCAGCGCCAGGCCTCAGGGTTGATGGGTTCGCCCACAGAGCCCATGATCCGCAACGAGCTGCCGTTAAACTGGTCAAACTGCTCCTTGCCTTCGGCCATCAGGGCGCGGATAAGCGTGGGGGCCGTGTAGAGTATGTTGACCTGATGGCGGTCAATCATCTCGCCCAGGCGGGCAGGGCTTGGGTAGTTGGGCACACCTTCGTGAATAAGCACTGTGGCACCATTGGCCAGCGGGCCGTAAATCATATAGCTGTGGCCGGTGATCCAGCCCACATCTGCGGTGCACCAGTAGACTTCGCCCTGCTTGTAGTCGAACACATATTCGTGGGTCATGGAGGCGTACACCATGTAGCCGCCCGTGGTGTGCAGCACCCCCTTGGGGTTACCGGTGGAGCCTGAGGTGTAGAGCAGGAACAAGGGATCCTCGGCGCCCATCTCTTCCACTTCGCAATACTCGGAAGCGGTTTCGGTCAGCGATTCCCACCAGACATCACGGCCTTCGACCCAGTTGATATCATTGCCGGTGCGTTTAAGCACTATCACCTTCTCAACCGTGGTGACATCCGCATGGGAGAGCGCCTCGTCGATATTGCGCTTGAGCGGAATAGCCCGGCCGCCGCGCAGACCTTCGTCTGCGGTCAAAATGACTTTGGAGCGGCCATCTATGATGCGTGAAGCGATGGAATCCGGGGAAAAACCACCGAATACCACGGAATGTACGGCGCCGATGCGGGCACAGGCCAGCATGGCGATGGCAGCTTCCGGCACCATGGGCATATACATGGTGACCACGTCACCGCGGCGCACGCCCTGGCTCTTGAGGGCGTTGGCAAATTTGCACACTTCTGTGTGCAGCTGGCTGTAGCTCAGGGTGCGTTGATCTTTGGCATCATCGCCTTCCCAGATGATGGCGGTCTGATCGCCCAGTTTCTCCAGATGGCGGTCGAGGCAGTTGGCCGAGGCATTCAGCGTGCCGTCGTAGAACCAGTTGATCGACAAATTGTGATCGTCAAATGAGGTTTTCTTGACCTTGGTATAGGGCTTGATCCAGTCAATACGCTTGCCATGTTCACGCCAGAAACCTTCGGGGTTAACCACGGACTCCTGGTACATTTTCTTATATTTTTCATCATTTACCAGTGCATTGGCCGCAATCGCCGCGGGCACTTTATAAAGAGACTGAGTACTCATTGGGCTTCCCCTTGTTTTTATCATACGTGAGCCAAAGTATGGGTTGCTTGGCAGTGCTGTCTCTATTAGACATTGGTCTAGTGATGAAAAAATGTTATTTATTAATCGGTTATTGCGTTTAAAACGCACAGCTTGAAGTGCTTGAGCCGGCGTGGTTTTGTTAAGGTTTGCGCGGGTTTAAATCGGTATCCAATACAGGTTTTTGCCCCCACAATGGGCGCCGCATAAGATGCAAATCGCCGCAGCGGTTCATCAAAACCCTTGGCTGGTGTAATCTAGCCGGGATAACAACAGTCGCCGACGGATACGGCGACAATAAAGAGAACCCTATGAATCTGACCCTTTTTGTGGCGGTGATCGCCGTCTGTTATGTCTGTTTGCTGTTCCTGCTTGCCTGGGGCGCGGAGCGTTGGTTCAGTGGTGTCACCCGCAGGTTGCAGAAATGGATCTACGCCCTCAGCCTGGCGGTGTATTGCTCTTCCTGGAGTTTTCTCGGTACGGTTGGCCAGTCGGCCAATGATTTTTGGTCCTATCTGCATATCTTTATCGGCCCCATCATTATTTTTACCCTGGGCTTTGGCATGCTGCGCAAAATGGTGGTGGTGTCCAAGGCGCAAAATATCACCTCGGTGGCCGACTTTATCGCCGCCCGCTACGGCAAGTCGCAGCCGCTGGCGGTGATCATCACACTCATTGCCCTGTTCGGCATCATGCCCTATATCGCGTTGCAGCTGAAAGCCATGGTATTCAGCCTAAGCCTGTTCCAAAGCCCGGATGATCCGCTTGATGGCGCCAAAGTCGCGCTTATCATCGCCGTGCTGCTGGCCATCTTTGCCATCCTCTTCGGCACCCGCAAACTGGATGCCACAGAGCATAACCCGGGGATGATGCTGGCTATCGCCTTTGAATCTTTGGTGAAACTGGCCGCCTTTGTGTTGGTGGGCGGCATAGTGGTCTTCGGGGTATTTGGCGGCTTTGGCGACCTCTGGAGCCAGGCCAGCGCCAAGGGGGTAATAGTCAATCCCAATCTAAGGCTCGAAGCGCTGATGCCCGAGCTTATAGTCGGCATGGCGGCTTTTCTCTGTATGCCGCGCCAGTTCCACGTCATGGTGGTCGAGGCCGAAGGCGAGCAGACTCTGTCCAAGGCGCGCTGGTTGTTCCCTCTCTATATTGGCCTGTTCGGCCTGTTTGTCGGGCCGCTGGCCCTGGCGGGCAAGGTGCTGCTCGGCGACAGTGTCTCTGCCGATACCTATGTGATCAATCTGCCGCTGGCGCTGGACGCACCTTGGCTGGCGATAGTGGCGCTGCTGGGAACCCTCTCGGCCGCCACCGGCATGGTGATAGTGGCAGTGGTGACCATCAGCGTGATGATAAGTAACGAGTGGCTGGTGCCGGTACTCTTGCGTACCGGGCAGATCCGTCGCAAGAACTTTAGCCAGTTTTCCCAGCAACTGCTCTATGCCAGACGTCTCTCCATCGCGCTGATCCTGGCTTTCGGGTATTTCAGTTACCTGAGCTTTGAGAGCAGTGATTCTTTGTCCAACCTGGGCATGCTGTCTTTCGGCGCCTTTGCCCAGTTGGCACCGGCCTTGGTGGGCGGGCTCTACTGGAAACACGGCAATCGCGCCGGGGTGTTTCTCGGCATGGCGGCGGGCTTCGGTCTATGGGGCTTTTTGCTGCTCAAGGGCTCGGGCGCTTGGGAAGGCGTGCTGGCAGGTCAATTTGAACTGTTAAAGGCGCTTAAGCCCAATGTCAACGATACCCTGCTGGCACTCGGCGCCAACCTGATTGGCTATATCGGCGGCTCTATCTGGCTGCGCGCCGGCTTGGTTGAGCGTATTCAGGCCAGCGCCTTTGTCACCCCGGGTGAACTCAAAAACACAGGCAATCGCAAGACGGGCCCCATCAGCCAGCAGGACTTGCTTATCCTGGCCAGCCGCTTTGTCAGCCCGACCCGGGCCTATGAGAGTTTCTCGCGCTTTTCTGCCGATGCGGTGCGCAGCGACAGCTGGCACAAGACGGCACCGCCCGAGCTTATTGCCCATACCGAGCACATGCTGGCCGGGGTGCTGGGGGCTTCCAGCGCCTCTTTGGTGATGGACTCAGTGCTGCAGGGGCGGGATCTGGCCCTCGATGAAGTCTTCAGCTTGGTGGATGAGGCCTCGTCGAAGATTATTCTCAGTCAGGACATGCTGCGCGCCGCCATAGAACACGCCTACGAGGGCATGAGCGTGGTGGACAAAGATCTCAACCTGGTGGCCTGGAACTACCGCTATGCAGAGCTTTACGACTATCCGGAAGATTTTCTGCAACCGGGCATGCCCATCAGCGAGGTGATACGTTTCAATGCCTCCCGCGGCTACTGCGGCCCGGGGGATGTGAACGAGCATGTCGAGCGCCGGGTACAGCATATGCGTAACGGCACCGCCCACAGCTCAGAGCGGCGCAGGCGCGATGGCAAGGTGATCAAAATTCAGGGCAATCCCATGCCGGACGGCGGCTTTGTGATGACCTTTACCGACATTACCCAATATCGTGAGCAGCAACAGGCGCTGGAGCAGGTCAACGAGACCCTGGAGGCCAGAGTCAAGGAGCGCACCTATGAGCTGGCGCTGCTCAACAGCAAGCTGCTCGAAGCCAAGGCCCAGGAGGAGATGGCCAACGCTTCCAAGAGCCGTTTCCTGGCGGCGGTGGGGCATGACTTAATGCAGCCGCTCAATGCGGCCCGGTTGTTTACCGCCTCTTTGAGTCAGTATCCCGGGCTTGACAGGGAAGGGCGGCTGACCCTCTCCCATGTCAACAGCTCACTGAAAACCGCCGGTGAACTGCTGACCGATCTGTTGGATATCTCCAAGCTGGATTCCGGCATGGTGGAGGTAAAACGGCGCGACTTTGCCATCTCCGAAGTGCTCAACGCCCTGGCGGTGGAGTTTGAGGCCATGGCCAAAGACTGCCAGATCCGCTTTGCCATGATGCCCTGCAGCCTGACGGTCAATTCAGACCCGTCACTGCTGCGGCGGGTGCTGCAGAACTTTCTCACCAACGCCTATCGCTATGCCAAGGGCGGGCGGGTGCTGATGGGCTGTCGCCGCCGCGGCAGCGAGCTTGAGGTGCAAGTGCTGGATACCGGTTGCGGCATCGAAGCCGGGCAGCTTAGGGAGATATTTCACGAGTTTAAGCGTCTGGATAACCCCCATTCCAACAGTGTCAACGGCCTGGGGCTTGGGCTGGCGATAGCCGACAGAATAAGCAAGGTGTTGGAGCATGATATCCGCGTCTCTTCGGTGCAGGGCAAGGGCTCTGTATTTGCCATTCGGGTGCCGCTTGGGGCCACTGTCAGCGTGCCGCAACCCAAGGCCATCTCTTCTGTGTTGCAGCCGCTCGCCGGGGTCAAGGTGCTGTGTATCGACAACGAAGAGGCTATCCTCGCCGGGCTCGAAAGCCTGTTGAGCCGCTGGCAGTGCGAGGTGATCTGCGCCCGGGATCTGAGTGATGCCAGGATCAAGCTGGGGCTCAAAGGGGTGGCGCCGGACATCATGCTGGCAGATTATCATCTGGATAAGGGCCAAAACGGCGTCGATGCCATGGATGAGCTCAGGGCGTTGTATGGGCAACATCTGCCCGGCATTTTGATCACCGCCAACACCCGCAAGGATCTGGTGGAGGATGTCGAGCGCCGCGGTTACCACTATATGGCCAAGATGATTAAACCGGCGGCGCTCAGGGCTTTGATCTCAAGCCTGGTGAAGAAGGCGTAATTCAAAAGCTCAGTGAAATAGCCTATGGAAACAGGACCTGATTTATCGGCAATAAATCAGGCCCGGTATTTTAGCGGGTGACTTCTGTTTGTGTCTGTATCTGTGCCTGTGTCTGTATCAGTGCCTGCGCCGGAACCCCGGCGTATCCTGCCGCTCGCCAAGGGCGATAAGCCAGGCCGTAGCTCAAGGTCGCCATGGTCCAACCGATAAGGGCGCTGGCGATATCGTGTGATAAAAAGTGGGCGCCGCGAAACTCCTGACACAGACTGAACACGGCGCCTATCAGCAATACCGCGCCGAGCAACTTAAAGCGCCATTTCGGCTTCAAGACCAACGCCAGATAATAAAGTCCCACCCAGGCAAAGGCGCCGCTGGAGTGTCCGCCGGGGAAACACTGGCCCAATTCAGTGTCAACGCTCAGGCTCATGGGGAAGGGCAGATAAGGCTGCTGGCCACCAAATAAACTGAGATCCCAGGGGCAGGCAACATTGGTCATGCTCTTGCCGATACGCACCAAAAGCACGGTTGCCAGGGCGCTTATAAACAGCATCAGCAAGGGCCGGCGCCAGCGCTTCATTGAGGCTTTGAAACTGCTCAATACCAGGGTCGACAGCAACACAACTGCCGCCAGCACCACCAGATCCCGTCCTCCTGTGTGCAGCAGTTTGTCTGCGACAAAGGCATGGCGCCAGGGCCAGGCCGTGTTGGTGCCCTCAAATGCCAACATCCACTGTGCCAGCAGCAGGTCGGCATTAGTGATGTGCAGCAAGATAAGCACGCCAAGCCCTACCGATAACGGCAACAGCAGATGATGTTTGAACCAGTGTTGAAAACTCAGCGGGTGGCTTGCAATGGGCATTGTGATTCCTGTGACTGTAGTGGCATAGTGCGAGTTGAGACAGAGTCGCAGCTGAGATCTGCGAAATAGAAAGCCTGAAAAAGTGGGCGTTGAATTCATGGCCCGGCTGGTGGATAGGAATTATTCTGGCCGGCTCAGATTAAGGTCTGCTTAAGGCCGGGGATTTTTGTCTCATTCGCCCGGAATGGCGTATTGCAATGAGTTGAAACAAAACCTTTTTTGCGTATTTTTTTACCACTGGTTATGTTACAGGGGTAGCTCTGCTATGGCGCTGGTTAAGTTGCGGTTTTGGCGGGGGATCCCCACAGGTTTGCTGGTATTCAAATACAAGGAACAGGAATGAAGCTCAATAAACTCTTTTGGCTGACGGCCCTTGCGCTCGGCAGCCCCAATTTGCTGGCTGCAGAGGCCAAACTCCTGCGGGAGCCGGATCTTCGCGGTGATACTCTGGTGTTTTCCTACGCCAAGGATATCTGGAAAGTGTCGCTCAAGGGCGGCGAGGCGGTGCGTCTCACCAGTTTCCAAGGGCAGGAGATGCAACCCAAGCTGTCGCCCGACGGCAAGTGGGTGGCCTTTACCGGCGACTATGAGGGCAATCAGGATATCTACCTGCTGCCTATTGCCGGTGGCGAGCCCAAACGCCTGACCTTCCACCCGGATGTGGATCAGCTGGTGGGCTGGAGCCCGGACAGCAAATCGGTATTGCTGCGCTCCGGCAGGGCCAATGCCCCGAGGGGCTGGCAGCAGCTGTTTACCCTGTCCATCGAGGGCGGCAATCCCAAGCCTTTACCCATGAACCGCGCCTTTGACGGCAGTTTCTCTGCCGATGGCAAGCAGCTGGTTTACCGCCGCGCTGGTCTTTGGGATCCGGGCTGGCGTAACTACCGCGGCGGCCAGAATCAGCCGCTCAGGTTGATTTCACTCGATAGCCTGGAGGAAAAAGATCTGCCCTGGGACAACACCCAGGATCTCGAGCCCCAGTGGCACGGCGACTATATCTATTTCCTCTCCAACCGCTCCCAGGTCACCAATATCTTTCGGGTCGCGGTCAAGGGCGGCGAGCCGGAGCAGCTGACCCATTACCAGGATGCCGATGTCAAAGGCTTTACCCTGGATAACGACACTCTGGTATACGAATACCGTGGCGAGCTGGTGAAAAAGTCGCTGGCTAATACCAATGCCAACGACAACGACAAGGGTGAGGCACTGGCCATCAGCCTGCATGCCGATTTCCCCTGGGTGCGGCCACGCTTTGAAGAGGTCGAAAAGCGGATAGAGTCGGCGGCCATTTCGCCTACCGGTAAGCGCGCCCTGTTTGTGGCCCGCGGCGATGTATTTACCGTGCCCGTGGAGCACGGCGATGCCCGTAATCTTACTGAAAGCTCAGACAGCCGCGAAGTGGGCGCCGCCTGGTCCAACGGCGGCAAACAGCTGGCCTGGTTCTCCGACAAGAGCGGCGAATATCGCCTGGTGATAGCCGATCAACTCGGCAAGCCGCAGCAAGAGATCAAACTGGCCGAAAAGGGCTTCTATACCGGGCTTATCTGGTCGCCAGATGATAAACAGCTGGTGTTCAGCGATCAGCGCCAGCAACTCTGGCTGGCGGACTTGTCCAAGGGCAAGGCGCAGGTTATCGACAGCCAGCCGGTAGTGAACCCCGACTGGGAGATGGCCCCCAGCTGGTCGCCAGACAGTCGTTATCTGGCCTACAGCAAGCAGGATGACAGCTTTTTCCGCAGTCTCTACCTGTTCGATACCCGCAATAATCAGAGTAACAGAATTACCCAGGGCATGGCCGATGTGCGTTACCCAGTGTGGGACAGCGCCGGCGACAAGCTCTATTTTGCCGCCAGTACCGATTATGGCCCTCACGCCGCCTGGTTGGATATGACCTCGGTTGCCTTCACCCCGACTTACGGCCTCTATACCATGCTGCTCAATACCCGCACCGAGGCGCCCATGCTGCCAAGAAGCGACGAGGAAGAGGGCAGCACTGAAGAGGAGTCCAAAGGTTCAGATGCACCACCTGCGGTGCGAATCGATCTCAACGGTATAGCGCAGCGGGTGCTGCCTCTGGGTGAGAGCGGTAAAATCCACAGCCTGAGCGCCGGTAAGCCAGGTGAGCTGTTCTATATGCAGGATTTGGATGAAACCACAGAGCTTCGCAAGTACAGCACTGAGGAGCGTAAGGCCGATACCCTGGCCGGTGATGTCGATGAGTATCATCTGAGCCACGACGGCGAGAGCCTGCTGGTGAAAATCGGCGACAACTGGCAGCAATTTGCCGGCGCCGCGCCCATGGGGGACGATGCCAAGACGCTCAACGTCAAGCTGACGGCACGTATCGATCCCAAGGCCGAATGGCAGCAAATCTTCCGCGAAGCCTGGCGCTTCCAGCGCGATTACTTTTATGTCAGTAATCTGCACGGTGCCGATTGGGACGCGGTATACAAGGAGTTCCAGCCACTGGTCGCCCATGTGCGCCACGGCGCCGACATGACCTATCTGCTCGATAACATGGGCGCCGAAACCTCTGTGGGCCACTCCTTTACCAATGATGGCGATCTGCCGGAAATTGCCGACAACCGTACCGGTCTGCTCGGCGCCGATGTTGAGGCGACCGACAAGGGTTATCGCTTCAGCCGCATTTATCGCGGCGAAAACTGGTATCCGGCGGACCAAGGCAGTGCGCCGCTGGCTCTCTATCCCCAGGTCAAGGCGGGCCAGTATCTGCTGGCAGTCAACGGCAAACCGCTGGATAACAAGGCCAACTTCTATCAGGCCTTCCAGGGGACTCTCGGTAAACAGACCCGTCTCAGTATCAGCCCGGATGGCAGCGACAAAAAAGCCTTTGAGGTGACTGTGGTGCCAACGGCCAGCGAACAGGCATTGAGACGTAACGCCTGGGTCGAGGATAACCGCAAGCGGGTGGATGAAGCTTCCGGCGGCAAACTGGCCTATGTTTGGGTTCCGGACACAGGCGAGAACGGTTTCAGTTACTTCAATCGCTACTTCTTCGCCCAGAATCAGCGCCAGGGGGTGATCATAGATGAGCGCTTCAACCACGGCGGTTACATTGCCGAGTACATCATAGATGTGCTGCGCCGCGAGCGTAACGGTTACTTCAATAACCAGATGGCCGGCGATCACCCCATGACCAGCCCGGGCAGCGGTATCTGGGGGCCCAAGGTAATGTTGATTAACGAAGTCTCCGGCTCGGGCGGCGACATGCTCCCTTATATGTTCCGCTATTACCAAGTGGGCAAGTTGGTGGGTAAACGCACTTGGGGTGGCCTGGTCGGCATCTGGGGTGTGCCTTCCCTGATGGATGGCGGCCATATCACGGCGCCGCGCAGCGGTTTCTTCAGTATCGACGGCCAGTGGCGGGTCGAGAACGAAGGTGTGGCCCCGGATGTGGAAGTCGAGCAGTGGACCAAAGACACAGCCAAAGGCATAGATCCTCAGCTGGAAAAGGCCATCGCCATTGCCTTGGATGAGCTGAAATCTGCCGCGCCGGTGAAGTTGCCACAGCCCGCCGATCCAGTGCGAGTGCCTCAGGTGAAATAGCCCTGTGACATGGCTAGGATGAAATAGCTCAGGGGAAACTAGCCCAATAACTTGCGCCGCTTGCCTCAGTCTTACAGGCAAGCGGCGCTTTTTGTTGGAAAATAATCAAAAATCAGCCAATTATTTTGTAAAAAACAACCAAGACAGGCTTTTATGGCTTTTGTCAAAAGCTTGACCTTTTGCTAATTGTTTTAATAAACAGTACTGAGTATTGTGTAACTAATTCAGGTGCTTATCTTTAGCACTTCCTTAAGCTCAAAGTCGGCGGCAGTGGTATTTTTCCGTTTTCAGCGGAATTCAGGGACGAACAACCTTCGCGCCCTTTCGGTAGCTATGAGAGAGACTCAATGATTGCGTTTTTCGTGGTAAGGGATATTCGGGCTAAACTCTATTATATTTAACTAATACAAAGAGATAGCGATGCGCGTTTACACTCCACCGATGACTAAAACGCGCATGCGCACTATACAACTGTTAAATGGCTCTGCTTTTTTATGACAGCGCAAGCTTCCAAGTCGGTGCCATGAGTGAGCGTTCGGTTGCCATTAGAAAAATAAAAGGATGTGGCTCGGCGTACCCGTTCGTTGCGGGCGGCCACATTTCAGGTTGGGGGTGTCTTCAAGTCATCAGTTCTTGCGGGTGCCATAAATGTAGTCTGGTTCGCAGGCTCACATCGTGCCCTTAGGTAGGGTGGGAGTGTCGCCACTTAACCAGGCAAGGCAGCGGACGCAAAAACACGCGCCGCTGCTCGCGGCGTTATGTAAATTCACGAACTTATTCACAACAAGAGTGGCATCATAAGAGCATAATAATCAAAACGTTAATATAGGCTGGTTGTACCATATGGATAAGATTACAGGCTCATTACTAAAGAGCTTTACTGAACAATGTGAGTTAGAGCGGTTACCTGAATCTACTCAGTTTGAGCACTTCGCAAACTACTCAATTTTATCAAAGCAATTCCGTGGAAGTTTTGAGCTTGATGAAGTTCATTCAGGTTCTGGTGGTGACTGCGCTATTGATGGGCTGTATATTCTCGTAAATGGGCGCCTAGTAAACGATAGTGATGAACTCAGAGAAATTGTTGAATCTTCAGGTCACTTAGACGCAGAGATTGGCTTCATACAAACGAAGACAACGTCTTCGTTTAGTGGGGCAGACATCGGTGCCTTTATCCATGGTATAAAAGATTTCCTAAGTGATGATCCTAAGCTCGTACAAAATGAAACGATTAAAGCTAAAAAGGTTCTATGGGAAGACATTATCCTAAAGTCTTCGTATATGGTAAATAGAAGACCTGATTGTAAAATGTACTATGTATGTACTGGAAAATGGGTAAATGACCAGAACCTTTCCGCCGTTATTAGCTCAGGTATTGATGAGGTAGATGCGATTGGAATTTTTGAAACTGTAAGTTTCGAACCTTGTGGTTCTTCGGAAATCCAAAAACTCTTCCATGAGACTAAAAACAAACTTTCTTCAACTATTACCTTTTTAAATCGAATTACATTACCTGACATTGAAGGGGTTTCAGAGGGTTACCTTGGGGTTATTCCATTAAGCGAATACTTGAAGTTAATCCAAGATGAGAATAAGACAATACATAGTATTTTTGATGATAATGTAAGAGATTTTCAGGGTGATAATCCTGTAAACAAGAAAATAAAAGGTACTCTTGAAGACAAAAAATTTGATATTTTTTGTGTACTCAACAATGGTGTAACTGTAGTTGCTTCTTCAATTACCCCAGCTGGTAACCGTTTCACAATCAGAGATTATCAAGTGGTTAATGGTTGTCAAACTAGTCATATTCTTCATGAATGTCAGAACATTGAAGGTATTGAACAAGTTCAGGTCCCTATAAAAATAGTTGTTACGGCAAATGAAGATATAAAAGCTAGCATTACTTTGGCGACGAACAGCCAAACAGAAGTTAAAACTGAGCAGCTTGAAGCACTTAGCATCTTCCAAAAACAACTTGAGCTGTATTACTCTGCTGAAAAAACTTCAATACCTTTATACTATGAAAGGCGCTCTCAGCAATATAACTCGGTTTCAGGCATAAAAAGGAATCAGATAATATCGATCCCTATTCAGATTAAGTCATTTGCTTCAATGTTCTTAAACTCACCTCATCTAGTGTCAGGGTATTATGGAACAATAGTTAAAAGGTTTTCTGGAAGAATCTTTGCAGACGGACATAAATACTTACCCTATTATGTAAGTTCTCTTTGCTACTACAGAGTAGAACAATTCTTCAGGTCTGGTGACCTTAAAACAGAAAATAAAAAAGCTCGTTTTCACATAATGCTGATAGTGCGCTTGTTAGGTATGGGTGAAGAACTTGACTATATCAATAGCAATAAAATTGAGAAAAAAGCGGAAGCATTTAAGAAGCTACTTCTAAATGAATCTGAGGCACTTTCAATGTTTAAAAAGGCAGAGTCTATATTTGAAAGTTCTGGTTTAGATATGGAGAAAAAGCAATATAAATCGGAAACTGAAACTGAGTTATTGATAAGTGCTTATAAGAAACTGAAGTCAGACTAAGAATTTACATGACGTTACAAAAAAATACATAGTAGAAAGATAGGACAGCCATACCTTTTTGATTAGAAAGATAGGACAGCCATACCTTTTTGATGGAAAAATAGGACAGCCATACCTTTTTTTAAGGAATTGACTATGGTTCAAATAAATGGATAAAGAACATTTCGTTTTTAACACTGCCTTAGTGTTAATAACACACTTCCAGAACTGTATTAAATCAGGTAATGAAGGAATTCATTCAAGACTCTTCTCTCATATCCTTCATCCAGAGAAAGATTACATTTTATGTGGGCAGTCTAAAGAAGTTAAAGATGGTGCGAGAATCCATCCAGAACACGTAGTTCCATGCGCTGTCTTAAGAAATGAATCGTTTAGACTATTAAAAGAAGGAAAACAGCCAGAATATATAGCGAAACTTTTATCCAAACATTGGAAGTTAGCATATATCTCTAAAGACCAGGCCAACTCCCTCGATAGTAAAAATAAGTTAAACCTGAAAGATACTATGCCTCCAGGCTGGTGTATGGAGTATGGAGACACATTTGCCCGTCTAGACAAGGCAGGCATAAAATTATTACCGTTAAATTAATATGGTAGCCATAAAAAATAAAGGACCAAATGAAATAACAAAAGGACTAAAATAAAGGACGGCCATACCTTTTTGATGTTTCGCCCAGCCTTGACTATAAAATAAAGGACGGCCATACCTTTTTGATGTTTCGCCCAGCCTTGACTAGGCTTTGAAGAAAAAACAGGACAGCCATACCTTTTTGAAGAAGAAAAAACAGGACAGCCATACCTTTTTGATGTTTCGCCCAGCCTTGACTAGGCTTTGAAAAAATACCCATCAAAGCTCAGTCGAGGTTGGTTATGACCACAGCCCGCCGCCAGTTGATAGATGTTGAAAGTACGCCCTTTTACCACGTGATTAATCGCTGCGTGAGAAGGGCATTTTTGTGTGGTGAAGATGCACTGTCGGGGCGCAGTTACGAGCATAGACGTGGCTGGATAGTGGATAAAATCAGGCAGTTGTCGTCAATATTCTGCATCGACGTTTGCGCTTATGCGGTTATGAGTAATCACTACCATTTGGTGCTCAAAATCGACCTTGCTGCGCAACAATCGTTGTCACCATTTGAAGTCATCGAGCGTTGGACATTGCTCTTTAGCGGCAATCCTGTGGCGGCAAAGTTCCTCAAGGGCGATAGTCTCTCAGAAAGTGAGCGAATACTGTTGGATACGTTGATTAGCGATTGGCAGGAACGCCTTGGCAGTATCAGTTGGTTTATGCGCTGTTTAAACGAAGATATCGCCCGCAAGGCCAATCGAGAAGATGGCTGCAAGGGCGTATTCTGGGAAGGACGTTTTAAGTCGCAGGCGCTGCTTGATGAACAGGCGCTGCTGGCCTGCATGATGTATGTGGATTTAAATCCCATTCGCGCAGGTATTGCAGATTCGCTGCAAACTTCTGATTACACATCCATTCAGGAGCGCATAGAGGAAGTTGATGAACCTACAACTGCCAACGCTTCACTTAAGCCGCTGCTGCAATTTGATGGTGCAGCCACTGCCGCCGAACCAAGCGGCATTCCATTTCACTTTGCCGACTATCTGGAGCTGATTGATTGGACAGGCCGGGCGGTGCGGGAAGACAAGCGTGGCTTTATTGCCTGTTCCAGACCCAAACTACTGCTTGAGCTTGGTATCAGCGACGATGCCTGGATAACTTCCGCCAAGGAGTTTCGCCGTCAGTACAGTGGCATGAGTGGCCGATGGGATGCGATGTGTGCCATGAAGGCCAAATATGGCGGTAAATGGTGCCGGGGTAAGCAACAAAGCCAAGCAATACATCCCCATTAACCTTAAACCCTTGGTGATTTTGCAGCAACAGGCTTAAGCCTGCCGTTGGCATGCCTAGCAACCGCAGTTTTTGTATGAAGCACGCAGATTACTCGTCTTAGAGAGTCTACTTCCCAAAATACGTCGTTATTTATCAGAGACTGACACTTGGCAGCGTGCTTCCTTGCGGTTTAGAAAGTGTTTAGGATGTCCTTGAGCTCTGTCAGTAGCTCGTAAAGTGTTTAGGATGTTCTGTATGTTGTGGTAGCTCGTAAAGTGTTTAGGATGTTCTGTATGTTGTGATTGAGACCAAATGATATGCTTCCTCGTGGCTCGAAAAGTGTTTAGGATGTCCGGTATATCCGCTGTATATCCGATAAATTGGCCTAAATTAGAAATTTAGCGTTTAAGATTTAGGCTGGTAAAGTAAAGGTTTTATCAAGGTCTAAATTGCAGGGCTTGTTCGCACCTTCCTTATAAAATGGAAAGATAAATTTGAAAATTGCATATATAACAGAAGATTTTGAAAAAGGTGATTGTTTTTTTGTGGATGATGACAACAGGGCATTCTATTATCAGGATGACAATTTTACACCTACCTCAATTCTTTCACCTGTTGTATGGTCAGATAAAGATTTGGTTAATATTGAAGCTTTAGATATCATTGATGCCAGTTGTTTAAATGTAACTAAAGAAATCGCTGAAGTTATAATGAGCTTTGATCCATATGGGGTTGAAGTCTATCCAGCTGCATTGAAATGCGGGGGTGATGACACTTTAACTGGAAGATATTTAGTGGCAGTAAATAACGAAGTAGATGTGATTGACCAAGATCGATGTTTCAAAGTTACCGATGCAACAACAAGGTTTTATTTATCGGAAGAGAAAATATTAGCACTCGAGCCAAGTAAGAGGCATGTGTTTAACCCTAAAGGAATGTTGAAAACCTTCTTTTCAAATGAACTGTTTGAAGCACTTGTCGCTATAGCTCAAGAAGGGAAAATTAAAACAAGTATAGTTGCTTATACTTTTGATACCTTAGATGAGGCACCTCGAGTATAGTTAAGGAAGCTGCGAATAAGTTCTTGTTTGATTCCATAGAAGATGTACAAGACTATGCAACTCAATGGCTTTGGTTATACAATCCCGAAAGGCCACGCAAAGCCAATCATGGGCGTCCACCTTTAATGGTCGCTTAACCTCTACTTTTAACTGCGGTTAAAAAGGGGAGGATTACCATACTGGCAAAACAGGAGGCGTCCATATATGGCCAAGTTAAATTGGCCACGGTTTTGTATTCAAGCCAGTATCTTCGCTCTGACTCGTTCGGTGTCATTCCATCCACTTTAGCTTGGCGGATTTTGCGCGCACAGATACCCTGCTTGAGATAGAATAGCGTGCGAATTTTATTGCAAACTAAAGGAGCGCGAGTGCAGCAGAATCAAAATGAGCAGGCATCAGACCTGGCACAAATCTGGGTCGATGCCGATGCCTGCCCGGTAGTGATCCGCGAAATGTTGGTGCGGGCGGCGGCGCGTACCGGCATCAATGTCACTTTTGTCGCCAATCAGGCACTCAGGATCACAGGTGCTGCCAGTGTCAAAACCTTACAGGTGCCCAAGGGGTTTGATGTGGCCGATAACGAAATCGTGCGCCTGTGTCACGCCGGTGATTTGGTGATCAGCAATGATATTCCGCTGGCGGCCGAAGTGATAGACAAGGGCGCCAAGGCGCTCAATAGCCGTGGCGAGCTGCTGAATCGTGACAATGTGCGTGCCCGTCTTAATATGCGGGATTTTCTCGATACCCTGCGTGCCAGCGGTATAGATACCGGCGGCAGTCCCAAGTTGAGCCAGGCAGATAGACAGGCCTTTGCTAATGAGCTGGATAAATATCTGCTGCACTGGCAGCGTGCTAAGACGAGTCAGGGCTAAGCCTGCCAAGCCATAGTTCGCTCAGAGAATCAAAAGCCTGGAAATTTGAAACCTCAGCGATTTGAAAGCTGAGTGGCTCGCAAGTTTCGCGGCTATGCAAGATTCAGAGCCGATACAGAATTCATTTCCTATTTAAGATCTGGCTGCAGTTCAAGACCTGTCACCCATTAAAGACTTAACGCTCCATTCAAGACAGGGCATCCACTCAAGACTTGCCCAGATCCGGCGCCTCCGGCAGCGCCTGCTGCAGAAAGTCCAAGAGCAGGCTGACCTTGGGCGACAGATGGCGGTTCTGTGGGTATAAGGCCCAAATCCCCTCCGGCGCCGCCTGGTAAGCCTCGAGCACAGATACCAGGGCGCCGCTGGCGAGATCCTCGCCGACATAATAATCGGGCAGTTGCACCAGCCCGAGCCCTTTGCGAGCAGCATCCAATAGCCCAGGGCCAGAATTACACACCAAGCGGCCACTCAAACGCCATTGACGTTCCTGACCCTGCTCGATAAAACGCCAGTAAGGGTGGTTACCCAGCAAACATTGATGCCGGTGCAGCTCGCCCAGAGTGTGGGGCACGCCATGGTTGGCCAGATACTCAGGGCTGGCACAGACATAATTGCGGCGACTGCCAAGACGCCGCGCCATCAAGCTGGAATCCGCCAGCTTACCCAGCCGAATCGCCAAATCATAACCGCCATCAATCAGATCCAGCGTCTTGTTGTTGAGATCCAGTTGCAGATCCAGCTTGGGGTGCAGACAGAGAAAGTCATTCAGCAGCGGCAGAATAAATTGCTCGCCGTAAGTGACCGGCGCCGTCACCCGCAGCAAGCCCTGCGGGGTTTGTTTCAAACTGCCAAGGGCGCGTTCGGCTTCTTCTATACCATCTTGCAGCAAGCGGCAGTGGCGATAATAAAGCTGACCCTCTTCACTGAGCGACACCTTACGGGTAGTGCGATAGAAGAGTTTGCTCGCCAGGCGTTTCTCCAGCGCGGCGATTTGGCGGCTTATCTGCGCCACAGACAAGTTGAGCCGCTCGGCGGCGCGGGTAAAGCTCTGGCTCTCGGCCACGGCGATAAATTCGCTGATCCCTTCCCAGTGGTTCATTATTACTTCTCAGTAAAAGTGATTTGTATATTTGGCTGATTATCTTTTATTTGGGAATAAATACAATGTTGGCATCCGGTTTATGAGCCAAGAGGTTCGATACCGAATCAATCACAACAGAAGGAAGCGACAATGACAGACAAATTTATCAAGTCCCGCGCCGCCGTAGCCTGGGCCGCCGGTGAGCCGTTGAAGATGGAAGAGGTGGATGTGATGTTGCCCAAGGCCGGTGAGGTGTTGGTGCGCATTGTTGCCAGTGGTGTGTGTCATACCGATGCTTTTACCTTGAGCGGCGATGACCCAGAAGGCGTGTTTCCGGCCATTCTCGGCCATGAGGGCGGCGGCATAGTGGAGATGGTCGGCGAAGGCGTCACCAGTGTGGCGGTGGGCGATCATGTTATTCCTCTTTACACGCCTGAATGCGGAGAGTGTAAGTTCTGCCGCTCGGGCAAGACCAACCTGTGTCAGAAGATCCGCGAGACCCAGGGCAAGGGCCTGATGCCGGATGGTACCACCCGTTTCTTCAAAGACGGCAAGCCGATTTTCCACTACATGGGCTGCTCGACTTTCTCTGAATATACAGTATTGCCTGAGATCTCCCTGGCCAAAGTCAACAAGTCGGCACCGCTGGAAGAGATCTGCCTTCTGGGCTGCGGTGTCACTACCGGCATGGGCGCTGTAATGAACACTGCCAAGGTGGAAGAGGGCGCCACTGTAGCCATCTTCGGGCTTGGCGGTATAGGGTTATCGGCGGTGATTGGCGCTGTGATGGCCAAGGCCGGTCGCATCATAGGCATAGATGTCAATGAGTCCAAGTTTGAACTGGCGAAGAAGCTGGGCGCGACCGAGTGCATTAACCCCAAGGACTATGACAAGCCTATTCAGCAGGTGATTGTGGATTTGACCGATGGCGGCGTCGATTACTCGTTCGAGTGCATCGGTAATGTGGATGTGATGCGTTCGGCGCTCGAGTGTTGCCACAAGGGCTGGGGCGAGTCAGTGATCATTGGGGTTGCCGGTGCCGGGCAAGAGATCTCCACCAGACCTTTCCAACTGGTGACCGGCCGGGTGTGGAAAGGCTCGGCTTTCGGTGGTGTCAAAGGACGCTCACAGTTGCCAGGCATAGTGGAAGATTATCTGGCCGGTAAATTCAAGCTGGATGACTTTATCACCCACACCATGGGGCTTGAAGATATCAATGAAGCCTTCGAGCTGATGCATGAAGGCAAGAGTATACGCAGCGTGATCCACTTCTGAGGACCTTCTGATGGAAAATATCAGTAACAACAGGTCGTTTGGAGGCTGGCACAAGCAGTACCGTCATCACTCCAGCAGTCTGAACTGCGAGATGCGTTTCGCCATTTATCTGCCGGAGCAGGCCAATAGCCAAAAGGTACCTGTGCTGTATTGGCTCTCCGGGCTGACCTGTACGGATGAGAACTTTATGCAAAAGGCCGGGGCCCAGCGCCTCGCGTCTCAGCTGGGGCTCGCCATAGTCTGTCCGGATACCAGCCCGCGCGGAGAAGGTGTGGCCGATGCCGAAGATGCTGCTTACGATCTGGGGTTGGGGGCCGGTTTTTATGTCAATGCGACCCAGGCTCCCTGGAGCAATCATTATCGTATGTATGACTATGTGGTAGATGAGTTGCCGGCCTTGATAGAGCAGCACTTTCCGGTATCGGGTAAGCGTGCCATTGCCGGTCACTCCATGGGCGGGCACGGCGCGCTGATGATAGCCCTTAAAAATCCGGGCCGTTATCTCAGCGCCAGTGCCTTTGCCCCCATCAGTCATCCTAGCCAGTGCCCTTGGGGCCAGAAAGCGTTTGCCGCCTATCTTGGCAGCGACAGGGAGGCTTGGAAGGCCTATGACACGGTAGAGCTGATAAAAAGTGGTGCCAAAGGGCTGCCGATGCGGGTCGATCAGGGCGAGAGTGATCTGTTTCTGGCCGAGCAGTTACTGCCACAGGCCTTGCAGGCCGCCGCCACTGACGCTGGAATTGCGCTGAGTTTTCACAGCCACCCCGGCTATGATCACAGCTACTATTTTATCGCCTCATTTATCGACGAGCAGCTTAAGTTTCATGCCAGCCATCTGGGCTTGTAAACGCTGAGCCTCTCAAATGCAGCGCCGCCGAGGGTTTGCCCCGGCGGCGCTTTTTTATGGGTTATAGCGGCCATTGCCCGGTATCCGCTTGTTGAGTACTTTCTGGTTTACCCCACTTTTGTCTGAGGGGGATTAACGAGCGCAGGGGTTAATGGGAGGGAGCATGAAAATAGGCAGATGGCAGACACCCTTCGAGCAGGGGGATCTTTTTATCACTGGGCTCTTCTGGGGCGGTGATTTCATGTTGCAGCTTCCCGGCGGCAAACGCTATCAAATCAAAAATACGCCCCATCCCGGGGTCGAGCTCAGCCTGGAGCTGTTTCATTTACCGAGTGAAGGGCGCTATCGGCTGCATTATCACTCGGTCACTGCGTTTCGTATGCTGGATGAACATGGGTTGCTGGAGCTATGGCAGGCGCTGAGCGAGCTTGGGGACGAACAGGGTTACAACAGCCGCCTGATTAAAGATCACGCCTGGTCGCAGGAAAGCCCAATCAGTTTCTTCCATGGGCACAGTGACGGCTGGTCACATCTTATCTGCACCGGCGATGAGTGTGTCGAGGTGTTGTGCCCGAGCGCGCCGGAAATCATCTATCTTGGCAAGTATGCCGCCATAGAGGACTGAAAATCTTTGGGAAGCGGTGAGATCAGCTGATCTCGACCTTTTCCATCCCCAGTTGCTGCAGCGCTATCACGGCCTGGGTGCGGTTGCGAACCCCCAACTTACGGAAGATAGCGGTGGCGTGGGCCTTGATGGTCGCCTCGGATACGCCCAGGTCGTAGGCTATCTGCTTGTTGAGCAGGCCTTCGGCAAACATCTGCAACACCTTGTATTGCTGCGGCGTCAGCTCAGAGAGCTTGCCGGCGACCTTGTCGGTATCATTTTCATCATCAATTTCAACCAACTCTATGTCTTGAGGCAGCCAGATATCGCCGAACATTACTGCGGTGATTGCTTCGATAAAGGTTTCCATCGAGGCCGATTTGGGAATAAAACCGGCGCCGCCGTAGTGCAGGGCACGGCTGATGGTGGCGGCATCTTCGTGGGCTGAAATCACTATTACCGGCAGCTCGGGGAAGTGGGCGCGCAGATGGATAAGGGTGGAGTAGCCATGGGATCCCGGCATCTGCAGATCCAGCAGCACCAGATCATATCCCTGATGAGTTTGCTCAAGCAGTTTTTGCAGCGCATCGGCACTGTCGGCCTCATACCAGCGGGTATTGGAGAAACCGCTGTTAAGCGCTTGGCGCAGGGCATTGCGAAATAAAGGGTGATCATCGGCGATGATAATATTTAAGTTTTCTGGCTTCATGGCTTGTTATGGTTATGGCTCTGCACGCTGAAGAAGGGTCAATGTAACAGAAAAGTGACAAATAATCCTATTGCTTTATCAGGGTTTAAGTGACTTTTTGTTACCGTCGCTTTTAGACTTTAGTCGAGAACGACGGTCAATAAAAGCCTTTTCAGCGGCAAAGACTGTTGCAGAATGAAACCTAAAAGCCTGTAGCCAGATACAGGCCAGGATTATGCGAATAAGCGAACAGGGGCTAGTTGGCTAGATCATCGCTCCAGATCTGGGTCGGTTTTCTGTCTTCATCGACGGCCACGAAGGTGAAGACGCCGCGGATAGCGTGCTCGCGCTTATCCTGATACATATCTTCTACAAAAATGTTCACTTCGACTTTCATCGAGGTGTTGCCCACATGGATCACCCGGGCGATCAATTCTGCCAGGCTACCGGCGGGGATCGGTTTTTTGAAGTCGATTCTGTCAGAGCTGACGGTGACCAGTGTCTTGCGACAAAAGCGGGTGGCGGCAATAAAGGCGGTTTCATCCATCCAAGCGAGGGCTTCACCGCCAAACAGTGTGTTGTGATGATTGGTAATGGACGGGAAAACCGCCTTGATGACCCGAGCCTCGGCTTGTTCAATTCGGCGCGCTACGGCCGCTTCATATTGGCTCTGTGTCGTTTCTGGCATACGGCAACCTCAAGGTTATGCTGGAAAATCAGGGGCGGTATTATAGTTCGACCAAAGGCGGATTGACAGCCTGGGGCAGAAAGCCTTGCATGAAAAATATTGGATGTTCAAAAGTATCCGGGCATGAAAAAGCCCCGGTATCTCCGAGGTGGAGACGGGGGCTATTTTATGTTGGCGGCCTGAATTTGTAGCGGCTTACTTGCCCAGCAGGCGGCGTCTTTCCTTGGCGGCTGCGGCCAGATCTCTAAGCAGTTTTTCCGAGTCTTCCCAGTGCAGGCAGGCATCTGTGATGCTTTTGCCGTAAGTGAGGGGCTCACCTGCAATAACTTTCTGATTGCCTTCGACAATAAAACTCTCGGCCATAATACCGGCAATGGCGGTGGAGCCGCTGCGCAGCTGCGCCATAATATCTTCGGCGACTTCCAGCTGCTTCTTGTGCTGCTTCTGGCTGTTGCCATGGCTGAAGTCGACCACTATACCTGAGTGGATCCCAACCGAATCCATCTGCTCTCTGGCCTTGGCCACATGTTGCTCGCTGTAGTTGGGGGTTTTACCGCCGCGCAGAATGATATGTCCATAAGGATTACCATGGGTGCGATAGACCGCCAGTGAGCCGTCTTTGTCCGGAGAGTAAAAGATATGTGGTTCTCTGGCGGCGCGCACTGCATCAACGGCGATATTGATGTTGCCGTCGGTACCGTTCTTGAACCCGACAGGACAGGAGAGCGCCGAGGCCATCTCACGGTGAATTTGGCTTTCTGTGGTGCGGGCCCCGATGGCGCCCCAAGTGATGAGATCGGCAATATACTGACCGTTCACCATATCCAAAAACTCGGTGGCGATCGGCAGTTTCAGCTCGGTGATCTGCTGCAGCAACTTGCGGGCCTGGCGCAGGCCTTTATTAGGGCTGAAGCTGCCATCCAAGTCAGGATCGGAAATCAGGCCCTTCCAGCCGACTATGGTGCGGGGCTTCTCAAAATAGACCCGCATCAGAATGCACAGATCGTCTTTGAGTTCATGGTGCAGCTTGGCCAGGCGGCTGGCATAGTCCAGGGCTGCCTCTGTATCATGGATAGAGCAGGGGCCTATGATGACCAACAAACGCGGATCGTCACCCTGAATAATGGCTTCGACTTCGCGGCGCTGTTCAACCAGGTAATCTGCGGCTTCCTGAGTCAATGGATACTCAGATGCGAGTTGGGCAGGTGAGATCACTTTACATAAGAGAGAAGTACGTAATTCGTCTGTTTTAATGGTCATTCATAATACCGGGGGAAATTTCTTGAGCGCTTTGCGCTTATCTTGTGTCGGATTATAACCAATCGAGCGGTGCTGCAAAGTGGCAATTGTCCGATAATTGGTCATGTGGGTCTTGAAAAATGATCAATTCCCACACTAACTTCATTTGATTCGTCTAGCAGTAACAAGTAGTTAGCCTGATGATGTCATTCTGTAACTCAGTTTCAACTCAGGTAAATATTACTTGGTGCATGGCAGAGATTTTAAAACATATGGCGTTCAAGGCCCGTGGCATCGAGGATCTTGGTGGCGATCTCCTCGACCGATTGGTTGGTGGTGTCTATATAAGGAATACGTTCTTTCTTGAACATCATCTCCACCTCTTTGACTTCGAGGCGGCACTGGCGCAGTGAAGAGTAGCGGCTGTTCTCCATTCGACTTTGGCGTATTTCATGCAGACGCACGGGCTCAATGGTCAGGCCGAACAGCTTGGATTTGTTGCGTTTCAGTATTTCCGGCAACTTGAGGTTATCCATATCGTCTTGAATAAAGGGGTAGTTGGCGGCCTTGATACCGAACTGCATCGACAGATAAAGGCTGGATGGCGTCTTGCCGCAGCGGGAAACCCCCAGCAGGATAATGTCGGCCTTATCCATATGTTTCATGGTCTGGCCATCGTCGTTCTCCATGGCAAAGTTAATGGCATCGATACGGGCATCATAACCCGCTTTGGCCATACCATGGGTTCTATGCAATGAAGGGCTCGCTGTGACCCCCAATTGTTGTTCCAGTGGTGCGACGAAAGTGTTCAAAAAGTCATAGTCCAGGCCTTCACTGGAGTAAATAATGTCGCGAATTTCCGGTTTGACGATGGAATGAAACACCAGAGGCCGTTCCCCTGTTGTAATAAAACTATCGTTAATTTGTTTTTTAACGGCTTCGGCCTTAACGGTATTTTCGACAAAAGGAATGGTAAGTGAGTCAAATTCCAATGGAAATTGAGAAAGTACCGCGTGACCAAACACCTCGGCTGTGATCGCGGTTCCATCAGAAATGTAGAATACTTTACGTGCCATGCCGACCTCATGTAGTAATAAAATTACAAATAAAATTATAGATTTACGCTTGTTGCCTCGGAGTGTAAAATGCCGCTGCCCTCGTGTGAAGGGGCCACTGAAATAAACTTGCGGAGATAGAACTGTGCAGCAATACGTACTCTGGTATCAGGAATTAGGCATGGGTGACGTCAACAAGGTCGGCGGTAAAAACGCTTCCCTTGGTGAAATGATCAGTAATCTGGCCAATGCCGGTGTTCAAGTACCTGGCGGCTTTGCGACCACATCCCACGCGTTCAATGAGTTTCTTGAGCAAAGTGGAGTAAACCAGAAGATATACGACATTCTTGACACATTGGATGTAGATGATGTCAACGCACTGGCTAAAGTTGGTGCACAGATCAGACAGTGGGTTATCGAAACCCCATTTCAGCCAGAACTCGAACAAGCGATTCGAGAAGCTTACGAAAAATTAGCCTCTGAAACCCAAGACGCTTCATTCGCCGTGCGTTCCTCTGCCACCGCAGAAGATATGCCCGACGCTTCATTTGCCGGTCAGCAAGAAACCTTCCTTAACGTAAAGGGCTTCGACGCTGTATTGGTTGCCATCAAGCATGTGTTTGCCTCTCTGTTTAACGATCGCGCTATCTCCTATCGTGTGCATCAGGGGTACGACCATCGCGGCGTGGCACTGTCTGCCGGTGTTCAGCGCATGGTACGTTCCGACAAAGCGGCTTCCGGCGTGATGTTCACCATGGATACCGAGTCCGGCAACAAGGATGTGGTATTTATCACTTCTTCCTTCGGTCTGGGCGAAATGGTGGTACAAGGTGCGGTTAACCCGGACGAGTTCTACGTACACAAGCCAACCCTGACAGCCGGTCACAAGGCCGTTGTACGTCGTAACATCGGCAGCAAGCTGATCCAGATGGTGTACTCGGATGACGCATCTCACGGCAAGCAAGTGAAAATTGAAGATGTCGCCAAAGAGCAGCGCATGACTTTCTCCATCAATGATGAAGAAGTGATGGAACTGGCCAAGCAGGCGATGATCATTGAAAAGCATTATGGCCGTCCGATGGATATCGAATGGGCCAAAGACGGTAACGACGGTCGTCTCTACATAGTTCAGGCTCGCCCCGAAACCGTACGCTCCCGTGAAGATGTGCAGCTGATTGAGCGTTATCACCTCAAGAGCCGCGGCGAAGTGATCTGTGAAGGTCGTGCCATCGGCCACAAGGTGGGCTCAGGTATTGCCAAGGTGCTCAACTCTATCGACGAAATGGACAAGATCCAGCCAGGCGATGTACTGGTTACCGATATGACTGACCCGGATTGGGAACCTATCATGAAGCGCGCCAGCGCCATTGTCACCAACCGTGGTGGCCGTACCTGTCACGCAGCTATTATCGCCCGTGAACTGGGCGTGCCTGCGGTAGTGGGTTGTGGTGACGTGACCGACAAAATTCAAAATGGTCAGGAAGTGACTGTATCCTGCGCCGAAGGCGACACAGGTTATATCTATCAAGGCAAGCTGGAGTTTGATGTGATTTCCAGCCGCGTTGATTCCATGCCTGATCTGCCGATGAAGATAATGATGAACGTGGGTAACCCTGACCGCGCCTTCGACTTTGCCCGTCTGCCTAATGAAGGTGTGGGGCTGGCCCGTCTCGAGTTCATCATCAACCGCATGATAGGCATTCACCCCAAGGCTCTGCTGGAATTCGATCAGCAAACCGACGAGCTGAAAGCCGAGATCACCGAGATGATCGCCGGTTATGAATCTCCGGTTGAATACTATGTTGCCCGTCTGGTGGAAGGTATCTCTTCTATTGCTGCAGCATTCCACCCCAAGAAGGCTATCGTGCGTATGTCTGACTTTAAGTCAAACGAATACGCCAACCTGATCGGCGGTGACAAGTACGAGCCAGAGGAAGAGAACCCAATGCTGGGCTTCCGTGGCGCCAGCCGCTACATCTCCGAGTCGTTCCGCGATTGTTTTGCCCTAGAGTGTGAAGCCATTAAGCGTGTTCGTAACGACATGGGGCTGAAGAACGTTGAGATCATGATCCCGTTCGTTCGTACTCTGGAAGAAGGCCGTCAGGTTATCGAACTGCTGAAAGAGCAAGGTCTGGAGCGTGGTAAAGATGGTCTGCGCGTCATCATGATGTGCGAACTGCCATCCAACGCCCTGCTGGCGGATCAGTTCCTGGAGATGTTCGATGGTTTCTCCATCGGCTCCAACGACCTGACTCAGCTGACTCTGGGTCTGGACCGCGACTCTGGCATCATCAGTCACCTGTTCGATGAGCGTAACGAAGCCGTTAAGGCGCTGCTGGCGATGGCTATCAAGTCTGCCAAGGCCAAGGGTGCTTACGTGGGTATCTGTGGTCAGGGTCCTTCGGATCACGCCGACTTTGCCGCCTGGTTGGTGGAGCAGGGCATAGACACAGTGTCTCTGAACCCAGACACAGTGATCGACACCTGGTTGTACCTGGCTGAAGCCCACGGCTAACAACTCAGTAAGTTATGAAAGAAGCCGCTTTTTAGCGGCTTTTTTTTGTTTATAATGGCCCGATAACAAAAAATTTATTCGAGCATAAGATGTTACCCCTACTTTCACACCAACAAACTCTGGAACCCTTGTATCTGGAATATCTGGATGCGCTGGAGCAGCGCGGTTTTCGCGGCGATATTGACCGGCGNTGGAACCCTTGTATCTGGAATATCTGGATGCGCTGGAGCAGCGCGGTTTTCGCGGCGATATTGACCGGCGTTACAGTGCCCGCTTGGCGCAAGCGACGGATAACTCTGTTTATCAGTTTCTGCCACAGGCGGTGCTATACCCCAGAGACAGCGCAGATATTGCCATGGCGTTACGGCTCGCCTGTGAGGAAGCCTTTGCCAAGGTGGTCTTCAGTGCCCGAGGCGGCGGTACCGGAACCAATGGCCAGGCGCTGACCCATGGGATAGTGCTGGACCTCTCGCGCCATATGAACCGGGTGTTGGAAGTTAATCCAGAGGAAGGTTGGGTCAGAGTCGAGGCCGGTGTGGTCAAGGATGCGCTCAATGATGCGCTGCGGCCGCACGGCTTTTTCTTCAGCCCGGATCTTTCCACCTCCAACCGTGCCACTCTGGGCGGCATGATCAATACCGATGCCTCCGGCGCCGGCTCGCTGGTGTATGGCAAGACTTCGGATCATGTGCTGGAGCTCACCAGTGTGTTGGTGGATGGCAGTGTGCTGCACACGGCTCCGGTGAGCCGCGAGGCACTGGAATCGGGTGAGAAAGTCACTGACAACCCGCTCGGCAACAAGTTGATTACCGAGGTGGCCCGTCGCTGCCGTGAGCAGCGAGAGCTGATTGAACAGCGCTTTCCCAAACTGAATCGTTTTTTGACCGGTTACGATCTGAAAAACGTCTGGGATCAACAGCTCAGCGAATTTAATCTGTCGCGGATCCTCACGGGCTCTGAGGGAACGCTGGCGGTGGTGACTGAGGCCAAACTGGATATCACCCCCTTGCCGGCCAGCCGCCTTATGATCAACATCAAATATGACTCTTTTGAATCGGCGCTGCGCCATGCGCCCGACTTGGTGCTCGCCAATGCCACTGTGGTGGAAACCGTCGATTCCAAGGTGCTGAATCTGGCGCGGGAAGACATTATCTGGCACTCGGTATCCGAGCTTATCCAGGAAGTGCCCGGCAAAATAATCGATGGCCTTAACATGGTGGAGTTTGCCGGAGAACAAGCCCAGGTCGATGAGCGGGCTGAGCGTCTGGCCGCGGCGCTGGATGCACAGATTGCCGCCGGTGAGAAAGGGGTGCTTGGGTATCAGCTCACCCGGGATGCCGGTTCCATCAATAAGATTTATGCCATGCGCAAGAAGGCTGTGGGGCTGCTCGGGGCCACCAAAGGTCGCCGCAAACCGATAGCCTTCGCCGAAGATACCGCCGTACCACCTGAAAAGCTCGCCGACTATATTATGGAGTTCCGTGCCCTGTTGGATAGCCATCAACTGCAATACGGCATGTTCGGCCATGTGGATGCCGGGGTGCTGCATGTGCGTCCGGCGCTGGATATGTGCGATCCCAAGGATGAAGCCTTGCTGCGCACCGTCTCGGATCAAGTGGCGGCACTGACGCAGAAATACGGCGGCCTGATGTGGGGCGAGCACGGTAAAGGGGTGCGTGGTGAGTATGGCCCCCAGGTATTTGGCGAGCAGCTTTGGAGTGAGCTTGAAGAAGTTAAGACGCTGTTCGATCCCCAGAATAAACTCAACCCGGGTAAGCTGGTGGCGCCCAAAGGCCAACAGCTTATCTACAATGTCGACAGTACCAAGCGCGGCAGTTTCGATAGGCAAATACCTGTCAGTGTCCGCGATGCTTTCCCGGATGTGATGAACTGTAACGGTAACGGCCTGTGTTTCAACTACAGCCGCTTTTCGCCCATGTGCCCCTCTTTCAAGGTGACTGGAGACAGGATCCATTCGCCCAAGGGCCGCGCCGGATTAATGCGTGAGTGGCTGCGACTGCTGGAATCTGAAGGCGTTGACGTCAATGAGCTGGCCAAGTCCAAACCCATGGGCTTATTGCAGCGGCTGCAGAACAGCCTCAACGCCAAGAAAGAATACGACTATTCCCACGAGGTGATGGAGTCGCTCAAGGGCTGTCTCGCCTGTAAGGCGTGCTCCGGCCAGTGTCCGGTGAAGGTGGATGTCCCCAAGTTCCGGGCACAGTTTTTCAGTATCTATTACCGCCGTTATCAGCGTCCCGCCAAGGATTACCTGGTGGCCGGTGTCGAGGATTCGGTGCAGCTGATGGCCAAGGCGCCCCGGCTGAGTAACTTTGCGGCGCAGAATCCTCTATCCAAGTGGGTGATTAAGAAGGCTCTGGGGTATGTGGATGCGCCTGCGCTGTCTGTACCTACGCTGAAACAGCGCCTAGATGCTCACCCCAGCCGTGGTTATTATCTCAACGCCTTGAGCGCTATCCCCGCCGCTGAGCGACAAAACTATGTGTTGGTAGTGCAGGATCCTTTCAACAGCTTCTACGATGCCGAACTGGTTTATCGCTTTATTCGCCTGATCGAAGCGCTTGGGCTCAAGCCGGTATTGCTGCCGTTCAAGCCCAACGGTAAACCGGCTCATATCAAGGGGTTTCTGGAGCAGTTTGCCAAGACGGCACAGACCGCCGCCGATTTTCTCAATCAGGTGCATGCCCTTGGCATGCCCATGGTGGGGGTAGATCCTGCGTTGGTGCTGGTTTATCGCGACGAATACCGTGAGGCGCTCGGCGCCAAGCGCGGCCAATTCAATGTCCAGCTGGCCAGTGAGTGGCTAAGTGCCATGCTCGAGCAGTTGCCGCAATTGCCTGCAAGCGGGCGTGAGTTCACCTGGTTCAGCCACTGCACTGAATCCAGTGCTCGTCCCGGCACCGCCAAAGAATGGCAAACCATCTTTGCCCGTTTTGGTGCCAAGTTGGGAACCGTGAATCTGGGTTGTTGCGGCATGGCCGGTACCTATGGTCATGAGCTGGAAAACCTGCCTCGCTCCAAGGCTTTGTATGAGATGTCCTGGGACGAGGCGATAAAGTCGCTGCCGCAGGAGCAGATATTGGTGTCCGGTTATTCCTGTCGCAGCCAGGTCAAACGTTTTGGTGGCTTCAGGCCCAGGCACCCCATCGAAGCCTTGCTGGAGCTGACTCAGGCGCAAGCCTGAGAGCGCCAAAAATAGGGAACCCAAAATAGGAAGTCAGGATGAAACAGTCTGCAGACAAGGTGAGTGAGGCCCTGAAAGGGTTGGGGGCAAGGCCTGACTTGTGTCAGCAGCAAGCCCTGTTTGAGATAGACGTTAAAGGCGACTGGTATTATCTCAACTCACCACTGCCGGCCAAGTTTGCCAGGCTCTTCAGTAGTATTTTGCACTGCATCGAGGGTGAACATCTGTTGATCACCCCGGCAGAGCGTTTGAAGGTAGCGGTGGCCGACACACCGCTCATCATAGTCGATTACAAGCAGTTAGATATCGAGGCCGAGAGCAGCCGTTTTGCCCTGGTTTGCTCCCAGGGTAATGAGTTCGAGGTGCTGGGGCTCAATGCCTTTGAGAGCGCCGAATCCGGGCTATTGGTAAGCTTGCCTCGAGGTCTAAAGGCCAGGCTTGGGCGTGCCTGTTTCTATCGCTTTGCCGAAACCTATCTACTGAGTTAAATATTAACGGAATCGCTTTGCCATTCAGGCAGATATAAAACCTTTATTTACAGTAGCCTGACTGTAAATGCCCCATTGTTCTCCTTTCTTGTGTTAGTGAAATATTCAGCAGGTGGTAGTATTAATACCATTGGTATAGAAGTTTGATTGACTCAGAATCGGGTTAGCCACTCAAGTTTAAGGCGGATTGTCGGCTGGCAATCGTGTACCCATAGGGGAGTCATAAAGCCGTATATTTGGGCAGGTCAATGCGGTTTTATTCCGCTTGAGATGTCATATGCCGCTTTCATGCTCCCTGTGTAGGTCAATCATTTTGCGCAGTGGTATAGTTAAACTCGGCAGCGGAAATGGCCCGGCGCCAATGAAACAGAATAAGCGATTTTGTTGCATAAAGCGCTTGCCCCTGCCGCTAGCGAACAGACAAGCCCTGAAGTACAGGAGGTGTTGCTTGAACCGCAAAGAGAGTCTCGGTTATCTGGTATCCCATTTGAACGTGGAACTGCAACATGAACTGGATAGCCGCCTGAAGCGTTATCAGCTGGATATTAAACTCTGGCCTGTGTTGTTTGCGCTCTGGCAAGAGGAAGGGATAAGCCAAACCGAGTTGTCACGTCGCTGTGATGTGGCCAACTACACCATGACACGCCTGCTGGATCAACTGCAGGTACAAGGCTTAATCTATCGCCATCAGGAAGAAGACAACCGACGTGCGTTTCAAATTTTCCTGACCGATCAGGCCAAGGCGATGGAGCAGGATTTGATTCGCGAGGCCGAGCGGGTCAACGAGAAGTTTATGGCGGCCTTGGATGAGCCGGAAAGAGGGCAGCTGCTCATGCTGCTCAACAAGATCAATCATACCGACAAGCGTTAACCCTATGGTTGAATGTGTGCTCGGTAAATCAAAGATAAACTAAGAGCGCGCACACCAATCCCCCCAGTAGCAACCAGTGTTGCAGATGTGAGCTGCTTGACTGCTGTTTCCCCTGTTTGAGGCTCGCCAGCAGGCGGTTACACTTGTAGATGCGACAGATAGTCAGCTCTGTGGTGGGGTCAACCAGGAGTTGCATCCGGCAACGTACACCGTTACGCAACTTGAAGCTGTGCTCGCTCTGCAGCCCCAGGTTGAATTTGCTGGATACCACTTTACCGTCGACAAACAAACGCTCAAATCCATTCCAGTTGCTGGCCTGTAATTCAACCTTTTGCTGTTCCACTTCATAGCCGAATCTGAGCATCACTAACTCCCTGACATGCGAGATGACGAATGCTAAGTCAAGCAGAGGTAGATGACGCTTGCCAGTCCGTAAAAATGAATTTTCTGTTTCCGGCGCTTATCTCTTTGCCGACAGGAGGAAAATTTTTTCAGTAATAAAAAAGGGCCCGAAGGCCCATTTATGGAATATGGTTGAGCCTAGGCTTGGGTACCATTGATGATGGCACGGGCCATCTCATCGGCTACTTCGGCCGTGGTACGGTTCTGCTCATCGGCCTGTTTGAAGATGGTCAACAGGGTGTTGTAGATCTCTTCAACCTTGGCGGTAGACTTGGCGGCATCATAGTCCTTTTCGAAAGACACGTTGATGATACCACCGGCGTTGATCACATAGTCTGGAGCGTAGAGGATGCCCATCTGCTTGAGCTGCTCGCCGTGGCGAGGCTCAGCCAGCTGGTTATTGGCACAGCCTGCGACTATGTTCGCTTTCAGCTGTGGCAGTGTGGTGTCGTTAAGTGTCGCACCCAGGGCGCAAGGGGCATAGACATCCACGTCCAGAGCATAGATGTCTTGAGGAGCAACCACCACGGCGCCAAAGTCGGTGGCGACCTTGTCCAGTGATGCTTGATGGATATCGGTTACAAACAGCTCGGCCCCTTCGGCATGCAGGTGCTTGCACAGATAATAGCCCACATGGCCTACGCCCTGAACGGCTATCTTGAGGCCCTTGAGGCTATCTTTGTCCAGTTTGTGTTTAACGGCAGCCTTGATACCTAAGTAAGTTCCCATGGCGGTAAAAGGAGAGGGATCGCCGCTCATACCTTCCAGGCCAAGCACATAAGGGGTTTCATCATGGGCAATCATGATGTCGGCAGGGGTGGTGCCCACATCTTCGGCCGAGTAGTAGCGGCCGCCGAGGCTGTGAACAAAACGGCCAAAGGCGCGGAACAGCTGCTCACGATTTTCTGTCTTGGGATCGGCAATGATCACTGACTTACCGCCACCCATGGCCAGACCGGCCAGGGCATTCTTGTAAGTCATACCGCGGGAGAGGCGCAACACATCAGTGAGGGCTTCATCATCTGATTGATAGTTCCACATACGGCAACCCCCAACGGCTGGACCCAGGTTGGTATTGTGGATGGCGATGATGGCACGCAGGCCACTTTCCTTGTCATGACAGAATACTACCTGTTCATGTTCGTCGAATGATACATGATTAAATACAGCCACGTCTGTTCTCCGCTGTGCATATTGGGGCGGCGCTTAGCGGCCGCCTACCGCTTGTTATATTTATTGCAGAACCATAGCATTTAGCGATACTCTCAACAAAGCTGATGAGCAGAATAATTGTGATCTATCTGGCAATTTTGCTTTCCACTTTACGTTAACGTAAAGCTGGTTTAGTTCTCGGTCTGAAGCCTTGTTACCGTGTTGCGACTCAAGGCGGCTCGGGGGCTAAATCGAATCGACACAGAATAAAAAGCACAATAAAAACAAACAAGAAGAAAGGAAAGTTTATGACTGAACAGACAAGTACACCGCCCAGCGCCGAACAGCAGGAAGCCTTGCGTCAGGCTTGGGTGCGTGAACAGTTCCAGAAAGCCAATAAATTTCTTGCAGAGAAAGGGGTGATCCCCAGCAAAGTAGTACCGGCAGAAAGCCGCTATCTGGCGCCTTATGTCGCCATGTGGAAAATCGAATCCAAACAGCCCAGCCATAAGACTTATTGGGTAATGTCCGGTGACTTGCCTTCCGACTATGTTGATGTCAGCGTAGCGGCCACTGCTCGCGAAGCCTTGCGTCACTTTTCGCTGACCTGGCAGCTTAAGGCCGAGAACCTGGTGCAGTCGGGGGCGACCAAAGATCCTACCCAGGCCAAGTTTGCCCAGTTGCTGGTCTCCAGAGCCGAGAGCCTCTACAAAATTCAGCAGGATGATCAACTCTGGGGTTGAGTCTCCGTAATTGTTGAACAGTAAAAAATTAACACGAGAATGCCGTTCACTGATAGTGAACGGCATTCTTTTTTAGCGCGTATGCCATGGGGCAAGGGCGCTCAGTGACAACGAACAGCCGCGGTGTCTAGCATGATGCCGCCAAACCTTAGGGCTAAAAATAACCAGATCAAGCTGGAGCCAATACCCCATAAGCCGATATGGGATAGAGCCGACCGACTATGAGGTTTTGCCCATTTCCAGGCCAGTAATAGACTCCAACCAACGCCCAGCCATAACAGTATGGAAAACCAAGGCATGATGTCACTATCGCGCGCCAATCCAGTGAATTGCCATTGGCTGCCCCCAAGTTGTGCCAGACCATTCACCAGATTACTGATACCGCGGCTCATAAACATCATTAATCCATGTGATAACAACAGACATAACAGCAGAGGGATATTGATCGATAGCATGTCTGGCAACCAATTCTGCTTGCGGTCTTTGATAAAGATTGAGGCCGCGACAGCAGAGCTCCAGACGATAGTGGCGGTTATTAATAGTGCAAACAGAGTCAATAATAGCCCGGATACGTTGAGCCAAGGGAGCGTTATTGAGGGGCTTAAGTATTCGGCTAACGTGTTCCAGGGCAGTAGCTCCCTCATGCTACTCCTATCCCATCTGTGCTGCAGTTGCGTTTGGATTGTGACCATGGCAATTAATGCTATATAGGCCCAAGCATAGATCATCGGGCGGGGGACCTGAGGTCGGTGCGTTGAATACCCCAGGCTTAATGAGGAACATTGAGAAAAGCATGCCAGGCAGAGATTACAACTTTGATGTTGGCGGCTGTCGTTTAACAGTGGCAATGAGATACGTTGCGGGCAGAGGCGACTGCACTCGACTGAACGGCAGTTTTGGCAATCTTGACTCAATTTTACGGTAAGAGAGCTTGTGTTGGAGCATCCTTGGGCTATTACAGCAAAAGGGCACAGGCTGCGACAGAAGGGGGCGTCGCGGTAATATATCGACATTAACAACATCAGTAGCAAAAAAGTGCTGAAAAATATCAAGGTGGCGGTCAAAGGGAGTTTCCCATAGCCTCCTGAAACTGCGGCATTGACCAACCAATAACTGCCGAGCAGCGTGGCTAAACTCCAGCCCATATGGTTCAATCTTTGAGGTAGGCGACGGCCAAGACCAAACCTACTTATGCTTCGCCCCAGGACGCCCAAAGGGCAGAAGGCGCAAAACAGTGGGCCGGATAGTAATAACAAGGTCACGGTAAGTACCGGCCAGAATAACCCCCAGAACAGGCTACGAACCCAGAGTTCACTCTTATCCGGAAGCCACCATCCTGCCAAAAGGGTCACTAGAAATACCGTGACCCCAGACCATTGAATGAGCTTCAACAAGCCACGTCCATTAAACATAGAGGGCATCTTTTTTATCCTCAAAAGCGATAGTGCAGGGTGGCATTGATATGGCGTCCAGGTTGGGTGAGGCGATCCGGGTTCATTTGTGGATCGGCTTGTAACCCGGCCAAATTGCCATAAAGCCAATATCGCTCATCGGTTAAGTTCATGATGCCTACTTGCAATTTGAGTTCGTCAGTGACCTGCCAGTAAGCCAGCAAATCCATGTACAGGTATTCAGGCGCGGTCAAATTGTTAAGCTCTGTCCAGTCGTCTCCTTGTTTGGCGGCACTGTATTTGATAAACCAGCTGGCCCCCCAGTGTCCATCAGGGTGGTCATAACTCAGATCCAAAGTGCTGTTGAAAGGGGCTATAGTGTCCAGAGCCCTTTGAGTAAGACGATTTTTACCTTCTGACCAGGCGGCAGACATTCTTAATGACGCCCCATCTAACCAATCAGACAGTTGCCAATGGGCCTTGAGCTCGGCGCCACGGATCCAAGCTTCGCCGACATTCTGGTATTGCATTACATTTGGCCAGACAGTGTCATCAACAACGCTGTCAATAAAATCTCGGTAGTCGTTGTAGTAAAGCGCGGCCTCTAATTGAGTATTTTTACTGTTCCAGCGAATGCCCCACTCATAGTTGGTACTACGCTCGGCTTCGAGCGATTCGTTGGGAAGAATGGTGACATGGGGTAAGTCGAGACGATAGTAAAGATCGTATAAAGAAGGGGCCCGGTAACCGCTGGTAACCGTAATGTAGCTGCCAAGCTCGTCGGTTAAACGATATAGCAAGCCGGTATTGAATGTCAGTACATTACTTTCATGACGAGCCAAATCCCCGTCGGGATCGGTACGATAATCGTCATATCTCAATCCTAAATCCCATTGCAGTGGGAAAGCATTTGCTGTTAGTTGTTGTTTAATAAAAAGTCCGCTACGCAGGGCTTTGGCTGCAGGCATGGTCGTATTGGTGTCGGTCACCACCCCGGTTTCTGAGTCGAGATCTTGATAAAATGAGTCAAACTCACTGTGTACTACCGATACACCATAGATCCAATATTGTTCAGCACTATTTAAGGACACTTGCTTGTCAAACTGACCATGTAGTTGCAGATGTTTGTCTTCACGGTTGCGGATTAATACACAGCCGGCAAGGCAGTCGGTATTTTTTGTACGGTAATTGTCATTGTCGGTATCGGCTTGTTGCCAACTGAGATGCCATTGCCAGGAATCAAATAAATGCTTGTTGGCATCCCATTGGTGCGCCATGGTTAGGCGCCAGCGCGATTGTTCGCTTTCGAGCCGGTTATTGAAGTAAAGAGTATCGGGTTGATTGCCTCGCCCGGCAACCGTATAGCCTTCCATTGACCATAAATCGCTATCGCCATCGCGCAAGTATAGTTCTGCCGTGAGCGCCAAGGTTTGGGAACCTGTCAGTTGCGATACCCCCTTTAGCAATAAATTGTGACTCCGATAATTGGCCGGATCGGCCAGCCCTCTCATGACGCCAATGATATCGGCACCCTCTCCGTGAGCTTGTGTTTCGGCTTCATCTCGGAATGTATAAATTGCCAATCCTTGCCAGTTACCATTGTCTACTGCGGCTTCGAGGGTGTTTTTAACCCCCTGATTAGCACCGGTATAGCCCAGAGACAGATTCAGCGCCCGGGCTTCTCCTTGAAGTACATCATCAGGTGTTTTGGTGCGTAATAGTACGGCCCCACCTATCGCATCACTGCCATAGAGGCTGGAAGCCGCATTTTTATTGATTTCAATGGCGGTGAGAGTATCGAGTTCAAAACCCGCAGAATATTGGTTGATCACATCTGTATGAGGGGAGCCGCTGCCAGCTTTAAAAAATACCGGTTGTTCTATGCCATCAATCAGTAGTTTTACCCTGTCTTCGTTCATGCCTCGAATGTTGAAGCTGCTTAAGCCGAACTTCCCGGTGCCGGCTATTTCGACCCCAGGTTCCGCTTTGACTGCATCTTGGACATTGTTGGCCATATTACGAGCCATCTCCTGGGAAGAAATAGCCGTGACACTGCCGCTGACATTTGAGATGGCGGCGGCACTTCGATTCCCCACGACCACCATGACTTCATCCACCGTTTGGGCGTGTAGCAGGTAACTTGGCAAGAGTGCCAATGTGATTGTTGATATGGAAAAAGTCAGAGGTTTCACAAGGTTATCCTACATAGATTCACAATGAGTGCATGATAGGAATAGACATAGATAAAAATGGATGCGACCAATTGTCGCATGCTCAATAATGCTTTGTTTATTATGAGTATTTCACTTTGAGTAACTCTTCGGAGTGTGACGGGAATGGCAAAATGCTTTCTGTTTGCTTGGTGTAAACGGATAATGTTGTGTTCCAGAAGTCGCCATTGACTATCGGCTCAAGGGACTAAGCAAGATCTTATCAGCTTGGGTATCAAGTGATTGATTGGAAAAGAGATGAAAATCAAACTAACGGTTTTAACGCTATTTAAAATCGGTATTTTTTATTAAGATTGCCCACTCGTACACTTGCCTCGAGTCAATCTGTTGTCAAATCGACCGGCTTAATGATTAACAGGACGTCTGAAACATTTCAGAGCCGCATTCATCAGGCTTCGACTGTCATATTGATTTCTTTGAGTCGAGACGTTGCCTATCAAAAGTCAGTGACATAACTGAATTTGTCAGAGCGAGTCTTTGAGACTTTTATGTTTTATTGCTTGAGGGCGTTAAGCACTTTGGATTTTGAAATATGAGGCGGCGCCCCAGATGGAACAATCGCCAAAGTCTATAAGGCACTAACCGTGAGAATATCGACAATACAAGTTGGCTTTAAGCTAATTTTGGTGGTAACCATATGAATTTAAAGGGATTTAATTGGTAATAAGGAGGTTCTATGGCACTTGTCTATGAGGTTCAGGCTCGGGGTGCGGCCAAAGTGCTGGTACATGAAGTCAGCTCCCGAGCGGCCGCCGATCTATTGGTTTATCGAGTCGACAGCCGCGGCGCTACGCACAATCAGGATAGCCTCTGGTGTCAGGTGACGAGCCGCTCAATGGCTACGTCACTCATTCATTGGGTCAGCCATCGTGGCGCAGCTGATCTGCTGGTGTATTTTGTCAGCAGCCGCGGAGCCAGCGGTTGGCAAACCCAGCACCCGCTCAAAGGTCGTTTGTAACCCGAGGGCTTGTAAATCCAGGTAAAGAGGACGCCGGGAAGGTGAAAGAATGGATATTGAAAAACAGCTTTGGCTGCTCTGTGCGTTTTCATAAACCCGAGCTGGACACCAGTGGTTGGCTTAACACTATTGCGTGACTATCTCGGGAGAAGGCATGCAGGCAAGTGTGAGGGTGGATAATCTTCCCTACGGACGGAACCCGGCGGATTTCTTTGAGGAGCTTGCCCGGCAGTGGCAGGGTTGGCAAGGCGAGCAAAGCTGGGCAGTTGCAGGCATTGGCTATGAACGGCAAAGATTTCTTTTATCCCGCGCCAGCCGGCCTTTGAATGCCCTTTAAAGACGTTTTACTGACAAGGATTTCCATGAGATTCGTATTTTTGCTTTGTGCCTTGCTGTCGCTGACTGCATTGGCCGAAGAGCAGCGTTTTACACTTGCGGCCGGGCTTATCGATGAAGCCGTGACAGTTCAGGTTGCTTTGCCCGAGAGTTATCGACATTCAGACAGTTTTCATTACCCCTTGTTGTTGGTACTTGATGGTTCGACTCAGTTTCATCATGTGGCATCCAGCGTTGGCTTTCTGAGCACATACGCCATAGTGCCGGAAATGATAGTGGTGGGCATAAGCACCCGCGACAGACTCAAGTACTTTACTCTCACAGAGCCGGAAGATTTCGCCGCAAGGGCGGGAAAGGCTGATGTTTATAACCGTTTTATCGCAGAGGAACTGCTGCCTGCATGGAGTGAACGTTACCGTCTGGCGCCTTACCGGACGATATTTGGCCACTCTTTGGCCGGGCTTTACAGCAGTTATCAGGCGCTCGGTCCGGCATCTTCCTTCAATGCCGCGATAGCCATTAGTCCCAGCCTGTGGTGGGACGATGGTGCCTTGATTACAGATTACGACAAATACCAGACTCGCAAGCGTAAAACGCCCATGCGCTGGTTTCTCAGTATGGCGAGTGAGCCAGGCGAGATGGTGCAGGCTTTTGACGCCATGCTGCAAAAACTGGACACCAAGAAGCCGTCAAAGCTATAGGTTTTCAATGCCCGTTTTGCCCGAGAAACCCACGACAGCACTTCCTTGATTAGCAATGTCGAGGGGCTTAAAGCCATCTTCAGTGGCTGGAACGCGGTACCACAAGTCGATGTGATGTCGCTGCAACAACTGCTGGCGTTCTACAGGGGAAAAACTGCCGAGTATGGCTATACCTTTCCGTTGTCGGCACATCAATTCAATGTATACGGCCTAAAGGCCGCCTATGAGGGCCAAACTGCCTGGGGCGTTGCCATATTGGAGCAAGGAGTAGAGAGATTCGCTCGCTCGGAAATCCTTTGGGACAGCCTGGCAACGGCCTATACGCTTAACCAACAGCTCGATAAGGCAATGGCGGCTTCTATCAAGGCGCTGCAATTGGCCAGGCTGCATGGTTCGGTTTTTCTCGAAGAGATTATGGCTCAGAACCGGGCGCTTGAGCAAAAACTGAGTCAGCCCTAACTCAGGTCTTTTACCTACCAAGCCCGGGATTTCCCGGAGAAGATTTACACCTGTTATGAGAGGAATGCCGTGTTTCGTGGATTAAATGAGATAAAACAACATATTGAAGAAGGCAATCTGGACTATTTGCGCCAGCATATGCCGAAAGCCTGGTCCCAATATATGTTCAGGATAGAGAAAGACCCGGCCTCGCTTGAGATCATCTCTTATCTCAGAGCGAACGCCGTTATCAAGGACTATCAAATCTATTATCTTATGTATTGTCGTGTGGCGTATTATTCCGAGCCGAAACAGTTTACGCCGCTATTTGACATCATCAAAGTCAACGGCTCGGATGGCAGCTTGGTCGAAGACGACCCTGAACATCTTTACCGGCTGTGTCACGATGTTTATCTCGGTTTTATTAGCGCGTTTATTTCAGTGGGTGGCCGCTTGGACCATAACCGGTTGTTGGCATTGGTCTTCGCAGGAGAGTCTGACGCTTACGCCATTTTTAATTTTCTACTGCCCAGATACGCCTTCTCCCATAAGGCACTGGCTACGGCGGCGGCCTGTTTGTTTTACAATGAATACCATTTGGATGAAGCCGGTGAACAGGCTTTGGCTGCCTTGCTAAGTCGAGGCATAGCGTTGGATTACTGCTTTGATGATGACAGTGAATTCGGCGAATACGCTTGCTTGGCGGCATTGATCTTCGGTCACAACCCAAAAAAGTTTAACCAGCTGTATGCCGATGGTGTCGAGCAGGCGCTTGTCGACAGTTTCGATTGGTCGTTCTTGCTTACCGAGCATGAACTGACTCTTGAGCATATTGAAGCCCTCAAGCTGTTGTCCCGCAGCGCTGCGTTACCCATAGATGAGATTGGCGAGTGCCTGTTAGAAAGAGAAGATGAAGCACTGCTGGCTGCTTTTGACTCCCTGCGCTGATGTCTTAGGCTGAAGAACTCTATTAATCACGGCGCGAATGGCCGTTGAGGCTGTGAGCGGGAAACTCTGGGTGTTGTAAGAAACTGCCGACTTTCAAGGAGTGAAAAAAGATGAATCTACTGCTGCTCAGTAATCACCAAAGCGCAACCGGCCATAAGGCGCTAGCGTTTGCTATTGAGGCTCTGGGGCTTAAAGGGCAAGCGGGTGGTTACATAGGTTCAGAGCCTGATCCCGAGGGGGATTTCTACCTGCCAACACAGGCGTTTTATCAAGGCCTTGGCATAGGTCTCAACACCTACCTGGATTTTGAACAGGGCTTTAACGACACTGTGATGCAGAGGTTACTGGATAAGCCTTTAGTGCATCTCTCTGGCGGGGATACTTACCGTTTTTTACATGGATTGTATAGCCGCAATCAACAGCAGAAACTCAAGAGTTATGCTGCATCAGGACATCTCTTGGTTGGTGTCAGTGCCGGCGCCATGCTGCTGACCGCCAACATAGAAACCGCGGCGCTTTGTGGTGACAGCAATACAGTGGGCCTTGAAAACCTGAAGGCGCTGGGCTTGGCCGACCTTTTATTTGTGCCCCATGTGGTTCATTCGCAGAGCCGAGACCAATCCCATGGCCTCAGCCAAAAACGGCGTGCAAAGCAATTGGCAGAGCGGCATGGTTTGCCCGTTTATCTCTGCTCGGATGAAGACGCTCTGGCCATTATTGATGGCCGACTTCACAGTTTTGGTGCGCCGGAGCTCATCCTGCCAGAGGCTATCGCCTGAGCCCTGCAGTGCAGCAGTGCCCGTTCATCGGGATGACAAACCTCATCTATTGAGGTAGTTTGAACATTACTGATGGCTTATGCCAACAAGGCCTTAAGGAAGCAAGGCATCACCCAAGAGGAAGCAAGGATGGCAGCAGAACTGATCAAATCGTCAATGACTACAGTGCAGAATGGAGTGGCCAAAGCCGATGGCAAAATCTCCTTGACCGGCAATGAACTCAAGTTTGTGCCTTTCAATCAGCAACTGGGGCTGGGGCCCTACACACTCAAGCGTGATGATATCTGCGCGGTAGAAAAGTGTCTGGCTACTGGCGGCGGTATTTTCCCTATATCGGCAGATGCGCTGCGGGTCATTCTCAATGATGGCAAACGCTATGAGTTTATTCTGGCAGATACCTCAGAGTGGCTTACGCTGCTGTAATTTTGTGCCTCTTTCGGTAAAAGCGGCATAGTCGGGAGCTGGGTATGAAAGTATTGGCAATGTCTCAAGCGCAATGGTATCTGTTGGAGCATGAAGGACAACTATATCTGGATGTGCTTTGCCGACATAATAACCGCTTTATGATCCAGCTCAATGAACGGGAAGTGGCAGAGTATCGCCGTTCCGGCAATCTATTTCTCGGGCAACTGGCCCGTGATATTCAATATGCGGTACCTATTCGCAAGGGGACTCGTTGTGGTTTCCAGGGGCGGGATCAGCGTCGTCAACTGGGGGAATTGGCCACCACAGCCGAATGTGAGTGGCTGGCGGCCAAAGAAGCTGAGCAGTGACCAACTGAGAAACAGCCTCAAAAAAGAATTTTATAAGGAAAGCCGTGCAAGCAGTATTTAAGCAAACCGAGGGCGATTACCTCGAAGCCGTTATTGAAGTGGCGGGGCAGCCGCTTACTGTGATGGATGAATTCGGTGGTGACAGCCTGACTTATGGTGAGATCATTGATATTGAGCTGAGCGTCGGTATCGCCTGTGAACAGGAGGATCAAAACACCATGTTGGCCGGCAACCCGGAGGGGTTAAGGCAGCTGCAGCATATTCAGGGATGGAGCTACCGCGCATTTGGCACCATAACCGATATTACCCAAGGTGCTGTCATAGATGTCGGCCTATGTCGGCTGGAGGCACCTTTCGATAGCAATATTAGCGGCGAAAGCATCGCCTTCACCATTTTACGGCTCGATGCCAGGGCTGTACCAAGCTCAGACTGATACCTTAAAGCTTGTCGCCGAGAGTTTTGCGATCGAATAGATATTGCGGACAAATATCGATACTGTCTCAGCGATTTTTGGGCTTTGTGTATAGCCGGTGCGTCTCTCGGGATTGCAATCATGCTATCAAAGGCCGCATAATCGGCAACGGACTTATCCTCGCCACATGTCTAAGTGCCTGCTAAGGCTTTCAAATCAAGGTCACGGAAAACCCAAGGTTTTGTGACAGTTATTCTGATAGGAAAAGGAATTTTACCTCAATGCTTCTGCAATCTTTTATCGACCATCTGCCACCCGGCGCAGATATCAAATCAGTATCGGCGCCAACTCTTGCCAAATATCAGGACCATTTGCCCGAGTGCTTATTGGAACTGTGGCAACAACATGGCTTTGGCCACTATGGTGATGGTTTAATCCAACTTATTGATCCGGATGAATACCTGGACAATCTCTGGGGCTGGCTGATGTTGGATGAAGACATGAGTCGCATCCCGTTCGCTATTAGCTGTTTTGGCGACATTTTTTATTATCGGCTCCTGAGCGATGAAGGGGATGAAGATATCGCCTTTATCGATCCCCACACTTCACAGACAGATGTGCTCACCTGGAGCATGGAAGATTTCTTCAACGACTGGTGTTGTGACGATGAAGTGCAAACCAGCTTCTTCAGGAAGAAGGAACTTCAGCAAGTCAGTGACCAGCAAGGCAAGCTGCAGCCAAACCAGATCTATTTTTACACCCCGGCACTGCGTCTCGGGGGCGAGCCTGCCATTGATAAGACTCAAAGAGGCGATGCCAGAGTTCAGCTGGACTTCTTGCTGCAATTGGCACTTGAAGCCTAACTGCGAGAACAGGAGCAGAAATTGAATCGGGCAGCAGTCATAGTCTTCTGGCTAGCCTGCTTGTACACGCTTGGCAAGCTGGTTTTGTCGGCGACAAGACAGACCGCCATGAACGTATGCTGGTAGGCCGCCGGGCTTATGTTTATTTACGGTTTGCTGCGGATTCTGGGACAAGGCTCAGGCGGCGCCGAAACCGTCATGACAGGTTTGGGTGTGGCGCTGCTGCTGTTTTATAGCCTGATCATTAACTTATTTGCCGCGCCATATCTGTTCTTTGATGCCGCTCGGCAAGTGGGTTCCAATCAGGCTTTGAGCACAAAGCGGCATATTGGAGAAGCGAGCCAAGGAGAGTGAGTTCTTATGTTTGCCCATCTATTTCGAAAACGAAAGATAAAGCAATATGCCCGTAGGCTATCCAGGGATTTGCTAAAGCATTACGGCAAGAAGAGATATTACTCCAGAAATCAGCTGGAAAGGGCCTTAATCAGACAAAAGTTCAGGCGTCCGGCCAAAGCCTGTGATAGCAATGGCGGGATTTCGACCAATGAATATTATGCCTATGCCATGTATTGCTCACCGGCCGAGTTTTCCCGCATTTCGATGCAAACCTCCATCGCTCAAGGTCCCAGTGAGCCGGACTATGGGCAACTGAGAAGGGAAGCCGCAGAAGTTATCTTTGGCCGACCACAGGATTTTACTGTCGCGAGCCTGCATGATGCCTGCACAGGCCATAGTGCAGCGCATGCTGCTGGGGCTGATTTGGATTGTGACTCAACCGGAGATTAATTAAAACCATGGTTTTAAGTCTTTTGGGGGCTTGTCGCAGTCGCCTTTTTCGCATGACGATAGGGTGTGTTATCGGGCTTAATTGAAACAAGGTTTTCAGGAGTGCCCAATCAAACCAATTTTTCAAGGATGAGGCGTCCTAAGTTCAAGCGCATGCGCTCCAGGACGAATAATTAAAAAGGAGATTGACTGATGCATATGGCTTTAAAGGTTTTGTTTGTTAGTGGTGGGGTGCTGAGTTTTTTTATTGGCTTGCTATTCCTTGGTGGCGCCAGCCTGTTTCACAGTATTTTTGCGGCCAATGGCTTGGCTGTGGACGCGAGTCTTTTTGTTGTCATCGCCTTGGCCTGTTTTGCCTATGGTGGCTTGGGGTTTTGGGGAGGCTTCGGTGAGAATAAGCTCGCAGGTGGTACCTTTTGTGCGATTGGTTTGGTGATGTGGCCTGCCGGAACTATTTACAGTGTTATCTGTTTGCTTGTTTGGTTATTCCTGAATAACAATCAGGAAACGCCTGTAGTTGCTGAGGAAGAGGAGGCCAATCAAGAAGTAAAGCAGGCTGTTGGGGCCGCCAATGGGGAACTAGAGTCCCTTTCACAAGATGGCTCGTTGGTTGTCCAAAGGGAAGTGGACTTAGATACCAACGCTGAGCCTGAGGCTAGCCCGGTTAATCATGAATTGCTATCCCACCTGAAAAATCAATCTGGTTTTGACTTTTCTAACATTGTTAAGCTTTGCGAAGTTTGTCATGCCGCAGATACCAAGCAACTGTTAGCCAATCATTATGTTTGTGGTGATTGCAGACAAAGATACCTGTAAACCGAAACTATGGCAGAACTATTGGTCAAATTGGTGCTGGCGGTTGTTCTGCTGACAGGTGTTTTGGGCTGGTTTGCCTTGATGTTTGCATCGCTTCCCGGCGCCGAGATGCGTCGCAGTTTGTCTATGCGTCTGGTGCGAGGATTGTTCTACAGCTATCCCCTTTGGGTGTTGGTGCCGGTATATCAGCTTAAATACAACTCGGTAGCAAGCTCTGTGGATTTGCTTTGGGGGATAGTCCCAATGCTGCCTTTGCTGTTAGTTTGGTTGATATTTACCCTTCAGGGGAGGGAGCTTAAACGGCGGCAACAATTAAAAGCGGTATCAAAGCCCACAACCAAACAGGAGTAGAAGGGCAAACATGGCTAAACCAGAGGCTGTTAATGCTCAAGTGATACCCATGGCCCATTGATACCGCAAGATTGACCAAATAATCAAGGAGGTTTAGATGGTGACTATCGCCGAGCTGCAAGCTTTTATCGAACGCGAGCTGCCACAGAGCGGCATTGTGATTGAACATCTGGGAGATAAGTCGGCCAGAGTGCGTAAGCCGATAACTCAGGCGCACCTGCGCCCCGGAGGTACAGTCTCAGGGCCGACCATGATGGAGCTGGCCGATATTGCCATCTATGTCGCCTTGTTGGCGGAAATAGGCATAGTGCCTCTGGCGGTAACCACCAACCTGAATATCAACTTCCTGCGTAAACCCAGCGCCGAGTGTGACATAGTTGCCGATTGTAGGCTGCTGAAATTGGGTAAATCACTGGCGATTGCCGAGGTGTCTGTGTTTTCAAACGGACACAGCGACCTGGTGGCCCATGCCGTGGGCACTTATTCCATTCCGCCTGTGAGCTAGCCTCTAACCCCATTCAAAAACAGTTGTTGTCCTCCGCGCTGATAGAGAGATGTCGCATAATGTATATTCCTCCTGAAATCAATCTATTGTCACCTTTTACTGCGGACGAGCAGCCCATGGGACCCTATCCTTCATTGGGCTTTCTGCCTCTGTTCGATGCCGAGCTCGGCAACGGTGATTACTTTGGGCTCTATTGGCCCTTGGGCCGGGAGACAGAGGCGCCGATTGTCTGTGACATGTGGCACGATGAGGCCAAGTTGGTACCGGCCTTTTCCGGCGCCGGTAAATTTGTTGCCTGGCTCGAAGCCAACGACTGGGAGCGCGGCGATGAAGAGCCGCAAGACGCAGACTTTGCGCCAATGTTGGTTCAGCGCGCCAAGGCGTTTTTTCGTGGAGCAGAGAAGGGGCCAGCCAAGCAGGACGATATTGAGGCAGGCATTGTTTTACTGCAGCAGGCCTGCGAGCAATTACCGGAAGTGGGTGACTATTGGTTTGCACTGGCATCGCAGTTAAGGCGTTTGGGGCGAAATGAACTGGCGGCTCATGCTGCTCTACGGGCGTTTCACAGTAATTGGGCCTTCGGCATCCCCTCCGATGGCGTAATGCGAATGCTCAGCCAGGTGCAGTTGCAAACCTATCTTGAAGATGATCCCTTCATCCGCCGGCTCGATGGCTTTAAGCTGGGGTTCGGCGGTGAAAAGCATAACGACAACTATCCCATCATGCTGGCGGCATCCAGGGAGTATCTGCAGGCTGGCCAAGTGCTGCCCGGATTGATGTTGTATCAAAACTATGCCTATTCCATGTACTTTGAGACTCAGGCCTTTCAAGAGCGCTATGGGTTTGAGCTGACTCGTTGGCAAAGCGAGTTTTCCGCCTTGTGTTTAACGCACTTAGGGGATGATCGCCGCGTGAGACTCAGTCATGAAACGGCTTGGAAGCCGTAACTCTTGGTCAAAGGGGCTTCAATAAAATTAAAAAGGCTCCCTTGGGAGCCTTTTGGCTTATCTAAGGTTAAAACTGGTAGGTGACTGAGACCCCAAAGTTACGGGGATCGACTATCGCCGCATAGCCATCCGGGTAGTTACGGGCTGCCGGAGAGCGGCTCAACACGGCTTTCTCATCAAAGGCGTTGTTGACGAAGGCGTTGAAGATCCAGTTGTCTGTCTCATAATTGAGCGACATACGTGCCAGCACATAGTCACCGGCAACTCGTTCCTCTGTGTTCTCAAAGTCACCATAGTACTCACCGACATAGTTGGCGGAGACACTGAAGGTAAGCTGATCCGTCAGCCAATACTGGGCACCGAGATTGGCGGTCATTGAGGGGGCCGAATCCAGTTCATTGCCCTTGGCAGAGGCATAACCTTCTCCAGGTTCCTTGATTTCCGAACTCAACAGCCCAAGGCCGCCGTGCAGGCGCAGATCCCGGGTCACCATGGCTGAGGCTTCAAACTCGGCACCATAGGTAATCACCTTGTCCATGTTGATAACCCGTCTGGCAGAACCTGTGGCCTGATATCCGTCGTAGTCGTTGTAGAACAGGTTGGCGCTCAGGTTGATATTACCGCCATCCAGGCTGGTTCTCAGCCCAAGTTCATAGGCGTTAACGTACTCTTCATCGTAGAAGTAGAACTCATTTTCCGGGAAGCCTATCGCCGCACCGGCGGCGTTGTAGCCACGGCGACCGCTTAAGGAGACTGTGGTCTCGGCATTGATATCATATTGCAATACCAGCTTGGGCAACTTGATGGTCTTACTGTTGTCCAGGGTATCTTCTATGGGCGTTTGCGGCTGCTTCATCCAGAAATTACGCCGCTGGGATTCCCGTTCAACCCGGCCTCCGGCGGTGATCCTGAAGTCATCGGTGACGTTATAGGTAAATTCGCCGAAAACCGCCTTGGAGTCACTATTGTCGTCGCCGCGATAAACAGTACCGCCAATACTGTTGAAGTCTTGATCGCGCTTGAAATAGTAGAGGCCGATAAAGCCGCTGTAAAGCTCGCTGTTAAGGCCAAAATGCAGCTTGGTTTCAGCCGTGGTGTTGGACTCCTCCATACTCACCACTTGCTCGGTAGCAGGATCCTTGTCATAGGTATCCATCACCCAGTGGTAGTTCATTCTGGCCAGCAAGAAGTCGACCGAAAAATTGTCACTTATCCTGTAGTCCAGCTTGATGCTGCCGGTATCTGATTCAGTGTCCATGTTTCTGGGGTTGATGGGCTGATACTTCCAGGGATCGTCACCACTGAAGTATTGCCGTCCCGTGTTGCCGCGCTCATGGTTTTTGGCATAGCTGAGCATGGCCTTGAGGCCGTCAATGGCTGCGGGTTCCCACAGGAGTTTGGCTCTTATTCTGTCTGTGTTGAGCTTATTGAGATCAAAGCCAGGCGGGTTAGCTTCATGGATAACCGGGTTGGCGTAAGTTTCACCATCGGTATGCTGCGCCGATAGGCGAAAGGCCAGCTCATCCTCAATCAAAGGGCCGGAGATGGCGGCGGCCGAGTCTATATATTGGCTCTCACTGCGATAACCCACCCGAGCGGCACCCTGCCAGTCAAAAGTCGGATCCTTGGTCTTGATAAACATGGCGCCACCTATGCTGTTGCGGCCATTACTGGTGGATTGGGGACCACGGAACACTTCAATCTGCTCTATGTCCCACATGCCGGTATCGCCGGTCAAATCCGCCATAAAAGGTTCTGCCACACCATCGGTTATGGTAGATACCCGGGTCTTGGCGCCGCCGGAAACCCCACTAAAGCCGGTGGCGGCGCCGTTACCGGAAACCCCGCGGATATTGGGCATTTGCCCGGACAGCACTACCAGGTTGGGTATTTCAGAGATGGCGTCATGCACCGATAGGTATTGCAGCGTCTTAAGCTGCTCCTCGGTGATGACAGATACAGATGAACTCACGTCTTTCAATGATTTCTCTGTCTTTTCCCCCAAAACGACAATTCTTTCGATTGATTGATTTCCGCGCTCGACAGCATCATCGGCAAAGGCCGGTGATGCCAGCATAGCGAGCAGCAGGGCATTGAGCTTAAACGTGTAGCTAGGCATGAGTATCTGTCCTGATTAACAAATGAAGCGATTGAGAAACTAAGCGTTGAGTGGGGGCAAATTTATATTGTTATAAACATGAGTGCAAGTGATAATTATTATCATTAAGAGTGATTGTGGTTGAATGTAGGGAAATCTTTTGTAGAAGAGATAAATTGGATGTATGAAATGAGTTGCTGCAGATTTTAGAGCTGGCATCTGAGTGTACTTAAGGTAAGTTGCTCAGGCACGTTCGATGGTTTGGAGCAAAGGGGAGCTCTATATCTCAGTCAGACTGGAATCAATATGACTTTGGCCGTTGGAAGCCGCTGCCGCCCAATGCTCAGCGGCTAAAGACTTTGAGGGGCAAGTTAGCGTTGGTTATTGCGCCAACTTTGGATCTGCGCCGACAAGAGCTGCCAGTGAGGAGCTAAGTAACGGGCGAACACTTTATGTGCTAGGCGTTGTTTCAGTCGCAGCCAAAGGCCGGGAGACGTATTGAGACGTAACACAATATTCTCTTTGAGCCACTTTTCATCAAACCCGGCCCACTCTCCACAGGTATCGAACAGATTAGGGCCGCATACCGGTGCCACTTCGCGGTACAGAATATGTTCCAGCTCCGGCAGGGAATAGGGGGAAAGCGCGCATATCCGGGTGATAGCTGGGTAGTGCATGGTCACATCCGTGTCGAGAAATAAGTCCGACAGAGCGCTCCATACTGCTTGGCGCTGGTAGAGCGATTCAAGGAGTTGTTGTTCTGTTTGACAGTGGGATTCAGCCATAGGGTCCTTCCTTTGGGGCTTTATCTGTGCCGAGAGGTTAACCAAAGCGGGGAGTACCTGCAAGCAAGATGTGTATTATTTAAGCATTGGCTTGCTTGGTTTTTGAGCTTTTTATCTTGAATTGGATGCGAGTTTTTACAGAATTTTTTACAGAACGTTTTATATATGGCTATTGGCTTGGGAAAGTACTGACACTGCTGTTGACTCTGTCCTGGATAAACAGTGATAGGCTAAATTTTTAAATAATAGAGAGTTGCCCGTTGGAATTAACCTTTTGATACGGGCAACTCAAAGATCCTAAACAGTATCAAATTAAATTTAGGCTAAGAAACCTAAAGTCAATCGAGTCTGTTTATGTCGGAGTAGGCTTACTCGTTGTTACCTTTGCCAGTCCATTCAATGTTGGTTTTAATCTCTTCGACCAAACCGGCATCGTCTTCGGCCACATGGCCGATAACGCTATAGATCTTGCCAACAACAGGTTGTGCAATATTGAACTGGGCTGAGCAATATTGGATGCCATTCTCTTCGCCGGGGAACAGTTCGGCTGGAATACGATACTCCATGCCTTGGTAACTCAGGTTCAGATCGTAGAATTCACGTACTTCATCACAGCTGAAGTCGGTGTTAGGCACATCGAAGTACAGGCCAACATGGGCACCGCCGTTGTCTGCCGCTGTCATCTGCATGGTCAGGTGACCCAATTGATAGGTGGCGTCTGTCGTTGCCGGAAGTTCAGCGGTAAACATACGATTGGCCGCATCATCATCAGATTCGATATCCAGGCGCTTTTCTACTTCATCGGCGTTGGCAAACAGAGTATAGCGACCGCCCCACATTTGGGCGACTTTGGCTCCTGTACCCACCCCGGCGATGGCGTCGCTCAGCTCGATGGTTTCTTGATGTTCAACACCTTCATCATCGGCATATTCCAACACCATCTGACCTTTGTCGTTGATGAGGTAAGTGGAAACTTCTTCTGTTGCCAAGTTTGAGCAGTCGCTCAGGTTTTCAGCCGTGCGGACGTTACGTAGTACAGAATTGTTTTTAAATTCCAGTGTGTCACACCAAACCTGCATTACACCATCATCATTTTCATTGGCAGAACCCCATTCAGTGGTGAACCAGGTTTTACCTTCCAATGGGTGTTTTGGCTCAGGAGCGATACCGTTATCGGCAACCTTGACTTTAAGATCGGCTCTCACAGGCGCATGTTTGCCGTCATTAACTGTCACTGTGATCACAAAGTCACCGGCTACCACAGGCTTGCCGGACAAACGCAGTGAGTCGCCTTGTTCAATTTTCAAGGTGACACCTTGCATGTCGGTGGTGGCGTTGAAGGTCAGTTGATCTTTATCCTGATCGCCAAACAGGTCGTCCAGTTCAATAGTCTGATCAATCTGTGTTCCCACTGTCAGCGCCATGCGCACCAGTTCAGCCTCGAGTTCAACCTTTTCGGCAGGATTGATGACAGGAGCATGGTTGATACTGCTGACTTCAATCTCAATTTCCAGTGGGTAAGAGCGGGCCCCTTTGCTGTCGGTAGCGTAGGCATGCAATTCGATTTCGCCGGCGATTTTAGGGGTACCGCTGAGTACGCCTGTTTTGGCATCGAATGCCAATCCGAGAGTTTCCAGCGCTACGCTGCCATCTTCCTCCATCACGCTCAATTCAAAGGCATCATTGTCTTTGTCGGCAAAGGCTGCGGCTAAATCGATAGGTTCGATGGATTGATTTAACTCAAGGGTAATTGCCTGAAGTTTATCCTGCTCTGTTTTGGACAGGGCGATATGAGGTCTATGGTTGGCTTCAACGCTACCTTCAGGAGTAATCACAGGCTCATAATCGTTCAGATCATCACCTGCATCGACTTTGGCTGCGACATCTTCAACCAACTCTTCCAGGTATTCTTCAGCCACATCGGGTTGAGAAACCAGAGTTTCACCAACAATATTCAGTGCCTGAGCAACCTTGTCGCTGCCGCTCTTGGCTACATAGTCACCAAACAAGAGTTCAGAGTCGGCTTTCAAACCGGCAAATTTGGCAGATACGGCTTTCTGGGCATCCGCTTGGGATACACCCTTGTTAGCATCCATATGCTTGACTACCAGATCAGTCATGGGACTGATCACCTGGCTGTTTGCGTCTTTGCTTGCCTGAGCTTTCAATTCAAAAGCTTTTTTTACTACGCCACGACTTTCATCTATGGTCTTGTCGGCAATGGCTTTCACACAGATTTTTTGACCCAGATATTGGTTGTCAATCTTGGCTATGCCGCCTCTTCCGGTTGTTGCCAGCTTGGTTTGACAGTTGTCACCGGCATAGATTTCGGCATTTACCAGATAACCGTCAATTGCTTTTACCGTGAATGAGTTGGTTGTGGTGTCGTTATCGCTGCCACCACATCCGGCCAGCGCCAACGTGATTGAAGCGGCAAGAAAAGTCGTTTTTTTCATTTACTATCCCAAAATAAGTAAACCTGAGCGCCTCAGGTTGTCCAATTTCCTTTCCCTTGATGAAATAAAGCTTCATTTCAAAAGGGGGAGAAAGGATACATTTTATAAGGGAAAGATAAATTGATTGAGTTCACATAAAATTCTCGATTAAAAACAATGCAATAACTTAATTTGCTGTTGTTTCAAATTTCATCAGTCAATGCGGTATTTCCGTTTTAAATAGCCTTTTTTGCTTGGAATTCCGAAGTGCTAGCAGTAATAAAGTGTGGAAAATGCCCCTTAAAACACGCTAAGTGTGTTTTTTTGTTGTTTTGTAACAAGGGGCTGTGAGTCATGGCCTTGGGGGCATGCAGGTCAATTGAATTTAGCTGATAGCAATCGCCCCGGCTTGCAGGGCTTTCACCACACTCGGTTTTTGTATTATTCGACTCAGGTAGGCGGTTATGCCATCGGTCGGATACCTTAACCGCCAATTGTCTTGTGAGCCTGAGTGTCACTAGGAATTATCCGTATTGTCCCTAAGTGACAGTTTCTAGAGAACAAACGGCTTAATATCCCAACGCCTCACTGCCGGCACGGCGCGGATCCGATGCACCAAATTTACCTTCTTCGGTCACCATAATGCTCTGGGTGCTACCCATGGCACTTTTGACCTTGACCTGGTGGCCCATGGCTTCCAGCAGCGCTATGGTGTCACCATTGAGGCTGCGCTCAACCCGAATTTCATCCGGCAACCACTGGTGATGCATCCGCGGCGCAAAGCTGGCTTCGGCGATATTCAGGTCGTGGTCAATCACATTCATGATGATCTGCAGCACTGTGGTAATGATCCTGGCGCCCCCCGGGCTGCCGGTAACCAGAAACGGCTGACCGTCTTTCATTATCATGGTCGGGCTCATGGAGCTCAGTGGCCGCTTGTTGCCCTGTACCGAGTTGGCTTCACCGCCCACCAGACCATACCCGTTGGGGGTGCCGGGTTTGGCTGAGAAATCATCCATCTCATTGTTCAGCAAAATCCCTGTGCCATCGGCCACCAGCCCAGAGCCATAACTGAAGTTGAGGGTATAGGTGTTGGATACCGCATTGCCCCATTTATCCACGACCGAGTAGTGAGTTGTCTGGTCACTTTCATAGGGTGCCAGCTTGCCGGGTTTGATCTGGCTTGAAGGGGTGGCGTGCTTGCTGTCGATGCTCTTGGCCAATGTCTTGGCATAATCCTGGCTCAACAGGGCTTTGACCGGCACAGGATAGAAATCCGGATCGCCGAGATACTCGCTGCGATCGGCATAGGCCCGTCTCATGGCCTCGGCCATAAGATGCAAAGTGGCGGCGGTGTTATGGCCCAGATCATGGATGGGGTACTGCTCGAGAATGTTGAGGATCTCTATGATATGAATACCACCCGATGATGGCGGCGGCATGGAAACCACCTCATAGCCTCGATAGTGTCCGCGCACCGGCTGGCGCTCTATGGCTTGATAGTTGTTGAGATCCTCAAGGGTCATGATGCCGCCGGCGGCCTGAATGGCACTCACCAGTTTCTCGGCGGTTTCCCCTTGGTAAAATCCTTTGCTGCCCTGTTTGGCAATCAGCTCCAATGAGTGAGCCAACTCAGGTTGCTTGATGATGTCGCCCGGTACAAAGCTGCTGCCATCTGCCTTGTAGAAGATAGCGGCAGAGCTTGGCCATTGGGAAATGCGGCGCTTAACCCCATTGAGGGAGTTGGCTAGATCTGAAGTAACGCTGATCCCATCCCGCGCCAGTTTGATCGCCGGGGCTATCACTTGCTCCCGTTTCATGGTGCCATACTTGGACAGGGCCAGCTCCATGCCCATCACAGTGCCGGGAACGCCTACCGCCAGGCCGTGCTCGCGGCTGAGTTTATTGACCGCATTGCCCTTGTCATCAAGGAAGATATCCCTGTGGGCCTTGGAAGGAGCCATCTCCCGATAGTCTATAGCTATGGTCTTGTTTTCCTTCGCCAGGTGTACCAGCATGAAACCGCCGCCACCTATATTGCCGGCCCGGGGCAAAGTCACTGCCAGGGCATAACCCACGGCCACAGCTGCATCTACCGCGTTGCCGCCTTGCTTGAGAATATCTACCCCGATACGGGAAGCCAGTGCCTCCTGGCTGGAAACCATGCCATGCTTGGCCCAAACGGGCTGGGCTGTGGCCATTTCACTGTAAATCGAGGATTCATTGGCGGTAACTTGTGGGCTGTAACTCAGGGTGGAGGCTGTTGGCAGAGCCAGAGCGACGGCGAAGATCAGCGGTTTTATCAGACGCACTATATTTCCTTATACTGCTTTTGCTTAAGTTGCTATGCAATGTGCCGCCAATTATCCTTGATTGCAAGTTTGCCTCGGCATATGGAATACATTTGGACAATAAGCACTGGCAGTGGCGTTTTGCCGCCGGCATTGATGAGATCCCCGCCGCCGAGTGGGATCTGTGTCTGGCTGAAGATGGCCAAACAGAGCCGGACAACCCCTTTTGTCGACATGCTTTTTTGAAGGCGCTGGAACAAAGCGGCAGTGTTTGCGCCGCAGCCGGCTGGCAACCCATGCATTTACAGCTGTTTTGCAACGACAGGCGGTTGGCTGTGATGCCGCTTTATCTCAAGGATCACTCCTGGGGCGAATATGTGTTCGACTGGGCCTGGGCCGATGCCTATCAACGCCACGGTGAAGCCTATTATCCCAAGTTGGTCTGCGCCATTCCCTTTACGCCTGTCAGCGGCCCAAGACTCGGGATAGCGCCCGAGGCCAGGGCGGCGGCCGCTGATATCCAGCAGGCGCTGTGGAAACTGTTTTGGCAACTGCTCGAAAGCTATTCCTCCTGGCATTGGCTGTTTGTCAGCAAGGGGCAGCTCGAGTCATTGCGGCATTTGCCCCAGACTTTGGTGCGGGAAGGCACGCAGTTTCATTGGTTTAACCGGGGTTACAGCCAGTTTGATGATTTTTTGGCGCGGCTCAACTCGAAACGGCGCAAGAATATTCTCAAAGAGCGCCGTGCCTTGGCTGGTTTGCAGTTTGTCTGGCTCAGGGGCGATGAACTGCAAGATTGGCACTGGCAGCTTTTCTATCGCTGCTATCGGCAGACCTACCTGAAACGCTCCGGCCACGGGGGGTATCTTCAGCCCGACTTTTTCAAGTTACTCGGTAAGTTGATGGCATCTGAGGTGCGTTTGCTCCTGGTTCACCGAATGGGCGAAGCGCCGCAACAGGTGCTGGCATGCGCGCTTTATCTGCAGGGGAAAGATACCCTTTATGGCCGCTATTGGGGCGCACTTGAGGAGATCCCGGCGCTGCATTTCGAGGCCTGTTACTGGCAGGGGATAGACTACTGTATCGAGAACGGCCTCAGTTGCTTCAACGCCGGTGCCCAGGGGGAGCACAAGCTTATCCGCGGTTTTGAGTGTGTCACCACCTATTCGCTGCACGGGATAGCGCATCCGGGCTTTCGAGAGGCGATAGCCGATTTCTGTCAAACAGAGGTCGGCAACAACCGCTTGTATCAAGCGCAGTTGCAGCAGGCCTTACCCTACAAAAAGGGCGATTAACCCAGCGCCAGCCAGACACCGACCCCCAACATCAGGCTGCCGGCTATCCGGTTGAGCAGGCGGACATTGTTGCCACGGCTCAAAAACAGCCTCAGGCTCTTGCCGCCGTTGGCATAGGCCAGCATGCAGATGAGCTCGGTACACATGATAATGCCGATGAGTGCCGTCAGTTGCGGTGCCATAGGTTGCTGCAGATTGATAAAGGGAGGCAGCAAGGAAATCATAAAGGCCCAGCCCTTGGGATTGGCAATGGCGGTGACAAAGCCTTGGGAGATCAACGCCGTGCGCTTGATACTTCGGGGTTGGTCCAGATTGGCCATCTTGCCCTTGGCCCGCCACATATTGATGCCGAGCCAGATAAGATAGGCTCCGCCAAGATATTTGAGTCCCTGGAAGATCATCGGATGTTTCAACATAATCGTGGCCACACCCAGCACGGCCGCCAAAGCCACCAGGGCGACCCCCACGACTTCACCCAGCATCATCCACAGAGTGCGGCGCACCCCAATGCTCATCCCCAGTGTCATGGCCAGGGTCATGCACATTCCCGGGGTGACGGAAACAAAGAAAAAGGTTGGAATAAAAGCGGCGAGCAGGGCGTAGTCTTGCATTTTGGGTACAGCTGTCTCTCAAAAAGGGAGATCAGTCTAATGAAATCCTACCGGGTGACAAAGTAAAAAATTGCAGCGCTCAATATACTAAGGCGGAAAACAAGAGACCGATCATCAGATCGGTCTCAAACGGGGGATTTCGTTATCGGTTACAGCACGCCACGCTTCATTTGATCGCGCTCGATGGATTCGAACAACGCCTTGAAGTTGCCCTCGCCAAAGCCGAGGTTGTTCTTGCGCTGAATAATTTCGATAAAGATCGGGCCGAACAGGTTTTTGGTGAAGATCTGCAGCAGATAGCCACTGTCATCCCCGTCCACCAGAATTTGATGATGCTTTATCTTGTCGCGGTTTTCCGTCACCTGCGGCACCTTGTCGAAGATGGTGTCGTAGTATTCAGGGATGATGTCCAGGGTCTCGATTGAGGTTCCTTCCATGGCATCGAGCGAGGCGACGATATCCCGGGTGCGGAATGCCAGATGTTGCACGCCCGGGCCGTTATATTCGCGCAGGTACTCATCAATCTGGTTTTTGTCGTCACCCTTGCCCTCATTGATGGGGATACAGAAGCTGCCATCGGGAGAGCGCAGGGCGTAGGAGACCAAGGCGGTTTGTACGCCGCTGATATCGAAGTAACGCACTTCGGTGAATCCGAAGATATCCTTATAGAAATCAGACCATTGTTCCATAGTACCCTTGTGGACATTGTTGGTCAGGTGATCCACTTCCATAAAGCCTTTTTCAGGGACTATCACAGGGGCAGGCAGGTCGACAAAGTCTGTCTTGTAGATATTATTCTGCTCGCCGAAACGGTCGATGAAGTAAATCAGGCTGTCGCCTATACCATAGATTGCCGGGTAGGGCAGATCAGTGTGGGCCTGATCTGCCGGGCGGGCGCCGCGGGATACCGCCAGTTGCAAGGCATAGTTGGCATCTTCTACCCGCCAACCCATGGAGCAGATGGCCGGGCCATGGTGCTTGGCAAATTCGGCGCTGAAGCCTTGACGCTCCTTGTTGAGCAGAAAGTTAATGTCATTCTGCTTGTAGTAGAAAATCTCCCTGTCCTTGGCTTTTTTCAGCATGGAGAAACCAAAGTCGATAAAGACCTGGTGCATGAAATCACTGTCCGGGGTTGCAAACTCGGTGAATTCGATACCGAGCAGTCCCAGTGGATTCTTTTCGCTTGCCATTTCTATGTCCTCTTCAATGATGTTGCTTGCGGCCATTCTCTGATGGCCTTGCTGGATATTCGGGTCCGGGCTCAGCGTTCGAGCCAGGAGCGGTTGTAATCTGTACTCATGCAGCTCTGCACATGGGTGGTTAACTGCAGCGGGGCAAAGGTATCCACCATAACGGCGTATTCATAGGTGTCTTTCTTGCCGATGGAGGCTTCGGTGCGCCCGGGCTGCGGCCCATGAGGCACGCCTTTTTGATGCAGTGTCAGGTAACCGGCTTCTATGCCGGTGCGGCTCATAAAGTCGCCATCCACATAGTAGAGCACCTCGTCGCTGTCGATATTGTTGTGGTAGTAAGGTGCCGGGATAGCCTTGGGATGGAAGTCGTAAGGTCTGGGAACAAAGTTGCAGATAACAAAGTTGTGGGCGGTAAACACCAGATGATCCGAGGGGGGCAGGTGAATCTTGCCTACCTTGGGCGCGTACTCTGTGATGTTGAAGGCCCAGGGGTAGACAAAACCGTCCCAACCCACCAGATCAAAAGGATGCCATTCCAGCTGAGTCAGCTGATACTTGTCGCCAAACTTGCTGACCAGTGGGAATTCCCCTTGCTCGACCCTGGCCTCTGTCAGTTCGGGTACCCGGATATCCCGCTCGCAATAGGGCGCCGACTCCAGCAACTGGCCATAGTCATTGCGAAAGTGTTTGGGGATCTCCACCATGGAGAAGGACTCGATCACCAACAGGCGAACATTAGTGTAGTCCTTGAATTTCAACTGATAGGTGGTGCCGCGGGGGATCACCAGATAGTCCCACTTTTGCACCTTGAGCTTGCCGTATTCACTTAAGAGCTCGCCTTCACCCTCGTGGACAAATACCACCTCGTCGGCGTAGGCATTGCGGTAGAACAGCTCGGTATCCTCGGTGACTCTGGCAGTATAAATCGCCAGATCCTGATTGAAGAAAATCTTGTTGCGGGCACAGAAGAAGTGCCCCTGCCTATCGGCCTGTTTGCTGTCCAGTTTATAGTTCTGTACCAGGGAGTCCTGCCACACTTCACCATGGCTGAGCTCAAAGGGCTCAACGGTTAACGCCTTGGTAGGCATATTGTGGTGGTACTTGTTGGAATAGATATTGGAAAAGCCATGGGTTGAAAACAGCTCTTCACGGTAGAGTTCACCGGATTGCTTCTCAAATGCGATATGGCGCTTGTTGGGAACCTGCCCCTGTTTTACATAAAATGGCATCTGACTCTTCCTTGGTGGCGCTTGCTGTTAACCTTCGTTGGGAACCTTCGGCGGCCACTGTTGTTATTCTTGTTCTCTTTGCGCTCTTGTCTGTCGGAATTGCCGGTCGCTAGCAGCGCAAATGAGCCGTTTTTGTGATCTATCTTTCAATTTAGTTGCGTGCTTGTACAAAAAAAAGAATAATTATTCGGCATACTCAATCTAAAAATTTGATTGTCTTGTTGAATTTACGGGAGTGTAAACCTTGCGTATCGATATCGACGCCTTCAATGTGCTTAAGGTGGTGGTGGAAGAGGGCAGTTTTGCCAAGGCGGCAGAGCGTCTGCACAAGGCGCAGTCGGCGGTCAGTTATCAGATAAAGAAACTGGAACAATATCTTGGCGTTAATCTACTTGACCGTAATCAATACCGGGCCGAGCTGACTCACGAAGGGCGGGTTATTTTAGCCGAGGGACAACGCTTGCTGGCGCATCTTGGCAATATAGAACATCTGGCCAGTCGTTTCAGTGAGGGTTGGGAGCCCAGGTTGGAGCTGGTGATAGACGGCGCCTTGCCGATGGAGCCTATTATGACTGCCCTCAAGCGCATGACAGAGCATAAGATCCCGACCAAAATCCAGCTTAATATGGAGTTTCTCGGTGGGGTACAACACAGGTTTGAGCGCGACAGCGCCGATCTTATGTTGGTAAAAGACTATCGCAGCGGCCCCAGTTACCACCCCAAGCCCCTGCCTGCCATCACCAGTGTGTTGGTGGCAGGTAAAGACCACCCCTTGACTTCGCGCCGCGGCATAACCCTGTCCGAATTGCAGCAACATGTGGAGCTCACCATCGAAGACTCATCACCGGTCAAGAGCCAGCGCGATGAGCTGCAGTTTGGTGGCGACAAGGTCTTTTATCTCTCCGGTTTTATCATGAAAAAGAACGCCTTGCTCAAGGGCCTGGGTTTTGGCTGGATGCCGGATTTCCTGATAACCGAAGAGCTGGCTTGTGGTGATTTATGTGAGCTGGACTTTGTCGGCGGCAGCCGTTTTCGTTTTATTCCTCAGTTGGTGTCGACGCTGGAGCGACCCCTTGGCCGTGCAGGAAGGCTGTTTACCGAGCTGATTCTGGAGGAGTTTGAGCGCTTTCAAGGGGATAACGCCAGCGGTCTGGGTTGAAGCATTCTGTTACTTTTTACTCAAATTACATCCGCCTCCTCACTTGCTGTTTTGACATTTTATGTCATAGACTGAGTGCCAGGTCATTCAGACCCTAAACCATTGAGGGGGAGTTTCAATGAGCAAGAACAGCCATGAAGTGGATTATGAGATCAAGGGTGAGAGCATGCAGCTGGTTGAGGTGGAGCTGGATCCCGGTGAAACAGTGATCGCCGAGGCCGGCGCCATGACTTACATGGAGGAAGGGATCAGTTTTGAAGCGCGCATGGGCGATGGTTCAGAGCCGGATTCGGGCTTTTTCGGCAAGTTGATGGGGGCCGGTAAACGTATGCTGACAGGTGAAAGCCTGTTTATGACCCATTTCAGCAATCAGGGCCAGGGCAAACGCCGGGTGTCGTTCGCCGCACCTTATCCCGGCACTATTCTGGCAATCGATCTCGATGAGGTCGGCGGTGAACTCATTTTGCAGAAAGACAGTTTCCTGGCCGCGGCTATGGGTACCCAGGTGACCATGAGATTCAATAAGCGCCTGGGAACCGGTTTCTTCGGCGGTGAAGGCTTTATTTTGCAGAGCCTCAAGGGTGATGGCATGGCCTTTATTCACGCAGGTGGCACCTTGATCCGTAAAGAGCTCAAGGGCGAAACCCTGAGAGTGGATACCGGCTGTCTGGTGGGCTTTACCAAGGGTATCGATTACGACATAGAGAGGGCCGGCTCTCTCAAGTCCATGGTGTTTGGTGGTGAAGGTTTATTTCTGGCGACACTTTCAGGCCATGGCACAGTGTGGCTGCAGAGCTTACCGTTTTCCCGTATGGCCGACAGGATCATTGCCCATGCGCCTTCCGCCGGTGGCAGTGACCGGGGCGAGGGCTCAGTGCTTGGCGGAATTGGCCGTATGCTGGATGGGCGCTGAAGCGCTATTGGCAAAATGACCGGCAAAGGTAGCAGTAAAGATTAAGGTAAAGATAGCAGCGAAGAAAGGCAGTCAAGAAAAGCAGTCAAGCGCTTAACCTATTTTGCCGACAAACAAAAAAGCCATGGTTTCCACCATGGCTTTTTGCTTTTGAACTCAGGGCTTTGATAACGGCATCAGTGTTCCAGGATCTCAATGATCCTGCGGGTCTTGTCGTGCAGCTTGAACAGTGTGCCTTCTATGTCGACCGTTATCAGGCCATCATTGCCCAGCGGCACAACCACTCGGCCGCGGGCATAGATATCATTATCAAGGATATCGCCCCTGTGATAGCGCTTTTGCCAACCCGGAGGCAAAGGTTCACCCCGGGCGGCTTTCTTTTGCAGGCCAGGGGGTAAATCTTTGTGGTCTTTATCCTGCTTGGCCAAAACGGCCGGACTGGCCAGCAGGGCACCCAGGCTGATTGCTACCAAGGCTTTGGATAGTTTGTTTGTCATAGTTTCTCTCCTGCGAGTAGAAGAATACGTTGCCATTCCTGCTCTGTGACCGGTTGCACGCTCAGTCTGGCCCCTTTTTGTACCAGATACATATGTTCGAGCTGCGAGTCTGCCTTGATCTCTTTCAGGCTGACTGTTTTGGCAAACTGCCGTTCAAAGCCGATATCCAGCTGGAACCAGCGCGGTGACTCTGGGCTCGACTTGGGATCAAAGTAGGGTGATTCCGGATCCCAGGCCGTGGTATCGGCTTTGGCCTCTCCGACGACTCTGGCTGTGCCCACCACGCCCGGCGTTTTGCAACTGGAATGATAGAACAAAATGGCGTCGCCGATTTGCAGTTCATCGCGAATAAAGTTGCGAGCCTGATAATTGCGGATCCCGCACCAGGGTTCCACCTTGACCCGCTGTAGATCGTCGATGCTGAATTCATCGGGTTCGGATTTCATCAACCAGTACTTCATGCTGGCACTCCTTGAGTGTTTTTACCAGGAAAGCTTACCAGCCTGTTAAGCACTTATTCAGCAAGGCAAGGGCAGACTGACTTCATTAGATTGGTAGATTATGCATTATTGTGATAATCGATGTAAAAGATTAGGAGTCGCCTATGGCCACACTCAGCCTGACAGCTTCAACTGCTGATTATCAAACCTATCGCCATGATTTTGCCCGCGGGGAACAGGATTACGACCCCGCGACAGTCCACAAATTTGTTGCTGAAATGAAGCGCCAAGGCATGCTACTCAACGAGTTTAGTTGGGACGATTGGTACCAAAACAGCCATATGGTCGACAGGCCTGAATATATCGCCGATGCTTCCTTGTATGAATGCCGCTTGCTGCTCAGTGCCATGGTGCGCTTAGAGCGTTTCAGCCCGGGTGTCCTGCAGAACATGCGCCGTCAGGGGGTCATGTTGGCCTTACTGGAAAGAATGCAGCAATTGCAAAAGGCGGCCTGAGGATATTCGGTCGCTGTTACCGTGCATTTTGCGGCCATGATCCCGTCATCGGCAGGCTTTTTATTCAGGGCTCCTTTGGGGGCCCTGATGGTTTTTGAGCCATTATTCTTTAGTCTAAAAGCCGGTTTCCTTGCTTGTTATTCCAATGCGCCATTCGTTAGAGTCGTTATGAACCCTGCGCCCAGGCCGCAGTGAAAGCCGATCATTGCCGCTGTTTTTGATGCTTTTCAGACGCTGTCAATATGGCTTCACACTGTGAGGGGAGGGCCGCCGGCTCAGGGTGACAGACTCTTCCTATAACGATAAAACAACGCACGGAGGCTTAGATGTCTGCCAACAAGACAAGCAAGCAACTCAATGATTTACCTCTGTCACAGAGCCGTTATCTGGGGCACAGTAATACTCCCTTGATAGACAAGACCATAGGTCAGTATTTGCAGGATATCTGCAACCGCTATCCGGACAATACAGCTGTGGTGATGCATCATCAGCAATTGCGCTGGAGTTATGCGCGCTATCTTGAAGAGATAGATAAGTTGGCCACAGGCCTGTTGGCACTGGGTATCGGCCCCGGGGACAGGGTCGGGATCTGGTCGCCTAATAATATCGAGTGGTGTCTGACTCAGTTTGCCACCGCCAGAATTGGCGCCATCATGGTGTGCATCAACCCGGCTTATCGCCCGGAAGAGCTGGAATATGCACTTACCAATGTGGGCTGTAAGGCTCTGATCACTCACGATAAGTTTAAGTCCAGCGATTACCTAGCGATGCTGAATGAGTTGGCGCCGGAGCTCAGTGATGCCGAGCCTGGTAAGCTGGTGTCCAGTCGTCTGCCGGAACTGCGCTGCGTTATTCGCACCGGCAGTGACAAGACGCCGGGCATGCTGAATTTCCCCGAGGTATGTGCCATGGGCTCTGAGGCGGAATATGCCGATCTCAAAGGCATAGGTGAGCGTCTATCGCCCCATGAGGCCATTAACATCCAGTTCACCTCAGGCACCACGGGTAACCCCAAAGGCGCCACTCTGACCCACCATAATATTCTCAACAACGGCATGCTGGTGGCCGACGCCATGGGCTTTGGCCCGGATGATAAGCTTTGTATTCCCGTGCCCCTGTATCACTGTTTTGGCATGGTGCTGGGGAATCTGGTGTGTCTGGCCAAAGGCGCCACGGCCGTATTCCCATCCGATGCCTTTGACCCTACTACTACCCTCAAGGTGGTCGAGCAGGAGCGCTGCACCGGACTGCATGGGGTGCCGACCATGTTTATCGCCGAATTGGAGCTGGCCAATTTCCAGGAGTATGACCTCAGCAGTTTGCGCACCGGGGTGATGGCCGGCGCCACCTGTCCTGAGGAGTTGATGAAACGGGTGCATAAGCTGATGCATATGACAGAAGTCGTTATCGCTTACGGCCAAACGGAATGCAGCCCGATCAATAACATGACAGAGGTGGAATCTTCATTCGAGAAACAAGTCACTACCGTTGGCCGGGCACTGCCCCATACCGAGGTGAAGATCATTGATGAATTCGGTGAGATTGTACCTGTAGGGCAGCCGGGGGAAGTCTGTAGCCGAGGTTATTGTGTGATGCAGGGTTACTGGAACGATCCGGCCAAAACCCAAGCTACCATAGATAAAGAAGGCTGGCTGCATTCGGGCGATCTCGGAGTGATGGACAGCGAAGGATATGTACAGATAGTCGGTCGCATCAAAGACATGATTATCCGGGGCGGTGAGAACATCTATCCACGGGAGATTGAAGAGAAACTCTACACCCATAGTGAAATTCAAGATGCTGCAGTATTCGGGGTACAGAGTGAAAAATACGGTGAAGAGGTGTGCGCCTGGATCAAGATACGTCCCGGCAGTACCGTCACTGAAGATGAAATCCGTCACTTCCTGACCGAGAAGGTGGCTTATTTCAAGGTGCCGCGTTATATCAAGTTTGTTGAACAATACCCTATGACGGTCACCGGCAAAATCCAGAAGTTCCGCATGCGTGAGCTGATGTATGAAGAGCTGCACCGGGATATCAACGCTTGAGTCATTTAAACCGCAACAGTAAAAGAGAAGCGCCGCATTGCGGCGCTTCTTTATGGTCATGAATTACTTGCCGAAAGGAATCGGTCTAGGGGTGTCTTTGTTGGATGGCGGCAGAATGGGCATTTCAACCTTGGGCTGTTCGCCGGTCAGCGACTTGAGGAAGGCCACCATCTCTTGGGTTTCTTTCTCGGTCAGCTTCTGACCCAACTGGATATCCGACATGGTGTTGACCGCCTCCTCCAGCTCCCAAACACTGCCGTCATGGAAGTAGGGGTAGGTGAGTTCAATATTACGCAGTGTCGGCACCTTGAACACCATCTTGTCGGCTTCCTTACCCGTTACTGCCTTGCGGCCTTCAGCAGGGTTATCCGTGTGGAAAGGCTTGATAAGTCCCATCTTCATATACATGGTGCCACCGACCGCCGGACCATTGTGGCAAGCGACACAGCCTTTGTCCTTGAACAGTTGATAACCGGCTTTGGCTTCGGCGCTGATGGCATTTTTGTCCCCTTCCAGATACTTGTCAAAGGGACTGTTGGGGGTCACCAATGTCTTTTCAAAGGCGGCAATTGCATCTGTTATCCTGTCGATGTTGACCTCTTCAGAGCCGTAAACCTGCTTGAAGCGGGCGCGGTAAGCCGGCATGGAGGCAACGGTTTCGGACGCCAGTTCATGAGTAAATCCCATCTCCTTGGGGTTGGCTATTGGACCTGCGGCCTGTTCCTTGAGATCTTTGGCGCGGCCATCCCAGAACTGTGCCAGCATATAATCGGCGTTCAATACGGTAGGCGAGTTGATAGGACCTTCTTGCCAGGCATGACCGATAGAGGTTGGCAGGGCATCTACCCCTCCCATGGAAAGATTGTGACATGAATTACAGGAGATAAACCCGGACTTTGATAATCTGGGTTCGAAGTAAAGCATTTTTCCGAGTTCGACTTTTTCCGGCTCGGTGATTTTCACCGGCTTGATAATTTCGATAGGCTCAGCCGCCTGAGCCGCAGTCATCCCGAGGGCTGCCGTTACAGCCATGACCAGTGCTTGATATCTCATTGCTATCACCTCTAATAGACTTACTATGTGTGTGGTTATTGGTCCATCATAGTGAGCGGTGAGCAGCTTTGACAGATGTTAATATCGATTGGCTCTATCGTTGATTTAGATGGTTTTTTTGTGATGATCGCCGCGGTTTTAGCCACTGAATTTAGCTATCTTGCTCGAATCAACTTTTTCCTGATTTTCACTCACCATCACAATTAAACTCTAAAATGTGCGACAGGTTGCGTTTTTATGCTCGCAGCAACGCATATTAAGGGTAAGGGGTGTCTGATATCGACAAGCTATACTCTGTTAACGTTCTGAATGCTTGTGGGATTGGCCTTGGCAAACGGAGTAAGATTATGGCAAGAACAGCTATCACCTTTTTCGACCGGTCTGCGCTGCTCGTTCTCTTATTGCTGCTTTATTGTGGCATTTCTTCTGCACGTGCCGAGACTCTGCAACTGAGCTCGCTTAATTGGCCTCCCTACAGTGGTCAAATGCTGCAACAGCAGGGAGCCTGTGTTGCCGTGGTCAAGGCGGCACTCGCCGCCATGGGCCATGAACTCAAAATTAATTTCTACCCCTGGAGCCGGGCAGTGAAGTTGGCGGGCATGCCTGGTTCACCCTATCTTGGTTACTTTCCCGAGTATTATCATCAAAGTGACAAGTTTATTTTTTCTAAGCCGTTAGGCTTCAGTCAATTGGCACTGGTGGAGCAAGCCCAGCGGCCAGTGAGCTGGCAACAGTTGCAGGACTTGCAGCGTTACAATCTCGGAGTGGTAAAGGGCTATGTTAATACCGAGAGCCTAGATCGGGCCATGGACTCAGGCCGGCAACCCTTCGAGCTGGCTAATTCCGATGAACAAAACCTTCGCAAATTGGCGGCCGCCAGAATTGATGCCGTGGTGATCGATGCCAATGTCTATCGTTACCTGTTGCGGCAACAGGGGATGGAGGAGTTGGAGGGTAAGCTTAAACTGAATCGGCAATTGCTGGCCAGCAAGGGCTTGCTGGTGGCTTTTCGAAATTCCGAAGAGGGACAACGCTGGCGGGATATTTTCGACCAGGGGCTGGCTCGAATTGATGCCAAGAGTATATTGGAGCAACACTTAAAGTATCATTGAGTTGTCATCCAAGGCGGCTAAATTGAGCACTTTACCCCAGATGGACGTGTCTGTGACAGAAAGTGCCTATGAGCTTGAACTGCTTGCCGAGTTGGAGCATAAATACCAGCAACACTTGAATGCCAGGTCTTTGGCCCAAGTCGGCTTTGCCGGGAAGACGCACGATGTACGGGCGCTGGAGCTGGGGAACCCAAATTCCAGGGTGCCCACAGTGCTGTTCGTCGGCGGTGTTCACGGGGTAGAGCGTATCGGCAGCCAGGTGATACTGGCGCTTCTTGGCAGCTTGTTGACCCGCTGCAGTTGGGATAAGCATCTGCAGTTGATGTTAACTCAGATACGGCTGGCGTTTGTACCTGTGTTGAATCCCATCGGCCTTATCAGGGGAACTCGCGCCAATGGCAATGGGGTCGATTTGATGCGCAATGCTCCCATAGATGCCCGCGGCTCAGTGACTTTTATGGTCGGCGGTCAACGGTTTTCCCGCCATCTTCCCTGGTATCGGGGCCGCAGCAATCAGCTGGAAGCCGAGACCCGGGCGATTATTGACTACAGTAATGATCTTATGGCCCGCGGCAGCAGCTTGATTGTGCTCGATGCTCACTCAGGTTTTGGCCTGGTGGACCATATCTGGTTTCCCTTTGCCTGTAAGGACACGCCTTTTGCCCGCCTGGGGGAGGTGTATCATTTAAAGCAGTTGTTCGAAATGAGCTACCCCCATCATTGTCACTATCATATTGCGCCTCAAAGCTGCTTCTATCGCACCCACGGCGATATTTGGGATTATTTGGTCAGTGGTAACCCCCAAGTGCCTTTCCTACCTTTAACGCTGGAAATGGGCTCCTGGGCCTGGGTTAAAAAGAATCCCAGGCAATTGCTGCGCTTCTCCGGTTATTTCAACCCTCAAAAGCAGCACAGGCTACAGCGTATTTTACGGCGTCACTTTACCCTGATGCAGTTCTTGCTCGATGTGGGGTATGCTCAGGTACTGGAACAACTGCCTGAACTTCATCGGCATCACCTGGACTATCAGGCACGAAACTTTTGGTATCCACAAGCGGCGGAGAAACCAAGTCATGACTGAGCAGCAAACCTGGGTGCTGATCCGTGGTCTGATGCGCGATAAACGTCATTGGCAGGCCTTTGCCGATAATCTGCTGGCGGCGGGGTTTCGGGTGGAGCTCATCGATCTGCCGGGAAATGGCGATAGGGTGGCGGATACCAGTCCCTGGGATATTCAGGATTATGCCGACTTTGTTGCAGATGAACTGCTGCGGCGCAAGGTGGCTAAATGCCGAATATTGGCTATCTCCATGGGCGCCATGGTGGCCATGGCACTTGGCGGGAAAAATGACGTTGAAGATGGCTGCCAAAAGGAATTTCAGATTGAGGGGCTTTTATTGCTCAACAGCAGCGCCGCCGATCTTTCTCCTTGGTATCAGAGATTTCGGCTGCAAGCCCTGCTGCGAGCCTTGTGCGCTAGAGTCAAAGGCGAGGGCATTCAATGGCGCGAGGCGACGATTCTTGCGCTTACCAGTCTTGCCCATGCCAAAGATAAGTCTCTGTGTCGTCACTGGAGCCAACTGGCGCTTGAGGCCAAAACCACACTCGCCAATGGCCTGCGACAAATTGTTGCCTCGGCCCGCTTTCGCTCTCCGGCTAACTTGCGGGTGCCGGCAACAATTGTTTATGGCTGTGATGATCGCCTGGTTTCGCCCAAGTGCAGCGTTCGCCTGGCAGCTAAATATCGGCAAAAGCCGATTCCTTTTTGCCGCTGCGGTCATGATGTGGCGCTGGATAGGCCTGAGTTATTGCTGGAGTTGGTGCAGCGCTTGAGTCGACAAATGCCCTAGACTTGTCTGGGGAAAGTTTGAGCCCAGGTCAAAATCGAGTCAGATATCCGACCTGGGCTTTGTGGTTAATGGGAGGCGACCACTGTCTTGCCTATAGGTGTTAAAGAGAGCAAGGCCAGCTTCAGATGCTGAATGCCAAAAGGTATGCCTATGATGGTGACAAAGCAGGCCAGGGCGTGGGTCAGGTGGCCTATCGCCAGCCAAATTCCGAACAGCAGGAACCAGATGATGTTACCGACCATACCCAGGGCGCCGGTGCCCAAATCTTCGCGGCCAGAGAGCCTGTCGCGGCTGATATGTTCCTGACCGAAGGGCCAGAATGCCAGTTCACCTATGACAAAACAGGCGCGGCCGAATGGGATACCTATGATACTGATAAAACAGAGCAAGCCGACAAACCACCAGGCCAGTCCCATGACAAAGCCGCCAAGAATAAACCAGGCAATATTAAAAATAAGACGCAAAATAGCCATTGAGTGCTCCTTTAAATGGCGGTTCAGCCACATAGTTTTGCTGTAAAGCTTGGGGATATTTCGATTAATAGCCAGAAGTATGCCATAATTATAACCTGTTGAATAATATTGGATATTTCTATTTGTGTGCCTGGGCGGATGGCGGCGATTGGTGGTTTATACCAATAAGTGGCGATAATCATCATAGAGTGAAGCCGCAATGGATTAGCCACCAAGCCATCACTTAGTCGGCATAAAGCCATGGTGCCTGTGAGGATTTGTGGCCTGAATCCTGTCCTCCTTGGCGGCAAACACATACAATAGCTATCCCTTGCACACCTTAGCCTTGAAATATATCGCCAGTGCCATGTCTTTAGCCGATTTCAAACTGGATAAAACCCCGGTTCAAGCCTTTGAGTTTCGGGGACATCAGCTGTTTATCAAGCGCGATGATCTACTTCATCCCAGTTTCAGTGGGAATAAGGCGCGCAAGTTCCGTTATTTCCTCGACCATGACTTTCCCGGTATCAAGCGCCTGATAGGTTATGGTTCGGCCCAGGCCAACTCACTCTACTCTATGGCGGCGCTGGCCAAACTCAAAGGTTGGCAGCTGGACTTTTATGTGGATCACCTGCCGGACTGGTTGCAGCAGCGCCCCCTGGGTAACTATCGCGCCGCGTTGGAATTGGGTGCACGGGTGATAGCCGTAAAGAATACGCCCAACGCCGAGTTGATGACCGGCATGACTCTGGAGAACTTTGTCAGGCAGCATATTGTACCTGAGTGCGAGCACAGCCTGTTCGTTCCCGAAGGGGGCCGCTGTAGTTATGCCGAATACGGCGTGGCTCAGTTGGGCACCGAGATTTTACAGTGGCAGCAGCAACAGGCTGCCCATAACCTCAAGCTGTTTCTGCCATCGGGGACTGGTACAACGGCACTGTTTCTACAGAAGTATTTTTGTGAGCAACAGGCTGATATTGAAGTGCTGACCTGCGCCGTGGTCGGCGGAGACAGTTACCTCAAGACCCAGTTGCTTGAGTTATCGCCCGATGAGGCATTGCATCCAACTATTGTTACACCCGAGCGTAAGTATCATTTTGGCAAGTGTTACCCCGAGTTTTACCAACTTTGGCAAGAGCTGGAGCAAAGCGGTATCCGCTTTGAGCTCTTGTACGATCCGCTCGGCTGGCAAGTGTTGCTCGACTTCTTGCGATGTGAGGGCGACTGCCAGGTATTGTATCTGCATCAGGGGGGGCTCCTTGGTAATGAGTCCATGCTTCCCAGATACGGGCGTAAATACGGCTGATTCAGACCAGCTGGTTACGCTTGAGGATCTTATGAGTGCGCTCAGCCAAGCGCTGCAAGGATTTGAGATCGGCAAGCCCAGGCACTTCGTCATCGAGACGGGACTCCCAAAAGCATACCTCAGTGTCCAACATCTCCAGTATTTTCTTGGAGCAACCCAGGCATTTCCCGCCGCATAGGCTGGCTTCCGGCAAGTCCAGTGGAATACAGCGCCGGATCTCGCTAAGCAATGAGCGCATCGCTTCCGTGGTATTCGGTTTAATGGATCCGGGTTTAGTCACTCTGCTTTTAGCTGCTGTGATGGATTGATTCAAGACAACACCGACAGATGAGTTTGTTAAGCATCAGCTTAATTCAAGTGGAAGGGTTGGAAAATGATCTGGCGCTTGATTTACCTGTTTATCGCCATTTGGTCAGGCTGCTTCCCGGGATCACGGGAAAAGGCCTTGACCAAATGTGATGTTTTACCCGATTGCTGCTGGATAACAGTCCAATCTGCCTGAGCGCTCGATACAGTGAGAGGATAGGGGTATCGAGTGGGCATTTCGACAGTCTTACTTATTGGCGCTCAGCAACCACTTCATAAACTTGAGGGTTTCTGTGCGCTTTGAGAAGGTTTGCTTCTTCTTGCCTTTGCTGTCGGTAAAGGCGATAGAGTTTTTGTTGATGGAAATTGAATCTACAGGAAAACTTACTGCGATTTCATGTCCGTTTACTTTGTATGACATAGGCCACACTCCTTATTTTCTGTTAGCGCCGATATTGGCGTATACAATCTTAACTATAGAAAATCCTTAGCATTTATTGCGAAAGATGCGTTGGTTGACTATTGAATGTACCCAGTTTGTCAGCCTTTATCAAGCCCCCGACAGACTGAAGTGCAAAAAGACACTCCGGGTGTCAGCAGAACATCAGACCATCGCCGCAGCACAGAGTTCACCACAGCTGTGTGACATTTCAATTAAACTCAGGAATTGTTAACTGAACGGATTTACTTAAGCGGCCTGGAGCGAGATGGGACGAGCTGAGGGTACCTTAATATCGCCGGCAATTATATCGACAGTTGGCTATAAGTCAAGCAGTATAAATACTGAGCCGATATATCCGGAACTACTTGTTTCTGCTAGTCTTTTTTGTTGAAGGTGCCAATAACCCCCTGGCGCACTCTGGCTTGAACACAGCTTGAAGTGCTTACACCGGATGGATTGGTACCTTATCTTATAGTGGCAAGGAGCGCGTTAATGAATAGAGTGTTGATTGGCATAGGATTATTTATTCTGTTGCTCTGGCCTGGGTTATGTCCGGCGGCTGAACCTGCACCGGAAACGCCAAGCGAGCAAAGTGCTGCAGCGGCTTATGAGTATCGCGACCCCTTGTTCAGGGATACCCCCAGAGGCGCCCTGCAGGGCTTTATGCAATACGCCAGAGAGGGGGATTACCAAACCGCGGCCGAGTATCTGGATCTGCGTTTTCTTCCCACCGGCATGACAGCGGAGCAGGGGCCGCTCTATGCCAGGCAGTTGCTGGCGATTATCGAGCGTAATCTCTGGCTCAACCCGCAAGAGCTGGATGATACCCCGGAGGGCAAAACCGACGACAAGCTGCCCGCCTATCGGGAGGGATTTGCCCGTTTGGAAGCCGAAAACAAGGCCTATCAGCTCCTATTGCAGCGGGTGCCGAGCTCTGAATACGGCAGTCTGTGGAAGGTTTCCAATGCCACGGTTGCCAAGCTTCCAAAACTATACCAGGCCTTGGGCTATGGCCCCGTGGTGGAGTGGTTTATCGAGCACATTCCTGAAGGACGCCTGTTTACCTTGAATCTTTGGGAATGGGCCATGATGCTGGCCTATCTGGCGCTGGCATTCTTATTCGTGGTACCTGTGACCTGGTTGTTGCAATGGCCGCTTTCACGTTCATCACACCCGCTTAAGGCTGAATTGGGTGCCTTTATTCGCGGCCCACTCAGGTTCTTTGCCGCTGTGGCACTCGATAGGGCCATGCTTGCCAACAGTACCTTGAGCGCTGCGATGCAGGAGATAATCAACACAGGCTTTTTCTTTATTCTGGCCACGGTTTGGTTGATATGGGCGCTGGTGGGACTGGCACAGAGCAGTCTTAGGGAACGCTGGATAGCCAAGGGCAACAAACAGGCGGCCTCCTTGTTGCGTCCCCTTGGGAATTTTCTGCGGGTGGCTCTGCTCAGCTTGGCGACTTTATTATGGCTTGAGCACCTGGGATTTAATGCTGGCACTATACTGGCCGGGATGGGTATCGGGGGGCTGGCAATCGCCTTGGCGTCGAAGCAGTCGATAGAAAACCTGATTGGCACCATCACTCTCTATTCGGCCGCGCCCATCAAGGTTGGCAATATCGGTAATTTCGGCGGCGTTCGCGGCACAGTGGAGGAGATAGGCCTACGCTGTACCCGCATCAGAACCTTGGATCGCTCTGTTATTCATATGCCCAACGCCAAGTTGGCCGAAATGGAGATAGAGAATATTTCAGAGCGGGAGAAAATCCGTTTTAAGACAGATATACGTCTCGATTACAGTACAGATGCCAAACAGCTGCAGGCGATCATCAATGATATCAAAGCCTTGCTAAAGCAGCATGAGAAGGTGGATGAGTCACCGATGCGGGTCACCTTCAAGGGCTTTGGCAACGCCGGACTCGAGTTGAATGTACTGGCCTATGTCGGCACCACCAGTTTACCGGTTTATCAGGAAGTCGCCGAGGAGTTGCAGCTGGGGATCATGGCGATTGTCGCCGAGCACGGCAGCAAGATGGTGCCCGTATGGCCGGTTTCGGCCTGATGCCCGAGATTGAAAACGGCAGAGGTCAAAGTCGTGTAGACAATAACAATAAAAAACGGTGCTCACAGCACCGTTTTTTTAAACAGGTCATTCGGCTCAGGCTTTATCGCGATGGCAGAAATAGTCTACCGCGCGTTTTACCAGCTCAATACCTGTCTGATCGCATGGCGGCAGGCTGGCATCGCTCTGCTTCAGCGGCGTGACTCTATCACCCCATTTCAGCAGCAAGGCGGCGCTGGTGAGGCCGGCACCAAAGGCACAGGAAAGAATATGTTGTCCTGGCTTGATCATGCCTTTTTCCAACGCATCACAGATGGCAATAGGAATGGTGGCTGCTGAAGTGTTGCCATAGTTGGCAATGTTGACGAAGGCCTTCTCTTTGGGGATCTTCATTCTGTGTACCAGAGTGTCGATGATCCTCTCGTTGGCCTGATGGGGGATAACCCAATCGACCTCTTCCTTGTCCAGACCACACTTCTCCAACACCTGGGCGCTGAGTTTACCCATGCCGTTGATGGCGCGTTTGAAGATTTCCTGGCCATCGAATTGGATGTAGAAGTCCAGTGACTCGGCAACAAATCTATCCATGCCTGTACCGAAGCCTGCTTTGAGAATATCGCGGCCTTCGGGATCATTGTTGAGTTCATAGCCCAGTACGCCAGATGGAGTATCTGTGGCCTCCAGTACCACGGCACCGGCACCGTCACCGAACAGTACAGCGGTCTCCCTTCTTGACCAGTCGAGGTAGAAGCTCAGCCGTTCGGCACCTATCACCAGGACTTTCTTGCATTGACCACTCTTGATTTGGGCGGTCGCTAAGCCAACCCCGTAGAGGAAACCACTGCAGGCGGCGTTGATATCAAAGGCGGCACAGGTGGCGCCGACATTGGCTTGTACTGTTGAGGCTATGTTGGGGATCAGGGTGTCCGGGCTGGCGGTTGCCAGGATAATCATATCCAGTTCACTGCCTTCGATACCCGCTGCGGCCAGTGCATGTTGGGCGGCTACTGTGGCCAATTCCGAGGTGTTGACGTGACTGATATGACGTTGGCTAATCCCGGTTCTGGGTTTAATCCATTCATCGGAGGTATCGATAAAGGTGGCCAGATCATGGTTGGTTAGAACGGCGGGGGGAACGCACTTTCCCCAGCCGGTAATAGTGGCGTACTGCATTGAATTTACTCTCAAAATTAAAAGACAGAAACCAGTTCTGTCTTTTGGACAACTAAAGCGCTATTGCTTGAAAAGGGTCGTGATTTTCAGCTCACCTGTTGGGCTACCAATTCGCGAATGGTACTGGCAGCGTGCAGTATGTGGGCCCTCAGCAGGACCACGGCCTCATCTATTTTTCTTTGCCGACATAATTGCAGTAACTCCCTGTGCTCCTGTTCGGCTCTGGGAATTGCCCCGGTCAGCAATAACTGTAAGCGGATATATCGATCACAGTTGGTGTTCAGACCATGTACGACTTCCATGGTGTGGGGCCGGTTGGCGGCCTGGTACAAACGCGTGTGAAACTCAGTGTTGAGTTCACTCCAACTTCCCACGGCATTATCCTGTCTAAAGGCAGATTCCAGTTTGTCCAGTACGGCTTCGGCCTGACGCAGATCTTCATCCTGCAGGTTTGGAATAGCTTTGGCAAGAAGATCAGTTTCAATCAGTGCTCTGAGTTCAAATAACTCTCTGACTTGTTCCACCGATAATTCGGTGGTTGTGGCGCCCTTATGGGCTTCAAACTTCACCAGCCCTTCGGCTTCCAGTTGCAGTAGCGCTTCTCTGATCGGAATGCGGCTCACGTGCATCTCTTCCGCGAGGGCGCTCTGTCGTAGAGGCGTGCCAGCCGAGATTTCACCTGAAAGAATTTTCTCTCGCAGCACTTCGACTACAACTTGGGTGCGCGTTTTATGAACTATGGGCTTTGTGTGGCTCATGGCTCCTGTCTTGCTTAGGTTATTCGCTACTGAGCCGAATAAGACTACATTGAACACGAGGATAAATAAAGAAAAACCCATATGGCCACCCCTGGGAATTCCCTGGGTTCTGTGTTTTGGATATGGTGCGTGTTGGAGTGTTGGCCCGATAACCTGTGTCGTTATGAAGCGGCTTTTGGCAGAAAAAAACTATTTGCATTACCTTTGGGGCTCCATCTTTGTAGGGCTTCATCTAGGCCATTGTGGTACTTGTCACCACAAGCGGCAGAGAGATAAACGGCGCCGAGGCGCCGTTTTTACCGATGAGAGTGAGTAGGTCAATCCTTGATACCATGTACTATGTCGACGCCGTTATTACGCCCCTCGGCGTGACAAACGGCGCAGCTCTCGCTGCCGCTCTGATACACAGGTCCGCCGCTGGCATCCTTTTGGAATACGCCTCCGAAGGCTTCGGCATGGCTGGCCCATTTTTCCACTTGGATATGACAGCCACCACAGGTTGCAACCGTGGGAGAATACTCGGCGATTTGGCCTTTCTCGGTTGCGCCGGGAGTGGCAACCAACACGGAGGCGCTCTGACTCAGGCCATCCAGCGTAAGCTGGCCCTTGATATGGCAGGCGCGGCAGTCACTGGCCGGTTTCGGATAGGTGGCCGCCTCTCTGTCGGCGCCCATTCCGGCCACAGTGCGGGTACCACTGTGCAGCGAATGCACCATTTCCCTGTAGTTCAGACTGTTGTTCAGGGTACGGATCGCTTTTATTTGATCCATGCCAGGAGTGTGTTTCAGCCCGGCATTCAGGTACATGTTAGTGCCATTATTGTGGCAGTCGTTGCAGCTCTTGTCGGTCAGGGCCGTAGCTCCTTGAGGCGCATGACAACTGCCGCAGCTGTCATTGCCCGGCTGGAAGCGGCTCGCCAGAGTATGAGCGCTGACAACCCGCTGCTGCATGTCGCTGTCATGACAGCGCCGGCAGGCAACCTCATCGGCAAGGGCTTTATTGCTTGCCGCAGAGCCTGTGAGTGACAAGGGGTTATCGGCAATCACCTCGATGCGGGTCTCGCTTGTATCACAAGCCACAGCAAAACCTGTCGCGGGATCGGCACAGACAACCAGTTTTGCCCGAACTTGAGTCTTGTCCGGCTCGCCAAAGTCCGCTGCTTGAAGCGGGCCTATGGCGGCGCTGAGGCTGTGCCCCTGCATGGCCAGGGTGACGTCATCCCCAGGGTTGGCCAAATTCCAAATCTTGCGCTGACCATTGTTGAGCGGACGATTGGCAGGTTCGGGATCGCCACTGACCGTTAACCACAATGACTCTATGGCCGGATCGTCTGCCGGCAGGCGGCCTTGGCTGCGAAAATCCAGGCTGATACTCAGCTTGTCGCCATCGATAGCGGCGGAGGAAAGCGCAAAGGCATACTCCTGTTTGATGAGTTTGCTTGTCCTGCCAAGGCTCAGGTGGATTTTACCCGCGCCCTCTGGGTTGCTGGCATCCGGATGGCAGCCTGAGCAGCTCTGTTGCCAGCCTCTGGGGAAGAGTTCTCTATCGTGGAATAACGCACTGGCGCTGCCATTCCAGTCATCCGGGGCATCCTTACTGTGGCAGCTCAGGCAGCTGTTATTGCCGGGAATAAAGTATTGGCTGGCCTGCGGCGCGGCATCGGGAATATGACAGCTGTTACAATCCTTGATATCACCGGGATAGTGCAATTGGCTGTAGTCATATTCATGGCCCTGATAGCCAACGACCTTATACTCGCCTTGGTGAATTTTGTGAGTCAGGGTCGCCATATCAAGCGCCGAGCCGGTTTCTGGGTCGCCCGAGTAACTGGTGTGACACATGACGCAGCCTTCAAAGGCAAAACGCTTGCTGCCGTGCATCAACAAACGCGCCTCACTGTTATCCCTGTCACTGCCGTGGCAGCGATAGCAGGCCTGCTGCTGATCTATCAATACCCGGCTGTCTTCGGCAGCGGCGGCTTGGCCGGTTGCCGGAATAAAGTCATAGACACTGTTGATCAGCATGCTGCTCGGTGAGCTGTCCGCAGCGGGCTTGAGCTCCAGATAGACCCTGTGAGTCTTGTCACTTTCGTAGTGGGTATCGAGCCCTTCAAAGCTTGGGTATTGATTGAGCGCCTTGTTGAATTGATAGCGGTAACGCCCCTGTCCCAGGCTCTGTAGGCAGTCGAGTTTACAGTCACTCTCAATCCCGGCTTGCCACTGCGTCGAAGCTTGGGTTGTGGCACCATTTCCGGGCTCAACCAGTTTATTGATATAGCTTATCCATTGGGGAGCCCGGTTTATCTCATAGCGTCCCGTTGCAGGCATTGTATCTCCGTACATGGGTTGAGCACTGCCCAGCTTGGCTATGCCCATGGCCAAGGTGGATACCTGCTCCAGTTGTTCCAGTCCGGTTACGGCAACGCCGTTGGCATCGCTTAAGAAGAAGTCGACCGAAACCCGGGTCTGCTCATCTATGGTTACGGCTTCGATATTGGCTTGCAGTGATTTGGCTTTGGCAATATTGATCCCTACCTCACCCGGTGGACCCACTTGGCCGTCATCACCATCGGAACATGCTGCCAATAAGCAAACCACCAGTGGAGATAGTTTCCACCAGGCGTTTTTAGGCTTGAATTTCATCATTTCCCATTCCTTTATGTTTTAGATTCTGTCGGGATGTCTAATTAGGAATGTATGCAAGGATTAATTTATTTCTTTTGAGTTTTTTGTCTATGGCTATTGTCAATCTGAACCATTTATAACTGATAAGCGCTGTCTCGATCTAAATTGTATTTTTCCTTTTTAAGAAAAGTGAAAGTTTAATATTTGATGATAATTCTAGTTACTGAGATTACTTTGCTTGTTCGTGAGTAAATGTGACCCGAGTTAAGAAAAAATGTCCTAGTTTAATTAGCATGAATCGTCGGGCATTTGGTGTATGCATATTTAAATAATATTTCTTAAACTAATTAAGGAACGCAATATGATTACCAGACGAGGAATGCTGAAAGGGAGTATGGGAGCAGCCGTAGGTACTGTCTATGGTGGAACGCTCATCAGCTTTCTTACCGGTTGTGGCAGTGACGATGCCAGCGATGAAAAGGTTGAGGTGTTACCCGGTGGCTTGATGGTGGTTAATCCGGTTATCTGCGTCAGTTGCCGTCGCTGTGAAATCGCCTGTGGCTGGAACCATGAAGGCGATTGCAGCCCAACCCTGGCAAGGGTCAAGGTCGAACACAACATGAACTATGGGCCTCATGGTGTGCAATTCAATTACACAGAGCAGCGAGGGGAATGCGGCGATCGCACAGTGGTGCCCGCCACCTGTCGTCATTGTGAAGTTTGTACTGAGGTCTGTCCGCAGCAGGCTATTTCAACTCATCCGGAAACCGGCGCTAAGGTGATAGATGAAAAGCGCTGTGTCGGTTGCGGTTATTGCGCCGATAAATGCCCGCAACAGGTGATTAAAGTCGTACGCAGCAAAATGAAAGCCGTGAAATGCGACCTGTGTCAGGGCGAGCCGGCCTGTGCCCAGGTTTGTCCGACAGGTGCGATTAAATTTTATACCTGGGAACAGGCGGAAGCCGCGCTCGAACAATATGAAAAATATACTGGCCTGATCGGTTAATGAGGTAATTGAAAATGACAGATAAACTTGGCGGATGGGCTGGTAAAGTATTAAGGGTTAATTTAACAACCGGCAATATTACGACAGAATCAACAAATAAATATCATGACTATATAGGTGGTATGGGGATAGGCTACAAGATCCTTTGGGATGGCCATAAAGATAATATCAAGGCCACAGATCCTGAAAATATTATTGTATTCTCAGCCGGTCCGCTAACCGGTTCAGGGGTGATCTGTACTGGTCGCACTACTATTACTTCCCGCAGCCCGGTGATTAAAGATCATCTGATCTCCGATGGTCATTTCGGTGGTCACTTTTCACCGGCAATGAAATATGCCGGATTTGATGCCATCGCCATTGAAGGCCGCGCCGCCGCGCCGGTATGGCTCAGAGTAGAAGATGGCAAAGTCACGTTAGAGTCAGCCGCTGCGCTTTGGGGCAAGGGGATTTTTGATACCCACGCCATGATTGCCGAAATGATGGGCCCCAATGCCCAAGTGGCGGCCATAGGTCAGGCGGGGGAAAACCAGGTGCCCTTGTCTGTAATTATGACTCAGGGGGGACACTCAGCCGGAGGTCATGGCGCCGTGCTCGGGTCAAAGAACTTCAAAGGGATAGGCATCATAGGTACAGGGGCTGTGGCCATTGCCGCCGATAATGCCAATATGCGTCGGCTCGATGACCATATTTTGGGGATTATAGGCGCCAATAACCAAGGGGTTGTGCCATCTACTCCGCAGTCTTGGGCCGAGTATTCCAATGGCATCAGTCGCTGGAAGGCGCGGCCTGGGCTTAAATGGGGGCAGTCGGATCAACAGATTGAGCTGGGTGAGGTACCTTGGAATGAACGTAATAAGGTGGGGTTCCGCACCTCAATGGCCGAGATGTACTTCGGTGAAGAGTATGCCAACAAGTGGATGAAGCGTACCGGTGGTTGTCATGCTTGCCCCATTCGCTGTTTTTGTGAACTTAAGGTGCCTGAACTGAAGCAGAAGTATGGTCGCAAGAGCGAGCATATTTCCAACGTTTGTATGGGATTCCTGGCGCCCCAGTATCTGATGGATACTAAGAAAGGTTCGGAAGAGCACGCGATGACCGGGGCTTTGGGGGGACATCTGATCGATGATTACGGCATCTGGTGTAACTATGGCCTGATTTCGCATCTGTTCAAGTTCCTTAAAAAGCACGATATGTTCCAATATCTGTTGCCCAAGGAGGAGTTTGACAGCATCCCTTGGGATCTGTGGGACAAGAAAGATCCGGCGTTCCTTATCGATTTTTACCGCCGCATAGCCTACCGCGAAGGGGAAATTGCCCATATGGCCGATGGCATGTCGGATCTGATTGAACGCTGGAAACTGGATGGGCGTAACCCGGATCTTGGTTATTGGGATATTCACAAAGAATCCTCGGTGAAAATTTTCAATAAGAAGACTAACGCTGCCGTGCATCATGCCAGTGAGACAGCAGGGCAGGTGGGCACTCTGATCAATATGGTGTTCAACCGCGATGCCCAGTGTCACTCCCATATCAATATTGTTAACTGCGGCTTGCCTCAGGACATGATCGAAACCATAGCCGCCGAGTTCTGGGGCGAAGGGGCCTTCGATAAGGTGAAGTGGTACACCCCAATCAACCCGGCCAAGGTCAGGTTTGCCAAGTGGTCTTTGGTGAAAAACGTGCTGCACGACTCATTGACTCTCTGTAACTGGATGTTCCCCTTGCTGGCTTCGCCGGACAAGAATCGCAACTATCGCGGAGATAGCACCATAGAATCCCAAATGTTCTCTCTGGTTACAGGAAAAGTTGTGACCGAGACTGAGCTCGACTTTATGGCCGAGCGGGTACTGCATCTGCACCGTGCGCTGACCATGATCCAAATGAATGAGATCAATATGCGCAATGAGCACGATGTGCTCTGCGATTGGGTTTACGACATGGATCCCGACAAGGCCTTCGGCGATGAAGGCACCATTAAGATGGACAGAGACGATATTCAAAAGGCGTTGGATATGTTCTATGACGATTTTGGTTGGGACAGGCAAACCGGGGCACCGCTGAGGTCAACCCTGGAGAAATTTGGCCTGGGTTACGCGGCCGATGCACTAGAGGCTCGTGGCCTGTTGCCGGGGTAAGCCATGCTGGAACTGGTGGATTTTATCCGGCTATTCAGCCAGCACGGACGTCTGGTTTCCCTGCCGCAGTTGTTGGCTGTGGCAGGGAAGGACACGGAAAAGATTGTGGATGCCGTGCAAGAGTACATCAGCTTGATCCTGGCGCCTGAATATAGGGATCTGAAGATGCGTTTATCGGATGGTGAACACTTCTTCTATTCAGATCGCCACATGGTGGACAGTTATGCTAACCGCTGGTTGGCATTGCAACGGGGTGAAGTGGTAGCGACCCTGGCGCAGCAGATACGCGAAGCCAGTTGCCGTCATACTGCTGTGCTCGAGGCTTCGGTTTTGTGCTATCCCCCTTATAACCTAGATGTCGAAGCGCAGCAGGCGTTGCGACAACAGTTGCTGGCGATGCCGGAGTATGACGACATACGTTATGACATAGGCCGCGATGGCAAGGGATATTACTTTTCTACCGATGGCCTGAGTCCTGAATATGCCAGAGTGCTCGCAGACTACGACCCGTTTGAATGGTCATGCTGAGCCCGGAAGTCTAGCCTCTCCCTTAGCGGCAGTGCATTAAACATCTAGGCCAAACACCACCCCGGACCTCAAGGGCCGGGGTTTTCTCCCCCTCTGCCATAAAGCTCACAACATAAGTCTGTTCCCGCAGTGCATTTTGTTGCAATGAATGAAATAATATCGCCATTCGCTTTCTGGGAGGCAAACAGTGAACCGAGCGGTTTTTTTGGATAGAGATGGTGTAATCAATGTCGATCACGGCTATGTGCACCAGATAGATGATTTTGAATATATCGAAGGCGTCTTCGATGCTTGCCTGGCGTTGAAGCAGCAAGGCTATAAGTTGGTGGTGGTGACTAATCAGTCAGGTATTGCCCGTGGACTATACAGCGAAGAGCAGTTTGCCAGTCTGACCGAATGGATGGATTGGAACTTTGCCGACAAGGGCGTGGATCTCGATGGTATCTATTACTGCCCGCACCACCCCGAGAAAGGCATAGGTGAATACAAGCAGGATTGTGACTGCCGTAAACCTAAGGCCGGAATGATCAACAGTGCAGCCAGTTTCCTTAAGCTGGAACTTGCCGCCAGTGTAATGGTTGGTGACAAGGCCGATGATATGCGCGCCGCCAAAGCTGCGGGGATCCCGGTGCGGATCCTGGTCAGAAGTGGTAAAGAGGTGACTCAGGAAGCCATGGATGAGGCGAGCGTAGTGCTGGATAGCATTGCCGATGTACCTAAATATTTGGCATCACTGGCCTAATTTGGCGGATTATTGGACTTCTTGGTGTAATAGTAATCACTCAGAGACTTTGATAAGAAAAATCGCCTTTTAGGGGTTGCGCAAAAATTCAGGCTCCCTATAATGCGCAACCACTGACCCGCGACAGGGTCTGGAAGTCAAAGATTCAAGCATTGTATGCTTTAAGTTGAAATGCTTGGCTGGCTTCTTTTGCTCTTTAACAATCTATCAAGCAATCTGTGTGGACACTCACAGGCATTGAGAAATCGACAAAACGATTTAACTCGATGAA